>NZ_VINQ01000035.1 GCF_008369105.1 Aquicoccus porphyridii | reverse complement strand
CGCGGCTTACCGTGCGACTTCGGGAAGAAAGGGGAAAGCTTGGCCATCTGCTCGTCGGTCAGCCAGAAAAGGTCGCTCATGTCACCGCTCCGTTTTCCGAGCCGTGAATCACGCAGCGCGTTGGAAATCAATGCATCCTGACCCTAGGCGTCTAAGATTGTGGTTACCGTTTCGCGGAAGAAATCCATCACGCCGTCGGTCTCATGTGAAATGATATAAGTGAGACTGGTGACATCACGTTGCCGCACGCCATAGAAGAAACGCTGATTGAATTGAGTCAAGTGCCAGCCATCTCCCAAAACAAGGGTTTCTACACTTAGCGCCTCGGTGCCTTTCGGAAAAACCTCCCGACCTAGCCGCTCAATCATGGCCATCATGCCTTCGCGGGAAGTCGCTTGTTGCCAACTAGTATCCGCGTCGTCGCGAAAATGGTCGATCCGGAAATTAATATCGTCAGATATCAACTCGAACATCGATGGATCACTAGCGACGAACTTGGTGAGCACTTCGCCGATGGCGGTCGTCTCGGATTTTACGGGGGTCATATGCATATTCAAACGCTCCTATTTATTGTCATGAAATGTATATGCAGCGACCTTTGGTGTAAGTTAATTGCGATATTGTTTGTTTATGATATAGTCATTGACTATGATAGAATTGAACACACTGCGTTATTTTTCGAGCGCATTTGAAACAGGGACGTTCAGCAAGGCTGCCCGCCTCAATGGTGTCAGCCAGCCTACAGTGTCTGCGGCGATCCTGAAGCTTGAAGACCGATTGGGGATGCCGCTGTTCCAGCGTTCGAAATCAGGGCTGGTGCCAACGGCACTTGCGCGCAAGCTGTATTGCGACGCTGTGGAGAGCGTGAGCCACCTCTCGACGCTGGAGAGCCGCCTGCGGGACCAACCACAGAAGATCGTCCGAATCCACTGTGCTCCTGACATGCTGATTCACGGGCTTGCACCGGGCCTGCACAGCTTGCGCCGGAACATAGCGAACCTGACCTTTCGGTTCACTGAGGACCCGCACGAAAGTGACCTCGCGTATCTGTCGGATAAATGCGTCCCTAGCACACATGAGTTTATTCCTATCGCGGACGAACCGATTCGCATTGCAGTCGCGCGTTTCCATCCCTTCGCGGGGATGTCCGGCATCCGCCTCGCCGATCTTCAAGACGAGCCACTGATCCACCGGCCATATTGTCCGAATGCCGATCGCATGGATCTCGCTACGATTCAGACTGCCGCTGCGGCACAAGCGGTGAACGATCCGCAACTGCTTGATCTGGTGGCTGCTGGCCTAGGCATCGCCTTTGTTCCGCAGTCACACGGAGAAAGCCGCGAAAACATCGTATTGCTTCCGCTGATTGACACGGATGCTGGCTCTCGGAGGATCGGGGTTTCTCATCGCAAATCCGCCTTCGCTGCAAATCTGGCCGAACGTTTAACTACGATCCCCGCCGTGTAAAATCCGCAAATAACGCTGTGGAACGTTGCTATGACATACCTGAGAACGTGGAGAGTGCTCTCAATGTGAAGCCTGACGGCGGACAACCAAGCGTTAGTGTCAGATTGCACATTGGCCGGAAAGCGGGACTATCTTGCCGCTCGCCCCGCGGACTCGGATGTCCGCTCAATCTGCCTATTGGTTACTTCGAAGTTTTTCGGCCAGCTTCGCAAGCTGGTCTATGGTGCTTCCCCAGCCTTCCTCGAACCCCATCTCTTCATGTTTTCGGCTGTCCTCGGGATTCTTGTGGAGGGCACGGGCGATGTATCGTGTGCCGCTACCTTCGTCCTCCATTGTGATGATTGAGGTCAACGTCAGCCATGGTTCGGCAGGCTCCCATCCTTCCTTCAGCGCCGTGGTGAAAACGATCCGCTCCTGCGGGACAATGTCTAGAAAACACCCCTCCACATGAGGCTTAAATTCACCGCCGTCTTCGCTCATCAGGGTCTCGAAGCCCCCGCCGGGGTTGAGGTCCATCTTTTCGACCCGGCAAACGATAGGGGCGGGTATCCACCACTGCTCGAAGTTCTTTGGGTTCGCCCAGGCCTGCCAGACCGCAGAACGCGGAGCATTGATCAGTCTGGACACGGACAGTTGGTTATTCGACGTCATTGTTCGTCTCCGATGCATGTTGATTTTCGGCGAATGCAGCCAGGCGATCGGTTCGAGCCTCCCAGATAGCACGCTGTTCATTCAGCCAGTCTTCCGCAGCAGCGAGTTGCGTTGGCACTAGGCGACAGGTTCGAACCCGTCCGGTCTTCTCCGAGTTGATTAGCCCACTTGCTTCCAGAACCTTCACGTGCTTGAGCAGCGACGGGAGGCCCATTTCGAAGGGCTCCGCAAGCTCCTTGACTGAAGCAGGTCCCTCAATCAGCCGTGCGATCATGGCCCGACGAGTCGGGTCAGCAAGAGCATGAAAGGCAGTATCGAGCGCGGATTGATAGTTTTCCATGTGGCCAACTATACAAAAAGTTGGCCGTTTAGCAAACTATTTCTGCAAACGGATATTCGCCGCGACGCAGCAGGAACGTTGGTTTGGGCTCACTGCCGACCTCGGAGGCGATGCGGCATTCCCGTGATATGGTGCCTTGTCAACGTTGGGTTGTCGTTGTGGGAGGGCGTGGCGGATCGGAGGATCAGTCATGGAAACACCAAACCTACCTGCCATTCGCGCGCTTCGCCCCGCCTGGAACAAGGGTCGGATCGTCGGTCAGAAGCGACCGCTGAAGCCCAAACACGTCTGGGCGATCATGGTTCGGCTTGAGCTGGCCGAGAACCATCGCGAGCTGGCGCTCTTCAACTTGGCCATCGACAGCAAGCTGCGCGGCTGCGATCTGGTCAGGATGAAGGTTATCGATGTCATGGCGTCCGGCCAGATCAAGGAACGGGCGTCGGTCCTGCAAAGCAAGACGCAGAAACCTGTCCGCTTCGAAATCTCGGAAGGCACCCGGGCCTCACTCGAAAGGTGGATGCAAGACCCGCAGATGTTCGGGTCCGAGTACCTCTGGCCCGGCCGGTTTCACGAACGTATTCACATCTCGACCTGCCAATATGCGCGGACTGTCCGCGACTGGGTTGCGTCGATTGGTCTGGAGGCCAGCGCATACGGCACGCATTCGATGCGTCGCACAAAGGTGACGCAAATTTATAAGAAGACGGGCAACCTGCGTGCAGTCCAGCTGCTGTTGGGCCACACGAAGATGGACAGCACCGTCAGATACCTCGGCGTCGAGCTTGAGGATGCTCTTGCGATCGCAGAGGCCGTTGAAATTTAAGGAAGCGGGCCGTCTTCGCGGACGGCCCGAAGGGGACATTCACCGGACCTTGCCACGCCGCAGTGCAGCTTCATGAGAGCGGTCATGGGAGCGCACCTCGCCCAAAATTTATTGGTCTACGGGTACTCCCTATCCTGCCAGCCCTCGTCCAGGAAGCACGATTCTCAGCCCAGGTGCTCGCACCCCCGTACGTCAGCGAAGGCAACTTTCCGCTTTCAATCTGTCCGCGACCCTATCGACTATTCCGACCGCTGCTGTAGTCTGCAGAATGTCGAACGATCCTCTCCAGCACCGGATGCCGAACGTGGAAAACGAACGCACAAACCTTGCGATACAGGCCCGCGGGCTCGTGCGCCGCTACGGGGATATGACCGCCGTGGCGGGGATCGACCTCGATGTGCGGCGCGGCATGATCTTTGCCGTGCTGGGGCCGAACGGTGCAGGGAAGACCACGTTGCTGCGGATGTTGGCCACCTTGACCTCACCCGATGCCGGAACCGCGACGGTGATGGGCCATGATATCGCCACTGCGCCGGAGAAGGTACGCTTCTCCATCGCGATGACCGGCCAGTTTGCCTCGCTCGACGAGGACCTGACGGGACGCGAAAACCTGGTGATGCTGGCCCGCCTCTGGGGTTTTCGGTCGGGCACGGCGCGGGCGCGAGCCGACGAATTGCTCATCGCTTTCGAGCTGTCAGCGGCGGCGCGCAAGCAGGTCAAAGACTACTCGGGCGGAATGCGGCGGAGACTCGACATCGCGGCATCTCTCATCGTGACACCGGGGGTCTTGTTTCTGGATGAGCCGACGACAGGTCTTGACCCCTCGGCGCGTCAGGGCGTGTGGCGGCTGATCCGACAGCTTGCCGCTTCGGGAGTGACCGTTCTGCTCACGACCCAGTATCTGGAGGAGGCCGACCAACTGGCGGACCGGATCGCGGTGATCGACCACGGGCGCAAGATTGCCGAAGGCACCAGCCGCGAACTGAAGGCGGCCACCGGCTCGGGGGTCTTGCATGTCTCGCTTGCCGACAGCGGCCAGATCGAGGCTGCGGCCGACCTGTTGTCTGCGCATCTGGGAAGCGTGGTGCAGCGTAGCCCCGAGGGCGCCGAGCTGTCGGTGCTGGCTGGCGACGCCGCCGCCACCAATGCGGCCGTCACCGCGCTGATCACCGAAGGCTTCGCTCTGACCGACTTCCGTATGGGCGCGCCGAGCCTCGACGAAGTCTTTTTCGCCCTGACCGGAACGCCAGACGCATCAGCCCCCGACGCGGAAACCGAAAAGGCAAAGGCCCTGGCATGACTGACCTGACCGCTGACGCTTCAGCTTCGCCGCGCACTGCAAGCGCCCCGGAGACCGGAACACCCGGCATCGCCGCCCTGCGCCGGGTCCCCCCGCCGACGCCGCCCGGGCCGCTGTCCAATGCGCTGGTCTTTGGCTGGCGGGCGATCCTGAAGTTCCGCCATGTGCCCGAGCAGCTGTTCGACCTCGTCATGACGCCAATCATGTTCACGCTCCTCTTCACCTTCGTTTTCGGCGGAGCGCTGGCCGGATCGACGGGCGACTATCTTCAGTACTTCCTGCCGGGCATTCTGGTGCAGACCGTCGTTTTCAACTCGGTCTACTCCGGCATGGGGCTGTCCACGGATTTCCAGAAGGGTCTGTTCGACCGCTTTCGCACGCTTCCGATCTGGTCGCTCGCCCCCTTCGCAGGTCTGATGGTCGGGGACCTCCTGCGCCACCTGATCGCGGGCGGGATCATTCTGGGGATTGGGCTGATCCTTGGCTACCGGCCCGATGCGGGGCTGTTCGGCACGCTCGCCGCCTTCGCGATGCTGTTGACCATCGGCTTCGGCATGGGCTGGGTGTTCATCGTGCTGGGGCTTCTTGTCCGGACGCCGATGACGGTGATGACACTGGGCTTCACCATCCTGTTTCCGGTCACCTTCGCCTCGAACATCATGGTCGATCCGGCGACGATGCCGGGCTGGCTCCGGAGTTTCGTCGAGGTGAACCCGGTGTCCTTGATGACGACCTCGCTTCGCGGGTTGATGTCGGGCACGGCCAGCTTGTCGCAGATTGGGCTTGCGTTGATCGCGCCGGTCGTCCTGACGCTGACGCTGGCGCCCGTGGTGCTGTGGCTCTACCGGCTCAGGTGAGGAAATCGGCTGCGGGACGACCGAGCCCGCAGGCGCCATCGTCTGACAATGCCGTGTTGGAATATGTTCGGGTTTAAAGCCAAGTTGCGGTGGTGCAGCATCTTGACCGCTTTGGTTTGATGCTCTTTCGACAAGGTCGGCCCACTGCGGTCACTCGCCAGGCCTTTGTGACGCTGCGGCGCGGCTCGTCGAAGCTGCTGTTGGTGCTCCTGCAGCATTTCAGGAACATGAACGACGGCAGTGCGGGCAAAGCACCATTTCGCTTCATCTGCGCCAATGGCCAGTTGCGCACGGCCTCTCACCGTCGCACGCGCTTGCTCTTTGGTTTCGCCTTTTACCTGTCAGAGATAATCGTCAGCGCCGGTCGTCACGCTCGTGGCAAAGATAAGTGCGTTCGCATCTCCTCGGCCCAGCCAGCGTGTTGCAAAGGACATAGCGATCACCGGCACCCCAATCGTCAGTAGCTGATCGTTGGGCAGGATTAGTGTCCATCCAACGGCTATCCCCGCCACAAGACCCATCACACCAGGAAGTGCACCCCGCCATACGGCGTGTACCACTGCCCCAGCCGCTGCCCAAACCACTGACGCCAACACCCAAGTCTCGATCCAGTTCGCGAACGATACTAGACCGAAACGCCACGCCACAAAAAGCAACGGAACGATCAACGCGAAATGCAGGTTGAGTCCGCGCACAATGATGGGTTGGCGCTGTTTGGACAGAACTACCACCCAAGCCAACAGCATCCCGATAAATGCTGCCCCGAGCCGTTCATCGTCCAAATGGAACAGCAACAGAAATGCAATCGTCGGCATGTTAACGAAGAGGTTCCGGATCATAAACAGGACAATACGACAAGCGACCGTTGATCCAAACCTATTTGTTGCAGCAACGCGTGGATCTAAAGCCGAAGCCGACATTAGGTTTCGGCGCAGCATCGGTTACTTTGGGCTCCTTGCGGACCTCGGACGGCAGCGCAGCATCTCCACGATCAGGCTACTTGAGAGCCACGCGGACGACCCATTGCTGCCACTCGCAGCGGAACCACTGCGGCAAAGCAGCGTCGCCGAGTCGGCCACTCGTCCGCGGCGCAGCATTCTGGTTTGCTTGAAGCGGGCCAACGCAGGACAGTTTGAGCCGTTTATTTGCGGAATTGCACCTCATGTCACACCATCCAGGATGATTGCTATTGATTGACGCGAGAGCTCTGCGAGCGCGTCATCGGATTCAACCCGGTCAGCAAGCGTGCCATCGATCAGCATCGCCGACAAACCGTGCACGAAGGCCCAGCAGACCATAGCCCCGTTATCGACTTGCTCGGGAGAAACCGGTTCCGGCAGCAAGCGGCAAATGACGTCGCGAAGTGGCGCAAAGCTTCTGGATTTCGACGCCGTGACGAGTTCATCGTCGTGCCAGCCCTCGCCGCCAACACCAGCACCGAACATGAGACGATAGAGCTTGGGATGTCCACGGGCAAAACGAGTGTATTCGTATCCAAGGCATTCAAGGGCAATCCGAGGATCATCATTGGCTTGCGCGGCGGCCGCCTGATTTGTCGCGAGACGCTCAAAGCCCTGTGCCGCGAGCGCCGCAAGAAGCCCCTCCCGATTCGCGAAATGGTTATAGGGCGCTGTCTGGGACACACCGGCCAACCGCGCAACGGCACGCAGGGACAGTTTTTCCGGACCGTCCTGTTCCAGTCGTTTTCCGGCGGCCTGTAGCAATGCGGCTTTCAGATCGCCGTGCTTCTCGCCGGGACGCCTCTTTCTTGTCGCCATGCGTGTTCCTCCGTTAGCGGCCAGCAGTTTTGATCTTTTATATTGACAGTGAGTATTATGCGAGAGATAAAGAATATGTTCACTGTTAATATAAAGGGCATAGAATGACTGGTACAGGCAAACCCACAAATCCGGGGCGGAGAGTCATGCTGGGTGCGGCTGGTGGCCTTGCGGTGGGTGCCGCGGCCGGCGTGGCCGTCGGTGCGGGATCACGCTCGCCCGCACCGATCGCGCTGCAAGCGGATAATCGTTTCGCTGGAAAGGCCGTTCTTGTCACGGGCGGAACGTCGGGTATTGGCCGGGCCACGGTCGAGCTCTTTGCCGCTCACGGTGCGAAGGTCGCATTCTGCGGAAGGCGGGCCGAACTTGGCAAAGAGGTTCAACAATCCATCGCCTCGGCGGGTGGGCAGGCAAAGTACATTCAGGCGGATGTGAGGCGCGAGGAGGACGTGGCCAAGCTTCTGGACCAAGCACGTCAGACATTGGGCGGGCTCAACATCATTATAGCAAATGCCGGGATCACAATCCAGAAACCGCTGCATGATTACGCAACCCCGGAATGGCAGGATGTGATCGACACCAACCTGCGTGGCGGCTTCTTCACGCTGAAACATTCGATACCGGCGATGCTGAACGCGGGTGGGGGCGTGATTCTCGTTGTTGCTTCCTCGGCCGCCAATGTCGCGGGGCCCGCTCAAAGCGCCTATGTCGCATCGAAAGCCGGGCTTATAGGGATGGTTCATTCAGCCGCGCTGGACTACGCGGACAAGGGCATCCGGATAAACGCAATCAATCCCGGCACCACCGACACCGCATTGGTGAGGCGAGCAGCGGGAATGGAGAGCGTGCCGGATGCCGTTTGGCAGGTGGGCTCGGCACGATGGGCGGAATCCAACGTACACGGCATGAAGCGTATGGCCCGTCCCGAGGAGATCGCGGGCTTTATCGTTGCAATGGCGTCGCCCGATCTAACATTTGCAACTGGCAGCGCCTTGAGCAGCGATGGAGGAATGGGGGTCGGATAAATCGGTTTGGAGCGCGACACGCGCGGCAAGTTGGGGCACGGAACGGCCCATTGCGGCCACTCGCGATCAGCTCGGATGCTGCGGTGCAGTTTGTCATTTCGGCCATTCGCTGAGTCAGCAAAGTCACGGACAGTAAGATTTCACGCAACGCGGAACAGGGCTGACATTGCCCGAGCTCAGGCTCGCGCGTTTGAGGCGTTGATCTCGGTTGCGAGCTGCTCGCACTTGGCGCTGGCCCACTCGTGCGCATCGGCGCCGAACAGAAGTCGTCTCGCTGGTTCGGCAGAGGATGCCTCGGCAACGATCAGGGCAGAAAGCTCCTCGGGATCGTTCTGCTGCGCGCCGTTCGCTTCGGTGATAAAGGTTCGAAAACCGGCCACCGCCTCGGTATAATCTGCAATGTCTAAATCCCCCTGCCGTGCACTGGACGGATCGAGAAAGTTCGTGCGCATCATTCCGGGTTCCACGATTAAAGAGTGGATGCCGAGCGGTGCGATCTCTTCTGCGACTCCCTCCATCCAGCCTTCGAGCGCGAATTTGGACGCCGAATAGATCGATCCACCCGGGTTTGAGACGAGGCCGTTCACCGACGAGATGGTAACCACGAGGCCCGAGCGCTGCCGGCGCATCGTAGGCAGCACCGCGCGCGCCACGTTCATCGCCCCGAACAGGTTGATCTCGAACTGCCGACGCACGTCCTCCTCCGGGATCGTCTCGAACCATCCAAGCTGCGCGCGACCGGCATTGTTGACCAGGACGTCGATCCGGCCGAATGTCTCGATGGCTGCGTCATGCGTAGCCGAAGCTGCCTCGGCATCCGTCACGTCGAGCGGCAGCACGAGCAAGCTGTCGTCTGGCGGAGAGAGGCTTTCGGCAAGGCCGTCGATGGATTGGCTGGT
The DNA here is from genome assembly GCF_008369105.1 of Aquicoccus porphyridii. Lineage (GTDB taxonomy): Bacteria > Pseudomonadota > Alphaproteobacteria > Rhodobacterales > Rhodobacteraceae > Aquicoccus > Aquicoccus porphyridii. Next base: position 4,792 of record NZ_VINQ01000035.1, on the reverse strand, counting down.
CGCCACGACCCTGTCGCCCGCCCGAAGGGCATCGCGGGCGAGCAGATATCCCAATCCCCTGCCAGCTCCCGTGATGAACCATACATTGTCTGTCATTGTCAGCTCCTCTTGTCTTGCCGGCCCTTTATTAGCTCATCTATACAGTATGTGATTAGTGTCCTGAGATTTGTTAAACCAAGTAGTGAGGCTACTGAATGAACCCGCGTAAGTTCTCCGACCTCTTCATCTTCAACCGAGTTGCCGAAGAGCGCAGTTTCACCGCCGCGGCACGCAGCCTGGGGGTGACCCAGTCCGCCGTCAGCCAGACCATCAAGCGCCTCGAGCGGGAGATGGGTATCAGGTTGCTGTCACGCTCGACGCGTAGCCTTGCCCCGACCGCGGCGGGCGAGCGGTTGCTGGAAACACTTGCCCCGGTCATCGCGGAGATCGACGCGAAAATCGAGGTTCTGGAACGGCTGCGCGAGCAACCTGGCGGGCGCCTGCGAGTGACTTGCGGAAAACATGCCGCGGATACGCTCGTCTGGCCGGCCTTCTCGCGGCTGATCGCGGCTCATCCCGAGATCGACGGCGAGCTGAGCGTAGAGAACAGGCATGTCGATATCGTCGCTGAGCGGTTCGACATCGGGATACGGTTGCGTGAGGATCTGGAGATGGACATGGTCGCCGTGCCCGTGGGGCCACCCTTGAGAGCCGTCGTTGTGGGGGCAGCGCGGTATCTCGACACCTGTGATCCGCCGCGCACGCCGCGAGACCTGTCGGCGCATCGCTGCATCGGCTTCAGGAACGCGGGTGGCACCTTGTCGCCGTGGTCCTTCGAGAAGGACGGACATGCGGAGACGGTGAAGGTGTCACCGTCAATCGTCGTCAATGATGGCGACGCGCTCGTGGGGGCGGTTTGCGCGGGGATGGGTTTGGCCTACATGCTTGAAGATCTCGCCGCACCAGCCCTGAAGGACGGCGCGCTCATCGAGGTCCTGGCCGACTGGTGTCCGCCGTTTCCCGGCTATCACGCCTTCTATTCGAGCCGGCGCCACCCGACCCGCGCCTTCACTCTCTTTCTCGAGGCTCTGCGGCAGGAAAACAAGAAGAGAGTGCACGGGTAAGGCACAAGGGCTCCGTGCGGACTTGCGGCAGTGCAGTAACCATCCGCGTCACATGCGATGGCGGCCCAGAAAAACGGCCCACTCCGGCCGTTCGCCAGGTCGCGTCGCGCCGCAGCTTTCGCATTGCTGCCGTTCATGCATCGCGCAGCTATTACGACACGGCAATGACGGCATGGCGGGACAGAAGCCGCCGCTTGGAGATTTGAGAGCAAGGTCCGCTTTGGTGTGCGGCCTTAATGTAAGACATCATTCGACCTTGGCGTCCGGGCGTCGTGTCCGTCGGCGCGACAACCGCAGCCCGTCGCGCATGTTAAGTCCCAGCAAGGTGATATTTACAGCACCTGCCATCAACTCAATCGCCTGCACCACATAGAAGCTCATGTCGAACGCGCCCGTCTGCGCTTTAAACGACAGATACAGCGCGGATGGGATCAAGATCAGGATACCGTTGGACACGATGAGAGGCATTCGCTTTTTCTTGGCGTCGATCAACGGACTGCGCATTCGTTTTCCCAATCTGAAGCCCGAACCGCCCGCTGCCATAAGGGCAGGAACCAAAACGAAGAAACCGTATGGAATCAATGTTTTCACCGTCGTGACCACCTGCGCCGCGGCAAACGCCTCCGACCAAATGGTAGACAGCCAGAAACTCAGGATCGTAATCAGCGCAACGGTGCCGGAGATGGGATGGATGGTTTTAGACATGACGAATTCCTTGATCAGATTTATTTCACATAGCTTGCTATGTATCACTTGAATAGCTTGCTATTCAAGTGATATGTATCGGCTATGGCATTTGCGAAGGATCAGTCGGCGGGATATCTCGCGAACCACATGGCGCGCATCTTCGCGCATGGCCTGACCGCGCGGATCAAACCTCTGGGCCTGACCACCGGCACATTCCCCGCGCTTCTTGAGCTTTGGGACACCGACGGACTGACCCAAAAGCAGCTCGTCGAGCGGCTCGACATCGAACAGGCGACAATGGCAAATACTTTGGCGCGTATGGAGCGAGATGGTCTGATCGTTCGCGAAAAGGATACGAACGACGGACGGGTTCAGCGCGTTTGGCTAACTGATCGTGCCCGCAACCTGCGCGGCCCAGCCATCGCGGCGGCGCAAGAAGAGAATGCGGTGCGACTTGCAGGTCACACCGATGATGAAAAACGTCAATTCATCGCGCTGATTCAGAAGGTCATAAAAACCAAGACACCAGAAGAGCCGGGCGATACTTGAGCGGCAAACTACGCAAAGCCAACGTTCGTGCCTGATGCAGCATTGGTCAACATGGGCTCGAAGCCGACTTGCGGCGGCGCGGCACGCCGCGTCTGGCGCTCCCCTTGCCTCGCATGACGTGATCGGCTCTATAGCCGCCGGTGTCGGTCACTCTAACGCCGCGCCACAGCTTTCGCTTTGCGGCCATTCGTTCTCGCCGCAGCATTTTCGTTGGTCGGAGAGGGCAGTGCGGGACGAAGCTGGCGTCCAGTGTCCAGATGCGCATGGCAGCAATGAGGGTTTGGCCAAATTGGCGCGAAGGCCATAGATTACCGCATGACAACCGAAGGAACCCGATGATGCCTATGGAAACCTATGTGATCTATTTGGCAGCAGTCGCAGTGTTTTTCGCAACGCCCCCTGATACCAGCCAGCTTCTTATCATATCGAACAGCGTTAGACATGGACTGAGACGCAGCGCCTATACCATCGCCGGAGATTTGACAGCCAACAGCCTGCAAATGACGGGGGCGGCTTTCGGGCTTGCTGCGATCATCGCGACCTCCGCAAGCGCGTTCATTTGGATCAAATGGCTTGGGGTGGCCTATCTGGTCTGGATTGGCGTTCAGCTATTTCTCTCGAAGGAAAAAACGGATGGCGTTACAGCCAACACATCTGGTCAGTCGTTCCGCTTGTTCCGTCAAGGCTTTGTGACATCCATGGCAAACCCGTTTGCCGTTGTATTTTTTGGTGCGCTCTTTCCTCAGTTTATTGACCCGACGATGCCTGTGCTGCCGCAACTGTTCATTCTCGGCATTTCATATCTGGTGGTTGATGGGGCTATCCTGCTGCTCTGGGGGTGGCTGGGAGTGCGAGCGGCCACGGCACTTAAGCGGTTTTCCTTCGGTTTAGTGAACAAGATTTGTGGCGCACTTATGATCGGAGCAGCGGTATTGCTGGCGAGCAAGGACTTTCAGCCGCAACGGTAATCGCGTGATCGGGTTGCCGACATTCATGCCTTGTGCAGCATCCTGCACTTAGGGCCCCCTGCGGACCTCGGATGCGGCGCGGTATCGCGTGCTGGCGGGTTCCGATCAAGGGAAGGACGGCCCAGAGGGGAAATTTGTTTGATTGAGCGGCGCCGCGGTGCAGCTTCGCCAGAGCGGCCATTCGTGAATCGCTCAGCAATTCCGGTTGCTGAGGGTCCGCAGATCGGGACAAGTCAGTCCTCGGGTGATCAGCAGAAGCTCTTGATGGCAAGAACGCAATCCGCCTTCGCAGTATTGAACTCAAAGACATGGCTGAAACGAATTTCGCGGCCATCGGCAAGTTTCGTTGTCCCACTCGCCGCACCAACCTTGCCGTGGGAAATCGCGTGCTCGACCTTGATGAACAGGGCCTCCTCGCGCTCCTCGATCTTTGCCAGAACCGCGGTTTTTCCATCGATCGGACCCTCCGAAGAATTCTCCCAGGTCACATCCTCACTGAAATCCTTCGGGTTGGCCTGACCGCTCTCAACCGCGGCGGCCACCTCTTGAACAAACTTGTTCTTCGGTGAATTGCCGCAGTCCCTGCTTCCAACCAGTTCGACCATTTCCATCTTCCCATGCGAACGATATGAGCAGTATCATGGAATTGATAGGAGCCCAACTGGGTTCAAAGCCGCGACACGGTGGAACGGCGTAGCTTCCTGGCGTCTCGTCGTCGGGATCAACGGTTCAGACCCTTTCCCGACATTGACTACAAGGCCAGAATGCTGCGGTTGCAGCTCGCATTGCTGCCGCTCATCGTGAAAACAGCGAGTTATTCGACGCTGGAGCAGATGGCCTCTAGGCATCGTCCTGATCGCAACTAATGGTAAACGCATGGGTGAGTTCATTGCATTTCTTATTCTTCTTGCCATCGGGGGAATTCTTCATTTCATCATGGGCCCGACCCCAGGTGCTCAACTGATTGACACCAACAAGGGTGAAGTCATCCCAGTGGAAGAGCTTTTGGATTTTGCCATACTCGAGGACGGCGTTGTTCATGCAGTGTTGATTAGACAAAGCGGCAACATCTATCGAGATCTTGGAGCATTTGTTTCTGCAGAGGCGGCGCTTGCAGAAATTGTAAAATCATTCCGCCGGGCCAAGATCGATGAAGTCCGCGTGACCCATGCCGACAAAAACTCGGTAGCTGTATATCGCCGGGTCTACAACTTTATTGGGCGTGCTGAAGGTAAGAAACTCGCCGGCGCCCGGATTGTGCGGGCAGGTGAAGATCGCGAACAGTGGTTGACGGCATGATATGTAACGGCCCTGAGCCGTCGTTCGGGCCTAGCGCGGGGGGATGACCGGTCTCAGCCCTTACAAGTCATTCGTGTCTAGCACAGCATGCGACCGGACTCATGATACCAGAGGCGCGGATGGATGTTTATATACACCCTAGGGGTTTGCAACCATTCGAATAAGCCGCACCCGCCGAAAAACGCC
>NZ_VINQ01000034.1 GCF_008369105.1 Aquicoccus porphyridii | reverse complement strand
AGATGGTCCTCGCCAATCCAATCCTCAAGACGTTCCGGAAACAGCGTGACCTGATCGCGATCAACACCACCGATGAAACCTGACATACATGCACTCCCATCTCGCAACAAGCATACCACATGTTGGAGTTTCCACACAGCCTCGGCCGAGGCTGTGTGAAAACTCGCTCGACCATGGCCGACTGCGGAAGGAGCCACGTCTAGCAGCGGTGGTTGTTCCAATATCGATCCCAACGCAATGCCCAACCGTCGTTCACCATCGCGCAGTTGATGTCTCCTGCCCTCGGAGAATTGCACCATGAAGCCGTGCGGTTACCTCCAGCAGAACCATCTGAGCGGCACCTCATTGTCGGCCCAGTGACCAAGATATGTCCGTGCCTCCCCACTCCAGCGGCGGCGCCCACCAAGGCGACTAACGCTGCTCGGGCATCTCTACCGCTTGCCCGTGGACATGGATGACCGGGCGAACAGGTCTCGTCGATCTCACGGGCTGCAATACCGGAAAGTCGCACCCTTGGCCCTTCTGCGCACCAGATGGGTCCGTCACCATCCCAGACATGGGTTGGAGTGCATTCGAAGGTCTGCCCGCTAGGGATGACCGGTACGTCAGCTATGGCTTCGCGGGGAAAGATGGCCAAGATTACCAATCCGAGAATGAACACGGGTATTTGAAATTGTTGGATGGCTAAGATCCTTCCTTGTCGCGCCCGCTACCGGTGCAGCATAGCTTTGCTTTTAGCCTGCAGCAAATGCCTTGGAAACAACCGCTGCCGTTGACTGTGAGGCGGGTATCCGTCTACCGTATCGTGCTGGTATTTCAGGCGACGACCACCTGCCTGCAACCATGATCAACGAGATCACAACCCGGACTGCCTCTGTGATTGTCGGTCAATGGAGTCGTGTAAATGCATAGCCATCGTTTACCTTTTGTTAACGCCAGAGTGCTCTTCTCAAGTCGGAGTGAGGCGACCAGAGGAGACACACCAATGCAAGCCACAGAGAGGGAGAGGGCACTTGAGGAGGCGCTGGTGGAGTATGTCCTGCGTTACGGGCTGACAAACAAAGCTAGAGCCGTCCTAAGTCATCCTCTTTCTCAGACACGGTTAGAGCAACGAGTAGTCCATGACACCTGAAGATCAGCAGGCTGGGCGCTTGGTTTTCTGTGAATGCCAACCTACAATAAACGTTAGCTTTGACCCGGTACGCCGCGGAAATCTGCACGCGGATGAATGGCGTCTGTGGGTGGCTCCTGCATTGCAAGAGTTTTTTGGCGATTTCTGCGGTCATTTTCGTCAGTACTGTCGTCTGTCCGGCCTGTTCACATGAGAGTCAGCGGTCTCGGGCACGGTTCAGGTCGCTGGAGCTCCCGGGAACCGTTGTGCTGATCGTTGCGCTTGCGGCCTATTCACTTGGCACAAGCGGTGGCGCCTCAGGCGTTCCGGTTTCACCGGCGGTGCTTATGGCAGGCGCGCTGTTCGCGGCTGCAATCTTCGTGGCCGTCGAGACCCGCGTGAGCACGCCACTGGTGCCAATGACCGTCCTCATGGACAGGATGACGGCAGCAGGGTTTGCCCATTTTATATCCGCTCAGTTAGCTGAAGAGGTCTTGCACGCCTTGATGGACAAATGAGGAAAAAGGATGGGAGCCCTTAGCTCGTAACAGAATTCTGATTAGACTTCGGCGGCAAATCTGCCACACAATGAAAACAAAATCAGTACGAACCAAAGTACGACAAGCCCAAAGGAAATTATCATTGCTCCAAATGCTCCCACCTGAGCAACCGGTGTGCCGAAGAGTGGGTTGGCTTTCTTGCCAAAGGAGATATTTGCCAAACATCTGATTTTTTTATCATAACGCATCATTGCATAAGAGGCAACAAAGGCAGTTAGAGCGAAGATCAGCATAAACAAACTTGCGTATAATAAGTAACTTTCGCGGATAATGTCTATTGAGAAAACGCCTCCCACCGCGAGAAAATGCAAGCCGGTATGCCACGAAAACCAGTTAAGATAGATTCTCCATACATTATGCCAAGAATCAAATAAACTGGGAATGTTAGCCTCTACACTCTCTTCATTTTTGTCTTTTGAACACATGGTTTCACTAAATGCTTTCGGCCTTGAGTGTGACTGCACTAATAATCCAATGAGCGTAACTGAATTTCAAATGTTGGTCAATGTATAGGCCGGCAGCAGTCATTGGCCAGACACGTACAGAGGTCCGCTCCGTCCCGCACTACCGACTTCCTACGCCGTTACCGTTTCGCTCTTGCAGCGAATGTCCTGTGTGGATATATATGGACCCCGCCTTATTGCAACGGTCTGTTTGGTTCTGGTTTCGAGGTCGCGATTGCTGATGTATATCCGGCTTCTTAGGGCGGCCTGATAGATCATCGCCGCGAGCCCCGATGGATTTCCGCTTGCTTCTACCTCATCGCCCCTAAGGCATTGGTGTTGACCTTGCCGATCCACACATCAGGTTCGAGAAGCAACGGGCGTGACCCTTTTCCATCTCCTGGCAGATGTTGCAATATTCCTGAGATACCTCCCTTGTCAGCTTTCCGGCGCGGTTATCACGCGAACGATACGGAGTGTTCTGGGCGATACTCTTGGTCCCGCGCCAGAACTGACCAGACTATCCGAGCGTTCTTGTTTGCCAGCGCGACGGCGACAACGTTCGGGTGACGCCGTTCCCGCATGCGCCCGATCCATTGGCTGCGCGCATCAGTTTTTCCTGCGGCGCGCCCGAGCACAGCTCGAGCGCCGTGGATCAACAGGGTGCGCAAGTATCGATCGCCACGCTTGCTGATACCGAACAATCGTGCCTTTCCGCCGCTTGATCGTTGTTTTGGAACCAACCCCAGCCATGCTGCAAATTGGCGGCCATTCTTGAAGCAGGACTTATCTCCAATCGCTACCACCAAACCTGCATTGGGTAGCTCCTTTCCTAGCAGTGATAGACAGCTGCACTATGGCGCATTGCGACGCCGGGGGAGCAGGAGCTATCCACCCCATCGGCTTCGGCGGGCCGCACGGTGGCGACGCGCTTGCCGGGCGAAAGGCCAGTATGGGCTGTCACATATCATGCCGCCAACCACTGTTCGCGATCTTCACCTGCCCGCACAATCCGGGCGCCGGTGAGCTTCTTCCCTTCAGCACGCCCAACAAAGTTGTAGACCCGGCGATATACCTCGCACCCATGATCAAAATCATACGTATGTCAGCTTGCCCCGCCTTGGATATCGGTCACCGCGTTTGCCGATCCCAGCTGCCCCAATCCCCACAAACATCCGCAGGGGGCATCTTTGCCGATAACGTGGTTTATCTAAACTGTCAGAGGTTATCAGTTAAACAACCACATCTATGACTCATCAATTTCCGGTCGACCTGCGCTGCGCGCGGCGCAACGCGGGTCTGACCCAGGCCGATTGCGGCCACTTGCTGGGGATCGACGCCTCGACGCTCAAGACGCTCGAAGGCGGCAAGCGGGAGCCGTCCCTGCGCGAGATCCTGACGCTGTCGCTGATTTTCGGACGCAGCTTCGAGAGTTTCTTCTCGGAATTGCTCAAGGACGTGCGCGCGGAGCTGTCCGAGCGTCTCGCCACGCTGCCGGCATCGGAGGAGCACGCCTCGACCTTTAACAGAAAGACGACACTGGAAAAGCTGGAACAACGGTTGGCTGAAGAATTCGCGGCCGACCATGAAGGCTAGAGAAGCGCGTCTTCTCACCCTGGCCCTGCGCCAGCGGCGGCTCTGCATGGTCTATATCGATAAAGGCACGCCCAGGGATTGCGGCATGTCGCGGCGGGGTGGAAATGGACCGGAGGCGGCCGTTGCGGTACTGCGTGAATGGCTCGCGCAATATCGCCCCGAGATGGTGATCTGCCAGAACCCCGACGCCCCCGGCGGCAAGGGCCGGCACGCGATCGACATCCTGCTGGCGCTCACCCGAGCGCTGGAGGATGCCGAACCGCAGGAGATATTTGTGAACCGGCGCCAGCGGCACGCCAATATCTACCAGGAGGCCAAGGCGCTCGCCGACCACTTCCCGGCCTTTCCCAAGGCGCCCCCGGAACAGCCGCCGATCTGGCGCGCCGAGCCCCGGGACATGGTCTATTTCGAGGCGCTGGCCCTGGCCCATGAGGTGCTCCGGTGAGCCCGCACCGTTCTTTCCAACGTTCTTGACAAGCTGCAGCCCCTGGTTGCAGCTTTCTCGTATAGGGACAGTTGGGGAGATTTTCATGAGGTCATATGAAGCGGCGCGTTCGCTCTACCGTTTTCTGAGCTTTTGTGCCTGGTGTGCAATTGTCGGCGGGGGCATTCTTGCCATCGCGGGGCTGGCACAGGTCAGCGAAATGAGATCGTTCGGCAGCCGGTCGTCGGACCTTATCATAATAATGAGCACGGTTCCGGGACTGGGCATTGCCTTTCTGGGCTTTATTGGCCTGGCCATCGTGCAAAATGGCCGTGCCACCGTCGATACCGCCGAATACACCCAACAGATGCTTCAAATAGCCCGCGATCAGCTGGAGGTATCGCGTCAAGCGCTGCGGGGACCCAACGCTCCTGCGCAAAGCTTCGCGGCGGCGGCAAAATCGGATGTCCCATCGGATCCGCCCGCTTCTCGCCACCCGTCCAAGCAGCAGCATGCGGCGCGGACATCCGAACCGAAGCTCAAGCCTTCGGGCCAGAAGACTATCCACTACCGCACCAAGGAGATACAGGTCGAAAACGGCAAATACCTCTACAACGGCATCGCCTTCGACACCCGGGACAAGGCCGAACGATACATCGACGCCTTCGCCGAAACCGACCTGCCGAAACCGGAAACCTCGTGATCGGGATACCAAAAACACCCCCATACCGACCCCCAACCTCTATGGGTATCGGGTATGGGGATCGGGCGCGGAACATGGAAGGACATAGGGGAAGAAAATGCGAGGGCCGGAGCCCATGACTTTATCACCGTCATCCGGTGATACCCCCACCCGCCACCCGCTTGCACACTGAGAGGGACTGCCGATGCGGGTATCCATTCAGCACCACACGGTTCGCAAGGGGCTCTTGTTCAAGACCACCTATCACGAGGTCCATCTCACCGTCGCCTTCACCCATGAGGAAAAACACATCATCCGGCAGCGGAACTTGCTTAAGACCAAGCTGGTGGATCGCCGCCCGGCCACGGCCAAAGTCGACGATCGGGACGAGAAGTTCGAGCTGCGGGTCGAACATCTGATGGACGGCCGGACGGACCGGTTTTTGTGCGCCACGCCGTCCAGGGCCAAGATCTACGAGGACAATCTGCTGGCGATGCTCGGCCAGATGAAGCTCTGGCTCGACGACAATGCGGACACGGCCGACCGCACCGTGGTCGAGTTCTGATGTCGAAGAGTTTCGCAGAAGACTATGCCGGCGCGGTTCTGGGTGCCGTCATTTTGGGACTGATCCTGCTGATCGCGCTGTTTGTCTCATCCATCGCGCTGGTCGCCATCCCGGCCTATATCGGCTATCGCCTGTACAAGGAAAGCCCAAGGCGGCTGGAGCGCCTCGCCCGCGAAGAAACCATGGCGCTGTACAACCACGCGCGGGCGGGCAGCGTACAGCTCTCAGGCGAAGAGATCGACGCCGCTCTGGCACGTCACTGGCCGCCGGACCTGCCCGCCACCCTGCAGGTGCAGCTCCTAGAGATCGGCCGGGCACTCTTCGCCCAGGAAGGGCTGATGCCGGAGATTCCGCCTCCCCCGGCCCTGTGCAACACCGTCGAGGGCGCCCGCTACCGCGACATGCTGGCGCGGACGGGCCAGGCAACCAACGACCGGGGGATGGTTATGTCAGCTCTGGAGATCATCTCCCAGGCCCTGGCGTCCATCGCGCATGCCGTGCCGCCGATGGAGGGCGAGGTGCTGGTCGAGGTCACGCAGTTCGCCCAGCCGCTGGGCCGGGCCGTGCAGAACGTGATCGCCCCGTTCTTCCAGGACAACGACTACATGCACTTCAAGGCGCTCCGCGAACGGCTCGACGCCAATCTCGCCGCCACCCACCGCACCAATCCGGTCTTTCCGGTTGATTACAAGGGCGAGGACGTGGTCGAGACCTATCTGCGCGGCACCTGGCTCAAGGAGCTCTTCAAACTTCGAACGCCCTTCACCATTCCCGAGAAACGGCGCTTCGAGCACACCCATATCGTCGCCGGGTCCGGGCACGGCAAAACCCAGACCCTGCAATACTTCATCGCCCGGGATCTGGATGAGGTTGCGCGGGGCGACAAATCGGTGGTGGTGATCGACAGCCAGGGCGATCTTATCAACACGATCCTCCATGCCCGAACCGTGCCGCCGGAACGGATCGTGCTGATCGATCCCGAGGATATCGGCTACCCGGTCTGTCTCAACCTCTTCTCGGTCGGCCAGGGCCGGCTCGAACACTACGATCCGCTGGAGCGCGAACGGCTCACCAATTCGATCATCGAGCTTTACGATTTCGTGCTGGGCTCGCTTCTCTCAGCTGGCATGACCGCCAAGCAATCGGTGGTCTTCCGCTACGTGACCCGGCTGATGTTCCATGTCCCCGACGCCACCATCCACACGCTGCGGGAGCTGATGGAACCCGGCGGCACGAACAAGTACCGCGATCATATCGAGAAGCTTGAGGGCACGCCCCGGCGCTTCTTCGAGACCGAGTTCGACAGCAAGGAATTCGCCAACACGAAGACCCAGGTCCTGCGCCGGCTCTACGGCGTGCTGGAAAACCAGACCTTCGAGCGGATGTTTTCGCACCCGGAAAGCAAGTTCGACATGTTTACCGAGATGAACGCGGGCAAGCTCATTCTGATCAACACCTCCAAGAGCCTCTTGAAGGAACAGGGTACCGAGATCTTCGGCCGGTTCTTCATCGCGCTCATTGCCCAGGCGGCCCAGGAACGCGCCACCCTGCCCGAGCGAGACCGACTGCCGGTGATGGTCTATGTCGACGAGGCGCAGGATTATTTCGACCAGAACATCGGGGTGATCCTCAGCCAGGCGCGCAAGTATCGCGTCGGCATGGTGATGGCGCACCAGTATCTGGGCCAGCTCACCGGCGGGCTGCAGGAAGCCTTCGAGGCCAACACCTCGATCAAGCTCGCTGGCGGCGTTTCGGCCCGCGACGCGCGCGCTCTGGCCGGGCAGATGAACGCCAGCCCCGAGACCATCCAGAGCCAGCCCAAGGGCACCTTCGCCACCTTCATCCGCGGCCTAACCGAACGCGCCGTGCCGATCAGCTTTCCGTTCTTCGTGCTGGAGAAGCGGCCCAAGGCGACAAAAGACGAGATCGATGCCATCCGGCAACAGTGCCGCGCGGCTTACGCGGAACCCTGGCAACCCAAGGCCGAGCATAGCGACACATCGGACGACGACCCGTCGGAACCGCTGCCGGAAAACGACCCCGAGGACCCGCTCAAACCTTCGCCGGAGCTCTGAGCTGCGCTAACTTTGGGCGCATGACCACCGCGACCACAGACAGCCTCGGACGGGCCACGTTCCACCATATCGCGCCGCAAGCGCAGGTGCGGCCGACCGAGCGCGAGATCCGCTGGCTCAAGCATATCGAACGGCATGGGCCGCAAAGTTCGCACTATCTCTATGAACTCACCCGCGACACCCACGCGTGCCGCGACACCGCGCTCAGGCAGATGCAGAAACTCCGTGCCGGCGGATACTTGCTCCTCCCGCGCCAGCAGCGCGTCACCGAACGGGCCGAGTTCAACCCCTATATCTACGACCTAACCCGAAAGGCGAAGGATCACCTTTGCGATCTGGGCCTGGACGAGCCCACGATGCGCCCCACCGGGCATTGGTGGCACGGCTACACGGTCTCCTGCGTGACCGGCGCCATCGACATCGCTGCCGCCCGTCAGGGTACCCGCTACATTCCGGCACACGAGATCCTGACCAGGACCGGGGCCGAGCTCGCCATGCCCGTCGGACGAACCAAGCTGATCCCGGACCAGTTCTTCGCGCTCGATTACGGCGGCTGCTACCGGGCGTTCGCCCTGGAGGTGGACCGGGGGACGGAGCCCAAAACCTCACTGGCCAGGCGCAAGAGCTGGGCGCGATCCATCGCCCAGTATGACCATGCGGTCCGGCAGCAGACCTACAAGACGCACTACGGGCTCAAGGCCAACCTGATCGTGCTTTGGGTGTTCACCAGCCGAAGCAAAGAGATGCGGTTTCTGGAGTTGCTGAGAGAACGCGCCCAGACGACCAGCCCGGTGTTTCTCACGGCCAGCGTTCCCGCATCGGCTGGAAGCCGACAAACGTGGGCGCTCTGGACGCATCTCTTCGAGCAGCCCTGGAATCGCGCAGATGATCCGCCAGTGCGGATCTCGCGCGGGTGACCGTGAACGGTATCTCGGCGAAACATCCGGTCGGCAACACGGTGCCACTGATTTGAAGGCTACGCCATCGCCTTGGCCACACTGGGTCAGTACGTGTCGCCCCGCCGCTCATCTCAGAGCCGCAGGATCTCGATCCGGGTTTCGGTAACGCGGCAGATCAACGCGAAGGGCGTGTGGGAAAGATGCGTGTCGTGTACACAGCGCCCGCAGAGAGGGTGGAGAGCGGACTTTCGCTGCAACTTGCACCAAAGGCCGCTTTATGGTGTTGTAGATCTACATAAGCGCAACCTCTAGATGTGCTGCATGCCACCGAGCGGACTGTAACCGCAGAAGCTCGGTGCGGCGTTCTTTCCTGAATGGCTTTTGTATAGGCCTTGTATCGGCCTAAGATCTGGACGACATACGATCTGTGATAAGCGCGTTGAAGATATCAAGGTTCAAGTCGGTGAGAGAGCAAACGCTCGATCTTGGCCGGGTGAACCTATTCATTGGTGGCAATGGAACAGGTAAATCCAATCTCCTAGAAGCGATTGGGCTTGTTGCCGCTTGCCTTGGCCGCGGCCTAGGAGATGCCGACATAGGATCAAAAGGGCTACGCATAACTCCTTCAGAGTTAATGAAATCGTCGTTCAAAAACGAAGACTTACCAAAGACACTGAAGCTAGAGGCTTCATTTTCGGATCGTATTGGGTACTCTGCAGTCTTGCAGAGCCGTCAAAACGACCCACTGCTTCGTTTCTTTTCTGAATCTGCAACCCGCGGTAACCAAAAAATCTTTGGTCGGAGTAACCGTGGTGCAAGAGCTACCGGAGTCCCTCACGCAGACCGTTTGGAAAAACACCGAGGAATTTGGGATCAGATCAAAGCAACCTACGATGTACCTAACGAAGTCTCGAACGTCTTCTCAGAATTCTCACGATACGTCATTTTCTCTCCACAAACCGACTTTTTAAGAGCTAGGCAAAGCGGGCGTGTCGATGCTCCTCCTGTCGGACTGCATGGGGAAGGCCTGCCGGGAGCAGTTGCCAGTTTCCTAGGTCATTGGGGCCGCTTGCGACGTGCTGAAAGAAAACAAAGCGGATCCGGTGGCCCAGAATGGACGATCATGGATGAATGCGCCGATTTGGTTTGGCTGCCCGGCTGGGCGACAGCCTTTGGAACACATCGCGGTGATCCGCGCCTGACTTCGAGAGACTTGGCGGATAGTTCCAGCGACATTGTTTATTTTGTTGATAAATTCATGCATGCTAGCCGCAATCGCCTGTCTGTATACGACAGCAGTGAAGGCACTTTGTTCCTTCTTTTTTCGGCGATTATTCTGTCTCATCCCGAGGCACCTCGGATTTTCGCGCTCGACAACGTCGACAACGCACTCAATCCTAAACTTACTCGAACGCTTGTAGAGCAGATCCTGCGGGTTGTTAAATTGACCACGGAAAATGACGTGACCCTTGGCGCAAAGCAAGTTTTCTTAACAAGCCATAACCCGACTGCACTTGATGCGTTTGACTTGTTCGACGATGATCAAAGGGTTTTTGTGGTGCGCAGAAATAAAAAGGGCCACACAACTGTAGAAAGGTTAAAGCCGAACCCGGAGCAAACAAGAGAAGATTGGCAATTGGCAATGAACGGTCGCAATCTGTCTCAGGTCTGGCTTGACGGTGACATTCCCGGAGCATTCGGCGACCTATGATTAGGATTGGAGTGGTTTGCGAAGGACCAACGGACTTTCTAGCTATCCAAGCATTCTTTCAACACGCGCTTGAAGTTGAAGGCGTGAACTCGGAGTTGCTACCTATTCAGCCAGAAATGGACAATACGTCACCGGAAGGCGGTTGGGGCAATGTACTCCTCTGGCTGAATAGAAATCCTCCTGCGTCGAGGATCGCAAAGTTCTTTGGGGGTGGTCTTTTCGGCGGTGATTTAGGGTATGAGCCTTTGGACTGCCTGCTAGTGCAACTGGATACAGATGTGTTGGAAAACGCTTCATTTCAAGGCTTTGTGCGCCGGGAATATGGCCATATCCTTGCTCCGGCCCAAACTCCTGGAGCCCGCGCTGATCAGATTACTGACATTCTTAGATTGGCTTGGCGTGAAGATGAAATGAATGATGTTGACGTAAATCGCCACGTTCCGGCACCTGCTGTCGAAGCGACAGAGGCGTGGTGTTTAGCCGCTTTTACTGCGCAATCCCAAGATTTCGAAGTTATATCTGGTCAAACCCTGATAGACGGTTTTATGTCAGCGCTCGAAACTACCGAAGGGCGCCAACCAAGCCCACCGTACGCTGAAGCGGATAAGAACATCAAACGTAGAAAGCGATTCTGTGTAGCTCACCGGAGCCGTTCTGCTCGGGTCGCCGATGGCTGCGAACATTTTGGCCAAACACTGCAGAGCCTTCGGGCTTTTGCGTGACATCATTGTGGTGCGTCAGATGCTGATGGCACTGTCTGGCCATGGCTGATAGAGGCCATTGGGCGCGATTCACACGAACGACGGCTTTGGGCCGTTCGCGTAGGTCCTGTAGATAGGGCGGAAAGCGGAAGTTCGCTGCAGCGATCGCTAAGGTCTGCTTAGCCGAAGAAGCCTCCGTGTCAGTTGCGCTTTGCGACCCAAATCCGCAGTGGGCTAAAAGCGGGCCTTGGGTAGCGCCCGTCGCCAGGGTAAGGTAGGGTTCACTTAAGGGACGTTCGCGAGAGGCGAGAGTTACGCAACATCAACCTCGCGTGCGCTATGCAACTGGCCTAGAAATGTTGTAAGAATCTGTGCGAAGCACCATGTGTTGGGCGAATGGTCGAGAATATTGAAAAGATACGTCTCTACGCGGAGACGCACGCTATTGAAGTAGCGAACTTCGTTGTTAACCTAGCGCTTCCTATCGACCGTGCCGATGAGCGTCGGTTTGAAGAGCACATCGGTGACGTTAAGAAGATTTTCCCAGCGATCAACACTGGTGAAATCTTTCAGTTTGCGTTGGGTGGTCCGCCGCCTTCAAACGTGAAGCTGCCCGAACCAGTGCCGACAAGAGAACTCACGTTCTTCGGAAACGATGGCAAACCTCAATGGACAGGCTCATTCGGCGAAAGCCGAGTGATCGTTTCCTGTCGGCGTTACACGGGGTGGGATGATGTCTGGCCTGATGCCAAGGCACGGTTGGAGACGCTTCTTGGCTGCTTGGATCAGTACAAACCGGTTAGATCGATTGAGTACAGCGTGACGGACACGTTCAATGCGGACAAAGCCGACGACGTACTAATCCCGCCCAATATGTTCCAAGATAATGATCTTGTACCTAGGCACATACTTCAATTGAAGGACCCAAGATGGGACTTTAATCAAGGTTGGTTTCAAGCCATTGATGATGAAGATCAAGTGCTTGTTCGTATAGAGGGCAGGAGTGCAATTCAAAACAATTTAGTAGTGGCAAGCATTGGCAATTTGCATTCGCAGCGCTTTGGCAGACAAGTAAGCGTAGGAGACGCCTATGACCCGAATGGAGCAGAGTCAGTGCTCAGTCAAACTTTCGACAGTTTTCATGACAAAAATAAGGAGCTCTTGCGGAGTACTCTAACAGATGATCTTCAAACGCGTATGGGATTGAAAGGTTAGGCCATGCTTGATAGCACAATCGTCCCTGATTCAGAACCGCACTGCGACGGGTATATTTCGCCCACCATTCTCTTCCCATTCATCGAATCCCTTCTGCAGGGCGCGAAGTCACAAGAAAGCTCCATCGATGGGACTCTCGACTACTACGGAGTGCTGCAGGACCCGTACGAGAATTTGAACGTTGAAATATATCAGGCGTTTCTGTTTGCCAAGCACACATTTGCCGAGCTTGAGGATGCACAACTTCAAAAGGCGTTCCTAGAAGCCAGGATTTTGGCAGCGTCTCAGATATTTGGCTCGGAGTTGCTCCCAAGCGTTTCCGTCGACCCATATGGCGAGTTTACCTTTTGCCACAAATCAGAGGCGGGCTACGTCGATATCGGCGTAAGAGGCGAAGGTGAGCTTTCCTATCATGTTCGCAACGACGTTGAACCTGAGAATACGACGTATGATGATTTCGACTGGACCGATTATAAAGTTCCTCGGGAACTGTTTGAAGCACTTCAAACACTCCAACGGCAGCTTTGGAAAAAATCATAGACTGGCATTTTCTCCCGTGGTCGATGATGAAGAGCAGGTTGCAAGGCTGCTGTTTTATCCGCAGATGATCCGCAACGGAGAGCTTGAGCCCTCGGCGTTTCCTATGGATGAATTGTTGGCGAAGAAGGGTAAGAACGGCTCGTCCCTAGATCGCTGCCATTTCCTCAAAGATCGCGACGGTTTACTGCGGCAAAAGGCTGAAGAGAAACAGAATCCAGCGGGCAAGCGATCTGCCTTTGGGTTCTGTGTCGCAAACGTCGGAAAGATTAGGGCAATATCTGAAGCTGAGAGTGAGGACCCGGCACTTCAAGTGCTGGCTGATCGCATCACCGAAAACGATCCACCTGAGCCATGGGACGATGCGCATGCACTCATGCGTAAGCATCGCGACGATTACACAAGAGCAAACCTTAGGGGCATTCGCGACCATCTTAGCAAGGCCTTCTCCGAATTGGTCGAGTTTTATTAGTTTCCCCCGAGAGTGCACGATGCGTGGCAATGACTCTACCGCAACACCTCGGGGCTGGTGCTCCTAGTAAGGACAACCGGGGCTCAAGTCGACCTGCCCATCCATTGGGTGCATCTGTGCCTTTGCTCTTTTGAGCACATAACGTTTTGACGTCAACTTCCGCTCAGCGCATGAAGTTGCCGTTCAATGCGAGAGGCACGAATACCTGCTATGGGCCGTTCGCTAGTTGTGGGTTGGTTGCATCCCTGAATTGAACCTATGATTGGAGCGCCGCTACGATTGCATCATGATCTGTTAGCTTGAAGGATATGATTGATAAGATGACTGAATTGACCTTTGATCGACATCAGGCCGAAGAGGCGATAGACTGTGTTAAGGTCCAAGGGCATGCCTGGCTGTACGAGAATTACCCCAAGCCCAACGGACAGATGCGTAAATCCACGACAGGTTTTTTAATGTACGAAGGCGTAGCTTATCCAGTGAAGCCCTTGGGGCGTCTTGCTAACGAGATTGCCGGTAACCCCATGACCGACAACCCGATCACAAATGTGTTTAGAAGGTACTTTGAAGGTCTTGGTTTCCAACTAATCGAAAATGCATATGATGAGGCTGAAATCGCAGCAGAGCGGCAGCGCAGACTGGCCGATGTTTGGGAGCGCCCAGGACAAGCTACATTTCGCCGTGCCGTATTTGAGATGTTTAATGCACGTTGTCTGATTTCAGGATGCGAGACGTTGGCAGCATTGGAGGCCGCCCACATAATACCAGTATCATGTGGCGGCGGCGATGAGGCCTGGAATGGCATCCCGCTTCGAGCAGATATTCATCGACTGTTTGACGCAGGAATTATTACCATTGATGCCCAAAACTTGACGACCAGCGTAGTTGAATCTGCACGTAAGGACTTCGGCGCGTACCATGGCAGTGATCTGTCGGCGTACATCTTGAAAATTGAGGGGCACTCAAATTTCTTGATAGCCCTGAAGAAGCGGATGAGGTTGGTATCTGAAAAGAACTGAACGGCTGCTAAACGAGGGCCGCAGCGCAGCATCTCGTACTTCGGGCAACAGCTGGTTTGGGCCGCTATTGCTTGAAGCAGTTTTCTCGGTGCCAAATCAGAAATTCGACCCGTGGACGATCTGCGGGACGACTAGGTGCCATGAGTTTACCTGACTGGTTGATCATTGATCTTACCGCATCGGGGTCATTGGTTTGTCGGGAGACCAGGATCGTGAGGTCATTTGCCAATCCGACCAAACCTCTGTCGAACATCCAGTGAGCCGTGCCAGATAGAGCGATCCCGTTACTCACAATGTCAGGACCGTCGTGTTCGACGGGTCTGATGTGTGCGGCTTCGGCTTCGGCTCTACCGCCACCGTTGACTAAGCGAAGACCTGTCATGGCGCAGCGTTCGCCGTAGACTCGGAGCACGTTCTTTCGGAAATTCCGGTCCCGCACGGCGCGGTTGGTCAATTGGTTAACCCGCTCCCTCGCTGACATGTGCTGAAAAGGTTGCAGGAGCTCTCCAAATCCCGTCACCACATCGGCCTTGTCGGTTCGAGGCAAGATGTCCTCACCGCTGCCAAGGCCAAGCTCAACGATCATGGCAAAGTCTGACGGGGAAAGGGTTCGTACAGCAGCTTGGGCTCGCCCGGATATGTTGCCCTGATCGTTCAGAAGGCCCCTTTCGACCACGGCGTCATCTGCCCGGAATGGGACAGGATCACCGAAATCGAGATATGTCCCGGGTTCGATAATTGCCAAATGCATGTCAGCATGTCTCGGGTCTGGGATGATTTCCTGGACCTTGGCTACCGCGAAGTAGCCTTTCGTGTCCTTGACCTTTCTGGGTTCGAGGTAAACAACCCAGTCGCCCACACATTGTTGGGCGCGTGCCAAATACTGTTTGGGAAATTGATAACGCTCCGACGGCACATCGTCGTAGATCGAATCAGTTCGATGGATGAAAACGCCGAACGACATGTTTTTGAGCATGCCTGGAAATCAATACCGTGCCAATCCGCTTAGCTCTTGAACGGCGAGTAGAATGATTGAAAGTGACAGGTCAGCGCCGTGTGAGTTTAGGCTATGTCGGAGTTCGCAGGCACACCGTACAGCGGCAGGTGATGGGCAATGACTGTAAGGCCCGAAGACGACCCGGAGTGTGCACCTCCGGGCCATCTGCGGGTTTCAGTAATTCCCGGACAAGCATTTCAGTAATTTCCGGACACGCGTTTCGGTAAATCCCGGACAGTCATTTCGCTAATTCCCGGACAGCTCCGGGAGGGCTTTGGGCCGGTTGGTCATCGCCTGCGCCGTTACGGCATTC
>NZ_VINQ01000033.1 GCF_008369105.1 Aquicoccus porphyridii | reverse complement strand
ATGCCGTCAAGCTGATGAGTGCGCTTCTCCCCGTTGTCGAAGGTAGTTTCGATTGTAATCCGTACGTCCATGGCAGCCCCACACGCAAAGAACTCACCTTAGCACGGGCCGCAACGACGAAGATGACCCCCATGTTTTGTCCACTCCCCCTGAGCCCAACTGAAACCGAGGGGCCCGCCTCAGCGCGGGCCTCTCAACCATCCCAACCTTGTCCTTTGAGTTCGCGGGGCACCAAAGGATCCATCCCCAAGGAAGGACGTCTTCAACCAAGAGCCTGCCCGGGAGGCTGGCGGCGTTCCAAGCATCAGCGGGACAACCGGCTCCTGACGTTGGGGGACCATCCCCCGCTCGCCATTCCCTTCCTTGCCCCGAATTCTGTCTTCGAGATCAACCCGCGAGGGGTCGGACTACGGGCAAGCCCGTGCCGCCGGGTGGATTCGGACGAGCCGAACGCACCCGGTGATGTCAGCCAGTATTCGGGCCTTCGAGGTCCTGTCGCGCGGGGGATGGTCCCCCGCCTCCAAGACAGGAGCTAAACAGATGTCCCGCAAAGATGCACACGCCTTCGCCGCCTCCCTCGCCGCCACGCTCATGGTTTCGATCGTCGTCTTCCAGGCAGGGGATGGATCCTATGGCGCCGTCCCCGCCGATGAAATCGACGGCGACGAGGTCGTGATCGTCTCGGAGTACGATCCCTTCGGGTGAGGCTTTGGCCTCACTTCCCGAGGACCCGGGCACGGCGCAAGTGCGCCTCCGGGCCTATCGGCGACCAAGTGATCGGCGATGCCGATCTGAGGAACGCCGGTTTGCCACCTGACGCAGATCGTCGTGCGGACACACGAGGGTTTCTGGAAGGTCGCTTGTAGTCAAAGCGGTCATACCATGAGGGCACCTCGGGCCCGACGGGCGTTCGATTCTGGCTAGGATGGGCGGTCACGTTGGGTCGAAATTCTTCTGAAAGACGTCACATGAGTCTTTAAAGATTCGGAAAGCTTCGCTACTGTTTGCCGAGGGCAGGAAGCTGAAAATGAATAATTGCAACGCAATAAGTGCATCAGCGGTAAGCAGGTTCTTTTCTAGAACTGTGATCAAGGAGCTGGCGAAGACGGGCCAATCGCCAATGTTCGCGAGGTTGCTTGTTGAGTCTGGAATTGACGGCGAACTTACTGAGAGCGTTACCATCGGCGAGGCTTTCGAGTGCGCGTTTGGATACCTTCGGCAAGCCGAATTTCGTCACGAGTATGCCTATAAGGCTGCACTCACCCACAGGGTTTTGCTGGGAACGCACTCGCTCAACACAGCTTCGATGATAACAGAGTTTCGTGTTGGTCGGTGTAAAGCCGATGTGGTCATTCTCAACGGCACCGGGACTGTCTACGAAATAAAATCTGAACGAGACAGTCTAACGCGCTTGGAGCGTCAGATTGAAGAGTATCGAAAGGTCTTCGCGTCTGTCAATGTGATCGTCGGTGAGAACCATCTGGCCTCAGTTCTTGATGCGGTGCCTTCGGACGTCGGTATTCTAAGGTTGTCTGGCCGATATCAGATCAGCGAGATACGGGCTGCACAGAACATCCCAGACCGTACATCCGCCGCCAACATCTTTGACGTTGTCAGTATGAGGGAGGCGGGCCTTATCCTAAAAGATCTTGGCTATGATCTGCCAGACGTGCCAAATACCCGACGGTACCAGGCTTACCTGGAAGTCTTTCGCACTATCGCGTCAGCGGAAGTCCATCGCGCCATGGTGAAAGTGCTCAAGAAAACTAGAACGCTCACGCATCTTGCGCAATTCATTCAAGAATTGCCAGCTTCGCTTCAGTCTGTTGCCCTAAGCACCAAAATATCAAACGTTGAATTCGGAAATCTAATTGAGGTCCTCAATGTGCCTTTGGCAGAGGCAAAAGGGTGGGCAGCTAGTTGATCTACTTTCCTTATTTTAGGGGTAAGCAATACGAGCTGATTACGATCAGAGAGAGTGCCCTGACGTTAGGCGCAAGTGGCTTTGTTCCGATAGTGGAGCCAGTTAAATCGCAGCTCAATGGTTTGAATAAGACCATCGATGTAACCCTTGAAAAGGGGGCGGGCATAATTGTGATTGCAAATCCACGGATCGGGGATTTCTCGGACTACAATGCAGAGCTTGTGAACCTGATCAAAGACAAGCACAGTGAGGATAAGCAAGTCACCGTCGGGGTTTTGTTGGATGAGGCTACGTCGCTCGAACAAGCATCCGGGCTCATAAACACCTTTCAGGGTCACAACATTGCACTGGTGCACAGCGGGTTTTCTCAGTCGAAGGCTCTAGCAGCAGAAATTCAAGGCGTTGCGGGTATTGCGTGTAGCGTTTTCGAAGACGGCAAATCTGGCAAATTGTATCAGAAGCATTTTGCATTCCAACCGCACCGCGTGCTTCTGAGGAACGGATTCGAGAAGCGAAGGAATGCAGATCATCCTGATGTGGAGGTTTTTTCAGACTTGCATCTCACCTATGGTTTGGAGGGGATGACGGGGTTTGCGGACTTTCTTATGGTTGGCGATGACTATCAAGAAACTGGAGGACCTGCTTACACAGTTGCAATCCACCTGACCTACATAAATACAGATGACGACGATATTATGTACATCCGTCATTTTAAGTCTGATCGGCAGGACACTCCCACCGACCCTGCTGGGAAGTTTGCTGAAGCGCTTGCGAAGCTGATTTTGCACCTAGGGTCGGCGGACAACCGTTACTACGATACATCGGCAATTGCTGAGTTCAGAGAGCTTCATGAGAAGGGACACTATCCGGGTCTGGGCTATGTGAAGAAGCTCGCGATGAAACATCATATCGAGACCTTCGCAAAGTACTTTAAGGATAATCCGGCTCAGTGATGTTGTGCTGCCCAGAGTGTTTTGGGGACGCAGGCTTGCGCGATCAGATTATCCCCCAAAGATCATCCCAAACAGGAACGTGTCCGACGTGTGGCTCAGAGAACCAACCGCTTTTATCAGCTCGCGAGTTGGCGGATTATTTTGAACTGCTGTTGACGATCTATCCGCGCTCCGAGGGAGGGAAGTCGTTGGTTGAGTGGCTCAGCGCAGATTGGTCACTGTTCAGTAATCCCAATGTTTCTGAGGCTCAGGCGCAGATCCTGCTGGTGGAGGTTTTTGACGACGGTGAGATCGTGCGCGGGCAGTTCGGCCTGTCAGAGAGTTGTCGCACCGACAGCTTAGAACGATGGCGTGCGCTGACAGACGAACTCAAGTACGTCAATCGCTACTTTCCAGACAGCGTGATCGACACTGAACGCTTGGGGGTTCATCTCTCGAACCTAATTCTGCGCGATTGTGAGAAACCTGAAGTTTGGTATCGAGCAAGGATAGAGAAAGACGGACAGCCAATACCCATTGACAAAATGGGAGCGCCTCCGGCAATGCTTGCGACTTCAGGTCGCGCTAATCCGACAGGGATCCCGTACCTGTATCTAGGATCGACAGTCGAGACAGCGATCTGTGAGGTGCGCGCACAGCCAGGCGAGATCGTAAGCGTTGCCGAGTTTGTAATCGAAGCTGGTTTGAAAATTGTTGATCTGCGGGCTCCTAGAACCCTCGTTTCGCCGTTTCTGGAAGAGGATGAAGGCAGCATCGCTCTTCTGCGTGGAGACATCGACTTTCTAGAGATACTCGGCAAAGAACTGGCCACCCCAGTCGTTCCTGATAGCGCTGCAATCAACTACATTCCCAGCCAATTTTTATGCGAGTTCATCAAGAAGTGCGGGTTTGATGGTGTGGCATACAGCAGCTCACTGAGTGAAGGGATGAATGTTGCGTTATTTTTGCCGGAAGCAGCGACACCCCAATCAGTGGCTGAGTATGAGGTGGCCAGTCTTTCGTTAATATATCGCACATTTGTGCGTTAAGTCACGGATGCCAACCTCGATTTGATGCAACGCAGCACTTTTCACACCGAGCAAATGGAAACAGCGGGCGGCTCGCGTCGCCTATAGACTCAACTTATCGCTAGGTCGCTTGCGGTCTTCCCTTCCTCCAGCTCCTCCACGAACCACAGCGGTTTCCGCCCGCGACCGGACCAGGTGAGCGCCGGGTTCTCAGGGTGCCGGTACTTCGCCGCTGCAGGCGTACGGGAGGATTTAGTCTCGGTGCCGACAAGTTCGGCCAGAGAGTAGCCCAACTCCCGGGCGAGAGCTTCCACCTTGGCGCGGGCTTCCGCCTTCTGCCGATCCTCATAGCTGGAGATCGCCCTGGCGACGTCCCTCTGCATTTTCTTCAGCTCGCCGAGCGACAGTGCCTCGAGATCGTAATCAGCCATTGATGCGGTCCGTATCCTGAATGTTCCGGTATCGATAGCCCGTCGCGGCAAGGCACCGCAACTCCCGTAGGCAGGGGGGCAGGTGACGATGGTTGGTTGATCTGCAGTCTTTGCCGCCAGTTACGGGTGCTGGGCTTGGGTTCAGGCAGTCCCGATTGGCAGGGTGACAGGGTCTGACATGGGCTCCCCGCGTATCTCTGTCTTCTGGTCCATCCCTTCGACTGACAATCCCCTAATCCCGTTCGGCCTCCTGCGCGCAACCCCGCGTCAGCCCGGGCCGTGTTGGCCGCCTATGGCGTCCTGCCCGCTCCACCCCGGTCCTTTGGGGGTTTCCGGCGTCCGTTCCGTCCACCGTGCACGCGTCACCCGACGGGCTTTTTCCGGGTCTTGTCGAAGGGACGGTCCCGAAGACAGGAAACACAGGAGCTAATCATGCAAAACATCGTCATCCTCGCCGGCAACATCGGCCAAAAACCCGAAGCCCGCACCACCCAGGGCGGCACCAACATCATCAACTTCAGCCTCGCCACCTCGCGCCCCCGCCTCTCGGAAGGTCGCGTCCTTCGCGACGAGAACGGCTACCGTGTCATGGACACCGAATGGCACCGCATCACCTGCTTCAACGGTCTCGGCAAGACCGTCGCCGAGCATTGCGAAAAGGGCATGAAGGTCCTCGTCCACGGCCGCATCCACTACAGCAAGTGGATCGACAGCATGGGCAACGACCGCTACGGCTGCGAGATCATCGCCGAGAAGGTCGACTTCCTGAGCCGCCCGAAGTCAGCCGAGAACGAAAATCCCGAGCTGGTCGACCGCGACGACGAGATCCCGTTCTGAGGAACGGAGTCTCCCCTCGGGCCCGGCGGGGCAACCCGCCGGTTTCTCGTACTCTCGGCATCAACGGGGTTGGCTAAATTGTCTTTTGGCAACCTTGAATTGCCGAAACTCGCTCACCAAATAGTGACTGCCCGCGGGAAATGGCTCACGGGTTTGGCCGTTGAACTTGTCAACCTCTTTATGGTGACCTGGCAGCACGATGCCGAACAGCATCTCTGCGACCAGAGCCAGACGGAATGAGACACTGAGCATAGCTCGGACCTCCACGGTTACATTATACCACCTCGCGTTTCGAGACCCGTGTCTGCGAGGCGTTCGGAAGTGAGACGCTGAACGTATACGCTGACAGAAGGTGGCGTGCGTTCGGGGGACGCCCGGCCTAAAAACCGGAGCCCAGGGTCAGGGCCAGTCCTCCGAACTCTGCGATAAGGAGGCTGAATGCCGCTCGATTGGTTTAAGTCCAGAGGCTACCGCCATTTCGATCTGCCCGTTGGCGAGAAGTTCGCTAGGAAGGTAATGGACCCGAACTTCGTGATTCAGCACTCGTTTGTCCCGCTGCTTCACTACACGAAGTCCGAGAAACGCTACAAGAAATGCCCGAAGACCGGGAAACGGACGATCACCTCGAAGGACCGCCCGATCAAGTATGCATCGCACCGGGACGCCTGCATACTTTCGTTCTACGCCAGCGAAATGAACAAATTTCTGGATGCCCATTATGACGCCGCAGGTCTGTCCGATAGCGTTCTCGCCTATCGTGCCCTCGGTCGCGGCAACTACGATTTCTCGGCGGAAGTGCTTGCGTTTGCCAAGACCCATGCTCCCGTCACGATCTTGGCGTTCGACGTCAGCAGCTTCTTCGACAATCTTGACCACACGCTCCTGAAGCGCCGCCTAAAGGCAGTGCTGGGCGTAACGTCACTTCCCGAACACTGGATGCGCGTATTTCGGGCGATCACCGCCTTCCACTACGTCGATATGGAAGAACTCAAGGCGAACGCCACGTTCTCCTCCCGGCTCAAGGAGAATGGCCGGGACCGGATCGCCAGCGTCGAAGAGCTCAAGGCAAATGGCATCAAGTTCCACCCGAACCCCGAACTGGCAAAGGGGCATCGGCGAGGCATCCCTCAGGGCACCCCCATCAGCGCAGCAGCGTCGAACCTATACATGATTGACTTCGACGAGGCTGCACGCGCTTTTTGCGACAGCATCGGTGCGCTGTATCGCCGCTATTCGGACGACATCTTGGTGATCTGCGACCCTGCTCACGCCGCAGCAGCCGAAGCAGAGATCATGGATCTCATCAAGGCAGAGAAGCTGGATATCTCTCCGCACAAGACTGAAAGGACCGAGTTTACGGGCACGGGCGCCGTGGCGGGGAAAGCGGCCCAGTACCTTGGCTTCGCGCTCCACGAGGCGGGGCCTGCAATTCGCGAAAGCTCCCTCGCTCGGCAATGGCGCAAGATGAAAAGGGCGATGCGTCGGACCCGCAAGATCGCCGAGCGAAATATCGCATCTGGAAAATCGACTAAGGCACACACCAAGCGCCTGTATCGCCGGTTCGCCCACCTGAAGGTGCGTGACGACGAAGGTGTTCGGATCGTGCGAAATTTTTCTTCCTATGGACGGCGCAGCGCCTCCGCATTCGGTGGTGACGAAAAGATCACTCAGCAGATCAAGCGGTTTGAACGCGCCGCGCTCCGTGAGATCCAGGAACTTAAGAAGATCAAGTAGACTTGCTCTTCCTCTTATTGGACCAGATTGCGTTTTACTGATCGTGCATTCACATCGTTGCGGAAGTTAACTCGTCGGCGCCGGGCTTTGAAGAGTGAGAGACGTGCCGGTTTCCCGGTGACGGGTTGAGGGCTGGGAGAGTGGCTTCCGGCGCCCGTTGCGGGAGATAGCCGATGGGCGTTGTAGAAGTTCTGGATCCGGTCGCACCGGCGAGGGCTGGTGGCTGGAAGGTGGACGTGAGCCGGGGTGAGCGGAACGGGCGGGTGTCGTCCGAATGGTTCAACCGGCCCGATGACGAGCGGTACCTGTCGCTCGATGATCTCTGGGCTAATGTGAAAGGCCGGTCGGAACGCAGCCGCAGCCGTGTGGTCCAGACGGCGGACATCCGGGTCGAGGCCGCGCGCGATAACCCCGAGCGGTTGCACCTGATGCTGCCGAAAGCGCATGAGCCGGTCGCGCCCACGCACTGGGCTTTCGGCCAGCTTGCCAGCATCGTCGGCGCTCCGGCGTCGTACCTGCGCCAGCTGCCCGCGCCGCTGGGGGGCATCAACCTGCAATACGGGCTGACCAATCACCGCGCCGAGCAGGTCAAAACCTTCGAGACGGAAGATGGCCGCACGGAGTTGCGCGCCGTGACCGGCCCCGACTACGGCCGCATCCACGATTTCGAACTGGTCGAGGCGGTGCAGCGCATCGCGGGCAATGGAACGGGCGACACGCGCTGGAAGGTGCCGGGCGTGCTCGACTGGTCGACCGGGGTCTATAACCCCGATGTCGAAATCAGCCGCGACACGACCACGCTCTATGCGTCGGACCGCGATG
Organism: Aquicoccus porphyridii; assembly: GCF_008369105.1. Taxonomy (GTDB): domain Bacteria; phylum Pseudomonadota; class Alphaproteobacteria; order Rhodobacterales; family Rhodobacteraceae; genus Aquicoccus; species Aquicoccus porphyridii. The sequence continues at coordinate 8,520 of NZ_VINQ01000033.1, read as the reverse complement.
TCTTCCTGTTCCTGGTCGATGATCGCAACCCGATCGAGGCGGGCAAGCTGCCCGACGGTTCCCCCGATCTCTACTTCCGGGGGTTCTACTGCTGGAACTCCGAGGTGGGCGCGAAAACCCTCGGCATGGCGAGCTTCTACCTGCGGGCGGTGTGCCAGAACCGGAACCTATGGGGTGTCGAAGATTTTCAGGAGATCCGCATCCGGCATTCGAAATACGCGGCCTCGCGCTTTGCCCATGAGGCGGCCCCGGCGCTGACGCGGTTCGCCAATTCCTCGCCGCAGGGGTTCGTGAACGGCATCAAGGCCGCGCGGCAGCAGATCGTGGCGCGCAGCGACGAGGACCGCGCGGATTTCCTGCGCAAGCGGGGCTTCTCGAAGGCGGAGTCCGGCAAGATCATCGAGAAAGTGCTGATGGAAGAAGGCCGCCCGCCCGAGAGCATCTTCGACTTCGTGCAGGGCATCACGCGGCTCGCGCGCGACAAGACACAGCAGGATGCGCGCCTCGACATGGAAGGGCGCGCCAAGAAGCTGCTCGACCGGGTCGGCTGATAGAGCGCTCAAGCAGCGATCGCCCGACACCGAGGCGGTCGCTGTAACCTTTTTCTCAACATGCACGCCGTTGGCTTTGCCCCGAAAGGGCAGGGGGCGTCGGTGTGCGGATTTCAGCGAGACACCCATGACTCCCCAAGAAGAAACTATCGTCCTCGAGGCTCGTGACATCCTCGGCCGCTACCTCAGCCAGAACCCGGTCATCGGCAGTTGGCAGGCGCTGATGGACTATTGCGCGCTCACCGTCCGAGGCCCCATCGAGCGATTCCATGTCCTCTATCTCGACCGCAAGAACCGCATCATCGCCGATGAGCTTTTGTCGACCGGCACGGTCGATCATGTCCCGGTCTATCCGCGCGAGGTGATCAAGCGGGCGCTGATGCTGAACGCCAGCGCCCTGATCCTGATCCACAACCACCCGTCGGGTGATCCCACGCCGTCCGAGGCTGATCTCAGCATGACCAAGGAGATCCAGAAGGGCTGCAAGTATCTCGGCCTGACGCTGCATGACCACATCATCGTGGGTGCCGGAACGGAGCTGAGCCTGCGGGCCCTCGGCAAGCTCTGATGGTGCCAGCAGACCTGCCGTCGCCCCTTTGAGTAAGAGGGCGGCGGTTTGGTCTTTGACGGATGAGGCGGGGAGAGTGGCTTCCCGCTCCGTTGGAGACATTGCCATGTTTGACCTTCCCCTGCCGAACCAGTCGGGCCCGCGTCCGATGGGCCCCGTTCCAAATGGCCCGACTGTCGCTCCTGATCCCAGCCTGTCTTTCGCGCTGACGCGGATGCACAGGACGCCTGCAGCCCTGATGTCGGGCACCGCTGCCCCCGTGGTCGTTGAGCGTTTTGCGACCTTGGCTGATGCCATGCAGGGGGCGTTTGAGCTTGCCGAGGACAACGGCTCCGATGCAGCGCCGCAGCTTCTGGCAATCCTTGATTGCGACCAGCGCCTGGTTCTTGCCGGGGCCGCCAGTCATGGCGCTGTGGCTTGGTGCCAGCCTGTCGCCAATGCTCTTGAGGCGCGGGCCGTCGTGACCGAGGCGGTTCAGCTGCGCGCCCAGGCTGGCCGCGCCACTGACTGGCACGAGCCTGAGTTGGTGCAGCGGCTGCGTCACCGTGCCGATCTGCTGGATGCCCGCCTTGTCGACCCGCTCTGGCGCGCTTTTGCCGCCCGCGCGCTGCAGAACGCGGCGTGACGCCCGAGAGACAGAGGAGGGATGGGAAGGGTTTGAGCCTTCGGGGGGCAGAAGAGTGCGCCACCCGGGGGGTCTGACCTGTCATCACCGAACGGAGATATCCATGACCCAGACTGAACCCACTCTGGCCGCCCCGCTGCGGCCTTCCACCGTCGATTTCGGGGCGATCCTTGCCGCGCATGCCGAACGCACCGCCCGGACCCTCGCCCTGCGCCCGGGCAACAAAGACCGCCTGTTCGATGGCCTCATGGCTGCCGGCATCACCCATGTCACAGTGACCTTCGACGGCGCCGGTGACAGCGGCCAGATCGAAAGCATTGGCGCCTGGGCGGGCGAGACCGCCGTCGACTTCCCCGCGACCGAAATCCCCTATGCCGCGCTGACGTGGGATGATCCCGAGGTCGAGATGCGGCAGCTCTCGCTGGAGGATGTCGTCGAGCAGCTCACCTACGACTTCCTCTCCGACACCCATGGCGGTTGGGAAAACAACGACGGCGCTTACGGCGAGTTCTGCTTCGACGCTGCGGCCCGCTGCATCCATCTCGAGTTCAACGAGCGCTTCACCTCGTCCGAACTCCATACCCATGATTTCTGAGGGGGCGGGTATGGCACATCCTTATCACCACGCCCTCTCCTCGGTGAAGAAATGGGGCGGTACGGTCGACGATTTCATCGCGGTGCATACATGGTTCGACCAGAGCAAGGAGATCACTGCGGACTTTCGGCACCGTGCCTTGCGCCACCATGCCGAGGGCATCTTCATGGCGGAGACGATCTTTGGGCAGACCCTCACGCTCTCGACCGGGCGCATCATCCCGACTCGCTGGGTCGGCGAACAGCACGTAAAGGAAGACCTCGGCTTCATCCCGAGCTTCGCCGACTGGGTGAAGGCCATCCGGCCAGAACCATGGATGGGCCGGTCCGAGCGGATCGAGGCGCTGGTCGATCCGCATCTCGCCTCGCCCGTGGTCGAGGTCAGCTGATATGACTGATCCCGCATACTTGCGCCTCGGTCTGCCGCCGACGGCGTCGCCCCAGACAGTTCTGCGCGCGGCGGTCCGGGCGCTGCACCCCGACACGCGCGCCGTGCGCAGCTTCCGGACGGCGCGCAAGCGCTTCTACCTGCAGATGCTTTGTGCGCATGCCGTGCGACAGGCGGCGGGCGACGATCCTGCCAGCTGATCGCTCCCGACCACCCCCTCATCCCCACATAGCGCCCGGCCATTTGGCCGGGTCTTCCCCATTCAGGAGGTCCCCATGGCGGATTACTTCACCCATTTCTCGTGCCTGCTCGACGTTGGCACCCCCGACAAAGCTGCCCGCGCGCTCGCGCTGTTTCATGACCTGCGCGCTGCGGATCAGGACGCCGATGATCCGGAGGTCTCGGGTTTCACCCTCGTGCATCAGGACGCGCCCGAAGGCAGCACCCTCTGGATCCATGACGACGAGCACGGCGATGTCGAGGCGGTTATCCGCTTCGTGCTGCGCCTGGCCGAAGACCTCGACCTCACCGGCCTCTGGGGGTTTCAGTACGGTCTGACCTGTTCCCGCCCGCGCCTCGACGCTTTCGGAGGTGGCGCGCATGTAATCGATCTCGGTGCCCGCAAATCCATCGGCTGGACGAGCAGCCAGGAGTGGCTGGCCGTTGCATTGAACGGGGAGGACGTGGATGCCTGAAATCATATGCACCACCGTCTACCAGTTCCCCGAACTCTCGGAGGCGGCCAAGGACAAGGCGCGCAGCTGGTATCGCGAGCTTGGGCCTCACGACGATTGGTGGGACGCGGTCTACGAGGATTTCGAGCGCATCTGCGATATTCTCGGCGTCCGGCTCAAAACCACGCCTGTGCGGCTGATGGGCGGCGAGACGCGGGCCAAACCCTGCATCTGGTTTTCAGGTTTCTGGAGCCAGGGTGACGGAGCGTCGTTCGAAGGGTACTTTGGTCACGCGAATGGCGTCGCTGCGCGCATCCGGGACTACGCCCCGACCGACGCGACGCTACATGGCATCGCCGACCGGCTGCAGGCCATCCAGCGGCGTAACTTCTACCAGCTCGCTGCCGAGGTCAGCCACCGCGGGCGCTATTGCCACGAATACACCATGTCGGTGGACGTCACCCGCGACAGCCCGACCTGGCAGCCGCCGACCGAGGACGCCGAGGAGATCGTGACCGACGTGCTCCGCGATCTGGCCCGCTGGCTCTACCGCCAGCTTGAGGCCGAATACGACCACCTCACCTCGGATGAGGCCATCGAGGAGGGGATCATCGTGAACGAGTACACCTTCACGGAAGGAGGGCGGCGGTTCGGGTGAGAGCGCGGGCAGTTCATTTGATCTTTACAATGAGGCCATATGATCTATATTCAGCCCAATGGAGGACGCCATGTACGTCGCAGAGAAAATCCGAGAACCCGCACAGATCAACGCCGTCGCGTTGAAGGCCTATGCGCGCGTGGTCGATGCTTGGGGCCTTAACCTGAACGAAGCGGCTGGCCTTGCCGATATGACGGTGAGCACGTGGAAGCGTGCCAAGAAGCCGGATTTCGCGGGGGAACTGACCAAGGATCAACTGCTGCGGCTCAGTGCGGTGATCGGCATCTACAAATCGCTCGAACTCTATTTCTCCGAGCCGCTCGCGCGAAGCTGGTTCACCCGGCCGAACACGGGGCCGCTCTTTGGGGGCAGCCGTCCGGTTGACACGGCGATCGACGGCGGCTTGCCGCAAATTCTCGCGGTTCGGACCTATCTGGATGCGCTGCGTGGTGGGGCATGAAGCAGACCGAGATTTCCGATCGCGGTCTCGTTCGTCTGCTGCCCGCCACTTACCACAAACCACCGTCCTTGCGGGGTCTCGTCGATACCGATGACGAGATGGAGATTCTGGCGGAGATCGAGGGCATGACCAGCGGCCGTCTTCTGGCGGAACGTGGCCGCAACCCGCATCTGGACCCGCGCGAGCTGGCCTGGCAGCGCCGCAGCCGAGATCTGCGCATCTACGGCGACAGTCATGTCAACGCCGCCTTCACCTATACCCGCGCCGGCGGAAACCGCTTCAACACCGAGGAGCGCGGCGCCTGGTATTGCGCGTGGGAGGTGATGGTTTCTGTCAGCGAAGTGGCCTGGCACCGCACCCGTGAACTCGGCTTTACCGGCAGCTTCCATGACAGCGCTCGCTATGTGGAATTGTTGGCGGATTTCATCGGGATCTTCGATGATCTGACCGATGAGCCGGAACACCCAGCGCTGCATCCCGATCCGGCTGTCGGATATCCCGAGGGCCAAAGCCTGGCCCAACATCTTCGCCGGGCTGGATCGCGGGGCCTGATCTACCCCTCAGTTCGGGCTCCCGCGCCGGGCGGGAATTGCCTCGTCTGCTTCGAGCCCCACGCCATCCAGAACGTCCGGCCGGGCGCGTCTTGGGATCTTGTTTGGGATGGGACACCGCACTACTCGCTTACTGCCGTCGGCTGACGAGTAATGGCGCATGCGCTTTTTTTGGGAGGGGCGAAGACATGAAACCGGCAAACGGCAACAGGCCGGACGTCACGCATTTGAAGCCGTGTGACCATCAGTTGTTCTTTGAGGCTTTGGACTGAGTCCGCCGGTCTTCTGGGCTTCCTATAGACGCGCTGAGGAAGGCGACGTCTCTGCCCCAAGAGACCACTATAGTTTTCTTCGATGAGGTTGCTTTTCCAGCGTTATGGACGCTCCAATATCACCATTTCCAAAGAATTGATGGACTAGCCCCACGTGAAGGGAGATCTGAAGACGCTGGGTCAAAAGACGGCAACGACTTGCAGCGGTTGCCGAAGGTCTCAGCGGTGTACGTCCCGGTCTGCCGCCGCGACCAGACCTTGGTCCTTCGGACAGGAGCTTGACCGAGGCTGATGTCCCAAAGGGCAAATCTGCCAATCTATAGGTTGGCAACTACGCTCGGTTTGCCAAGCCACGGTATGGCAGAAGCTCCGGAAGGCCGGAGCTAGCCGGTGCCGTGCTCACTTGTTCCCGTCGATCCACTTCGACATCAGCCCCTTGTCGCGGAAACACTCATCCGGCACGGCGCGGCGTTTGATCCGAGCGAGACGCTCGGCGAAGGCGACCTGTTTGGACGAGGGCAGGCTGTCCAGCGCTGTCGCAGGTGTGAGCTTGGCTTGTGCGTCGATCCAGGCGCTCAGCGACCGCCGATCTTGCTGAACCTCCCACGGCAGAAGCGTCTGGTTGCGCAGGGCCAGAGCGCGCGCATAGGCGATCTGCTTTGGCGTCGCGGGCAGGACGTAAGTGGTGCTTTCCATCGGGGATCTCCCTTCTTAGCTTGGTTTCAAAATAGAACATAACAGGAACAAAATCAAGCCACCTGCGGAAATCATGGGGTTTGAGAGGAAGAGGATGGCCGGGGAAGGTCAGGCCTGAGGGTGCCCGAAAGAGGGTGTCTGGGCCTGATCCTGTTCCTCATTCCGGAGTTTCCCGATGACCCATCTCGCCCATTTTGCGACCGAGCGCGCGCTTGCGCCTGTTGCCCCCATCCCGTCCCTCGATACGGCTGCTGCGATCTTGAGCGTGGCCGAAGCGCTGCAGCCCGATCTGGCGCAGGGTTTCCAGATCGACGCGCTTCGCCTGCGCGTTGAGATGGAGCGCGTCTTTGGCGGCTCTGACGCGACCGGCGCCTGGGACTGGAAGCTGGCCTATGAAGCGGGCGAGGCAGCGCTGGTCCTGTTCCTGCGGAAGTTCGGCCGTGCGCTCCTGGCCCGGGCGGGCTCGCCCGCGGCTCTGCTGCCGATTCTTGCCAAGGTGTCCGGCCTTTTGCCGACCCATACGCGGCGGTCTGAAGAGATGGAGCGGTTCCAGCAATTCTCGACACCGCTGCCCATGGGGCTGGCGGCGCTGGCTGCGGCACAGATCACCGCGCGCGATCTGGTGCTGGAGCCATCGGCGGGAACAGGCCTTCTGGCCATCCTCGCGGAAATCGCGGGCGGCAGCCTCGCGCTGAACGAGTTGGCCGACACCCGCGCCGATCTTCTGCGCCGCCTGTTTCCGGGGCTTCCGGTCACGGGCTTCGACGCAGCCCAGATCGACGATCATCTCGACGCGGACCTGCGCCCGAGCGTCATCCTGATGAACCCGCCCTTCTCGGCGGTGGCCAATGTCGACGCTCGCACCACCGAGGCGACAGCCCGGCATCTGCGCTCGGCGCTTGCGCGTCTGGTCCCCGGCGGACGGTTGGTCGCCATCACCGGTGCCAGTTTCGCGCCCGATGCGCCCGCCTGGGCTGAGACCTTCGGTCGCCTGACCCAGACCGCGCATCTGGTCTTTACGGGTGCTGTGTCGGGTGCGGCCTTCGCCAAGCACGGCACCAGCTTCGAGACGCGGATTTCGGTCTTCGACAAATGCCTCGGTGGCGAGGCGGGCGGCATCACAGCCGATCTGGCGCGCCCGATTTCGCCTGATGTCGCCAGCCTGCTGTCGCTGATCACCGCCCATGTCCCCCCGCGCCTTGTGCTGGCGCAGGTCGCACCAGCAGGGCAGGGCCCCTCTTCCCCCTGCCCGGGAAATCCTGCCCGCACCACGCGCGCAGCCATCAGCACATCGCGCGCCACGCCAGCAACACCCGCCACCAACACCGCTCCGCAGATCGAGGCCGCAGACCTCGCCTATACCCTGCGCGATGCAACCGAGGACGGGGCCAGCGCGCGCCTGTCAGATGCCATTTATGAGACCTTCCGCCTGCAGGCGATCGACATCCCCGGCGCAGCTCCGCATCCGACGAAGCTGGTGCAATCCGCTGCCATGGCCTCGGTTGCCCCCCCGAAACCCAGCTATCGCCCCAAGCTGCCAACGGCCGTCCTGCGCGATGGTTTGCTCTCCGAGGCGCAACTCGAGACCGTGATCTACGCGGGCGAGGCGCATGGCGCGTATCTCGCGGGGTCTTGGACTGTCGATGAAACCGGCGATATGGTCTCGGCCGCTCCGGACGATGCCGCTGACGCCATCCGTTTCCGCCGCGGGTTCTTCCTCGGCGATGGCACGGGCGCGGGCAAGGGCCGCCAGTCCGCCGGCATCCTGCTCGACAACTGGGCGCAGGGTCGGCGCAAAGCGCTCTGGATCTCCAAAAGCGACAAGCTGCTGGAGGATGCGCAGCGCGACTGGTCCGCACTCGGACAGGAACGCTTGCTGGTGACGCCGCTGTCGCGCTTCGCGCAAGGCAAAGACATCCCGCTGACCGAAGGCATCCTCTTCACCACCTATGCCACGCTGCGCTCGGAAGAACGCGGCGCCAGGAAATCCCGCGTCGATCAGATCGTCGACTGGCTTGGGGCGGATTTTGACGGGGTGATCCTGTTTGACGAAAGCCATGCCATGGCGAATGCCGCAGGAAGCAAGGGTGAGCGCGGCGATGTCACGGCCTCGCAGCAGGGCAGGGCGGGTCTGCGCCTGCAGCACAAACTTCCGAATGCCCGCGTGGTCTATGTTTCGGCCACGGGGGCGACCTCGGTCCATAACCTCGCCTATGCGCAGCGGCTTGGGCTTTGGGGGGGCGAAGACTTTCCGTTTTCGACGCGGGCGGAATTTGTGCAAGCTATCGAAGCTGGCGGCGTTGCCGCGATGGAGGTCCTGGCCCGCGATCTGCGATCGCTTGGCCTCTACACGGCGCGCTCGCTGTCCTATGACGGCGTCGAATACGAGATGCTGGAACATGCGCTGACGCCGGAGCAGCGCGGGATCTATGATGCATATGCGCTCGCCTTCGGAGTCATACATCGGAACCTGTCCGCGGCGC
>NZ_VINQ01000032.1 GCF_008369105.1 Aquicoccus porphyridii | reverse complement strand
CTGATCTTCGCAATCGTCTCCACAACCAACATCCCCAACTCGCTCCCTCATGCATCTGAGGAAGCATCAAAACAGAAATATCAGGGGGGTCACTTTTGGACGCCGATTACCCCGCTACGGGGTCAATTTTGCACGCCTGTTCACACCCGAGACCTGCGGGCGGATCTGCCACGCCATGGAACTGGATCCTCCTTATGTCGATGTTGCGGTCCGGCGATGGGAGAACTTCACCGGGGAGATGGCGACGCTGGAGGGCGACGGGCGCGGCTTCGCCGAGATCGCGGCTCACCGGCAGAAGGCGGTGGCCTGATGGCAAAGGGGCGTCTCTTCTCCGCGGTCGAGGCGGTGGCGAATGTGGCGGTGGGCTGGGGCGTGGCGCTCGGCATCCAGCTGGTCGCCTTTCCGGTGGTGGGTCTGCAGGCGACGGTGTCCCAGCACGCAGCTCTGAGCGGTCTGTTCACGGCGGCCTCGCTGGTACGGAGCTATGTGCTGCGGCGGCTCTTTCTGCGCCTCGGGGGAGGCTGAGATGGCGCGCCCCACGATCACGCTGACGGAGGATCAGGTTCGCGAGGTCGAGACCCTTGCCGCCCTGCTGAACCAAGAGCAGATCGCCGATTACTTCGGCATCGCGCGCAACACCTTCCGGGCCATTTGCGACCGCGACGAGGAGGTTGCTGCACGCTATAAAAGGGGCAAGGCCAAGGCCATCGCGCATGTTGCGAACGGTCTCCTGCAGAAAGCCCGCGCCGGTGACACGACCTGCGCCATTTTCTACCTCAAGACGCAGGCCGGCTGGTTTGATATCCCGAGAGCCGGGGGAGACGTTGCTGCCTCGGCCGGGGACGGCGCCGGGGGAGGAGACGCATTGAAGCGTCTGCTGGACAAGATTGCCGAACGCGGCAACCGCATTGGACGTGCTGCCGATCCGACAGTCACGACCGTGCACAGCCTCCCGGATCCCGGCTCATGACGCGCGGCCGCAAGCCCATCCCGCGCGCTGGAACCCTGGAGCACACGCGGCTGTTCGCGCTTCCGCGCTGCCCACGGCACCTGACGGACGTGGCGCAGAAGGAATGGCGCCGTCTCGCCACGCCGCTGCACGAAGCGGGTCTGCTGACGCTTGCCGATCGCGCCGCCCTGGCCGCCTATTGCCAGGCCTATGGCCGATGGGTCGAGGCCGAAGAGCATCTCGCGCGGACACCGACGCTGCTCAAGGCGCCGAGCGGCTATGTCCAGCAATCACCCTGGCTGACGGTCGCGAACAAGCAGATGGAGCTGATGGGTCGCTACATGGGCGAGCTCGGACTGACGCCGGTGGCGCGCACCCGCGTTTCCCTGAAGGAGGCGATCAAGACCGAGCCACCGGCAACCATCACACGCGTCATTCTTGCGCCGGCCCCATACGACCGGCGGGACCAACAGATCGGGAATGATGAGGACCCTGCGGTCAAAGCCTGGCTGCCGAAGCAGGGGTAGCCGGAAAGTCCATATCTATCAGTGGACTATTGCTTCCTCACTACCGTACACACCTGCGCAACCAACGTCAGGCAGGTGTGTACATGGTCAGAAATGCTGCCCCGAATCCGAAGCTGGTGGCCTACGAGCGGGTCTCGACGGCGCGGCAGGGCAGGTCGGGGCTGGGTCTCGAAGCGCAGCGCAAGGCCATTAACGAGTTCGCCGCCTCGAAGAATGCCCGGGTGCTTGGTCGCTTCACCGAGATCGAGAGCGGGGGCAAGGCCGACCGCCCCGAGCTTGAGAAGGCCCTCGATCTTGCGCGGCTCACCGGCGCCACGCTGGTCATCGCCAAGCTCGACCGGCTCAGCCGCAACGCCGCGTTCCTGCTGACCCTGCAGGGAAGTGGTGTGCGGTTCGTGGCCTGCGACATGCCCGAGGCCAACGACCTGACTGTCGGCATCATGGCGCTGGTGGCCCAGCAGGAGCGAGAGGCGATCTCCCGCCGCACGAAGGAGGCGTTGGCAGCGGCGAAGGCGCGCGGGGTGAAGCTCGGCAATCCGAATGGCGCCGCTGCGCTGAGACGGGCGGGCAGGGGTGGTGCCCCCCTGCGCGCCGTGGTCCGCCGGAATGCCGATGCCCATGCCGAGGCGCTCGCCCCCGTGCTCGATGCGATCCGTCGCGAGGGTCATGGCACGCTCCGAGCCATTGCCGCCGAGTTGAATGCCCGGGGCATGATGACCCGGCGTGGCGGCCGGTGGCACGTGTCCAGCGTCAGGAACCTGCTGCGGCGGTTGGAGCCTGACTGACAGTCGCGCATCGCCATCAAGCTCAAGATCTTCGGCGGTAGCCGGTAGCCACCCCCCCCCCATTCATCAGCCCAACCGCACCCGCCCTTGAGGCGGGTTTTTCGTTTTGGAGGACCCCCATGGCGACGACATTCTACCGTCATTGGCGCGACGTGCCTGAGAGCACCTGGCGCTGGCCGAATTTCAGCCCAGCCGAGATCGCCTGCCGCGGGTCTGGCAAGCTGCTCGTCAACGAACCCGCGCTCGACAAGCTGCAGGCGCTGGGCGACCGGCTGGGCAAGCCGTTGATCGTGCGCTCCGCCTATCGCAGCCCCGAGCACAACCGTGCCGTCGGCGGTGCCACGCGGTCGAAGCACCTCGACGGCGCCGCCTTCGACATCGCCATGGCGAACCACGACCCGGTGGCGTTCGAGGCGGCGGCGCGGGAGGTCGGGTTCCTCGGCTTCGAGTTCTACCCGCGCTCGGGGTTCATCCATGTCGACCTCGGCCCCGCGCGTCAGTGGGGCGAGCGGTTCCCGGTCCGGGCGACTGCATTTGCAACCGAGACGCCGCCCGCGCGCGAAGTGCTGGCTGACAGCCGCACCATGAAGGGCGGCGGCGCGGCCGGTGCGGCGACGCTGGGCGCGGCAGGCGTCGAGGTGGCGCAGAGCGTCCTCGCCGAGACCCAGACCGCGATCCTTCCGCTGGTACCGTATCTCGACACCCTGCGCTGGGTGTTCATCGCCGTGGCGCTCGGTGGGATCGCGGTCACGATCTACGCCCGCCTCGATGACTGGAAACGGGGGCAGAGGTGATCGCTAGCATTCTCGGCGGTATCGCTGCCATCCCATGGATGCGGGCGGCCCTACGTTATGGTGCGATAACTCTCACCATCGTCTTGTTCCTGCTGTCGATCCGCCGCGCAGGTGAGCGCACGGGGCGACTTGCCGAACGCCTTGAAACCACGGAAAAGGCCAATGAAATCCAACGCCGGATGCTGGAGGCGGCGGCTCGCCGTCCTAGGGATCGTGACGAGCTGGTTGACCGGCTGCGCGATGGCGGGTTTTGAGACAGGTGGTGGGGGGGCATGCCCGCCGGTCGTGGAGTATAGCAGCGCGTTGCAGGCGCAGGCAGCCGAGGAGTTAGCGCTGCTGCCGAACGGATCGGCTGTCATCAAAATGATGGGCGGCTATGCTGTCATGCGGGGCCAGGCACGTGCATGCCAGCCATGATCGAGCGACAATTGCGTCAGAGTTGGATTTTGGAGAGCTTATCAATCACTTCAGTCAAAGAAACTTGCCCCATGCCCACCCATCGTCGGAACTAGCAGGCTGCGGTCGAGAAAGAGATTTCGCATCTCGCAGCTGGTTTCAGCGATCAGTAGGCAGCCGTGACAAGCCGCGCCGTGGGTAGCTCGGTCGCCACTCCGACCGTCAGGCTCGTGGTCTGCGCAAACAGGGTCATTCGAGCAGACTTTCAGGCGATCTAGCGCACCTTTGAGAATTCGCGTGAACCTAGACCCAGCTGCAACAAGACCGCCCAGAGTACCCTGCGCGCCAGGCGTTGCGGTATATATGAGGACTCCGCACCTTTCTGGGACAGTTCCGGTGCGGGAGTCTGAAAGTGCGTAGATCCGCTCCTTCAATGAACTCGCAGGGTATCCGCAGTCCAAGGCGATTTCTGCCATCAGTGCATGTGACAGACTGTGAAGAAGGGTGTAGGCCGTTCCCGGATAGCTCGGCGCGCCGCCGGAAAAACGCCTCTGCCAGTGTTCATAGCCGTTGATCAACTTTCCTTGCCGCGCCGCGACGTCGGTTTCCTGCAGCCAGGCGGCCACTGCTTTCTCATCGAAGTGAACAAAGAGTCCCTCGCCAAACTGTTCAATGGCGGGAAGCCAATCGGCATGACGTGATATCGGCGCACCGCGCACAGCCAGCTGGATATCTTCGACATCGCCATCTGCGCTCGTAGGTGCCGCTTCGAACCGGGTAAAGCCGTAAAGACATGAAACTTCACGGAGGCGGTGCACAGCGACCAAGCCCTTGATTGATGATAGGTCTATTCCTGCCGAAGTATCCTCCCAGACAGAGCGCGGTAGTGTCTGGGCGTAAAGCTTTGCCGAAGCACTGTTGGTCCCGATTTCTGCTGTTCCACTTGCAAATACATCAAATTCAGAAAGCTTTGGCGATTTTGAAGCATCAACTCGCGCGCCATCGCGCAGCCGCTTGAGCCGATCAAAAATATCCGAGTTGGAATAGGCTCCCAAAGATGCTGACACTCTGGGGTTGAACTTCTTTGCCTGCGCGACATCGTCGACAGTCTGAACTCCGGCAAGGTCTCCCGAAAGCTCATCGACCAGTCTTGAAAGTTCGTCTTCCTCTGCAGGAAGAGAAATCACCGTGTAGACTTGCGGAAAGTATGTGTTGGTTGCAGTACGGGTAAGAAGCTTAAGATTATCCCCACAGCCCTCAGGGTCTCGATCCATCAGCCAAGGTCGCTCACCACGACATTTTCCGAGCCTTCCTGGTTGGAAAGCATCCTGCAACGATAGCCTACGCTCGCATCCACACACCACGCTGGTGTCTGCCGGGTCGGCACTTGTTCCTTTCTCTTCGATCCACATCGGTTCATGGCACTGTACCGCGCCATGTACGACCCACCGCCAATCGATGTCCTGCATGTGTCCCTTCTCGCAGGCACAAACGAAGCGAATAGGAGTAACCTCTGATTTGCGCCCATCATCGAACACGAACTTTCGTCGTCCCTTGGTGTCGAGGTCCTGCCAGCGAACCAGGCGGCGTCTTCGTAGGCTCGAGTTCGGGCCGCTGCCCGTCTCTACCTGCTCGCAAACAAACCATGTCGGAAACACTGGTGCCGCCACACCTTGAGGAGCTCCATGTCCGAGCTCGTTCGACACAGGCGGCGTCCGCAGCGAAAGATGGACTTCCGGATCAAGCCGACCCTGTTCTTTTAACAATTGCTCGAGGCGCATCGTAAGCCGTGGCTCAGGAATTGTCGTGAACGAGTTTCCCCGCATATCCCACCATTCCAGACCTGCAACGATCACAGAACGTGTCGGAAGGTCGATCATCGAGCCGGCCCCAAAGGTCGAGATGAGTTGGCTAAGTCTCTGAGAATTCTTTGTCATGTCAGATCGTCCGCGTTTGCGATTGTATTTCCGTGCGGATCTCTGACCTTGAGAGCGACACTCGACTCCACGTCTCTCATCGATCAGCCAGCGACAAACTTGCGATGGGGTTCATCGAGATTGGCCCAATCCGGCTCCAAGGGCATATGTAGAAGTCGATGGGGGCTCTTCTTCTTGGCGTAGGCGAACTGATTGCCCCCAGCAGCTTGGTCGTCCGCAGTGGAGATCCAGGCATCGATTATGTCATCAATTGCGGCCCTAAGAGCGGTGTGACCACCTGCGATCATTTGAGCCGGAGCCCTAGTTACAATGGCTTCGCGCACGTCTTGGCGAACTTGGGGCGAGTTCTTCAGTTCAGTAACCGCATTTTCTGGCGTCAGCAGGGGATCGACGTGGCGTGCCGCTGCGACCACGACTGCTGCCAATGCCCGATCCAGAGCGCGTGCGGCCCACGGTGTGACGCTAGTCGCCTCCACGGAGCGATAGAACGTGCGATGGAATTGGCCGAATTGCTCGAAGTGCATTCGGTCTCTTGGCTTGTGGAGATTTAAGACGGCAACGACCAAGCCGGGACGAGCAGGATCGCGGCCAACACGACTGGTGGCCTGAATATACTCGGCTGCCGTTTTGGGTTGGCCTTGGACCATCATCAACCCAAGACGAGTGATGTCGAGACCGACTGAGATCATGTTGGTTGCTAGAGCCACGTCTACACTTTCGGCTCCAGGCCCAAAGATGGCTTCCAGCCTTTGCTTTGCCAAAGCTACCTTGTCAGTCGACTCGCGGGAGGTCAGCTCCATCGGTTCCCTGATCTGGCGATCCGCGAACGGCAAGTCTGGAGGATCTATCCGATGCCTCTGGGTGCCATATCGACCAGCCCTATCCCGGACTTCGTCTTCAACGATACGGCGCGCACCGCCTAGTTCGCGAAGAGCGTTAAAGTAGCAAAGTGCTGTCATGTAGGGATCGGCGGGATTCAAGGTTCCAGCAGATACAGGCTGTGCATCATAAAATGCTTGTGCCGACGACAGAAGGGTCGTCAATGAACGAAGGAAGACGAGCTTAGGTCCTCGCCCTTGAGCTGCAATTCCCAAATAAAGACGAGCCGGGTCCGTGCTCGTGGGAACCGTCCTTGCGAAGAAACTGTCCGTTCGATCAAGGCCTGGGGGCGGGAAAATGCTCGTGGTGCTTCTGTCGAAGAGGGCCTCGATTTGGTCTGAGGCGCGGCGAACCGTTGCGGTAGATGCCACAATCTTTGGCCGGACGACATGGTCGCCAATCTTGCGACTAGCGAGTTGATCGATCGCAGCTTCATACAACCCTGCTACCGTTCCCAATGGTCCAGAGATCAGGTGCAACTCGTCCTGAATAATCAGATCCGGTGGCGACAGTGACCATCCGTTACCCAGTGGGCTTCCTTCACTAGGTTCAGCTGCACCAAAGAATCCAAGATCATCCCGAAAACGGTCAACATGACCGAAGAAGGCGCCGGTCTCTCCGACCCATGGCAGAGCTGCAAATTTATCGACGGTCGCGATCAAAAACGCGGGAAGACGTCGGTAGATCGGTTCATCAACAGTCAGAACCGGAAGCGGTCTCCCACGACTGAAATCGCAGTTGGTGTTGGCGCATCTTATTTCAAGATTGGTTGGAGCATGCTCGTTCGGCGTACATGCAAATGATGATGGCGAGAATTCCGTGCCACACCAAGGGCAGGCTTTCAGGGGTGCCGGAGCTCGTTTGTCACGACCATTGCGATATCGCCGCACTCGTCCGACTGCAGTCTTTTCATCGGATTTTCCTTTGCCACCAAGCTTGTTTGGCGATGCATCAGAACCTACCCACAAACCAATCTCGATAGGCCAATCGCCAAGCAGACGTCGTCCGTTTTCATTGATGTTTTTGGGATCAGTTCGCATCAGCTCGAGCGCACATACAACGCCCGCTGCTCGAGCCAACTGATCCAAGGTTAATAGTCGCAGGGTGTAGCGCATGATCACGGACACACCGGCCCCTAGTATACCTGAAGCCGTCAGGCGTCGGTGAGCGATTATCAGAGCGGCCAGACCAAGATATGCCTCAGTTTTGCCGCCGCCCGTCGGGAAGAACAGGAGATCAGCTGTCTCACGGTCAGGGTGCGTCTTCTGTACCAAGCCCGAGATATTGAGCAAGATAAAGGCAAGCTGGAAGGGTCTCCATGTCGGGGGCGGCATCATACTTGGATCGCCGCTAGGCCCGGCATTCCGGCGTCGCGCAGCCGAGGCGACAGCAAGGTTCATGAAACTAAAGGCGGAACGGGCAGTTGGATCCGTCAGAAGCAGATCGATACCAGCCGCAATACGGTCCCGCGCCTGCTCCATTTCCGATACCAAACGCTCGCCAGTCTCTTTTCGCCGGCTCGGGAGATGCGGTAGTTTTTGGCGTTCGGCCTCGATCCAAACATTATACAATTCGGGGAGTTTGGCGATCAGTGCATTTAGGGTGTTTCCGTTCTTACTTGCCGCTTCGGCCAAAGCCTCCATTTCGAACGAAACGAGAGACTTGATCTCGTCATCTTCGTTGGGGGCGACGCGCTCAACTTCGGCAGTGGGAAGCGGATTCGTCCATACGCGCTTCACGGTACCAAGGGCATCCTCGTCCTGATCCCAACTTGCTGCAGCATTTCGTCCTACAGCCCATTCACTCACATCTCGGTAGTGCAAGTCGGCGACCCTGAGATCCCAATCGTCCGCACGAGTGCCAGACAAGTCCCGACGGGGATGAAATCCCTTCTCGAAGGCGAGCTCAAGGCGTGCCTGAAAGACGAAACTCACATCTGAATAGAAGCGGTGGACGGTCGCTCGTCGGTTCACGAGGAATACTGTGAGCGCCCGGACCTCTTCCTGCCCTCCGTCCGGGGTTTCGTATTTGAATGTTCTAGAGTGGGTCTCCAACGTCAGACCGCCGCCTCTACGTTGCTCCGCAGCGCTTTCCGGGATCAATATCGGTTCGCCTCTGCCGTCGCGTATGGGTACTCGGACTATCCGATCCGTTGGGGTGCGAACCCAGTCCACCATCGGCCTGGAATTGCGCTTGGGCTTACCATCCTCATCAAACTCCTCGGGAAGGGGCTCCGGGAGGAGTACATTTTCAGGCAGGGCTGGTTCAGTCCTGTAGTCGCCCCACGAAATCCTTGCCTCGATTTCCTTTACATCCGGCGGCAACAAAACTGTCAGGCCAATCGAAGAGGGCAAGAAGCGTCGTCGAGTGTTGGGGGCCTCAGGCTCCTCGTTGTCACCGGCCGCGCCACCGGCACCCTCGGAGTCAGTTTCTTCGACGTCGATTTCCATCTCCTCCTGCGCGGATGGATCATCGTCGTCGCCTTCGCCATCCAGCCCAAGCGGATCCTCAGCGGGCGCCAGGAAGCCAGTCAGATACCAGCGCGAGGGGCTTTCGTTTAGCCGTTCCAACGCCAGATCAGTGTCTTGGTCCCCCGGACCGATCAGGTCGCGACGAAACATTTCAACAATCTTTGAGCGGATATCTACCGAGGTTGTCATGACCACTAAATTCCTTCTGAAATAACGAGTTCGCTCAGGGTCTTGGCCAACCACTTGCTCGTGTACGCTGTCTTCAGGGGTTGCTTCGGGCGATAGCCAACGGCATCGAGAAGCTGCTCCAAAGCGCAAAGTTGATCTCGAAACCCCGACCGAACGCCAAAGCGGAGACTGGCCTTGTCCGGCCCACACAGAACCCATCCGTCAGTTCTTATGAGAGCATGCGCCCAAAGCGAGTGCTCACCGATGTCCAGATTGATGCCAGATGCCCTGAGCAAAACCTCCGCACGTTCGCGATCACTCACATCGTGCACGGCAGCCAACGAAGTCCGAAGTGCTGCTGAATCGATCAGCTCTTCGGTTCGCCGACGCTGAAAGCCTGTTTGAGTTTCCGTCACACAATCTTCCACGGTTTCAACCGAGTAGCCGCCAGATAATGCACGCCACGCCCCGATCCGGTAGGACTCGAGAATGACGTTCGTATCAACAAGGACAGGACCCGGGTGCTTCGCCATGGCAGCCTCACAGCTCTGCAGGGGGTTCGACCCCGTGAGCGACAAACAGATCGGTGAGGTCTTCAACCGTTTGATCGAGCAGCCCTGCAGCGCGGCGCGTCGAAACCCGCCCCTCGTCAACAGCAAGACCGATCACTTCCATAAACGGCTTGGAAAAAAGAACTGGTACCTCAGCATCGCCCACATCGCGGCCATTGTTTCGAAGCGCCGCATCATTCAGCGCTTTGGCACGGGCAGGTTTGAGTTCGCCGAGCGCCACCAAGCGCCATTTCAGAGCAGATGCGGTCACCTGAAGCTCTTCCGCAGCGGTGTTCAGTTGTGAGATCAGTTCGCCGTCCTCGAGGCTCGCCCAGTCGCCAAACCTGTGAAGGATGGCCTTCGGCATGAGTACCGCCGATGCAAAATTGTTAGCCAGCTGCTCGACGCGGTTTCCGCCGGTTTCCTTCGCTTCCTCGGAATGCTCGGGGGGCATCGCATCCCAGGTCAGGATATGAAAAAGTTCGTGTGCCAGGTCGAAATGTCGGCGGCCGACGACCTCCTTGCGGTTTATCAGCACGACGTCGAGCTCTGGCAGCCGACAGGCCGCGCCGGAGATTCCGTCAAACGCGTCGACCATCAGCACTAGAATGCCAAGCTCGCGCTCCATCACTTCAGCCAGTCGCGCGGCTGGAACGGCACCCAGCTCGAACTCTGCGACAAACCGCTCTCCAGCTTCCATGGCGTCCTCGAAACTGGAACGCTTGGTCAGGCCCAGTGACCTGCGAAGCAGTGGGGCGGCACGACCAACCTGTGGGGCGATTGCGCGGAACGCGGCAATCCAGCGACCGGCGTTTCGCTCATAGCCATTCAGCACACCCGTACTGACATTGGTCTGGCGCCACGAAAAACGGCCTTCACCAACCAGCATGAACGGATCGGTGAAATACTCGAGCGTCGCTCCAAGCTTCTCGACGGCCAGCATCAGCTCGTCCGCCGTGACGCGGCGCTCACCGGTCTCGATCGCAGACACCGTCTGCCGGTCCTTGAAGCCGAATAGTCGCGCCAAGTCGTCCTGCGAGAGCTTTCGCTCCTCGCGCAGGGCCTTGATCCTCGCGCCGATGAGTTGTGTCGCCATGGGGTGCCTCCGTGGCGCTACATAGTCTTGCGAAATGCCGATTGCAAGAAAATCTTGCGAACAGTCACTCAGGCGACCCGATCCGCCTCTTCGATCCGCGCGGTGCCAGCTTCCTCCTCGAAGTAGTGATTGCCGCCGCTGAGAGATGAACAGAAGAGGTCGGCGAGGACACTGCCGATCCGGCGCATGTCGTCATGGAAGAGGTCCAGCGTCAGCGTTTGTGCTGCGCCTCGCTCGGCGTTGAACTCCACCCGGAAACCTGCCAGCAGCGTCTTTCCCGTTCGGGCAGACTGCTTGTGGATCGATTTGATCGTCCGTCCGTCTCCATGCGCCAGCGCGTCGCGAAGCCACTTGAAGAAGTTCTCGGCAGTCATGGCTTCGAAGTCGGCGTTGATCCTGCGGTCATGGATTTCACGCCCATCCGCCCGGTCGACCAGCACGATCTGAGGAGCGGCGAGCGAAAGCCGCCACGGATCGTCCGTTATCAGTCTGTCCCGCATTGCTTCCCGCACATTGTGGGCGCGATGGTCCGCCGGATCCTCCCATTGGCCTCGTTGCCCACGGTTGCCAGCCACCCATGCGCGATTCTTGGTCCAGAGCAGAACGCTGCTGAACAGGGCGAAGGTTTGGGTCACGTTGAACGTCGTTTGCGGCGGCTCGTCGAGCATCGCCTTCAACCGGTTTACGATGGCCCATTCGACATGCTCGTCAGCGATACCGCCCATGTACTGCCTCCATCATGCCGCGTCTCCTTCGTTGTCTTCGTCATCATCTTCGTCGGACGCGGTCAGGCCTGCAGCACGTTCGGCTTCGGCGCGTTCGGCGTTGAGGGCGAGGAGCCGGGCGAGGACTTCGTCCTTGAACTCGGACGGCCAGTCGAAACGTGTCTTGGCCTTCTTGCCCTCGTCGGCGTCCTGTTCGATGAACTCCGGCTGAGCTTGATCCGCGAGGTCGTCCCAGCCATAGGCGCGCAGAACAGCGGCATCCATTTCGGCATGGAGTTCGCGCAGGCGTGCGATGTCCGGGGCATTCTGTCCGCGGTCATGGAAGCGGTTGTAAGTCTTTGTAAGGCCCTCATCGCGCTCGGCCATCAGATCAGCGCGAAAACGGTAGTACTCTTCAGCGACCTGCTGCAGCAAGTCGACATTCTCCACGTTCTCCGGAAGCGGGAAGGTCCGAAAACAGTCAGACGGCGTGTAGCGCAAATCATCTTTGAGTGAGGACGAAAAAAAGCGAGCCCACGTTTCATGAACGCGGCACTGCAAACACCCATAAACAGAGATCGAGTCGCTCGCGATAATTGCCACAGCCTCAGAGAATATCTGCCTGGTTGGGCATAGTGCGAATGACAAGTGGGGGGTTACACGGGAAATGCAGATCGTTCTCTCGATCTGATTGAGGCGTTGGTAAAGCTCTGGACGATGCGCTTGGTAGGCCCACCATCTACGTTTGAGCGGAACGTTGTTTGGGTTCGAGCCCAGCTTCATTCTTTCGGGATATACTTTGCTCTCCAATAACGTGTAGATACTTGGGAGCCTCTTAAGTTCCGCCTCGGTGTTGAGTTCGCTTACATTCACGACGTATCGATGCGCAGATTGTGTTGGAGACTTGTTTATCTCCTCGCCGCCGAGATAAGTATATATATACCGACCATAGCGATCACTTTCTTGCAGGAGGTGTTCTCTCGCTTCTAGGCTGTTGGCTTTCAAATCAGAATCATCAAAGACGAAGCCTTGGCCGTAGATTTTGCTTCCAAGTGCGTAGTATAGGCTTGATGCTAGCGGTTTCGGCGAATTGTCGTGATCCCCTTCAACTAAGTAAGCAGAGATGCGAGACACTTCAGAGTTGTCGAGAATTGCCAAGCTGTCTCGATCGGCGCCCTTTGCCACATGAACCACGCTGACAATCACGGCAGCTTCTCCGGGCCATCGTAGTCGACGAGTTGCGTGAGTGATCACCCCGCCTTCGCCAAGTATCTTTGCTAAACCTCCTTCGCGTGTATCTCCTTGCGCAATAGTGTTCGTCGAGATTAATCCAAATGCTCCGCCCTGTCTCAGTAGGTCAAAGGATCGTCTGAAGAAATAAGCGACTAGATCGCAATGGTGTCGTGCCGGGGGGAAGCGATCCCGAAGCCATTGAAAGTATGGCATTCCAAATCGTTCAGAAATCGAAGTCCCACCTAAGAATGGTGGATTTCCGACGATCGCATCAAATCCACCGTTCTCGCGTTTGAACACTTCTGGGAATTCTACGGTCCAGTGAAAGGGAGGAATACCGTACTCGCGCTCGCGCAATTCCTGAGAGGAAGCCTCGAGCAGGTCTAGGCGGGCCGGACGGCCGGTGAACCAGCTTTCAGCGTCAGCACGGGCTTTCTCGCGCGCCCTAGCTTTATTGGCTGAGAAGAAGGCCGCGACCACCGCATCCCCCAGCAACCGCACGGGCGACAGACGCGTCTCCACATGCCTGTGCCGCTGTTCCTGAATCGCGCGCATCGTGTCGTCCGGTGCCGACCGGATTTCGGCGCGGGCCCGGTCCGCCTCGGCCACGCGTTCCGCCACAAGCGGCCGCAGCAGGGGCAGGCCCGGCTTCGACGCATCCCAGTTCGCTGCTGCGATCTGCTCGGGCGTCAGACCCACAAGGCTGTCACCACATTTCAGCGCATGGTCGAGGAAGGTGAATTCGTGGTCCTTCGCCAGGGTGGCCAGCCAGAGCGACAACCGCGCCAGATCGACCGCGCGCGCGTTCCGGTCCACACCGTAGAGACACCGCTGCGCGACAAGGCGGCGCGCATGCAGCTCCTCGTCCTCATCCGCCGGAATCTTCGGCCTCGCATCCGGCCAGCGCGCCCAGGCATCGACCAGACGCGAGGCGATGGCACGGCAGGCTTCAACGAGGAACGCACCGGAGCCCATCGCCGGATCGCAGACCTTGAGATCGAGGACCTGATCGGGTGTCGCATCCGGCCCCAGGCGCTCGAATGCGGGTTCCAACGCGTGGGCGACAATCGGCGCTGTCAGGCTGCGCGGTGTGTAGTGGCTGCCGGTGCGGCGACGTTCGTCTGTCGGCTGGAGGATGGGCGTTCCAGCCGCCGCGACCACGTGACGGGGCGAGCCGCGTTCATCGACAATATTGTCGAGTGCGGCGGCGAGATCCTCGACCGTTGTGGCAGCCTCAATCGGCTTAGCTTGCGCGGCAGTCAGGGACCGGCCGACATTCTCCTTCAGGTCCTTGATCCGATCTTTGCCCTTTTTACTCAGAAGATCGTCGAGGCCAACGAAGACGGGCGTCTTGTTGTTCTTGCCCGCCTTGATCGCCAGCACCCGACACGGCGCTTCCTCGACAGTGAAGCCCATGACGGTCTCGTAGACGGAGCCGATCTGTTCGACATCGAGCGTGCGGTAGGAGAGGCGTTCACGCTCCTGGCCGCGCAGCTTCAGCGTCATGAGCCCCTCGAGGATGCGCAGGATGCAACCGTCCGAAACCTGAAGGACGCGAGGGTCCTCATCCACATCGCTTCGACCTTCGAGGAAGGGGAACTCATCCGGATCGAAAAGCTTGCCGCCGCGCGCCTGGACGAAGTGGGTCGGATGTCCGCCATGGATCAGCCGGAAAAGGGCCAGCAACTGGCCCCAGCCGCCGCGCCGTTCATCCATCGTGTCGGGGTTCAGTGCAGCTTCCTCGGCGAGGCCGGCAAAGAGGCCGCGGACCGAATAGCTGGTTTCGTAGATCGATCTGGCGCGGCCATCCGAGCGGGAGGGTAGCAGATCACGGTCCTCGGCATAGAGGATGAACACCAGCCGCATGAGGACTGTCAGAAGCCCCTCATAGAGGTGGTCGGGACGGGAGCGGGCTAGTGCCCGCGTCAGATCCGGGTCCGCCGCGTGCAGACCACGCAGGAGGTCATGCAAAGCTCCGAGGACCTGACCGGCGAGTTCTGTGGAAACCGAGGCTTGAGCGTCGCGGCTTTTCTTCAATAGAGCGGGAAGTCGCCGCTCGTCGGCATCCGAAAACAGACGGAAGCGGTCTAGGACGAGCTTCAGCCCCGCAAGCATTGGGCGTCCGGCGACAGTGGCGAGAGGGCGGATCGGGAAAGAGAGATGACCAGAAGTCTCGCCACGAGGCGCATAGACAAGCCGGATCACCTTGTCAGTGATCATCACACCGGCATAGACGCCCGTGTCACGCAAAAGGCGCTCAAAGCGCTGGTGGGGCGTTGCCTCCCACCCATCGAGCTGAGATCGCGCGTCAGGATCAATTCCGGCGTCCTCAATACGGACAAGCAGTTGCCAAGGTTGGTCGGCTTCACCTAGCTCCGCCACTGCCCAATGCGGAGACAGGGTAGTAGAATGCTCTGGCAACCTGACAATCAGCTGATCCGGGATCTCCGGGCCCTCTGCAGTACCGGCGGTGTGGCGAGCTTCCCAGCCCAGAACTTGTTCCGCAAAGGCCCAAGGGTCGAGGATCGCTGGGCCGTCGCTATCAGTGTTCAAAAGCTCGGCGATAACACCTGTGTCTATCGGGCTCTGATGCAGTGGAGTTAGCCCCAGCTCCTTAAGAACGCTAGGCGCAATGACAAGTCCAACCGGCTGAATATGATCAAGCCACTCGAGGTCCGGGTCGCGATTAATCTCTGAAACCATCTATATCACCCTGAAACCGGCCATAGGTAAACCAGTCCGACCGGCTCCAGGCGATGGGCTCGGACCTCGTAGGATTCCCGCAGGCGTTGCGGTTCGTCTAGAAGTTCTTGTTCGAGCCGCGAAAGGCGGCTTTCCCAGTGCCGTCGATCCGCTTCGCGTTCGCGTCGCTCGTCCGGAACAAGATCAAGAGTGAGCTGGTTCGGATTGAAATCTGTTGCGGCTTTTGCGATCCTCTTACGCTGTTGATCTAGCAAGCTTTCGAGTGATCGGGCTTCTTCTTCTCCACGCTTGACCAGCTGCGTCTTCACCGTCGACAGGCGTTCTGCTGCGATTTTCTCGAATGCAGGCGTCAAGTCCGCGATGTCCTTGGCGTAGAGTTCTTTGACCCTTGTGACGGCGGACGCGGGTGCGGAGCGCGCATCGCGCAGTGCATCCTCAAGTTGGTTTAGTGTTCTCTCTTCCCCGCTTTCTCCCAGCGCCCTCAAATGTCGGCGTTCGCGGTCCGACTCACTCCAGATTGCCGTAATGGGAATGATCTCCTCATGCAGTCTTGCCGCCCCGGAACCGTAAACCGCCAAGCGCCCCATAAGGACAACTCTTGGCTGAGCTCCAGGCCCTTCGATAACCGACAGCCGGGACAGATTTGACTGGAACCCCTGGCTGAGAAACCTCGATAGAAGTCGACGAACAAGTCGGTGTTCAAGATGGACCTGAACAACATTGGCGGCGTCTCGGCCATCGGCCAGAATTGGTGGCTCGAAGGCGATCGAGCGTATAGGAGCGTTCCGTCGCCAGTCTCCCAATCTCTCGCCCCGTTTTCGAGGCCTGACGCGCAGATCGTCGAAGGCGTCATCCCAACCTGCGTCTCGCGCAAACGCTGGATCGCTGGGGTCGAGCTGGTATGTCTCTGTCCTGCCAACAGTCGCTCCGCGAGATTGCTCAAGTGATAGTCCTGCGCGCGACAGTGCCGCCGAGGCGACCCGTTTCAAGTCGTCTGCATTGACGCCGACTCGCTCTCGGGATCGCTCAAGAACTTTTCTTAGATCGTCTTGTTCTTTCAGAAGGCGATCATGTCGTGCTTGTTCCTCGTCATCCATTTCTGAACGCGCCCTATGAAGCCTTTCTGCATCGTTTTCCTCAGTTATTGCACGTGCGAGCGAGGCTCCTTGACCTTTACCGATGCCACCTTCTGCCAATCGCTTTGCAATTTTGTCTTCGATCACCTTTCCAACTGAGCCCAGCTCTTCGCGGATGGTCTCAGTTTTCCAAACCAGTGCATCAAGGACGATGTCAGTCTCACGTTGAGCGTATCGAAAGTAACGGCAAGAGACTATCTTGGCTGGCTGCAATTTCCGATCAATTCGGCCGTTACGTTGCTCGAGCCTCGATGGATGTGAACAGGCGTGCAAAATTGACCCCGTAGCGGGGTAATCGGCGTCCAAAAGTGACCCCCCTGATATTTCTGTTTTGATGCTTCCTCAGATGCATGAGGGAGCGAGTTGGGGATGTTGGTTGTGGAGACGATTGCGAAGATCAGGCG
>NZ_VINQ01000031.1 GCF_008369105.1 Aquicoccus porphyridii | reverse complement strand
AGAATGCCGTAACGGCGCAGGCGATGACCAACCGGCCCAAAGCCCTCCCGGAGCTGTCCGGGAATTAGCGAAATGACTGTCCGGGATTTACCGAAACGCGTGTCCGGAAATTACTGAAATGCTTGTCCGGGAATTACTGAAACCCGCAAAAGGCATCTTCGCTCGGATGATGGTCGGGCTGGCTGCAGAACACGGCGAAGAGAAGACCGTGATGATCGACGCAACATACCTCAAGGCACACCGAACTGCGACCAGCATGATGGCCCAAAAAGAGGGTCGTGGTCGCCTGATCGGTCGCACCAAGGGCGGTATGAACACCAAACTGCACGCCATCTGTGACAGCAAGGGACGGCCGATTGATCTGTTTGTCACCGCCGGACAGGTAAGTGACTATGTCGGCGCGCGGGCGCTGTTCAGCAGCCTGCCAAACGTCAAATGGCTGCTCGGAGATCGCGGCTACGACGCCGACTGGTTCAGAGAAGCGTTGCAAGACAAGGGCATACGCGCTTGCATTCCAGGCCGAAAGCAGCGGAAGACACCGGTCAAATATGACAAGCGCCGCTACAAACGGCGAAACCGTATCGAGATCATGTTCGGCAGGCTCAAAGATTGGAGGCGCGTAGCAACCCGCTATGATCGATGCCCCAAGGTGTTCCTCTCGGCAATCGCCCTCGCGGCCATCGTCATCTATTGGTTATGAATCCTGACCCTAAAACATCGCCGAACGTTTCTCGGATATTGTTTTTTGAGAACCTTATCTGTTGAATTCCTGCCAGGTTCGAGAATTCCTCGCAACCTTCTTCCAAAAGTACGATTGCCCTCGAAAACCCCAGCTTGCCCTGAAACAGTCCTGTTTCGTGAATGACATTCGGTCGCGCTTGGAACCTACCGTTTTGTAACTCATCCTCTGCGCTATGTACGAGAAAGGCCATATCCGATTTTTTTGCCATCTGTTCGACAATATCCCGTATTGTGTGTCCAGCGCGCGCGCCCGTTTCATATGCTTCTACTTTATACCCGTGATGGTCTCGCAAGTGATCGCGCAGGTCACGCCAAGCCGCTGAACGCCCGTGCCCCAAAAATACCGTGGGAGGCACACGTTCTTTCTCAATTTTATCAAAATGTTCGTGCGCATCATTTTGAGCATCATCAAAGATAGAAAACGTATCATGTATCGCCGATAAATTTGGCAGGCGCACTTTGATATTTGACTGGCTGCTATCAAAAAATCTCTGATAATTTATCGATACACTGACGTTTATATCATTTGTTACCCAGAGAACGTCGGCGTAATCTATACATTCATCATACTTGACGTAAAACTCAGCTTCATCATCAGGCGTGTCTCTATAGCTGTAATTAGTGTTGTCGTTTTTAACCGACGCATACTGTAACTTTAGTTCACTGTTAGAATCGACATACTTTTCAAGATGTTTCCGAACCTGCTTCAACAGAGTTGGCGAGAATTTCGTATTTTGATAATTTTTTGAAATGCTTTCAACCATTCGATAATTCCTTTAACCTGCCACGTCTTGGAAAGATTACCTGATCTTTCAATTCAACCGACACTCCCCAAGTTACGTGCCCTCTGACGTTACGGTCGCCTGCCGGCGCCAGCAGATCAAGCGTTTTTCGTCCGGACCGGTGTCTGCGGTCGAGGAAACACGCCGGATCGGTCGGATCACTTACCCAAAAAGCTGCACGGTGGACGAATGGCCGGTTTCGTGATCTGCACCGAAGCGTTCTTCATGAAGCCAATGGTCGGTATGGGCCGAACACGATGCAGCACCCGGGAAAGAGGCTTCCATGCTGCGATGTGCGTGACTGTCTACAATGGTGAAGGTTTCGACATGGGCAAGCCCCGTAAGCGGGGCCGGGCTGCTGAGGCTCCGCCCTGAATTCTGACCTTGCTGTCTTCCTGTGCCAATACGTCTTGGTCTGTCTCATCCTGAGCCACCCCAAGCCGTTTGCCACATGGTCGCCATCATGATCCGCTTTCAGCTCTGACGGGTCTGCATCCCTCTTGCAAGGCGGACGCTGCCGCCAAGCGAAGCCGAGGGGCTCTAGTGTTCGCCACCTGACATAAGATTCCGAAGGGCTATGCGTCTGGCTTCTGGTCGAACAGAATAACGTGCGCGCCTTCTTCACTGTCAGGGTTGCCTACCAGCACGAACGGCATATCCGACCCGTTCTTCTCGTAGAGGCAGCGGTATTTCATCTGGCCGCTGAGCGGATCGCGCACTTGGTCATAGCGAAAGCTGTGCTGAACGCCGTCTTCGATCCAGGCCTTGACGCCATCGGGGGTCACCAGTGCAAGCGGCGCGCCGTCCAGCAAGATTGTCTCGCCAACGTTGAAAATCTCTTTCATCTCATGGGTCTCCTATCGGTCTTCTTTGGTAGCGTTGCAAACCGTCGTCGCCTTTGCAACGATCGCTGCCCCGCGTGTTCTCTCTCTCGGTGTCATTGCCCTCGGATCACAATCGTGTCCTGCTCCGGTCGCTTGCGAGCATTTTAGCGCTGGAGGCGGTCTATCCTGCGTCCTCATAGGGCTCGTACCTCAGGTTCGCACCGTCCGACGGATCAAAGTCATCAGACCATCTTGTACGGCGCATGCCGCAGATCCACTGGAACACGACGCCGACCTCGACATCTTCACCATCTACTGTCGCCAAAATAATTTCGACCGGGTAACCTGCATAATTCTTCACGCTCAACTCCTGACCTCCATTTGGTCGGAGCCGCAGTTATCAGGTGGCAGGTATATGCCTGTACCTATATATGCTTAACCAACACAAAACGGAGTTTACTAACTTGCTTTACAGGCCTCTACATATTGCGCTCTTTCTGGGCGCGGCTTCATCGGCTGTCGCTGCCGAGTGGGAGATCGGCGTGTCGCGAGGTCTGGAGACCTATGCTGCGACTGCAAACGACGGGACCTTGCTCTTAGTTTGCGATCCAGACCGTGTCTACAACTCAAACGTGAGTCACGCGTACTTTTTGTCGCGCTCTGGCGATGACAAGATGCAACAACAGGTTGTGTTTCTTGCGGCGACCGGCGAACAGGCCGCCTTCTCTGTGCGGGACGGAATCGCAACACAACGTGATGCTGATCCTGCAGAATGGGCTCAGCTCATCGACATGATCGAGGCGGGCGGTCAGATCGCTGTCGTGACTGCACGAGATGCCTTCACGCTGGATCAGGAGCCGTTGCCCGGGCTTCGATGTCGCTGATCTTTTGAGCGAGTTCGTCGATCGCTGATCTCAGCAGCGCCTTGCCGAATGCGGATAACAGTTGCGTCACCCCATAGACGTTGAGCGGATCATCAATGCTTGTCTGCAACGCCGCCACATGGGCGGCGTTGAGCCTGATCATCGATTTCATGAAGGGGGAACCTGTGCCTTTGGGCTCGGCCAGGCGTGGTCGTGCAGCGGAGGCAACCTCATGCCAGGTCGCGGTGTCGCGCAGTTTTTGAATGCGGGCGCGAACCGCTTTGATCAAGGCCCGCTGAACGTAGTCCGGGTCAAGGCCAGATCGTTCTGCCAGCGCATCAATCCGTGCCTTATCCTCAGCCCCGATTCGCACGTAATAGGTTCGAGACTGCGCTTCGGTGCTATTTCTGCAAGCATCATCCGCCAACGGCTGGGTAGATGCCCCCGAGTTGATGCGCGCCGTTTCAGCCGAGGCTGCCTTTTCCCCTTTCCGGGGTTCTTTCTTGTCCACTGAAATTGCCGCTAGGCCTTCTGTCGCGACCGCTTCCGCCGTACTCTGATTGAACGCGGCATATTTCGTGGCGCTCGTGGCGAACTGCCGCGACCGCGCCAGCCTGTCTTCGTTCGAGACAGCGGTCCCGGACCGGTTTGGAATCTTCCTAGCCATTGGCGGAGCCCACCATTGCCTCGATGTCGCAAAGGACTTCACTGCATAAGGCGAGGGCTGAGGAAAGATGCCCTGCCTGCAACCGATGACGAAGGTCCTGTTCATAAATGTCCCGCACATATCCCAGTGGTCCGGTCAGCGGCATGCGCTGGATCGCGGCGAGGTGGGGCACCGGCGTGGGCAGAAGTGGCAGCGCGGAAATCACCTCGAAGACCTCGAGGTCCTGCCGGTGAACGCTGCGTCTTGCCGCATCACGCTCGATATCATCGCCTGCGGTCACGAAATCGATCGCGCGTTTGTCCGCGTTCATCAATACGGCTGAAAACAGTGGGGCGGGGTCATCCGGCCCGATGGTCTCGATCATGCGCATAACCCATGTCAGGGTTTTCAGGGCCGCCACGAAATCCGATTGTACCGGCACGGCCGGCACCAGGATCATGTCGCAGGCCAGCGCCAGTGTTTCGGTGTCGGGGTGTTCGCCGGGGCGGGTGTCGATCAGAACCAGATCCACACCTTCAGCCTCAAAGCCGTCCAGCGCGTGGTAAAGGCCTTCAACGGTCTCGGGGGCATCGGCCACGGTCAAGCCCGTGGGCCATGGAAGGCGTGGTAGATCACCGAAGTCGGCGCGCGCGCTTTTTGATTCCCATTCGAGGATCTGCTTGTCAGCATCCGCATCCATGACATGCACACGGCGGCCGCGTGCCAGCATGGCGGACGCAAGCATCTGTATGAGAGTTGTCTTTCCCGAACCGCCCTTCGCGGAGATGGCCGTCACAACAAGCATTCACTGTCTCCATAACGTATATCTTGATCCGTTATGGCGATGCCTTGGGATGGCGTCCACACCTTGAGCGATACAGGCGGTCAACTTTTGGGGCAGAACAATCTGTAGCTGTTGAGGCGATCTACTGTTGCTGCAATCATCGGCGTACGCGTTTGGGCAATCGAGCATGCATGCAAAGAGGCGTTGTGTCATGCATCACTTGCGCCATCGCGCCGTTGCAGCAATGCCCCAGCAATGCCCGAAGCCTTCGAGGTGTTGGCTCTCATGGGCCTTATGGCGTCTGGCAATTGATCCTCAACCATCCGTGTCATCACCAACGGCATAAGCATGGTGCTGCGCAGGCGTTCCAATCCCACAAGGTCTTATTCTCCTTCCGGGAAAACCCCTTTGAGCATTCAACGCCAATGGAGTGATATCGTGTCGGCTGCGCCGACGTCATCCCCGCGCCTGTTCAGGATCCGGGCCAATGTCCCGGATCGCGGCGCGGGAGAGGCGGTGTCCCTTCGGTCTGTTCGTTGTCGCGTGGGGTTTGCAGCACGCATGGCCAAGGCCCTGCGTGCCGATCACCGAAGGTGCGACAACGGACCGAAGGGACGTTGACAGGAACGGTATTGTGTATGACAAAACTTGTGCGGAGACTCATTAGAGTTTTCGTGTTTACAAAAACTATCTAATGAGAAATCTTGCCGCCCATGTCCAAACGCCTCTCCACCACAGCCCGACAGGAGGTTCTCCGGCTCGCCGCTCAAGGGCTCGGCGATGGGGAGATCGCCGTGCGTGTTGGCTGCTCCAGGCCCACTGTCGCCCGGGTGCGGGCGCGCGGAGTGGTGACAGATCGCACCACAAAGGGCCGCGTGCTGCAGGTTCGGGTGTCCGCCCGCGAGGCTGAAGCATTTGAGGCGCTTGTGGCCGAGACGGGCATGACCACGTCAGGGCTGCTCCGGCACATGATCCGTCTATCATCCGGCATTGTCGCGTTTCGCCGGGACGAGGTCGCGGCACTCAAGGCGTCGGCCAATCAGCTCAATGCCTTGGCGCGCAATCTTGTGCAGATGCTGAAGCTTGCCCATGCGGGCAAGCTGCGGTGGAACGCGCGCGACGCGGCACTGGTCGGTCGGCTTGCGGATCGAGCCGAAGAGGTAGCCCAGGCTGTGCAGGCCTTGCGTGCGGCCTCGCTGCGCGGGTCCTTCGTCCGGGTGTCCGATCTTCGGGACGTCGGGGAGGGGCAGCGCGATGGCTGAAGCACGCACCCTCCAGCAGGCGGTATTGGGCGAGATACTGCCTCATGTGGGTCGGCGGTCTGCAGCCATGACAGGCGAGGCGCGCGTATCGTCGGTCCGTCGGCGTGGCGCGTCCGGCGGGGCTGTTGCGGTGATGTCCTGGAACGCGCTGCGGGTGCCGCAAAGCGTGGTGAAGCGGGTCGGTGCTGGCGGGTGTCATTCACCCAAAGAGTTACGCCGGCAGATGAAATACATCCTGCGCGACGAGGCGCGGGTCGCAGCCTGGTCGAACCAGATCGGCATCGATCGCGTCTTTGGCGAGCGGGGGATGGAAAATGTCATTGCCGATTGGAGTGCATCCTGGTGCGGGGCCCCGAAACGGGGTCATACCGATCACATCATCCTGTCCTTTCCCAAGGGAACCGAGGCGGAGTTGGCGGAAGCCATCTCGCGCGAATGGGCGCAGGAGGTGTTCGGCGGGGATTACCGGGATCGATATCGGTATGTGGCGGCCCTTCATTGCAACACAGATCATGTGCATGCCCATGTTCTTGTCGACAAGGTCGGGATGGAGGACGGCAAGTTCCTCTCGATCAGCCGCCATTCCGAGATCAGCTATGACATGATGCGCGAGCTGCATGCGCAGATCGCGGGTGAGCACGGGCTGGTGCTGAACGCCTCTTCCCGTCTGTCGCGCGGCATCATGGAAAACGCCCCGCGGGACACTGATTTGCAGGCGGCCCGCAAGGAGGGACGGGAGCCAGTGGTTGCTCCGCTGGATCCTGCAAGCCGCGCTCTGCGAGAGGCCGAGATACGCAGGCACGCTGAGGGGTATCGGCAGCTGGCGCAACTTGCGGGGATGGGCCTGGATGCCGACACCCCTCCGGATGGATGGATGGGGCGCATCGCGGAGGGCGCAGAGCTTGCCGCCACCAACTTGATGAAAGGAATGCCGGTGAAGGAAGGGTTTGCCGAAGGGGTTGATATCCCCGCTGCCGGAGCGGATGTGATCGGTCGTCTGATCGCCGCCCGCGAGACATTGCAGGCGGAAGCCGACACCGCCTGGAGCGCCATTCAGGACATGGCTCCCGGTGCCGAAAAGGTCGAACTGGAACAGCTCTTTGCCGGGCAGGCCCGCGAAATGGGCACGCTTCTGGGCCGCGACTTTCTTGCGGATCATTCTTCATCGGTGTCGCCCGAGCGCGATCCCTACAGAGTGCAGGGGATTGCGGGGCTGGCCGCACGGGCAGGAGACGAGGGCAATCCGCTCTCGGCTGAGGCCGGTGCTACACTGGGTAGTTTCCGAGTGGAATTGGCGCGGGTTCTGGCACCGGTGGAGGCACGGCTCGAGGAGGCGGGCAGCAGCATCGAAGAAGTTGCAGCCCGTTTCACCACACCCCATCGCAGCGAGGCGCAACTCGAAGCCTCACGCCCAGTGGACGCACAGGAGCGCTCGGACTGGCTTGGGCTCGAACGCGACCTGCAGGCGCGCGCGCGTGATGTTTTTGCGGGGCTGCACATGGATCGTGATCTTTTGGCGGATCTGGCGCGTCAGGACATTCTCGACGCGGGGCAGGGCAGTCGCCTTGCCGACATCGCCACGCTGGACAAGCTGATCTCCGACGTGCGGCAAGACCTGCGCGACGGGGATATGGATCAGTTGGCAGCGGGCCGGATCGATCCGCTCATGGACCGCATCGAAGACCCTGGTCTGCGACAAGCCATGTTCTCGGAGCTAAAGGCCATCGCCGCAATGGATGCGGGTGATGACATTGCCGGCCGCGACAGCGAACCCGCCGCCACCTACCGGACCCGGATCGAGGCTTTCGAGCGCGCCGAGGAGCGGGGGCGCGACCGGGACGATACCAGTGGCGATTACGGGCTCTAGAGGATTCAAAACATGCTGCATGCAATGGAAAGCCGTTGGCGGTATCCGATCGCCATCCTGCTCGGTCTCGGTGTTGGCACCTGGATCGGTGCCGCGATCGCCACGCTCTATCTGATGGCGAGATTTGGCGAAGACCTGGGTGGGTTCGATATTTTCGAACTTTGGCTGCTCAATCTGTCTGATCCACGGATCAAGGCAAACCCTGCGGTGGAACATACTGCGTGGCTCATCACGGCACTTCCAGCCCTTCTGCTGGCGGCGACAGGGGCGACATCCGTTCATCGCGGGTCGCTCACCGATTATGATGATGCACATTTCCAGTCGCGTCCCGAGCTCCGCCGCAACCGTATGTCGGCGTCTCTTTCCCAAAACGGCTTTCTGTTCGGCAAGCTCGGGTCACCTGCGTCCCGCGCGCCTTTCGTGTCGGCCACGCCAGATCGCTTCCCACACGCAATGATGATCGCGCCAACGGGCCGGGGCAAAGGGGTAGGCTTCGTTTTGCCGAACCTTTTGCACTTCCAGGGCAGCGCCGTGATCCTCGACGTCAAGGGCGAGAATTTCGAGAAGACATCCATCCACCGCCAAAAGGCGCTGAACAATCAGGTCTGGTATTTTTCGCCCTATGACTACGTTCAGCCCGAGGGCAAGAACGGGCCTGTCCTGACCCGCACGCACCGGTTCAATCCTCTCCAGCGCATTGCCGATCTGCCCAGCCCCGAGCAGCAATACACCGCCGTCAACACCATGGCGGACTTGTTCCTCATCGTCGAAAGCGTGAACGCGCAGAGCTTTTTCCAGGCCGGACGCAGCCTGTTCGTGGCGTCTTGCCTCTATGCCATCGAGACCGGAAAGCCGACGATCGGTGAGGCGCTGCGGATCATGACTGGCGGCGGCAATAAAAAGGAATTCTACAAACGGGCCGCGATGCAGACCGCAAACCCGGTGGTGGCAGAGATTTTCCTGAGCATGGCCGACGAAGTGGACAAGATTCTCGATTCCTATGTCAGTGTGATCCGCGGGGCCGGATTGGAGCTTTGGCTCGATCCGGCGGTGGACCGAGCGACACAGGCAAGCGATTTCGACTTCGGGACGTTCCGACGAGAGCCACAGTCGCTCTATATTGTCGTGCAGCCGGAGCACCTGAAAACACTGGCCCCCCTGATCCGGCTCCTGTTCGCCGATGCCATCGCATGTCTGCAGCGCGCGCATCCCGGACCGGACGAGCCACATCCCGTCATGTTTCTGATGGATGAATTCGACCAACTGGGCAAACAACCCCTGGTCTTGCAGAGCATCAAGACGATCCGTTCCTATGGCGGGCGGCTCTTTATCATCTCGCAGTCTATCCCCGGTCTTGAGGGCATCTACGGCGAAACCGACCGCCGTGCGCTACAGGCCGGTGCGGGTGTACAGATTTACATGACCCCGCAGGATGATCGCACCGCCGACGTGCTGTCCGCAGCCCTCGGCAAGCGCACGATCGTGGGCAAGACCAGATCACAGGCAACCGTGCGCAAGCTCTCGGAAAGCGCAAATATCAGCCGTCGCTCGGAAGAACGGGCGCTGGTATCCCCCGCTGAATTGCTGCGTTTCCCGCTCGACAAGGTCCTTGTCCTGCCCGAAGGGCAATATCCCATCAAGGCGGATCACATCCGTTACTATGCGGACCGGCATTTTGCGGGGATCGACAAAGCACGGCAGGGGCATGCCTTGCCCTATCCTCCTGCTGCAGCGCCAGTCTCGAGCAGGCCGAAGAAAATCACCCTCGAGCAACCAGAACCCGCAGCACCCGCGGCGATCTCCATGGGCGACAAGGATTTCGAAACTGCGGTGCAGGCCTATGCAGGAGCGCTGCGAGGCTTCTCCGAGGCCGCAAAGACACGGCCAAAGAAAACGCGCTCAGGTAGTCGGAAGACCTCATCAGGCCTGGCGGAGCCCAAGTTGCCCAAAACCCGTTAGCTCTGGGTTCTGTTGCGGATAGGGGTGAAATCCTGCGCGCCGCAGGCGCGCCTCGTTGGTCGACACGGGTGCATAGGCCACGTGGGCGGTCCATCAACCCATCGAAAGCATCAGCAAGAGTAGCGCCAGAACTTTCAGGTTGAGACCGGTTCCCCTCATTCTGAGTAAATGGTTCTCGGTCCCGCAAGGGTGGCCATTCGCTGCACGATGCCGGAATGGAACAAGTGCGGACTTTGCTACCGTTGACCGGCCCAGATTTCCGGCCTAACCTCTTCTGGTCTGAAACAGGTTAGGCTCGGGAAGGTTGGCCCGACCCCCGCTCTGCGGGTCCTTCCGTTGCAAGGCAACGGCCCAAGACTATCAAGGCTCTGCGTGGTGCAGATGCCGATAGGAAGGGCATGACATGAAACCTAGAATTTCCGTACTAACACTCGGCGTAAGCAATCTCGAACGGTCGCTTTCTTTTTATCGCGACGGCCTTGGACTGCCAACGAAAGGCATCATCGGCCAAGAATTTGAACATGGGGCGGTGGCGTTCTTTGACCTGTCTGGGTGTTTGAAACTTGCCCTTTTTGCGCAAGCCAACATTGCCCACGACACCGGATTGCCAGTGCAGCCGGTCAGCTCGACTGCCCTTACCATCGGCCACAACGTGTCACGAAAGGAAGAAGTCGATCAGTGCATGGAGGCTGCGGCGCAGGCAGGTGCCGAAGTGATCAAATCCGCCCAAGACACATTCTACGGTGGCTACGCGGGCTATTTCCGCGACCCTGACGGGCACCTCTGGGAAATCGTCTGGAACCCAGACCTGCTTCCACCCGAGGATTGAGCCGTCATCTAAAAGCCGCTGGCCCTTTTAGGGCTGGCGGTAACTTTGGGCTCTGACCCGGCATTCGCCTCACACAACATGAACGGCCGCTGCTGGGAGACTGTGTATCACAAACCTTGCAGGACTTGGCTGCAGCGGTGCGGCGAACGGCGGGGGAGTCCCGCACACTCAATCCGCAAGCGTTCAACTTGTACAGACACCGCGAATTTTCGCGGGACTTCGCATTTGTCCGCAAGTGACGCCAATTCCGGCCCGACGGCTTTCTGGCTGTCCGCGTCGCGGGTCTTCGGACCGTCAGAAGTGAGCTGGTGTCATTCCGCCAGATCGTCGAGTGTGACGTCGAGGGCACTTGCCAATGCGCGCAGGGTTGTGACCGAACCTTTTTTCGGCCGGTTTCGATCTCAGTCACAGTGACGCGGTTCACGCCCGCTTTTGCGGCCAGCGCTGCCTTGGCACGGTCATAGCTCTGTAGATCACCAGATCCTCAGCAGCAGCCCGCAGGCGCAGGCGGTCGTACTCCTCGCGAGGGATCGTCACCATCTCGTGCATGTTATGTCCCTTCAGTCATAGATTCTGCTACCGGGTCCGATATCCAGAATAGCCAGAATGTTACCTTGATCATCCATAATAGCGTGCCAATCGCCTACTTGCGGCCGAATACCGCTCGGCCCTTGAGTGACTTCACATTATTGGCGTGTGATACCGGATCTTGCGTATAGGCCTCGATCTTGGAGCGGATCAGAGTGACAGTGCTACCCTGCCTCGCATGCCTTCAGCATCTCGCGCGTGTCCGGCATGCGTTCCAGCGTCCGTCCGATTCTCTCTCGCCATTTTGGGCCTCGCGACATTGCGTCGGCGTAAGCGTCCCAGATGTCGGAGGGGCGATCCTCGGACATTGTCTCGATGATGAACGCGGCCTGCTGACGGTCCTTTTCGGCTTTGAAGGATGCAGGCCCGTCGCGGCGGCGGTCCGCAACGACCAGCTTGTGGACGGCGAATTTCTCAGGCCTTGGGATTTGCACAAGGATACCGTCACGATAGAGCGCGACGGCATGGATCGGATCGGAAATCAGGTAGTTCAGGTGATGCAGGGCCCGCGCTTTGACGCCGAGGGCGGGAAGATCGCGAATGCCTTCTTCCGCATCAAAAGATGGCGTCAGGAATTCGACCATCATACCTGTCTGTCCGCTTTGCCGCCAGCGCCAGACACTGCCTGGATCAAGGCCCTGAACAGGATCGAATTTGAGCGCCGAGAAGGTTTCGGCAAGCGATGGTTCGACGGCGTCCTGCAAGACAACGGACAGGCGCTCGAATTGCGCGATGTCGACATCTCCCGTGTTCGCCGCGCTGCCAAGGGGAAGGGTGGTGCCCAGCTCCCCCTCCATTAAGCGAAAGGCATTCGTACCGATCAGCGTTCCGCCCAACCTGAAGGTTCCGACCTTGGCCATGGCAAGCAGCAGCCCGCCTGTGCCGCGGTCGATCGGGGTCATGCCCTCGGCGCGCAACAGACGCGCAAGCCTGGCACGCTCCTTCTTGCGTTCCGCTCCCTGTTCGCGCAGTGCGTTCATACGGTCGACGCGATTGCGTGTCTCAGTGCTGTCGGGACCGATATACCAGAATTTCACATCGCTGCCGATCTTCTCGGCCGCGTACCAATAGACCTTGCCGCCGCGCTCCTTGGTGACGAGCGAGCCGCGGACATTCGCGACCATGTCGTCTTTCAACAGGCGCAACAGGTCGCCATAGGCAGACCGTGCCACAGAGCTCAGGTTCGCCATGTCGGCCTCCAGGTTGCTAGTTCGGTAAACCTATAGTTTTGGGTTGACCGCGGCAACCGGTAAACGAATTTATTTACGTTTACCGAATGGAATGCTTTCTCATGCATCTTCGCTGGGCGCCCGCTACATCTGCCGCGAGCCAGCAGATTCCCTCATGGATTTGAACTGTCCGGCAGCCACACCTGTTCGACCCCGCGCCGTCCCTCCTTCCGCCCAAGCTGCACCACGACATCGATGCTGGAGGCGGCATAGCGCCTTACCTCCTCAAAGCTCATATTGATGCCCACGGACATGACCATGAGGGCAAGGCGGTCGAGCGCCTTCTGCGCGGTATCGGCGTGAATTGTGGTGAATGAGCCTGAATGGCCGGTATTGATCGCGTCGAGGAAGGTCTTGCACTCATCGCCGCGCAACTCGCCAAGAATGATCCGGTCAGGACGCATGCGCAAAGAGGTCTCCAGCAATTTGGCCGCAGTGCGTTCACTTGAGGGGATACGGTCCGCCTTGAGCATCGCGCGATTGGGCTGCGGAGGAAAGAGCTCGAATGCGTCCTCGATGGTCACGATACGTTCCGTCTCGGTCACCAGCGCGAGAAGCGCCCGGGCAAAAGTCGTTTTGCCCGTGGACGTCCCGCCGCTGATCATGATGTTCAACCGCTCGTCGATGCAGAGTTTCATGGCGGCTCGAATATCCCCCGCCTCGGTCAGTGCGATCACCCGTTCGGCTTTTGCCTGTCGTTCGGCGTCCAGGTTTACCAGTGCACCGTGCAACAGACCGATGTCGCCCAAGGTGAGTTGATCTTCACTGTAGCGGCGCAAGGTGATCGACGGCCCGCCATCCACGACCGGTGGATAGACGACCTGTGCCCGGATCGGCTTGCCATTCATCTCGATCTTGCCGGAGACCAGCGGCTTTTTCTCGCTGATCTGCCCGTAGGTGGCGCTGGCAATGGATGTTGCAAGATCCCGAGCTTGGGCAGGGGAGTAGAACACGCCCTCGAGGCCGACCATATGCTCAGCCCCCCGGGTTTCCACCCAGACCTTTCCATCGGGATTGACCGCTATTTCGACCACGCAGGGATCGGCGAGCGGTGCAGCCAGGGGTTTTAGATAGGTCGAAAGAAAACTGGTCTTTTCTGCCGCCTGGTTCATGGGTGGCTGCCTGTGCGTTTCAGGTTTGTGTTGCTTTGAGACACGCGGCCTCTCCCTTCGGTTGAACGCGTGTTTCGACACATGATTATTTTGTCGAACCCGAAACGCACTTAATAGAACTCGAGATCACGGTCGACGATCACGCTGATCGCAGCACCTGGCTGGACCGAGATAATCGGAGGCAAGGTGGCGTATTCGCCGATCGCCGCATCGGTGGCCTTCGCAAATCTGCCCGCGACATCCTCGGCAAATTCTGATCCGGCCTCGGATCTGGCCTCGGATGCGGCGATTGCCGGTCCTGCGCCGATGATCGAGAGCAATGCGGCTGTGCCAAAGCGCAGCCCGAAGCGGGAGTTCACAGAGCCTGTCACACCAGAGCGGCCCTGGTCGTCCGCGCCAAATGCGGCGAGCTGAACCGATTGCCCTTCGGGTGTGACGATGCGTGACCAGCCAACCAGAATGCGGGCCTGGCCCAAAGAGACATTCGAATTGTAGGTCCCGAAGAGGCGGGAGCCCTCGGGAATGAGAACGCGGGACTGATCGAAACTCCAGACCGGGTAGTTCACGATGGCGGTAATCTGTCCGGGCAATGTGGATTCGATGGCGGTTTCCAGTGACGCTTGAATGAGCGTGCCCTGCAGAACCGTATTGGAA
This sequence comes from Aquicoccus porphyridii, assembly GCF_008369105.1. Lineage (GTDB taxonomy): Bacteria > Pseudomonadota > Alphaproteobacteria > Rhodobacterales > Rhodobacteraceae > Aquicoccus > Aquicoccus porphyridii. The sequence goes on along the minus strand of NZ_VINQ01000031.1, from coordinate 3,252 downwards.
GGATTGGCGATAACTTCCGCTGTCGTGACTTGAACGGGCTGGGCACCGTCCAACACGAAGGCGCGCGCCGCTGCATCTCCGACCGCAGGCCCCCTCTCGGGGCCGGATGCCGGACTGCCCGTCTGGCCGCCCGCATCAAAGATCACCCCTTCGGACCGGATTTGTGTGTCGCGCAGCGCGGTCGCCTCGGCCCGCCGACGGTCCAGCTCAACCCGTCGCGCTGCTTCCTCGGCGGCGAGTTGATCCCGCTCGGATTGCGCGCGCAGGGCGTCACTCATGCCGCCATCGATTTGCTGCTGCAGGGCATCGTTCTGGCGCTGCAGGCCGAGAATTTGCTCCTTCAACTGCTCCATCCGGCCATCGGAAATACGTGCGTGTGCGGCAACCTGCGTCGCGATGCGCTTTTGCGCTTCAAGATCTGCTTCTGCCAATCGGGTGTCCATCTCGCTTTGCATCTGGGCAATGATCGCGGTGTTCTGGTCCTGGACCGAGCGCAGCGCTTCGGCCAATTCGGCGGAATTATCGGGGGCAGGGGCCTCGGCCAGCCTTGCCAACTGGGCTTGTAGGGCGACTACGTCGCTTGCAAGCTTGGCGTTCTGTTCCTCGAGCGCCTGGCGCTGCGCCGCGAGTTCATCCTCGATTGGTCCGGGATCGAACCTCGGCTCGGATCTTTGTTCGGTCGGTTCAGCTTCGGTTGTCATGCGGCCGAACCCGTCACCGTCGACCTGATCCTGAAAGTCGTCGGCTTTCGATGTTTCAACGGCAGAATTGATGCCGCTTCCTTGCACAAGCGGGTAGGCAATGATGGCGGTCCCCACCAACAGGAGCGCACCCAGACCAAGCCTGAGCCCGAGAGATGCACGCCGCTTGGGCGCGAAGCTGTATTCCTTTTCCCCGGTTTTCTCGTCGCTCATGATCAGAACTCCCGCCCACGCAGGGCGGCCACGGCAGCAGCCTCGGTCGTGAACCCACCAGTTTCCCGGGTAATGCAGATATGATCGTCGCCCATTCGGATCGTGTAGGCGTCCCGCACGCCGGTGACCCGCACGACCGCACCTTGCGTCTGGCTGTTCTGGGTGATCTCGTAGCCCTGGGCGTTCAAGCCGAAGATCGAGGGCCGCACGCCGGGCCGGAATTCAAAGAAGGTCGAGCGCCCATCATTCCAGACCCGCACCGGGCGGATCGCACCGCTGCCCGCGAACTGATAGCCGGTATCTCGGCCTCCAGCCGCAAGCTGGCGCCCGGCGGGTCGCTCGTCGGGAAAGTTTACGACGACCCGGAAAGACTGTGTCCGCGAGCGTCCCTCTGTCAGATAGAAGGCGACAGCGCGGCGGTTGGTAAAGATCGTCAGGTTTGTCGCAGCCCGTGCCTCGACAGGCTTGATCGAGATCGTATTGCGGTTTGACAGAACCTCCACTTCATAGGACGCGGAGTCACCGATCAGGACTTGATTGATCCGTTCGCCGGGACCGAGTTCGATTGACGTGTTTACCCGAAGGTGGGTGTCGATCCGGATCACATCCGTAGGGTTGAAGGTCACGTGGCGAACGCGGGCGTCCTGACCCATGGTGACCGGTGCGCGCTCGGCCAAGGCGGGCGTTCCAAGCAACCCGCCGACCGTTGCGATGGCCAGTAGAAAAGTTTTCATGAATTATTCTCGTGTCAGTGTTTCGGCATCGACCCGGTAAGCGGTCACCGAGAAGCCAAGGGGATTTTCCCAAACGCGTGTCAGGGAGCGTTCGCGGCGGGGGGTAAACTCAAACCCTACGGTGGCGATGAATGTTTGCGTGACCGGTGTCTGGTTGGGTCGGGTGAGGCGTTTGTCGAACCGGATCTGGGCCACTTCGTCCTGCAGGAAGGTGATCGCCCGCACACGGACACCGACCTGCGCATTCGCGCCGTAGCTGCGCGGTGGATAATTCTCGGAACCCGTGGTCCAGAGCTCTATCAGTGAGGCGCGGGCCGGCCCGCTGGAGCGCCGCTGGACACTTTCGAGCCGTTCCTGAATGCCGTTCCTGAAATAGCTCTCGCGGTCGCTGATATAGCTGACAAGCAGGGATTCCTTGATCGCTTCCTCATCGGTGATACCGGTCGGCTGAACCTGGTAGATGCGTTCTGCTGCACCTGACGTGCTGTCAACGAGGACGGTAAACACTTCGGTTTCGCGCAGGGGCAACATGACCGTGATGGTCAGGGCCAACAGCACGGATACGGCGCAGGAACAGCTCGCAACGATCCATGCGGCGCGCGCTGCCCGGCGCGGACCCATCACCAAATCGATATCGAAATCACTCATGACTATCCCTTCTTCATCTTTCCGGCGAGCTTGACCGCACCGCCCGCATAGCTCCCGGCACGGGCTGCGCTGGACGATCGGTCGGAGACGCCTTGTCCCTGAAGTCCTGCGTTGAAGCCCCGTCGCATGTCATCTCCGCCCCGGATCGCGGCACCGGTATTGCGCCACGCGTTCCCGGGCATCCGCGCGGCATTTGCACCGATCGAGGCGAGGCCGATGTTCGTGGCGGCAAGCCCTTGCGCGAAAGTTGGCACGAGCAACATCAGGCCGGCGCCGATCATCATCACCACGACGAACGAAATCGCGTCCCCGAGTGTTTCGACGCTGTCGAGGCTCCCCGGCGCGACGGCGTTGCCAGTGGCAATGGTAAATCCTGCCATGGCAGCCACGAAAAGTGGCACAAAGGAAAAACCGATGGCGAGTTTGACCCAGGCCTCGAACAGTGGCGCGGATTGTTTGAACAAGGTGCAGGCCACGGCCACAGGTGCGATAGCGATCAATACCGCCAACATGATCTTGGCAGCCGACAGAACGATGATGGTGATCGTCGCCATGGCGGCGGCCACAAGAAACATGACCACGCTGGTCATGGCACCGGCCAGCCAGCCGCCATTCTGGCTGATCGCCTGTCCGACATTCAGGGCTTGGGAGTAGAGATCGTCTATGCCGTCATAGAGATTTCCAACACTGCCCCCAGAGAGGGAATCGAGGATTCCGGCTCCGAGTTCTGCTGGCGCATTGGTCAAAGCGTTATAGGGGACTGAGAGGTTGGCGAATGAAAGAAAGACGTTGACCAGCACGAGCCGCACCCTGTCAATCGGCATCCAAAGCTGACCCCCTATCGGCATTCAAAATTGACCCCTTTGAGCTGAGCAGGCCCGGCGCTGCGTAGCCCTCACATAGCGCAGCGGCGGCGGGCCTGCGGGGGTCCGGGTTGGCGCTATGCGCGGTTCTTG
>NZ_VINQ01000004.1 GCF_008369105.1 Aquicoccus porphyridii | reverse complement strand
GGGCACCGAGATGGTGATGCCGGGCGACAACGTGAGCTTCAAGGTCGAGCTCATCGCACCGATCGCCATGGAAGACGGCCTGCGCTTTGCCATCCGCGAAGGCGGCCGCACCGTCGGTGCCGGCGTCGTCTCCAAGATCATCGAGTAAGTTCTGGCCCTGCTGCCGGAATATTCGGGCCGTCCCCTGCGGGGCGGCCCTTTTCGTACCGGTATATTGAGTTCAGGAATCAATTCATGGAGATGGAGGGCGTGATGGATAAGGCGGCGATTTGAACCTGATCCCAGACGAATCGAACAGGAGCTTTCCATGCCTGCATTTCCTGCGCCAGACACCCATCATCCGGTGATTCTGCCTGATGGCAGCCCGCACCGTGGAACTGTGTTCCTCAAACCCGCGCTTTCGCACCCCCGGATCGAGGTGGGGGACTATACCTATGCCAGCGCCCACGAGGCACCCGAGAACTGGGCCGCACATCTCGCGCCTTACCTCTATGACTTCTCGCCCGAAAAGCTGGTGATCGGCAGGTTCTGCCAGATCGTCGACGGGGCCGTGTTCATTACCGCTTCGGCCAACCATCGTCATGACGGGTTTTCCAGTTTTCCCTTTGCCGTCTTTCATCGGGAATTCGAGGCCGCGGCTTCGATGCCCGGACCCGGGCCGGATACGATCCTGGGAAATGACATCTGGATCGGCCAGGGTGCGCGAATCCTGCCGGGTGCGCGGATCGGCGATGGCTGCATCATCGGTGCGGGTGCGGTCGTTTCCGGCGTGTTTCCACCTTACTGCGTCATCGTCGGCAATCCGGCTCGTATCCAGCGGCGGCGTTTTGACGAGCAGACGATAGCAGCCCTTGAGCAAATCGCCTGGTGGAATTGGCCGATCGAGACGATATGCGCCGAAGAGGCGGCGATCTGCGGCCGCGACATCGCACGCCTGCGCCGCGTGTCCGAGCGTTTGCGTCCGGGGCATGGCTGAGCGGGAATTCGGTCTTGCAATGCCAACCCACGGCGAGTAAATCGAAGCCCGGCCTTAGGGGTATAGCTCAGCTGGTAGAGCGACGGTCTCCAAAACCGTAGGTCGCGGGTTCGAACCCTGCTGCCCCTGCCATTCCACTTTTCCATTCGCTGGGTGTTCTGGCTGGAGTCGTCTGGTGGCGACCATGGCGGGTTCCCAGGCCGATCTTTCTTTCTATCGGGATCGCGTTGATCGTGTCTTTGACGGTCGGACCGGACCGGTTGATCGAACTGGTCGAGCCGCTCAGGCGCCGTTTCGCGACGCGGTGTCCCAAGAGGGCCGAAGCGACGAGGATAAAGCACAAGCCGGATCGGATTGTCTCGCGCGATTCGTGGAAAAAATGCCGGAGCGGTGGCGTGAGGGGATCGAAGCGCCGCATTGGGTGCGACGACACAGATCGACGCCGGCCTAGAAAACCGCCCCGACCTGTTTGATCGCCTTGCCGCCAAGCGTGAGCGTGATTTTGGTCATGTCGGAGCTGGGTCGAGGGGGGATCGGGGGCGATGCCTGTCGAAGCGGACGAGGTGCCGCCATCGGGGTTGAATTCATGAGCGCGCCCGCGTATGTGACGCGCTGACAGTCACGAAAGAAAACGCCATGGCCCGCACCAATCCCCTTCAGTTCATCCAGCAAGTTCGCGCCGAAGTCTCAAAGGTGGTGTGGCCGACACGCCGCGAGGTGGCCCTGACGACCGTGATGGTTTTCATCATGGCCGCATTGACGGCGGTTTTCTTTGCTCTGGTTGATCTGCTTATCCGTAGTGGTTTGCAGGGCATCTTGAGCTTTTTTGGCTAAAGATGGGTTCGGCCGGACGGGCCGCCAAATTGGCACATGGTGCTCTGGACATCAGCTTGTGTTCAATTGGCTCCGGCAATAAAACCGTGGCCAGGACTTGAAATCAGGGGGTCATGGGGGTAGTGGGGCCTTCATTCCCTGACATGGCGTGCGGCGATTCGTGTTGCACGCCGATTTTTGTTGCGGGAACTGCGTGGAGCAATTCGCGCGTCGTGAAAAATGATCGGCGGCTCCGTCGGCGAGAGACAGGATCGAAACGCATATGGCGAAACGGTGGTATTCGGTTAGCGTCCTTTCGAATTTCGAAAAGAAGATCGCCGAGCAGATCAGACAGCTTGTTGACGAAGAGAGGCTTGAGGACCAGATTGACGAGGTTCTGGTGCCGACCGAAGAGGTGATCGAGGTGCGCCGCGGCAAGAAGGTCACGACCGAGCGCCGCTTCATGCCCGGCTATGTTCTGGTGCACATGGAAATGTCGGACAAGGGCTATCATCTGATCAACGGGATCAACCGCGTGACCGGCTTTCTTGGTCCGCAGGGCCGCCCGATGCCGATGCGCGATGCCGAGGTCGAGGCGATCCTGGGCCGTGTCGCCGAAGGCGAAGAGGCACCGCGCACGCTGATTTCGTTCGAGGTGGGCGAAAAGGTCAAGGTCAACGACGGCCCGTTCGAGGATTTCGACGGCATGGTCGAGGAAGTGGACGACGACAACCAGCGCCTCAAGGTGACGGTGTCGATCTTTGGCCGGGAAACGCCGGTCGAACTGGAATTCACGCAGGTCACCAAGCAGGGCTGATCGGCGGGATGGCAGGCACATGCCTGTCCTGTGCGGGGGCGACCCCGTTCATACGTGGGAGGCGAGCGCGGCGCGCCGCGCGGATCGGACCACGCAACGCAAAAGCCCCGCAAACGCGTTTATGGGGCGTTGAAAAGGAGAAAGGCCAATGGCCAAGAAACTTGCCGGGACCATGAAGCTTCAGGTCCCCGCCGGGCAAGCGAACCCATCTCCGCCGGTCGGTCCGGCGCTGGGTCAGCGCGGCATCAACATCATGGAATTCTGCAAGGCATTCAATGCCAAGACCGCAGAAATGGAGCCCGGTGCGCCGTGCCCGACCGTGATCACCTATTATCAGGACAAGTCCTTTACCATGGACATCAAGACGCCGCCGGCGTCCTACTACCTGAAAAAGGCCGCCAAACTGAAATCCGGCGCCAAGACTCCGTCGCGCGAAACGGTGGGATCGGTGACGGTCAAACAGGTGCGCGAGATCGCGGAGGCCAAGATGAAGGACCTCAACGCGACCGATATCGAAGCCGCGATGAAGATCATTGTTGGTTCGGCCAACTCCATGGGCATCGAGGTGAAGTAAGATGGCAAAACTCGGAAAACGTTTGAAAGCCGCCCGGGAGGCATTCGCCGACAAGGAGAATGTCACGGTTGAGGAAGCTGTCGCTCTGATCAAGGCCAACGCTTCGGCAAAGTTCGATGAAACCGTCGAGGTCGCGATGAACCTTGGGGTTGACCCGCGTCACGCCGATCAAATGGTGCGTGGTGTCGTCGGCCTGCCCAATGGCACCGGCAAGGATGTGCGCGTTGCGGTTTTCGCCCGTGGCCCCAAGGCCGATGAGGCCCAGGAGGCTGGCGCGGATATCGTGGGGGCCGAGGACCTGATGGAGATCATTCAGGGCGGCAAGATCGAATTCGATCGCTGCATTGCCACGCCTGACATGATGCCGGTCGTCGGTCGTCTGGGCAAGATTCTGGGCCCGCGCAACCTGATGCCGAACCCGAAGGTCGGGACGGTGACGATGGACGTGGCCGAGGCCGTGAAGTCGGCCAAGGGTGGTCAGGTGCAGTTCAAGGCCGAGAAGGCCGGGATCGTGCATGCCGGGGTCGGCAAGCTCAGCTTTGACGAAGCCAAGCTCGTGGAGAACATCCGCGCCTTCATCGACGCCGTGGCCAAGGCCAAACCGACAGGCGCGAAAGGCTCATACATGAAGAAGATCGCGATTTCTTCCACCATGGGTCCGGGCGTTTCCGTTGATGTGGATAGCGCCACCGGCAATTGATCCGGTGAACAGCCAATTGAAAAAGGCGTCTTTAACGGCGCCTTTTTTGCATTGTTGCAGGGGGGAGCGGTCCTTTTGAAGTGTAAATTGCCTCGGCCTCTTGCCCCTCCCGGCATTTCCCTCTAAACAGCGCCTCGTCAGGTCGCCCGATTCCGTCGTGGCGGCCTGTCGATTCGTCCGAGACGGTGGGTTGCGTCAGCAATAAATCCTGCCCGAGACGGGAAAGACCAGATTTCTTCGGGTGGCCCCGTGTGGCCGCGCCCCGGGGCGACTTGGAACGGACCCGTAAGGACCCGATTGCCGGGTTTTTTTGACCCGGTGAAATATGAGCCGGAGGGTCTTAAAAGCCTTCCTTAACTGGAGTGAAACTGTGGATAGAGCCCAGAAAGAGAAAGTGGTCGAGGAACTCGGCCAGATCTTCGAAAGCTCTGGCGTCGTCGTGGTGGCCCACTACGCCGGTCTCACGGTTGCTGAGATGCAGGATCTTCGTGCCCGCGCCCGCGCGGCCGAGTCGTCGGTCCGCGTCGCCAAGAACAGGCTCGCCAAGATCGCCCTCGAGGACAAGCCCTGCGCAAGCATGGCCGAATACCTCACGGGTATGACCGTTCTGACCTATTCGGAAGATCCTGTGGCAGCTGCCAAGGTCGCCGAAGACTTTGCCAAGGAGAACAAGAAGTTCGAAATCCTTGGCGGGGCGATGGGTGAGAGCGCGCTCGACCGGGCCGGCGTCGAAGCCGTGTCGAAAATGCCCTCGCGCGATGAGCTTATCGCGACGATTGCGGGCATGATCGGTGCACCTGCTTCGAATATTGCCGGTGCCATTGGCGCACCTGCTTCGAATATCGCTTCCATTCTCTCGACCATCGAAGAGAAGGCCGCGTAAGCAACCCTATGACTGGCGTGGAGAGACATCTCACGCGTTGGAACACAAACCAAAGAACGGAAAGCAAGTAAAATGGCTGATCTGAAGAAACTGGCAGAAGAGATCGTCGGTCTGACGCTTCTCGAAGCACAAGAACTGAAAACCATCCTCAAAGACGAGTACGGCATCGAGCCCGCAGCCGGTGGCGCGGTCATGATGGCCGGTCCCGCCGGTGGCGACGCTGGTGGCGCAGCAGAAGAAGAGCAAACCGAGTTTGACGTCATCCTCGTCAGCCCCGGCGCCTCGAAAATCAACGTCATCAAGGAAGTCCGTGCGATCACCGGTCTTGGCCTCAAGGAAGCCAAGGAACTGGTCGAAGCCGGTGGCAAGGCCGTCAAAGAGCAAGTCTCGAAAGACGAAGCCGAAGACATCAAGGGCAAGCTGGAAGCGGCTGGCGCGGAAGTCGAGCTCAAGTAATCGATGTTGCCCGGGAGTCCGGGTGATTTCAAGGCTGGACCCGGCGTCGCCGGGTCCAGTCGAACCTGTCTTAGCAAGGGCCCCTGCTCGGGGCATTTTCTAAGGTCTGGTTCACGGATCGGGAGGTCGCCTTGGGTCGGCGGCCACGAATTGATTCGAACCAGCCATCTCTGATGGACAGGCCGCCGTGGCCCGACGGTGCGCTCTCCTGCGAGAAACGAAAGGTGACATCGCTCATGGCACAAACCTTCCTTGGCCAGAAACGTTTGCGCAAGTATTTCGGCAAGATCCGTGAAGTCCTGGAGATGCCGAACCTGATCGAAGTGCAGAAAAGCTCTTACGATCTGTTCCTAAAATCCGGAGAACAGGAGATCCCGCAGGACGGCGAGGGTATCAAAGGCGTATTCCAGTCGGTTTTCCCGATCAAGGATTTCCACGAGAGTTCGGTTCTCGAATTCGTCGATTACGAGCTGGAACAGCCGAAATACGATGTCGAAGAATGCATGCAGCGCGACATGACCTACAGCGCACCGCTCAAGGTGACGCTGCGGCTCATCGTGTTCGATGTGGACGAGGATACCGGCGCGCGCAGCGTGAAGGATATCAAGGAACAGGATGTGTTCATGGGCGACATGCCGCTCATGACGCCGAACGGCACTTTCGTTGTCAACGGGACCGAACGTGTGATCGTTTCCCAGATGCACCGGTCGCCCGGCGTGTTCTTTGACCACGACAAGGGCAAGACCCATTCCTCGGGCAAGCTGCTGTTTGCCTGCCGTATCATCCCCTATCGTGGTTCGTGGCTGGATTTTGAATTCGACGCCAAGGATGTCGTTTATGCCCGGATCGACCGCCGCCGGAAATTGCCGGTGACGACCCTGCTTTATGCCCTCGGCATGGATCAGGAGGCGATCATGGGCGCTTACTATGACACGATCTCCTACAAGCTGCGCAAAAAAGACAATGGATGGGTCACCAAATTCTTCCCCGAGCGCGTTCGTGGCACCCGGCCGCCGTTTGATCTGGTCGATGCCAAGACGGGCGAAATCATCGCCGAAGCCGGCAAGAAAGTGACGCCACGCGCGGTCAAGAAGATCATTGACGAGGGTGCGATCACCGATCTCCTGGTGCCGTTTGAGAACATCGTCGGAAAATTCGTCGCCAAGGACATCATCAACGAGGAAAACGGCGCGATCTATGTCGAGGCCGGTGACGAGTTGACGATCGAGCGCGACAAGGATGGTGAAATCATCGGCGGCTCGTTGAAAGAGCTTCTCGATGCCGGGATCACCGATATCCCGGTGCTCGACATCGACAATATCAATGTCGGCTCTTACATCCGCAATACAATGGCGATGGATAAGAACATGAACCGCGAATCCGCGCTCATGGACATCTATCGCGTGATGCGCCCGGGTGAGCCGCCGACCGAAGAGGCCGCCTCAGCCCTGTTTGACACGCTGTTTTTCGATGGCGAGCGCTATGACCTGTCGGCCGTTGGTCGCGTGAAGATGAATATGCGGCTGGCACTCGACAAGCCCGATACGCAACGCACCCTTGATCGCGAAGATATCGTGGCCTGCATCAAGGCGCTTACCGAGCTGCGCGATGGCAAGGGCGATATCGACGATATCGACCACCTCGGCAATCGCCGGGTTCGGTCGGTCGGCGAATTGATGGAGAATCAGTATCGCGTGGGCCTCTTGCGGATGGAGCGCGCAATCAAGGAGCGCATGTCGTCGGTCGAAATCGACACGGTGATGCCGCAGGATCTGATCAACGCGAAACCTGCGGCTGCAGCGGTGCGTGAATTCTTTGGCTCCTCGCAGTTGTCGCAATTCATGGACCAGACCAACCCGCTTTCGGAAGTCACCCACAAGCGGCGTCTCTCGGCGCTTGGGCCGGGTGGTCTCACGCGTGAACGCGCGGGCTTCGAGGTGCGTGACGTTCACCCGACCCACTATGGCCGGATGTGCCCGATCGAAACCCCGGAAGGTCAGAACATCGGTCTGATCAACAGCCTTGCGACCTTTGCGCGGGTCAACAAGTATGGCTTCATTGAAACGGCCTATCGCCGGGTGGCTGACGCGCAGGTGACTGACGAGGTCGTCTATATGTCTGCCACCGAGGAGGCACGTCACGTCATTGCACAGGCCAACGCGACCCTCGACGACGACGGGCGTTTGGTCAACGAGATGGTCAACACCAGGCAGGCGGGTGAGTATACACTGGCCCCGCGCGAGAGTGTCGACCTGATCGACGTGAGCCCGAAACAGCTCGTTTCTGTTGCCGCCTCGCTCATCCCGTTCCTTGAAAACGACGACGCCAACCGTGCGCTTATGGGGGCGAACATGATGCGGCAGGCTCTGCCGCTGATCAAGACCGAGGCGCCTCTGGTCGGGACCGGGATCGAGGGCAAGGTTGCGATCGACTCGGGCGCTGCGATCACTGCGCGGCGCGCCGGGATCATCGACCAGGTGGATGCGCAACGGATTGTTGTTCGCGCAACTGAGGATCTGGCGTTGGGCGATGCCGGTGTTGATATCTACCGGATGCGCAAGTTTCAGCGATCCAACCAGAACAGCAGTATCAACCAGCGGCCCCTGGTGAAAGTGGGCGATACGGTTCAAAAGGGCGAGGTTATCGCCGATGGGCCGGCTACCGACATGGGCGAATTGGCCGTCGGTCGGAACGTGATCGTCGCTTTCATGCCTTGGAATGGCTACAACTACGAGGACTCGATCCTGATCTCCGAGCGGATCGTGCGTGACGACGTGTTCACCTCGATTCATATCGAGGAATTCGAAGTTGCGGCGCGCGATACCAAGCTGGGGCCGGAAGAGATCACCCGTGACATCCCGAATGTCGGTGAAGAGGCGCTGCGCAACCTTGACGAGGCGGGCATCGTCTATATCGGTGCCGAGGTCGAGCCGGGCGATATTCTTGTCGGCAAGATCACACCCAAGGGCGAGAGCCCGATGACGCCTGAGGAAAAGCTCCTGCGCGCCATCTTTGGCGAAAAGGCATCGGATGTGCGCGACACGTCGCTCAGGGTCAAGCCCGGCGATTTCGGCACCGTTGTCGAGGTGCGGGTGTTCAACCGGCACGGCGTGGAAAAGGACGAACGTGCGCTTCAGATCGAGCGTGAAGAGGTCGAGCGCCTAGCCCGTGACCGTGACGACGAGCTGGCCATTCTGGATCGCAATATCTATGCGCGTCTTCAGTCGCTGATCCTTGGCAAGATCGCCGTCAAGGGCCCGAAAGGCGTGAAGGCGAATTCCGAGATCACCGAGGAGCTTCTTGAAACCTTGACTCGCGGCCAATGGTGGCAGCTTGCCCTCAAGGACGAGAAGGATGCCCAGATCGTCGAGGCCCTGCACGAGCAATACGAGGCGCAAAAGCGCATGCTTGACGCAAGGTTCGAGGACAAGGTCGAGAAGGTGCGCCGTGGCGATGACCTTCCGCCGGGGGTGATGAAGATGGTCAAGGTCTTCATCGCGGTGAAACGCAAGTTGCAGCCCGGTGACAAGATGGCTGGCCGTCACGGCAACAAGGGCGTCATTTCAAAGGTTGTCCCGATGGAAGACATGCCGTTCCTCGCTGATGGAACGACTGTCGATGTCTGCCTCAACCCATTGGGCGTGCCGAGCCGGATGAATGTCGGACAGATTCTCGAGACCCACATGGGCTGGGCCTGCCGGACATTGGGCTCCAAGATCGATGCAGCACTGGCTGAGTATCGTCGCTCTGGCGATATGACGCCTGTGCGTGATGCGATGCGCACTGCCTATGGTGAAGATGTGTACGAAGAAGGCATCGCATCCATGGGCGACGACGAACTCGTCAGCGTGGCAGGGACTGCGACGGGTGGCATGCACATCGCGACCCCTGTTTTCGATGGGGCCCGGGAAGAGAACATCAACGATGCGTTGGTGCGGGCCGGACTTGATTCCAGCGGGCAATCGATCGTCTATGACGGCCGTACCGGCGAGGCATTTGCGCGGCCGGTGACGGTCGGCGTGAAATACATGCTCAAGCTGCACCACTTGGTCGACGAAAAGATTCACGCGCGTTCCACCGGGCCTTACAGCCTCGTCACCCAGCAGCCACTGGGCGGCAAGGCACAGTTCGGTGGTCAGCGTCTTGGGGAAATGGAGGTCTGGGCACTCGAGGCTTACGGTGCCGCCTACACCCTGCAAGAGATGCTGACGGTGAAATCGGACGACGTGGCCGGACGGACCAAGGTCTATGAAAGCATCGTCAAGGGCGAGGATAATTTCGAGGCCGGCGTTCCCGAGAGCTTCAATGTGCTTGTGAAGGAAGTCCGCGGTCTCGGCCTCAACATGGAACTCCTGGATGCGGAGGAAGAAGACTAAGGCTGCAATTTTCTCTGAAAAAGCATGCCCTTCCAACGCACGTATGAGGATATCAAAATGAACCAGGAACTGACCAACAACCCGTTCAATCCGCTGACCCCGACAAAGGTCTTTGACGAAATCAAGGTCTCGCTGGCGAGTCCCGAGCGGATTCTCAGCTGGTCCTACGGTGAGATCAAGAAGCCCGAGACGATCAACTACCGGACCTTCAAGCCAGAGCGTGACGGGCTTTTCTGTGCCCGGATCTTTGGGCCGATCAAGGACTATGAGTGCCTGTGCGGCAAATACAAGCGCATGAAGTATCGCGGCGTCGTCTGCGAGAAATGCGGTGTCGAGGTGACGCTTCAGAAGGTGCGCCGCGAACGGATGGGCCATATCGAACTGGCTGCGCCTGTCGCGCATATCTGGTTCCTCAAGTCCCTGCCCAGCCGGATCGGTCTCATGCTCGACATGACGCTCCGCGATCTCGAACGGGTTCTCTATTTCGAGAACTACGTGGTGATCGAGCCGGGCCTCACCGATCTTTCCTATGGTCAGATGCTGACCGAGGAAGAATTCATGGACGCCCAGGACCATTACGGCATGGATGCGTTCACCGCCAATATCGGTGCCGAAGCGATCCGCGAGATGCTGGCCCAGATCGACCTTGAGTCCGAGGCCGAGCGCCTGCGCGCCGAATTGGCCGAGGCAACAGGGGAATTAAAGCCGAAGAAGATCATCAAACGGCTGAAAGTGGTCGAGAGCTTCCTCGAAAGCGGCAACCGTCCGGAATGGATGATCATGACGGTCATCCCGGTCATCCCGCCCGAACTGCGCCCGCTGGTGCCGCTGGACGGCGGCCGCTTCGCGACCTCGGACCTCAACGACCTGTACCGCCGGGTTATCAACCGCAACAACCGCCTCAAGCGGCTGATAGAGCTGCGCGCGCCGGATATCATCGTGCGCAACGAAAAACGGATGCTGCAGGAATCGGTCGATGCGCTGTTTGATAACGGCCGTCGCGGTCGGGTCATCACCGGTGCCAACAAGCGTCCGCTGAAGTCGCTGTCGGACATGCTCAAGGGCAAGCAGGGTCGCTTCCGTCAGAACCTGCTGGGCAAGCGGGTGGATTTCTCGGGCCGCTCGGTCATCGTGACAGGGCCGGAGCTCAAGCTGCACCAGTGCGGCCTGCCCAAGAAGATGGCGCTGGAACTGTTCAAGCCGTTCATCTATTCGCGGCTTGAGGCCAAGGGGCTGTCATCAACGGTGAAACAGGCCAAGAAACTGGTTGAGAAAGAGCGCCCCGAGGTGTGGGACATCCTCGACGAGGTGATCCGCGAACATCCCGTGATGCTCAACCGTGCACCGACACTGCACCGCCTCGGCATCCAGGCGTTCGAGCCGATCCTGATCGAAGGCAAGGCGATCCAGCTGCACCCGTTGGTCTGCTCGGCCTTCAATGCCGATTTCGATGGTGACCAGATGGCGGTCCATGTGCCGCTTTCGCTCGAAGCACAGCTCGAAGCGCGCGTTCTCATGATGTCGACCAACAACGTGCTTTCGCCTGCGAACGGTGCGCCGATCATCGTGCCGTCACAGGATATGATCCTTGGCCTTTATTACACGACGATCGAGCGCGAGGGCATGAAAGGCGAAGGCATGGCCTTCTCCTCCATCGAAGAAGTGCAATATGCACTTGATTCGGGGGCTGTACACCTTCATTCCAAGATCACGGCCCGCATCCCCCAAGTGGACGCGGAAACCGGTGAAACGGTCATGAAGCGGTATGAGACGACACCCGGGCGCGTTCGTCTCGGGGCGTTGTTGCCGATAAATGCCAAAGCGCCGTTTGATCTGGTGAACAGGCTGCTGCGCAAGAAGGAAGTGCAGCAGGTCATCGACTCGGTCTACCGGTACTGTGGTCAGAAAGAGAGCGTCATCTTCTGTGACCAGATCATGACGATGGGCTTCCGCGAGGCGTTCAGGGCCGGTATCTCCTTTGGCAAGGATGACATGGTCATTCCCGACAGCAAATGGAGCCTCGTCGAAGAGGCACGTGAGCAGGTCAAGGAATTCGAACAGCAATACATGGACGGCCTGATCACTCAGGGTGAAAAATACAACAAGGTCGTTGATGCGTGGTCGAAGTGTAACGACAAGGTCACCGATGCGATGATGGCGACTATTTCGGCCGAAAATCGCGATGAATTCGGCGCCGAGCAGGAACCGAACTCGGTTTACATGATGGCCCACTCGGGTGCGCGGGGGTCGGTTACGCAGATGAAACAGCTGGGCGGCATGCGTGGTCTTATGGCCAAGCCGAACGGTGATATCATCGAAACGCCGATCATCTCGAACTTCAAGGAAGGCCTGACCGTGCTTGAGTACTTCAACTCGACACACGGCGCCCGGAAGGGCCTCTCGGATACCGCCTTGAAAACGGCAAACTCGGGCTATCTGACGCGGCGTCTGGTTGATGTCGCGCAGGATTGCATCGTGCGTGAGCACGATTGCGGCACTGAAAACGCGATCACCGCCGAACCTGCCGTCAATGATGGCGAGGTCGTCGCATCGTTGAGTGAACGTATTCTCGGGCGTTTCACGGTTGATGATATTCATGCGCCGGGAACAGATGAGATCATCGTGCCCAAGAGCACCCTGATTGACGAGCGCATGGCGGATATAATCGAAGAGGCCGGGGTTCAATCGGCCCGCATTCGCTCGCCGCTCACCTGTGAGGCCGAAGATGGGGTCTGCGCCATGTGTTACGGGCGTGATCTTGCGCGCGGCACCTTGGTGAACGTGGGCGAAGCGGTGGGCATCATCGCGGCACAGTCGATCGGAGAACCGGGCACACAACTTACGATGCGGACCTTCCACATCGGGGGCGTGGCACAGGGTGGCCAGCAATCGTTCCTTGAGGCCAGCCAGGAAGGGATCATCGCGTTCGAGAGCGCGCAGATTCTTGAGAACCAGTCCGGTGAACCGCTCGTCATGGGGCGCAACATGAAGTTGATCATCCGTGATGAAGATGGCAACGAACGTGCAAGTCACAAGCTGGGCTATGGGTCCAAGCTCTTTGTCAAGGATGGCGACAGGGTATCGCGTGGCGACAAGCTCTTTGAATGGGATCCGTATACGTTGCCGATCATCGCGGAAAAGGCGGGGACGGCCAAATTCGTCGATCTTGCCACCGGTGTTTCGGTCCGCGACGAGACCGATGACGCGACCGGGATGACGCAGAAAATCGTGACCGATTGGCGTGCCGTACCCAAAGGCAATGAGCTCAAGCCAGAGATTATCCTTGTGGATGGTGACGGTGAACCGGTTCGCAACGATGCCGGCAACCCGGTGACCTATCCGATGTCGGTCGATGCCATTCTGTCCGTCGAAGACGGGCAAGAGGTTCTGGCCGGGGATGTCGTCGCACGGATTCCGCGCGAAGGTGCCAAGACCAAGGATATCACCGGGGGTCTGCCGCGCGTGGCTGAACTGTTCGAAGCGCGCCGCCCCAAGGATCACGCCATTATCGCCGAGATCGATGGGTATGTCCGGTACGGGCGCGACTACAAGAACAAGCGCCGCGTCACGATCGAGCCTGCCGACGAAACGATGGAGCCAGTCGAATACATGGTGCCCAAAGGCAAACATATCCCCGTTCAGGAAGGGGATTATGTTCAGAAGGGCGACTATATCATGGACGGGAATCCTGCACCGCACGACATTCTGTCGATCATGGGTGTTGAAGCGCTGGCCGATTACATGATCAACGAGGTGCAGGAGGTCTATCGCCTGCAAGGCGTGAAGATCAACGACAAGCACATCGAGGTGATTGTTCGCCAGATGCTTCAGAAGTGGGAAATCCTCGATAGCGGCGAAACAACGCTTCTCAAGGGCGAGCATGTGGAGAAGCAGGAACTTGAGGCTGCGAACGAGAAGGCATTGGCCAAAGGTGGTCGCCCGGCTCACGGAGAACCGATCCTATTGGGTATCACCAAGGCCTCGCTTCAGACCCGGTCCTTCATTTCGGCAGCTTCATTCCAGGAAACCACGCGGGTTCTTACCGAAGCATCCGTACAAGGCAAACGTGACAAGCTCGTGGGCCTCAAGGAAAACGTCATCGTCGGGCGACTGATCCCGGCGGGGACGGGGGGGGCGACGCAGAAGGTGCGGCATATTGCGCAGCAGCGTGATAATGTCGTCATCGAGGCGCGCCGTGAAGAGGCGGAAGCGGCGGCGGCGCTGGCGGCTCCGATGGAGGATGACGTGGTCGGCGGGGACGAGTTCGACACGCTCGTCGAAACCCCGGAGAGCCGTAACGAATAAGCCTTAACCCACGGACAAAAAAGACAAAAGCCCCCGGCGATCGTTTCGTCGGGGGTTTTTTCATGGCCGCGTGGCAGTGCTCGGCGGGGCGCTGTCGGGCGGGTCGACACCGCTTGCGAGGGCCATGCTGCACCGCGGCAGAACGCTGGGGTTAACGCCAACGGCGGCCGGAAAACCGGGGGGTGATCTCCGGCTGTTGCCCGGCTGTTGGGCGTGCACCGCCGCATCGCAGCATTCGCCGGGCGAAAAATGGTAAACGCAACGCCCGCTCTGCCCCTTCCTTGCCGGTCGGCGCTGACACCGCAAGCCGCCATGGCGGCACCAACTCGCATCTTGGGATCACAGCCGAGCCCGGAGCTGGCATTTCACCGGGCTGAAATGCTGCAGGCGTGATCGGCCGGTCTCTGCCCGAAATGGACGCGCCTGCGATGATCTTGAGGCGGCATACGTGAAGACGACGTGGGATCTGTCGCGGGTCTTCGACGCCCAGGTGGTTCGGATCGGTAAACATCGCGCGGACGGCTGCCCGGTCCATATCGGGAGCCCCTGAAGACCTGCGTCAGGGCAGGCCTTTCACCACCCCTTTGACGACCAGTTTCTGAATGTCCGATGCTTGAAGGCCCAGTTGGCTGGACAAGACGTCAAAGGTGTTTTCCCCCAGCATGGACGGCGCGGTGGCTTTGGCTGCACCGACACCGTCGAACCGGATCGGGCCGCGGACCAATTTCATATCGCCGACTTCCGGGTGGGTGACCTCTTCGACAAGTTCCTGTCTGGTAACGTGGTCTTGCTCGAGGGCCTCTCCAATCGACAGGATCGGCGCGCTGGGCACGTCGAATTCTTCCAGCCTTTGCAGCCAGTAAGCCGTGGTGTCCTGGGTCATGCGCGCATGGATGATGGGTTGCAGGGCGTCACGATTGGCCAGCCGTGCGTCATAGAGTGCGAAACGCGGATCTGCGATCAAGTCCTCGCGGTCCAGACTGCGGGCAAAGTTGTGCCAGAACCGTTCTGTCAGGCAGGCCACGATGACATGACCGTCCGAGGTCGGGAACGATCCGTAGGGCACAATGCTGGGATGCTGTGTGCCGACCGGCTGCGGGCTTTGTCCGGTGACAAAATAGATTTGCGACAGATACCCCTGCAAGGCGATCAGGCTGTCGAGCATTGCGACTTCGATATGCTTGCCGCGCCCGGTGGCGTTGCGCTCGTGCAGGGCCGCGAGCAGACCAAACACCGAAAAGATGCTGCCGGCCATATCACCCAAGGGGATGCCCAACTTGTTCGGCGCCTGGCCCGGTTCGCAATTGACGCTCATCACACCGGAAAGCGCCTGTGCCACGATGTCAAAAGCGGGCTTGTCGCCATGCGGGCTGTTGGCGCCGAAGCCGGTGATCGAACAATAGAGCAACCGGTCATTATCGGCGCGCAGCGTGTCGTATCCGAGGCCCAGACGATCCATCACACCGGGGCGGAAGTTTTCCAGGACGATGTCGCTTTGCCGTGCCAGATCCTTGGCGATCTGCACCCCTTCGGGTGATTTCAGATCAAGAGAGATGCTTTTCTTGCTGCGATTGAGTGCGATGTAATAATGGCTCATGCCCTTTTGAAAGGGGGGGAAGTTGCGGGTCTCGTCGCCTGATGTGATCGGTTCGACCTTGATAACTTCAGCGCCAAGGTCCGCCAGAACCATGCTGGCATAAGGGCCGGACAGAATGCGCGAAAAGTCGAGAACCTTAATGCCTGCCAGCGGTCCAGCGGGGGCCTGTTTTAGGGTATCGTTCATGGTTTCTCTCCCGATGTCCTTGAAATTTTCATCACTGCCGAGGCGCTTGCGATCTGTCTGTCGTCGCAGATGATGTCCGCGTCGACAAACATCAAAGACCGCGTTGCCTGACGGATCGAAGGCTGGATTCTCAGGAAGTCGCCGGCACGGGCGACCCCCAGGAACCGCGTTTCCATCTGCACTGTAACTGTTGGTTGACGATCCGCCGCGTTCCATGCGGCGATCGCAATCACCTGATCCAGAAGGCTGGTGATGACACCGCCGTGAATAATTCCCAGATGGTTTTTGTGACTCTCGTTGGTTTGCAATGCATAGCTGTGCTTACGGTCCGCATCCGTCGCGCGTAAAAGCGGACCAATCAGCGCCATGAACCCGTCAATCGTCAGTTCCCGCCAATCTTCCGACGCGATGTCATGTGTCGTCACGCTTCACCTCCCAGTGTCGATCTGCATGTTTTCGATGTCTTCCCGAATGGCCATCATCGCCTTGACCAGTTTGGGGATTTGTTTTTCCTTCAGGCGCTCGGAAATGCCGATTGCAACGATCGAGCGGGTCATGGTGTGGTTTGCGCCAAAGACCGGGACGGCAACAACCGTCACGCCGGAAATATAGCTGCCCTGGTCTACCGCGTAGCCAAGTTCGCGGGCGGATTTGACCTCTTCGCGCCAATTTTCGAACGTCGGCGGGTGATCCCAGGTCAGTTTTTGGAAACGGTTTGCCAACTCGGTTTCGTCCTGCACATTGAATGCGGCGAACAGACGTCCCGTGGCGCTGATCAGGGCGGGAAAGCGGCTGCCCAAGTCGACCTGGAGTCGGAACGGGATGTTGGATTGCGACAGTGCGATGACCACCATCTGCCCCGGCTCGGACAGTTGGGTGGCGATACCGGTCACACCGAACCTTGCGGATAGATCTGACAGCTTCGGTTGGATCAAGACCGAGAATGTATTGCGCTGAAGGGCGGCCCGGGCGAGGGGCAAAATGCCGATTCCCATCGTGTAGCGCTTCAGATTCGAATCAAATTCAACCAGCCCTTCCTCTTCGAGAACGCGCAGGATGTGCAGGCAGGTGCTGGGGATCAGCCCAAGCTCTCTTGCGATGGGATTGACGCCCACGGGCTCGTTCGAGCGCGCCAGAAACCTCAATATAGCAAGGGCACGCGTGACCGCAGGCACCTGCCGTTTGGTCGTGGATTTTTTGTCTTCACCGGTCATTTCAGGCCTCTTCCCAATGTCATATTGTTGTCTGTATACAATAATATAATCATATTGACAATAGATGATCGTTATCCCTACCCTTGTCAACGAGCCAGGGCGCACCTTCTGGGGGCCTGCGGAAAATTTTGGGGAGGAGACGGGAATGACCCGGCTGACGGAATTCACGTCCTATGCGGACGCTCAGAAGCACTACTCGAAAGAGAAGCTTTGGGAGCTGTTCGACGGTGATCCAGCGCACTTCAACATCTCGCATGAATGTCTCGACCGGCACGTCGACGGGGACAACGTGGCGCTCCGGATCGCGCATTCCGACGGAGCTGATGAAGTTCTGACCTTTGAAGAGGTGTCGCGCCGGTCCTCGCAGATCGCGCATTATCTGAACGCCAACGGCATCAAGAAGGGTGACCGCGTTGCCGTGATGATCGAACCGTCGCTGGCGTTCTATGCCGCGATGTTCGGGGTGATCAAAAGCGGCGCCGTTGCGGTTCCGATGTTCTCGCTGTTCGGGCCGGATGGAATTCGTTTGCGTGTTGGGGATTGCAAGCCTTCGATGTTCTTCACCAATTCGGAAAAGGCGCCCGACGCGGTTGCGGGCGGGGCCGAGAATGTGACCGTCGTTGATCGGGATTTCCTGGACGGGTTGAACGATCTGCCCGCGACTTATGAGTGGACGACCTCGGGTCGCGATCTGGCGGTTTTGCAGTATACCTCGGGTACGACCCGTGCGTTGCCTGCGGCTGTCAAGCACAGCCACCAGTCGATCGTGACGCTGATGGTGGCTGCGCTTTATGCGACTGGCATCCGCCCCGGCGACCGTTTTTTCTGCCCGTCTTCGCCCGCTTGGGGGCATGGGCTGTGGCACGGCACACTTGCGCCGATGGCGATGGGCGTTTCGACCGGCACGTTCAGCGGCAAGTTCGATGCCGTGCGCCTGCTGCGGGCCTTGCATGATTTTCGCATCACCAACCTCACCGCTGCGGCGACGCATTACCGGATGATGCGCAACTCCGGCGAGGCCGAGAATTTCACCTACGCCTTCGACAAGCTGTCCTTCACCGGCGAGCCGATCGACTCGGAAACCGCGACCTACGTCGAACAGGTTTTTGGCACCAAGGTGCGCTCGATGTACGGCACCACGGAGATCGGCGTCATCATCGCGAACTATCCCGGAGCCGACGATCTGGAAGTCCGTGATGGCGCAATGGGCAAGGCTGTGCCCGGCGTCGAAGTGAAGGTGCAACGGCCGGACGGGACAGCCGCAGAACCCGGCGAAACCGGTGAGTTGATGGTCAAGAAACGCGGAGAGTGGTTCCAGACCAAAGATCTGGGCCGGGTCGATGCGGATGGGTATTTTTACCACGGTGGGCGGGCCGATGACGTGATCATTTCCGCTGGCTGGACCATTGGCGCGATCGAAGTCGAAGACGCGATCCTGAGCCATCCGGCCGTTGCCGAATGCGCCGTGATCGGGGCCCCCGACGAGCTGCGTGGGCTGGTGGTCAAGGCCTACATCATCCTCAAGGGCGATGAGACGCCCGACCTGACCAAGAACATTCAGGATCACGTGCGCGCCAGACTGGCCCGCCACGAATATCCCAGACAGATCGAGTTTGTCACCGATCTGCCGAAGACGCCGGCAGGGAAGGTGAACCGCAAAGTCCTGAGAGATCAGGAAGCCGAAAAACTGGCAGCAGCGGAATGATCCGCCACGCCATCCCCCATTTCCAAGGAGAATGAAATGAACGAGATGACACGCAAATTTCCGAAGATCACGGATGAAGGTCTGGAAGACCTGCGCAAGCGCATTGGCGTAAAGATCGAAAGAACCGTCGAGCCCTGGTGTTATGAAGCGACCCGCGACAATATTCGCCACTACGCCCATGGTATCGGTGACGACAACCCGCTGTGGTGTGATCCCGAGTATGCCAAGACCACCAAGTACGGCGATGTTCTGGCGCTGCCGAGCTTTCTGTTTGCTACCAGCCGGATCATCTCGGGCTATGTTGGTGGTCTGCCGGGCGTACACGCCATGTGGTCAGGCGCTAACTGGACATGGCACAAACCGATTCTGCGCAACACCGAGTTCCGCACCGAGGCGTATCTGAAAGATCTGATCGAGCATGACACGCGCTTTGCAGGTAAGGCGATCCAGCAAATCTATCACGTCGATTTCTATGACGCGAACACCGGCGAAATGCTGGCCGAGGCCGACAGCTGGTGTTTCCGCACCGACCGCGATCAGGCGCGTGAAAACGGCACCAAATACACCGCGGCCAAAAAGAACGGTCGTAAGGTCTATACGCAAGAAGAGCTTGATAAATACTACAAGTATTACGAGCAGGAAACGATCCGCGGTGCCGAGACCCGCTATTGGGACGATGTGAGCGAAGGTGACGAACTGCCCACAATGGTCAAGGGCCCGATGACGGCGACCGGCTTTATTGCCTATGCGCAAGGCTGGGGTGGTCTTTACATCCGCGCCAACAAGTTGGCCTGGCAGTTGCAGCAAAAACACCCCAGCGCGGGGATCAAGAACAAGTTCGGCATTCCCGATTGCCCCGAGCGGGTGCATTGGGAAGAAGAATTCGCCCTGGAGGTCGGAGCCCCAGGTGCCTACGACTATGGCCCCGAGCGCACATCCTGGCTGACACACCAGATCACCAACTGGATGGGCGATGACGGTTTCCTTGCCAAATCGAAGTGCGAAGTGCGCCGTCACAACCCCGAGGGCGACATCATCCTGATCCACGGCACCGTTGTCCGCAAATTCGAGGAAGACGGCCGCTACCTGCTGGAAATCAGGCAACGTGCGGAACAGCAAGACGGCGAGATGTCGGCTGTTGGGTCCGCAATCGTGGAATTGCCCAAACGCTGAGGTCTACCACACTTCAACAGCTGGGGAGGCTTGGTTGAAACTTCTGGGAAAACTTCTGACTAAAATCGAGGACATCCTCCATCTTGGGGGGTGCCTCGGCCTCGTCGCCGTGGCGGGGTTGATCAACGCAGATATTCTGCTCCGGCTTTTGTTCAACCGGCCGGTGCAGATCCAGTTCGAGTTGACCGAACTGTACTTGATGCCGGCCCTTGCCATGTTGTCGCTGTCGCGGGTGTTTCGCGATGGTGGGCATCTGGCCTTGGATTTCGTCCCCGAACACCTGCCTGGAAGCTGGGGAACGGTGGTCGCCAAATTGCGATTGCTTTTGCCTGCTGTCTTCTTTGCCGCAGTCACGTGGATGTCCGGAAAATTCGCTCTCGAAGCCATCGTCCACGGCGATGTCGAGTACGGAGCAGTAGATTGGCCGCTCGGGTGGGCCTATGCCGTTGTTCCTCTGGGATGCGGCGTATTGGTTCTGCGGCTGCTGCACGACGCCTTCACAAGAGGGCCGTGGTCAGAACCCACAACAAATCCTATGGGAGGAAAATTGAATGAAACATACGAATAAGCTGATCGCCACTGTCGCGGGCACATTTGCCTTCGCAGGTATGGCAGTGCAGGCGGAAACACTGCGGCTGGGGGATTTCCAATCGACCAGCCACATCGTTTCTGTCGAAGGGACCTCGAAATGGATGGCGGGCGTTACCGAAGCCACGGACGGTGCAATCACTTTTGAACATTTTCCGTCGCAACAGGCGGCAAAATCCAAAGCGCAACTGGACGCGGTAAAGAGCGGCATTCTGGACGCTGCATTGCTTGGCGCGTCCTATCATGCGGATGCGTTGCCTCTGAACTCGGTTGTCGGTCTGCCCGGCTATTACGGTTCAGCCGAGGAAGGCACTGTCGCGCTGCAAACGATGCTCGGTGAAGGGCCGTTGCGGGACGAGATTCTGGCCTCGGGTGTGACTCCTATCTTCGGGTTCGTTCTGCCTCCCTACCAGGTTCTGGCCAAGGACCGGCTCGGGATGCCGGCAGAATGGGACGGGCTTGATGTGCGCACCTCGGGCTCGACGCAGGCGATGACTGCGCGCGCGCTTGGCGGGGTCGGAATTTCGATCCCTGGACCGGAAGTTTACACCGCTATCGAGCGCGGTCGTCTGGATGCGGTCCTGTTCCCGCTGGCCTCCGTTCCGGGCTACAAGTTGAACGAAATCGTCAGCCATATTTCCACCAACGGGTCGTTCGGCGGCTACAGCTTTATCATGGTTGTACGCACGGATCTGTTTGATGGTCTGTCCGACGAGGCCAAAACGGCAATGCTCGAGCTTGGCAATGAAACCGCTGTTCACGTGGCACGGGCCCAGGACGCGTCGGTCGAGGGATTGATTGAAGAATGGAAGGCAGACGGTATCGACACTTATGAGTTCACCGATGAAGAGCTGTCGTCGATTTCAGACTCTCTGGTGGCTGTCAGTGTGGATTGGGCCGAACGTCTTCAAGATGACAAGGCCTCTGCCGTGCTCGAGGCATATCGTGAGCTGACCAGCAAATAACATCATGTTCCGAAACACTTACCAGGCGGTCGCTTCGGCGACCGCCTGCCACATACGGAGCGCAGGTTCACCAGATGCTTACCTTCATCGTCATCCTCATTCTTCTTGCCGTTCTCATGGCAGCACGCGTGCCGATCGCTTTCGCCATGGGCATCACCGGCACGCTTGGTCTTGCGGCTCAACTGGGGTTCGGCCCCGCGCTGGCGGTGTTGGAACGCACGTTCTTTGACTCGTCTTCCTCGTTCATACTTGTCGCGATCCCGCTGTTTATCCTGATGGCCGAGCTTCTGACCGCAGGCGACGTTACCCGTCGCGCGATCATTGCCTGCCAATCCTGGGTCGGTCATTTCAAGGGGGGGCTGGCCGTCGCGACGGTTGGCGCCTCTGTACTTCTTGCCGCGCTGGTTGGCAGTTCGACTGCGTCCACTGCCGCGATGTCTGCCTCGGCCTTTCCCGAGATGCGCCGCCACAACTATTCCGACCGGCTTGCTGCTGCTGTCGTCAGTGTCGGCGGCACCTTGGCGGTGGTTGTCCCGCCTTCGATCGTGTTGGTTGTCTATGGCGTGCTGACCGAGACCTCGATCGGCCAGCTGTTCATAGCCGGGATCATTCCGGGTCTGCTGACCGCGTGTGGCTTGGGCGTGGTGATAAAATTCATTGCCCACACCACGGATCAAGCGCCCAAGGGCGAACCGTTTGTCTTTAAGAAAGCTGTCAAACAAAGCCGTCACGTTATCCCGATGGTATTGCTGATAATTGCTGTCATCGGCGCAATTTACGGTGGCATCGCGTCACCGTCCGAAGCGGCAGCCCTTGGTGTGATGGGATCGCTGGTGATCGTCCTGGCACAGCGCACCATAAGCTTTGTGAAATTCAACCGTTCCGTCAGCAGCGCGATCCGCGCAACGGTCATGATTGTTACGATCGTCGCCTGCTCGGCGATTTTCTCGAACTATCTTGCCTTTACCCGTATCACGCACAGCTTGCTTGAATTTGTGGCGACCACCGACATGCCACGCGAGGTCATTATCGGCATCATCATTCTGGCCTTGCTGGTCATGGGCATGTTCATGGACCAGCTTGCCATCCTGTCGCTGGCCATGCCGCTGGCCTTTCCAACGGCAATGGCCCTGGACTGCAATCCGGTATGGTTCGGCATCGTGGTTACCAAGACGGTTGAGATCGGACTTTTGACACCGCCGTTGGGACTGAATGCCTATGTGGCGGCAGCGCAAACAAAGGTGCCGCTGAAAACAATTTTCCGGGGGATCTTGCCCTTCCTTGGAATGGAAATTGTCGTGCTGATCCTGCTGCTGGCATTCCCGTCGATCACACTGTTCCTGCCCGACCTCATGAGCCGCTGACGTTCAGCCGCGATGTTCAGACATCACCGTCGCAGGGGCCAAGCACTCCTGCGAGACCGAGAAGAAAGAAGCGAAATGACGATATTGCAAAGCAGTCAGGTGCCGTCCTCTGCAGAATTCCTTGAGAATGCAGCATCCATGCAGGGGCAATACGCAAAGATTGCAACCGAAGCTGCGCGTATCATCACCGGCGGTTCAGAATCCGCGCGGTCACGCCATGTTGCGCGGGGCAAGCTTTTGCCGCGTGACCGGATTGCCGGATTGCTCGACCCGGGATCGCCGTTTCTCGAGATTGGTCTGTTTGCGGCATCGGGCCTGTATAATGACGAA
Source organism: Aquicoccus porphyridii (assembly GCF_008369105.1). Lineage (GTDB taxonomy): Bacteria > Pseudomonadota > Alphaproteobacteria > Rhodobacterales > Rhodobacteraceae > Aquicoccus > Aquicoccus porphyridii. The sequence continues at coordinate 308,505 of NZ_VINQ01000004.1, read as the reverse complement.
GTTCCTTCGGCGGGGGCCATCGCGGGGATCGGTCGCGTCGAAGGGCGTGACTGCATGATCCTGTGCAACGATGCGACGATCAAAGGCGGCACATACTTTCCGATGACGGTGAAAAAACACCTGCGCGCACAGGAAATCGCCGAAGAAAATCACCTGCCTTGTATCTATCTGGTCGATTCCGGGGGCGCGAACCTGAACAATCAAGACGAAGTGTTTCCCGACCGTGACCACTTTGGCCGGATCTTCTTCAATCAGGCCCGGATGAGCGCAAAGGGCATCTCGCAGATTTCCGTCGTGATGGGGTCGTGTACCGCCGGGGGGGCCTATGTGCCCGCCATGAGCGATCAAACCATCATTGTGCGCGAACAGGGCACGATTTTTCTTGCGGGTCCTCCGTTGGTCAAGGTGGCCACGGGTGAGATCGTTGACGCCGAAACGCTGGGCGGTGGTGATACCCACACGCGGCTCTCGGGTGTGGCGGATTATCTTGCCGATGATGATCGTCACGCGCTGGCTCTGGCACGTGAAATCATCAGCCACCTGGGGCCGGTTATGCGCCCTGTGATCGACTTCAAGGAACCCAAGGCGCCGCTGTACCCGCCCGAGGATGTGATGGGTGTCGTCCCCGCCAATGACAAGACGCCTTATGATGTGCGCGAGATCATTGCACGTCTGGTCGACGGGTCGGACTTTGCCGAGTTCAAACCGCGCTATGGCACAACTCTGGTCACCGGCTTCGCGCATATCGATGGCGTGCCGGTCGGCATCATCGCCAACAATGGTGTTCTGTTTTCGGAGAGCTCGACCAAGGGCGCGCATTTTATCGAGCTGTGCTGCCAGCGGAAAATTCCTCTGCTGTTCTTGCAGAATATCACCGGTTTCATGGTCGGCTCGAAATACGAAGCGGGCGGCATTGCAAAGGACGGAGCCAAACTGGTGACGGCGGTATCGACCGCGTCCGTCCCCAAGGTCACCGTGATCATTGGCGGCTCTTACGGGGCTGGCAACTACGGCATGTGCGGGCGCGCATTCGGGCCACGCTTTGTCTGGATGTGGCCGAATGCGCGGATTTCCGTGATGGGCGGTGCCCAGGCCTCGGGCGTTCTGGCCGATGTGCGTCGCGCAGCCATCGAGGCCAAGGGTGGCACATGGTCTGCTGAAGAGGAAGCGGACTTCAAGCAGCCGACTATCGACATGTTCGAGCGTCAGTCGCAACCGCTCTATGCTTCGGCGCGGCTGTGGGACGACGGGATCATCGATCCCCGAAAAACCCGCGAAGTTGTCTCTCTCTCGCTTCGGGCTGCGCTGAACGCGCCTGTCGAAGATACCAAATTTGGCCTGTTCAGGATGTGATGATGGAAAAGCCCTTCTCGAAAATATTGATCGCGAACCGTGGTGAAATCGCCTGTCGGGTTATCCGTACCGCCCGTCAGATGGGGATCGCTACTGTTGCGGTTTATTCAGACGCTGACGCTTCTGCAATGCACGTGGCAATGGCGGACGAGGCGGTTCATATCGGCCCGCCGCCTGTGTCTGAAAGCTATCTGGTGGGCGCGCATATCATTGACGCCGCACGGGCCACGGGCGCGCAGGCGATCCACCCCGGATACGGGTTCTTGTCCGAGAACCCGGATTTCGTCGATGCGGTCGAAGCCGCCGGTTTGATTTTTGTCGGCCCCACGTCCGCCGCGATCCGCGCGATGGGTTTGAAGGACGCGGCCAAGGATCTGATGGCCAAGGCCGGAGTGCCGGTGGTGCCCGGATATCAAGGTGCAAATCAGGACGCAGGTTTCCTTGCGGATGAGGCTGCGAAAATTGGCTATCCTGTATTGATCAAGGCGCGCGCCGGGGGGGGCGGCAAGGGCATGCGCAAGGTCGACGATCCGGCCGATTTTACCGAGGCCCTGGCTTCGGCGCAGCGAGAAGGTCAGGCGTCGTTTGGCGATCCGCATGTGTTGATCGAAAAATTCATAACCTCGCCACGCCATATCGAAGTGCAGGTGTTCGGTGACAACCACGGCGGTGCGGTGCATCTGTTCGAACGTGACTGTTCGCTGCAGCGCCGCCACCAGAAAGTCATCGAGGAAGCACCTGCGCCGGGCATGACGCCGGACGTGCGCGAGGCCATGACCAGCGCGGCGGTGACGGCCGCAAAGGCGATCGGATACAGCGGTGCAGGCACCATCGAGTTCATTGTCGACGGGTCCGGCCCGCTGCGCGTAGACGGTTTCTGGTTCATGGAGATGAACACCCGCCTGCAGGTGGAACACCCCGTGACCGAAGCGATCACCGGTGTGGATCTGGTTGAATGGCAATTGCGCGTGGCCGCCGGGGCCCCGCTGCCCCTGGGCCAGGACGCATTGCACATCAATGGTCATGCCTTCGAGGCGCGGTTATATGCAGAAGATCCGTCAAAGGGGTTTCTGCCCGCCACCGGTAAGCTGGAACATCTGGCGTTCAGCGATCACGCCCGCAACGATTCAGGCGTGCGCAGCGGCGACAGCATCAGCCCATTCTATGATCCGATGATCGCCAAGGTCATAACCCACGCAGCCACGCGCGCCGAGGCGTTGGACGGGCTGCTGCGGGCCTTGGGCGAGACGCATGTTGCGGGCACGGCCACCAACGCCGAATTCCTGTCGGCTTTGGCGCGGCATGAAGGGTTCGTGAACGGCACGTTCGACACCGGTGTGATCGAGCGCGACCTCACCGCGCTGACAATGAGCGCGCCGTTAAGCGAAGCACACATCGCGTTTGCGGCGATAGAGGCGCTGCAGCTTGACCCGAAGGCGCGCGCTTTCGGCTTCCGGCTTTGGGGCGAGGCACAACACGCGCTGCGCTTTGTCTATGACGGTGAGCTGGTTGAGCGTCGGATTACCCTGCACGCCGATGGCTCTGTGTCACTTGCAGGCGATCAGGGCGACCCGCTCGAGATATCGCGGTTGACGATTGACGGGGCGGTGATGACGGCTCGCTTCGGTGATGCGCAAACAGCGATCAAGGCGCAGGTGCAAACGGCCACACGCAACGCAGAGCTTCTGGTCTCGGTGTTGAGCGATGGCGTCGTTCGCGATCTGGTGTTGCCCGACCCACGGTCCGGTCTCGCGATGGTGGCGGATCTTGGCGATGTCGTCGTGGCGCCCATGACCGGGACGATTGTCGCTTTGGGCGTTGCAGTCGGGGATCATGTGGAAGAGGGCGCGAAGCTGGGCGTGATGGAAGCGATGAAGATGGAAACTTCGCTTTTGGCGCCACGTGCCGGGATCTTGGCAGAGGTGTTTTGCGCGGTCGGTGATCCGGTCGAAGGCGGTTCGGTTCTGGTCAGCTTTGAAGGCCTGATCGCCGAATGAGGTGCCAAGAATGACCGACCATGTGCGCGTATACGAAGTGGGCCCCCGCGATGGATTGCAGAATGAAACGGTATTCATTCCGACTGCCAGCAAGATCGCCTTGATCGACCTGCTGTCCCGGGCGGGATTCGAAAAGATCGAAGCCACCAGCTTTGTGTCATCCAAATGGGTGCCTCAACTCGTCGACGCCGCCGAGGTTATGACGCAAATTATCCGCGAAGGCGGCACCGACTATGCGGTGCTGACTCCCAACCAAAGAGGGTTCGAAGCCGCCAAAGCGGCCGGTGCGGATGAGGTCGCAATATTCGGCTCCGCGTCGGAAGCGTTCAGCCAAAAGAACATCAATTGTTCAATCGAAGAAAGCTTGGAGCGTTTCGCCCCCGTGGCCGTTGCGGCGCGAGAGGCGGGTATTCGGCTACGTGGCTACGTGTCATGCGTGGTGGAATGTCCCTATTCCGGCATGGTTGATCCGGTGGCCGTGCGCGATACCGCTTTTGCGATGCTGGACATGGGTTGCTATGAAATTTCGCTCGGCGACACCATTGGCCGGGCCACGCCCGACGCCGTGTTGCGAATGCTTGAGGCCGTTGTCGATTATGTACCCGCTCACGCGCTTGCGGGTCACTTCCATGACACAGGCGGGCGGGCGCTCGACAATGTTTCCGTCGCGCTCGACATGGGGCTTCGTACGTTCGACAGCGCCGTGGGCGGTTTGGGCGGATGCCCCTACGCGCCTGGGGCCAAGGGCAATCTGTCGACGACGTCGCTCGTCACTTTTCTTGAAGGACGCGGTTTTCATACCGGGATTGACCTCACCCTGTTGGCAGAGGCCGAGGCGTTGGTCGCCTCGCTTGTGACGCGCAGCTACGAAAAGGTAACACCATGAGCTTTGAAACAATTCGATTGACGACAGACGCGCGCGGCGTTGCCGAGGTCTCCCTAAATCGTCCCGACAAACATAACGCAATGAACGCGCAGATGATTGCGGAGCTTAGCGACGCAGCCCGTTCCCTGTCCGCCGACAACGCAGTGCGCGTTGTGGTTTTGCGCGCGGAGGGTCCAAGTTTCTGTGCGGGCGGAGATCTGGGGTGGATGCGCGCCCAGGCGGAAAAAGACCGTGCCGGAAAGATGAAAGAGGCCGGCGCCCTGGCCACGATGCTGGGGCTTTGGAACGTCCTGCCCAAGCCTTTGATCGGACGTGTTCACGGTGCAGCGTATGGCGGTGGCATTGGCTTGGTTGCCGTCTGTGACGTGGTGGTGGCCGAAGAAACAACGCGCTTTGCGTTGACCGAAACACGGTTGGGGCTGATCCCTGCGACCATCGGGCCGTTTGTCGTCGGGCGCATGGGAGAAGCTTTTGCGCGCCAGGTGTTTTTCACGGGCAAGCCATTCGACACCGCTTTTCTGATGCGGGCGGGCCTGGTTGCGCGTTGCTGCGGTCCCGAGGAACTTGACGCGGCAGTCGAAGACGAAATTCTGACGATTTTGAATTGCGCGCCCGGCGCTGTTGCGCGGGCCAAGTCCCTGTGCCGCGCACTTGTGGGGACTGATCCTGTTGACGCGGCCGATTATTCTGCCAACGCACTCGCGGACTGCTGGGAGACCGAGGAAACTCAAGAAGGCATCGCTGCCTTCTTTGCAAAAGAAACGCCGTCATGGCGTCAATCGGACCATGGATGAATCTCAAGCAGACAACACAAAAACACAGCGTTCATGCCGAAATGCTGGGAAGCGTTTCGCGGCCCGTGAAGGTCGCAAAAGACCTGTTGCTCATTCTGGTCGGCGTTCTGTTGATCGCAGTCAGCGCCAAAATTGCTGTTCCGATGTGGCCGGTGCCGATCACGACGGGCATCGTTGCCGTGCTTGGTCTGGCTGCGGCCTACGGTCCGCGGCTCGGGCTTGCGACCATTGCGCTTTACTTGGTTTGCGGCGCGCTTGGGGTAGATGTTTTTGCCGGTTCAGCCGTCCTGTCGACCTGAGGGCTTTGGCCGCGCCGTGGACGAGTCGCGGCAATCTGCTTCGCAATTGACATCAGTTCGTTGCCTCTTGGCCAGCCCGACGCAGAAATGGGAGGTTTTGCTTGGTATGTTCAAGAAAGGCCTTGCCGGTGGGCGATAGCGAGCGGCCCTGCTGGTGAACCAGGCCGATGCGACGCCTGGCGCCGAAATCCTGCACGGGGCGCTGGACCAGGCGCTCCATCGGGAGGACGGGCAGGGTGAGGGTTGGCAGAATCGAGATCCCGAGACCTTCGGCGACCAGGGCTCCGGCGGTGGCAAGATGCGCGACCTCGAACCGCGGCGCCATGGCAATGCCAAGACGCTGGCAGGAGCCGTCCAGCAACTCGCGAACGCTGGTGCCGATTTCCATGGCGATCACGGGCATGGCGGCAAGTTCGGCCATGCCGTAGCTCCTGTCTTCGGACAGAGGGCCGTCCGGGGCGCCGACCGCGACGAAGGTGTCATCAAGTAGCGGGTGAAAGGCGAGCCGGAGTCGAGCCGCGACCGTCCCCGCTGTGAAGCCGATATCCGCCCGCCCGGCCTCGACCGCTTCGACCACGCTTTCAGACAGGGCATCCATGATCCGAAGGTCTATTCCCGCATGGCGCTCTGCGAAGCTTTTCAGGAGTCCCGGCAAAAGGCCGACGGTCACCGAAGGCAGCCCGGCTATGGTCAGCCGCCCCCGGCTGGCGGAGAGATGGGCGTCGAACTCCTCCATGACGTTCTCGGCCGTGTTCAGCATGCGCTCGGCCAGTTGGGCGAAGGCCAGCCCCGACGCCGTCGGCGTGACATTGCGCGTGTCGCGATCGAAGAGGCGCACCCCGAGGCCCGCCTCCAATGCCGCGAGCTGGCGCGAAAGCGCGGAGGGCGACATGCCGAGTGTCTCGGCGGCCTGGCGAAATGACTGCTGGTCACGGAGCGTCAGGGCGACGCGATAATCTGCGAGCGATGGATTGTTGCGCATGATGCATTAATTATCGCCAATATAGCAATTCTGACAATAGCGGATTTGTGCGATCCTGCGCCCATACCCCGCGTTGCGGGCACATGGGAGGAACATCATGAAACATCTTCTTCACGCCCTGATGGGCGCAACCCTGCTTGCCAGCCCGTTGGCAGCCCAGGACAAGGATCTGCTGATCGGCTCCACTTCGGCCTCGTCGAGCCATTACGGCTATTTCGTCGCCGTGGGCCAGTTGATCAATGAAAATGCCGAAGGGCTGCGTGCGTCGGTCGTCGAAACCGGCGCGACGATGGACAATATCCGCCGGATGGAGCGCGGCCAGGTGGACCTTGGCCTCGTGACCACCAACGTCGTGCAACACGCCGCGGCGGGCAAGAACGACTTCGAAGGCAAGCCGCAGGACCTCGCGTTGCTCTGGGTCTATACTGGCGCGCCGCAGAATGTGGTCATGCGGGCCGATGCCGGGGTCGACAGCCTCGCGGGGCTGGAGGGCGTTCGCTTCAATCCGGGCATCAAGGGCTCTGCGACGGAGGCCACCACCGAGGCGGTGTTCGCGACGCTCGGCCTTGAGGCCGACTACGTGCGCGGCTCGACCACCGACATCGTCGGCATGATCAAGGACAACCGGGTGGCCGGTTACGTCAAGTCGGGGTCTGGCAACAAGCTGGACGGTTCGACCATGGACATCGCGACCTCGACCGACATCGCCATCCTCGGCCTGACCCCCGAGCAGGCCGACACGCTTCGCGCCGAGATGCCCGACATCTCGGTCGTGGACATCCCCGAAGGCGCGGCGGGCGGCATCCCGGCCTATACGACATGGAGCTTTGGCGTCGGTGTCGCCGCGCCGCGCTCGATGGACGACGACACGGCCTACAAGATCGTCAAGGCGGTGATGGAAGACCAGACGGCGCAGGCCAACGCCATGGCGAGCCTCAAGGGCGCGAGCCTTGCCGACATGACGGTGCAGTTCGGCACGATCCCGCTGCATCCGGGTGCCGCGCGCTGGTTCGAGGAGCAGGGCATCGACCTGCCCGCCAAGCTGAAATTGGCCGAGTAAGGGCCGGGCGATGACGGTCGAGCGCATCCAGAAGGGACTGGCGGTTCTCGTCGGGCTTTTCGTCCTCTACACGGCGGCGACAGGCCCCTTCGAAGGGCTCATCCAGCGCGCGCTGTTCCTGGCACTCGTCACCGCGCTCGGCTTCGCGCTCTACCCATTGGGCGCCGGGAAACCCTGGCGTCCAGTGGGGCTGGCAATCGACCTTGCGCTGGCCGTGGTAACGCTGGCCGCCTGTGCCTACGTGGTAGTGAACTACGACCGCATCATGACCGAACTGCCATGGGCCACCGGGCTCGACATGGCGCTGACGGCGGGGCTCGTGCTGGCGGTGTTGGAACTCGGGCGGCGGACGGTCGGGCTGATATTCCCGATCCTCGTGCTGCTGGGGCTTGGCTACGCGCTGTTCGGCAACCTCCTGCCCGGTCCGTTGCGGCATCGCGGTTTCGGCGTGGATTTCGTGACCGAGACGATTTTCCTGGGCGATCTCGGCATCTGGGGGATGCTCACCGGGGTTGCCGCCACCGTGATCGCCGCCTTCGTCCTGTTCGGGGCGCTTTTGCTGCATACCGGCGGCGGGCAGGCTTTCATGGATCTCGCCATGCGACTTGGCGGCCGCCAGCCGGGCGGAGCGGCGAAGATCGCCACCATCGCCAGCGGACTGTTCGGGATGATCTCGGGCTCGGCCGTCGCGAACGTGGCGACCACCGGCAATTTCACCATTCCGATGATGATCCGTCTCGGTTATCCGCGCCCCTTTGCGGCCGCGGTCGAGGCCGTGGCCTCGACCGGCGGACAGATTGCCCCGCCGATTATGGGGGCCGCTGCCTTCGTGATGGCCGAGATCCTGGGCGTGCCCTACCTCACCATCATCGTCGGCGCGATCCTTCCGGCGGTGCTGTTTTACCTGTCGGTCTTCATGACGGTGCATTTCGTTGCCCAGCGGCGCGGGCTTGCCGTCGTGCCGGATAGCGAGATGCCGGACTGGGCCACCATCCTTGCGCCGCGTCGGGTGCTTCCCATCCTCGCGGCACTCGGTGGCCTGGGCGTGGGCATTTGGCTGGGGCGTTCGATCGCCACCTCGGCATTCTATGGCATTGTCGGATTGCTCATCGCCTTCCTCGCCACCGAAACCGGTCGGCTGAGCCCGCGCGCGATGGCCGGAAAACTTCTGGGTGGGCTCGAGGATGCCGGCAAGGGCATGGTCATCATTGGTGTATTGCTGGCCGGCGCGCAGGTCCTGGTGTCGATGATCAACCTGACGGGCATCGGCGTGACGCTTTCTTCACTTATCGTCTCGGTCGCCGGGGATTCCGTGGTTCTGGTGGCTGTCATCGTCGGCATGGTCTGCCTGATCATGGGCATGGGCCTGCCCACGACCGCCGCTTACGTGCTCGTCGCGGCGGTGCTGGCCCCGGCCATGACGTCCGTAGGGGTCGATCCGCTGGCCGCGCATCTCTTCGTCTTCTACTTCGCAACCATCTCGGTCATCACGCCGCCGGTCTGCGTGGCTGTCTTCGTCGGCTCGGGGATCGCCAGCACCAACTGGCTGCCCGCGGCGGGAGAGGCCGTGCGACTGGGCGCGGTCACCTACATCGTGCCGTTCCTGTTGCTGCTCTATCCGGGCATGCTGCTGGGTGGCGGGCCGCTGGACGTCCTCGAGGCGGTCGCGGCGGGGCTGGTACTGGTTATCGCGGTGCCGGGACTTCTGGCGGGCGCGCGGTTGCACGGGGTTCGTGCCGTCGATATCGGCCTCTATCTCGTGATCATCGCGCTGGCGATCTACCCGCACCCGGTGACGCCCTTCGTCGCGCTGGCGTTGCTGGCCGGCGCCTACCTGACCCGGCGCAGCCAGAGGCGGAGGGCTATGCCATGAGCACGATCAGGATCGGCGCCGGTGCCGGCTTTCAGGGCGACAGGTTGGCCCCCGCCCTGGACCTCGCGGAGCGCGGCGGGCTCGATTATCTCGTCTTCGAGTGCCTGGGCGAGCGCACCATCGCGTTGGCGCAGCAGGCCCGCCTGAACGACCCGGCGGGTGGCTATGACCCGCTGTTGGAGCGGCGGATGCGTGCGGTGCTGCCCGCCTGCGCCAGGAACGGGACGCGGATTGTCACGAACATGGGCGCGGCAAACCCGCGTGGGGCCGCAAGGGAGACCGCCCGGATCGCCCGTGAACTGGGACTGACGGGGCTGAAGATCGCCGCCGTCACGGGCGACGATGTGCTGGATCGGATCGGCAGCTTCATCCTGGACGAAACCGGTGAACCGACGTCGATGCTGGGCGATCGTCTCGTTTCGGCAAATGCCTATGTCGGCATCGACGGCCTCGTCTCGGCGTTGGCGGCGGGCGCGGACGTGGTGATTTGTGGCCGCGCCTCGGACCCGACCCTTTTCCTCGCTCCGCTGGTGCACGAGTTCGGCTGGGCACGGGACGACTGGGCAAGGCTTGGACGCGGGGTGCTGGTTGGTCACCTGCTGGAATGCGCGGCCCAGATTACCGGCGGCTACTTTGCCGATCCGGGGGTGAAGGACGTGCCCGACCTTGCAACTGTCGGTCACCCGCTGGCCGACGTGGATGCAGACGGCAATGCCACGATCAGCAAGCTGACGGGCACCGGCGGCTGCATCACCCGCGCCACCTGTATCGAGCAGCTTTTATACGAAATCCACGACCCCGCGCAGTATCTTCAGCCCGATGTGGTTGCCGATTTCTCGGGTGTCGATTTCACCGAGGTCGCGCCGGACCGGATCGCGGTCTGCGGAGCCAGCGGCAGCCCGGCGACCGGCCATCTCAAGGTATCCGTCGGCTATTACGATGGGTGGATCGGTGAAGGTCAGATCAGCTACGCGGGGGCCAATTGCGTGGCCCGAGGCGAGCTTGCTCTCGATCTTGTCCGGGCCCGCCTGGCCCCTCTGGGCGCGGAGCTCCATGAACAGCGGGGCGAACTCATTGGCGTCAACTCGGTCTGGCACGGGGCTCGAGGGTCGACAACGGCGCCGGAGGTGAGGATGCGCTATGCTGCCCGCTGTGTCAGCGCCGAAGCGGCCCGCCGGGTGCAGGAAGAGGTCGAGGGTCTTTACCTCGCCGGTCCTGCCGGGGGTGGGGGCGCCACCGGCGGCGTGCGCGAAGTTCTGGCCATCGCCTCGACGCTGATACCTGCGAGCGCGGTGGATGCCGGCGTCGAACTCCTGGAGGTTCACCGTGAGATTGCATGACATTGCCCATGCCCGCACCGGCGACAAGGGCGACATTTCGAATATTTCCGTCATCGCCTACGATCCGGTCCACTGGCCCCTGATCCGTGACCTTGTCACCCCCGATCGCGTGGCCGCCCATTTCGGCAGCTTCTCTGCGAAGGACGTCACCCGTTACGAGCTGCCCCAGCTCCACGCGCTCAATTTCGTCATCAACGGCGCACTGACTGGCGGCGTCACCCGCTCGCTGGCACTGGATGCCCACGGCAAATGCCTGGCATCCGTGCTGCTGGATTTGGAGATACCGGTCGCCGCGAAGACATCGGAATGACCTGCAACGGGAATTTGGCAGTGACCCGGGAGTACTGCCGGGCCGTCGCGCACCACGGGGCAAGGGATTTCGCGTTTTCAGGAACCGTTCGGCCCATGGACGGTCTTTCGCTGCGTCGGTGAGGGCAGTCCTAGACTTGCTCAACTTGTCGCGGCGCCATGCCGTGTTGTCATCTCGGTATGGCCTGACAAGAGCTGAACAGGACGCAGGTTGCCGGTCTTCCTGTGGATCTGTGCCATCTTTGTCCGCCGCATCGAATGCGTGCCGCGGGGGCTCGCCTCCAACCCGATCGACGTCACCCAATCCCGAACAATCCGCGCAATTTGCTATCGATAGCCAGGTTGAACAGCGCGAGATCGCTACGGTCCGGCCACCTGGGCGTGGTTCAAAGTTGCAAAAGTCCCGCACACTATGAGTTCAGCCAGCTGCGGGTTTTGCAGGTGCGCGCATGGCAGGTTCAGCGGGTTGCTCCGCAGAATCCGACCTCGTTGGTGCACGGGGCGCGGCTCGGGGCCGAAGGCGGCGGGGCGGTTTGTCGGCGTGCGGCATGACCGGACTACGCAGAGCGTTGGCCCCGGTCGGGAAATGTCCCGACCCGGGCAAAGGTTCAGGGTCGGACAGCAACGACCTCGATCTCGACCAACCATGACGGGTTGGCCAAGCCTGCGACCTCGAATACTGACCGGGTCGGCAGCTCGGGCTGCGTCTCGGTTCCGAAAAAGCGGACATAGCCTTCCATGAAGCCAGCGAAGTCCATCGCGTCCGCCCCTTCGGGAGAGACGAGGTAAACCTGCATCTTTACCACGTCAGCCATATCGAGACCAATCGAGGCGAGCTTCTGCTCGATCGAGGCCAGTGTACTCACGGTCTGGGCGGTGGTGTCGCCGTAGCGCTCCGGCGATCCCTCGGCCGCGTCGGGGTTCACCACCTGGGGGACGGTGCCGCTAAGATAGACCAGCGTGGCATCGGCCGGAATTTCGGCCGCCAAGAGGATCGGGAAGTTCGAGTTGGGGATACGGTGGCGCACCACGCCGGTCTCGTTGCCACCACCGTCCTCCCGGTCGGGATCGACATTCTCTTCCTCGACCTCGTGCTCGGCGAGTACTTCGCCCTCCTCGACCGGACGCGTGTCCGCGACCATCTGCAGGGTGCCATCGGGCGCGTAGTCGTTGCCAAGGTCCGACTGGATATAGCTGGTAACCTCGAGCACCTGCTCATCACTCAGGAGGTGCCCGAGGCCGGGCATGCCGCCCTGGCCATTGACGATGATGGTGATCGGGTATGCAGCGAACTCGAGCCTCGGGTTTCCGCTGAGCGGGGGATACTCTCCCGCGCCGCTGGCACCCTCGCCAGCGGGCATGTGACAGCCGGCGCAGAACGTATTGTAGAGTTCCTCGCCATCTGTGGAGGTGTATCCGCCGCCGCCTTCAAACATCGCTTCGTCTGACACGGGCGAAATGAATTGCTCCGTGCCACTGTCGTCTTGCGCGAAGACCGGCGCAGTGCCGAGGCCGGCCATGGCAAGAACCGAGAGAAAACGTGATTTCATGATGCTCACCCGTTGATGATTTTGTCGTGTAGACGCGAGATGGCGTCGAGCGAGGAGAGGATCGCCCCTTCCTGCCAGGCCGGCAGGTAGGACAGGTGTTCGCCCGCGCAAACGACACGGTTGTCTATCGCAACGGCATCCTCATAGTCGCGTTCGCGATCCTCCCATATGCCGGAGCAGCCCAGCACCCACGGAACCTTGTGCCACGAGACGGCGACCCCGGCCTTGAACTCCTCGCGGTATTGCGGGTGAATCTTCTCGCCCATCCGCAGGGCCCATTCGATCCGTTCGGCGGGCTGCATCGCATTGAACTTGAACGTGTCGGCGCCGCGCCAGGTGTAGCCGCCCAGCAGCACGGCCGGTCCGTCCGACAGGTAGCCGGTCGAAGGATAGCTGATCTGCGTAATCGCCTGGTCCGTGTAGGTGATGCCGCCGTAGATGTCCTCGTCCTGTTCCCAGAAGCGGCGTTTGAACTCGAGCCCGACCTTGGTCGAGCCGTTGTAGGGCATGCCCCAGATCACGTTCGCCAGCGAGGACGACAGGTTGTGGTCGATCTGGCCGAGGATCGAGAACGGGATCGTGCACACGCAGTAGTCGGCCGTCGTGGTCCGCGTGGCGCCGCCGTTGGCTGTGTCCTCCCATGTCACGGTCACGCCGCTGTCGTCCTGCTGCAGCGAGACAACCTTGGCGTTGTAGGTAATCAGGTCTCCGACCTCGCGTTCGAACCCTTTCGCGATCCCGTCCATGCCGCCGATCGGCTGGAACATGGGCGCGTGATGATTCATCGTCTCGTGCGTCGCGAGCATGGTCCACAGCCGCGATTGCAGCACTTCGGACGGGTCGAGCGGGTCCGACGGAATCGGGGCCGCACCGACGCCGCCTCCCGCTTGCTTGTCATATCCGCGGTAGTCGCTGGTCTGGAGACTTTTGACATAGGCATTTTTGTCGTTGAGCACGCCGAAACTGCGCAGGCTCTCGATCAGAACCTCGCGATCCTCCTGCGTGACCATGCCGTCGAGCTTGCCCTGGTCGACCGCCTTGGCCAGCAGTTCCGAGACGTGGCCGCGATAGTCGGTCAGGATGTGCTTCATCCGCTGCGGCGCGCCGCCGAAAGCATCGCCGCGATGAACGTAGGCGTTGTAATTGGTCTGGACGAAGGGCTCCAGCGGCACGTTCAGCCGTCGGCAGTAGTCGATGACCGCGTAGTGGTTGTGCGGCAGCCGCCACGGACCGGGGTTGATGTAGTTGCCATCGGCGAAGTCGACGTTCTGCGTGGCGCCGCCGAGCTCGGTGTATGTGTCGCCGCTGCGCAGCGTCCAGCAACGGCCGCCCGCCTTCTCGCGGAATTCAAGCACCTCGACCTCATATCCGGCGGCGCGCATCTCAAGCGCGGCGGTCATTCCCGCGAGACCGGCGCCGAGAATCAGGATCTTGGTTCCCTGCGGTGCGCCGTCGAGCTGTATCGGACCGCTATAGCTGGATGGCTGGGCGTGGCCCATCGCAGTCATGGCATTGTACATTGCTGTGCTACCGGCAACCGTGCCTATCATGCCCAGTAACCTGCGTCGTGACATCTCAATCATGGAACTCTCCGTGCTTGATATGGGCAGTTCGAGATGCCCAATATTCGCGATATTACCACGATGGGCACAACCTAAGAAGAAGTAAAAGGCAAATTTCTTCCGCCGACGCGGGAGAATTCCGCACCATGTTCTGCTCGACAGCGGGCGCAACGCGAGCAGTGAACCAGCCCCGTTTTCGACCGAATCCCTGACTATGCGGGCCATCAATGCCCGACGTGGGCACTTGGGCGAGACTGGGCAGATGGTGCCAGAGAGGGCGGCCAACGCATCGACGAGGACCGCAATGGTTGAAGATCAGGATGCGATGCCTGCCGACGTGATTCCAACGCTCGAGATGCTGCTCGCGGCGCTTGGTGCCGCGGACGACGTCCGCTCTGGGTCGTCTCGTTCTGAAACACGTCGACGGATCTCGGCTTTGCAGCGTCCACTTCTTGCGCGTTGCTGCCACCCAGCCCGGTTCATGCGCCACCGGCAGAGAATGTCGGCAAAACCCTGCGTGGCCGAAGGTGTTTCCCCGCCCGGGCGGCACACCATTTTCGGCCCGGCGTCAGCCTGCGTTCAGGGCCTCGGCGGTTTGCTCGGCCAGGCTTATCCCGGCCTGGTTCATGGTCAGGTGGGTATGATCCGCGCCGGCCTCGCGGATCTGTTCCTGGTGCGATTCATGCAGGGCGTGCGCCACGATCGGGCCGGTAAAGCCGCGCTGGCGCAGGGAGCGGGCGGCGATGAGCTTGGCTTCGAGATCGTCCATCGCGAGGATCGCGGCCTTGATCTGCCCCAGTTCGCAACTGCGCCAGAAATTGGTGTCCTCGGCGTCGGCGAAGAGCACGTTGCGCCCGGCCTCCTGATGGGCCTTGGCGGTGTAGGTGTCGGCGTCGAGGCCGAGCGGTTTCATCCCCTCTTTCTCGATCTGCCGGTAGGCGGCGCTGCCGGTGCGGCCCATGCCGAAGATCAGCACATTGGCGTCGCCGATTTCCTTTGGCTGTTCGTCGGGGTGGATGGTGTCGCGCTCATGGCGGCGCAGGGTCTCTTCGTAACGCTCGAAGAGGGGATGGGCAAAGCGGTTGAGCGGGGCCGAGATCACGAAGGAGATCGACACGGCGATGGCCAGCGGCACGAGGTATTCGGGCAGAACGCCCGCCGCGACGATCAGGCCGAACTCGGAATAGGCGGTGAGGCTGAGCGCGCTGAGGAAGGCGCTGCGCGCGCGCAGCTTGAAGGCGATCAGAAGCGCGAAGAAGAGCGCCCCCTTGAGGGCCAGCGCAATGCCCACGGCCACGGCAAAGACCATCGCGCCCCAGTCGGGCAGGCCGGTGAGCCCGATCTGGAGGAAGAAGCCGACGAGGAAGACCTCCTTGAGCGACCAGAGCGATTGGCCCAGTTCCTTGGCGCGGGTATGGGTCGAGAGGAGTACCCCCATGACCAGTGCGCCGATCTCGGAAGAGAGTCCCATCGCCTCAAACCCCATGCCACCGATCACCAGCGACAGCATCATGCCCATGAGCACGAGAAGCTCGTCATGGCCGGCGAAATCCAGCAGCCAGTGCAAGACCGGGCGCAGGAGCGGCACGGCGAATATGAGAAGCGCCCAGATATTGGGCGTCTGGCCCGACCAGATGGCCAGCACCACCAGCGCGATGATGTCCTGCACGATCAGGATGCCGATGGCGGTGCGGCCGTGAAAGGCGCCCAGCTCGCGCTTGGTTTCAAGCAGCTTGGCGGCCAGCACGGTGGAGGAAAACGACAGCGCGATCGCCAGCAGGAGCGCGGTGTTCCAGTCGAGCCCCATGAAAAGCTTGAGTCCCGGCATGAAGACGGCGACGGAGATGGCGAAATGCAGGAGTGCGCCGCCCACGACCTGTGGCTGGGCGATCTGTTCGAGCTTGAGCTTGAGCCCGACGGTAAAGAGCAGCATCAGGACGCCCAGATGGGCGACGTGGTCGAGCGTTTCGCCGGTGTATTCGGGCAGGCCGAGCGATGGTCCGAAGACGTTGATGGCAAACCCCGCGGCGAGGAACCCGACGAGGGGCGGCAGGCCGATCTGGCGCACGGCGAGGCCGAAAAAGAAGGCGAAACTGATGGTGATGACTTCGAACAAGGCGCAAAGCTCTCCTGCGTTTGGTTGCGCGGGCCCTTGCACCACGCGACGGCTCATCATTCCGCGAAGTCTTGCCCATAATCAAGGCAGGGGATGACCCTGCCGTGCGCGGTCACGACTTTCAGCGGCGCGGGGCGAAGAAATTCCGCAGAAGGGCGGCGGCGTCGGCCTCGGCGATGCCGTCATAGATCTCGGGGGCGTGGTGGCATTGCGGATGGGTGAACACCCGCGCGCCATGCGCCACGCCGCCGCTTTTCGAGTCGGGCGCGCCATAGTAGAGCCGCCGGATGCGCGCCGCTGAGAGGGCCGTGGCGCACATCGCGCAAGGCTCGAGCGTGACATAGAGGTCATGGCCGGGCAGGCGTTCGGATTGCAACTCGGCGCAGCGCGCCCGGATCACGAGGATCTCGGCATGGGCGGTCGGGTCCGACAATTCGCGGGTGCGGTTGCCCGCGCGGGCCACGATGGCGCCTTCGGGCGACACCAGCACCGCGCCTACCGGCACCTCGCCGCGCCGGGCGGCGGCGCGCGCCTCTTCCAGTGCGGCCTGCATGTGGTCGTTGAATTCCATGCCCCTTCCATAGCCCCTTCCGTGCGCTGCGCCAATCCGCTATTGCCCGGTGCATGAGCCAGAAACCTCCACAGAAAGCCGCGCCGTCCGGGCCACAGGGCGACCGTATCGCCAAGGTCATAGCCCGCGCGGGCCTTGCCTCGCGCCGCGAGGCCGAGCGTATGATCGAAATCGGCCGCGTTGCGGTCAACGGGCAGGTCATCACTCGTGCCGCGCTCAACGTGACCGAGAAGGACAGCATCACCGTCGATGGCAAGCCGCTCGATGCGCCCGCGCCGACCCGGCTCTGGCTTTATCACAAGCCCACGGGCCTTGTGACCACCACGAAGGACGAGCAGGGCCGCCCGACCATTTTCGACGATCTGCCGGCCGATCTTCCCCGGGTTCTGTCGGTGGGGCGGCTCGATCTCAATTCCGAGGGTCTTTTGCTCCTGACCAATGACGGGGCGATCAAGCGTCGGCTGGAACTGCCCTCGACCGGCTGGCTCAGGCGCTACCGGGTGCGGGTCAATGGCCGCCCGACCGAGGCCACGTTCGAGCCGCTGCGCCAGGGGCTGAGCATCGATGGTGAAAGCTTTCAGCCGATGGTGGTCACGCTTGACCGCCAGCAGGGCGCGAATGCCTGGGTCACGGTGGCCTTGCGCGAGGGCAAGAACCGCGAGTTGCGCCGCGCGATGGAGGCGGTGGGCCTTAGCGTCAACCGGCTGATCCGTATCTCCTATGGCCCGTTCCAGCTTGGCCAGCTCAAACCCGGCGAGGTGCAGGAAGTGCGTGGCCGGGTGCTGCGCGATCAACTGGGGCTGGAGGAGGTCGAAACGCCGCCGGACCCGAAGGCCCCCAAGGCCCCGAAAGCCAAGGCCGGGACCAAACCCGGGGCGAGATCCGGCCCCGGTTCGAAACCGGCATCCAGACCCGGGGCCAAGCCGGTTCCGCAACGCAGGCGCAAACCGCGGCGGGATTGACATGATGGGTTGCAAGGGCCCGGCCGTGCCCGGGTTATGGGCAATCCGCCGCCGATCTTCCCCCTAGCCTTGGCCGGTCCCTTCGCCTAAGTTGTCAAGGGCGTTCACCGGGTTAGGGAAAGTTGCGGGGCACATGTCAGGAACCGGGCTACAGAAGCTGGCCTTTGTGCTGCTTGTCATACTCATCCTCTATGTCAGCATGGCAGGAGGCGTGTGATGGCACAGCGATTTGGCGGCAAGTTCAGCCCTGACGGCACGCCCGCGAAGGGCGGCTATCGCGGGGCGGCGCGCACCCGGGCGGGTGGGCGGGTGAACCTCTTGTTTCTCGTGCCGCTGCCGTTGATCTGGAACGCTTTCGGCAATGGCCCGATGGTGATGGCGCTGTCGCTGGCGGCGCTTGGGGTCTTGTTGCTGGCCGCGTGGCTGACCCGCGAGGGGTTGTTGGCGCAGGAAGCCTATGAGGCGCGCCGTGTCGCGCGCCGCCCCGCGATCCCGCGCAAGATGTTCGGCGCGGCGCTGACCGGTCTGGGGCTGGCGGTGGCGTCCTTCGCGCTCAATGGCGGGTTGGCCGAACCGGTGCTTTACGGGATTGTCGGCACGGTGCTGCATTTCGCCGCCTTCGGCCCCGATCCGATGACGGACAAGGGGATGGAAGGGGTCGATACGTTCCAGACCGACCGCGTGGCGCGGCTCGTTGATCAGGCCGAGGCCCATCTCAAGGCCATGTCCGGGGCGATCCGGCGCACCGGCGACCGCGAGGTTGCGGCGCGTGTCGAGAGTTTCCAGAGCGAGGTGCGCGATCTGTTGCGCACCGTCGAGAACGACCCGCGCGATTTGACCGCGGCGCGCAAGTTCATGTCGGTTTATCTTCAGGGCGCGCGCGATGCGTCCGAGAAATTCGCCGATCTTTACACCCGCGGCCATGACATGCAGGCGCGGGCCGATTACCTTGCCCTGCTCACCGATCTCGAACAGAGTTTCTCGGCCAAGACCAAGCGCCTGATGCTCGACGACCGCAGCGATCTCACCGTCGAGATCGAGGTGCTGCGCGACCGGCTGGGGCGCGAGGGGCTCCGGCCCCCATCTCCAGACGCAGCCAACCAGTAAAGAGGATTTCCCATGTCGACACAGACCCAGAACGAGGCCCGCGAGGCACTTGCCCTTGTCGAGGAGGTCAATGCCGTGATCTTGCCCGAACCCGCGCCCGCCGAAGAGGTGGTGCCGCTGGCCAAGGCCGATGCGGGGGTTTCGAAAGAGATCAAGGCCCGGATGGCCGAGCTCGACATGTCCGATACCGGGTCGATCGTCAATTTCGGCTCGGCCGCGCAGGCCGAGTTGCAGGAAATCAGCCAGGCGATGCTGAACGATGTGCGCAACAAGGATGTGGGCCCGGCGGGTGACGGGCTGCGTGATATCGTCACCACGATTCGCGGCTTCTCCGTCTCTGAGCTGGACGTGCGCCGCAAGCGCACATGGTGGGAGCGCCTCTTGGGGCGTGCCGCGCCCTTTGCCAAGTTCACCGCGAAGTTCGAAACCGTGCAGGGCCAGATCGACAAGATCACCGACAACCTTCTCAAGCATGAGCACACGCTTTTGAAGGATATCAAGTCGCTCGACATGCTCTATGAGAAAACGCTCAGTTTCTATGACGAGCTGGCGCTTTATATCGCGGCGGGCGAGGAAAAGCTGCGCACGCTCGACGACGAGGAAATCCCCGCCAAGGAGGCCGAGGTGGAGGCTGCCGCGCAGGACGACCAGGTGATGAAGGCGCAGGAATTGCGTGACATGCGCGCCGCGCGCGACGATCTGGAACGCCGGGTGCATGATCTGAAACTCACGCGGCAGGTGACGATGCAATCGCTGCCTTCGATCCGGCTGGTGCAGGAGAACGACAAGAGCCTCGTGACCAAGATCAACTCGACGCTGGTGAACACCGTGCCGCTTTGGGAGACGCAGTTGGCGCAGGCGGTGACGATCCAGCGCAGCGCCGAAGCGGCGGGCGCCGTACGCGAGGCCAATGACCTGACCAACGAATTGCTGACCTCGAACGCCAAGAACCTGCGCGAGAGCAACAAGATGATCCGCGAGGAGATGGAGCGCGGCGTCTTTGACATCGAGGCGGTGAAACAGGCCAATGCCGACCTGATCGGCACGATCGAGGAATCGTTGCAGATCGCCGACGAGGGCAAGGCGCGCCGCGCCGCCGCCGAGGCTGATCTCAAGAAGATGGAGGCGGAATTGCGCGACACGCTGGCCGCCGCCAAGGCGCGCAAGACCGGGCTGGGCGAGACTGCCGGCACGGCCGTTCCCGAAAACGGCTGACGGATGTCTGTTCTTGCCCAGATGTTGCGACCCCTGGCGCTGACCCTGTCGGCGCTGGCGCTTCTTGCGGCCTGTGACACGGTGGCGCCGACGCTCAAGCCGCAGGCCCGGCCGCCGGGCCTGGACCGGTCTGCCCCGCAACCGGACGGGACAACCCGATCGACGCAAAGCCAGGCGCTGTCGCGATATTATGCGCGGGTGCAATCCGAACTCCTGTCGCAGGGGCTGATGCGCGGTGATGGCGGTGGCGCCGACACGCCGTTCGATGCCGAGGACCTGGCGCGGAATTTCGAGATCATCGCCTTTTTCGACGAGCATGCGCGCGGGGCGCTGACCCCGTCGGATGGCAGGCCGGGCAAGCTGCATCGTTGGGAAAGCCCGGTGCGGATGAAGGCCGATTTCGCCCCCGGTGTGTCGCAGGACATCAGCAAGAGGGACAACGCCATCATATCGCGCTATGCGGCGCGGCTGGGGCGGGTCACCGGCCATCCGGTCGGTGTCACGCGTTCGACATCGGCCAATTTCCATATCCTCGTGGGCGGGGTGGATGATGAGGATTACATCCTGCGCCGGGTGCGCGAGATCGCCCCCGATATCTCGGCGTCGACGCTTGGCATCTTTCGCAACCTGCCCCGTTCGATCCATTGCTTTGTCCTTGCTTTTCCAGGCGCCGACAACGGCGATGTCTACAAGCTCGCCATCGCTTACGTGCGGGCCGAACATCCCGATTTCCTGCGCCGCGCCTGCTATCATGAGGAACTGGCGCAGGGGTTGGGCCTGGCCAATGACAGCGCCCGCGCCCGGCCGTCGATCTTCAACGACGACGACGAATTCGCGCTGCTGACCCGTCTTGACGAATTGCTGCTCAAGATCCTCTATGATCGCCGTTTGCGGTCCGGCATGGGCCTCGAAGAGGCCCGCCCGGTGATCCGGCGGATCGCGGCGGAACTGCTTCCCGAAACTTCCTGAAAAACCATTGGAGACCGACCGCATGGGTATTCTCGATTTTCTCAAGGGCGAATTCATCGACGTCATCCACTGGACCGACGACACGAGCGACACGTTGGTCTGGCGGTTCGAGCGCGAGGGCCATGCGATCAAGTACGGTGCCAAGCTCACCGTGCGCGAGGGGCAGGCGGCGGTTTTCGTCCACGAGGGCCAGTTGGCAGATGTGTTTACCCCCGGTCTCTACATGCTTGAAACCAACAACATGCCGATCCTGACCACGCTCAACCACTGGGATCACGCGTTTCAATCGCCATTCAAATCCGAGATTTATTTCGTCAACACCACGAGGTTCGGCAATCTCAAATGGGGCACGCGCAACCCGATCATTGCGCGCGATCCCGAATTCGGCCCGGTGCGGCTGCGCGCGTTTGGCACCTATACGGTCAAGGTCGCCGATCCGGCGCGTTTCCTGGTCGAGATCGTCGGCACCGATGGCGAATTCACCATGGACGAGATCAGTTTCCAGATCCGCAACATCATCGTGCAGGAGTTTTCGCGCAGCATCGCGGGTTCGGGCATCCCGGTGCTCGACATGGCGGCCAACACCCGCGAACTGGGCAAGCTTGTCGGGCGTGAGATTGCGGCCACGCTGGCCGAGTATGGCCTTGAGTTGCCCGAGCTCTACGTCGAGAATATCTCGCTCCCCGAGGCAGTCGAAAAGGTGCTCGACAAGCGCACGTCGATGGGCATCGTCGGCGACCTGTCGAGCTATATGCAGTTTCAGGCCGCCGAGGCGCTGGGCCGTGAAGGTGCGGGCGCTGCGGCGCTGCAAACCGGGCTGGGCGCGGGGATCGGCATGCAGATGGGCGCGCAGGCCGGGCCATGGGGCGCGCGCCCGGGTGCGCAGGGTGTACAGGGCGCGCAGCCTGCCGCCGCCCCCGCCATGGCCCCGCCGCCGCCGCCGGTCGAACATGTCTGGCATATCGCCGAGAACGGCGCGACCAAGGGGCCCTTTTCCAAAGCCACGATGGGCCGCATGGCCGCCGATGGCGCGCTCAGCCGCGACACCCATGTCTGGACCCCGGGGCAGGACGGCTGGAAACGCGCGGGCGAGGTGGCCGAACTGGCCCAGCTTTTCACCGTGCTGCCGCCGCCCCCGCCGCCGCCGGGCGCGTGATGCGCCGTGCCCCGGCTGCATCTTGCGGCCTTGTGCCTTTCATCTTGCCGAAAATACTCCCGCCGGAGGCATGAAATCTCATGTCACACCCCTCACCACCCGCACCCGAACCGGACGAAGAGACCGCCGCCACCCCGGCGCAGGATCACCGCTTTCCCTGTCCGCAATGCGGGGCCGATTATCGCTTTGATCCGGGCGCGGGGCGGCTCATCTGTGATCATTGCGGGCATGAAGAGGTGATCGCCGACACCGGCAGCGACCTGCACCCGATCAAGGAGCTTGATTTCAAGGCCGCGGTCGACGCCCGCCTGCCGGAACAGGAGATCGAGGAAACCCGCGTCACCCGTTGCACCGGATGCGGTGCCGAGGTCGAGTTCGACCCCGATATCCACGCCACCGAATGCCCGTTCTGTGCCACGCCGGTCGTGACCGGCACCGGTATGCACCGCCATATAAAGCCGCGCGGCGTGCTTCCCTTCGCGCTTGACGAAGGCGCGGCCAAACAGGCGATGAACGATTGGCTCGGGCGGCTCTGGTTCGCGCCGAACGGTTTGCAGGATTACGCCCGCAAGGGGCGCAGGATGCAGGGCATCTACGTGCCGTTCTGGACCTTCGACGCCGACACCCGCTCGGACTATACCGGAGAGCGGGGCACGGTCTATTACGTCACCCGCACGGTGACGCGCAACGGCAAGCGGGTGCAACAGCGGGTGCAAAAGGTTCGCTGGCGCCACGCCTCGGGCCGGGTGGCGCGGTTCTTTGACGATGTGCTGGTGCTGGCCTCGCGCAGCCTGCCCAAGCGCTTTACCGACGGGTTGGCGCCCTGGGATCTGTCGGCGCTCGAACCCTATCAGCCCGAATTCCTCGCCGGGTTCCGGGCCGAGGCCTACCAGGTCGAGCTTGACGAAGGTTTTGCCGAGGCACGCGACCACATGGACCGGGTGATCCAGCGCGATGTGCGTTTTGACATCGGGGGCGACCGGCAGCGCATCCACACGATCGACACGGCGGTTTCCGACGTGACGTTCAAGCATGTCCTGCTGCCGGTCTGGCTTGCGGCTTACAAGTATCGCGGGCAAAGCTATCGTTTCGTCGTCAACGGCCGCACCGGCCGGGTGCAGGGTGAACGGCCCTGGTCGGCGTGGAAAATCGCCTTTGCCGTCCTCGTCGGCCTTATCCTGGCTGGCGGGGTCGGCTATCTCATCGCACTCGAACAGGGGGCCCTATGACCGGCTTTGACACGTTGACCGACATTCTGGGTGCCCGCTATTCCTGTCGCGCCTTTCGGTCCGACCCGGTGCCGCGCGACACGGTGGAGCGGATCGTCACCGCCGCTTGCCGGGTGCCGTCGTGGTGCAATGCCCAGCCGTGGCAGGCGATCATCACCGACGCGGCCGAGACCGACCGGTTCCGCGAGGCGCTTTTCGCCCATGCGCAGGCCAACAATTCGCAGCCCGATCTCGATTGGCCGAAACAATATGTCGGCCGCTACAAGGATCGCCGCCGCGCCTGTGGCTGGCAGCTTTACGAGGCGGTGGGGATCGAGAAGGGCGACCGTGCGGCCAGCATGGCGCAGATGATGGAGAATTTCCGCCTGTTCGGCGCACCGCATGTGGCGATCCTCACCTCCGAGGCCGATCTGGGCACTTATGGCGTGATGGATTGTGGCGGGTTCATCGCCGGGTTCTGCCTTGCCGCGCAGGCGCTGGGCGTGGCGACGATCCCGCAGGCGGCGATTGCCGGGCATGGGCGTTTCGTGCACGAGTTTTTCGACATTCCCGACAGCCGGTTGGTGATCGCCGCGATCTCGTTCGGGTTCGAGGACGCGGACCACCCGGCCAACAGGTTCCGCACCACCCGCGCGCCGCTCGACGAGGTGATCGACTGGCGCGCAGGATAACGCGGGGGCGATACCCCAAGATGCCCGGGGGTGGCTCCTCCTGCTGCCCCCGGGCGGGCGCGGGTCTGTCCCTTGCCAGTTTCACCCGCGCTTGATCGTGATCTTCCTGGTCTCGGTCGTTTCCGGTGCGCGTTTGGGCACGCTGATGCTCAGCACACCATCCTTGAGATCCGCCTCGATCCCGTCGCCATCAGCGTCCTCGGGCAGGCGGAACGATCGTGAGAACGCGCCGTATTGGCGTTCGGAAAAGAACCACGTGGCGCCCTTTGCCTCGCGCTCGGCGGTTTTCTCGCCCTTGACGCTCACCACCCCGGAATTGACCGAGATGTCGATGTCCTGTTCCTCGACGCCGGGCAACTCCATCGTGATGCGATAGGCTGCGTCGCTGGCGCTTGCGTCCGAGGCGGGTGCCAGCCAGTCAGCCACCCGCGCCCCGAAATTGCGAAGCGGTTCGTAAACCGAGGGCCACAGGCCCGCCGTGTGGGATTTCTCGACCATTGTGGGCTCTCCTTTCCAAGTTTACACACGGGGATATTTAAGGCGAGTCGTCCCCGGGCCGCTTTGACCTGGGACAAGTTTCGCCCGGGTTCCACGCGGAAAGGATCGCATATGCGCGCAGTGTTGCAACGTGTTTCAGAGGCTTCGGTCCATGTCGATGGCGCGGTGGTCGGGCAGATCGGTGCGGGCCTTATGATCCTTGTCTGCGCGATGCAGGGCGACACCGAAGAGGATGCCGACCGGCTGGCCGCGAAGGTCGCGAAATTGCGCATTTTCCGTGACGCTGCGGGGCGGATGAACCGTTCGGTGCGCGATGTTCCGGGCGCGGCGCTGGTGGTGTCGCAATTCACGCTGGCCGCCGACACCGCCCGCGGCAACCGCCCCGGGTTTTCCCGGGCGGCACCGCCGGACGAGGGGGAGCGGCTTTACCTTCATTTCACCGAGGCTTTGCGCGCGCAGGGCGTGGCCTGCGAAACCGGGCAGTTCGCGGCGGACATGAAGGTCAGCCTTGTCAATGACGGGCCGGTGACGATCTGGATCGACACGCGCGAGGCGTGAGCCGGGGGATTGCGCCGCGGCATGGCCCGCGTCGCGGCGGGGCCTCGCTTCGCTCGGCCGGGTGTGGGATTGTGACGGTCTTTGACTAACGGCTGGGGCGGGTCGTTGGGTCGTGCACATGAGTATTTTTGCCAAGAAAGAGCAGCGGGCGGGAGCATGAGCCGCGCCCGTCGGTCGATCTTGAAAGGGCCGGTTGCGACATGCGCCCGTCGCGGGCCTGCTTGCCATTGGAGCCGGGGATGTCATGGTGCAGGATATGCGCCTGTTGATTTCCTTTGCCGCCCTCTTTCTCTCGGTTCTGCTGTTGCAGCTCTCGACCGGTGGTGTTGGTCCGCTCGATGCGCTGTCGGGGCTGGTGCTGGGCTTTTCCCGTGCCGAGATCGGCATGTTGGGCTCGGCCCATTTCCTTGGCTTTTTCATCGGCTGCTGGTGGGCGCCGCGTTTGATGGGGGCGGTCGGCCATTCGCGCGCCTTTGCCGCCTTCACGGCCAGCGGCGCGATTGGGCTTCTGGCGCATTACCTGTGGATCGACCCCTATGCCTGGGCGCTGTTTCGCGTGGCGTCGGGGTTTTGCGTGGCGGGTGCCTATACGGTGGTCGAGGCGTGGCTGCAGGCCAAGGTCACGAACGAGACACGGGGGCGCACCATGGGGATCTACCGGGTGGTCGACATGACCGGGTCGCTGGCGGCGCAAATGGTGATCTCGGTGCTGGAGCCGGCCTCTTACGTGTCCTACAACCTGCTGGCGCTGGTGTGTTGCGCGGCGCTCTTGCCGCTCACGCTCAGCCGAACCACGCAGCCGGAAACGCCCGGCGCGCCGCGGCTGCATCCGATGCTCGCGATCAGCCTTTCGCCGCTGGCGGTGGCGGGCGTGGTGGTGGCGGCGCTTTCATCGGCGTCGTTTCGCATGGTGGGGCCGGTTTACGGGCAGGAGGTGGGGCTGGCCACGTCGCAGATCGCGTGGTTTCTGGCGGCCTTCGTGCTGGGCGGGGCGCTGGCGCAATATCCCGTGGGATGGCTTGCCGACCGGTTCGACCGGCGCTGGGTTTTGATCGGCATGTCGCTGGCCGCGGTGGGCAGTTGCATTGCCACCGCGCTGATGACCGGGTTGTCGACCACGGGCATCATGCTCAATGCCGGGATTTTCGGGCTGACCACGTTTCCGATCTATTCGATCTCGGCCGCCCATGCCCATGATTTCGCCGAAAGTGACCAGCGGGTCGAGCTTTCGGCCGCGCTCATGTTCTGGTTCGCGGTGGGGGCCATCGCGGCGCCTTATCTCGCCTCGTTCCTGATGGAATGGTTCGGGCCGCCGGCACTTTTCGCGATGATCGCGGTGGGGCATATCGTGCTGGTGATCTTTGGTCTGACCCGGATGCGCGCCCGCGCTACCCCGAAGGATCGCACATCCTACGTCTGGGCGCCGCGCACCTCGTTCCTGATCGGGCGTCTGCTGGGCAAATCGCGCGAACGCTAACCCCGGGTGCCGGCGCGGATTTCGCCGCCCGCGTCGCGGCTGGAACTCGCCTGCGCGATGGTCTACAGGGGAGCCGAGCGCAGATACCGGAGCGACCATGGCACGCCACCTCATCACATCGGCCATTCCCTATATCAACGGGATCAAGCATCTTGGAAACCTCGTGGGGAGCCAGCTTCCCGCGGATCTCTTTGCCCGTTACCAGCGTGCGCGCGGGCATGAGGTTCTTTATCTTTGCGCCACCGATGAACACGGCACCCCGGCCGAGATCGCCGCCCAGAAGGCGGGCAAGCCGGTGGCCGAATATTGCGCCGAGATGCACGAGGTTCAGGCCGGGATCGCGCGTGGTTTTCGGCTCAGCTTTGACCATTTCGGGCGCTCGTCGAACCCGCAGAACCACAAGCTCACCCAGCATTTCGCGGGGCGCCTCTACGAGGCCGGGCTGATCGAGGAAGTGACCGAGAAACAGGTCTATTCCAATGCCGACAAGCGGTTTCTGCCCGACCGCTATATCGAGGGCACCTGCCCGAATTGCGGCTATGACAGGGCGCGCGGCGATCAGTGCGAGAATTGCACCAAGCAGCTCGACCCGACCGACCTGATCGACCCGCGCAGCGCGATTTCCGGCTCGACCGATCTTGAAGTACGCGAGACCACGCATCTTTTCCTCAAGCAATCGAAGATGCGCGACCGGTTGCGCGCGTGGATCGACACGAAGACCGACTGGCCGGTGCTGACCACCTCGATTGCGCGCAAATGGCTTGACGATGGTGACGGGCTGCAGGATCGGGGGATCACCCGCGATCTCGACTGGGGCATTCCGGTGAAACGCGGTGACGAGGACTGGCCCGGGATGGAGGGCAAGGTCTTCTATGTCTGGTTCGATGCGCCGATCGAATATATCGCCTGCGCGATGGAATGGGTCGATGCGGGCAAGGGCGAAAATTGGGAACGCTGGTGGCGCACCGACAAGGGCGCGGATGACGTGACCTATACCCAGTTCATGGGCAAGGACAACGTGCCGTTTCACACGCTTAGCTTTCCGGCCACGATCCTCGGGAGCGGCGAGCCGTGGAAGCTGGTCGATTACATCAAGAGTTTCAATTACCTCAACTATGACGGCGGCCAGTTCTCGACCAGCCAGGGGCGTGGCGTCTTCATGGACCAGGCGCTTGACATCCTGCCTGCCGATTACTGGCGCTGGTGGCTGTTGTCGCATGTGCCCGAGACCTCGGATTCCGAGTTTACCTGGGAGAGTTTCCAATCCGGTGTGAACAAGGATCTTGCCGACGTCCTGGGCAATTTCGTGAGTCGCGTCACCAAGTTCTGCCGCTCGAAATTCGGCGAAGAGGTACCGCCGGGCGGCACACAGGGGGCGCGAGAGGCGGCGTTGTTCGAGGATCTGAGCACCCGGATCAAGGCCTATGAGGCGCATATGGAAGGGATGGAGATCCGGCGCGCCGCCGCCGCGCTGCGCGCGATCTGGGTGGTGGGCAACGAGTATCTGCAAGAGGCCGCGCCCTGGGCCACCTTCAAGGAGGACGAGGCGCAGGCGGCGATGCAGATTCGCGTCGCGCTCAACCTCATCCGGCTTTACGGGGTGTTGTCGCAGCCGTTCATCCCCGATGCGACGGAGACGATCAGGGATGCCTTGCGTTGCGAGGACATGCAATGGCCCGATGATGTGACCGCTGCATTCGGAGAGCTGGAGCCGGGGCACGGGTTCACCGTGCCCGAGAACCTGTTTACCAAGATCACGGACGATCAGCGCGAAGAGTGGCAGGCACGGTTCGCGGGCAAACGCGGGTGATGCCCGGGTGCGGCGTCTGACTCAGGCGGCGATCGGGCCGGGGAAGTGGCAGGCGACGCGGGTCGGACCCTTGTCTTCGAGATCGGGCTGAACCTCGCGGCAGATGTCCTGCGCGCGCGGGCAGCGGTCGGCAAAGGCGCAGCCCGGCGGCGGGTTGATCGGCGAGGGCGGATCGCCCGAGATCTTGAGCGGCCGCACGTAGCCCTTTGACTTGCGCCGGGCAAGTGATGGTGCCGCGGACAGAAGCGCCTGTGTATAGGGGTGCTGCGCCGAATCGAAGAGCGCAGAGCGGCTGGCATGTTCGACGATCTTGCCAAGATACATCACCGCGACATCATCGCAGACATGGCGCACCACGCCGAGATCGTGGCTGATCAACAGATAGCTCAGTCCCAACTCGTCCTTGAGCCGGGCGAGGAGGTTGAGGATCTGGGCCTGGATCGCCACGTCGAGTGCCGAGACGGGTTCGTCGCAGACCAGGAGCTTGGGGTTGGTGGTGAGCGCGCGGGCGATGGAAATGCGCTGGCGCTGGCCGCCGGAGAACTGGTGCGGGAAGAGGTTGAGCTGATCCGGGCGCAGGCCCACGAGCTTGAACAGGTCGCGCACGCGGGCGTTGCGCTCTTCCATCGTGCCCATCTCCATCAGGTCCATCGGTTCGCGCACGATGTCGATCACGCGCGCCCGGGGATTGAGCGAGGAATACGGGTCCTGAAAGATCAGCTGGACGTTGCGCCGATGGGCGCGCATCTCTTCGTCCGGCAGCGCCAGAAGATCCTCGCCCTCGAACAGAACCTGGCCGCTGGCCGCTTCGGTCAGGCGGATCGCGGCCATGGCGGTGGTGGTCTTGCCCGAGCCGCTTTCGCCGACGATGCCGAGCGCACGGCCCTTTTCGAGCGTGAAGGACACGCTGCGCACGGCTTCGAGCAAGGGGCGCGGGCCGAACAGCCCCTTGCGCGGCATAGCAAAGCGCACGGTAAGATCGCGAACGTCGAGAAGTTTGGTCATATGCGGCCCTCCTCGACGGCGTGGCAGGCGGCCGGGTGGTGATCATGGTTTACGAGGAGCGGCTTTTCCTGACGGCAGCGATCATTCGCGTGCTCGCAGCGCTCGGCAAAGGCGCAGCCAGCGCCCAGCAGGTGCAGGGGCGGCACGACACCGGGGATTTCCTTGAGTGCGTGTTCCTCGCGACCAAGTGCCGGAATGCAGTCGATCAGCCCGCGGGCATAGGGATGTTGCGGGAAATCGAGCACATCGTCGGCGGTGGCCTCTTCGATGATGCGCCCCGCATACATCACCGCCACTCGGTCGGCCATTTCCGAGATCGCACCCATGTCATGGGTAATGAGGACGATCGCCGCGCCGAAATCGCGCTGGATCTCGTTCAGCAGGTCGAAGATCTGGGCCTGCACGGTCACGTCGAGCGCGGTTGTCGGCTCATCCGCGATCAGCACCTTGGGGCGGCACGAAACCGCCATGGCGATCATCACCCGCTGGCGCATCCCACCTGAAAGCTGATGCGGGTAATCGCGCGCCCGGTCGGCGGGCGAGGGGATGCCGACCCGGTCGAGCAGCGCCACCGCGTCCTTGAATGCCCGGTCGGCACTGACCTTCTGGTGCAGCATGATCGCTTCGGCGATCTGGTCGCCCACGGTGAAAACCGGGTTGAGCGAGGTCATCGGTTCCTGAAAGATCATGGCGATGTCGGCGCCGCGCATGGCGCGCATCCTGGCGGGGCTGGCACCCACGAGTTCTTCGCCCGCGAGCCGGATCGAGCCGCCCGCGATCCGGCCCGGGGGCATCGGAATGAGCCCCATCGTCGCCAGCGCGGTGATCGATTTGCCGCAGCCGGATTCGCCGACCACGCCAAGGGTTTCGCCCGCGTTGACATGGAGCGACACGCCGTCGAGCGCCGTGACCTGTCCGTAGCGCGTATTGAACGTGACCTTGAGGTCGGTGATGTCGAGAAGGGCTGTCATCACCGCTCCCTCAGTTTCGGGTTGAAGGCGTCGTTGAGCCCGTCGCCGATGAGGCTCACTGCGAAGACGGTGAAGAAGATGGCAAGGCCCGGAAAGGTCACGGGCCACCAGGCATCGAGAATGTAATCGCGGTTGGCGCCGATCATCAGCCCCCAGCTCATCACGTTGGGATCGCCAAGGCCGAGAAAGCTCAGTCCGGCCTCGAACAGGATCGCGATGCCGATGGTCAGGGTGGCCGATACGATCAGCGGCGGCATGGCATTGGGCAGGATCACCTTCCAGATGATCCGCTTGTTGCGTGCCCCGATGGCGCGGGCGGCGGTCACGTATTCCAGTTCCTTGATCCTGAGAAATTCAGCCCGGGTGAGGCGCGCGGTTTGCGGCCAGGAGACCACGCCAATGGCGATCGCGATGGTCCAGAGCGAGGGCGAGAACAGCGTGACCAGCACCATCGCGAAGAGGAGTGCGGGCAGAACCTGGAAAAACTCGGTGATGCGCATCAGAAGGTTGTCGACCCAGCCGCCATAGAATCCCGCCAGCGACCCCAGCGTGATGCCGATCACCATGGTGATCGCGGCAGCGGCGGCGCCCACGGCGAGGGTCGGGCCGCCGCCGGTGAGCATGCCCGCAAGGATGTCGCGCCCGAGGTAATCGGTGCCGAGCGGAAACTCGGGCGTGACACCCGGGCGCTCGTGCGGGGCCCAGACCACGTTATAGGGATCGCCGGCATAGAAGAACGTGCCATAAAGCGTTGCCAGCACGATGAAGGACAGGATCACCACGCCGACCAGCGCGGGCACGTTGCGCCGAAACATGCGCCATGCTTCGCGTGCGGGGGATTCGGCCTTGTAGTCGGGCGTGTCGGTCATGATTTGCCTCGCAGCCGGGGGTCGGCCCAGCGATAGGAAATGTCGGTGAGGATGTTGGCGACGACGACCATGGCCGAGGCAAAGAACAGCACGCCCATGATGGTCGGGTAATCGCGGCGCAGGATAGAATCAAAGGCGAGCCGCCCCATGCCGGGCCAGTTGAACACCGTCTCGACCAGCAGGGCGCCCGAGATGAGGTTGCCGAATTGCAGGCCCGCGACGGTCAGGATCGGCAGGGCCGCGTTGCGCAGCGCGTGCTTGAAGAGCACCGTCTTTTCCGCCGCCCCCTTGGCGCGGGCGGTGCGGATGTAATCCGACCCCAGCACTTCGAGCATCGAGGCGCGCGAAAGCCGCGCATATTGCGCAAGGTAGATGATGGCGAGGGTAAAGGCGGGCAGGATGAGGTGATGGGCGATGTCGAGCGTCTTGGTGAAGACGTCCGCGCCGCGCAGCCGGACCGATTGCATGCCTTCGACCGGGAAGATCGGAAAGACCGAGGCAAAGAGGATGATCAACATGATCCCGGTCCAGAACACCGGCACGGCATAGCCGATCGTGGCAAAGACCGAGACAAAGCCCGACATCACCCCGTTGGGTTTGCGCGCGGCGATGACGCCAAGGAAGACGCCGATCAGGATCGACAGGATCTGTGCCGTGATCACCAGAAGGATGGTCGGGCCGATACGCTGGGCAATCAGCGATGCCACCGGCTGATTGAAAAAGAAGCTTTCGCCCAGGTTGCCCTGCAACACGTTGCCGACATAGATGCCAAGCTGCACGACCAGCGGTTTGTTGAGGCCGTATTCCTCGCGAATGCTTTCGAGCATCTCCTCGGTGGCGCCGCCCATTTCACCGGCTATGACCATCGCGGGATCGCCGGGGGCAAGCCGGATCAGCAGGAAGTTGAGCACGACCACGCCGAGCATCAGAACAAGCCCATAGCCGACGCGGCGGAGAATATAGGAGGAGTTCATGCGGCGTTCTTTCAGAGGCGTGGATGCGTTGCGGAATGATACGCTGCCGGGCGTATCGCGGCGCGCCCGGGGAGCAGGGAGAAACCCCGCCGCGGTGTGAGACCCGCGGCGGGGTAGGCTTGGGTTACTCAGACCATTCGAGACGGTCCATCGGGTGCATGGTGCCCCAGATGCCCTTGGGCGGGTTCATCAGCCGATTGTCATAGGCGGTGTGATAGGGCGTGGCGTTCACGAAGTAGATCGGCACGTCCTGCGCGATGATCTGCTGGAACCGTGAGTAGAGTTCCTTGCGCTTGTCCGCGTCCTGTTCGATCGCCGCGGCGTTGAGGATCTCGTCGACCTCTTCGTTGCAATAGCTCTGGGTGTTGGACCAGATCACGCCCTGCCGGATGTTCGAGCACAGATAGGTGCGGTGCACGCCGATCACCGGGTCGCCCCAGTTGAACACGACGTCCATCGTGAGTTCGAAATCATGCCCGCCAACGCGGCCCGCCCATGTCGGGAAGTCCGGTGCTGCCCGCACGGTCAGGTCGATGCCGATCTTCTTGAGTTGCGACTTGAGGTATTCAGCGACCGATTGCTGCTGTTCCCGGGGGCCGGGGATGAAGTCGATGGTGAGTTCCATCCCGTCGGCGAAACCGGCCTCGGCCATGAGCGCGTTGGCCTTGTCGAGGTCGACATCATAGGCTTCGATCGTATCGTCGAAGAACGGCGAGCTTTCGATGATCGGCCCGCGCTGTTGCGTCGATACGCCACGATGCAGCGCGTTGGTGATGAAATCTCGGTCGGTCGCATAGGCGATGGCCTGGCGCACGCGCACGTCGCTGAGTTTTTCGCTCTTGGTGTTGAAAGCGAGCCAGTTGATCGGGCCGACGGCGGCATAACCTTCATCGGTGATCGTCAGGTGATCGGATTTTTCGAGCCGCTTGATTTCCTGGCTGCCGGCCATGAAGGGGTAGATGTCGGCTTCACCGTTTTCCATCGCGATCAGAAGTGCGGACGGGTCCTGGACGATGCGGATGATGATCTCATCAAGCTTGGGGCGCCCGTCGATGAAGAAATTCGGGTTCTTCTTGAGGATGATCGCCTCACCGGCGGTGAATTCGTCGAGCATGAAAGGGCCCGATCCGACCGGCGCGGCGTTGGCGGGGTGCGATTTCACGTCCTGCCCGTCGCCGAAGATGTGCTTGGGGATCACCGGGGCCAGCGCCGGGGACAGTGCCAGCAAGAGCGCCGGGTGTGGCTGGCTGAGCTTGATGACGGCGGTGTGCGCGTCAGGGGTTTCGATCGTCTCGACCGGGGCGAACATCGACTGGAAGGGGTGATTTTCCTTGGTCGTCATGATCGAGAAGGCCACGTCTTCGGATGTGACCGGCTCACCGTCATGAAAGGTGGCGTTCTGCACCAGGTTGAGCGTGACCGACAGGCCGTCGTCGCTGACCTCCCAGCTTTCGGCGAGATAGGGTTGCGGCTCCCAGTTTTCGTCATAGCGCAGCGGCGAGGCGAAGATCTGGGTCGAGGGGACGGCGGTCGCGATCCCCGATTGAACCGCTCCGTTGAGGTGGCGCGGCACCTGGGTCGAGCCGATGACGAGGGTGCCGCCCTCGGCAAAGGCAGGCACCGATCCGAGCGAACCGGCCGCGATGGCCGCTGCGCCCAAAAGTCGCGTAAGGTGTTTCATTGGAAATCTCCCGGTTGGTCTATTGCGTGTTTTTCTTGTCTTCATAACATTGTTAGTCATGACCTAAGGCACAGAAAACAGTGTTTTCTGGATAGAGAAAACGCAAAAAATGCATCATAGGGTGATGGATTTCTCGGTCTCGCCCAGAACCAGATGGTCGAACCCGCCATTCGCGCCGAGATCCGTCACGATCTTGAGCACGGCCTGCACCATGGCCGACCGCAGCGACCCCGATGTGCAGGACACGCCGAATTCGGGCGAGGGGACATTCCCGCGAAGCGGACGGACGATATAGCCGTTCTGACCCGAGCGGTCGTTCGGGCCGCAGATGTTGAGCAGGGAATAGCCGAAATCGGCGGCCACGAGCCCGCGCAGCACCGACGAGGATTTGGTGCGGTGCACGACATTGGGGCGCAGCCCGTGAGACGAGAAAATCTCGCGGAAATACCGCTCGGTCGTGGGCAGATCAAGCAGGATCATCGGCAGGTCCGCCAGATCGTCGAGCGCCACCGTCTCCTCACACGCCAGCGGCGAATTCTGTGGCAGAAGCGCCCACGGGCGGGCGTGAAAAAGCGGCGTGAAAGGCATTTTCTCGGGGGTGTTGCGGCGATAGGTGAGGGCCAGATCGACCGATCCGGCATGCAAGAGGTCGCTGATCGTCTGCATGTCGCCCTCTTTCAGGTCGATCCGGATCGAGGGGTATGCCTGTGCCACGTGACGCAGGACCGGCGGCAGGACATGCGGCGCGCTGGGCGCGTAGCACGCGAGGCTGAGCGTGCCCGAAGGCGCGCCCGACAGCGACATCAGTTCGGATTCGAAGACCCGTGCCTGTTCGAGAAACCCGGTGACAAGCCCGCCAACCCGGTGCCCGGTGTCGGTGGGGACGAGGCCCTTGGCCGGAATCCGGCGGAAAAGCTCGGTTCCGACACGTTGTTCCACCGAGTCGATGGCGGCGGTGATCGAGCTTTGCGAGATGTTCATCTCGATCGCGGCACGGGCGATCGAACCGGTGCGCAGGACGGCATCGAAATAGCGCAACTGTTTGAGTGTGAAGTGCATCGGGTCACCATTGCATCATTCAATCGGGTTTATCCAGACAGTAAAACCATTTTCCCGAAGGGCAAGCCGGGGCGTAACCTTTCGCCACGAGGGAAGGACAGCAGCCATGACCAGGACTATCGTCTTCAGAGCGCGAAGGATCATAACGATGGACCCCAACCGCCCCGAAGCGAGCCATGTGGCGGTACGCGAGGGGCGTATCCTGGCCGTGGGCGGCGCCGATTGTGCCGATCAATGGGGCGAGGTGGTGCATGATGACAGCCTGGCCCATGCCGTTCTCATGCCCGGGTTCGTCGAAGGCCACAGCCACATGGCCGAAACCGTGTTCTGGGATTACGCCTATGCCGGGTTCCATGACCGGATCGACCCGGACGGGCGGTTGTGGCGGGGCAAGACCGATATCGAGACGGTGATCGCCGATCTGTGCGCGCATGTCGAAACCCTGCCTGACGATGCGCCGCTGATTGCCTGGGGGTTCGATCCGATTTTCCTGACGGGTGAGCGGCTCAACCGCGACCATCTCGACCGGGTGAGCGGGGACCGCCCGGTGGTGGTGTTGTTCTCGTCGGGGCACCTGATGTGCGTGAACTCGAAGGCGCTCGAGGCGGTCGGGTATGACCGCGAGAGCAACATCGAAGGGGTGATGCGCCGCGCCGATGGCGAACCTTCGGGCGAGTTGCAGGAAATGGCGGCGATGTTCCCGGTGATGCGGCGAATGGGGATGGACACGCGGACCCTGTCGCATGCGCCTGATTATGTCGATGCGTTCGGGCGGATCTGTGTGCGGGCGGGGGTCACGACGGCGACCGACCTGTTCGCGATGCTGACGGACGAGACCGCACAAAGCCTGATCGCGACCACGGCGGCGCCGGACTATCCGGTGCGGGTGGTGCCTGCGGTCTCGACGATTCACACATCGGCCGAAGAGGTCCAGGCACAGGTTGGTTCGCTGGCGGCGCAGAACCATGACAAGCTGCGCTTCGGGGCAGTGAAGCTGATGACCGATGGTTCGATCCAGGGCTATAGCGCGCGGGTGAAATGGCCAGGTTATATCGGCGGGGAGCCTAACGGCATCTGGAACATGGCGCCCGACGAGATTTTCCGCACCTGCGAGATGATGCAAGAGGGGGGCATCCAGATGCATATCCACACCAATGGCGACGAGGCCAGCGAGGTGGTGCTGGACGCGCTGGAGGCGGCGGCACGCAAACACCCGTGGCCGGGTGCGCGCCACGTGCTGCAACATGCGCAGATGATGGGGTCGGCGCTCTTTGCGCGGGCGGCGGAACTGGGCGTGTGTGTCAATCTTTTCGCCAATCATATCTGGTATTTCGGCGATCAACATGCGGCGCTGACCATTGGCGAGGATCGCGCGGCGCGGATGGATGGATGCCGGTCGGCACTCGATGCCGGGGTGCACCTGGCGATCCATTCGGACGCGCCGGTGACGCCAATGGGGCCGCTCTTCACCGCGTGGAGCGCGGTCAACCGGGTCACGACCTCGGGGCGGGTGCTGGGCGCGGCGCAGCGGATCAGCGTGGACGAGGCGCTTTTTGCCATCACGATGGGGGCCGCCTATACCCTCAGGATGGATGGGGAGGTGGGCAGTATCGAGGCCGGAAAACGTGCGGATTTCGCGGTTCTGGGAGACGATCCGACAGCGGTTGATCCGATGGCGCTGAGGGATGTGCCGGTTTTGGGCACGGTCACGGGCGGGCATCTCAACCTGTTGTGAAAATGGATAAAAGAGAGAGGCGAAGATGTCAGAGATAAAAGTCTACAAGGCGAAAAAGATCATCACCATGGACCCGAACCGGCCAGAGGCCAGCCATGTCGCGGTGCAAGACGGGCATATCCTCGCAGTGGGGGGCGCGGATTGTGCTGATCGATGGGGCGAGGTCAGCCATGATGACAGGTTTGCCCATGCGGTGCTGATGCCCGGGATGGTGGAAGGGCATGCGCACATGATGTCGGGGGCGATGTGGAACTTCGCCTATGCGGGGTTTCACGACCGGATGGACCCGAACGGCAAATGGTGGAAGGGCAAGCCAGACGTGGCCGCGGTGGTGCGCGATTTGAGTGAGTATGAAAAGGGTCTGGGCGACGGCGAGCCGCTGATCGGTTGGGGACTCGACCCGATCTTTTTCGAGGGCGAGCGGCTGTCGCGGCACCATCTCGACCAGATCACCACCGAGCGACCGGTGGCGATCATGTTCTCGAATTTCCACCTGATGTGCGTGAACTCCAAAGCGCTGGAACTCGCCGGGTATGACGCTTCGACCAATGCGGAAGGCGTGCTCAAGGGGGCCGATGGTGCGCCCACGGGCGAGTTGCAGGAAATGGCCGCGATGTTCCCGGTGATGCGTAGATTGGGCATGGATTTCAGGGGGTTGAGCCAAAAGCCCGAGGCGATCCGATCCTATGGCGAGGTCTGCAAGCGGGCCGGTGTGACCACGGTGACGGATCTTTACTCGCAGATGGAGGAGGACGATCTGGGCAGCCTTTTGTCGGTGACGTCGGGGGCGGATTTTCCGGTGCGGCTGGTGCCGGTTCTGGGTGTGGCGGGGACGGACCCTGACGAATCGGCGCGGCGGGCGCTGGCGCTCAAGGCGAAATCCACCGACAAGCTGCGTTTGGGAGCGGTGAAGGTGATGACCGATGGCTCGATCCAGGGCTGGACGGCGCGGGTCAAGTGGCCCGGTTATGTCGGCGGGCAGCCCAACGGGATCTGGAACATGGCGCCCGATGAAATCCGCCGCATGGTCGAGGTGATGCAGGCGGCGGGTGTGCAGATGCATCTTCACACCAATGGCGACGAAGCCAGCGAGGTGACGATCGACGCGATCGCCGCCGCGGCGCGCAAGCACCCCTGGCCGGGGGCGCGGCACGTGCTTCAGCATTGCCAGATGATGGGCCGCGACCAGTTTGAACGCTGCGTCGAGTTGGGCATTTGCACCAATATTTTCTCCAATCATATCTGGTACTTCGGGGATCAGCATGCCGCGCTGACGCTGGGCGAGACGCGCGCGCAGCGGATGAACGCGGCGCGCTTGGCGCTGGATACCGGGGTGCATGTGGCGATCCATTCGGATGCGCCGGTGACGCCTTTGGGGCCGTTGTTTACCGCGTGGTGTGCGGTCAACCGGCAGACGATGTCGGGGCGGGTGCTGGGTGAGGCGCAGCGGATCAGCGTGGGCGAGGCGCTTTACGCGGTCACCATGGGGGCGGCTTATACGCTCAAGATGGATGCCGAAGTGGGCAGCATCGAGGCCGGGAAACGCGCTGATTTCGCGGTGTTGGGCGACGATCCAACCGCCGTGGCCCCCGAGGCGTTGAAGGATGTGCCGGTGCTGGGCACGGTCGCGGGCGGGGTGCCGCACCCGGTCTGAGCCGGGGTGGGTTGACGAAGGATGACCGCACCGTTCCGCCGGGTTAACACGATTTTTCGGCGAAAAATCGGGGGGTGACATCCGGCTGACATCCGGCTGCTGCCCGGCTGCCGGGTGAAACGGGCCGGGGAGGGGGAGCCGAAGGTTAACGGGGTGTTCGGCGGGTGGGGACGGCGTAGCCCATTTTTGGGGTTCGTCGTCTTGCGCACCCCCAATTTGGTTCGCGAATGGCGGGTCGCGGTGTAGATTGCGTCAGGGGGGGCCTGAATGGACCGTCAGACGCTCAGCATGATCTTTCTTTTCGTCGCCACGCTCTCGGGGATGTCCTTGTGGTTCATGGCGGCGGCCATCATCCCCGACATGGCGGCCGAGGCAAAGCTCGCGGAGACCGAACTCGCGTGGCTGTCCAGCATGGTCCCGGCGGGGTTCGGCATCGGCGCGCTTGGTTTCGCGCTTCTGGGCCTGCCGGATCGTATCGACCCGCGATACCTTTTCGCCTGCTGCGCTTTCGCTGTTGCGCTGCTGAACCTTCTGCTGCTGGCCGTGCCGATCGGCGGACCTGCCGCAATCGCGCTGCGCTTTACCTCCGGGGTCATGATGGCGGGGACATGGCCGGTCTCGATGAAGATCGCCGTCGGATGGACCGTTCACCGGCGCGGCGCGCTCATGGGCAGCCTGGTGGCCGCGCTGGTGGCGGGGCAGGCGGTGCCGTATCTTCTGGCCTGGTTCGGGGGCGCCGATTGGCGGCTGGCCATCATGCTCGGTTCGGCGATCACTGCCTGTTGCGGCGTCGTGATCCTTCTGTGCAGGCTTGGCCCGCATCACGCCCGGGCCACCGCGTTCCGGACCCGCGCCATAGCGCTGGTCTGGACCGACAGGCGAATCCGTGCCGCGGTTCTCGGATATCTTGGCCACATGTGGGAGTTCATCGCGTTCTGGGCCTGGGTCGGGGTGTTCGCCTCGGTGTCCTACTCTGCCAGCCTTGCCCCCGATGCGGCCGTTAGCCTTGGCAAGCTGTCCGCATTCCTGTGTATCCTCGCGGCTGCCCCGGTCTGTGTCCTGTCGGGATTCGTCGCCGACCGTGTGGGCAAGGAGCGCGTGGCCGCCACGGCCCTCGCGATCAGCGGATCGGCCTGCGTATTGACGGCACTGACCTTTGGCGGGCCGGTCTGGCTCACCTTCGCCCTGTTGATCGTCTGGGGTGCGGCGGTGATACCGGATTCGCCGCAATTCTCGGCGCTTGTCGCAGATTTCGCGCCGCCCGATCTGGCCGGGAGCCTGCTGACGTTCCAGGCGTCGCTCGGGTTCCTGATGACGACACTCACAACCCAACTGGCGCCCCGGATCGCCGAAGCCCACGGCTGGCCGGTCGTTATGGGGGTCCTGGCCCTGGGTCCGGTCTTCGGGCTTGTCTTCATGCGGCCCGTC
Source organism: Aquicoccus porphyridii (assembly GCF_008369105.1). Taxonomy (GTDB): domain Bacteria; phylum Pseudomonadota; class Alphaproteobacteria; order Rhodobacterales; family Rhodobacteraceae; genus Aquicoccus; species Aquicoccus porphyridii. Next base: position 268,785 of record NZ_VINQ01000004.1, on the reverse strand, counting down.
TTTGTCCGTCGCGGTCGGGTCATCGGAGACTGACGTCGCGGGCCGATCCGTCATGAAATCGCGGTCAGGAGTTTGGGCTATCTGCGTGAAATGGGTGATGAGCGGTCTTGTCGCCTGTACCTGACAAAAACGCTCTTGATCTTGTTTTCGGATGCCGATAGCCGATTCCCGACTGAAATACTCAAAATAGGACTCCATCCATGCCGACGAAGTTGATCCTTGCGCTTGGAAGCGCCGCCCTGGCGTTTTCCGGCGCGGTGCTGCACGCGGAAACGGACTATCCTTTGACGATCGAGAACTGCGGTCAGACCGTCACCTTCGAACAGGCCCCACGGAACGCCGTGGCGCTGGGCCAGAACAGCGCCGAGATCATGCTGCTTCTGGGGCTGGAAGAGCAGATGGCCGCGACGGCGTTCTGGCCCAACGAGGTCTTGCCCGAACTGGCCGAGGCCAACGATCAGGTCGAGGTGCTTACGGTTGAATTTCCCACGCTGGAGTCGGTGCTTGCAAAGCAGCCCGATTTCGTGGCCGCGATGCTGACGACGCTTCTTGGCCCCGACAGCAAGGTCGCCAAGCGCGCGGATTTCGAGGCGCTTGGCATTCCCACCTATCTTTCGCCCAGTGCATGTTCGACCACGCTGAACGCGGGCGACGCCTATGGCTCGCGCGACGATCTGTGGACCATGGACCTGCTCTACAAGGAGATCGACGACCTGTCGCGAATCTTTGACGTGGCCGAGCGCGGACAGGTTCTGATCGACGATTTCAAGGCGCGCGAGGCGGCGCTGCGCAAGCGGTTTGCCAAGGACGAGGACCTGACCTTCCTGTTCTGGTTCTCGAGCCCGTCGCCCGCCGATGATGCCTATCTTGGCGGTGGCAACGGCCCTTCGGGATATATCGCGGACATTCTGGGCGGCTCGAACGCGATCAAGACCGAGGCGGATTGGCCGGCCCTCGGATGGGAGGGCATCATGGCCGCCGATCCGACGGTTTTCGTGGCGTCGCAGGTCGACCGCAATCGCTGGGATCTGGATACCGCCGAGAACAAGATCGAGTTTCTGACCTCGGACCCGACGGTCAGCCAGATGGAGGCGGTTCAAAAGGGCCGCATCGTGGTGATGAGCGGCGCCGCCATGAACCCGAGCATCCGCACGCTTTACGGCGCCGAGCAGGTGGCCGAACAACTTGAAGCGCTCGATCTGCCGTGACACCCTTGGATGACACCGAGGGCGGGGCCTTTCGTCTCGCCCTCATTCTCGGGCTGTCGCTGTTTCTTCTCGCCTTCGCCGTCGCCGCAGCGACGGCGATTGGCGATTACAACATCGGGTTGGGCACGGTTTTCCTGTCGATCACCAATGAGCTGGGCCTGAGCGGGGCCGAAATCGCGCCGATCGAGCAAAGCGTGGTCTGGAACCTGCGCCTGAGCCGCGCATTGGTGGCCGCGCTTGCGGGGGCGGGGCTGGCGATTTGCGGGGCGATCCTGCAGGCGCTGTTGCGCAACGCGCTGGCCGAACCGTTCGTGCTGGGCGTATCGGCGGGGGCCTCTACCGGGGCGGTCTGCGTCATCGTGCTCGGGATCGGCGCGGGCGGTCTGTCGCTGTCGCTGGGGGCCTTTGCCGGAGCCTTTGCCGCCTTTGCGCTGGTGGCGCTTCTGTCGAACGGGGCGACGAGCGGACCCAACCACACGATCCTCGCCGGTGTGGCGGCGTCGCAATTGTTCAACGCGCTGACGTCCTACATCGTCACGACCTCGGGCAATGCCCAGCAGGCGCGGGACGTCATGTTCTGGCTGCTGGGCAGTTTCGGCGGCGTGCGCTGGCCGGACTTTCAACTGTTGTTGCTGGTCGTGATCGTCAGCCTGGCGATCTGCATCCTCATGGGCCGCGCGCTGGACGCCTTTACCTTCGGTGACGAGGATGCCGCGTCGCTCGGCGTGCCCGTCGCCCGTATCCGGCTGGTGCTGTTCGGTGTGACCGCGCTGTTGACCGCGACCATCGTCAGCATGGTCGGGGCCATCGGTTTTGTCGGGCTGGTGGTGCCGCATGCGGCGCGATACGTGGTCGGGCCCCTGCACCTTCGGTTGTTGCCGGCCTGCGCTGTCATCGGGGCGGTGTTCATGGTGGTTGCCGATATCGTCTCGCGCGTGATCGCCGCGCAGCAGACGGTGCCGATCGGGGTCGTCACGGCGCTGGTGGGCGTGCCGTTCTTCGCCATCATCCTCTACCGTGCGAGGCCACAGTCATGAGCGTCATCGCGGAAAACCTGCACTGGGGCGTCAAGCGCAAGACCATCGTGTCGGGCGTGTCCCTGACGGTTGCGCCGGGCGAAACGCTGGGCCTGATCGGCCCCAACGGGTCGGGAAAGTCGTCGCTTCTGAGGTTGCTGGCGGGGCTCAGGACGCCTGTTTCCGGGCGGGTCGAGATCAACGGCCAGGACATCGCCCGGGTGGGGCGCAAAGCCCTGTCGCGGCAAATTGCGTTTGTCCAGCAAAGCGCCGCAACCGACACCAACGTGACGGTGCGCGATGTCGTGCGGCTGGGCCGGACACCGCATCGTTCGGCCCTTGCGGGGTGGTCGGCGGCGGATGAGGCCGCGGTGGCGAATGCCCTCGACCTGGTGGACATGGTCGAGCGCAGGAGCCAGCCCTGGCAGACGCTGTCAGGTGGCGAGCGCCAGCGCGTTCACATCGCGCGCGCACTGGCGCAGACGCCGAACGTCATGTTCCTCGACGAGCCGACCAACCATCTCGACATTCATCACCAGATCGAGATCCTGCGGATTGTCCGCGATCTTGATCTGACCAGCATCGTGGCGCTGCACGATCTCAATCTTGCCGCCATGTTCTGTGATCGCATCGTGGTGCTGGAGGCGGGGGCGGTCCGGGCCTGTGGCACGCCGGATGCGGTGCTGACGCGAGACCTGTGCCGCGAGGTGTTTCGCGTCGCGGCGGATGTGAGCGGGGCGCCCGATACGGGCCGGCCGCATATCCGCTTCAGGGCGGAATGAACCGGGCGCGGTGCTTGTCGCCTGAATCGGTCGTATGACTTTGGTTTATTTCGGGTGAAACTGGACCTTGATCCACTGTGATCCTGCGGGTTCGGGGTTCAGGTCTGCCTCATCACGGCTGCGGGCCGTGTCGAATGCGAACCTGAAACAAAGAGGACCCCAACCATGAAACTTGACAGCTTTTCGAAGTTCATCCTGCCGCTTGCCGCCACGACCGCTCTCGCTACTGCGATGCCGGTTGTTGCGGAGTCCGGTACCTTCAACCGGGCAAGTATGAATGCCGGGGTGCAGGGAGAGGCCAGCGCGGATGCAGAGGCCAACGGCGGCATCGAGACGGCGATTGACGCCGCTGGCAACGCGACCGCCAATGCCGCTGCCGTCGTTGCGGCGGCGAGCGAGGCGCGAAGCGATGTCGGTGCGGTGGTCGATGCGTCTGGCGATGCGTCTGGCGACGCGTCCGGCGAAGCATCCGGTGAAGCGGCCGGCGATGCGTCCGGTGAAGCGTCCGACGCGACAGGTTCCGCGGCAGGCGACGTCTCGGGCCGTGCCGGTGTGTCGGGTGGCGTGTCGGTTGGTCTCGGTGGTGTCGGGGTCGGCATCGGCGGTGCAGCCGAAAGTGCCGTCGGTATTGGCTTCTGATCGGCCGAGCAAACCAAGGGGCGCGGGTATTGACGGCCCGCGCCCTGTTTCCTAAGCCTTTTGGGCCGATCAACTGGTGACGCCGTGAAACGTCTTTTCGCCATAACCCTTGCCATGATGCTGACCGGAGTCCTGCCGGTTGCGGCCCAGACCGGCGTCGCCGAGCCGGTGGTCGACCAGATCGAGGCGCAGGGCTATTCGGTGACGGAGATCGAACGGACATGGCTGGGCCGGATTCTCATTACCGCACGTAACGATACCCACCTGCGCGAGGTCGTGCTGAACCGGGTTACCGGGCAGGTTGTGAGCGACCGGGCATTCCCGCTGGGCGAGAAGAGCGCGCCCGATGTGCCGGTCGAAGAGGGCCTCGGGAGGTCCGGCAACGCTGCCGACAATGCCGCGGGGGGCGTCACTGGCGCAGTCGGTGACGCGGCGGGCGGCGCCATGGGCGGTGGCCTGGGCGGAGGTATCGGTGGTGGCGTGGGTGGAGGCGTCGGCGGTGGTGTGGGCGGTGGTGTGGGCGAAGGCGTCGGTGGAGGCGTGGGTGGTGGCATCGGCGGCGGCAACGAATGATGCTTCGGGCCGTTGAATCCTTGCGCGGTGTCCGCGTGGTGCCATGCTGAGGCATCCCTGGCTGCTCTGGGCCCTGGTGCTTGTCCAGGTCGGCTGCGGTGCCTATTTCCTGTGGGAAATTCTGGCCGCCGTTGCGGGCCTGCCGACGATTCCACTGCGCTGGCAGACGCGAGAGCTGGTCGATATCGGGGCGAGCCTCGGGCTGGTGCTGGGCGCGGTGCTGGGGACGGTGCTGGCCGTTACCGCGAGCCGCGACATCCGGCGCGCGGAATCTGCGCGACGCCTGACCGCGGGCGAATTCACCGCGGTTGTCGACGACTATTTCCGCAAACTCGGCCTGACCCCGGCGGAGACCGAAGTGGCGTGGTTCCTGCTCAAGGGAATGTCCCTGACCGAGATTGCCGGCCTGCGTAACACGCGCGAGGGCACCGTGAAGGCACAATGCACGGCGATCTATCGCAAGGCGGATGTCAGCAACAAGTCGCAGTTCTTCTCGCTGCTGGTCGAGGACATTCTCTTGTGACGAGCGTTCGGCAAGGTTCAAGGTCACGTCCGCTTTGGGGGGCGTCCGGACCTTCCTTGCAAGCTTCAGTCTCATCAGGTCACGGGCTCGAATGTCGGTTTCGGCGTGGGCCGACGCGTCACGGCGCATGACGCGAGAAAAATCGCACTTTATTGGATGAGCGGCGAAACTATTGCGTGTTTCCTTTCGTGGTTGAGATCAGAGCGCGTTTTAGACAGCGCGTGTTGCGGCAACATCGAAAGGTAGGACAATGAAAACTCAAGCTCTTGTGACGTCTCTTATCGCTCTCGCTTCAGGCCCGGCATTTGCTGGCGGGCATGCGGCGATTTCTGGCTATGCCTTGGCGGACGGTGGCACCACGCTGGTCGTCATGGGCGACTTGAACGCGCCCGACGATGTCATGACCCACAGCCTGACGGCTTCGCTGCAGGCGATTGCATGGCGTCCGGTCACCGGTGAACTTCTCGGCTTTTCCGACGGCATGATCGCAACGATCGACCCGATGTCGGGCGAGATGACCGATCTGGGTGCCGTCTTCATGGACGATGCCATGATCGGCGACGGCAAGATGGTCGCGTTCGACTTCAACAACAAGATCGACGCGGTGCGTGCCGTGACATCGGCAGGCGACAACCTCGTCTACTTCCCCGAGGGCTTTGGCGACAATGACGAGCGCGCCGGTTCGGTGCGCCGGTTCACCAGCCTGGCCTATGGCGACGGCGATGCGATGGCCGGCACGACGCCGATGGTCTTTGCCAACGCCTATACCAACGCGATCAACGACATGACGGCGGGTGAAACGTTCCAGTACGCGCTTGACGCTGGCACCGATGCGTTGGTCAGCCTTGCCAACAATGCGGGAACGCTGGAGACCATCGGCAAGATCACCGTCGATGGCATGGCTGTCGATCTGGCCCCGATGGGCGGTTTCGATATCGTCTCGCCAAGCGAGGGGGAGAACATGGCCTTCGCCATTCTGCAGATGGAGGGCGAAGAGACGGCCGGGCTCTACACGATCGACCTCGAGACCGGCGCCGCGACGATGAAAGCCGATCTTGGCATGGGTGGCATTACCGGCTTCGCGGCATCGCTCGGAATGTGAAACGCGCCGGTTGGGTAACGAGTTTTCGTGTGCAGGTGAAGGTGGCCCGGACTGCGCGTGTTTGCAGTCCGGGTTTATCTGCGTCACTTGCAAAGAAAAGTTGGCTTTTCTGACGGTCACGCGGGGACATGGCAAGTCGAAACGACATCGAAGAGTTGATTGCGAAGGTCGCGCTTGGCGACCGTACAGCTTTCGCTGCGCTTTACGATGCAACCAGCGGAAAGCTTTTCGCCGTCTGCCTGCGTGTGTTGAAGAACCGGTCGGAAGCCGAAGACGCCCTTCAGGATGTCTATCTGCGCGTCTGGCACAAGGCGGATCGCTATGCCGTGACCGGGCACAGCCCCATGACATGGCTGATTACGGTGGCGCGGAACCTGTCGATCGATCGCCTGCGCGCCAAGCGATCATGTGAAACCGACCTCGACGATGCGGGGGAACTGGTCGAAAAACGCCCCGGCCCCGAAGACGTGAGCATTGCCGCTTCGGAACAGCGTCGGATCAGCGCCTGCTTCGAGGAATTGCCGCCGGACCGGGCCGCCGCCGTGCGCGCGGCCTATCTGGATGGTGCGACGTATCAACACCTGGCGAAACGCTTCGACGTGCCGCTGAACACGATGAGAACCTGGCTGCGCCGCAGTCTGATGGCCTTGAAGGAGTGCCTTTCGCGATGAGTGACCCGCAGGACATACCGGAAGACGGGGCGCTGGCCGCCGAATACGTCTTGCGCCTGCTGGACGGGGATGCCGAGCGGGCCTTCGAGGCGCGGCTTAAGGCAGAACACGAGCTTCGCGCGCGGGTGCAGTTCTGGGAGGCCGAGTTTGCCGCGCTGGCCGCGGATGTGCCGGACGTGGCGCCACCGCCCGCGGTCAAGTCCCGGCTTCTCGCCAAACTGCATGGCGAGCGTGCAGCGCCGCGGCGTGGCTCGGTCTGGGGGTGGCTGGCGTGGCCCGCGCTGGCGGCCGTTGCGGTCGTTGCGTTTCTTGCACTGAGCCCGATGCTGCGTGGCCCGGCTTTCGATCCGGCGTTCCATGCGACGCTGATCTCCGAGGATGGCGCCGTGCGTATCGAGGCCGGCTATGCCCCGGATGGCAACCTGTTCAAGGTGATCCCCGAACAGGGCGCGCCAATGTCGGGCCGCGACTTCGAGCTTTGGGTGATCGGCGAGAACGCGGATGCGCCCGTGTCGCTGGGCGTGATCCCGGCAGGCGGGCAAATCACCTTCGAGATCAGCCCCGAGATTGCCGCCATGATCGAGGGCGGAACACTGGCCGTCTCTGACGAGCCAGAAGGCGGTTCGCCGACGGGCGCGCCCACGGGCGCCATTCTGGCCGCTGGCCAGTTCTTCGACGTTTGAATCTTTCGGATCGAATGAAACTCTTTCGCGCGTTCGACCGTGTGTCCTTTGCAGCCACGAAACATCGCTGGCACATTCAAGAGGAGGACTACATGAAGATCGCATCCAAACTGGCCACCGCCGTCGTGGCGCTCACCATCGCAACAGCCGCCTATGCGGAAAACCCGATGGTTGGTGGCGCCGCAATGTTCGAAACCAAGAACATCGTCGAAAACGCCGTGAACTCGGCGGACCACACCACCCTCGTGGCCGCCGTTCAGGCCGCGGGCCTGGTCGAGACGCTGCAGGGCCCCGGGCCGTTTACCGTTTTCGCGCCCGTGAACGACGCCTTTGCCGCGCTGCCCGCGGGAACGGTCGACACGCTGCTGAAGCCCGAGAACAAGGACATGCTGGTCAAGGTCCTGACCGCGCATGTTGTCGCCGGGAACTGGTCCTCGGCGGAAATCGCCCGCAAGGCGCGCGCTTCGTCCGACGGCTTTTATCACTTCAACGCCGTATCGGGTGACGCTTTGTCTGCCCAGGTCAAGGGCAGCAAGGTCTATATCTACGACGAGAACGGCAACGCGGGTCGCGTGACGATCGCGGACGTCAATCAGTCAAACGGCGTGATCCACGTCGTCGATACGGTCCTTGTTCCGAAGTAATTCGAGCAGGACCTCCCGGGCAGGATCAACGATTATCCCCGCGGGCCCTGCCCGGGTCTCTTCACAACAGGTGCCATCATGAACCGACGTACACTCTTTCTGACAGCCTGTGCGGCTGTGCTTGCTCGGCCGGTATACGCCGCCGCTTGCGGTTTCGAGATATGCCGAAGCGATGCGGAATGGCGAGAGCGCCTGACCGAAGAGGAATACATGGTGCTGCGCGAAGAGGCGACCGAGCGCCCCTATACCAGTGCCCTGAACGAAGAAACGCGGCCCGGCACGTACCATTGCCGCGGCTGTGATCTGCCCGTCTATGACGCCGCCGCGAAATACGACAGCGAAACCGGGTGGCCGAGCTTTTTCGAAAGCATTCCGGATGCTGTCCGGACCAAGGAAGACCGCAACTTCATCTTTCAGGTCCGCACCGAGGTGCATTGCCGCCGCTGCGGCAGCCATTTTGGCCATGTCTTCGATGACGGGCCAGCCCCCACCGGGAAAAGGCATTGCCTGAACGGTCTGAGCCTGGCCTTTTCGCCCGCGGCGTGACGGCCCGGCTGGAATTGGCCGCTGGCCGCGTCTTGTTGGCGGGGCTGTTTCTTGCCGGTGCGGTTCAGAAGGTCATGCAGCCCGACACGGCAAGTGCGCTTCTGGCGGGCTTCGGCTTGCCGGAATGGCTCGTCTGGCCGGCGATGATCTTCAACGCGGGGGCGGCATTTCTTCTGATCGCCAACATGTGTTTGCGCCCCGTCAGCCGCGCATTGGCGTTCTACTGTTTGGTGACGAGCGCCTTCCACTTCGTGCCGTCCGACCCGTGGCAGATGTCGATCATGGTCAAGAACTGGGCTCTTGCCGGTGGCTTGCTGGTCCTGTCCGCTTCGACGATGGATCGCGGGCGCGAAGAAACCAGGCTCGCCCCGAAGCGGTAGGGTTTCTGAATGCGCTCACGGCACGCTAGCCGACATGGGAACGGGGGTTTCGAACGTCGCTTTTCGCGCGGCCCCCCCCGGTCAGAGCCCGAGCATGGCGCGCGCCTCGGCGGGGGAGGCGATGTCGCGCCCGGCCTCGCGGGCGGTCTGGGCCAGCGCCTCGATCAGGGGGCCGTTCGACGTGACCTTGTCGCCGGAGGGCAGGTAGAACGTATCCTCGAGCCCGGTGCGCAAATGGCCGCCCAGTTCGGCGGTGCGGCTGTGCAGCGGCCAGATCTCGGCGCGGCCGATGGCGGTGACCTGCCAGCGCGCATCGTCGGGCGCGAGATCAGTGAGGATCGCCAGCAGGTCGGGTCGCGCGGGCATGCCCGAGGCGACGCCCATCACGAAGTTGAGCTGCGCCGTGCCGGAGAACATGCCGTTGCGCTGATACATGCCGACGCAGCGGATGATGCCGGTGTCGAAACATTCGAATTCGGGGATCGTGCCCGCGCTGGCCATGACATCGAGAAACGCTTGCACCTTTTCGACCGGGTTGTCGAACATCATCGGCGGCCAGGCCCAGTCGCCGTTGGAGCGCAGCTTGAGATAGTTCAGCGAGCCCGCGTTGCAGGCCGCCATTTCAGGCCGCGTGGCCGCGATGCAATCGAGCGCGGGCCGGTAGTCGGGGCCGACGGTGCCGGTGGTGTGGTTGATGATCACGTCGGGGCAGGCGTCGCGGATGGCGGATTGCACCGCGCGCGAAAGGTCGATGTCCCAGGCGGGCAGGTGGCCTTGGTCCGGGCCTTGCTGGCGCAGGTGGATATGCATGACGCTCGCGCCCGCGTCATAGGCGCGCCGTGCCTCGGCGGCCATTTCGGCGGGGGTGACGGGGACGTTGTGCTGCCTTGGGTCGGTGAGCACACCGTTGAGCGCGCAGGTGATGATGGCTTTGGACATGATCCCTCCGGGTGGCCGTGTTTCCGTGTGCCAGCATAGGGATGGCGGCAGGGGCGGGCTTGCGTGAATGCGCTGCACCCGGCTCAGAAGATGGGTTTGAGCCCCTCGGCCTCCATGCCGGCCCGTTGCGCGGCCTGGGCGCGGGTAAAGCCGTCGCGCGCGGAGAGGCGGTCGAACCAGGCGAGGCAGTTCGGCGGCAGATCGTCACGCATGCGCAGGGCAAGCGCGAGTTGGATCGCGTAGCCGACCGAGATGTCGGCATTGGAAAAGCCGCCGGTCAAAAGGTATTCGCGGCCATCGGCGAGGGTCTGCTCGGCGAGGCGCAGCCGGGCGAGAAACCATTTCCTGTAATCCTCGGCCACCTGCGGCTGGCGGCGTTCCTCGGGTTCGAGCGTGGCATAGCGCAGGTAGAGCGTTTGCGGAAAGGTCAGCGTCGCCTCGCCGTGGTGCAGCCAGTTGAGATAGGCGCCATACTCCGCCTCGCCCGGCGCGCGGGCGAGCCTGCCGCCGCCGTGAACGGTCGAGAGGTAATGCGGGATGGCCGCGGATTCGGTCATCCGCGTGTCGCCGTCGATCAGGAGCGGGACCGTGCCAAGGGGATTTTCGGCCATGTATTCCTTGCGCAGTGCCCGTGGCGGGAAGGGCAGCATGCGCAGGTCGTAGTCGAGCCCGAGTTCCTCGAGCGCCCAGAGCGCCCGGAACGAGCGGGCATCGTGGCAGTGCCAGAGTTGCAGCATGACGCCTTCCTTGTCCTTGTCCTTGCCGTTGTCGCCCGTGCTTTATGGATCAATTTGCCGCGACACCCAAGGCGGTATCGGAAAGCGCGGGCGCCCCGTTCGGCGCCCCGGCGGATTCGTTGCGGTTGCGCTGGCGCTTGTATTCGAGCCGGGCGATCTGGTCGCGGTGAACCTCGTCGGGGCCGTCGGCGAGGCGCAGGAGGCGCGCGGTGGCATAGGCCGCCGCCAGTCCGAAATCGTTGCCGGTGCCGCCGCCGCCGAAAAGCTGGATCGCCCAGTCGATCACCTTGCAGGCCATTTGCGGCACCGCGACCTTGATCATCGCGATTTCGGCCTTGGCCTCCTTGTTGCCGACGGTGTCCATCATGTGCGCGGCGCGCAGTGTCAGCAGGCGGGCCTGTTCGATCATGATGCGCGATTCGGCGATGCGTTCGCGGGTGACGGATTGGTCCGACAGGAGCTTGCCGAAGGCGACGCGGTCATCGGCGCGGGCCACCATCTTTTCGAGGGTGCGCTCGGCCAGCCCGATGAGGCGCATGCAATGGTGTATGCGCCCCGGCCCGAGCCGCCCCTGCGCGATCTCGAATCCGCGCCCTTCGCCCAGAAGCATGTTCGAGGCGGGCACGCGGACATTCTCGAACAGCACTTCGGAGGCGCGGTCGGGCACCCCGTAAAAGCCGAAGACGGGCAGCGCGCGCCGCACCGTCACGCCGGGCGTGTCCTTGGGGACGAGGATCATCGACTGTTGCCGGTAGGGTTCGGCGTCGGGGTCGGATTTGCCCATGAAGATGATGATCTTGCAACGCGGGTCGGTGGCGCCGGTGGTATACCATTTATGGCCGTTGATGACGTATTCGTCGCCATCGCGGGTGATGGCGCTTTCGATGTTGCGCGCGTCCGACGAGGCGACGGCGGGTTCCGTCATGGCGAAGGCCGAGCGGATTTCGCCGTTGAGCAAGGGTTCGAGCCAGCGCTTCTTGTCTGCGTCCGAGCCGTAGCGTTCCAGGACTTCCATGTTGCCGGTGTCGGGGGCGGAGCAGTTGAAGACCTCGGGGGCGAGATGGCTGCGGCCCATCACCTCGCAAAGTGGCGCGTATTCGAGATTGCTGAGCCCGGCGCCGCGGTCTGATTCGGGCAGGAAGAGATTCCAGAGCCCTGCGGCCCGGGCCTTGGCCTTGAGTTCCTCGACCACCGGCTGAACCTTCCACGGGCCCAGATCCTCGGATTCGCGGTAGAACCGGGCCTCGTTCGGATAGATGTGTTCCTCCATGAAGGTTTCGATCCGGGCCCTGAGGGCCAGCGAGGTCTGGGAGCTTTCGGGAATCATGTTTGCGTCCTTTGGGTGATTGCGCGCGGTCCTTCGTTGGGGGCAAGCTAGCGTTACATATTACGACTGGCAATATCGTCAGACGAAAAAGCTGATCTTGCGGGTGCGGCCTTTTCCCGTTTTGATCATCCGGCGCGCCGGGCAAACGGGAATCGAGCCCCGGTCGCATTGTTCAAGCGCAGGGGGGATCGCGATGACCGCAGGGATCGAGGACCACAAATACATGCTGGTGCTTGATGACCGGCTTTTCTATCGCGGGCTGCTTGGACATCGGATGAAGGCCCGGAGCCTTGGCGCGGTGTCGATCTACCTGGCGCCGGAGGGCGGGTTCCGGTTGAAACATGGCAACGGGCCGTGGACCCGGCGGGAACTGGCCATCGTTCCACCCTACGTGGCGCATCAGGCGGTTTCGGATTGCGGCAGCATCATCAGCGTGCTGATCGAGCCCGAGCGGCTGGACCCGGCGGATATGGAGCGCCTGTTCGTTGAATTCGGCGACCCGGAGCGGCGGGCCGGGCTGCTTGCGCGGTTGCGGGCGGCGGCGGGGCGGCTCTCGGATGGGGCGCGGGGCGCGCGCATGACCACGGGCGCGTTTGATCGGATCGTGCTGGGGCGGGCCTTGCGGGAACGCAGCATCGACCCGAGGATCGAAACCGCGCTTGTGGAGATGGAGGGGGACGGGCTGGAGAGCCAGACCCTCGCGGCGGACCTTGCCGGGATCATCGGGTTGTCATCCTCGCGTTTCCTGCATCTGTTCAAGGAACAGACCGGCGTTTCGTTCCGCAATCATCGAATGTGGCGGCGGGCGCGGGGTTTCCTTTTGCATGCCAACCATTCCGGCAGCCTTACCGATGTGGCGCTGAGCCTTGGCTATCCGGATTCGAGCCATTTCAGCCATTCGATCCGCAAGACTTTCGGACTTCAGCCGCGCTCGATCCGGATCGGATCGCGCAACCTGCGGGTGGACAGCAATGCGCGCGCGGCGGTAAGCCTTCATGCGTGAGGCGGGCGGCTCTCGTCTCCGCTGACCCTGCACTTCGCTACGTGGCGGCGCTTCGGGGTGGCGCCGTCGGGGCCATGAATCCGGCTGCGGCAGGCTAGCGAATGAACGCAAGTCACCGGCGCCCGCGACTGCCTATAAGATACGAGATGTCCAACGGAGGGGTCACGGATCGGCCATGGTCAGGATCGCGAGCACAGTTTCACCGAAATCAGAGGGTTTCCGGGCCAACCGCGAGGGGATGCTCGACCTGTTGGGGCAGATGGAGGCGATCGAGGGGCGCACCCGCGCGGCATCCGAACGCTCGCGCGCGCGGTTCGAGAAACGCCACCAGCTTTTGCCACGCGACCGGGTGGCGCTTTTGCTCGATCCGGGGCGGCCGTTCATCGAGTTGTCGAAATTGGCGGGGTATGGGCTCGATCATGCGGATCTTGAGACATCGGTGCTGGGGGGCGGGGTGATTGCCGGGATCGGCTATGTCTCGGGGGTGCGCTGTGTGATCAACGCCTCGGATTCGGGCATCGCGGCGGGGGCGTTGCAGCCCATGGGGCTCGACAAGCAATTGCGCGCGCAGGAGATCGCGTTGGAAAACCGGTTGCCTTATGTGCAACTGGTCGAGAGCGCGGGTGCGAACCTGATGGACTACCGGGTCGAGGATTTCGTGCGCGGGGGCAACCTTTTCCGCAACCTCGCGCGGATGTCGGCGGCGGGGCTGCCGGTGGTCACGATCACCCATGGCAGTTCGACCGCGGGCGGGGCCTATCAGACCGGGCTTTCGGATTACATCATCATGGTGCGCGGGCGCACGCGGGCGTTTCTGGCCGGGCCGCCGCTTTTGAAGGCCGCGACCGGGGAGGTTGCGACCGAGGAAGAGCTGGGCGGGGCCGAGATGCACACCGGCATTTCCGGGCTGGGCGATTTCCTGGCCGAGGATGATCGCGAGGCGCTGGGCCTGGCGCGGTCGATCATGGCCAATATCGACTGGAACGGGGCGGGTGAGGTGGACCGGGCCTTTGACGAACCGGCCTATGACCGCGAGGAATTGCTGGGCCTGATGCCGATGGATCACCGTCAGCCGGTGGACATGAAAGAGGTGATCGCGCGCGTTGTCGATGGCTCGGATTTCGTCGAGTTCGGGGCGCGGTACGGGGCCGCGACGGTGTGCGGCAATGCGAAGATCGCGGGCTGGCCGATCGGGATCATCACCAATAACGGGCCGATTGACCCCAACGGCGCGGCCAAGGCGACGCATTTCATACAAGCCTGTTGCCAGGCGGGCACGCCGATCCTTTACCTCAACAACACGACCGGGTTTTTGGTCGGGCGCAGCTATGAGGAGGCGGGCAGCATCAAGCATGGTGCGAAGATGATCCAGGCGGTGACCAACGCGACGGTGCCGCAATTCACCATCTATTGCGGGGCCTCGTTCGGGGCGGGGAATTACGGCATGTGCGGGCGCGGGTTTCATCCGCGGTTCTGTTTCTCGTGGCCCAATGCCAAGACCGCGGTGATGGGCGGCGAACAGGCGGCGGGCACGATGGCCGTGGTGCAGGAGATGCGCGCCGAGCGGCTGGGCGAGGCGGTGGACCGCGTGAAGCTCGATGCGCTGAAGGCGCGGATCGTGGAGAATTTCAACCGGCAGATGGATGCGTTTCACACCTCGGCGCGGCTGCTGGATGACGGCGTGATCGACCCGCGCGACACGCGCGACCTGATGATCGAGCTGATGCAGATCGCGCGGGAGGCCGAGGCGCGGCAACCCAACGCGATGCAATTCGCGGTGGCACGGCCGTGAGCGGGCAGGAGAGGGCGATGCGCGGGCCGACACCGTTCACGAAACTTCTGGTGGCCAACCGGGGCGAGATCGCGGTGCGGGTGATGCGCACGGCGCGGGGCATGGGGTTTGGCACCGTGGCGGTCTATTCGCGGGCCGATGCGGAGGCTGTGCATGTGGGCATGGCCGATGAGGCGGTATGCATCGGCGAACCCGCGCCGGGGGAGTCCTATCTGCGGATCGAGGCGATCATCGAGGCAGCGCGCAGGACCGGGGCGGACGCGATTCATCCCGGCTATGGGTTCCTGTCCGAGAACCCGGACCTTCCGGCGGCCTGTGCGGCGGCGGGGATCGTTTTCGTGGGGCCGGGGGTCGAGGCGATCCGGGCGATGGGCGACAAGGCCCGCGCCAAGGCGTTGATGGAGGCCGCGGGGGTGCCCTGTGTGCCGGGCTACCAGGGCGAGGATCAGGGCGAAGAGAGGTTGTTGACCGAGGCGCGGCGCATCGGTTTTCCGGTGATGATCAAGGCCACGGCGGGCGGCGGCGGGCGGGGGATGCGTCTTGTCGAGGGGGAGGGCGATTTTCTGGACCGTCTGAAATCGGCGAAATCCGAGGCGCGGTCGGCCTTTGGCAATGATGTGGTGCTCCTGGAAAAGGCGATCATCAATCCGCGCCACGTGGAAATCCAGATCATGGCGGACCGGCATGGCAACGTGATCCATTTGGGCGAGCGGGATTGTTCGGTCCAGCGGCGTCATCAGAAACTGATCGAGGAGGCGCCGTCGCCTGCGGTCGGCCCTGCGTTGCGCGCAGAGATGGGCCGGGCCTCGGTCGAGGCGGCCAAGGCGATCGGTTACGAGGGGGCAGGGACGTTCGAATACCTGCTCGATGCCGAGGGGAATTTCTATTTCATGGAAATGAACACAAGGCTTCAGGTCGAACATCCGGTGACCGAGGCGATCACCGGGCTGGACCTTGTGGAGATGCAATTGCGCGTGGCGGCGGGCGAGCCTTTGCGGCTGGAGCAGGAGGATGTGACCTTTGACGGCCACGCGATCGAGCTGCGGCTTTGCGCGGAAGACCCCGAGGCGGGGTTCATGCCGCAAAGCGGGCGGCTGGCCCTGTGGCAGCCTGCCGATTCCGTCCGTGTGGATCACGGGTTGAAGAGCGGTGCGGAGGTGCCGCCCTATTACGATTCGATGATTGCAAAGCTGATCGCGCATGGGCCCACGCGCGAGGATGCGCGGCGCAGGTTGATTGCGGGGTTGCAGGAGAGCGTGGCGATGGGGGTGCGGACCAACAAGGATTTCCTTGGCGCGTGCCTCGCGCATCCGGTCTTTGCGGCGGGCGCGGCGACCACCGGCTTTGCGGCGGATCAAGGCGATGCGTTGACCGTCGCCGGGGCAGGGGGCGAGGCCCGTGCCGCGATGATCGCCGCCGCGCTGTTGCGGGCGGGGTCGGGGACGCGGCTGACCCACGGGTTTTTCGCCCCCCTGCGCCTGTCGCGGGGTGAGGTCGAGTATCAGCCGAGGGTTCAGGTGCGTGGCGGCGGGGTCTGCCATGTCGAGATGGAAGGTCATGAGCCGATCGGATTGCGGCTGATCGAGGCGCTGGGGCACCGTGTCCGGTTCGAGACGGATGGCGCGGAGCGGGTGGCAACGCTGGTGACCGGGGCGGGCGGCGTGACGATTCAGAGCGGGGGCCAGAGCGGGGTGTGGTGTTTTGATTTCACCGACCTGACCTATCAGCCCGGCGTGACCGCGCAGATGGCGGGCGGTGATGGCAAGCTGCGCGCCACGATGAACGGCAATGTCGTGTCGGTGGATGTCGCCGTGGGAGATATGGTTGCCGCCGGTCAGACATTGCTGGTGATCGAGGCGATGAAGATGGAACATGCCCATGCCAGCCCCGTGGCGGGCCGGGTGGCGGCGGTGAACGTGGACAAGGGTATGCAGGTCAGCACCCATGCTGTTCTGGTGGAGATCGAGGCGGAATGACGGAGGGTATCGGGGGCGGGGTGGTCAACGAGGTGATCCTGACTGGCGATCCGGGTCGATGCGCGGCGTGCGGTGACGAAGCGGCGCGTGCCTTGCTTGAAAAACGCCCGCCGGAGGGGCGTGGGGCCTGAGGCGGGGCCGGTTACTCCGGGAAATGCGGCAGGATGCAGGCCGCCGTCTTCCGGACATATTCGCGCGCGGCCTCTTCCGCGGCGATGGCGTCGCCTGCCAGAACCGCCCGGGTGATCTGGCGATAGCCTTCGATCCGTTCGGTTGGCGGAACCGCGAGACGGTTGCGGATCAGATGCACCTGAAGGCGGGGCAGGATGCGGTGGATTTCCGCGTTGCCGCTGATCGTGACCAGTTGGCGGAAATAGCGGTTGCGCCGCAGCAGGAAGCCGAAAGGGCCGTCTTCGTCGTGGTAATCGGACATCGCGCGAAACAGGCCCTCGATCTTTTCGCGCGCACCGGGCGCGTCGATGTTCTGGGCGGCCTGCCGGGCGGCGAGCCCGAGAATGACCTCGGTTATGGAAAACAGGTTGGCCGCCTCGGCGCGGGTCAGTTTGCGGATCTGCGCGCCACGGAAGGCGGCAATCTCGACAATGCCCTCGGAACCGAGCTCTTTCAGGGCTTCGCGGACTGTGCTGCGGCTGACGTTGTAGTGGGCCATGAGGTCGGGTTCGACGAGGCGCTGGCCGGCCACGTATCGGCCCTCGTAGAGACCTTTCACGACATCGCGCACGATGGCGCGCGATGTGCTTTCGCCCTTTTGGGAGCGGCCCGCGGATGTCGCGGTGTTCTCAGGGTTCTCTGGGCCCTCGGCCGGCATCCTGTTTCCCTTCGCCATGGCTGAACGGATGGGTTGTGCACCTTTGACGCAAATCGCAATGCGCTGGCAAGTCTCCATGCAATTTCGGAAATCGGTCGTGCCCTTGCGCCCACGTCGTGTGCATGGGTGCCGGGCTTGTCATTGATGGGGGCTGCCGGTCAGGCGATTTCGCGATGCCGGATATCGGACGTTTCGCCGATCAGCGCTTCGAGGGCCCCGGGGTTGGAAATCTCGATCCCGTCGGGAACTGTGCGAACGCCGTACTCTTTCAACTTGGCAAGACTGCGCGACAGGCTTTCCGGTTTGAGGCCAAGGTAATGGGCGACGAGATGCTTGTGGAACGGCAGCCGGACGATGTGCCGCCCGTTCCCGGGTTTGGCATGGCGCAGGAGGAAGCAGGCCAGACGCTGGATGCCGGAAAATATCTTGAGGGCTTCGAGTTGTTGCAGGAGCGAGTCGTTCTGCTGGAAAGAGTGGCTGAGGATGGCATTTCCGAAGCTCGAATCGCTGCGCATGGTCTGGCAGATCGAGCGCGCCGAAACCGACAGAATGGTGCAGTCGGTGGCGGCCTCGGCCGTGGCGCTACGTGGAAGCCTGCGGATGCTGTCGGCAAAGCCGAAGGTTTCGCCGGGGGCGTGCAGCGTCAGGATGCTGATCGCGCCGCAGGGCTGGGTTCGGGTGATTTTTATCCAGCCCCCCATGAGGATATAGCCGCTTTCGGCCGCAGCCCCATGACTGAAGATGCATGTGCCCCGCTCGACATGGCGCAAGAGCGCGTGACGCATGAGCGTCTCGCGCGACGCTGCGGATGCTTGTGATAGGACCGGGCATCGTGATGCCGCGGCCGCCATAAGGGTTTCCATTCCGTGCCTCCTGTTCGCAGGGTCAGGTTGCACGATCCGGAGGGTCCGGGCTTTGATTCAGATCATGGAACGGCACGCCGCGCCCCGATTTGCCGGGGCGCGGCGGCCTGATATCTCAGATCGTGATCGGTTCGAGCACTTGCGGTTCGATCACGTTCACGCCGGGCAGGCCCGCGGCGAGGCCGGAGGCGTCCTGTTCGAGGAGCGGGAAGGTGCGGTAATGGCCGGGGATCACCGTCTTGAAGTTGAAATAGCGCCTGGCGGCATAGGCCGCGCCCTTCATGTCCATGGTGAAATGCCCGCCGGCCGAGAGAATACCGATATCGGGTTTGTAATAGTCGCCCATCCAATCCATGTCGGCCATGATGTCGGTGTCGCCCGAGGCATAGATCACGTGGCCTTCGGCGGCGATCATGAAGCCCACCTCGGAGCCGGCGCCGCGCGGGCCTTCGGGCGTGGCGAAGCTGTTGGAATGCGAGGCCGGGACCATCGAGACCTTGATCCCGTTGAGATCGACGGTGCCGCCCTTGTTGAAGCCCACCGCCTCGATGCCTTCGTTCTCTGCGTAATGGCTCATGATGTCGTATTGGCCATAGGCGGGAACGCCGAGCTTGTGGCAGAGCGACAGGAGATCGGCGACGTGATCGAAATGGCAATGGGTGAGCAGGATATGGGTCGCGCCCTTGACCGCCTCGTCGTGGCGCTCTTCGGGCAGGAGCGGGTTGCCGGTGAGCCACGGATCGATCAGCAGGACCTGTCCGCCGGTTTCGATGCGCCATGAGCCGTGTCCGAGCCAGATGATGTTCATGAAATGCCTCCCTTGGGGTTCGTGTGGTCGGGGGCAGGATAACATCTGTGGGGCGCTGTGCCAGTGGCAGCGGACGGCGTGACGGCGCTCGCGCAGGCGCGTCGCCCCGCCCACCGTCCCGCAGGGTGCCTCCGGCGGGAGTATTTGGGGCAAGATGAAAGGCGGGGCGATGCCGGAAGGGCCGCATTGTCTTGAAGCCGGGCGGCGTGGGCGCTAAGAGCCGGGGCAAGGAATTTCGCAGGAGTCGCGCATGTCGATCGACAAGGAAACCGCCGCGAAGGTGGCCAAGCTTGCCCGGATCAGGGTGGACGATGACCGGCTGGAGGCGTTGGCCGGGGAGTTCAATGCCGTGCTGGGCTTTATCGAGCAACTGGGTGAGGTGGATGTCGAGGGGGTCGAGCCGATGGTGTCGGTGACGCCGATGCGATTGAAGCGGCGCGAGGACGTGGTGACGGATGGCGGCATGCAAAAGAAGGTCTTGTCGAACGCGCCGGATGCGCGCGAAGGGTTTTTCGCGGTACCGAAGGTGGTCGAGTGATGGCTGAATTGAACGGCATGAAGATCGCGGCGGCGCGCGATGCATTGCGCGCGGGCGAGGTGACGAGCGTGGAGTTGACCGAGGCCTGCCTTGCGGCGGTCGAGGGGGCAGGAGCCCTGAACGCCTTTGTCCACCACACGCCCGAGATCGCGCTCGAGCAGGCGCGCGCGGCGGATGCGCGGATCAAGGCGGGGGATGCGCCCGCGATGTGCGGGATTCCGCTGGGGATCAAGGATCTCTTTTGCACGCGCGGTGTGCCATCGCAGGCCGGATCGAAGATCCTTGACGGGTTCCGGCCGGAGTATGAATCGACGGTGACGCAGAACCTGTTCGATGCGGGCGCGGTGATGCTGGGCAAGCTCAACATGGACGAGTTCGCCATGGGGTCAAGCAACGAGACGAGCGTCTACGGCAACGCGGTCAACCCGTGGCGGCGCGGCAATGACGACGCGCCGCTCACGCCCGGTGGGTCGTCGGGCGGCTCGGCGGCGGCGGTGGCGGCCGATCTGTGCCTCGCGGCGACCGGCACCGACACTGGCGGGTCGATCCGCCAGCCCGCGGCGTTTACCGGGATCACCGGCATCAAGCCGACCTATGGGCGCTGTTCGCGCTGGGGGATCGTGGCCTTTGCCTCGTCGCTCGACCAGGCCGGGCCGATGACCAGATCGGTGCGCGATGCGGCGATCATGCTTGAGGCGATGTGCGGGCATGACCCGAAGGATTCGACCAGCGTCGATTTGCCGGTGCCGGATTTCGAGGCGATGCTGACCGGCGACATTCGCGGCAAGAAGATCGGTATCCCGCGCGAATACCGGATGGATGGCATGCCCGACGAGATCGAGGCGCTCTGGGCCGAGGGGCAGCGGATGCTGGAGGATGCGGGGGCCGAGATGGTGGATATCAGCCTGCCGCACACGAAATATGCGCTGCCCGCCTATTACGTGATCGCGCCGGCCGAGGCGTCGTCGAACCTCGCGCGTTATGACGGGGTGCGCTATGGCCATCGCGCCAAGCTCGCCCAGGGGGACGGCATTACCGAGATGTACGAAAAGACTCGCGCCGAAGGCTTTGGCCCCGAAGTGCAGCGTCGGGTGATGGTGGGCACCTACGTGTTGTCGGCAGGGTTCTATGACGCCTATTACAACCGTGCGCGCAAGGTGCGCACGCTGATCAA
Source organism: Aquicoccus porphyridii (assembly GCF_008369105.1). GTDB lineage: Bacteria > Pseudomonadota > Alphaproteobacteria > Rhodobacterales > Rhodobacteraceae > Aquicoccus > Aquicoccus porphyridii. The sequence goes on along the minus strand of NZ_VINQ01000004.1, from coordinate 248,032 downwards.
GCGCGATTTCGAGGAGGTGTTCGCCGCTGGGATCGACGCGATCCTGACGCCCGCCACGCCGAGCGCGGCCTTTGGCCTGGGCGAGATGAGCGATGCCGATCCGGTGGCGATGTATCTCAACGACGTGTTCACGGTCACGGTGAACCTCGCCGGGTTGCCGGGGATCGCGGTGCCCGCGGGGCTCGACAAGCAGGGGCTGCCCCTGGGTCTGCAGCTCATCGGGCGGCCATGGGAAGAGGGCGATCTGCTGAATGGCGCCTATGCGCTGGAACAGGCGGCCGGGTTTGTGGCCAAGCCCGGGAAATGGTGGTAATAACCGCGGGCAATTCAATGTGGCAGGGTCTGAACATGCGGTTTTTCCTTTGTGGTGCGGCGTTTGTGGCGCTGGCGGCCTGTGAGCCTTCGATCCCGGACAGCGGGGCCGGGGTGGGATTTGGCGATTACTCGGAATACATCGAGCTTGAGGCGGTCCGTGATGCGGAACTGACCGGGCAGGCCCTGCCCCCGGCGCAGGGGGTGACGAGCGCGCCGCTGTCGGGCACATCGACCGACGCGGGGGCGGATGTCGCCGCGGATGCGCGCGCGGTTCTCGATGCCACGCGGGCGAATTCGGGGGAGGCGCCGCTGCAGGCCAGCGCGTCCAACCCGCCGCCGGAGGTCATCAACGATCCGTCGGGCATTTCGCGCGAGAATGATTTCAGCGCGGTGGATGCGGAGCGAACGATCGAGGATGATGCCCAGTTGCGACGCCAGCAGCAGGCACAATACAGGGTGATTCCGCCGACTGCCCTGCCGTCGCGCAGTGGCGCGAGCGGGCCCAATATCGTGCGATATGCGCTTTCGACCTCGCATCCCAAGGGCCAGAGCCAGTATCGGCGTGGCGGGCTCAACGCGCAGGCGCGCTATGAGCGCAATTGCGCCAAGTATCCTTCGCCCGACCTGGCGCAACTGGAGTTCCTTGAAAAGGGCGGGCCGCAGCGCGACCGGCTGGGGCTCGATCCCGATGGCGATGGTTATGCCTGTGACTGGGACCCGGCGCCGTTTCGCAAGGTTCGCGGGAACTGATCCCGCTGGCGGGTCCGGTCTGGCATCCTTCGCCCAATTGCGGGCCACGGCGTGCAGGGGCCCGGCCCGACATGGTGGTGATTCATTATACCGCGATGGAGAGCGCGGAGGCGGCGCTGGACCGGCTGTGCGATTCCGCGGCCGAGGTGTCGGCGCATTACCTGATCTGTGAGCGTGGGCGCGTCTGGCAAATGATCGACGAGGAGGCGCGCGCCTGGCATGCGGGTGCGGGACGCTGGGGCGATGTCAGGGACGTCAATTCCCGCTCGATCGGGATCGAGCTGGCCAATCGCGGCGACCACCCGTTTCCCGAGCCGCAGATGGCGGCGCTGGAAGGGGTGATGCGCGGGATCATGGGGCGCTGGCGGATTCCGCCCGAACGGGTGATCGGCCATTCCGACATGGCACCGGGGCGCAAGGGCGATCCGGGGCGCCGGTTCGATTGGGCGCGGCTGGCGTTGCAGGGGGTGAGCGTGTGGCCCGGGCGGGCGGCGCCGGGGGATTTCGCGAGAGATGCGGCGCGGTTCGGTTATCCGGTTGGGGATGTGGCCGATGACATGATCCTTGAGGCGTTCCGGTTGCGGTTTCGGCCATGGGGGGCAGGGCCGGTATGTGATGCGGATGCGGCGGCGATGGCCGATCTGGCGGCGCGTTTCCCCGTTGACCGGGGCGCGCGGAGTGCCTAACTGGGGTCTGCGCGGAGGGCCGGATGGCCGCGTGAGGCTTTCGGGTCTTGCGAGGAAAGTCCGGACTCCACAAGGCAACGGTGCCGGGTAACGCCCGGGCGGGGCAACCCGACGGAAAGCGCCACAGAGAACAGACCGCCACGCGCGCCGCTTTGCGGCACGCTGGTAAGGGTGAAACGGTGGGGTAAGAGCCCACCGGGGGGCTGGCAACAGCGCCCGCATGGCAAGCCCCACCGGGAGCAATGCCGAATAGGGATCGTGCGCTGGCCTGATCCCGGATCACGGTCCGGGATATCGCGGCAGGGGCGCCTTGGCCCGAGCGATCCGGGTTGGCAGCTTGAGCCCGCGGGCAATCGCGGGATCAGAGGAATGGTCATCCAGAGGGGGCGACCCCTTGGACAGAATCCGGCTTACAGGCCCTCCGCGCAATCATATCGACCATACTTGGCGTTTCGGGAACGACCTGGATCGGCAATACCGTGGCCGCGCTTCGCGCCGCGGGGTGAATGCTTGAGGCCGATCGAGTGCAACACGCCCTGGTTGCGACAGGCTGGCATCCCGCGGCGTGGTAACCTATGTTTCGTCCAAGAGAGGACGGCCTCCCCCGATGATCGGGCGACATGTCCGGGACGACCCGGAGAAATGATTGGGGGCGGCGACATGCGCACCACCTGGGACAGGATTGTTCACGCGGTTTCCTTCGAGGTGTCGGGCCTCTTGATCCTTACGTTGCTCGGGTCATGGGGGCTTGGCTATCCGATGGCGGAAATCGGCACGGTTGCCCTTGTGGGCACGACGCTGGCGATGGTGTGGGTCTATATCTACAACCTGGCGTTCGACCGGGTGCTTGTGCGGTTGACCGGGGCACTGCGCAAGCCGCTGTGGCTCAGGGTCGTCCATGCGATGCTGTTCGAGGCGGGGTTGCTGATCATCCTGTTGCCATTCATCGCGTGGCACCTGGATATCGGGTTTATCGAGGCGTTCTGGCTCGATCTTTCGATGGCGGCATTTTATCTTCTCTACGCGTTCGCGTTCAACTGGGCCTATGATCTGCTGTTTCCGCCCGGCCCGGTCGAGAAACGTGGTTGACTCGGGGGCGCGCATCGTTAAAAGACAGGCTTCATGAGATTTTCGCGGGCGCAATGACGCCCGCCGCAGGAGAAGACCAATGGCGAAGCCGACCACAATCAAAATCCGCCTGAACTCGACCGCGGGCACGGGCCATTTCTACGTGACGAAAAAGAACGCGCGCACGATGACCGAGAAGATGAGCATACGCAAATACGACCCGGTCGCGCGCAAGCATGTCGAATACAAGGAAGGCAAGATCAAGTAAGATCGCCTGACCTTGGGAAGATTGGGGCCGCGCCTTCGGGGGCGGCTTTTTCTTTTGCGGGGCGCGGGCGGTTGCGCCCGGATGGATCGGGTCATCCTTGCCAAAAGAAAAAGGGCCGGTCGCTGTGACCGGCCCTTTCAGCGTTGGTATCGGCGGTTGCCCTATTCCTGCTGCCCCATGAACATCAGGAGGAACTGGAACATGTTGAGGAAGTCGAGATAGAGGTTCAACGCCCCGTGGATCGCCGACTTCTCAAGCCATTCGGTGTCGCCGTGATGGGCATGGGCGAGATAGGTGCTCTTGATCCGCTGTGTGTCATAGGCGGTGAGCCCCGCGAAGATCAGCACGCCGATCATCGAGATCGCGTACATCATCGCCGGCGATTGCAGGAACCAGTTGATGACCATCGCGACCAGAAGGCCGATCACGCCCATGATCAGGAAGCTGCCCCAGCCCGAGATGTCCTTTTTCGTGGTGTAACCCCAGAGCGACAGGCCCCCGAAGGCGATTGCCGTCACGAGGAAGGTCTGGATGATCGAATAGGACGTGTAGAAGATGAAGATCGAGCTGAGCGAGACGCCGATCAGCGCCGCGAAGGTCCAGAAGAAGAGCTGTGCCCCGGCCGCCGAGATCCGATTGGTGAGCGCGCCGAAGGCAAAGATCATGCCCAGCGGCGCGAGCATCACCACCCAGCGCAGCGGCGAGGTGTAGATCGCGGCACCAAGTCCGGTCAGCAATTTGCCATTGCCGATCTGCCCAACGGCAGCGGCAGGGTCGGTCGTGACGGCAAGCCCGGCAATCGCCCAAGCCGCGAGCGCGGTGATGAGCATGCCGATGGACATCGTGCCATAGACCTTGTTCATATGGGCGCGCAGCCCTTGGTCAATCGCGGAAGAGCGGGCACCCGCCGTTGTCCGGATCGTGTTCAGTTCAGCCATCAAAGCCTCCGAGTTGCAACATTCATCCCGGTCGCATCATGCGATCGGGTCTTCGTTTTGAATATCGGTGAGTCAGGCCCTCATTTCAAGCTTTTCCGGTTCGGAACCTGCCGAATTGACTGTTTCCGCCCGCGCCCGATCGGTGGCGTCACGGGGTGATCACCACCTTGCCGGTCGAGGCGCGGCTGCGCAACAATTCGAGCCCTTCGGCGGCGCGGTCGAGCGGTAGCACGTGGCTGACATGCGGTTTGATCAATCCTTGGCCGTACCAGTCGAGCAGGGTGGTGAGGCTTTGGGTGATGACGGAGGGGCGGAATTTGAGGTAGCCGCCCCAGTAGAAGCCCAGAACGTCGACATTTTTAACCAAAAGATGATTGGCGGGAATCTGCGGCACGTCGCCGCTGGCGAAGCCGATGGCGAGGATGCGGGCCTCGGGGTTGCAGGCGCGCAGGGCGGCGGTGAACTGATCGCCGCCCACCGGGTCATAGGCCACGTCGGCCCCGCCCAGTGCCTTGACGGTTTCGCGGATGTCTTCGGTGCGCGCGTCGATCAGGTGATCGGCCCCGGCCCGGGCGGCGATCTCGAGCTTGTCACGCCCACGGGCGCAGGCGATGACCCGGGCGCCCATCAGCTTGCCGATCTCGACGGCGGTGAGACCCACGCCCCCCGCCGCGCCCAGCACCAGGAGGGTTTCGCCCGGTTTGAGCCGCGCCTTGTGATCGAGCGCGACATGGCTTGTTCCATAGGCGATCTGCAGGGCCGCGGCATCGGTAAAGGGCATGTCATCGGGGATCGGCGTGACGCGGTCGGCGGGAAAGCACCCCGTCTCGGCCAGCCCGCCCCGCCCGCCGAACACGACGACGCGGGTGCCCGGCGCGGGGCCGGTCACGCCGGGGCCAAGTGCGTCGACCACGCCCGCGACCTCCATCCCGAGGGTGAAGGGCGGGGTGGGCGTGTCCTGGTATTTGCCCTGGCTCATCAGCAGGTCGGCAAAATTCAATCCACATGCGTGGATGCGCAGGCGAATTTCTCCTTTGACGGGTTCCGGCGTGGTAGCTTCGACCAGTCGGGGTGGCGTGTCGAAGGTTTCGATCTGGAAAGCGCGCATGATAAGATCCCCGCGTGAATGTGACGAATCCCGTGACTGGTTCGATACGCCAGTTTGGCCGGGTTTTCCACATATTGCGGAAGCATTTGTTTTTGCAACGCTTTTTCTCGCAGGCTCAACACGCAGAAATAGATTGACGCAAGGGAAAGCTCGCCAAAATCGGGTGTAAAAGTGTTGAATTTCCGCCCCGTCCTGATAAACAAATACGCACGCGATTTCGCCCTTTCTGGATTCGCGTTCAAATTGCAGCCCAAAGCCTACCAAGCGAATTGGGGGTGCGAGTCTGGGTAACGAGGACTAATTTGAAGAGGAGACGTGAATGGCACATCCCGTGGACGTGCATGTCGGCAAACGTATTCGCCACCGTCGGTGGCTTGTGGGCATGACGCAACAACAACTGGCCGAGAAGGTCGGGATCAAGTTTCAGCAAATCCAGAAATACGAGACGGGGGCCAACCGCGTGAGCGCGTCACGCCTCTGGGATATCTCGGAAGCACTTGATGTGCCGGTAAGCTTTTTCTTTGAAGGGCTTGAAGACGCGGATGTGGCAAGGGACCGGGACGAGGCGGTGCCTGCGGACCTGATGGGGGACAAGGAGGCGCTCGACCTGGTGCGCTCGTATTATTCCATTCCCGAGAACCAGCGCCGACGCCTGTTCGATCTGGCGCGGGTTCTGTCCGACGTGTCCTGATCAGATTGGCTTGAGCCGGGGCTTGGCGCGCGCTATTTCCGGGCCTGATTTTGCAGGCGAGGAGCGGCGGGAGTGAGCGACGGCGACGACATTCAGGGGACCGCCCATGCGATGGCCGATGCGGCGCGCGGGGCGGTCCTTCCCTTTTTCCGGGCCGCGACTCTCGTGGCCGAGGACAAGGGCGACAAGATCGCCGATGGCGGGTTCGACCCGGTGACCGAGGCCGACCGCGCCGCCGAAAAGGCGATGCGCGCGGTGCTGGCCGAGCGGCGGCCGGACGATTCGGTGATCGGCGAGGAATTCGAAAAACACAGTGGTTCCAGCGGGTTGACATGGGTTCTTGACCCGATTGACGGCACGCGGGGCTTTGTTGCGGGCACACCGACATGGGGTGTTCTGATCGCCGCGTCGGATGCCGATGCCGTGCGCTTTGGCATGATCGACCAGCCCTATATCGGCGAACGGTTCTGGGGCGGGTTCGGGCAGGCAAGGATGACCGGGCCGCAGGGCGCGCGGGATTTGAAAACCCGGGGTGAGGGGCCACTATCCGAGGCGATTCTCTGCACCACGTTTCCCGAGGTCGGCAGCGTGGTCGAAGGTGCGGCTTTCCGTGAAGTTTCAAAGGTTTGCAGGCTTACCCGCTATGGGCTGGATTGCTATGCCTACGCGCTTCTGGCGGCGGGTCATATCGACCTTGTGATCGAGGCGGGCCTGTCGAACTATGACATCCAGGCGCCCATCGGCGTGATCGAGGCGGCGGGGGGAATCGTGACCGACTGGCAGGGTCGCCCGGCGCTGCAAGGCGGGCGGGTCATCGCGGCGGCGGGACGGGTGCAACATGCGGCGGCGCTGGAGATTCTGGGCCGGGTGATCGCCGAAGGTTAATGATTCGCGGCGGGCCGAAAACGGGGGGTGCTTTGCGTGCACCGCCCGGCTGTTGCCCGGCTGCCGGGTCAGGCGCGGGGCGCTTGCGGGGCAAATGTGAACGGCGCGCGCGGTGGATTTTAACCGGATGTTAGCGCATGTCGCAGCGCAACGGATTCGCGCCTCTTCGCCCCGGCCTTGGGTCGGGGCGGGTGTTTCCAATCAAATGCGACACGCCCCAGGCTTTGCCTGGGTCAGCCGCTGATGCGTCCTCCGATCTGAGCGACGGGATGCGACCGCCCTTGCCGAGCGCGGACTGCTTTGGGCATACTGGACCCGCCGCGCGGTTCTTCGGTCCCTTTTCCACCGCGCGCGATGATTGCGGATGAGGGGGGCGGGTTTGTCCGAGGGGAGATGCCATGCCCGAGATCCTGATTCGAAATGCCGACCATATCCTGACCATGGACGACAGCCGCGCGGAATTGCGCGGCGCGGACATATTGATCCGCGACGGGGTGATTGCGGAGGTGGGTCACGGACTCAGCACCAGTGGAGAGGTGATCGCGGCGGCGGGGTGCGTGGTGACGCCGGGGTTGGTCAACACCCATCACCACCTTTACCAGAGCATGACCCGCGCGGTGCCGGGCGGGCAGGATGCGCTTCTCTTCGGGTGGCTCAAGACGCTTTATCCGATCTGGGCGCGGATGGGGCCGGAAGAGATGTTCGTGAGTGCACAGGCGGGGCTCATTGAACTGGCGCTGTCGGGCTGCACGATGACGTCGGATCATCTTTATCTTTATCCCAATGGTGCGCGGCTTGATGACACGATCGCGGCGGCGGCCGAGGTCGGGCTGCGGTTTCACCCGACGCGCGGCGCGATGAGCATCGGCGAGAGCGCGGGCGGATTGCCGCCCGATGCGCTGGTCGAGGGAGAGGCGGCGATTCTCGACGATTGCATACGGGTGATCGACGCCCATCACGACGCAAGCGAGGGTGCGATGGTGCGGGTGGGCGTGGCGCCCTGTTCGCCGTTTTCGGTGAGCCGCGAATTGATGCGCGATGCCGCGCTGCTGGCGCGGGACAAGGGGGTGATGCTGCACACCCACCTCGCCGAGAACGAGGAGGATGTCGCCTATAGCCTTGAGATGTTCGGCTGTCGCCCGGGGCAATATGCCGAAGGTCTGGGCTGGACCGGGGACGACGTGTGGCATGCGCATTGCGTGAAGCTCGACGGGCAGGAGATCGAGCTGTTCGCGCGCACGGGCACGGGCGTGGCGCATTGCCCCTGTTCCAATTGCCGCCTTGGCAGCGGGATCGCACCACTGCGCGACATGCGCGATGCGGGGCTGCGCGTGGGATTGGGCGTCGATGGGTCGGCCAGCAACGATGCGGGGAACCTTGTGCTTGAGGCGCGGGCTGCGATGCTGTTGCAGCGGGTGGCGCGCGGGGCCGACGCGATGAGCGCGCGCGAGGCGCTGGAGATCGCGACGCGCGGCGGGGCCGAGGTGCTGGGGCGGCATGAGTGCGGGCGAATCATGCCGGGCAAGCGGGCGGATGTGGCGATCTGGGACGTGTCGGGGATCGAGAGTGCCGGAAGCTGGGACCCGGCGGCGATATTGCTGGCCGGGCCGGTTGGGGTGCGTGATCTGCTGGTCGAGGGGCGCGTGGTGGTGCGGGATGGGCGGGTGATGACGGTCGATCCGCGCGCGGTGGTGGCGCGGCAGGTGGCGCTGGCGGCGCGGCTGGCCGGGAGCGGGAGCTGAGGCCAGCCTGCAGGTGAGGTGAGGAGGGCGCGAAACCGGCCCGTTTCGCCGCATTGTTGCTGTTCCCCGGGCGGGTTTGCTCATATGGTCCGGGTGAACGGGAACAGGGGCGCGCGATGGACGATCAGGAGCGGGTGACCGAGGATGAGACCCCCCTTGAAGAAGAGGGTTACGGGCTGAACCGGCGCGAGGTCGCGGCGATTCTCGATGCCGTGGACGTGGGCGACCGCGACGCGCTGATCGAGTTGATGGAGCCGTTGCACGCGGCCGACATCGCCGACCTTCTCGAACAGATCGACAGCCCGGACCGGCGCCGCCTGATCGCGCTTTACGGGGTCGAGTTCGATGGCGACATCCTGTCGGAGCTCGACGAATCGATCCGCGAGGAGGTGATCGGGGTTCTCAATCCCGATGTTCTTGCCGATGCGGTGCGCGATCTGGAAAGCGACGACGTGGTCGACCTTCTGGAAGACCTCGAAGAGCCGCAGCAGCAGGCGATCATCGGCGCGCTCGACGATGCCGACCAGATGGTGGTGCGCCAGGCGCTGAGCTATCCGGAGGATTCGGCCGGTCGGTTGATGCAGCGCGAGGTCGTGGCGGTGCCCGAGCATTGGAGCGTCGGCGAGGCGATCGACTTCATGCGCGGCAAGGAGGACCTGCCCGAGCAGTTCTATCACGTCATCCTGGTCGATCCGCGTCACCGGCCCACCGGTTACGTGACGCTGGGCAAGATCATGTCGGCGCCGCGCGCGCAGGCGTTGCAGGACATGACCGAGGACAGTTTTCGCACGATCCCGGTCGATCAGGACGAAGAGGACGTGGCCTATGCGTTCAACCAGTATCACCTGATTTCCACCCCGGTGGTGGATGACGAGGGCCGGTTGGCCGGGGTGATCACCATCGACGACGCGATGATCGTGCTGGACGAGGAGCACGAGGAGGACATGCTGCGCATGGCGGGCGTCAGCGAGGAGGCGAGCCTTTCGGATAACGTGCTGGAGACCATGCGCGGGCGGGCCACGTGGCTGTTCGTGAACCTGGTCACGGCGATCTTTGCCTCGCTGGTGATCGACCTCTTCTCGGACACGATCGACCAGATGGTGGCGCTTGCGGTGCTGATGCCGATCGTCGCCTCGATGGGGGGCAATGCGGGCACGCAGACGATGGCGGTGGCGGTGCGCGCGATCGCCACCCGTGACCTGACCGGGCAGAACGCGCGGCGTATCATCCGGCGCGAACTGGTGGTGGGGGCGCTCAACGGGGCGCTGTTCGGCCTGGCCATGGCGCTGGTGGCGGCGTTCTGGTTCGGGGTGCCGATGCTGGCCGTGGTGATCGGCAGCGCGATGCTGATGACGCAGGTCGCGGCGGCCTTTGGCGGGATCGTGATTCCGCTGCTGCTTGACCGGCTGAAGATCGACCCGGCGCTGGCCTCGGGGCCGTTCGTGACCACGGTGACCGACGTGGTCGGGTTTTTCGCCTTTCTCGGGCTGGCCTCGTGGGTGCTGTTATGACCGATCTTGCCGACATCAAGGCGGCGGCGCGCAAGGCGGCATTCGCCCGGCGCAAGGCCGCGCATGAAGCCGCAGGGCCGGGCGAGGCCGGGCATCTGAGCGAGGTTCTGGCCGGGCACCGGGGCGTGCCGATGTCGGGCTACATGGCGATCCGCACCGAGATCTCTCCGTTGCCCGCGATGGAGGAGGCCGCCGCGCATGGGCCGGTTTGCGTGCCGGTGATCATGGGGCGGGGCCTGCCGCTCAAATTCTCGCGCTGGCAGCCGGGTTGCGCGCTGCGCGAGGGCCCGTTCGGGGCGATGATTCCGGCGGTCGATGATTTCATCGAGCCCGAGATCCTGATCGTGCCGCTGGTCGCGTTCGATCGGCGTGGCGGGCGGTTGGGCTATGGCGGCGGGTTCTATGACCGCACGCTGGAGATGCTGCGGGCCAAGCGCCCGACGCTGGCCATCGGGTTTGCCTATGGCGCGCAGGAGGACGACACCCTGCCGCTTGAGCCGACCGATCAGCCGCTCGACATGATCGTGACCGAATCCGAGGTGATCGAGATCGGGCATGGCGTTTCGGGAACCGGGTGAATCGCGGATACCGTGGCTGCGTCTGGTGTTTTCGGGACATTTGCGATGCTTGATGTKCCGGGGCGGGTAGGCTTGAATCCTTCCGATGCGACATGCATCAGGCGCGAAGGACGGGCGCGCCCACCCGCCCACCCACCCCGCGCCCGTCCTTCGCGCGCACCGGATGGCGCCGGGTGCGGGTGGAGGGGTGGGATTTGAGTATTTTCACCAAGAAAGAGAGCGGGGGTCGGGGATAGGGTGGCGCGGAAGGTCGGCGCACCTACCCCCGCCGGCGGATGAAATCGCCGACCAGCGAGACGATTTGCGGGGCCAGGAGCGGGGTGATGATGTGGCCCATGCCCTTGATCGGGTGGAATTCGGAACCGGGGATGTGATCGGCGATTTCCGCGCCCATCTCGACCGGGATCAGCGTGTCGTCGGTGCCGTGGATCACGAGGCAGGGGGTGGTCACGCCGCCAAGGCGGGGGCGGCGGTCGGGGGCATCGAGCGTGGCCAGAAGCTGGCGGTTCACGCCTTCGGCATCGGCGCCGCGCGACCAGGCGAGGCGGGCCTCGGCGCGGATGTCCTCTTCGGCCATGGGAAAGCCGGGCGAGCCGAAGGAGGCGTGGCCCGCGACCCAGTTGTCCTGGGCCTCGTCGAGGGTTTCGGGGCGTGCAAGCAGCCGCGGCAGCATGTCGGCGATGCGCCCGCGCTCGAGCAGCGGGCGCGCGGCGGTCATGACGATGGTGGCGCTCAGCAACCTGTCGCCATGGTCGAGGGCGAGGAGCTGGGTGATGGCGCCGCCCATGGAGATGCCGAAGACATGCGCGCGTTCGATGCCGCGTGCATCCATGAGGCCGATCACGTCGCGGGCCATGTCATCGAGCGTGTAGGCGGGGGGAATGTCGGTGCCCGCCATGATTTTTGCGGTGATCTCATCGGCATCGCCGGGCACGCCGGGGGCGGGGCAGCGTTGCGAGCGGCCGACGTCGCGGTTGTCGAAACTGATCGTGCGGAACCCGGAATTGACGAAGCCCTGCACGAGGTTCTCGGGCCAGTGGACAAGCTGTGTGCCGAGGCCCCGGACCAGGATCATGGCGGGGGCGTCGGCGGGGCCGTGATCCTCGATTTCGAGCGTGATGTCGTTGGCGGTGATCTTCATTGGCGGTGTCTCTCCGGTTGGTCGAAGGGCAGGGGCGTGATCGTGTAGCCAGCGCGTTCGAGCAGGTTGAGGAGGCCGGTGTCGCCCATGAGATGCGCCGCGCCGACGGCGACGAAGGCGGTCTGGTCAGGGTTTCGGGTCGCATCGGCCAGCAAGGTGTCGGCCCAGTCGCGGTTGCGCTGGGTCAGCAGGACGCGTTCGAACAGGGCGAAATCCTCTTCGGCGGTTGGTCCGCCATGGGCGAGCGAGATGTCGCGCCCGAGTTCCCAGATGAGCGCGATTTCCTGGCGCAGGTAGGCATTCAGCAGGGTCGTGCCCAGATCGTCGGGGTCGATGGCCATGTCGAGCGCGAGGCGGATCATGTCGAGCTCTTTCTCGGGGGGGAAGGCGTCGAAGATCTGCAGGGTCGTCATCGGGTCCTCGATCGAGCGGGTGTCGCGGGATTCGGCATGCAGGGTTTCGGCGAGGCGGTGGTCGATGCCTTTCGCGCCGGATTGTTGCTGTTTGAGGGCGCAGGGGCTTATTCCCAGCATCATCGAGACGAAGACCGGGCGCAGCTTGGCGGTCATGAAGGCGGGAAAGCCGCGGGTGGCCATTTGCCGGTGCAGCGCTTGCCATTCGTCTTCGGCGAGGCGTTCCGGCAGGGTCGGCCCGTCGGCGATGAAGATGAGACCGGGCCGGGTCGCGGCCATGCGTTCGAACGCCCGGGCATCTGGGGTGTTCATCTCGAAATAGGCGATGTCGGCGGCGCGGGCGCGGGGCAGGAGGGCGTCGAGATGGGCCGTTGTCCGCTCGTGCGGCAGGTGATAGGTGCCGAAGATCGTGAAGCGCGTGTTGTCCCTGGTTGCCTGCCAGAGCAGGCCGTGGCCATGCGGCGTGGCCTCGGCGCGGGCCTTGAGCGCGGTGCGGTCGGGCTCTGGCATCGTGGTGAGCAGGTCGGTGCCGGCGCACTCGAGGGCGAGCGCCGGGCGGGCAATCAGCAGGAGGGCAACAAGGAGGAATCGCACGGGTCGGGCTCCGGTCGGGATGGCGGGGTTCGGGGGGCAGGTTAGCGTGTTTGCGGCGCGGGCTTAACCCCGAAGTCGGGGGCTGTGAAGGTCGGTGTGCAGGACGGCGCCAATTTTCGCGAAACGCTGTCTTGACAGGCGCGGGCCATAACCTTAGCTATACGCCGTTAGCACTCGAACCCAATGAGTGCTAACGCTCGCTCACGTGCTTCGGGCGTGGCGAGCCCGGGAGAAACGACTGTCTCAGAGGAGTACAGAGATGGCATTTACACCGCTTCATGACCGCGTGGTCGTGCGCCGCGTTGAAAGCGAAGAGAAAACCGCAGGCGGGCTGATCATCCCCGACAGCGCCAAGGAAAAGCCGGCGGAAGGTGAAATCGTCGCAGTTGGCGCGGGCGCGCGCGACGAGGACGGCGAGCGCATCGCCCTTGATGTCAAGGTCGGCGATCGCGTTCTGTTCGGCAAATGGTCGGGCACGGAAGTGACGATCGACGGTGAGGAACTGTTGATCATGAAAGAGTCCGACATCATGGGCATCATGGGAAGCGGCAAGGCGGCCAAGGCGGCCTGAATTCCGCGGATCGTGACCTGATCTGACCGTTTCAACGAACAAAAATGCAAGGAGATTGCACATGTCTGCAAAGGACGTGAAATTCAACACCGACGCCCGTAACAAGATTCTCAAGGGCGTGAACACCCTGGCCGATGCGGTCAAGGTGACGCTGGGCCCGAAAGGCCGTAACGTGGTGCTGGACAAGAGCTTTGGCTCGCCGCGCATCACCAAGGACGGCGTGTCCGTGGCCAAGGAAATCGAGCTGGAAGACAAGTTCGAGAACATGGGCGCGCAGATGGTCAAGGAAGTGGCCAACCGCACCAATGACGAGGCCGGCGACGGCACCACCACCGCGACGGTTCTGGCCCAGTCGATCGTCAAGGAAGGCATGAAGGCGGTTGCCGCCGGCATGAACCCGATGGATCTCAAGCGCGGCATCGACCTTGCCACCAGCAAGGTGGTCGAGGCGATCAAGGCCGCGTCGCGCCCTGTCGACAACAGCGATGAAGTTGCCCAGGTCGGCACCATCTCGGCCAACGGCGAAGCCGAAATCGGCCGCCAGATCGCCGATGCGATGCAGAAAGTCGGCAACGAGGGTGTCATCACCGTCGAGGAAAACAAGGGTCTCGAGACCGAAACCGACGTGGTCGAGGGTATGCAGTTCGACCGTGGGTTCCTGTCGCCCTATTTCGTGACCAACCCCGACAAGATGATTGCCGATCTCGATGACTGCATGATCCTGCTGCACGAGAAGAAACTGTCGAGCCTTCAGCCGATGGTTCCGCTGCTCGAGAGCGTCATCCAGTCGCAAAAGCCGCTGCTTATCATCGCGGAAGACGTCGAAGGCGAAGCGCTGGCCACCCTCGTGGTCAACAAGCTGCGCGGCGGTCTGAAAATCGCGGCTGTCAAGGCACCGGGCTTTGGCGATCGTCGCAAGGCCATGCTTCAGGATATCGCCATCCTGACCGGCGGCCAGGTGATCAGCGAAGATCTTGGCATGAAGCTTGAGAATGTCACCATGGACATGCTGGGCACCGCCAAGAAGGTCACGATCACCAAGGACGAGACCACCATCGTTGACGGTGCTGGCGAGAAAGCCGAGATCGAGGCGCGTGTTTCGCAGATCCGCACCCAGATCGAGGAAACCACCAGCGATTACGACCGCGAGAAGCTCCAGGAGCGTGTTGCCAAGCTCGCCGGTGGCGTGGCCGTGATCCGCGTGGGCGGCATGACCGAAACCGAGGTGAAAGAGCGCAAGGACCGCGTCGATGACGCGCTGAACGCCACCCGGGCCGCCGTTCAGGAAGGCATCGTCGTGGGCGGTGGTGTTGCACTGGTTCAAGCTGCCAAGGCGCTTGACGGCCTTCAGGGTGTCAACATCGACCAGAACCGCGGCATCCAGATCGTGCGCCTCGCGCTTGAAGCGCCGCTGCGCCAGATCGCCGAGAACGCCGGTGTCGATGGTGCCGTCGTGGCGGGCAAGATCCGTGAAAGCGAAGACAAGAGCTTTGGCTTCAACGCGCAGACCGAAGAATATGGCGACATGTTCAAATACGGTGTGATCGACCCGGCCAAGGTGGTGCGCACCGCGCTTGAGGACGCATCCTCGATCGCCGGTCTGCTGATCACGACCGAAGCCATGGTGGCCGACAAGCCGCAGAAAGAAGGCGCCGGTGGCGGTGCTGGCGGCGGCATGCCCGACATGGGCGGCATGGGCGGCATGATGTAAGCTGCTTTGGCCTTGCCGATATGGAAGGGGCTGCCCACGGGTGGCCCCTTTTTATTTTGCGGTGCCGCGTCTCGGGGCACGAAGCTTCGCCGCAAGAGGGGCTGAAGCGTTGACGATTGCGAAGGAAACTTCGAGAGTTTCGGCATGAGCCGGACCTCTACAAGGTCAACTTCCGGTCTGCGGGACAATCCAACCCTTCAGTGCTACGCTGGCCCTGAACGAAGGAGCATCGGCGATGACGATCACAAAGCAAGATGAACTGGATGGGTTGAAAGAGATCGGCCGAATTGTCGCGAATACGATGCAGGCCATGGCGAAGGCGATGGAGCCGGGCATGACCACCGGGGAACTGGACGAGATCGGCAGCGACCTGCTGGAGCGTGAAGGGGCTGTCTCGGCACCGCAATCGGTTTACGGCTTTCCACGAGCCACGTGCATAAGTGTGAACGAGGAGATCGCACACGGTATTCCCGGCGAGCGTGTCATTGCACGCGGTGATCTTGTGAATATTGATGTGTCGGCTTCCAGGAACGGCTTTTTCGCGGATACCGGCGCGACCTATCGTGTTCCGCCGGTGGCCCCGTCGCTAACTCGCCTCTGCCGAGACGGGAAGCGCGCGATGCAAATCGGGATTGCGCAGGTCGGCCGCAACAAGCCGTTGGCCGGTATCGGACGGGCCATCGGGCGCTTCGCCTCGGACCGGGGCTACACGCTGATCCGAAATCTCGCGAGTCATGGTGTGGGCCGATCCCTGCACGAATATCCGGAAGAGATCCCGACCTGGCCCACTCGTGGGGATACCCGTCGCATTCACAAGGGGCTTGTCATGACCGTCGAACCCTTTCTCTCGACCGGCGGGCTTTGGGCGGCCGACGGGCGCGATGGCTGGACACTTTACAGCGAGCCGGCCGCTCATGTCGTGCAGTATGAGCACACGATCGTTGCGACGGATCGCGGGGCTGCCATCGTGACACTGCCGGGATGACCGATCCGGGCCCGATCCTGTGCAATCGCGCGCGGGTGCCCTGCGCCGGGAGGGGGCGACAGGGGGGCTCGGGCGGTCTATCCTCGGCCAAAAGGAGGGCCGACCATGCGCAAGTTACAGGTTCAGGGCGTGCATCACATCACGCTGACCGGGGCCGACCGGCAGACCAGCATTGATTTCTGGGAGGGGCTGCTTGGCATGCCCTTCATCTTCGATCAGCCCAATCTCGATGCGCCGGATGAGGGGCATCTTTATTTCGATCCGGGCGACGGGCGGCTGATCACCGTTTTCACCAACGAGACCCGCACCCCCGACCGGCGGCGCACGCCGACCGAGCCGGGATGCGTGCATCACCTGGCGTTCAACGTGAGCCACGCGGTGTTCAGCCAGGTGATCGAGCGGCTGGAGGCGCGCGGGGTCGGGCATTCGGGGGTCAAGGACCGGGGGTTCATGGATTCGATCTATTTCAAGGACCCGCTGGGCCTGTTGATCGAACTGGCCTGTTACCGGTTCGAGCCGCCGGTGGGTTGCACCCATGCCGACGTGATGATTGAGGCGCACCGCCTGCGCGTGGCGCGGGGTGATTACAACATCCAGGAGGTGCACCTGGCCGATGCGATCGAGATGCTGGTCGAGCGGCGGCAAGATTCGCTGTCGCAGGATCGCGCGGCGCGGAATCCCTATGCATGAAGGTGTTCCTTCTGACCGCGCTGACCATGGTGGCGTTTGCCGCCAATTCGGTGCTCAACCGGCTGGCGCTTGATGCGGGCGAGGCGGGACCGGCGAGTTTCGCCGCGATCCGGCTGATCTCGGGGGCGGTGATGCTGGCGCTGCTGGTCGCGGCGCGGGGCGGTGGCGTGAAGTGGCGCGTGGGGGTGAGTGGGCCTGCGGCGCTGGCGCTCTATATGCTGGGGTTCTCGTTCGCCTATGTCAGCCTGCCCGCGGGGGTCGGGGCGCTGATCCTCTTTGGTGGTGTTCAGGTGACGATGTTCGCGGGCGCGCTGATCGGCGGTGACGTGGTGCCGATGCGGCGCTGGTTGGGGGCCGGGGTGAGTTTCGTGGGCCTGTGTTACCTGATGTGGCCCAGTGGCGGGGCCGCGCCCGACCTGTGGGGGGCGGGGTTGATGGTTGCGGCGGCGCTGGGCTGGGGGCTTTATTCGCTGATCGGGCGGGGGGTGCGCGATCCGCTGGCGGTGACGGCGGCGAGTTTTCTCTGGGCCGCGCCGGTGGCGGTGCTGGTCTGGCTCATGCGACCCGATGCGAGCAGCATGGCGGGGCTTTGGCTGGCCGTGGTGTCGGGGGCGGTGACGTCGGGGCTGGGCTATGCGCTGTGGTATCACGTCCTGCCGGGGCTGGGGGCGACGCGGGCGGCGGTGGCGCAACTCACCGTGCCGGTGATCGCGATCGCGGGCGGTGCTCTCCTGCTGGGCGAGGCGGTGAGCCTGCGCGTGGTGCTGGCGTTGCTGCTGGTGCTGGGGGGCGTGGGAATTGCCAATTATGCCTTTGCGAGGCGTTCGAGGGGGTCATAGGCGCAGGTGGCCGTGCCCCATGCGGCGGCGGGCAGGGCGTCGGGTTTGAAGCGCAGCCCCGCCATTTCGGCGCGGGCGACCCAGCGGCGGCGGTGGACGATGCCCTCGGGGTCGATCCAGTCGTCGGTGATCTCGCCGCTGGTGAGGGTGCAGCGAAAGAACACCTCGACCTGGTGAAAGTCGGTGTCCGGGTTGTGGAACTCGTTGACGAGGGCGGGCGCGCCGACCGCGATGGAAAGGCCGGTTTCCTCGTGCACCTCGCGGGCGAGGTTGTCGGGCAGGGACATATGCGGATCGGCCCCGCCACCGGGCGCACACCAGAGCGTGGAGGACGCATCCGGGAAGGCGTTGACCAGCAACAGCCGGTCATCGTGCAGCAAAAGCGCGCGGGTGGCGAGGCGGATGGGGCATGTGCTCATAACGCCCTTTCATAGGCGCGGGTTTCGGCCTATCTCAAGCCCCATGCGGTGGCTTTTCCTCATAATGCTGATGTTTCCCGTCATGGCGCGGGCGGATTGTGTCGTGCTGCTTCATGGGCTGGCGCGCAGCGAGGTGTCGTTCCTGGTGATGGAAGAGGTTCTTGAAACCGAAGGTTACCGGGTGGTGCGGCCCGGATACCCGTCGACCGAGGAGACCATCGTGTCGCTCGTGGTCAAGACCCTGCCGAGGGCGGTGGACGATTGCGGCGACGACACGGTGCATTTCGTGACCCATTCGATGGGTGGCATCCTGGTGCGCACATGGCTCGAGACGCATCAACCGGCCAACCTTGGCCGGGTGGTGATGCTGGCCCCGCCCAACCAGGGGTCGGAGCTGGTGGATACGCTGGGCGATATCGCGGTGTTCGACTGGATCAACGGCCCGGCGGGGATGCAGCTTGGCACCGGGCCCGAGGGGCTGCCCGCGCATCTGGGGCCGGTCGCGTTCGATCTGGGCGTGATCGCCGGGAACCGGTCGCTGAGCCCGGCCTATTCGGTGATCCTGCCCGGGCCGGATGATGGCAAGGTCTCGGTCGCCTCGACCCGGGTCGAGGGAATGGCGGATCATATCGTGTTGCCGGTCACGCATACCTTCATGATGAACGCGCCGATGGTGATCGCGCAGGTGCTGTATTTCCTCGAACATGGTCAGTTCGATCACGGGATGGAGATGGGCGACCTGATCCCGGGGCCGGGCAGGTGAGCCTCGCGCTGACGCTTGAGGGGGCGCAGGTGTTGCGGCCCGGGGGGCTCGACCAGGCGCCGTTGGGGTTTGCCGACGGGGTGATCGCGAAGGCGCCGGTGGGGCGGGCGGTCGATCTTTCGGGCTATCAGGTCCTGCCGGGGATCGTGGACATTCATGGCGACGGGTTCGAGCGCCATGTGGCGCCGCGCCGGGGGGCGATGAAGGATATGGGCGGGGGCATCGAGGCCTGCGCCGCGGAATTGGCCGCGAACGGGATCACCACTGGCGTGCTGGCCCAGTTCTTCAGTTGGGAGGGCGGCTTGCGCGGGCCGGACTTCGCCCGCGCCATGCTGGAGGCGCTGGGCGGGGTGCGGGACCGGGTCGAGGTGGATCTGCGGGTGCAGTTGCGGCTCGAGACGCATCTCTTGGACCTTTACGCCGAGTTCGAGGCGCTGGTGGTGGAGTTCGGCGTCGATTACGTGGTGTTCAACGATCACCTGCCGCATGAGAGGCTGGCGGCGGGCAAGCGGCCCGCACGGCTGGCCGGGACTGCGCTCAAGTCGCGGCGCAGCCCCGAGGCGCTGTTGGCGCTGATGCAGGAGATGCATGACCGTCGCGGCGAGGTGCCGGGGGCCGTGGGCGCACTTGCCGCGCGACTGGCGGCGCGGGATGTGCGGCTGGGGAGCCATGACGACCACAGCGCGCAGGATCGGGCGGAGTGGCGCGCGCGGGGCTGCCCGATCACCGAGTTTCCCGAGACGCTTGAGGCGGCGGAGGCGGCGCGCGCGGGCGGTGACGGAATCGTTCTGGGTGCACCCAACGTGATGCGGGGCGGGTCGCACAAGGGCAATGCCTCGGCGCTCGACCTCATTGCGCTGGGGCTGTGCGATGCGCTGGCCTCGGATTACCATTACCCGTCGTTGTGGCGGGCGGCTCTGTTTCTTGAGCGCGCCGGGGTGCTCGACCTGGCCGGGGCCTGGGCGCTGGTCTCGGCGGGGCCTGCGCGGCTTTTGGGGCTGGACGACCGGGGGGAGCTCAGCCCGGGCAAGTGCGCGGATTTGGTGGTTCTGGAGCCGGGCAGCGGCAGGTTGGTGGCGACGTTCGCGGGCGGGCGGGTCGCGTGGATGGCGGGCGACGTGGCGGCGCGGTTTCTGGGCTGAGCGGGCTTGACCCTCCCCCGTGGGAAGGGTGTCTGTCATCCGAATGACATGCAAAGGATGAACGATGCGTATTGCAGGGCTTGGGTTTGCGCTGATCGTGCTGGCGGCGGTTGGGTGGTGGCTCTTCGGCGCGCCCGGCATGGCGCCGCAGGGGGCGCGCGGATTGCCCGAAGAGATGGCGTCGGCCCGGGTGTCGGGCGTGGCCGAGGGCGCCCCGATCGTGACGCCGGTATTGCCCGAGACGATCAGCGCGGAGGCACGGATGGGCCAGCGCGCCTTTGAAGCGAAATGCGTGGCCTGTCACGGCGACAACGCCGCCGGGGTGATGGGCAGCGGGCCGCCGCTTGTCCACAAGATATACGAGCCCTCGCATCATGCCGATTACGCGTTCGAGATGGCGGTGAAGAACGGTGTGCGGGCGCATCACTGGCGGTTCGGGGACATGGCCCCGGTCGCGGGGCTGACCGGGGCGGATATCCGCGCGATCACCGCCTATGTGCGGGAACTGCAACGGGAAAACGGGATTGGCGTGAACTGAGGCGGTTGCGCCTGTTGTGAGGTCGGAGCGGGGGCCAGCCCCCGAGCTGCAAAATGCCGGGGCATTTTGTCAGCACCCCCGAGGTATTTTCAGTCAGATGAAGCAGGGGTGTGGGTCAGTCGAAGCGGCAGGTGACATGGCCCCAGGGGCCGAAATCGGCGTCGATCTCGGTGCCGGGGGGGCATTCGAGCGGGCGGATGAAGCTGCCTGAGAGGATCACCTGGCCGGGTTCGATGCTCTGGCCGTATTGGGTCATCCGCTCGGACAGCCAGACGATTCCCATGACCGGATCGCCCAGCACGCCGGCGCCGAGGCCGGTTTCCTCGACGATGCTGTTTGCGCTGACGATGGCGCCGGTGCGGCGGAGGTCTTCTTTCGCGGGGTCGAACCTATGGTCGCCGAGGATGATGCCCGCATTGGCGGCGTTGTCGGCGATGGTGTCGAAGATGCGGCGCGGCTGGCCGGTGGTGGGGCAGGTGCGCTTGATCCGGGTGTCGAGGATCTCGATCGCGGGGGCGACGTAATCGGTGGCGGCGAGCACGTCGTCGCGCGTGACGGCGCCCTTGAGCGGGGCCTTCATGACGAAGACGATCTCGGCCTCGATGCGGGGCTGGATGAAGCGGCCCGCGGGGATGGTGGCGCCGTTAGCGAACTTCATGTCGTCGAGCAGAACGCCGCTGTCTGGGGTGGTGATGCCCAGTGCCTGTTGCATGGCGCGGGAGGTGAGGCCGATCTTCCAGCCGATCACGCGGCGCCCGGTGGATTTCTTGCGGGCGATCAGCGCGGACTGGACGGCATAGGCGTCGTCCATGGTGATCGTGGGGTGGGCGGTGGAGAGCAGGCCGGTCTGCTGGCCGGTTTCCTCGGCTTCGAGGAGAGATTGCGCGGCCTGTTCGATCTCTTGCGGGGTCATGCCTCGTCCTCCACGCCGTTGATGAGGGTGCCGATACCTTCGGCGCTGACCTGGATTTCATCGCCCGGTTCGAGAAAGCGGGGCGGGTCGAAGCGAGCACCCGCGCCGGTGGGGGTGCCGGTGACGATGATATCGCCGGGGTGGAGCGTGGTGAAGGTCGAGATATATTCGATCTGGCGGCGGATCGGGAAGAGCATGCGGCTGGTCCGGTCATCCTGTCGCAACTCGCCATTCACGTGGGTGGTGAGGCGGATGTCGTCGAGTTGGGCGGCGTGGGTGAAGGGGATGAGCCATGGCCCCATCGCGCCGGAACGATCCCAGTTCTTGCCTTGCGTCACGTTGAATTTCGCGTGCCGCACCCAGTCGCGCAGGGTGCCTTCGTTGCAAAGGGTGATGGCGGCGATGTGATCATAGGCGTCGCTCTGCGGGATGCGGCGGCCGGGTTTGCCGATCACGACCGCGATTTCGCCCTCGTAGTCGAGCTGCGGGGTTTCCGGCGGGCGGACGAGGTTTTGCCCGTGGCCGGTAAAGCTTTGCGCGAAGCGGATGAAGAGCGACATGTTGGGCGGGGCGTCCTGCCCGTCCTTGTATTCGGCGTTGCGGTCGGGGAAATTGACGCCGACGCAGAGGATTTTCCCCGGATCGGGCAGGGGGATGTCATGGGTGAAGGTGCCGTTTTCGTGGGTGACGGTGCGGCCCGTCGCGGCGCGGGCCAGATCGTGCAGCGCGCCGGCGCGGATCACGTCGGTCAGGGTTTGCCATTGCGGGAAATCGGGCGAGAGGGCGATGAAGCCGTCGTCGGTGACGATGCCGTAAAGCGGCCCTTCGGCAGTGGTGACGGTGGCATAGCGCATCGGATCAGCCTTTGCGGTCCATGAGTTCAACCTCGATGAAGGCGCAGGGGAAGTCATTGCCGCTGATCACGTCATGCTCGGTGCCCAAGGGGCGGTAATAGGGTTCGCCCGTGCGCAGCTCTGCGGTGGTGCGCTCGCCCCCCGGCAACTTGATCTCGAGCGTGCCGTCGAATTGCGGGATGACGACGTAATCATGTTCGTGGCGGTGCCAGCCGGTGTTGTCGCCCTTTGCCGCAAAGCTCCAGCGGGTGACGCGGACGCGGTCGTTTTCGATCAGGATGTCGCCTTTGGCGGTGCCTTGGGTCGTGTCGCACATGGGATGTCCTTTACGGGGCAATGATGGGTTGGGCGTCGAGTTGGGCGGGGACGGGTGCTTGGCCTTCGAAAAGCGAGCCTTCCTCGAACCATGAGCGCGGGGCGGGGGCGCCCCAGAGGGTCTGGCGCTGGGGGTCTTTCAGATCCCACTTGATCGGTTCGAGATCGGGATCGACGGTCTGGTAGTCAGAGCAATAGATCTCGATCCGGTGGCCGTCCGGATCGCGGATATAGAGGAAGAAGGCGTTGGAGATGCCATGCCGCCCGGGGCCGCGTTCGATGTTGTCGACCCAGCCGGTGGTGGACATGAGGTCAAGCAGGTCGATGATGTTGAGCGGCGTGGGCACCCAGAAGGCGGTGTGATGCAGGCGCGGGCCGGTGCCGTTGGTGAAGGCGATGTCATGCACGCCGCCCTTGCGGTGGGTCCATGCGGCCCAGAGGCGGCCCGACGCCTCGTCCTCGGTGTATTCGGTGACGCGAAAGCCGAGATCGTTGTAGAACGCCACGCTTTCGTCGACATTGGGCGAGAAGACGTTGAAATGGTCGATCCGGAGCGGTTTCACGCCCTTGTAGAGCGCGTATTGCTGGTGAATGGGCGCCAAGCGGTCCATGCGCGCGTAGAATTCCAGCGGGATGCCGTGCGGATCGCGGGTGCGGAAGGTGCGCGACTGAAAGGGCCGGTCGACCCATTCGACGGGCAGCGATTTTTCGGTGAAGAACTGCGCGGCCTTTTCGAGGTGGTCCTCGTCATAAACCTTGAAGCCGAGATCGCGGGCGCAAGGTGTATCGCCCCGGCGCAGGACGAGGCAATGGTGGCCGCGTTCCTCCATCGCGCGCAGGTAGATCGTTTCGCGGTCCTCGTCGGTGACTTGCAGGCCGAGCGTGTCGACATAGAAGGCGCGGGATTTCGCCAGATCGCTCACCACGAGCTCGACATGGGAAAGGCGGACGATGTTGAAGGCGGGGTAGAGATTGGGGGCAGGGATGGGCATTTCGGCTGTGTCCTTTGTGCGGGTCGGGTCAGGCGCCCAGTTGCGGAATATGGTGCTGGCCGGTGGCCAGCCCGATATGTTTCTGCTCCATGTAGAATTCGAACGACCAGTCGCCGCCATCGCGCCCGATGCCCGATGCCTTGACCCCGCCGAAGGGGGTGGGCAGGTGGCGGACATTCTCGGAATTCACCCAGATCATGCCCGCTTCGAGCCGGTTGGTAAAGCGCAGGGCGCGGGTGAGATCGTTGGTCCAGACATAGCCGGTGAGGCCGTATTCCACGGCATTGGCCATCTCGAGCGCCTCGTCTTCGGTGTCGAAGGTGAGGGTGGTGAGGACGGGGCCGAAGATTTCCTCGTTCGCGATGCGCATGTCCTGGGTTGCGCCGGTGAAGAGCGTGGGGGCAACGAACCAGCCTGTGTCGCCCACGCGGTTGCCGCCGCAGGCGATCTGCGCGCCGTCCTGTTTCGCGATGTCGAAATAGGAGGTGACCTTGTCGAAATGGGTCTTGTGGATCAGCGGCCCGATCTCGGTTTGCGGGTCGAGCGGGTGGCCGACGCGGATGTTCTCGACCCGTGCCTTGAGTCGGGCCAGGAAATCGTCGGCGATGGTCGAGTGCAGCAGCAGCCGCGAGGACGAGGTGCAGCGTTCGCCGTTGAGCGAGTAGATCATGAAGATCGCGGCATCGAGCGCGCGGTCGAGATCGGCATCGTCAAAGACCACCACCGGGTTCTTGCCGCCGAGTTCGAAATGCACCCGTTTGAGCGTGTCGGCCCCCTGTTTCATGATCATCGAGCCGGTTTTGGATTCGCCGACAAAGGCGATGGCCTTGATTTTCGGATGTTCGGTGAGGGCGCGGCCGGCGTCTTCGCCGAAACCGTTGACGAGGTTCCAGACACCCGGCGGCAGGCCCGCCTCTTCCGCGATCTCGACGAGGATGCGGGCGGTGATCGGCGAAAACTCGGCCGGTTTGTGAACCACGGTGCAGCCCGCGGCGAGGGCGGGGGCGATTTTCCATGTCGAGAGCATGAAGGGCGTGTTCCACGGGGTGATGACGCCCACGGGGCCGATGGGCACGCGGGTGGTGACATTCATCAACGTGGGCGAGGGCAGGCTCTGGCCGTCGCGGGCGCCGGGCGCGCGGTCGGCGAAAAAGCGGAAATTCTCGGCCCCGCGCAGGGCGGCCTTTTGCATGAAGCGCAGCGCCTGGCCGGTGTCGAGACATTCGGCGAAGGCGATCTCCTCGGCGCGGGCCTCGATGGCGTCGGCGATGCGGTGGAGGATCTTCTTGCGCTCGGTCCCGGTGATGTCGCGCCAGCCGGGAAAGGCGTCGTGCGCGGCGTCGGCGGCGGCGTCGATATCGGTGGCGTCCGACCGGGCGACGGAACAAAGGAAGCCCTCGTCCACCGGCGAGTGATTGTCGAACGTGGCGCCGGAGAGGGCGGGGCGGTCGGCACCGCCGATGCGGTTGAGAACGCCGGTGTCGCGGAACCGGGCGAGATGGGCTTCGGCCCGGGCGATGTTGGTTTGCAGATCGGACATGTCAGCCTTCATTCGTTGTCTCAGGGGGCAGGTGGTCGCGGATGGTGCCGGTTTTCGGGCTCAGTTCGGGGTCGATGTCACGCATTTCCATCGACAGGGCGATGGGGTGCTGCGCGAGGGCGGGGGCCATGAAATCGCTCAGCGCGGTGAAGATCGCTTCGGTGGCGCGTTTGCGGGTGGCAAGGTCGCGCCCGCCGCGCAGGCGCACCGAGAGATCGAGAAAGCCGTGTTTCGCATCGCCATCGGCAATCGAGACGTGATCGGCGCGAAACGCGCGCACCCGGATTCCGGCCATCGGGAAAACGCCGGTCTCGATGGCCGCGCGGCGCAGGTGGTCACACAGCGCGGGCATGTCGATCAGCGCGTCGAGATTGGCCGAGTATTCGATGCTGAAATGGGGCATGGGCGTTTCCTTGCCTGAATTTCTTTTAACACGTTAACAAAAACGACAGCGCCGGTCAAGCGCGCCCTGCGCCTGTGGAAAAACCGTGAAACGGCGGGTGACAGTGTCCTGCGGCAGTGGTAGGATTGACTCAATTCCACCCGCGAGAGGTGGTGCGGAGGGTCGAGCAGAGACCCCGAAGCCAGATCCGAAATGCCCCGCGCATGACACGTGCCTGCGCGGGCAGAATCGCTTTGTTGTGTGTGCAGCCGCGAGATCCGCAATATATGCACATATCGGCGAAATCCCGCGGAATTGGCTATGGAATCGCCGATATTTTGTGGTTGTGACGTGTTTTTTTGATGACGATGCAAGCGCTAAAGGCTAAGAATGGGGCGGAACAGGCAGAAAAACCCGCATAGGCGGGAACAGACATCAGGCGGACGTACCCATGACATTGAACCTCACGATGCCCGGACAGGAAGATTTGAAACCCCGTATCACGGTGTTTGGCGTTGGCGGCGCCGGTGGCAACGCGGTGAACAACATGATCGAGAAGCAACTCGACGGTGTTGACTTCGTCGTGGCAAATACCGACGCGCAGGCGCTGCAACAGAGCCATGCCCCCAACAAGATCCAGATGGGTATCAAGGTGACCGAAGGGCTCGGGGCCGGGGCCAAGGCGTCGATCGGGGCAGCGGCGGCCGAGGAGAGCATCGAGCAGATCGTCGATCACCTGGCCGGGGCGCATATGTGTTTCATCACCGCCGGCATGGGCGGCGGCACCGGCACGGGGGCCGCGCCGATCATCGCGCAGGCCGCGCGTGAGCTGGGTGTTCTGACCGTCGGTGTCGTGACCAAGCCGTTCCAGTTCGAGGGCGGAAAGCGGATGAAGCAGGCCGAGGACGGTGTCGAGGCGCTGCAAAAGATGGTCGATACGCTGATCATCATTCCCAACCAGAACCTGTTCCGTCTGGCCACCGAGAAGACCACCTTTGCCGAAGCCTTCAGTCTTGCCGATGACGTGCTTTACCAAGGGGTCAAGGGTGTGACTGACCTGATGATCTGCCCGGGGTTGATCAACCTCGATTTCGCCGATGTGCGCGCCGTGATGGACGAGATGGGCAAGGCGATGATGGGCACGGGCGAGGCCACGGGCGAGGACCGCGCCACGCAGGCCGCCGAGAAGGCGATTGCCAACCCGCTTCTGGACGAGATCAGCCTCAAGGGCGCGCGCGGTGTTCTGATCAACATCACCGGCGGTCACGACCTTACGCTGTTCGAGCTGGACGAGGCGGCCAATTGCATTCGCGAGCAGGTTGACCCCGATGCCAACATCATCGTCGGATCGACGCTCGACAGCTCCATGGAAGGGGCGATGCGGGTGAGCGTCGTGGCCACCGGCATCGACGCGAGCGAAGGCGCGCATGATTATCCGGTGCCGCGCCGGTCCTTGGCCGAGCCGCTCAAGCAGACGGTGGCCGTTGAAGACATGGGGACGGAAGAGCAGGCCCCGGCGCCGCAAGTCGCCGCGCGGGCGAGCGAGGAGCCGTCGCTTTTCGAAGATCTGGAGAATACGCAGGCTGCGGCCGCAGAAGACCAGATGGAAGACATTTTCGGCGCCGAGGAAGAGCCCGGGTTTGCCGCCGACGAGGACGATCTGCCGCCGCCGGCCTATCAACCGAAGGTGGCCCGGTTCCAGCCGCAGCCGGATGCGTTCGAGAACGAGGCCGAGGAATTCGTCGCGCCCAAGGCGCCCGCGCCCGGCACGCCGAGCCCGGATGCCCTGGCACGGTTGCAGGCGGCGGTGCAGCGTGCGCCGGGGGCCGCGGGCCGCAGGGAAGACGCGGCGCAATCGGCGCCCGCACAGCAGCACGGCGAGGGGGGCGAGAAATCGCGCTTCGGCATCAATTCGCTGATCAACCGGATGACCGGACATGGCAGCGAGGGGCAGGCAGCGGCCCATCCGCGCCAACAGCCGCAAGTGCAGGCCCAGCCGCGCGCCCAGGCCCAGCCGCGGGCGCAAGCCCCGGCTCCGTCACCCGAGCAGGAGGCCGAACAGGAGCGCATCGAGATCCCCGCATTCCTGCGCCGCCAGGCCAATTGAGCAGGGCAAACACATTAAGGTGACCTTGCGTCACGCGTGAGTGGAAAGGCCGTCTTTTGGGCGGCTTTTCCTTTTATATCACGGGGGTAGAGAGTGGGCGGGCAATATGTCGCCGATGGCGGCGGCAGATGTTTCACACCGTTGCAAAGAGTGAGTTGAGAGGTAACACCCCTTCCTTTAATTTCCGGTCAGATTGCGGCAGACGTTCGCGACATCCGGGGATTATCGTGCAGACAACCATCAAGTCATCTGTGAGTTTCAGTGGCGTAAGCCTGCATTCGGGCAAGCCTGCGCGGGTGACGATTCACCCGGCCTCGGCCGAGCATGGCATATGGTTCCGGCGGAGCGACATCCGTGTCGGTGATGCGCTGGTCCCGGCGCGGTGGGACGCGGTCAACCAGACGCCGCTTTGCACGCGGATCGAGAATGCCCGGGGCGTGAGCGTTTCGACCATCGAACATATCATGGCGGCCCTTGTGGGCTGTGGTGTGCATAACGCGCTGATCGAGATCGACGGCCCGGAAGTGCCGATCATGGATGGCAGCGCGGCGGTGTTCGTGCGCGCCATCCTGGCCCGCGGCATCGTGCGGCTGAACGCGCCGGTGCGGGCGATCGAGGTTCTGAAACCTGTCGAGGTGCATGGCGCCGACGGGGCCTGGGCGCGGCTTGAGCCGGGGCAGGGGCTGCGGATAGATTTCCGGATCGAATTCGAGGACCGGGCGATCGGCGTGCAGCGCAAGGTTCTCAACATGGGGAACGGATCGTTCGTGCGCGAGCTGTGCGACAGCCGGACCTTCTGCCGACAGGCCGATGTCGATGCGATGCGGGCGCAGGGGCTGGCGCTGGGCGGGACCATGGAAAACGCCGTGGTCGTCGATGGCGACAAGGTTCTGAGCCCGGGCGGTTTGCGCCATGCCGACGAGGCCGTGCGCCACAAGATGCTCGATGCGCTGGGCGATCTGGCACTGGCCGGTGCGCCGATCCTTGGCGCCTATTCCGGGCACAAGGCGGGCCATGCGCTGACCAATGACCTGCTGCACGCGGTTTTCACCACGCCGGGCGCGTTCCGCATGGTGGTTTGCGATGCCGAGACCGCTTCGCATCTGCCGGGGGTGGGGGCACATCTCGGGGAAATCCCGGCTGTGGCCTGAATCCTGCATTGTCATTCCGACACAAGATTTTGTAATCAGCGCGTAAATGCGCGCAGCCCGGGGTGTCAAAGACGTTTTGCCCCGGAATTTTCTGTGCTAGGAAGTCTCGGAGCAGGGGGCAGACAGCCCGTGATCTGGATCGGATAAAGGTGAGAGCGGCGATGACAGGCGGCAGATTCCGGGCGGGGGCGCTGGGCGCGGTTCTGGTTGTGGCGCTGGTGGGTGGCTGCGGCGGCACCGCCGAGCAAGTGCGCCGCGGCGACATCCCGATGGAAACATTCACCGCGGAACAGATATTCGAGCGCGGTGAGTTCGAGATGAATCGCCGTCAGCCGGACCAGGCGGCGTTCTATTTCGGCGAGGTCGAGCGGCTTTACCCCTATTCCGAATGGGCCAAGCGGTCGCTGATCATGCAGGCCTATGCCTATCATCAGGACCAGGATTACGAGAATTCGCGCTCAAGCGCTCAGCGTTACATCGACTTCTATCCGCTTGATGACGATGCCGCCTATGCACAATATCTTCTGGCGCTGAGCTATTACGACCAGATCGACGAGGTTGGCCGCGATCAGGGTCTGACCTTTCAGGCGTTGCAGGCGCTGCGGGCGGTGATCGAACGCTATCCCGACAGCGAATATGCCCGCTCGGCGGTTCTCAAGTTCGACCTGGCCTTTGATCATCTGGCCGCCAAGGAAATGGAGATCGGGCGCTATTACCTGCGGCGCAATCATCACACGGCGGCGATCAACCGGTTCCGCACGGTGGTCGAGGATTTCCAGACCACATCGCACACCGCCGAGGCGCTGCACCGGTTGGTCGAGGCCTATCTGTCGCTGGGCCTGACCGACGAGGCGCAGACGGCAGGGGCGATCCTTGGTCACAATTTCCGCGGCACGGAATGGTATGAGGACAGCTATGGGCTGCTCACCGGGCGCGGACTGGAAGCGCGGGCCATGGGGGACAATTGGTTGCGCCAGATCTATCGCCAGATGATCAAGGGGCGGTGGTTGTAGGCCATGGGGGATGGTGGGTTTCACCCACCCTACGGGTGAATGCTGCGCACGCTTGAAATTCGTGACATGTTGATCATTGACCGGCTGGAGCTTGAATTCCAGCCGGGTCTCAACGTGTTGACCGGCGAGACCGGGGCCGGCAAGTCGATCCTTCTTGATTCGCTCGGTTTCGTGCTGGGCTGGCGGGGTCGGGCGGAGTTGGTTCGCGCGGGCGCGGATCAAGGCGAAGTCACCGCCGTTTTCGATCTGCCCGGGGGACATGCGGCGCATGAGGTGCTGGCCGATGCCGGGTTGCCGGGAGGGGACGAGTTGATCCTGCGGCGGATCAACACGCCCGACGGGCGCAAGACCGCATGGGTCAACGACCGGCGGACCAGCGGCGAGGTGCTGCGGCGCCTGTCGGAGGTTCTGGTCGAATTGCACGGGCAGCATGACGATCGCGGGCTGCTCAATCCGCGCGGGCATCGGGCGCTTCTGGATCAGTTCGCGGGCCTCGAAAGCGAGATCGGGGCGCTGCGGACGTTATGGACCGAGAGAGGGCGCGCGCGAAAGGCGTTCGAGACCGCGAAAGCGCGGGTCGACGAGGTGCGCGCGGAAGAGGAGTTCCTGCGCCATTCGGTGGCCGAACTGGACGCGCTCGACCCGCAACCGGGCGAGGACGAGGCGCTGGATCAGCGGCGGCGGCGGATGCAGGCGGCCGAGAAGGTGGGCGAGGACATCGCCCGGGCGCTGGAGGCGATTTCGGGTCACGAGGGGGCCGAAGGTCGGGCGGGAGATGCGTTGCGATGGCTCGAAGGGGTGGGCGCAGAGCTGGACGGGTTGCTCGATGCACCGGTCGAGGGTCTGGGCCGGGCCTTGAACGAGCTGGCCGAGGCGGGCGACGGGGTGCGCCGCGCGGTGGAGGCGTTGTCGTTCGATGCGCATGAGCTGGAAGCCTGTGAAGAACGGCTTTTCGCGATTCGGGCGCTGGCGCGCAAACACGGGGTGCAGCCGGACGAGCTGGCCGGGTTTGCCGAAGATCTGCGTGGGCGATTGGCCGAGCTTGAGCGCGGCGATGCCGATCTGGCGGAGCTGGCACGCGTGGCCGAGACGGCCGGGGCGGCCTATGACGCGGCCGCGCAGGCATTGAGCGCGCGGCGGCGGGCGGCGGCGGGGCAGTTGGATGCGGCCGTGATGGGAGAGCTTGGCCCGCTCAAGATGGAGCGCGCGGAGTTCACCACCGGGATCGAGGCGACCGAGCCAGGGCCGGAGGGCGTGGACGCGGTGAGTTTCACCGTGGCGACCAACCCCGGCGCCCCGGCGGGCCCCTTGGCGAAGATCGCCTCGGGCGGGGAGTTGTCGCGTTTCCTGCTGGCGCTCAAGGTGTCGTTGGCGCAGGGCGAATCCGGGGTCACGATGATTTTTGACGAGATCGACCGCGGGGTCGGCGGCGCCACGGCGGATGCGGTGGGGCGGCGTCTGGCCGAACTGGCCAACGGGGCGCAGGTTCTGGTCGTGACCCATTCTCCGCAGGTCGCGGCCAGGGCGGGCCATCACTGGCGGGTGGAAAAGCAGGTCGAAGCGGGCGAGACGCGCTCGAACGTGGTGCCGCTGACCGATGGGGCCCGGGTGGACGAGATCGCGCGGATGCTGTCGGGCGACCGGATCACCGACGCCGCGCGGGCGGCAGCGATTCAGTTGATCGGGTAAGCGACGGCAACGCCGCCGTGCACAAGGCCGTTGTGTGGCGATCAGTTGCGCGGCGGGACCATCTTGCCGGGATTGAGCAGATTGTCCGGGTCGAGCGCCTGTTTGATAGCGCCCATGACCTGCCAGCCCTGACCGTGCTCTTCGGCCATGTAGGGCAGCTTGCCCACGCCGATTCCGTGTTCGCCGGTCATCGTGCCGCCCATGGCCAGCGCGCGTTCGACCATGCGGTTCGACGCGGCCTTGACCTTGTCGAGCGCGGCCTTGTCATCGGCGTCGAACATGATGACCGAATGGAAGTTGCCGTCGCCCACATGGCCGAGGATGGGCCCGTAAAGCCCCGAGGCGGTGAGATCGTCGGCGGTTTCGTTGATCGCGTCGGCCAGCCGCGAGATCGGCACGCAGACATCGGTGACGAGACCCTTCCAGCCCGGGCGCGCGTTATAGATCGCGTAGGCGCCGTTGTGGCGCATGGTCCAGAGCGCATTGCGCTCCTCAGGGCGGGTGGCCCAGTCGAAACCGTGGCCATTGTGGTCGGCGATGATCGCACCGAACCCTTCGGCCATTTCGGCCACGCCGGTTTCGGAGCCGTGGAATTCGACCATCAGGTGCGGGCATTCGGGCATGCTTGCCCCGGCATAGGCGTTGAACGCCTTGACCGTTTCGGCATCGAGCAATTCGATCCGTGCCATCGAGAGGCCCATCTGGATCGTGTCGGTCACGGCGCGCACGGCGTCATCCACGCTGTCGAAGGCGCAGATCGCGGCAGTGATCGCCTCGGGCTGGCCATGCAGTTTGAGCGTGAGTTCGGTGATCAGGCCGAGCGTGCCTTCGGAGCCGACGAAAAGCCCGGTCAGGTCATAGCCGGCCGAGGTCTTGCGGGCGCGGGTGCCGGTGCGGATCACCCGGCCATCGGCCAGCACCACCTCGAGCCCCAGCACGTTGTCGCGCATGGTGCCATAGCGCACGGCGGTCGTGCCGCTCGCCCGGGTCGAGGCCATGCCCCCCACCGAGGCATTGGCGCCGGGGTCGACCGGAAAGAACAGCCCCGTGGCGCGCAGTTCTTCGTTGAGGGCCTCGCGGGTGACGCCGGGTTGCACGGCGGCGTCCATGTCGCCCTGGTTGACCGAGAGCACCTTGTTCATGCGGGCGAAATCGACCACTACCCCGCCGGAAAACGCCATCGCCTGACCTTCGAGCGAAGTGCCCACGCCCCAGCCGGTGACGGGCACAGCGTGGGCGGCGCAGATCTTCATCAGCTCCGACACCTCTTGCGTGGTTTTGGGATAGGCGACCGCGTCGGGGGGTGTCACGGGAAAATAGGTCTCGGATCGGCCATGCAGATCCAGATCGGACTTGGAGCGGCTGAGCCGTTGGCCTAGTAATGTGGATAACTCGGCAAGAGCGTCTTGGATCGGCATGTTTTCCTCCGACGAGTGGTTGGCCAAGACCGTAAGGTATGCCGGAGGTATGGGGAAGGGGCGTCCCGCCGGATTTGTCTAAAATTGCCCGCGATTGAGATGTGATGAACCGGCCGCAACGATCCTTCTGGACAGAAACACGCGCACGGGCCGCGCAGGAGATCCGGCGGACCTTTGCAATCCTGCGCGAGACCGGGCCGAGCCAGTTCCAGTTCTGGCTGTTGGCGTTGGTGATCGGGATCGGGGCCGGGTTTTCCGCGTTGCTGTTCCGGTTGGGAATCGAGGCATTGCAGGGCTGGGCCTATGGCACCGACAACGTGAACCGGCTGCATTCCTTTGCCGAGACGCTGCCGTGGATCTGGGTGCTGATCATTCCGACGCTGGGCGGGTTGGCGGTGGGGCTGATCCTGCATTTCTTTACCGATGACGGGCGCGTGCGCTCGGTGTCGGACGTGATCGAGGGGGCGGCGCTTTACCAGGGGCGGGTCGAGGGGCGGGCCGGTGTGGCCTCGGCGCTGGCCTCGCTGATTACGCTGGGCACGGGCGGATCGACCGGGCGCGAGGGGCCGGTGGTGCATCTGGCCAGCCTGATTTCGAGTTGGGTGAGCAACCGGATTCACGCCAGCGGCATGACCGGGCGCGACCTGATGGGATGCGCGGTGGCTGCCGCGGTTTCGGCGAGTTTCAACGCGCCGATCGCGGGGGCGTTGTTCGCGCTCGAGGTGGTGCTGCGGCATTTCGCGGTGCATGCCTTCGCCCCCATCGTCATCGCCAGCGTGGCCGGGACGGTGATCAACCGCTTGGCCTTTGGCGATGTGACCGAGTTCGCCTTGCCCGGCACCTCGGCACTGGAATTCTATGTCGAGTTGCCTGCCTTCCTGTTGCTCGGGCTGGTGTGTGGCCTGGTTGCGGTGGTGATGATGCGGGTGATTTTCCTGGCCGAGGACATGGCCGGCCATACGCAGGCACGGATCGGTTTGCCGCGCTGGCTGCGCCCGGCGGTGACCGGGCTCCTGCTGGGGGGGATCGCGATCTGGTTTCCGCATATCATCGGTGTCGGATATGAGACCACGAGCGCCGCGCTGACCGGGCAACTTGTCCTGCATGAGGCGGTGGTGTTTTGCGTGCTCAAGGTGGTTGCGGTGGCGATCACCATGGCGGGGCGCATGGGGGGCGGTGTCTTTTCACCGTCGCTCATGGTGGGGGCGTTGACCGGGCTCGCGTTTGGCCTGATCGCCACGTCGGTCTTTCCCGAGGTGTCGGGTGCGGACACGCTTTATGCGCTGGCGGGTATGGGCGCGGTGGCCGCGGCGGTGCTGGGTGCGCCGATCTCGACCACGCTGATCGTGTTCGAGATGACCGGAGACTGGCAGACCGGGCTGGCGGTGATGGTCGCGGTCAGCATGTCGACGGCGCTGAGTTCGCGGCTGGTGGATCGGTCGTTTTTCCTGACCCAGCTTGAACGGCGCGGGGTGCGTCTCGCTGCTGGCCCACAAGCCTATCTGCTGGCGATGTTCCGGGTGGTGAGCCTGATGAAGCCGTTGGGCGAGCGTGAATGCCCGGACGAGAGCGACCTGTGGCAGATGGTCGAGGACGGTATCTATGTCGACGCCAACGCGACGCTCGAAACCGCGATGCCGGTCTTTGAACAGTCGGGCGCGGCGTATCTTCCGGTGCTGAGTCTCACCGGCGAGAATAATCGCCCCGAACTATGGGGCGCGCTCTGGCATGTCGATGCGCTCAAATCCTATAACCGGGCGCTGGCGGCGACGGCGGAGGAAGAGCATTCCTGAGCGTGCTGCGGGTCAGACCTGCTCGACCGCCACTTTTTCGCTGGGGTAAAAGGCGAGGTGATCCTTGATACGGGCCACGTCTTCCTGCGGATTTTCATAGGACCAGACGGTGTTTTCAAGCGTGGTCGATTTGGTCACGATCGAGAAGTAACGCGCCGCACCCTTCCATGGGCAGGTCGTCGCGTGGTCGCTTTCGTCAAGAAAGGCCATGGCGATGTCTTCGCGCGGGAAATAGATCACCGGGGGCATGTCGCCTTCGACGAGTTCCAGCGCATTCTTCGACTCGCCCAGAACGGCGCCGCCTGCGCGCACCACCCATGTGCCGGGCGCGCGTGTGATCGTGATTTTCGGTGCCATTTTCCGTTTCCTCCCGGGTTTCGCCACGCCAGTCTGACGCGCAATTGTTGCGCCGACATGTCAAAGTGGCTCGGTCGCGCCTTGCAACCATAGCCGAGCCGCCTCGGAAACCCGAGGGCCGATTTTGTCGCGGCAGGCGGCGTGATAACGGTTGAGCCAGTCGATTTCATCGGCGGTCATCATCGTGGGCAGGATCAGGCGACGGTCGATCGGCACCCATGTCAGGGTTTCGAAATCGTACATGTCGCGATCATCCCCGCCTTGCAGGGCCTCGGCCTCGCGCACGACGATCAGGTTTTCAAGGCGGATGCCGAAGGCGCCTTCGCGGTAATAGCCGGGTTCGTTCGACAGGATCATGCCGGGATCGAGCGGCACATGGCTTATCCGGGCAAGACGCTGCGGGCCTTCGTGAACGCAGAGATAGACCCCCACGCCATGGCCGGTGCCGTGGTTGAAATCCTGCCCGGCGAGCCAGAGGGGATACCGCGCCAGCGCGTCGAGATCGCGCCCGGCGAGGCCCTTGGGAAAGCGCGCCCGGGAAATCGCGATCATGCCCTTGAGAACGCGGGTGAAGCAGTGACGTTCCTCGTCACCCACGCGGCCCACGGGCAGGGTGCGGGTGATGTCGGTGGTGCCGTCGATATATTGCCCGCCGCTGTCGACCACGATCAGGTGCCCGTCTTCGAGCCGCGTGTTTGACCCCTCGGTCACGCGGTAATGCATCACCGCACCGTTGGGGCCGGTGCCCGCGATGGTGTCGAAGCTGATGTCGATCAGCGCGTTGGTGGCGCGGCGGAATCCTTCGAGGGCGGTGACCACGTCGATCTCGGTAATCGTATCGGGGGCTTGGGCGTCGAACCAGGCGAGGAATTCGACCATCGCGGAGGCGTCGCGCAGATGCGCTTCGCTTGTGGCGGCGATTTCGGCGCGGGTCTTGCGGGCCTTGGGCAGAAGGCAGGGGTCTTCGCCCCGGTCATGGGCGACGCCAGCCTCGTCGAGTTCCTGCACCACGAGGATCGGGGCGGTCTTGGGGTCGACGCGCACCTTGCCGGTCAGCGAATGCAGCGCCGGGGCAAAGGCCGAGGGTGGACGGATCGTGACCTGCCCACCGAGATGGGCGCGCAGGCTGTCATCGAGCTTGGCCGGATCGACAAAGAGCGTCAGGCGCGCATCGTCGTGCAGGATGGCGAAGGCGTGGGGCACCGGGTTGCGCGGGATGTCCGCACCGCGGATGTTCAAGAGCCACGCGATGGAATCCGCAAGCGTGATCACCGCCGCCGATTGCCCGGCACTGCGCAGTGCCTCGGCCAGCCGGGCGCGTTTGCCCTCGTGCGATTCGCCAGCGAGATCGGCGGGATAGGGGGTGATGCGGCCGGTGGGGGGCGGAGGCTGATCCGACCAGATCATGTCGACGAGATTGCCATGGGGGGCAAGTGCTATGCCCTTGGGTGCAAGCTTTTGTTCAAGCGTTGCGATCTCGTCGGGGGTGTGAAGCCACGGGTCATAGGCCACGGTGCCCCCGTCGGGCAGTTCGGCCGCGAGCCAATCGCCAAGCTGGGTCTCGGGCCAGGGGACCGGGGTGAAATGATCAGGATCAACCTGTCGCTTGACCTGTGTGCGATAGCGCCCGTCGATGAAGACCCCGGCCTTGTGCGGGAGCACCGCACAGAACCCGGCCGACCCGGTGAAACCGGTGAGCCATGCCAGCCGGGCGTCGCGTTCGGCGACGTATTCGCCCTGATGCGCATCGGCGCGTGGCACGAGAAAACCGGCAAACCCTTCGCGGCGCATGAGCGCACGCAGCGTGGCCAGCCGCTCGGGGCCTTTGGATGGGTTCGAGGTGTCCTGGAAACTTTGAAACATGAAAATCCCCTGTAGTTTGGCCGCATCGAACAAGGAAATCCGCCCATGCGCAACAGGCAAAGGCGGGAAACCTGTCGCACCTGCGCGATCTGATGGCGGGATGGTCCGGTCGGGCCTTAACCGGCCTTCCTGATGCCGAGGAATCGTGCCCTTGCGCGTGGGTCGGTGTCGAACAGGGCGGCCAGCTGTTCGGTCATGGCGCCGGCCAGTTGTTCGACATCGGTGATCGTCACCGCGCGCTCGTAATAGCGGGTCACGTCATGGCCGATGCCGATGGCCAGAAGCTCGACGATCTTTTTCTTTTCGATCATCGCGATCACGTCGCGCAGGTGTTTTTCGAGGTAATTGGCCGGGTTGACCGAGAGGGTCGAATCATCGACCGGCGCGCCGTCGGAGATCACCATCAGGATGCGCCGCGCCTCGGGGCGCATCAGCATGCGGCGATGCGCCCATTCCAGCGCCTCGCCGTCGATGTTTTCCTTCAGGAGCCCCTCTTTCATCATCAGCCCGAGGTTGGGCCGGACCCGGCGCCACGGCGCATCCGCGCCCTTGTAGACGATGTGGCGCAGGTCGTTGAGGCGGCCGGGCTGGGCCGGGCGGCCGTCATTGAGCCATCTCTCGCGGCTTTGACCGCCTTTCCATGCCCGGGTGGTGAAGCCAAGGATCTCGACCTTGACGTCGCAACGCTCCAGCGTGCGGGCGAGCACATCGGCGCAGATCGCCGCGATCGAGATCGGACGGCCCCGCATCGAGCCGGAATTGTCGAGAAGCAGCGTCACCACCGTGTCGCGGAACTCGGTGTCTTTCTCGACCTTGAAGGAGAGCGGCGTTGTGGGGTTGGCCACCACGCGCGCGAGGCGCCCGGCGTCGAGGATACCCTCTTCGCGGTCGAACTCCCACGAGCGGTTCTGCTGGGCCTGCAACCGGCGCTGGAGCTTGTTGGCAAGCCGTCCCACCGCGCCCTTGAGCGGGTCAAGCTGTTGATCGAGATAGGAGCGCAGCCGTTCAAGCTCGGCCGGTTCGGCAAGGTCTTCGGCGGCGATCTCTTCGTCGAATTCGGTTTCAAAGGCGCGGTAATCGGGGTCGGCATCCGAGAGTTGCGGCGGTGGCGGTGGATCGAGCGGGGCCTCGCCGTCGGGCATTTCGGCCTCGTCGCCCATTTCGTCCTCGGCCATTTCGTCCATCGAGACCTGGGCTTCTGAGGCGTCCTGCTGATCGTCTTGGGTCTGCTCGGGATCGGCCTCGCCGGACTGGTCCTCGCTGTCTTCCTGGCCCGCGTCCTCGGGATTTTCCTCTTCCTGCGCCTCGTCGTCCTGATCGTCCTGGTCGTCGTCGGGCGCGTCGGGATCATCGCCCAACTGATCGCCATAGCCCAGATCGGTGATGACCTGGCGGGCGAAACGGGCGAATTCGGCCTGATCGGAGAGCTTTTCCTGGAGGTCCTCAAGTGTGCCGCCGGCCTGCTCCTCGATGAAACCCTGCCAGAGCTTCATGACGTTGTCGGCCCCGGGGGGCAGGTCGCGACCGGTAGCAAGATGGCGGGTGAGATAGCCGGCGGCGGCGGCCAGCGGTGCGTCGGAACTGTCGGTGATCTGCTCATAGCCGCGACGGCGGGCCTCGTCGGCGATCTTGGCGTCGATATTGCCCGAGGTGCCGGGCATTTCGCGCGCGCCCATCGCCTCGCAACGGGCGGTTTCCATCGCCTCGTAGATGTCGCGGGCCATATCGCCGGGCGGCGCGTATTTGGCGTGGGTGGCGCCATCGTGGAACTTGTGCCGGAGCGCCAGTGCGTCCGCCGTGCCGCGGGCGAGCAGAACCTCGTCGCGGGTCATCCGGCGGCTGACCTGCGGCAGGCGCATCGCATCGCCCGAAAGCCCGGCGGGATCGACCGAATAGGAGACCGACAGTTCGGGATCGTCGGCCATGACCTTGGTGGCCTCGGCCAGGGCCTTCTTGAACGGATCGGCGGGGTTGTCGGTGGGTTTGCTCATCGCGATGTCCTTGGCAGGACGCTCATCGGCCCTTGCGGGTCGCCTTGCGCGGCCCGCATGTCAGGGCAGGATGAGCGGCTGCGCGTCATCCCAGGCTCACGCTGGCGGCCGACTCGGGGAGTTCCTCGTCAAAGCAGCGCTGGTAGAATTCGGCCACGGTCTGGCGCTCGAGCTCGTCGCATTTGTTGAGGAAAGTCACGCGGAAGGCATAGCCGACATTGCGGAAAATCTCGGCGTTCTGGGCCCATGTGATGACCGTGCGCGGGCTCATCAGGGTCGAGAGGTCGCCGTTCATGAAGGCGGTGCGCGTGAGGTCCGCGATGGTGACCATCTGGCTGACGATGCGGCGGCCCTTTTCGGTGTTGTAATGCGGGTTCTTGGCCAGAACGATGGCGGTTTCGGCGTCATGGCTGAGATAGTTCAGCGTGGCGACGAGGCTCCAGCGGTCCATCTGGGCCTGGTTGATCTGTTGCACCCCGTGATAAAGCCCGGTCGTGTCACCCAGGCCGACGGTGTTGGCGGTGGCGAAGAGGCGGAAATACTTGTGCGGGGTGATGATCTCGTTCTGGTCGAGCAGGGTGAGCTTGCCGTCGGTTTCGAGAACCCGCTGGATCACGAACATCACGTCGGCACGGCCGGCGTCGTATTCGTCGAACACGATGGCGGTGGGGTTGCGCAGCGCCCAGGGCAGGATGCCCTCGTGAAACTCGGTGACCTGCTTGCCGTCCTTGAGCTTGATCGCGTCCTTGCCGATGAGGTCGATCCGGCTGATATGGCTGTCGAGATTGACGCGCACGCAGGGCCAGTTGAGATGCGCGGCCACCTGTTCGATATGGGTGGATTTGCCGGTGCCGTGATAGCCTTGGATCATCACCCGGCGGTTGTGCGAGAACCCGGCAAGGATGGCGAGCGTGGTGTCGGGGTCGAACTTGTAGGTCGAATCGATATCGGGCACCCGTTCGGAGCGGTCGGAAAACCCTTTTATCGTCATGTCCGTATCAATGCCAAAGACCTCGCGGACCGAGATTTCCTCGGTGGGTTTCGCGTTGATGTCGATCGATCCGTCCGCCATGTTCTGTCGTCCTCTGAGCCCGGCCAAAATGCCAACCCGCACGTGGTGCAATAAATTGCGCCCAAGGGCAAGGGTCGGGGCGGTCTGACGCGGGGGCGTCGGGGCGGTGCGGCGAAAAAAATTCTACAGCGCCTTGTCGGTAGGTGACGCTGGGCCGGTTTCGTGCCAATCTCGCCTCGATGACGACGCACGCGGATATAGAAGACATGCTGGCCCGCACCGCCATGGGCGACCGGGCGGCGTTTGCCGGGCTTTATCGGGCGACCTCCGCGAAACTTTTCGGGGTTGCCTTGCGTATCTTGAATGACAGGGCCGAAGCCGAAGAGGTGTTGCAGGAGGTGTTTGTGCGGATCTGGCACAAGGCCGACCGCTATCGCGCCAACGGGCTGAGCCCGATGACATGGTTGATCACGGTGACGCGAAATCTGAGTATCGACCGATTGCGCCGACTGCGGGCGACCGGGGTGACGCGTGCGGGCAATCCGGACGAGGCCACGGCGCATATGGCCGATCCGGCCCCCGGCCCCGAGGCGCAGGTTGTGGCCGCCGATGAGCGGGCGCGGATCGACGCCTGTCTGGACGAGTTGGAAGCCGCGCGGGCGGGGGCTGTGCGCGGGGCCTATATCGAGGGGTTGAGCTATGCCGAGCTGGCCGCGCGCCACGAGGTGCCGCTCAACACCATGCGGACATGGCTGCGTCGCAGCCTGTTGAAACTGAGGGAGTGCCTGAGCCGATGAGCGAGGGAAGGCCAGACCGGGAAGACGACCGTATCCGCGCCGCGGAATACGCGCTTGGCCTGCTGGACGAGGCCGAGGCGAGGGCGTTCGAGGCGCGGCTGCGCGACGATCCCGATTTGCGGGCGGAATATGCCGCCTGGGCCGAGCATTTCGCCGGCTTGGCGGATGGTGCGGACGTGCCTCCGCCCGCGCATGTCTGGCAGGAACTTGAGAGCGGGCTGTTCGGGTCGACGCAGGCGGGACCGGGACGCTCGCGCTGGCGTTACTGGCGTGGTTGGGGGCTGGGTGCGGCGCTGGCGGCGATGCTGGCGGTGCTTTTGCTCTATCTGGGGCCATTCGGGACGCCGACAGTGCCACAGGCCGATCTGGTTGCTTACATCGAGGCCGAGAGCGGCGATTTGCGGGTTCTGGCCGGATATGACGAAGCGACAGGTCAGCTTGAGGTTTCGCGGGTTGGCGGCGCACCGGAACCCGGGCGCTCGTTCGAGCTTTGGCTGATTGCGGGCGATGCGGCGCCTGTCTCGCTCGGGGTTCTGCCCGAGCGCGAGCGCGGTGTGCTGTCCGTACCCGATGCTCTTGGCCCGCAGATGGCCGGGGCGACACTTGCGATTTCCGATGAACCCGCGGGGGGATCACCGACCGGGCAACCGACCGGCGCGGTGCTGGCTGCGGGGCAGGTGATCACAGGTTCGTGAGAGGAGAAACCCCGGGACCGGCCCTGACGTGACTGCGTGTGACCTGCCTGTGAGGGGCAGGGACAACGCAACACGAAAGGACCAAGACATGAAACAGATCGCACTTGTCGCCGCATTCACCGCATTCGCCGGGGTCGCCCAGGCCGAAAATCCGATGGTCGGTGGCGCGCCGATGTTCGCGACGAAGAACATTGTCGAGAACGCGGTGAATTCGGCCGATCACACCACGCTGGTGGCCGCCGTGCAGGCGGCGGGGCTGGTCGAGACGCTTCAGGGCGAGGGGCCGTTCACCGTCTTTGCTCCCACCAACGCGGCCTTTGACAGGCTCCAGGAGGGCACGGTCGAGGCGCTGTTGCAGCCCGAGGCGAAAGACCAGTTGACCCAGGTCCTGACCTGCCACGTGGTCGCTGCCGACGCGATGTCGGGCGCGATCAAGGGCATGGTCGACGATGATGGCGGCATGCATGTCGTGCCCACGCTGGGCGGTTGCATGCTCAAGGCGACCTATGACGGCGACCGGATCATGCTGGAAGACGAGCGCGGACGGACGATCAACGTGACCATCGCGGATGTCGAGCAATCGAACGGGGTGATCCATGTGGTCGACCGGCTGATCCTGCCGGCGATGTGAAGCTGACAACGCCAAATCGTGGGGCTGCCGGTCGTTGACCGGTGGCCCGCGTGGCGCGCCTGGCTTCACGCGAAGTTGCGCGGCGCGTGATTGCATGGGCCCCGCATGTGGCGCAGAACAGGGGCGGAAAAGGAGTTAGTCATGCAACGACGGAGATTTTTCCAACTGGCACTCGCCGCACCGGCGGCGATGGTGGCAGGAATCGCCCCCGGCCTGGCGCGCGCCTTCGAGGTGACGCGCACCGACGAGGAGTGGCGCGCGATGCTGAGCCCGCTGGAATACAAGGTGATGCGCAAGGAAGGCACCGAACGGGCGTTTTCCTCGCCGCTCGACAAGGAATATGGCGCGGGCACCTATCATTGCCGGGGCTGTGACCTGGCGCTTTATTCGAGCGAGCACAAGTACGACAGCGGCACGGGCTGGCCGAGCTTCTGGCAGGCCAAGAGCGGTGCGATCGGCACGAAACCCGACCGGACGCTTTTTGGCACCTATACCGAATGCCATTGTGCGCGTTGCGGCAGCCACTTGGGCCATATTTTCGATGACGGGCCGAAACCCACCGGCAAGCGGCATTGCATCAACGGTGTGAGCCTTGTCTTTCGGCCCGCGTGAGATGATGCGCGCGAAAGCTTACGAAATCTGAACGCGACCGCACGATAGCGCGCGTGGGATGGCGAATCGCCGGGTCGCGCGGGCCTCGGTCGTCATTTGAAGTTGCGGCTGTCCTTGACCTGTTCCCAGGCCCACATCACCTCTTGCAACTGCTCTTCCTGTGAGCGGTCACCGCCGTTCATGTCGGGGTGCAGCACCTTGATCAGCGCCTTGTACGCCTTGCGCACCTCGGTTTTCGTGGCGCTGTCCTTGACTTCGAGAATCTCGATTGCGCGGCGTTCGGTGGGGGGCAGGCGACGGCCCGGCGAGCCGGAGCGTTTGCCGGGGTTCTGCGTGGCATTGGCGCCCAGCACCTGGTGCGGGTCCTCGATTCCGAGCCGGGCCCAGGCGCGGGCCTCGGGGTCACGGAAGTCGCGGGTCTGGCGCTCCCAGACCTTGTCCTTGGAGGCCTGTGCGTTCATCTCGGCCTCGGTCGTGCCGTCGAAGAAATTCCACTTGAGGTTATATTCGCGCACGTGCTCCTTGCAGAACCAGAAATAGTCGTCGAGCACGTCCGGGGCCTTGGGCGCGCGAAACTTGCCCGGTTCGTTGCACCCCTCGTGGTCGCAGACCCGGGTCGATGTTTCGGACGCGCCGGACATGCCGCGCCGACCGCGCGGGTTCTTCTTCTTGGCCGACGATACAGAGATATCGAAACCGAAGGGGTCGGGTTTTCGCATGATAGAGGCACCTTTTCGACTCGGACCCGGGAGTTTACTCTTCTGGGTGAAAACCGAAAGAGGGCAGGAGAGAAAAAATGTCGAAAGAGGCGGAAATACGGGCCGCGATCGAGGCGGCATTCGATATACAAGAGCTTGAAATCATAAATGAATCTGCGCGCCACGCGGGCCATGCGGGGGATGATGGCTCGGGAGAGAGCCATTTTGCCTTGCGTCTGCGTGCCACCGAATTGGCCGCGCTGGGCCGTGTCGCGCGCCATCGCGCGGTGCATCGGGCGCTGGGGCCGGAGCTGGTGGCCTCGATCCATGCGCTTTCGCTGGACCTTGGGTAGGGGTCAGGTGCGTCCTGTGTCGCGATCCGGGGTGTCGGGCGTGGTGTCGGTGTCGTCTGTTGTGGGGGCGGTGATGTTGTCTTCGGGATCGGGTTCGGGCGTGTCGGTGGTGTCTGGCAATTCTGTCGGTTCGGGGTGAACATCTTCTTGCGCCTCGGTGCGCTGGGCGTCGCGGGGGCGGCGAAACACCAGAAGGTCGCGAAAGACGGTCTGCGAGGAGGTCAGGCCCTGGCGCTCGTCGCAAGGCAGGGTTTCGGCGCGCTGAAACTCCCAGCCGAGGGCGGCATGTTCGTTCATAACCTCTTGCAAGGCATAGGCAAATCGCGCCTCCGGGGTCTTGGCGCCCTTGACTTTGCGCGCCTTTCGCGGGGCCGGGACGACCTTGTATTCATAGCCTGTCATCGGGTGTTTTCCGTGGTTTCCCATCCACGTTTCCTAGCAGGCCCCGGCAGGGGATTCCAGCGCGGGTTAACGGATGATTTTGCAACCGCGCCGCCGGGTTAACGCGGGTTTCCGGCGAAAAATCGGGGGGTGACTCACGCGCACCGTCCGGCTGCCACCCGGCTGCCGGGCGATGCGTGCCGAAAGGGCAGGATCAAAGGTTAACCGTGCGCGCGGTCACTTGCGGCGGATGCCGATGGGGCGACCGATCAAGGCCGGGCGCGGCAGGTCGCGGTGGCGCGTCATCAGCGCCTCGATATTGGCGAGGATATCGGGCGGCATCGGGGCGACGCGGGGGCCGGACATGTCGATATGCAGGGTCAAGCCTTCGGCGCTGGCCGAGACCCAGCCGTCGGAATGGATGAGTTCCTGGTAGAAATGGAACCGCTTCTCGTCATGGTCGAGCAGTTGGAACGAGGCGCGCACCATGTCGCCCTCGTGGATCTCGCGCAGGTAGCGGACATGGGATTCGGCGGCATAGGTGGTGAAGCCCCGCTGCTCGCGATACTCGGGGCCAAAGCCCAGTTCCTCCCAGATCTGATCGACGCCGCGGTCGAACAGCACGTGATAGAAGGCGAGGTTGAGATGGCCGTTATAGTCGATCCAGTCCGGTTCGACCCGCATCGGCGTCGAGATGAAGGGGGTGTTTTTGGTCATGTGTCTCAGAACGGTTTGACCACCACGACCCAGAGAATGGCGATCGTGGCGATGACGGAGATTTC
This sequence comes from Aquicoccus porphyridii, assembly GCF_008369105.1. Classification (GTDB taxonomy): domain Bacteria; phylum Pseudomonadota; class Alphaproteobacteria; order Rhodobacterales; family Rhodobacteraceae; genus Aquicoccus; species Aquicoccus porphyridii. Next base: position 203,347 of record NZ_VINQ01000004.1, on the reverse strand, counting down.
GTTGAAGATGCGCAGGAAGAGGTCACTTTCGCGAAATTCGCCCCGGCGGGCGCGCATCACGAGGCGGCCGGTCCAGGCGTAATGCACGGCCAGAAGCGCGACGAGCGCGAGCTTGAGATGGGTCCAGGGGGCGAAATCCCAGACCGACCAGGCGAGCCAGAGCCCGGTGATCACGCCAATGACCGCCAGACCCGCCGAGAAGCGATAGAGCCGCACGGTGAGATCGCCGGTCGGGCCGAACTCGCCCGAGGCGGCATGTTCGCGCTTCCAGTAGATCAGCGCGCGCGGCACGGCGAAGACGGATGTCATCCAGCCCATGACGCAAAGCAGGTGTATGATCTTGACCCAGTCCATGGGCGATGGATGGCCCATCCCGGGGGCGGGCGCAAGAGCACAGCGGCTCCGGGGCCCGCCTTGAACGGCGCGCGCGTTGCGAGGTTGGATGCCTCCGGCGGGGATATTTGGGGCCAAATGAAGTAACATGTTGTTAACCCTGACGCGTTAGCCTCTGATCACGGTACAGGCGGGGACGCCGATGACCGTGCCAAGTGAAGGCCCCTCGCTCTATGGCGGGGGGCTGACTTGTGCGCGCTCATGGCTTCATTTGGCGTCAAATATCCTGGGGGTCCGGGGGTGAAACCCCCGGGGTCTGGTCACGCCCCGCCGTCAGGTCACAGCCCGAGCCGGGCCTGCACCAGTTCGTTCACCGCCTTGGGGTTGGCCTTGCCGCCGGTGGCCTTCATCACCTGCCCCACGAACCAGCCGGCGAGTTTCGGGTTCACCTTGGCCTTTTCGACCTGCGCGGGGTTGGCGGCGATGATCTCGTCGAGCGCGGTTTCGATGGCGCCGGTGTCGGTGACCTGTTTCATGCCACGCTCGTCAACGATCCGTGCCGGATCGCCCCCTTCGGTGTAGACGATCTCGAAGAGATCCTTGGCGATCTTGCCGGAAATCACGTCCGAGGCGATCAGGTCGATGATCCCGCCAAGCTGTGCCGGCGAGACCGGGCTTTCGGTGATGTCGTGGTCTTCCTTCTTGAGGCGGCCGAAGAGCTCGTTGATGATCCAGTTGGCGGCGAGCTTGCCATCGCGACCTTTGGCCACCTCTTCGAAAAAGGCGGCCGCGTCGGTTTCGGCGGTCAGCACGCTCGCGTCATATTCGGTGAGCCCGTAATCGGCCATGAACCGCGCCTTCTTCTCGTCGGGCAGTTCGGGCAGGGAGGCCGCGATATCGTCGACCCATGCCTGTTCGATTTCGAGCGGCAGCAGGTCGGGACAGGGGAAATAGCGATAGTCATGCGCCTCTTCCTTGGAACGCTGGCTCCGTGTCTCGCCTGTGTCCGGGTCGAAACCGCGGGTTTCCTGATCGACGGTGCCGCCATTCTCGAGAATCCTGATCTGGCGGCGCGCCTCATAGTCGATGGCCTGCTGGATGAAGCGCATGGAGTTCATGTTCTTGATCTCGCAGCGGGTGCCGAGATGCGCGAAATCCTGGGTTTCCATGTATTTCTCATACTGGCCCGGGCGGCAGACGGACACGTTCACATCGGCGCGCAGGTTGCCGTTTTGCATGTTGCCGTCGCAGGTGCCCAGATAACGCAGGATCTGGCGCAGTTTCAGCATATAGGCGGCGGCCTCTTCCGGGCCGCGAATGTCCGGACGGCTGACGATTTCCATCAGCGCGACACCGGTGCGGTTGAGATCGACGAAGGACATGTTCGGGTCCATGTCGTGAATCGACTTGCCGGCGTCCTGCTCGATATGGATGCGCTCGATCCGCACCTTGCGGGCCACGCCCGGCTCCATATCGACGAGAACCTCGCCTTCGCCGACAATGGGCTCGTAAAGCTGGGAGATCTGATAGCCCTGTGGATTGTCGGGGTAGAAGTAATTCTTGCGGTCGAAGGCCGATTTGAGGTTGATCGCCGCCTTGAGGCCTAGCCCGGTGCGCACCGCCTGCTCGACGCAGAATTCGTTGATCACGGGCAGCATGCCGGGCATGGCCGCGTCGACGAAGGCGACATTGGAATTGGGTTCGGCGCCGAATTGGGTCGACGCGCCCGAGAAGAGCTTGGCGCGCGAGGCCACCTGTGCGTGCACCTCCATACCGATCACCAGTTCCCAATCGTGTTTCGCGCCTGCGATCACTTTGGGTTTCGGGGCTTCATAGGTGAGATCGAGCATCGTTCCGGTTCCTTGCTGGCACTGGCAGCCTTCTAAAGCGTTTCAGGTTGCAACGGAATCGAAATGCGCCGCCTCTCCCTTCGGTCGAACGCGCGTTTCGATCCAGATGCTATTTTCGTAAACCTGAAACGCTATAGGGCAGGGGCGCGAAGGGGGCAAGGGGGCGTCGGGGCGTGCGCCCTGCCGTGGCGGGGTCAGGTTTCCCTGACTGTCGCGCGGGCGGGGAATGTGGTGAAATCCGCGCATATTCGGAGGGTTTTCACATGGCATTTTATCACAAGATCATTCTTGCGGCACTGGCGGTGACGGCTGTTGCCGCCGGTGCCGGGTTTATCTCGGCGGAACCGGCCGCCCCGGTGGTGGCCGATCCGGGCTGGTGGCTGGCGCTCGGCGAAGGGTTGATCGGGGCCGATGAGAACGGCTGGTGCCGCTGCCTGTGAGTCGGGCGATGCCGGATCAGCGCGCGGGAAAGAGCCGCAGCCCGTGACGCGAAAAGGCGACGGTGGTTCCGGCCAGCAATTCATCGGCGAAATGGCGCGCGATGGTCATGCGCGCGGTCATCGTGCCGCGGCGCAGCAGCGCCGAGCGCATCGGCAGGCTGGAATATCCCTGACCGATGCTGGCCTCGGCCCAGATCAGCGGGTGCAGTTCGAACAGGTACTCGGCGAGAATCCAGTCGAGCGTGCCGTGGATCGCGCGGCGCGTCTTGCGCAGGAGATCGGGGGCGTTCGCGGGGGTGCGGGCCGGGTCCATCGTGATCGCCGCATAGGCCGCGAGCATGTTGGCGATGTGCTGATCCGGGCGGTTGGCGAGGATGTCGCGCATCCCGTCGAGAAAGAAGTCGAGATCGAGCCCGTGCGCGGCGCCCGGATCGACGGCGAGCGCGTCCATGTAGACCCAGGCATAGGCGCCGCTGCCCCAGGTCGCGCCGTTGCGCGCGGCGGTGCGGCGGGCCTCGAGTTCGAGCGCATCGTAAGAGCCGAACCAGCGCGGCAGCAGGTGGTTCCCGAGGGCGCGCATCGGGCGGGGGTTGTGCGGGTTGAAGTCGATCAGCCGCTCATAGCAGTCCATGAGCCGTTTTCCCGGTTCGGGATCGGCGCTGAGCAGGGTGCAGCGCGCCGCGGCAAGAAGCGGGGCATCGGGGTGTCGGTCGAAAACCGGTTCGAGAATCCGCGCCGCACGGTCGAAATGGGCCGCGAAAAGCCGCTGGTTGCGTTCGGGGATTTCATGTGGCCAGCCGGTGCCGCGCCACGCCCAGCCGATATCGGCATGCGCGAGCGCCACGGTCGCGGCGATCCCGTAATCTTCGGGAAATTCGCCCAGCACGTCTTCGAGGGCCTCGATTCCATCAAGTGTCGGGTTGGCCCCGTCGGCCAGTGCTTCTTCGGTGGCGTGCACCACGTCGGCCCGGGCGCCATAGCTGAGCAGTTCGGCATGCGACATGGCGCAGGGCGTGGCATGGCGCGCGGCGTCGGCGGTGCGGATCGCCGATGCCAGATCATCCCAGCGGTCCTGGCGTGCGAGGAACTGGCCCCGGTCCTGGATCGCGGCGCGCGAAAGCTCTTCGTGCGGGGATTCGGCGGTCGGCAGGATGAGCTGTCGTTCCAGCCGCTCGGCCAGGGCGCGATCGCGCGCCTGCGTATCCCGGGCCGCAAGGCGGCGCAGCGGTGCCGGGCGCAGGGTGCGCAGCGCGCGCGTCAGTGTGACGGAGAATCCCGCAGATCGTATCATGTCCCCTCCTGTGGCTGATCTGGGGTCAGCATCGCGCCAGTTTCGGGCCGAATCCGGGCACGGGCGGGGTGATTTGCGGGAATTGCGGCGGCGGCTTGCGAAGAGATTTCCGGACCGGGGACAATGCCTTGTTCCGGCATGGAATTGTCGATGGATTTTCGGGGCATCCCGCGCCGACGGGCGGAGACGCGCCAAGCGGCTTGCGCCCCGGGCCGATATCCCGTTTCATTACGCGATGACCTGGGGGATCAAGATGGCGCGCCGCGGTGCGTTGGCCGCGCTGGTTTGCGCGGGTTTGGCGGGGCCGGTGTTTGCCGAAGCCCTGTCGAGGCATGATCCGGCGGCGGCCGTGGATCGGATCAACCGAAACAGCCACGCGGTCGCGATGCGCCCGGACGCGGTTGCGCCCGCAGAGGGCGATCCGTTGCGGATACGACCGCGCATGCGCCGTGCGGGCGTGCCGCATGCGCGCTGGTCGCACCGGGCCGAGGCGCGGCTCTGGACGCGCGCGGCGCTTTCGGCGCTGGGCGATCACGCCGCGCCGCTGGTGCGGATGGTGCCGGAGGATATCGAGACATGGTGCCCGGCCTATCCGCAAGCCGATGGGCCAGGGCGCGCGGCCTTCTGGGTGGGGTTCCTGTCGGCGCTTGCCAAGTACGAGAGCACCTACAGGCCCGATGCGGTCGGCGGCGGCGGGCGATGGTACGGGTTGATGCAGATCCTGCCCGCGACGGCGCAGGGCTATGGCTGTCGGGCGCGCAGCGGTGCGGGGTTGACGAACGGCGCCGACAACCTGAGCTGTGCGCTGCGGATCATGGCGCGCACGGTGCCGCGGGACGGGGTGGTTCACGGCTATTCCGAGCGTTTCAAGCGCAAGTGGCGCGGCGTGTCGGCGGATTGGGGGCCGATGCGGTCGCGCGCCAAGCGCGCAGAGATGGCGGCATGGCTGCGCGCGCAGAGCTATTGCCAACCGCTGTCGCGCCTTCGGCCCAGGCCGCGGCCCGAGGGGCTGGTGCCCGGGTGAGGCGCGCGGTGGGACGCGCTGCGTTCAGATCGGGCCCGGGCGGTGATTGAACCGTTATCCCGTCAAGCCGATCACGCGGAGGGCCTGCCTGTCACGGGTTGAACGCAGCGCGAGCTTTCAGAAATCCCAATCTTCGTCTTCGGTCGCGACGGCCTTGCCGATCACGTAGCTCGACCCGGAGCCCGAGAAGAAATCGTGGTTTTCATCCGAATTGGGCGAGAGCGCGGCCATGATCGCAGGGTTCACCTTGCAGGCATCCTCGGGGAACAGGGCCTCGAAGCCGAGATTCTGCAGGGCCTTGTTGGCGTTGTAATGCAGGAAGTGTTTTACATCCTCGGTCAGGCCCAGCCCGTCATAGAGCTGTTCGGTATAGCGCGCCTCGATCTCGTAGAGATCGAAGAGCAGGGCGAAGGTGAAATCCTTGAGTTCCTGCCTTTCGCTTTCGGGGAGCCGTTCCAGCCCGCGCTGGAACTTGTAGCCGATATAATAGCCGTGGATCGCCTCGTCGCGGATGATGAGGCGGATCAGGTCGGCGGTGTTGGTCAGCCGGGCGCGGCTGGACCAGTGCATCGGCAGGTAGAAGCCCGAATAGAACAGGAAGGACTCGAGGAACACGCTTGCCACCTTCTTGCGCAGCGGCGATGCGGTGGCGTCGTATTCATCGAGGATCAGCCGCGATTTCGCCTGAAGGTGCTCGTTCTCGGCCGACCAGCGGAATGCCTCATCCACCTCGGCCGTCTGGCACAGGGTCGAGAAGACCGAGGAATAGCTGCGCGCATGCACCGCTTCCATGAAGGCGATGTTGCTGAGCACCGCCTCTTCATGCGGGGTGATCGCATCCTGCATCAGGGTCGGCGCGCCCACGGTGTTCTGGATCGTGTCGAGCAGGGTCAGCCCGGTGAAGACGCGGATGGTGAGCGTGCGTTCCTCGTCGGTCAGTTGCGACCAGCCCTGGATGTCGTTCGAGAGCGGCACCTTTTCGGGGAGCCAGAAATTCACCGTCAGGCGGTTCCAGACATCGAGGTCGATGTCGTCCTCGAGCCGGTTCCAGTTGACGGCACGCGGGACGGCACGGTGGTCGGGGCGGGAGTGGGTCAGGTCTTTCATGGCGGGCCTCATAGCGAGCAGGAAACGCAGCCCTGCACCTCGGTCCCGGTCAGGGCCATCTGGCGCAGGCGGATATAGTAGATCGTCTTGATGCCCTTTTTCCACGCGTAGATCTGGGCGCGGTTGATGTCGCGCGTGGAGGCCTCGGCCGGAAAGAACAGCGTCAGAGACAGGCCCTGATCGACATGCTGCGTCGCCGCGGCATAGGTGTCGATGATCGCCTCGGGGCCGATTTCATAGGCGTCGCGGTAATAGTCGAGATTGTCATTCGTCATGTAGGGCGCGGGATAGTAGACGCGGCCGATCTTGCCCTCCTTGCGGATCTCGATCTTGGAGGTGATCGGGTGGATCGAGGAGGTGGCATAGTTGATATAGCTGATCGAGCCGGTGGGCGGCACCGCCTGGAGGTTGCGGTTGTAGAGACCGTCCGACATCACGGCGTCGCGCAGGGAGGCCCATTGCGAGCGGCTGGGCACCTCGATGCCCGCCTTGGCGAAAAGATCGCGCACCCGGTCGGTTTCGGGCTGCCAGTCGCGCGTGACGTATTTCTCGAAGAAACTGCCATCGGCATAGGCCGAGTCCTCGAACCCCTTGAAGCGGCGCGCACGCTCGCGCGCGAGCGCGTTCGACGCGGCCAACGCGTGAAAGAGGACGGTGCAGAAATAGATATTGGTAAAGTCGACGCCCTCGGGGCTGCCATAGTGGATGTGTTCCCGGGCGAGAAACCCGTGCAGGTTCATCTGGCCGAGGCCGATGGCATGGCCTTCGTCATTGCCCTTGCGGATCGAGGGTACGGAGTCGATGGCGCTCATTTCCGATACCGCGTTGAGTGCGCGGATCGCCGTTTCCACCGACCCGGCCAGATCGCCACCATCCATCGCGCGGGCGATGTTCATGCTGCCGAGGTTGCAGGAAATGTCGGTGCCCATGTGGCGATAGCCGAGATCATCGTTGAACGTCGACGCCTCGTTCACCTGAAGGATCTCGGAACAGAGGTTGGACATGGCGATGCGCCCGGCGATGGGGTTGGCGCGGTTCACCGTGTCCTCGAACATGACGTAGGGATAGCCGCTCTCGAACTGGATCTCGGCGATGGTCTGGAAAAAGGCGCGCGCGTTGATCTTTTTCTTGCGGATGCGCGGATCGTCCACCATCTCGTGGTATTTCTCGGTTACGGAGATTTCCGAGAAGGCGCAGCCATGGACTTTTTCCACGTCATGCGGGGAAAAGAGATACATGTCCTCGTTTTTCTTGGCCAATTCGAAGGTGATATCGGGGATCACAACGCCGAGCGAGAGGGTCTTGATGCGGATTTTCTCGTCGGCATTCTCGCGCTTGGTGTCGAGAAAACGCAGGATGTCGGGGTGGTGGGCGTTGAGATAGACCGCCCCCGCGCCCTGGCGCGCGCCAAGCTGGTTGGCATAGGAAAAGCTGTCTTCGAGCAGCTTCATCACCGGGATCACGCCCGATGACTGGTTCTCGATCCCCTTGATGGGGGCGCCGTGTTCGCGGATGTTGGTCAGCATCAGGGCCACGCCGCCGCCGCGCTTGCTCAGTTGCAGGGCCGAGTTGATGCCGCGCCCGATGCTTTCCATGTTGTCTTCGAGCCGCAACAGGAAGCAGGAGACGAATTCGCCGCGCGCCTTTTTCCCGGCATTGAGGAAGGTGGGGGTCGCGGGCTGGAAGCGGCCCTCGATGATCTCGCTCATCAGGCGCATCGCCAGCGCCTCGTCGCCGCGCGCAAGGGTCAGCGCGTTCATCACCACGCGGTCTTCGTAGCGTTCGAGATACCGCTGCCCGTCGCGCGTTTTGAGCGTGTAGGAGGTGTAGTATTTGAACGCGCCCAGAAACGAGGGGAAGCGGAATTTCTTCTCGTAGGCGGTATCCCAGATCTTGTGCAGGAACTTGAGGGAATATTGTTCCAGTACCGCGGGTTCGTAATAGCCCTCGTCGACAAGATAGCCGAGCTTCTCGTCGAGCGAGTGAAAGAACACCGTGTTCTGGTTGACATGCTGCAGGAAATACTGCCGCGCGGCCATGCGGTCGGCCTCGAACTGGATGTGCCCCTCGCTGTCATAGAGGTTCAGCATCGCGTTCAATGCGTGGTAGTCGAGATCGGCGGTTACGCTTGCATCAAGCATGGTGTGTCCTCTTGTTCGGTCCAGAACCGGGCGAGGCCGGTGCGGATACGGGTGATGTCGGTATCGGTTCCGGCCAGTTCGAACCGGTAGAGCAGGGGCACGCCGCACTTGTCGGCGATGACCCGGCCAGCCATGGCAAAGGTGGCACCGAAATTGCGGTTGCCGCTGGCGATCACCCCGCGCAGCAGGGCGCGCGCGGCGGGATCGTTGAGAAAGCGGATCACCTGTCTTGGCACCGCGCCACGCCCTTGCCCGTCGGCATAGGTCGGGCAGATCAGCACGAAGGGCGTGGCGATCGCGGGCAGCGGATCGTCGCCCCGCCGTGGCAGGCGGGTGGCGGGCAGGCCGAGCCGCGCGACGAACCGCGCGGTGTTGCCCGACCCGCTTGAGAAATAGACCAGCCCGCCCATCGGTTCAGGACAGCCGGCCGATCATGTCGGGGCGAAACCCCGCCCAGTGATCGTCGCCCGCCACCACGACCGGGGCCTGCCGGTAGCCCAGTTCCTGAACCCGCGCCATCGCGCCCGCGTCTTCGGTCAGGTCGACGATTTCGTAAGGCAGGCCGCGGGCATCGAGGGCGCGGGTCGTGGCGGTGCATTGCACGCAGGCCGGTTTGGAATAAACGGTGATGGTCATTGCTCTGTCCCCTTGTCTGGTGTTGCGGGTTTGGGGCAGAGACACGAAACGGGACGCGCAGTCGGCGTCCGGTCACGCGCCCGGGCCCTCCGCCCGCGGTCGTCGTTTATGTTGCCTTGGCAGGTTTCCTGGCTTTGCGGCTCGAACGCCTTGGCCCCCTTCCCGGTGCTGCGTTGCACCAGTGGTTACGGGCCTTGGCTTGCCGCTGACAGTTGCGGGGGCAGCACCGGATTTTCACCGGTTTCCCTCTTAGCCAACGAGATGAGTCGCCGACACCAAAGCAACATCATATTGGTGTCGTGGCGGTCGAACTGTCAATATATAGATCGAAATCAGCGCAAGTTTTTCTGATGCCTTGCGTATGGCGCCTGTTTTTTATGGGGTGGTTGACGCAATCTGCACCCGCCGTCCCGGGGGTGGGCGGGTCAACCCGTGCGGTGCGTTGAAGTCAGACGATCATGCGCCCGGGTTCGGCGATGAGCTGCGCATATCGCGCCATGAATCGTGCGGCGTCTGCGCCGTTGATGACACGGTGATCATAGGAAAGGTCGAGCGGCACCATCGGCACCGGGCGCGGGGTGTCGCCGTCCCAGACCGTGACGATCTCGGTCCGGGTGATGCCGAGGATCGCCAGCTCGGGCGGGTTGACGATGGGGGTGAAGGCCGTGCCGCCGATGCCGCCAAGGTTGCTGATCGTCATCGAGGCGCCGCCCATCTCGTCCGGGGCGATCTTGCGCGCCTGCGCGCGGGTGGCAAGGTCGGCAATTTCGGCGGACAGATCCCACAGACCCTTGTGGTCGGCATAGCGGATGACCGGCACCATAAGGCCGTGGGGCGTGTCCACGGCGATGCCGACATGGACATACTCCTTGAGCACCAGTGTCTTGCCATCCGGGGTCAGCGAGGCGTTGAACCGGGGATGGGCACGCAGGCAGCGCGCCAGCGCCATGACATGGAAGGCCAGTGCGGTCAGCTTTACCCCGCGCGCGCGGGCCTCGGATCGCCACGCCTTGCGCAGCCCCTCGATCGCCGTGAGACCGGCGCGGTCGTGATGCGTGACCTGCGGGATCAGCGCGTTGGCGGCGCCGAGATTTCGGGCGGCCACTTGCGCGAAACGGCCCATGGATTCCTCGCGCACCGGGCCGTGGGCGGCATGATCCACGTCCCAGAAACGGGTGTCACCCGCGGCGGCGGCGGGCGCGGACGGGTCCAGGTCTTCCGGTCCCAGCGTGCTGCGCCCCAGCTCCCGCGCGCGGGTATCGAGATCGACGCCCTTTTCCAGCGCCATGCGCCGCGTGCTGGGGCTTGCGATGATGTCCGACATGATACCCCCTTACCAACTGGCCGAGATGTATTGCGTTTCCATGAATTCGAGCATGCCCTCGTGGCCGCCTTCGCGCCCGAGCCCGGATTGCTTGGTGCCGCCAAAGGGCGCGGCGGGGTCGCTGACCAGCCCGCGGTTGAGACCGACCATGCCGTAGTCCAGCCGTTCGCAGACCTGCAAGGCGCGCTTGAAATCGCCGCTGAACACGTAGGCGACCAGCCCGTATTCGGTGTCGTTGGCGCGGGCGATCACGTCGTCCTGATCGGCGAAGGTCTGGATCGCGGCGACCGGGCCGAAGATCTCGTCATGCACGCAATCGGCGTTGCCCGGCACGTTCGACAATACGGTGGGCGGGTAGAAGAAACCGCGCCCTTCGGGCACCACGCCGCCACATTCGAGTTTCGCGCCCTTGGCGACCGCGTCGGCGACGAATTCGGCCACCTTGTCGCGGGTTTGGGCGTTGACCAGCGGGCCGACATCGACCGAGGGGTCGGTGCCGTCACCGACCTTGAGCGCCGACATGGCGGCGGTCAGGCGGCGGGTGAAGTCCTCGGCCACGTCCTTGTGCACGTAGATGCGGTTGGCGGCGGTGCAGGCTTCGCCGAGGTTGCGCATCTTGGCCAGCATCGTGCCCTCGATGGCGGTTTCCATGTCGGCATCCTCGAACACGATGCAGGGCGCGTTGCCGCCCAGTTCCATCGCCGGTTTCAGAACCTGGTCGGCGGCCCCCTTCAAAAGCGTGCGACCCACCCCGGTGGAGCCGGTGAAGCTTATCACCCGCACGCGGCTGTCATGCAGCATGTGATCGACCAGCGCGCCGGTGCGTTTCGACGGGAGCACGTTGACAAGGCCCCTGGGCACGCCCGCCTCTTCCAGAAGCGGCATCAGCGCCAGCATGGTGAGTGGCGTTTCCGAGGCGGGCTTGATGATGACCCCGCAGCCGGCGGCCAGCGCGGGCGCGATCTTGCGGGTGCCCATGGCGGCGGGGTAGTTCCACGGCGTGACGAGAACGGCCAGACCGGCGGGTTTGTGCTGCACGATGATCCGCGCACCCGAGGCGGGCGCGTGGGTGATCAGCCCGTCGGCGCGCACCGCTTCCTCGGCGAACCAGCGGAAGAATTCGGCGGCATAGGCGGCCTCGCCGCGCGCGTCGACGCCTGCCTTGCCGTTTTCGAGCGTGATGAGATGCGCGAAATGGTCGAGCCTTGCCGTCATCAACTCCCACGCGCGGCGCAAGACCTCGGAGCGCTGGCGCGGGGTGCGCGCGGCCCAGTCGGCCATCGCGGCCGCGGCCGCATCGAGCGCGGCATCGGCATCAGCGATACCGGCCGACGCGACAGAGGCCAGCACCTCTTCGGTCGCGGGATTGATCACGTCGAAACGCTCGGCCGTCTTGTGCCATGCGCCGTTGATGTAGAGATCGGTATGGTCCATCGGAGCCTCGAAGGGTTAGAGCAGGTGGCGTAGCGGGTCGTGCATGCGGCCTGCGAATTCGGAAAGAAGGGTGATTGCGCGCTCGGGGGGCATGTGCACGGGGCTGCATTCCAGCACCAGGGAGAGCCCCGCACCCTGTTGCATCAGTGTCAGAACCGGCTGGTCTTCGGCGCCCATCGTGACCGCGCGCAAGGGGCTGGCGCGCAGATCGCGGAGCAGCAGGTCGGGGGGCGCGTCGATCTCGACCACTGCGGAGAGGTTGCGCCCCTCGGGCACGGCGAAGACGCGCCTTGCGCCGAAACGATCCACGGCGACCGTTGCCGCCCCGCCCATGCCGGCCCCGGCAAGGCCCGCCAGCAGCGCGTCGGCATCATCGAGGCCCTGCGCATCGGCGGCCCATGCGGCGAAAGCGCCAAAGCCGTCTTGCGGGCAGTCGGCTTCCAGCCGTATCGCTTGCGTGGCTGCGGCGGCTTGCTCCGTGGCGGGTGCGTCCGTGCCGAGGCTTTCCAATAGCTCGAGATCGCGCATGTGATAAGGCTGCGGGTGGCCAGCCTGCACCAGCCGGGCCAGGTCGAGCCCCTTTTCGCGGGCCACGCGGCGCAGCTTGGGCGAGGCGAGCACGCGGCCTGACTTCGGAGTTGGGGCAGGTTTGGCGGGCTTCGGTTCGCGCGTCCCTTCTTGTGATGTATCCGACTTCGGGGCCACGGCGGCGTCGGCGCTGGCCGGTGCGGCGTCCACCATGGACCGTGCCACGGGGCGTTCGGGTTTCCCGGCCGTGATCACCGCCACGACCTGTCCCACCGGCACATCCTCGCCCGCTTGCGCGAGGGTCGCGGCGAGAAAGCCGCTTGTGCCTGCGGGCACTTCCATCGTGGCCTTGTCGGTTTCCACCTCGAAGAGCAGGTCATCCGCCCCGACCTCGCTGCCCGGTTCCACGAGCCAGCCGACGATCACGCCGCTGTCCTGTGCCATGCCCAGTTGCGGCATGGTGATCGGCTTGCCCTCGGGCAGCGCATCGTTTGCGGGCGCAGGCGCTTTGGGGCTGTCGCCTGCGCCCTCGGCGGTTTCGGAAATCCGGGCAATCGCCCGTCCTACGGGCACATCGTCACCCGCATCCGCCGTCACGTCGGTCAGGTAGCCGCTGGCCTGAGCCTCGACCTCCATCGTTGCCTTGTCTGTCTCGACCTCGAACAGGGTATCGCCCTTGACCACCTTGTCGCCTGGCGCTTTCAGCCAGGACACGATCTTGCCCGCATCCTGTGCCATACCCAGTTGGGGCATCGTCACGTCATGCGGCATCAATCATCTCCCCCGCGCAGAGCCTGCGGGCGTTGTCGGTCACCCCTTCGGGCGTCGGCACGGTGGTATCCTCGAGCGCGGGCGAAAACGGCACGGGCACATCCATCGCCCCCATGCGCAGCACCGGCGCATCGAGATGATAGAAGGCTTTTTCATTCAGGCGCGACGCGATCTCGGCGGTCACGCCATAGCTTTGATGGCCCTCGTCGATGACGATGGCGCGGCTGGTCTTCCGCACGCTGTCCAGGAGCGTCGCCTCGTCCAGTGGCACGATGGTGCGCGGGTCGATCACCTCGGCGCTGATCCCCTCGCTGGCCAGCATCTCGGCGGCCTTCTCGGCGACCTGCACCATCGAGGAGGTGGCGATGAGGGTGATGTCGGACCCTTCGCGCTTGATATGCGCCTCGCCGAAGGGAATGAGGTATTCCTCTTCGGGCACCGGGGCCTTGTCCTGATACATCAGCTTGTCTTCGAAGATCACCACCGGGTTGTTGTCGCGGATCGCGGTTTTCATCAGGCCCTTGGCCTCGTAGGCGCTGGAGGGCATCGCCACCTTCAGCCCCGGGATATGCGCGACCAGTGCCTGCAAGGATTGCGAATGCTGCGCCGCCGAACGCCGCGTCGCGCCCATGTTGGTGCGCAACACCATCGGCACGGTCAGCTTGCCACCGGACATGTAATGCTGCTTGGCAGCCTGGTTGCAGAGCTGGTCCATCACCAGGTAGATGAAATCGCCGAACATCAGGTCAACGATGGGGCGCGCGCCGGTCATCGCGGCGCCGACCGCCATGCCGACGAAACCGGGCTCGGAAATCGGCGTGTCGATCACGCGCTCGGTGCCGAATTCCTCGACGAGGCCCGACAGCACCTTGAACGGCGTGCCCGCCTCGGCCACGTCCTCGCCCATCAGGAACACCGTGCCGTCGCGGCGCATTTCCTCGGCGATGGCCTCGTTGACGGCCTGGGACAGGGTAATCTCGCGCATCATGACTCTCCTCAGTCCGCGTAAACATGCATGTCCACTTCGGACATATCGGGGTAGGGGGCGGCCTCGGCGTAGGCGACGGCCTCGCTCGCGTCGGTCTCGATCTTGGCGTTCATCGCCTCGATTTCCTCCTCGGTGGCGATGCCCTCGGCGACCAGCCACGAGCGAAACCGGACGATCGGGTCGCGGTTCTCCTTCCAGTCCTTTTCCTCGTCCTTGGAGCGGTAGTATTCGCGGTTGATGTCGCCAACATGGTGCCCGTGATAGCGATAGGTCATCAGCTCGATGAAAAACGGCCCCTCGCCCTTGCGCGCCCGTTCCACCAGCTTCCGGGTCAACCCGTTCACCGCCAGCACATCCTGCCCATCGACCTGGTGCGCCTCGATGCCAAAGGCCTCGGCGCGCGCGGTGATCGACCCGGCGGCGATCTCCTCGGTCCTGGTGTATTCGGAATAGCCGTTGTTCTCGCAGGCATAGATCACCGGAAGTTGCCACAGCGCGGCCATGTTCATGACCTCGTACCACAGCCCCTGTGCGGTTGCCCCGTCCCCGAAGAAACACACGGTCACATCATCGCTGCCCTGCAGTTTCGCGCGCAAGGCCGAGCCGGTGGCGATTCCCATCGACCCGCCCACGATAGCATTGGCGCCAAGGTTGCCGTGGCTCTGGTCGGCGATATGCATCGAGCCGCCCTTGCCGCGGCAATAGCCCTCTTCCTTGCCCAGAAGCTCGCAGAACATCTGCTTGAACTCCGCCCCCTTGGCCACGCAATGGCCGTGGCCCCGGTGGGTCGAGGTGATGCGGTCGTCATCGGTCAGCGCCTCGCAGATGCCCACCGCCACGGCCTCTTCGCCGGAATACATGTGGGTCAGGCCGGGCATCTTGGCCGAGAGGTAAAGCTGGTTGGCGTTGTCCTCGAAGGTGCGGATGCGCACCATCTGGGCATACATGCGCAGGTAATCTTCGGTATTGGTCTTGGCCTTTGCCATGGCGCGGTCCTTTCAGGGCAGGCGCCCCTGTTTCATCTTGCCCAAAATACTCCCGCCGGAGGCGGCACGCCCCGGCAGGGGCGTTCAATAGCGGTTGGCGATCGGCAGATCCTCGGCCGGGAACAGGCTGATCACCTCGACGCCGGTGTCGGTCACGACGACCTCTTCCTCGATCCGCGCGGCCGAATAGCCGTCGGCGGCCGGGCAATAGGTTTCGAGCGCGAAAACCATGCCGGTCTGGATCTCCATCGGGTGATCCATGCTCACCGCGCGGCTGATGATCGGACGTTCGTGCAACGCCAGCCCGAGCCCGTGGCCGAATTGCAGCCCGAATGCCGCGTCCTCGGAGGGAAAGCCGAACTCCTCGGCCTTGGGCCAGACGGCGGCCACCTTGTCGGTGCTTACCCCCGGCTTGATCATCTCGATCGAGGCGTCGATCCATTCGCGCGCCTTCACATAGGCATCGTTCTGCGCCGGTGTCGCGCGGCCGATGTTGAAGGTCCGGTAATAGCAGGTGCGATAGCCCTGGTAGCTTTGCAGGATGTCAAAGAACGCCTGGTCGCCGGGGCGGAAATAGCGGTCGGTGAAATTGTGCGGATGCGGGTTGCAGCGCTCGCCCGAAATGGCGTTGATCGCCTCGACGTCGTCGCTGCCCATCTCGTAAAGCATCTTGTTGCTGAGCGCGACGATGTCGTTTTCGCGGATGCCGGGTTTCAGCTCTTCATAGATCATGTGATAGACGCCATCGACCATGCTCGCCGCCTGGGTCAGAAGCTGGATCTCGTCCCAGTTCTTGATCTCGCGCGCTGCCAGCATGATCTGCTGGCCATCGACCACGTTCAGCCCTTCCTCCTGCAAGGCGTGGAACATCGCGGTTTCGGCATAGTCCACACCGACCGGCATATCGGCCATGCCCGCGTCGCGGATCAATCCGGCGATCTGCTTGGCGTATTTGCGCATCAATCCGAATTCCGGCGGAATGGTCCCGCGCATCCCGACGACACCGGCGAGGCAATGGCTGGGTTCAAGCCAGTCGGAATGTTTCTGGTGATGCACGGCCGCCGAGCCGAAATCCCAGACATAGGGGGAATCGTCGCCGGTCAGCAGGCAGAACCGGCACATCTTGTCGCGTTCCCACTCGCCGATCTTGGTGGCGCTGACATAGCGGATGTTGTTGACATCAAAGAGCAGAAGCGTGCCCGCGTTGGAGGCTTGCAGCGCCTGTCGCGTGCGGGCGAGGCGATACCGACGCAGGCGGTCATGGTCGATCCGGCGTTCGAAATCGACCGAGGTATGGCCCCAGGCCGGAAGGCGGCCTTCCCACCGCCAGTTGGGTTCAAGATCCTGCGGGGTCAGCAGGTTGGGCATCAATGCGCGTGACATGAAGGTCTCCTCTCGGCCGCGATACCGGCCCGTTGTCTTGGGGAATGCGGGGAACGCGGCGGGGTCACTGGATGCACCACCCGCCGTCGATATGGATCATCTGGCCCGTCATGTAGTCACTGTCATCGCTGGCGAGGAACGACGCGGTGCCGGTGATGTCGTCGGGGTAGCTCACCCGCTTGATCTGCAGCGCATCGCGCACGATGTCGTCATAGGCCTGCCCCTCGCGATCCTTGAAGCCGATATCGACGAGATCCTTGTCGAGCTGCTCCCAGAGCGGGGTGACGACCACGCCGGGCGCGTAGCCGTTGACGGTGATGTTGTGCTCGGCCAGGCCGATGGCGCCGCAATGGGTGAGCGCCAGACAGCCGTATTTCGAGGTGCAGTAGACGGTGACATCGACCAGCGGCTTGCGCGACGCGATGGAACCCACGTTGATCAGCTTGTAGGGATGGCCGTCCATCGGGCCCTGGGCGATCATCTGGCGGGCGGTTTCCTGCATGCCCAGCCACATCGCCCTCGTGTTGACGTTCATGATCATGTCCCAGTTGTCTTCGTCGATATCCATGAAGAACCGGGGTTTGTTGAGGCCCGCGTTGAACAGGCCGACATTGATGGACCCGAACGCCTCGACCGTGGCGGCGACGGCGGCGGCATTGTCCTCTCGCTTGGTGACATCCATCCTGACGGCGATGGCCTTGCTGTTGCCGGCGGCGTTGATGCGCTCTGCGACGGTCTGGGCCTCGTCCAGCGACAGATCCCCCAGGCAGACATTCGCGCCCTGCGCGGCAAAGCTTTCGGCATTGGCGGCACCCATGCCGCGCGCGGCACCGGTGATCAGGATATTCTTGCCCTTGAGGCGGTTGGGGTCCATGGTTTCCTCCCTAAGTGACCTTGGTTCGCAAAAGCGTCTCTGCCTCGGACTGGATGCGATCCAAGGCATCGCGCGGGGTCACGATCCCGCGCAGCATGTCGTGCAGTTCGTGGCCGCACAGGCTGATGATCTCGGAGATTTGCGGGATCGGCGGGCGTGGCCAGAATTGCAACTCGTCACGCCATGACATCCGGTCGACCAGTTCGAAGATCGGCGACAGGCGCCGCACCTCGGGATCGGCGCCCACCGAATAGCGCGGCGCAGTGCGGCTTCCGTTCTGGGCATAGAGTTTCTGCGCGCCGGGCGACGTGAAGGCGACCAGCGCCTCGGCGGCCTCCGCGACCCGCTCGTCCGGCAGGTTGGCGGGGATCGCCAGCACATAGCCCCCCACCGGCGCGATGGGCCCGCCGTCCGGTCCGTGCGGATGCGGCAGATAGCCGGTGTTGCCATGCGCGGGGGCGCTTTCGTCGAGTTCGAAATAGGGGGCCAGAAGGGTATAGCCATAGGCCATCGCGACCCGCCCCGCGCCATAGGGACGGACCCGTTCATACCACGACATCGACAGGATGTCGGGCGGCGAGAATCGCAGCAATTGCAACAGGTAATCCGCCGCTGCATGGGCACGGTCGGTATCGAGCATCGGCCGCACGTCGCGCCCGGCAAGCGTGTCGGCGTCATAGCCGCCGGCAATTTCGGGAATGTCGATGATCGGCTGGCCGAAGGCCGCGCAGGTCATCATGAAGGTGTGGCCGAGCGCCGTGCCGCGCGCCGCGTTCCAGGCCACACCGTAGCGGTCATGCGACGGGTCGTGGAAATGCCGCGCGGCGGCGATCACATCATCGGTGGTCACTGGCGGCTCCAACCCCTCCGTGGCGAACCAGTCCTTGCGATAGAACATCAGTTCGGGGGTGGTCTGGCTCGGCACGCCAAAGGGGCGGCCGCCCCAATGGGCGGCACGCCACCCGGCGGTGTGAAAATCGCTCGGGTCGAGGCGGTCGACATCCATCACGTCCGACAGGGGCCGGATGACCCCCTTCTCGGCGAACTCTCCGATCCAGGGCAGGTCGACGGCGATCAGGTCATAGCGGCTCTTGCTGCGTTCGGCGTTGCGCAACGCCTCTTCGTGCAGCCGGTCTATCGAGAAGGCCCTTTGATGGATGTCGGTGCCGACCATCTGTTCGAACTGCCGCTTGAGCCCCTCCATCACCATGAAGGTCGGATCGCCATGCACGAGGATGCGTAACCCGCCCGGCAGTTTCAGCGGCTGCGGAAGCGCGCCGGGCGGGGCAATGGCGGCGCGCCCGGGTTGATAAGAGCCGCCAAAATAGTAGTCCGTGCTTTCCGCCGTTTGCCGCGCCACGTTGAATGAGCTGCGCACAAGTCGATCCACCCGGTCGGACAACTGGCTGAAACTCCTGAGCAAATCCGGGCTGGGATGCAGTGAGTATGTCTTGCCGGTGCGGGTGCGCGGCCGCCGCTCGATCAAACCGGCGGCCTCGATCTCGGCCAGTTTCCGGGTCGCGGTCGCGTAGGGCACGCCCGATGCCGACACAAGCGACGACGGCGAGACGACTCGCCCCTCGGAGTGGCTGAGCATCAGGTGAAGGATCATGTTGAGATGCGGGTTCGGGGTGCTCGGGTCGAGCGCGTTGTCCAGCTCCATCGACAATCCCATCAGGAACCGCACCACGCGCTCGAGCTCGGGGCTGACCGTTGCCGCCGGGGCGGTCGCCGCCCCCGTCGGAGCGGAATATCCAGAATGAATACTTCTGACTGTGCCCTGTTGCATGCTGCCTGATCGTCCGGATGCGTTCCCGCGTCCTTGCCTTCTGTTCATGTCGTTACCCTCCATCGGTATTGAGTTTGATATCCATTTCGTATCGTGAAATTGTCCAAAAGGGATGTAAAAACATCCAATATGGACAAACTTTCCGATGTCTGGTGAGCGGAAACGCGCAACGTTGGCCGCAGATTGCACGGGGCGCGAACCCGCGGCCTGGAGGAAGCCGGCAATCGAGACCGAATGCTTTAGGGGAGGACCCAGTAATGAACCTGACGAGAAAAATGGCCCTGGCCTGCACGACTGCCGTGCTCGGCACCGCCGCCGCCGCCGAAACGATGACCATTGGAATCACGCAGAATAATGTCGGCGTCGACAGCTACCAGACGACCTATGAAAAGGCGTTCATCGCGGCGGCCGAAGCCGATCCCGATGTCGAGGTTGTCGTGCTCGATGCCGGTGGCGACGTCGCACGCCAGATCGCGCAGGTGGAAGACCTGATCCAACAGGAAGTGGACGCCATCATCATCTGGCCGACCAATGGCGAGGCGGTGATTCCCGCCGTGCGCAAGGCGCATCAGGCCGATATCCCGGTCGTCGTGACCAATTCCAACATCGCCGAGGCGGGGTTCGATTTCATTGCGTCCTTCTCGGGCCCCGACAACATCACGCAAGGGTCGCGCGCGGCCGAGATCATGTGCGACAAGTTCAAGGACATGGGCATCGAGGACGAGGCCGGGATCGTGCAGATCAGCGGTCAGCCCGGCTATACCACCGCGATCGAGCGCGCCAAGGGCTTCGAGGACCGTCTGCCCGAGGTCTGCCCGAATGTCACCTTGATGGAAACCCAGCCGGGCGACTGGAACCGCGAGAAGGCACAGCAGGTGATGGAAGCCTTCCTGGTGAAATACGATGACATCGACGGGGTCTATGCGGGCGATGACAACATGGGCGTGGGCGCGCTGAACGCGGTCAAGGCCGCGGGTCGCGACGGCATCATCTTTGTCGGCGCCACCAACTTTGCGGTGGGATACGAGGCCATGGCGGCGGGCGACTACTGGGGGTCGATCTACCAGTCCCCGGTCGATGACGCCGAAGCCGCGCTGCAGACCGCGATCGACATCCTCAATGGCGAGGACGTGCCGTTCCTGAACTATTTCGACACGCCGAAGATCACGCAGGACAACATGGGCGAGTTCACCAAGCCGGTGTTCTGATCCACCTCCCGGGCGACGCGGTGCGGGCCTGTCCCGCGCCGCGCCTTCTGGTCCCCGACAAGACACGGATACCGCCATGACATGCAGCCGCGACCGGCCCGGTTGTGGGATGCGGCGTCGGAAATTCGCATCCGCGCACGTCATGACAGGTGCCATCGGGGCACGTTGGGGCACGTTTATGACTGGCCAGATCAAGGTGACGGGCCCAAGTATGATGCTGGTGAAGCGGCCCGGGCCGCCATCGCGGAGAGGAGACCATGGCACAACTCAACAAGACGGAAATCGGGGCGTTCCTCGCGAAACAGGGCATCCTGATCGCCTTTGCGGCCTTCATGATCGGTTTTGCATTGGCCAACCAGCGGTTCATCGAGCTTGACAATGTATTCGGTGTGATCCGGTCCTCGGCCATCCTCGGCGTGATGGCGCTTGGCGTCACCTTCGTGGTGATCGGGGGCAACCTCGATCTCTCGGTCGGGTCGATGATGTCGTTTTCCACGATCGTGGTGCTTGACCTGCATGACAAGCTCGGCCCGGGGCTGGCCATCCTTGCGATGTTCGCCCTGACCCTTGCGCTGGGGGCCTTCATCGGCTTTCTGGTGGGCTATCTCAAGCTCAATTCCCTGATCGTCACGTTGGGGATGCTTTCGGCGATCCATGGCCTGACGCTGACCTGGTCGGGCGGCAAGAACATGGACATCGCCGACAAGTCCGGCACCTGGTTCTCGGTTTTCGGACAGGAGCGTGTCATGGGCATTCCCGTGCCGATCCTGATCTTTGCCCTTCTGGCCGTGGCGCTCAGCCTGCTGCTGTCGAAAACGCCCTTCGGGCGCAAGGTCTATGCCGTGGGTGGCAACGGGCAGGCCGCGACCTTCTCGGGTATCCCGCGTGCGCGGGTGGTGTTCCTGACCTATATCGTGTCGGCCTTCTGCGTGGCGACGGCGGGTCTCTTGCAGGCCAGCCGTAGCCTCGGCAGCCAGAACACGGTCGGCCAGGGCATGGAACTTGAAGTGCTCGCCGCCGTCATTCTCGGCGGCGCGTCACTGATGGGCGGGGCGGGCACCGTGTTCAAGACCGTGATCGGCGTGCTGATCCTCGGTTTCATCCAGAATGGCCTGCTGCTCGTGGGTCTCGACTTCTATGTCCAGTATATCGTGACGTGGATCATCATCATCCTTGCCGTCTGGCTGGATGTCGCAGCCAAGCGGGGCCGCCTGTGGTCCCCGATCGCGTGAGGGAGCGTCAGCCATGACAACGACACTGAACCAGAAGGACATCCTGAAACGCGGTGCGATCTGGGCCTTCATCCTCGTCGAACTGGCGTTCTTTGCCATCGTCGGCGACGCGATGTCGGTCTCAAGCAAGGCGTTCTTGAGCGTGGACAACATGCTGTTGCTGCTCAAGCAATCGGCGCCCATCGGGATCATCGCGCTGGGCATGACGATCGTCATGATCAACGGCAATATCGACCTGAGCGTGGGCGCGACCTTTGCCCTTGCGGCCGTCGTCCTGCTTGACAGCATGACATGGCCGTTCATGCAGGCGCTGGGCGACTGGGCCATTCCGCTGGCCTGGGGGTTCGCGCTGCTGACCGGCGTGGTGCTGGGGGCGATCAACGGGTTGATCGTGTGGAAAACCGGCGTCGATGCGTTCATCGTCACGCTGGCCTCGATGCTGGGCTTTCGCGGGCTGGTCTTCATGTATAACGGCGAACAACCCACCAGCCATCTCAACTGGACGCTGGTTGATTTCGCCGAGGCGCAATTCCTCGGGCTGCACACGGCGACATGGTTCCTGCTGGGTGCGGCGCTGATCCTGTGGCTGCTGATGACGAAAACCGTCCACGGTCGCAACGCCTATGCCATCGGCAACAACCGCGAGGCCGCAGTCAATGCCGGCATCCGCGTCGGCCCGCATTTCGTGCTGAATTTCATGCTCATCGGGTTTCTCGCCGCGCTGTCGGCGGTGGTGTTCTATTCCGAGAGCGGCTCGGTCAATCCCAATGACGGGATGCTTTACGAGCTGTGGGCGATCACCGCCGTCGTGCTGGGCGGAACCAAGCTGGCGGGCGGATACGGCTCGATCATCTCGACCTTGGGCGGGGTCATCGCGATCCAGCTCTTGCGCAAGGGGCTGGGCCATATCGGGGCAGATACCCAAACCGTGAACCTCGTGATCGGCCTCATCCTGATCGGGGTGCTGATCCTCGATCGCCAGTTGAACCGCAAGGGACAGGAGGAGTTGAAGATATGACCGACCAGACACCCGTTCTGCGCCTCGAAGGCATCGTCAAGACATTCCCCGGCGTGCGGGCCCTCGACGGCGTGGCCTTCAGCGTCCTGCCCGGCGAGGTCCATGCCCTTATGGGTGAAAACGGGGCCGGAAAATCCACCCTGATGAAGGTTCTGGGCGGCATCCATGCCCCTGACGAAGGGCAGATATTCATCGCTGAGGAACCAACTGTGATGACCTCGCCGATGCAGGCCAAGGCCAAGGGGGTGGTGTTCATCCACCAGGAACTCAGCCTTGCCGATGAACTCAGCGTGGCCGAGAATATCTTTCTGGGTGAATTGCCGCTCAAGGGGCTTGGCCGGGTCGATTGGCCAAAGCTCTATGCCGACACCGACGCCATTTTGAAGACGCTCAATGTCGGCTTTGATGCCCGGACCCGCGTGGGCGATCTGTCCATCGCCAATCAGCAGATGGTCGAGATCGGCCGCGCCCTGACCGTGGACCCGCGCGCGGTGATCTTCGACGAGCCGACCGCCTCGCTGACCGATGCGGAAAAGGTGGTTTTGTTCGACGTGATCGCCGACCTGCAATCGCGGGGTGTGGGTATCGTCTATATTTCGCACCGGATGGAAGAGATCTTCAAGATCACCGACCGGATCAGCGTTCTGCGCGACGGGCAGTATCGCGGCACGCTCAACACCGCCGAGACCGACGAGGACGAGGTGACACAGCTCATGATCGGGCGCAGCCTCGATTTGTCGCGCAACGAAAGCCATCACGAGATGGGCGATGTCGCGCTCGAGGTGCGCGGGCTTGGGTGTGGTGCGCTCTACCAGGATGTGAGTTTTTCCGTGCGTCGGGGCGAGGTGCTGGGGTTTTACGGTCTTGTCGGGGCCGGGCGCACCGAGATCGCCGAAACGATCTTTGGCCTGCGGACCCCCTCGGCCGGGCAGATCCTGCTCAACGGGGAGGAGGTGCGCATCGCCTCGCCGATCGACGCGCTCGGTCATGGCATCTCGCTGGTGCCCGAGGACCGCAAGTCACAAGGGCTGGTGCTGGGCATGAATTGCCGGGACAACATGACCTTGCCGCAGGTCGATGACCTGACTGCCGGTCCGTTTGTCAGCGACGGCGCCGAGATCGCGATCTTCGACCAGTATCGCGACAAGCTCGATATCCGCACCCCCGGCTGGCGTCAGATCGTGGGCAATCTCTCGGGTGGCAACCAGCAGAAGATCGTCATCGGCAAGTGGCTTTCGATGCGCCCCGAGGTGCTGATCGTCGATGAACCGACGCGCGGCATCGACGTGGGGTCGAAGTCGGAAATCCACAACCTGATCCGCGAACTGGCGGCGCAGGGCTTTGCGGTCATCGTCATCAGCTCGGAAATGCCCGAGGTGTTGCATGTCTCCGACCGGATCGTGGCGATGTTCTCGGGCCGGGTGATGCGCGAATTCACCGCCGACGAGGTGACCGAGGACAATCTCATCCAGGCGATTTCCGGCATCACCGACGACAAGGTCGCCTGACAGGGGTGTCGGGCCCGTCGCGCGTCAGGCGGGCTGCGACGGCTCGGTCTCGTCATCTTTCTCCAGGCGCTGGGGCTCGGTGCAGATGCAAAAGACCTCGGCGTCGCGATCTCCGGCGCTGACATAGGCGTGGCCCATCGTGCTGTCGAGATAGATGCTTTCGCCGCGTCCGAGGGTGACGGGCGCATAGAATTCCGAATGCACCACGACCTCGCCATCCATGACGATCAGGAATTCCTCGCCACCATGCCGCTCGAGCGGGCCGAATTCCTTGAGGGATGACGCCTTGATACGTGCATGGATGGGGACCATCCTCTTGTTGGTCAACTCGGCGCAGAGATATCTGTATACGTAATTCTTCGTGTCGATGACGATGCCGTCACCCTCGCGCGAGGGCGCAAAGCGGCTGTTGGGCGACATGTTTTCGCTGTCGTCATCCCCGATCAGTTGCCCGATCGTCAGATCCAGCCCTTCGGCGAGGCGCAGCACCTTGTCCAGGGTAGGTGATAGCGTGCCGTTCTCGATTTTCGAGATGGTGGAAACCGCGACGCCAGACAGGGAGGCAAGGCCGCTGAGCGTGAGCTGTCGGGCTTTGCGCAAGTGTCTAAGCCGTGCCCCCAGAGCCTGGGCGGTGGTCATGGGCGTTTGTTCCTCTTCCGGTGCTGGAGGAGCTTATCAGGCCCCCAGGAAAATGGAAATATTTTCGTATATGATAAAAAATTATTGATTTATGAAATTTCTTCGATAGCGTTGCCCTGTCCGAAACGCTGCGGAAGGATTCATACCGGATGTCAGATCGCGCCATTTCAGCAGATGTCATCGTTATCGGCGCAGGTATGGCCGGCGCCTCGGTGGCCGCGGGCCTGGCGCGGACGATGAAGGTTGTGCTGGCCGAAATGGAGGCGCAACCGGGCTATCACACGACCGGACGATCCGCGGCCGTGTTCGCCCCGAGCTATGGGCCCGATGGCGTGCGCGCCCTGACGAGGGCGTCGCGTGCCTTCTTTGACGCGGCGCCAGAGGGATTCGCGGACGCGCCGCTGCTGACCCCGCGCGAGATCCTGATGATCGCGAGAGAGGACCAGCTCGAGGCGCTCGACGCACTGATCGACACGATATCCGCCGAAACCGCGGTGGAGCGGCTGGGCCCCGCGGCGCTCAAGGATCATCAGCCCTTGTTGAGAGAGGGCTACGCCACGGCCGGAATGCTGGACCGGGGCGGGCAGGATATCGACGTCGCGGCGCTTCACCAGGGCTTCTTGCGCCTCCTCAAGGCGCGCGGCGGTACATTGTTGACCAACGCGGCGGTGCAGGGATTGGCCCGCGGCGGCGACGGCTGGCAGGTGCAGACGAAAAGCGGCACGCTCGCAGCACCGCTGGTGGTCAATGCGGGCGGGGCGTGGGCCGGTGAGATCGGCCGCCTTGCCGGGGCGGAAGACATCGGGCTGGTGCCAAAGCGCCGAACCGCGATGGTCGTGGCCGAACCGGATGGTTTCACCCGGCGCGATGCGCCCATCACGGTCGATGTCCACGAGCAATTCTATCTCAAACCCGATGCCGGGCGTTTGCTGATTTCGCCAGCCGACGAGACGCCGACCGACCCGTGCGACGCGCAACCCGAAGAGATCGACGTGGCGATCTGTGCCGACCGGATCATGACGGCCTTCGATCTCGATATCCGGCGGATCGAAAACAAATGGGCGGGTCTGCGCAGCTTCGTCGCGGACAAGGAGCCGGTGATCGGCTTTTCCCGGGTGGTTCCCGATTTCTTCTGGATGGCGGGGCAGGGGGGCTATGGTATCCAGTCGGCCCCGGCGGCGGCGGACCTGGCGACCGCATTGGTACTTGGGCAACCTCTCCCGGCACATATCGTCGATCAGGGCCTCGATCCCCGATGCGTCGCGCCCGATCGCATTGGGTGCACGGCATGACCTGGTTCATTCCCGTCATCGCCGTCGCGCTGCTGGCCTCGGGGCTGGCGCTTGCCTATGTCATCGGCGGAGCGGCCGTCCTGACCTTTATCATGACCGACAACACGCGCTATCTCGCCGTGCTGCCGCAAAAGGTCTTTTCGCAGATCAGCATCTTCTCGCTTCTGGCGATGCCGCTTTTCATCCTGGCTGGCGAGTTGATGAACCGGGGCGGCGTGACGAAATCTCTGATCGACCTGTCGATGGCGCTGATCGGGCGCCTGCGCGGTGGGCTCGGGCATGTGAACATCATGACATCGGTGTTCTTTGCCGGTATCTCGGGATCTGCCGTCGCCGATGCGGCCGCCCTGTCGAACACGCTGGTTCCGGCGATGCGCGAACGCGGATACACGGCCGAATATGCCGGGGCGATTACGGCGGCCTCCTCGATCATCGGTCCGATCGTGCCGCCCTCGATCATCCTGATCTTCTACGGTGCCTTGATGCAGACCTCGGTCGCGGCGCTTTTCGTGGCCGGTATCATGCCCGGGTTGCTGCTGGCGGGCGCGCTGTTCCTCGTCAACGGCTGGTATGCCTGGCGCGAGGATCACCCGCGCGTCGAAAAGGGCGATGCACCGCCCTTGCTGCCCGCGATCCTTACCGCGTTGCCCGCGCTCTGCCTGCCGCTCATCATCGTTGGCGGGATCGTGCTGGGCTGGATGACGCCCACCGAAGCGGCTGCCGTCGCGGTCTTTGCCGCCGCCATCGCCGCGTTTTTCTACTCCCCCCTCACGCGCGAAGACGTCTGGCAAAGCTTCTCCCGGACGGCGGTCCTGACCGGGTCCATCTTCATGATCCTCTGCGCGGTTGCGGCGTTCGGCCACCTGGCCGCGCTGGAACGGATTCCCCAGGCGATTGCCGGGCTGGTCGAGGCGATGGGGCTTGGTCCGGTCGGGTTCCTGCTGATGATGAACCTGCTCTTCATCATTGCGGGCATGATCATGGACGTTCCCGTCGCCCTGGCCCTCCTGGTGCCGCTCTTGGCGCCGGTCGCGCTGGCCAACGGGGCGGACCCGGTGCACTTGGGGATCGTGATCTGTTTCAACCTCTGCATCGGCCTGGTATCGCCGCCGCTCGGGGGGTGTCTGCTGATCGTTTCGACGGTGACGGGCGTCAACTACTGGAAGCTGGCCAGGGCCGTCGCCCCCTTCATCATCGCGGAAATCATCGTTCTGGGGGTTCTGGTCTTCACCCCGGAGATCAGTCTCTGGCTGCCCCGGACGCTGGGACTTTGGAAGTGATGCGACAACCAATCAACAGGGAAGGAAACTGAAATGAAACTCACCCGAATTCTGACCGCTTCTGCCGTCGCCGTGACGCTTGCGCTTCCGGCGGCGGCCGAGGTGAAGATCGCCCTCGACAGCCCGCCGGACCTCGAAAAATCCGGCACCTACATGTGGGCGCATACCTTCGCCGAGCACCTCAAAGCCCACGGAATGGACGCTGTGGAATATGAACGCAACGCGCTGGGCGAAGAGGCCGAGCGGCTCGACCAGGTGAGCCAGGGCCTGCTTGAAGTGTCGATGTCGGATGCCAAATCCGCCGGGACACTGGACGGGACGATCTTCGGGGCCATGATGCCCTATTTCTTCGAGGATCTCGCACAGCTCGACCGCGCGCTCGACGAGGGCGGGATGCTGGCCCGGATCAACGAAGGCACCACGCCCAAGGGTGTGCGCGTTCTCGACGTGGTGATGACCGGCACGCCGACGGGCATCTTCACCACCGAGGTGCCGATCCGCACCTTCGACGACATCAAGGGCGTGCGGATGCGCGCGCTGGACGAAGTGCAGATCAACACCTTCGAGCAATGGGGATCGAAAGGCACCATCGTGTCCTGGTCCGAGGTGCCCAATGCGCTGCAAACTGGCGTTGCCGGGGGCTATATCAACCCCGCCTTCGTGCCGCTGACATACGGGCATACGGCCTTCATCAACTATTTCACCAATGCCCGGATGAGCCCGTCCGTCCGTGTCGCGATCGCGTCCGAGGACTGGTATCAGGGGCTTTCGGAGGAAGAGCGCGCTATCGTCCATGCGGCGGTTGAGAAAGCGCATCAGGCGAACCGCGATCTGGTGGCGGACGATTCCGCCGTGCTCAAGCAGCTTGAAGAAGCCGGGATCGAGGTGATCGAGCTGTCGCCGGAAGAGCGGGCCAAGTTCCGCGACGCCAGCCAGCCGATCTATGAAGCGACCGACATGCCCGAGGGCGCGTTGGACGCTTGGAACGCGGCCGTCGGACGCTGAACGATGCGGGCGATTTCCGACAGGATCAACCGGATTTCCTGGGGGCTCAACCGGGTGGCCCTGCTGGGCGCGGCGCTTGCCGTCGCGGTCATGCTGGCCGCTGCCGGTTGGCAGGTGATCGCCCGCTACCTCTTGAACCAGCCGCCGATCTGGACCGAGGAGCTTGCCCGGTTTTCCATGGTCTGGGGCGGGCTTCTGGGCGCGTCCTGCGCCTATCGCTTTCAGCGCGACCCGAACCTGTTCCCGAACGCCTTGCAGGCGCGCGGCCTTCGGGGGCTGGTCTTTACGATGGTGCGATCCTTTGGGGTCTTGTGCTTTGTCCTGCCGATCATGTGGTTCAGCTTTTTCGGGGCCGGCGCCAACCCGGCGCGCGGCTATCTCGCGCGGCTGGCCGGCCGGCAAACCGAGACGATGGACCTGCCGATGGTGGTCTTCGGCATCGCGATCCCGTTGGCCTTTGCGCTGATCCTTTTCCACGTCTTGGCGGATATCGTGACCGCGCTTGCAAATCTCGGGAATGACAAATGAAACTTTTCATGGCTTCGCTTGCAACGGAAACCAATTCCTTTTCGCCGATCCCGACGGGGTGGAGCGGGTTCAAGGAACATCTCTACACCAAGACCGCCTCGCGCGGCGAAGCGGGGCTCTTTGCCGCCGCCGTGACCCGCTGGCGCGCGATGGCCGAGGCGCGGGGCTGGGAGGTTGCCGAGGGGCTTTGCACCTATGCGCAACCGGCCGGGCCCACGGTGCGCGCGGTCTACGAGACGATGCGCGACGACATCCTCACCGATCTGCGCGCCGCGATGCCGGTGGACGTGGTTCTGATGTCGATGCACGGGGCGATGATCGCGCAGGGTTACGACGATTGCGAAGGCGACATGATGGCCCGTATCCGCGAGATCGTGGGGCCAAAGGTCAAGATCGGGCTGGAGCTTGACCCGCATTGCCACCTGACGGAGTTGATGCTCGAGAAGGCGACGGCGATCATCTGCTACAAGGAATATCCGCATATCGACGTGGTGGAGCGGGCCGAGGAGCTTTTTACCATATGCGCCGACGCGGCCGAGGGGCGGACCGACCCGGTGATGCGCGATTACGACTGCCGGATGATGGGGATGTATCACACGCCGTTCGAACCGGTGCGCAGCTATGTCGACCGCATGTCGGCGATGGAGGGACAGGGCGGCATCCTGTCGGTCTCGCTGGCGCATGGGTTTCCGTGGGGCGACAACCCGCGTTGCGGCGCCCGCACGCTGGTGATCACCGATGGTGACGCCACGCTGGCAGAACGGCGCGCCGAGGAACTGGGCAAAGAACTATGGGAGATGCGCAACGATCTGCGACGCTTCCCCGGCATGGATGACGGTCTGGACCGGGCGGTTGCGATGAACGCGGCGGCACCGATCGTGCTGGCCGATTTCGCCGATAACGCGGGCGGCGGTGCGCCGTCGGATTCAACCTATGTGTTGCGCGCTGCGCTCGATCGCGGGCTGAAGGATATCGCCTTCGGAACCTTCTGGGACCCGGTGCTTGTGGGCATGTGCATGGATGCGGGCGTGGGCGCGGAAATGGCCGTGCGCGTGGGCGGCAAGATCGGCCCGATGTCGGGCGATCCCGTGGACCTGCTGGTAACGGTGCGGGGCATCGCCCGCGACGCGGCGCAGCATCTGGGACGGGCCGAGATGAAGATGGGCGATTGCGTATGGCTGGAGGCCGACGGCGTTCACATCGTGCTCAACACCCGGCGGACCCAGACATTCCACCCCGAGGCGTTCGAGAACCTCGGGATCGACCTGTCGCAGATGAAATACGTGGTCGTGAAATCCTCGCAGCATTTCTATGACGGGTTCGCCCCCATCGCGGCAGAGGTCATCCACCTCGCCACGCCGGGGGCCATCACCCCGGATTATGCCAACATTCCCTATACCAAGCGGGATGCCAATTACTGGCCCAGGACGGAAAACCCGTTTGCCAGCGAAAGGGCCGACCAATGAGCGAAGTATATGACATCATCCTGCGAAACGGGCGCGTGATGGACCCGGAAACCGGTTTTGACGCGGTGTGTGATCTGGCCGTCTCGGGGGGCACCATCGCCCGGATCGGAACAATCGACGGCACGGCCGCGCGCGAGATCGACGCCACCGGGCTGATCGTGGCGCCGGGGTTCCTCGACCTGCACGCGCATGGCCAATCGGTCGCCGCCGACCGGATGCAGGCCTTTGACGGGGTCACCACGACGCTGGAGCTGGAGGTCGGCGCCATGCCGGTCGCGGGGTGGTATGACAGGCAGGCCAAGGTTCCGCGCGCGCTGCATTACGGGACGGCCGCGGCATGGATTTTCGGCCGCAAGGCCGCCTTTGGCGCGATCGAACTTGACGCGGATGTGCACCCGATCGACCAGATGGGCGCCGGATCGGATGACATGCGCTGGTCCACCGAGGCCGCCGATGCCGCGCAAACCGCCGAGATCGTCGCCCATGTGCGGCAGGGGCTCGACGAGGGTGCAATCGGCATCGGGTTGCCCAACGGCTATGCCCCCGGCGCGGGGGTCAAGGAGATGGCCGATATCTGCGATCTGGCCTTCGAATACGGCACGCCGACCTTCACCCATATCGCCTATCTCAGCAATATCGACCCGCAAAGCTCGGTCGACAGTTATGTCCGCCTGATCGGGCTGGCCGGCGCGACCGGGGCGCATATGCATATCTGCCACCTCAATTCGACCTCGCTGATGGATATCGAGCGCGTGGTGGAACTGGTGGCGAAGGCGCAGGAACAGGGCCTGCCGGTCACGACCGAGGCCTATCCCTATGGCACCGGCGCAACCGTGGTCAGCGCGGGGTTCTTCATGGACCCCGATTTCACCAAGCGTACCGGCAGCGATTATTCCAACATCGAACTGATCCACAATCACCACCGATTTACTGGCCGCGAAGACATGCGCGCCGCGCGCGAGGCGTCGCCGACCGACCTGGTGATGTGGCATTACCTCGATGTCGACGCGAATGACGAGCACCGCCGCCTGCTGGACCTTTCGGTGACCTATCCCGGTGGCTCCATCGCGTCGGATGCGATGCCGTGGATCAACGAGGACGGCAGCATCTATGAAGGGCTCGAATGGCCGCTGCCCGACACGCTTTCGGCGCACCCGCGCTCTTCGGGAACGTTCACGCGGTTCCTGCGCGAACATGTGCGCGAACGCAGCACGATGCCGCTGATGGACGCATTGGCGAAATGCACGATCCTGCCCGGCAAGGTGATCGAGGGTTGTGCGCCGCAAATTGCGAAAAAGGTTCGCCTGCAAGAAGGCTGTGATGCGGATATCGTGATCTTCGACCTGGAGACCCTGACCGACAAGGCCGATTTCACCGCGATGAACCGGCCGTCGGAAGGGGTCCGGCATCTGCTGGTGGGCGGCGAATTCGTCATCTCGGACGGGACCCTGAACACGGATGCGGCACCGGGCCGCCCGATCCGGCGCACGACACGGTGAGCGTTCCGGTCCTTCTCGTCACGGGGTTTCTGGGCGCGGGAAAGACCACGTTCATAAACCGTGTGCTAGAGGGGGATCACGGGCTTCGGATCGCGGCCATCGTCAACGATTTCGGCTCGATCAATATCGACGCGGCCTTGCTCGACCGGTCCGCCGAAGGGGTTATCGGGCTCAAGAACGGCTGCATCTGTTGTTCGTTGCAGGGCGATCTGATGCGAACGCTGAAGCTGGTCTTGGCCCGCGCACCAAAACCCGAGCTGATCGTGATCGAAGCGAGCGGCGTCGCCGACCCGGCCGGCATCGTCCAGTCCCTGATGGACCCGGTCATCTGGGCGCAGGCACGTCTCGAGACCGTTATCGGCATCGTGGATGCGCCCGACGCGCCCCGGCGCAAGGACGATCCGCTGTGGCAGGCCCAACTGCGGGGATCGGACATCCTGTTCCTGTCCAAGACCACGGACTCCACACCGGAGGAAGTGACCGCGCTTCGGGCCGCGCTCAGCGTTCAGGGCAAGAAGCACATCTTCGACATGGAGACGCCGATCCCGCTGCCCGCCCTGTTCATCGAGGAAGGCCACAAGCGGGGCCGGGTGATGGCAAGCCCGCACAGCGACAGCCGGTTCATCCATGTCGAATGGGAACATGATGGCCCGCTGGACATGCACGCCTTTCAGGAAACGATGTCACGCCTCGCCGGCGTTCTCTTGCGCGGCAAGGGTTTCGTCAGCTTCACGGGCAGGGCAGACCGGATGCTTTTCCAGCTTGTCGGCAATCGTGCCGCGCTGTCGCCTGAACCCTCGAACGGGGAAAAGGGCTGCAAACTCGTGCTGATCGGTGAACGCGGTGAATTCGACCCCGACGCGGCGCTGCGTGCGCTGAACGGGCTCCGGGCACGGGACACGAAGGCTTAAACATCGCGCACCGCGCACCTGCCGGGTCATCGCATGCGGCCGTCGCGGGCAGAGTTGCAAAGAAATCAACGGCTTGGCGGGGGCAGGTGGTAGCCCGTAGGGGAATCGAACCCCTCTTTCCAGGTTGAAAACCTGGCGTCCTAACCGATAGACGAACGGGCCATGCCTTGGCGTGTGGCGTTGTCTAGAAAAACCCGCGCGTCCGTGCAAGCGGAAAGTTGGCTCATGCGGGCAAAAAATACGCTATGCGCTCTGCGGGCGCGGCATGGCGCGACGGCGCGGTTCACGCCCCGGCCGGTGCGGCATCTTCAAGGCGGAGCTGCACGCTGGTCCGTCCGCGCCAGTGGTTGAGTTCCAGCCGCCCGGCGAGGTGAAACCGCGCGCCGCCATGATTGTCGAGCGCCGGTCCGAGCGGCCCGTCGAAGGCGCCAAAGGCGATGGCGTCGAGCCGCGCACCCATGCCGTCGCCGAAGCCCAGCTTGAGATGGCTTTCGCCGACCCGCCGCGCGAACATGATCTGCATGTCGGGAAAGGCAAAACGCGGCGCGGGCGCCCCGGCGCCAAAGGGTCCGGCGGCCTCGACCTGTTCGACCAGCTCGACACTGGCGGCGCCCGGCATCAGCACCCCGTCGAGGTGCAGCGCCCGTGGCCCCAGCCGGTCGGCCCCCTGTTTCGCCAGAAGCTCAGAAAGCCGCGCCATTGCCGCATCAAGCCGGTCGCGTGCCACGCTCAGGCCGGCGGCCATCTTGTGCCCGCCGCCCTTGATCAACAGCCCTTCGGCGGCCAGTCGCTGAACCGCCGCGCCAAGGTCGATCCCCGAGACCGACCGCCCCGATCCCTTGCCCTCGTCGCCTTCGAGCCCGATCACCACCGCCGGGCGGCCTGTCGCTTCCTTGAGGCGGCTGGCCACGATGCCCACGACGCCGGGATGCCAGCCTTCGCCCGCAGCCCAGACCAGCGGCGCGTCGAACCCCCGCGCTTCGGCCTGTTCCAGCGCCGCGGCGCGCACCGCCTCCTCGATCTCGCGCCGCTCGGTGTTGAGCTGGTCGAGCCGTTCGGCCATGGCCCGCGCCTCGCCCGCATCGCGGCAGGCCAGCAGCCGCGCGCCGAGATCGGCCTTGCCGATCCGCCCGCCCGCGTTGACCCGTGGCCCAAGCAGAAAGCCGAGGTGATAGGGCGCGGGCGCGGTGTCCATCCGCGCCACGTCGGCCAGCGCGACAAGGCCGGGCCGCCCGCGCCGCCCCATGATCTTGAGCCCCTGCATCACGAAGGCGCGGTTGACCCCGACCAAAGGCGCCACATCCGCCACCGTGGCCAGCGCAACGAGGTCGAGCATGGCCATAAGGTCCGGCCCCTGCTGCCCCTTGCCCTCGCGCCATTGGCGACCCGCCTCGACCAGCATCAGGAACACCACCGCGGCGGCACAGAGATGCGCGAGATCGCCGGTCTCGTCCTGCCGGTTGGGATTGACCACCGCCATCGCGGGCGGCAGCGTCTCACCGCCGAGGTGATGATCGAGCACCATCACCTCCGCGCCCACCGCCGCCGCGATCGCATCATGGCTGAGGGTGCCGCAATCGACGCAGATGATGAGGTCATGCGCCTTGGCCAGCGCCGCCATGGCTGGCTCATTGGGGCCATAGCCCTCGTCGATCCGGTCGGGCACATAGAGCGTGGGGGTGAGCCCCGCCTGGGCCAGCCAGTCGATCAGAAGCGCGGCGGAGGCTCCGCCATCGACGTCGTAATCGGCAAAGACCGCGATCCGCTCGCGCGCCTCGACCGCGGCCAGGAACCGCGCGGCGGCTTTTTCCATGTCGCGCAGCCCGCGCGGGTCGGGCAGCAGATTGCGCAGTTGCGGTGCGAGAAACCCCTCGGCCCCGGCGGCGTCCACCCCGCGCCGGGCCAGAACCTGCGCCACCGCGCGGGGCAGCCCCGCCTCCTGGACAAGCGCCTCGGCGGCGCGGTCGATCTCGACGCCCGGGCCCAGCCATTCCCGCCCCGTCAACGATGTTTCGACCCCCAGGAAACTCACCGTGTCTGCCCCTTCATCTTGCCCCCAATACTCCGGGGAGTGTGAGGGGCTGGCCCCTCACATCCGTCCTTTCGATTGGCCCTCCCGGTCGCAAATCAGGCCGTTTCGATCCGAAGCGCCACCGGCGCCCCCACCAGCACGTCAAGCCGCCCCATCGCGACCAGCGCCTCGTCGAGCGCGCGGCGCTGGGTCTTGTGGGTGACGATCAGAACCGGGGCCGAGGCATCCTCGTGCCCGTATTGGCGCATCCGGTCGATCGACACGCCCGCCTCGCCCAGAACGGTGGCGATCTTGGCCAGCGCGCCGGGTTTGTCCTGAAGCGTCATGCGCAGGTAATAGGGCGCGGGGGTGGCGCCTTTCGCGGCTTTCGCAGGCTCCAGTTCGACCGCCGGGCGGCCGAAGGTGGCGGGCCTTATGCCGCGGGCAATGTCCATCACGTCGCCCAGAACGGCGCTCGCGGTCGGGCCTTCACCCGCGCCCGCGCCGCGCAGCACGATCTGGCCCACGTGATCGCCCTCGATCACCACCATGTTGGTGCCGCCCTCGAGCTGGCCCAGCGGGCTGTCGGCGGGGACAAGACAGGGGCTCATCCGCTGTTCGAGGCCGCGTGCGCCCATCTGCGCCACGCCAAGAAGCTTGATGCGAAAGCCCATGTCGGCGGCGGCGCGGATGTCCTCGATGGTGATCTGTCCGATGCCTTCCAGCTCCACACCTTCGAAATTGACCTGCGCGCCAAAGGCGATGGCCGACAGCAGCGAAAGCTTGTGGCCCGCGTCGATCCCGCCCACGTCAAGCTCGGGGTCGGCTTCGAGATAGCCCAGCACGCTCGCCTCTTCGAACACGGTCTCATAGGACAGGCCCGCGCTTTGCATCCGGGTCAGGATATAGTTGCAGGTGCCGTTCATCACGCCCATGACGCGGACAATCTCGTTGCCCGCAAGGCCCTCGGTCAGCGCCTTGATGACCGGGATGCCCCCCGCCACCGCCGCTTCGAAGCGGATCACCCGGCCGGCCGCCTCGGCCGCCTCGGCCAGTGCCTGCCCGTGATGCGCAAGCATCGCCTTGTTGGCCGTCACGACATCCTTTCCGGCAGCGATCGCCGCCTCGGTCGCGGCCTTGGCGGGGCCGTCGCTGCCGCCCATC
Organism: Aquicoccus porphyridii; assembly: GCF_008369105.1. Lineage (GTDB taxonomy): Bacteria > Pseudomonadota > Alphaproteobacteria > Rhodobacterales > Rhodobacteraceae > Aquicoccus > Aquicoccus porphyridii. The sequence continues at coordinate 167,687 of NZ_VINQ01000004.1, read as the reverse complement.
AGTTCGACGAAGACGTCGACGTCGTCGCGGGCGGCGAGTTTGACGGGGTCGTCCTCCCACGCGTAATCGCCGATGCGCACGCCGCGATCCTTGTCGCGGGTGCGCGCCGAAACGGCGGTGATCACCACCGGGCGCCCCGCGCGGGCGGCCAGAAGGTTGGCCTTCTGGCGGACGATCTTGACGACACCGGTGCCGACGGTGCCCAATCCGGCAATACCAAGGCGCAGGGGTTCACTCATCGGGGCCTCCGGGAACAGCAACAGGTAAAAAGGTCATGCGCCGTGTAGCCCGGGGCGCAATCATGCGCAACATGCCAGATGGTTGGCCCCCGGGCCGCGCGGGCTCAGTCCACATCCCGCGCCCGCAGCCGCGCCGCCCTAGCCCTGAGCGCGGCCACCCGCGCGGCGATCCGCGCTTCGGTGTCATCCTCGATCTGAACCTCGCGCGCGCCCTCGATCAGCGGCTCGACCGGCACCAGTCGCGGATAGGCCGCCCGCTCCAGCGCTTCGGGCACACTGTCGTCAAGCTCGGGAAACTCGGCGCATCCCGGCAACAGGGCAAGGCCCGCAAGGGCGACGATGAAGGCGATGGGTTTCATGCTCCCTTCCTGCCGCAGCTCGGGGGGCGGCGCAAGCGCGGGGTTTGATTTGAACACTTGTTCAGTTAAACTTGCCCCATGGCACGCACGCAAGGTTCACATTCCGACATCACAGGCCCGCGCATTCGCGCGGCGGCGCTGGGGCTTTTCGCCCGGCACGGCTTTGCCGCCGTTTCGATGCGCCAGATCGCCGGCGCGGTGGGGGTGCAGGCGGGCGCGCTCTATAATTACACGCCCGACAAGCAGACCCTGCTTTACGAGTTGATGCGCGGCCACCTGAACGATCTTCTGGCCGCGCGCGCGGCCGAGATGCCCGGCGCGGACCCGATGGCGCGGCTGGAAAATTTCACCCGTTTTCATATCCGCTTCCACATCGAGCGCCCCGACGAGGTGTTCATTGCCTATATGGAGCTGCGCAACCTCGAACCTGCGAATTTCACCGAGATCGAGAGGCTGCGCCGGGCCTACGAGGACGAGTTGGAGACGATCCTGCGCGACGGCGTGAAATCCGGCGTGTTCGCCGTGTCCGATCCACGGATCGTGACCTATGCGGTGATCGCGATGCTGAACGGGGTGAACACCTGGTATCGGGCGGGGGGGCGGTTGTCGCTCGAAGAGGTCGAGGCGCTTTATTGGGACATGGTGCGCAAGTCGGTATCGGCGTGACCGGCGATCACCTGTCGCGCGGGGTCCATTCGCCGCCCTTCGCCCCACGCCGCCCAAGGCGCAGCGCAAGGCCCAGCGCCACGCCGGTGCCCACCGCCACCGTGAGATCGACCAGCACCGTCAGCACCAGCGTCAAGACCAGCAGCACCACATCCGAGCCGCGCCCGCGCATGTAGGTGCCCCAGCGTTCCGGCTCGCTCATGTTCCACGCGGTCAGGATCAGCAGGCCGGCCAGCGCGGGCATGGCGATTCTCCCTGCCAGCGGCGCCGCCACCCACATGATGAGCAGAAGCGTGAGCGCATGCACGATCCCCGCCACCGGCGTCTTGCCGCCCGCTCGCACATTGGTCGCGGTGCGCGCGATGGCGCCGGTCGCGGGCAACCCGCCAAAGGCCGCCGAGGCGAGGTTGGCGACGCCCTGCGCCCTGAGTTCCGCGTTGGGCCGGTGCGCGCCGCCGATCATCCGGTCGGCGACGATGGCCGACAAGAGCGATTCCACCCCCGCGAGGAACGCGATGACCAGTGCCGAGGGCAGAAGCGCGATGACCCGCTCATAGGTGATTTCGGGCAGGGCGGGCAGGGGCAGGTTGCGTGGCAGCGCGCCGAACCGGCCTTCGATCGTGTCCACCGGCAGGTTGAATAACGCCACCAGCGCCGAACTGACCGCGACCGCCACGATCAACCCCGGAAAGCGCGGAAAGGTCCGGCGCAACGCCACGATCAACCCCATGGTCAAAAGGCCGATGCCAAGGCTCGCGCCGCTGAGGCTCTCGCGCGCGGCCCAGAGCGCGGCGAGTTTCTCGATGAACTCGGCCGGGACATGGGCAACCGACAGTCCCATCAGATCCTTGAGCTGTGCCGCCGCGATAATGATCCCGATGCCGATGGTAAAACCGTTGATCACCGGTTCCGGCACCAGCGCGATGAGCCGCCCGGCCCGCAACTGCCCGCCGATGACGAGAATGATCCCGGCCATGAAAGTGGCGAGGATCAGGCCGTCCATCCCGTGCTCTGCGATCACGCCGTAAACCACGACGATGAAGGCCCCGGTCGGCCCGCCGATCTGCACCCGGCTGCCGCCCAGTGCGGAGATCAGGAACCCCGCGACGATGGCGGTGACGAAGCCGGTTTCCGGCCCGGCGCCCGAGGCGATGGCGATGGCCAGGCTGAGCGGCAGCGCGACCAACGCCACGGTGACCCCGGCGATGAGGTCGGCCGTGAATTCGGGCCTGGTGTAAACGGGCAGCGTGCTCAGGATCTTGGGTTTCATGGGCGCGATTTAGCGCCCGCGCCGGTCGCTGTGCAACCGTGAACATTTTAGAACATCTGGCCCGTTAGGGTGCGCATCCGCGCCAAGTGCAAGCGGGCTTCAGTGTCGCGCCTGCCCGATCGAAAATCGTCGGGCAGGCGCGGGTGTTTCCAATCAGACGCGACGCGGGCTAATGCGCGGGCCTGATGAAGGTGCCGTTCTGCAACTCGCGAAACGCCTTTTGCAGCTCTTCGCGGGTGTTCATCACGATCGGCCCGTGCCAGGCCACCGGCTCCTGGATCGGTGCGCCGGAAATCAGCAGGAAGCGCACACCCTCTTCGCCCGCCTGCACCGTCACCTCGTCGCCGGTTCCGAACCGGATCAGCGTGCGGTTGCCCGACATGTCGCGGATATTGACCTCTTCGCCCATCACCTCTTTTTCCAGCAACACGCCCGAGGGCGCGCTGGCATCGGCAAAGGCGCCCGAACCGGCAAAGACATAGGCGAAAGCACGGCGATAGGTGTCGACCTTGAAGGTCTTCTTCACCCCCGGGGGCATCGAGATGTCGAGGTATTGCGGATCGGCGGCGATCCCGTCCACCGGCCCGCGCTTGCCCCAGAATTCGCCGACCACGATGCGCACCTTGGTGCCGTCATCGTCGATCACCTCGGGAATGTCCTTGCCCTGCACGTCCTGGTAACGCGGCGCCGTCATCTTGAGGCTGGACGGCAGGTTCCCCCACAGCTGGAAGCCGTGCATCTGGCCTTGCGCGTTCCCCTTTGGCATCTCCTGGTGCAGGATCCCCGACCCGGCGGTCATCCACTGGACGGAGCCGGCCCCGAGCGTGCCGGTGTTGCCGAGGCTGTCGCCATGCTCGACCTCGCCGGCCAGCACATAGGTGATCGTCTCGATCCCGCGATGCGGATGCCATGGAAAGCCGCGCAGGAAATCCTCGGGGCGTTCGTTGCGGAAATCGTCGAAGAGCAGGAACGGGTCCAGTTCGGACGGGTCCTGAAACCCGAAGGCACGGTGCAGATGCACGCCTGCGCCTTCCGTCGTGGGCATGGCCTTGCGAGTCTCGATTGTCGGTCTGATGGACATTGTCCCCTCCATCCTGTTCGTGTGAGATCCAGAGATAGGGCCGGGGGGGTCGTGCGTCCAGCGCCACCCGCGCGCGCGGTCTGTGCGCTGATGCACGGGCGGGCCCTCGATCGCGCCATCACCGCCGGGCGCCTCGGGCCACCCATGCGACCCGGTTCAGGCCAGGATCAACTGCAATCCGTGCAGAACTTCAACTGCGGACTGAAACGCAGCCGGGTAAAGATAAAGGATCTGATCTCGACCGGGTCCATGCCGATCTTGAAAAGCGGCGTGTAGGTGCTCCAGGTCTCGACAAGAACGACCCGTTCCTGGTTGGGCACCTGTGGCAGCTTCGACTCCCAGCCGAGGATATCGTCATGGCTCAGACTGGTGAGGCCGCTGCCGCGCTCTTGCGACCAATCCACCCGGAAACTCTCGTGGTAGTCCGACCACCGCACCACGGAAAGACGGATCTTGGTGGCGTCGTTGGTCTGGGCGAGGTGATCGAACAGGTCCTTGGTGTTGTCGACATATGTCGGGGTGATATCGGAGGTTTCGCGCGACAGCATGTCGGCGATGGTGTTGGCCGCCTTGGTGTTGATCGAGGCCTGGCGATATCCCTCGAAATAGACGAAGGTTCCCAGCAGGCCCCACAGCACCATGGGAAGGATGATGGCGGCCTCGACGGCGACGGTGCCGCGCGTTTCGTCGCGAAAGGCCTTCAGCCATGTGATGATCCGTCCGAGCATATCAATCGGGCTCCTGAACGAAGGCCGAGGAAACCACCAGCGCGGCCTGACCGGCACTGTCGGTCCTGAGTTGCCTGCCGAGACCCGTGGTCGGAAAGATCGGGTCGAATTTCACGCAGGCGCGCAGGATCATCAGCTCGTTTTCCTGCCCGTTGACGAAGGCGCGCACCGGCTGCACCTCTTCGGAGGTGTCGACGCAGTCGACATCGGTGGGCACGCTCACCGCGGTGCGCAGGTTGACCGGCACCATTTCGAGCCGCAGGGTCGTTGCGCAGCCCGGGATCACCCCGGCGAACTCGCAGATCTCGGCCTTGATCTCGTCATGCTGTGGCGCCGTGCCGGTGCCCAGCCGGATATTGCGCACCGCCATGTCCATCCCGCGTTCGAGCATCGCGTGCCGCAGCGTGATCATGCCCAGCTCGACCGAGCTGAGAAAGATCATGATGAAAACGGGAAAGAGGATGGCGAACTCGATCGTCGCGCTGCCGTCCTCGCGGCGCAGCCAGCGGCGCGCGCGCTGTGTGACCCGGGACCGGTCGATCATTGAATCAGCCTCAGCTTCGAAATCGACGACGCGATCGAGGCAAAGGCATCACTGATCTCGATTCCGTCCACATCGAAATAATGGCCATGCGAGCTGGCACAGGCTTGCAGTACCTTCCGCCCGCCCCACGGCGCCTCGAACCCGATGGTGAAGATGATCACCCCGGAATCCTTGGCCGCCTGGCAGATCGCATCGGTGCGGCTGTCCTTGGTGTTGCTGCCCACATAGCTGTAGGCATAGCTGCGCCAATAGCTGCTCGCGTAGGAGCTGCTCCAGATGCCATCGTAAAGCTCATAGGCGATATAGCGGTTCGAAGCCTGGTGAAAAAGCTGCGGAAAGCTCAGGCGCTGCGCGTCGCTGCCGCCAAAGGGCTCAAGGCCGTAATAGGGCGAATACCAGTAGGCGTTGCTGCCGCTGGGTTGCTTGTAATAGTAGGTCGCACCGCTTTTGATCGAATAGATCCGGCGGTAGGTGCCACTTACATAGCCCTCGTAATACCACACGTCGGTCATGCCGTCCTGGTAGTCATCGTTGAGATAGTATTGCGCCGTGTTCTCACCGTCCGACATCACCACGAGCACCTTGAGAACGTCATCGTCATAGGGTGTGGGCAAATGCGCGAAGGCCGCGTCGACATCGCCGTCGCTGATCATGTCGTTGACCACCGGGTTCATCGTCGGATCGAGCAGGGCCGCCCCCCATTTCACCCCCAGGTCGATCGAGGTGTTGCCGCCCACACCCAGATTGTCGATGTAGCTTTCAAGCGTTGCCTGGTTCATCGAATAGGCGAGGACCTCGGCATTCAGGTTCTCGGAACAGACCGGCAGGCTGAGGTTTCTTTCCGCCGTGTACCAAGGGTCGAACGGGCCGGTGCGCTGCAGGCTGTCGATGGTCGAAATGGTGGTCGTGTTGAAATCCCACCAGCTGAAGTCCACGCAATGGGAATAGTCATGCTCGTCCGTGAGGTTGAAATGCTGCGCCAGGGTCGGGCCGATATTGACCTGCGTGGCATAGGGCACGATCGAAACCGACACATCGCCTTCCGGGCTGGAATTGAGCATCGTGCCCACGAAATCCTTGGCGGCGACCCGCAGGTTGGTCATCCGGCTGTTTGAATTCATCGACCCCGAGATATCGAGCACGAGCGAGATTTCCACGCCGTCCACGCTTTCCGCCGCCGCGCCCGCCGCCGGTGCCTGGAGCGAGTTGATCCCCATCATGTGGATGATCTGCGTGTTCATCTCCATTTCAGCGGTGGCCGACACTTCCTTGTAGTTCAGCCCCTGGTCGACCGTCACCGAGGTCAGGTATCCGCTGAGATTGGATTTGTAGAAATAGTCGTTCACCACGCCTTCCGCATCGAGTTCCTGGTCGAGGTCGGCCGCGGCCAGAACCGCGCGGTCGAGCGTGTGTTGCAGGTTCGAACGGGTCAGCTCGAAGCGCATGATATCGACGCCCAGCCCCCCGACCATGAGCATCATCAGGATCAGGAAGACACCGAAACCCACCAGAACGCCATCCTCGTCACGCCCAAAGCGGCGGGCAGAACGGCCGATCCGCGCGCCCAGCCGGTCGTTGCGGCACCGGCATGTGTCCGGGGCGGAGCGAGCATTTCCCGAGAGCCTGTTCATTCACTGTCCCATCTACTGGCACCCATGCAGCCGGACCCTTTTCCGGGCGGGTCATTGGTTAATCCATAGCCATGGAAGAGGGCGAAAATGGGGGCGGATTGCGGTTGAAACGGGGAGAATGCGGCGGGTTTTCAAGGCATTTTCGGGGCAGCCGGGGTGCTGCCGCCACATTCCCGCCCGAATTGCCCGAAGTCGCGGGGGCCCGAAGGCCCCCGCTCCGCGCTCAGGTGCTTGCGTCGAACAAGACCTGTGGGGCAAAGCGCGGTCGTGTGAAAACGAAGGTCTGGATCGTGGTGTCGGCGAGTCCGATGTTGAACGGCGGTTCATAGTCCGACCATGTTTCGACCACGATCATCCGCTCTTCGTCCACCATCGTCGGCAATTGATCGACAAGCGCGCTGGCATCGCCTTCCGGATGGGCCGTGACCGGGCCGCGCACCTGTGACCATTCGACCAGGTATTCGTCTTCATTCGCATCATGACGCACCACCGTCACCCGCATCCGGTGGGTGCTCGAAGACCGCGTGAGAAACGACATCAGCCCGTGCTGCCCGTCGAGATAGGCGTCGTCGATCGGGTTCGTCTCGCGCGAGATCGCGTCCGAGATCGTATAGGCGGTCTTGTGCGCGATGCTGGTATACCGGTAGGCGTCGAAAAAGGTGTAAAGCGCGCAAAACGCCCAGAACAGGATCGGCAGCATGATCACCGCCTCGATCGTGACCGTGCCGGATTGCTCGGCCCGGAACAGGCGCAGTCGGCGGATCGGTTGCATCGCTGTCATCGCCATCACCGGGGCTCCTGCACAAAGGCCGAGGTGGCGAACATCGCGGCATTGCCCGCGCCGTCGACCTCGAGGTAATAGCCAAGCCCCGATGTCGGGATCACCGGCGAAAACACGTAGCAGGCGCGCAGCAGCATCATCTCGTTCGAACCGCCATGCAGGAAATTGCGCACCGGCATGGCCTCTTCGGAATGGTCGATGCAATCGCCCTCGGCGGGCGGGGCGGCAAAGGCGCGCGGGTCGATGCGGATCATTTCAAGCCGCAGATTGTCGGTGCATTGCGGCAAGACCCCCGAGAAATTGCAGATCGCATCCTTGATGGTGTCATGCTCGGGGTTCGTCCCGGTGCCCAGCCGGATATCACGCACCGCGAGGTCAAGCCCGCGTTCCAGCATCGCGTGACGGAACATGATCATGCCCAGTTCCACCGATGACAGGAACAGCGTCACGAAGATCGGGAACATGATGGCGAATTCCACCGTCGCGGTGCCCCGCTCGTCGCGGCGCCACCGGCGCAGGGCGCGGGGAAGGCGGGTCAACCGGCTCATTGGGTCAGCCTCAACTGCGCGATCGACGCGGCGATGGCCTGGAACGCGTCCGATATGTCCACCCCGTCGGCATCAAAGAAATGGCTGGGTGAGCTGGCGCAGTTGCGCAACTGGTCGTTGCCGTTGGCCGTCGCCTCGAACCCGATGGCATAGATCATCACGTCGCTGGACTTGGCCGTGCCGCAGGCATTCTGGAGCCTTGTGTCCTTTTGCGCACCCGAAAGCGTTTCGGGCAGGGTCGAATACCAGTCCGACCACGCCGCACCCAAACTGCTGCCATTGGCCGAATAGGCCGGGCCATATTGGTACCGCGCGTTCTGCGCCACCGACCGAAAGGCCCAAAGCTCGGGATAGCTCAGCCGGATCGCCTCGTCCGGGTCGGCGGTGTGATTGCCGCGCGGCGCGTCGTGCCATGCCTCGTCGCTCAGCCAGAAATAATCCGGCCCGCTTCGCGGCATGTAGACCGACACCGTGTCGCTGGCCGGATGATACCAGATATCCGAGGGCCCGTCGCGCCGGTCGGCGGGCAGCATGTATTGCGTCGTGTTCTGCCCGTCGGTCATCACCACGATCACCTTGAGAACATCGGGTTCGTCGTAATCCACCGGACGGCCGAAATTGTCGGGATGCACATCGCCATCGGCGATCATGTCGGAAATCACCCCGCGCGTGCCCGGATCGAGCAGCGTCATCGCCCATTTCATGCCGATGTCGATCGAGGTGTTGCCATAGGCGGTCAGCGCGTCGATCTTGTCGCGTGCCGCCGCCGGGTCGGTCTCGAACACGGTGATATCGCTGCCCGCACGGGTGGGGCAGACCGGCATCGGCATGTCACCCGCCGCGGGCGGCCAGGTGCCGCTGGCATAGGTGAAATAGTCGAAATGCCCGGTCCGTTGCAGCGGCGCGGTGGGCGACAGCGAGGTCGAGTTGAAATCGGCCGCTTCGAAATCGACGCAATGCGAATAGTCGTGCTCGGTCGAGACATCGTAATGCCGCAACAGCGCCGCGCCCGCGTTGACCTGCGTGTTGTAGGGAATGATCGACACCGCCACATGGCCCGGCTCGGCCAGCGCCATCACCGTGTCGATGAAATCGCGCGCCGCGGGCCGAAGATTGATCAACCGGTCGTTCCAGTTCATCGAGTTCGAGATGTCGAGCACCAGCGCGATCTCGATCCCGTCGATCCGCTCCTCGGCCCCGGCCAGCGCCGGGGCGCTCAACTCGCTGACCCCGAGCATATGCATGAACTGGGTGCGCATCGGGATCGAGGCGCTGGCGTCGACCATGCGGAAATTGGTCCCGCTCGACACGTTCGGCGTGTCCAGCGTCACATCGTGCAGCCCGGCCGTTTCGAGATAATCCTGCACCACTTCGGCCGGATCGCGCGGCTGCTGCATGTCGGCGGCGGCCAGAACCGCCCGGTCCAGCGTCGCCTGAAGCCGGGTGCGGGTCATCTCGAACCGCATCAGGTCCACGCCGATGCCCGCCACCATCAGGATGATCAAAAGGAAGAAGATCGAAAAGGCGATCATCACGCCGCTTTCGTCCCGCCCGAAGCCGCACAGCCAGCGCCGCAACGCGCCGCGTGCAGGCATCTTGCGATCCGGGCCTGGCGCCCGTTTCCTTTCGAACATTGTCATCGTGTCACCCGAACCGGCACCCCTGCCCATCGCAATGATCCCGCGAAAGGCATTACCCCGCTGATGGGGATGGTGTCGGATTGTGGCGAAAATCAGGCAAAAACAGGGGCTTAACCGTGTCTTTGTCGTCAATGCGAGCCCTGTTTTCCGAATCTCGGCACATTGTTTCAACGCTCCCGACAATTCGAAATCAAACGACGTGATCCCCCGCCCGCCTTAACGCGCCTGAAAGAGGAATTTGCAATTCACGGTCAAGCTGCGACATCTTGTTCATCACCGGGGGTGAGTCGTGCCCGGATTTTATGCAGATGGGAGGTCACAATGTCTGCTGTGAAAGAGCCGAGTTTCCGCGAAAGCGTGGATCTGATGTTCAACCGGGCCGTCGCGATCATGGACCTTCCGCCGGGGCTGGAAGAAAAGATCAGGGTGTGCAACGCCACCTATACGGTGCGGTTCGGGGTCCGTCTGCGCGGCCAGATCCACACCTTCACCGGCTATCGCAGCGTGCATTCCGAACATATGGAGCCGGTCAAGGGCGGCATCCGCTATGCCACCGCCGTCAACCAGGACGAGGTCGAGGCGCTGGCGGCGCTGATGACCTATAAATGCGCCCTGGTCGAAACCCCCTTTGGCGGCTCCAAGGGCGGGCTTTGCATCGACCCGCGCGAATGGGAGGAACACGAGCTTGAACTGATCACCCGCCGCTTTGCCTATGAACTGGCCAAGCGCGACCTGATCCACCCGGCCCAGAACGTGCCCGCCCCCGACATGGGCACGGGTGAGCGTGAAATGGCCTGGATCGCCGATCAATACGCGCGGATGAACACCACCGACATCAACTCCCGCGCCTGCGTCACCGGCAAACCGCTCAACGCGGGCGGCATTGCCGGCCGGGTCGAGGCAACGGGCCGCGGCGTGCAATATGCCCTGCGCGAGTTTTTCCGCCACCCCGAGGACGTGGCCAAGGCGGGTCTCTCGGGCCGGCTCGACGGCAAGCGCGTGATCGTGCAGGGCCTGGGCAACGTGGGCTATCACGCCGCGAAGTTCCTCCAGCAGGAGGATGGCGCCCGCATCACCGGCATCGTCGAACGCGACGGCGCCCTCTTCAGCGAAAGCGGGCTCGATGTCGAGGCGGTGCATGCTTGGCTGGTCAAGCATGGCGGCGTCTCAGGCTTTCCCGACGCCACCCACACCGCCGACGGCGGCGCGGTGCTGGAAGAGGAGTGTGACATCCTCATCCCCGCGGCCCTCGAAGGCGTGATCACCATGGAAAACGCCGCCCGGATCAAGGCCCCGCTGATCATCGAGGCCGCCAACGGCCCCATCACGGCGGGCGGTGACGAGATCCTGCGCCAGAAAGGCACGATCATCATCCCCGACATGTATGCCAACGCGGGCGGCGTGACCGTGTCCTATTTCGAATGGGTCAAGAATCTCAGCCATATCCGCTTTGGCCGGATGCAACGCCGCCAGGAAGAGGCCCGCCACCAGCTTGTCGTGGACGAGCTTGAACGGCTCGATCGTTACATGGGCGAGTCGTGGTCGCTGCGCCCCGAGTTCAAGGAGAAATACCTGCGCGGCGCGGGTGAGCTGGAACTGGTGCGCTCGGGGCTCGATGACACGATGCGCACCGCCTACCAGTCGATGCGCGAGGTCTGGCACGACCGCGACGATGTCGAGGATCTGCGCGTCGCCGCCTATCTCGTCGCCATCGGTCGCGTCGCCGCCAGCTACCGCGCCAAGGGTCTCTGACCCGCGCAGCCGCCCGCCTCGAAAGCGGCGCGCGTGGCGCGTCGCGCGATCCGGTTTCCATGCGGTCGGGGCGGGCTTGTCGCGGCTTGGCGCTTTTTTGTCGAAAACCCGGCTTTTCCTCTGCGCCCCGGTTGCTAAGTTGCCCGCGACTTGGTTCACTCCGGGTCACTGAGCAGGGGAGACGAGCATGCGCTTTTCCGCGCTGAAAATCCTGACCGAAGGATTGACTGGCAACAAGGGCTGGAAACCGCATTGGCGCGACCCGGAACCGAAGGCCGAATATGATGCCATCGTGATCGGTGGCGGCGGGCACGGGCTTTCGACCGCCTATTACCTCGCCAAGAACCACGGGTTGCGCAACGTGGCGGTGCTGGAAAAGGGCTATATCGGCGGCGGCAACGTGGGGCGCAACACCACCATCGTGCGCGCCAACTACTTCCTGCCGGGCAATTCCGAATTTTACAGCCATTCGCTGAAACTCTGGGAAGGGCTCGAAGAGGATCTCAATTACAACGTGATGCATTCGCAGCGCGGCCTCATCAACCTCTTCCACTCAGACGGCCAGCGCGACGCCTTTGCCCGGCGCGGCAACGCGATGATCAACCAGGGCGACGACGCGATCCTGCTCGACCGCGACGGGGTGCGCGAGATCCTGCCCTATCTCGATTTCGACAATGCGCGCTTTCCGATCTATGGCGGGCTTTACCACCCGCGCGGCGGCACCGCGCGGCACGACGCGGTGGCCTGGGGCTATGCGCGCGGCGCCGATCAGCGCGGCGTGGACCTGATCCAGAATTGCGAGGTCACGGGCATCGACATCGAGAATGGCCGCGTCACCGGTGTGCAGACCACGCGCGGCGCGATCCGCGCCAAAAAGGTCGGGCTCGTCGTGGCCGGACGCTCAAGCCAGGTGGCCGCCATGGCCGGGATGCGCCTGCCGATCGAAAGCCATGTCCTCCAGGCCTTCGTGACCGAGGGTCTGAAACCGGTGATCGACCACGTGATTTCCTTCGGGATGGGCCATTTCTACATCTCGCAAAGCGACAAGGGCGGGCTGGTCTTCGGCGGCGATCTCGATTTCTACGCCTCCTACGCGCAGCGCGGCAACCTGCCCATGGCCGAACACGTGATGGAGGCGGGCATGGCGCTCATGCCGGCGATCGGCAAGGCGCGGGTGCTGCGCTCCTGGGGCGGGATCATGGACATGTCGCCCGATGGCTCGCCAGTGATCGACGCCACCCATATCGACGGGCTCTTCCTCAATTGCGGCTGGTGCTATGGCGGGTTCAAGGCGGTCCCGGCCTCGGGCTGGTGCATGGCGCATCTGATGGCCACGAACACACCGCATGAACATGCCGCAGGCTTCCGGCTCGACCGGTTCGAGACGGGTCGCGGGTTGATGGACGAAGAAGGCACCGGCGCGCAACATAACCTGCACTGACGGCGCGGGTTGAGAGGTTGGATATGAGTATTTTTCCCAAGAAAGAGCAGAAGATGGCGCCCCGGATCGGAGATGTCGCATGAGGATCGACTGCCCCTGTTGCGGATCGCGCGACATCCGCGAATTCACCTACAAGGGCGACGCACTTGCCCTCGAGCGCCCCGATCCCGACGCCGGGGATGCGGTCTGGAACGACTACGTGCACAACCGCGACAACCCGGCCGGGCCGACCCGCGAGCTTTGGTATCACGAGATGGGTTGCGCCGCCTGGCTGGTGGTGACGCGCGACACGGTCAGCCATGAGATCAAGGCGGTCGAACTGGCCAGCGCGGCCAAGGGGGACGTGGCATGAGGATCGACGGAAACGGGCTGATCGACCGCGCGAAACCCTTGCGCTTTTCCTTCGATGGCCATGCTTACGATGGCTATCACGGCGACACGCTGGCCTCGGCGCTTCTGGCCAATGACATCCGCCTTGTCGGGCGCAGTTTCAAGTATCACCGCCCGCGCGGCATCATGACCGCCGGCTCCGAAGAGCCCAACGCGCTGGTGACAGTGGGGCAGGGCGCGGCGCAAGACCCCAACCTGCGCGCCACCACGCTCGAGCTTTACGACGGGCTCGAGGCGCGCTCGCAAAACCGCTGGCCCTCGCTCGACTGGGATCTGCTGGCGCTCAATGATCTCGCCGCGCCCTTCTTTGGCGCGGGCTTCTATTACAAGACCTTCATGTGGCCCCGTGCCTTCTGGGAAAAGCTTTACGAGCCGATGATCCGCCGCGCCGCCGGGCTGGGCGCGCTGTCGGGGCAGGCCAACGCCGATCGCTATGAAAAGGCATTCGCGCATTGCGACCTCCTGGTGATCGGGGCGGGGCCTGCGGGCCTGATGGCGGCGCTGACCGCCGCGCGCGCCGGTGCCGACGTGATCCTCGCCGACGAGGACGCGGTGATGGGCGGGCGGCTCAATGCCGAGACCGAAGAGGTCGGCGAAGAGGCGGGCCGCGACTGGGCGGCGGGCGTGGTGGCGGAATTGCGCGCGATGGACAACGTCCGCCTGATGCCCCGCACCACCATTACTGGTGCCTATGACGGCGGCACCTATGGCGCGCTCGAGCGGGTGGCGATGCATGTGCCCAATCCGGGCCCGGCGCCGCGCGAATGTTTCTGGCGCATCACCGCGCGCCGCGCGATCCTCGCCGCGGGCGCGCTTGAACGACCGGTGGCGTTTCGCGACAATGATCGCCCCGGGATCATGATGGCGGGGGCCGTGCGCGCCTATCTCAACCGCTGGAACGTGGCGCCGGGGCGCTCGGTCGTGGTCTTTGGCAACAATGACGGCGCCCATCGCACCGCCGCCGACCTGCTGGCCGCGGGTGTCAATGTCGCGGCCCTCGTCGATGCCCGGCTGGGGGCCGCCACCACGCTCGACGTGCCGTTCTATGCCGGTCAGATCTGCGGCACCGAGGGGCGCAAGGGGCTCGAGGCGGTGTCGATCGCCACCATGTCGGGCATCGAGAAGGTGCAGGCCGATGCCCTGGCCGTCTCGGGCGGCTGGAACCCCTCGCTGCACCTCGCCTGTCACATGGGCGGGCGGCCCGACTGGGCGCCCGGGATCGCCGCATTCGTGCCGCGCCCCGGCATGGTGCCGGGCCTTGCCGCCGCCGGGGCCGCCAATGGCGCCTTTTCCACCGCCCGATGCCTTGCCGAGGGGGCCGGGGCCGCGCAGGCGGCGCTCGCCGATCTGGGGCTGAAACCCGGCCAACCCGACATCCCCCGGGCCGAGGATGGCGCCTATGACATCACCCCGCTCTGGTCGGTGCCGGGCAAGGGCCGCGCATGGCTCGACTTCCAGAACGACGTGACGGTCAAGGACGTGAACCTCGCCGCGCGCGAGGCCTACCGATCCGTCGAGCACATGAAGCGCTACACCACGCAGGGCATGGCCCCCGATCAGGGCAAGAACTCGAACGTGAACGCGCTTGCCGTGCTGGCCGATGCCACCGGCCGCACCATCCCCGAGACCGGCACCACCACCTATCGCCCGCCCTACGTTCCGGTCTCCATCGCCGCGATGGGCGCGGGCGCGCAGGGCAAGGGCTTTGCGCCCGAACGCTTCACCACCTCGCACAAGGCCAGCGTCGCGGCCGGCGCCCCGATGATCGAGGCCGGGCTCTGGTATCGCCCGTCTTATTTCCCCGCCCCGGGCGAAACCACGTGGCGGCAATCCTGCGACCGCGAGGTCGGGTTCGTGCGTGGCGCGGTGGGCATCTGCGATGTTTCGACCCTGGGCAAGATCGACATCCAGGGGCCGGATGCGGGCGCCTTCCTCGATTTCGTCTATACCAACATGTTCTCCACGCTGAAGGTCGGGCGCACCCGCTATGGGTTGATGTTGCGCGAGGATGGGCATGTGTTGGACGATGGCACCACCGCGCGCCTGGGCGAAAACCATTACCTGATGACCACCACCACCGCCGCTGCCGGGCTGGTGATGCGGCATCTCGAATTCGTGCGGCAGGGCCTGCGCCCCGATCTCGATGTGCAACTCGTGTCGGTGACCGAGCAATGGGCACAATTCGCCGTCGCCGGGCCGAAATCGCGCGAGCTGGTGAATGGCCTGCTCGATACCCCCATCGACAACGAAGGCTTTCCCTTCATGGGCTGCGGTGCCGTGACCCTTGGCGGCATCGACGCGCGGCTTTTCCGGATCTCCTTTTCCGGCGAGCACGCCTATGAGATCGCCGTGCCCGCGCGCTATGGCGACAGCCTCTTTCGCACGCTCAAGACCCGCGCCGAGGCGCTCGGCGGCGGCGCCTACGGGATGGAGGCCTTGAACGTGCTTCGCATCGAAAAGGGCTTCATCACCCATGCCGAGATCCACGGCCGCACCACCGCCTTTGATATCGGGATGCAGGGCATGATGAGCCGCAAGAAGGATTTCATCGGCAAGACCGCCAGCCAGCGCCCCGGCCTGATGGAGGAAAGTCGCGAACGCCTCGTCGGTCTCAAACCTACGGGCGACGTGCGGCAACTCACCGCCGGGGCGCATCTCTTCAACGCCGATGACCCGGCGATCCGCGAAAACGATCAGGGCTATGTCACCTCGGTCGGCTTCTCGCCGACGCTGGGCCATTACATCGGGCTCGGGTTCCTCAAGCACGGGCCCGAGCGGATCGGCGAAACCATCCGCATGGTCGATCACCTGCGCGGGGTGGAAACCACCTGCGAGGTCTGCAACCCGGTCTTTTTCGACCCCGAAGGAGGGCGCGCCCGTGGCTGAAACTGTGGCTGACTCTGTGAAACTGATCGCGACATCGCCCTGCGCGGGGCTTCTGCCGCTCTCCATCGGCACGATGACCGCCAGCGAAGAACCGCCCGCTGCGCTCACCTCCATCGCCGCCTATCGCGGGCAGGAGGACGCGCTCTCGGAGATGTTGAAAACCGCGCATGGCATGGGCTGGCCCAAGCCCGGGCGCACCACCGGCAAGGAAGGTGCTCGCGCGCTCTGGTTCGGGCAGGGGCAGGCGCTTCTGGTCGGGCCTGCGCCCGATCCGGGGCTGGCCCGGCACGCCGCGCTCACCGATCAATCCGACGCCTGGGCGATGGTCCGGCTTTCGGGCGCAGGCTCGCAAGCGGTGCTGGCCCGGTTGACACCGCTCGACCTGCGGCGCGGCTCGTTCAAGCGTGGCCACACCGCGCGCACCGAGATCGCGCATATGATGGGGTCGCTCACCCGGCTGGGCGAAGAGGCGTTCCTCATCCTCGTGTTTCGCTCGATGGCCGCGACGCTGGCGCATGACCTCGAAGCGGCGATGCAGGCGGTCGCGGCGCGCACGCGGCTCTGAGATCGCCCCGAAATCCGCGACGGGTCTTGCACCCACCGAACGGCGTATTAACTGAATCTCGGGTTAACGAATGCCGCGTTGCGGCGGTGCACGCCCGGCAGCCGGGCAACAGCCGGAGATCACCCCCCGCGCCATGACAGGCGCTCCGACCTTTAACCCCACCGTGCGTTGCGTCATATTGTGTTAAACACACGGCGACCCGAATCCCCTGCAGGAGGCCCCATGCGCTCGATTTTCGCTGCAATCCTCATGCTCTCGATCGCGACACCGGCCCTGGCCGAAACCGCCAAGGAGCGCGCGGCCCGCTGTGCCGCGCAGTCCGAAATCATCGTGCAAGCCGTTGAAATGCGGCAGAAAAGGCGGTCCGAGGCGAGAGCGAAAAAGACCATTCTCGAAACCACCGACGACCGTCTCGCCCCGTCTGTCCCGCTGCTCGTGGGCTTTGTCTACACGCTCCACCGCAGCGACCTGAAACGCGATGTCAGGGGCTCCTTTCTCGAACAATGCAACGCCTACAAACCCTAAGGACCTGAATTTTCGCAGAAAATTCGTGAACGCCATGTCACTGCCCCCCGGTTTCCTCGATGAATTGCGCACCCGCACCTCGCTTGCCCAGGTGGTCGGGCGCAAGGTCATGTGGGACATGCGAAAATCCAACCAGGGCAAGGGTGACATGTGGGCGCCGTGCCCGTTTCACCAGGAAAAAACCGCGTCTTTTCATGTAGATGACCGCAAGGGCTATTACTACTGCTTCGGCTGCCACGCCAAGGGCGACGCGATCAGCTTTGTGCGCGAAACCGAGAATGTGGACTTCATGGAGGCGGTCGAAATCCTTGCCCGCGAGTCGGGAATGCAGATCCCCGCCCGCGACCCGCAAGCCCGCGAAAAGGCCGACCGCAGGAGCGAACTGGCCGATGTGATGGAGCAGGCGGTGCAATTCTTCCGCTTGCAAATGCGCACTGCCATTGCCGCGCCCGCCCGCGAATATATCGAGCGAAAACGGGGGCTTGACGCGCAGGCGCAAGAGCGGTTCGAGATCGGGTTCGCCCCCGATGGCTGGCAGAACCTGTGGGATCATCTGCGCGCCAAGGGTGTCGCCGAAGACCTCATCATCGAGGCCGGTCTCGCCAAACCCTCAACCCGCCAGGGCGGCAAGCCCTACGACACGTTCCGCAACCGGATCATCTTTCCGATCCGCGACCCGCGCGGGCGCTGCATCGCCTTCGGCGGCCGGGCGATGGACCCGAACGACAATGCCAAGTATCTGAATTCGCCCGAAACCCTGCTCTTCGACAAGTCGCACACGCTCTACAATCACGGCCCCGCCCGCGAGGCCGCGGGCAAGGGCCAGCCGCTGATCGTGGCCGAGGGCTACATGGACGTCATCGCCCTCTCCGAGGCCGGGTTCGGTGCCGCCGTCGCACCGCTCGGCACGGCCATCACCGAGCACCAGATCCAGCTTTTGTGGCGCATCGCGGACGAGCCGATCATCGCGCTTGACGGCGACAGGGCCGGCCTTGGCGCCGCGCATCGCGTGATCGACCTTGCCCTGCCGCTGCTCGAAGCCGGAAAATCCTTGCGCTTCGCCCTGATGCCCGAAGGAAAAGACCCCGATGACGTGCTCCGTCAGGGCGGGCCGGGGGCGCTGCAAACGCTGCTCGATCAGGCGATCCCGATGGTTCAACTGCTCTGGCAGCGCGAGACCGAAGGCCGCCTCTTCGACAGCCCCGAACGCAAGGCGGCGCTCGATAAAGCCTTGCGGGAAAAGATAAAACTGATCCGTGATCCGTCGATCCGCCAACATTACGGCGCCGCGATCAAGGACATGCGCTGGCGGCTCTTCAACCCCCGCCGCCCGTGGACGCCCAAGGGCAAATACTCACCCGTGCCACAGGTCCAGACCGGGACGAAATCCTCGCTTCTGGTGGCAGCGGGCGATGCGGCACAAGATCACCTGCGCGAGGCCGTGATCCTTGCGGTGCTGATTTCTCACCCGGATCTGGCACGGGAATTTGAAGGCCAGATCGAGGCCATGCACTGTCTCGATCCCGATCACGACGCGCTGCGCAACCGGATGCTGCGCCTGCTGGCCGACGACACCCCGCCCGGCTCCGAGGCAATGGCCGCGATGCTGGGCGAGGCCGCGCTTGAAAAACTCTTCGCGCAGCCCCATCTCACGATCATCCCGGCACTGCGCCGCCCTGGCGATATCGACCTTGCGCGGATGACTGTAGCCGAGGAACTGGCCAAGCTCGACGCGAACCGCGGCCTTCAGGCCGAGATTGCCGAGGCGGCCGAGGACCTGTCCGGTCCGGCGAACGAGGCGCTGACATGGAGATTGGGCCAAGCCGCCGAGGCGCATAACCGGGCCGCCCACGGCACGCGCGAGGACAAGACCGAATTTGATCTTGGCGACAACGGCGCCCGGATCGACCGACGAGAGAAGGACGCGTTTGACGCCTTGTTGGACAAGATCAATTATGCCAAACGGCAACGCTAATGCGTTTTGGTGAGGATTCGGTAAAGAAATCAGGGTAAACGGGTGGCCGAATCACCCCGATGCCCCCATGATTCGCGGTTAAGCGAATCACATGCCCGGGAACGGCCCGCATGGGCCGACCAGAATAGCGCCGCAGACCCGACTGATCAGGAGCACTCAATGGCCGCCAAGGACACTGAAGATCGTAAATCCGATGAGCAAGACCCGGAAGTTTCGCTCGACATGAGCCAGGCGGCCGTCAAGAAGATGATCGCCGAAGCGCGGGAAAAGGGGTTCATCACTTACGATCAGCTCAACCAGGTCCTGCCGCCCGATCAGGTGAATTCCGAACAGATCGAAGACGTGATGTCGATGCTCTCTGAAATGGGCATCAACATCATCGAGGACGAGGAAGCCGAGGAAGAAGACCAGAAGAACACCGCCGTGGTCGAGATTGGCCAGAAAGGCGAGTTGACGCTGGGCGGAAGCGGGCAGGAAAAGCTCGACCGGACGGACGACCCGGTGCGCATGTATCTGCGCGAGATGGGCACCGTCGAACTTCTGAGCCGCGAAGGCGAGATCGCCATCGCCAAGCGGATCGAGGCCGGGCGCAACACCATGATTGCCGGGCTTTGCGAAAGCCCGCTCACGTTCCAGGCGATCACCATCTGGCGCGACGAACTTCTCTCCGAAGACATTCTGCTGCGCGATGTGATCGACCTTGAAACCACCTTCGGCAACCAGTTGGACGAAGAGCAGGGCGAACCGGTGGTCGAGGCCGCCAACGTCACCGCCGCACCCAAATCCAAGGATGACGAGCCCGAGCTCGATGCCGATGGCAATCCGATCGCCAAGGAAGACGACGACGACGAGGACGAACAGGCCAACATGAGCCTCGCGGCCATGGAAACCGCGCTCAAGCCGCGGGTTCTGGAAACGCTCGACCGGATCGCCGACGACTATGCCAAGCTCAGCGAAATGCAGGACAGCCGGATCTCGGCCACGCTGAACGAGGATGGGTCGTTCTCGAAAAGCGACGAAACCACCTATCAATCGCTGCGATCAGAGATCGTGAAACTGGTTAACGAGCTTCACCTGCACAACAACCGGATCGAGGCGCTGATAGATCAGCTTTACGGCATCAACCGCCGGATCATGCAGATCGATTCGGCGATGGTGAAACTGGCTGATCAGGCCCGCATCAACCGCAAGGAATTCATCGACGCCTATCGCGGGCGCGAACTTGATCCGGCGTGGCTTGAGGATATGGGTGACAAGTCCGGCCGCGGCTGGCAGGCCCTGATCGAACGCTCGGCCGACAAGGTCGAGGAATTGCGCTCCGAGATGGCGCAGGTCGGACAATATGTCGGGCTCGACATCTCGGAATTCCGTCGCATCGTGCAACAGGTCCAGAAGGGCGAAAAGGAAGCGCGGCAGGCGAAAAAGGAAATGGTCGAGGCCAACCTGCGCCTGGTCATCTCGATCGCCAAGAAATATACCAATCGCGGCCTGCAATTTCTCGATCTCATCCAGGAAGGCAATATCGGCCTGATGAAGGCGGTCGACAAGTTCGAGTATCGCCGCGGCTACAAGTTCTCGACCTATGCGACATGGTGGATTCGGCAGGCGATCACCCGCTCCATCGCCGATCAGGCGCGCACGATCCGTATCCCTGTCCACATGATAGAGACGATCAACAAGCTGGTCCGCACGGGCCGCCAGATGCTGCACGAAATCGGCCGCGAACCAACGCCCGAGGAGCTGGCCGAGAAGCTGCAAATGCCGCTCGAAAAGGTCCGCAAGGTGATGAAGATCGCCAAGGAGCCGATCAGCCTTGAAACCCCTATCGGCGACGAGGAAGACAGCCAGCTTGGCGATTTCATCGAGGACAAGAACGCGGTCCTGCCGCTCGACGCCGCGATCCAGGACAACCTCAAGGAAACGACGACGCGGGTTCTGGCCAGCCTGACCCCGCGCGAGGAACGTGTGCTGCGCATGCGCTTTGGCATCGGCATGAACACCGACCACACGCTGGAAGAGGTCGGTCAACAGTTCAGCGTGACCCGCGAACGCATCCGCCAGATCGAAGCCAAGGCATTGAGAAAGCTCAAACATCCCAGCCGGAGTCGCAAACTGCGGTCGTTCCTCGATCAGTGACGACGTCCCGGGATGCGGGGTGATATCCGGCACGGAAACAGGATCGGGGCCAGCCTGCGCTGGCGCCTGCCTCTACCAATCGTGATTTGAACCGACCGCCTGCGCAGCTTACGTTTCGCCAGAAGCTTCAACGGAGGCGTCCCATGCGTCACATTCTGGTTTCCGCAATCGCGATGGGCCTCGTTGCCGGGTCCGCCCACGCCTTCACCGCCATCAACGGCCTGACCGTGACGCCGGTTCAAGGCGGGTTTGAGGTGGTCACGCGCGGGGCCGACGGGCCACGCCAGATCTGGTGCGCGGCGGGCGAATATGCGCGACAGGCCCAAGGGGCAGGGGGCAATGACCGGCTCTATATCCAGCGTGGTTATGGGGCGAGCCTGTCCGAAACCGGGAAACGCGGCGTGGTCTTTACCCTGCATCCCGGTGCCGCGCTCGCCAATGGTCCGCGACCGGGCACGGGGGGCAATTACTCGGTCTCGATGCGCCATGAAGGATACAACCTGCGCACCGCCCATGCCGAGCAATTCTGCGCCGATGTATTCGAGGATGTCTGGCCCTTCTGATCGGCTTTGGCAAAATAATCGCGCTTGCAAATGCCAAGGATATGCTATCCTTGCGCGCGGCATTACCGATTGCCCAATCTCTACAACCGGGCCCGGATAACCGGAACCCGCATTTCCCTGAAAGTGTAATCATGGCAGAGACAAAAGAAAAAACACCCAAGACACCCGAGCAAACCGCCATGCGCAAGGCCGTGCGCCTTGTTGCCTATACCGCGTGGTTGCAGGATTTTCGCGCCAACAACCCTGATGCAACCGCGGAGCAGCGCAAGGTTGCCTGGACGGCGGCAAAACAAGGCGAAATCCGCAAGGGCCGCAAGATTATCAAGGCGCTCAAGCGAAAGGGCTATGACCTGACCAAACCGGAACGGGCGACCGAAGCAGCCTGAGACCAGATCCGGCCAGGACATCGCATGAATTGACAGGGGGGCGGATGTTCCGCCCCCCTGTCTCGTTGGCCCGCGTTCGCCGCATGTGCGAAACGCCGGTGGCAATTGACCGAAATCAAGTGGTGCGCGCTAGGCGCGTGCTAGATGCCGTGCATGTCCAATGCCGACCTGCACCTCCCGCCCCTGCCACGCCCCCGTTCGGGACTGCCCCTGCCACTTTTCCTGTTGCAACCCCTTCTGGCCCGGGTCGTGCGTCGGATCGCGGCAGAGAACCCGCGCATGTTCAACCGTCTCGGCCCGTGGGTCGGGTGCGATTACATCATTGATCCGGTTGATATGCCCATTGTCCTGCATCTGCGCCCCGATCCCGATGCGCCGCTGATGCGCGCGTTGTCGCGACGGCGGCTGCCTGACCATGTGGCACGGATTTCGGGCCGGTTTCTTGATCTGCTGGAACTGGTCGATGCCGATCTCGATGGCGACGCGCTGTTCTTTTCCCGTGATCTGGTGATCGAAGGCAATACCGAGGCCGTGGTCAGCCTGCGCAACGCGCTCGATGATATCGACGGTTCCATCGCGGCGCGGGTGGCCGACATGCACGGCGCACCTGGGCGTGCGGCGTTGGCCGGGCTGCGGCGCATGGCCGAGAAAAAGAAGGTGAAAAAGCAATGACTGTCGGAGAACTGGTTTGTCCCGCCGGCACACCCGCCGCGCTGCGTACCGCGGTCGATGCGGGCGCCGATACCGTTTATTGCGGGTTTCAGAACGCCACCAACGCGCGCAACTTCCCGGGGCTGAACTTCACGCCCGAGGAAATGGCCGAGGCGGTCGAATACGCCCACGCGCGCGGCGCCAAGGTTCTTCTGGCGCTCAACACCTTTCCTCCGGCCGGACAATTCGGCCTCTGGCGCGAGGCGGCCGCGATGGGGGTGCGTTTTGGCGTCGATGCGATGATCGTCGCCGATATCGGTGTCGCCGCCTCGATCCGCGACGCCTACCCCGACCAACGCCTGCATCTTTCGGTGCAGGCCGCCGCCTCAAGCCCCGAGGCGATCGCCTATTATGTCGAGAATTTCGGCATCAAGCGGGTGGTCCTGCCGCGCATCCTGACCATCCCCGAGATCCGCGGCATCATGGCCGAGATTCCTTGCGAGATCGAAACCTTCATCTTCGGCAATCACGGACTGATGGTCGAGGGCCGGTGCAGCCTGACCAACTATGCGACCGGGCTTTCGACTAATATGGACGGTGTCTGTTCGCCCGCGAATGATGTCGAATATAAACGCGAGACCGATGGCGGCATGACGACACGGCTGGGCGCTTTCACCATCGACCGTTTCGCCCCGGACGAAACCGCGGGCTATCCCACGATCTGCAAGGGGCGCTATCGCGCGCCCTGCCGCGAGACGGGCTATTACGCTTTCGAGGAACCCGTGAGCCTCAACCTCGCCCGGCTCCTGCCCGAGCTGATGGCGGCGGGGGTACATGCCTTCAAGATCGAGGGCCGCCAACGCAGCCGCGCCTATGTCCGACAGGTCGTGTCCAATTTCCGCGCCGCCGTCGACGCCATCCGCGAAGGGCGCGAACCGCAACTCGCGAACCTCGTGGCGCTGACCGAGGGACAAAAGGAATCTCAGGGCGCCTTCCAGACCAAGAAATGGCGGTGACATCATGGAACTGACGCTGGCCCCGATCCCCTTTCACTGGTCGCGCGACGAGCGGCGCGACTTCTATGCCCGCATCGCCGACGAGGCTCCGGTCGATACCGTCGTGCTGGGCGAGTTGATCTGTTCCAAACGCGCGCCGTTCTTCGAGGCCGACCTGCCCGACATCGCCGAACGGCTTGAGGCGGGCGGCAAGCGCGTGATCTGGTCCTCGCTGGCCGAGATCCTGCTCAAACGCGAGCGCAAGGCGACCGACGATCTTTGCGCGGGCGATGACGACCGTATGGTCGAGGCCAACAACGCCGCCGCTTTGAGCGCGCTGGCCGGCCGACCGCACCGCGTCGGGCCGATGATGAATGTCTATAACGAAGAGACCATGAGCTGGCTTGCCGCGCGGGGCGCCACTCATTTCAGCCTGCCGCCCGAACTGCCCCGCGCGGGCGTCGCGGTCATGACGGATGCGGCGCGCAGGGCGGGCCTCGGGATCGAGGTGCAGGTCTTTGGTCGCGCCTCGCTCGCCGTGTCGGCGCGCTGCTATCACGCCCGCGCCCATGGCCGGACCAAGGACAATTGTCAATTCGTCTGCGAAGACGATCCCGACGGGATGCCG
The DNA here is from genome assembly GCF_008369105.1 of Aquicoccus porphyridii. Lineage (GTDB taxonomy): Bacteria > Pseudomonadota > Alphaproteobacteria > Rhodobacterales > Rhodobacteraceae > Aquicoccus > Aquicoccus porphyridii. The sequence continues at coordinate 143,307 of NZ_VINQ01000004.1, read as the reverse complement.
CTTGCGACGATGGACGGTGATCCGTTCCTGATGGTGAACGGAATCCAGACCCTGTCGCGCTCTTACGTCAACCTCGCCGCGCATGTGCCCGACATGCGCACGATGGGGGTCAGCGCATTGCGGCTCATCCCGCAGCGACAGGACATGGTCGCGGTGGCCAAGGTCATTGCAGCGGTCGCCGCCGATCGCATCGACGGCGACGAGGCGGCGGCGCGGCTGGATGACATGCAGATGGATGTGCCTTTCTCCAACGGGTTCTGGCTGGGCGAGGCCGGTTATCGCCGGATCGCGCGCGCATCCTGAGCGCATTGGCAGAGGCCCCGCACCCGGGTTACAAGACCCCATGCAGACCGAGTTCGAGATTTCCACCCGGGGCCAGGGCCTTTACGAATTCACCCGCGATGTGACCGGCTGGACAGCGGGGCAGGGTGACGGCCTGCTGACGCTTTTCGTGCGCCACACGTCCTGTTCGCTTCTCATCCAGGAAAACGCCGACCCCGATGTGCAATCCGACCTGTGCGCCTTTTTCCAACGCCTCGTGCCGCCCACCACCGATCCCGCGATGGCCTATCTCGTCCACACTCAAGAAGGCCCCGACGACATGCCCGCCCACATCAAGGCCGCGATGATGCCGGTTTCACTGTCGATCCCCGTTTCACAGGGTCGCCCGCTCCTGGGCACATGGCAGGGGGTCTACCTCTTTGAACACCGTGATCGTCCGCATCTGCGCAAGGTGGCGGCCCGTTTCACGCCTTGAACCGGGGAAAGGGCGCATGGGTGCAACAATCCGGCCTTCCCGTATCTTGGGGCCACATTTGCCCTCTACCCAAAAGCTTGAGGCTCCCCTATAGTGCCTGTGGATAACTGGGGCGTGAACCCCAGACCGAGGCAGAGACAAGAATGAAGGGGAACGGCGATGCGCTGCCCGTTTTGTGGGAACATCGATACACAGGTCAAGGATTCGCGGCCCGCGGAAGATCATGTATCCATTCGCCGACGACGGTTCTGCCCGGCCTGTGGCGGCCGCTTCACCACCTATGAGCGGGTGCAACTGCGCGATCTCGTGGTGATCAAATCGAACGGGCGGCGCGAGGATTTCGACCGTGAAAAGCTCGAACGCTCGATCCGCATCTCGATGCAGAAACGCCCCGTTGACCCCGAGCGGATCGACCAGATGATTTCGGGCATCGTGCGGCGGCTGGAAAGCATGGGCGAGACCGATATCCCCTCCAAGGTGATCGGCGAGATCGTGATGGAGACGCTGGCCCGGATCGATACCGTGGCCTATGTGCGGTTTGCCAGCGTTTACAAGAATTTCCAGGCCGCAGACGATTTCGACAAGTTCGTCAGTGAATTACGCCCAGGGGTGAAACCGGAAGAGTGAGCGACACCGACACACGCTTCATGGCGCTGGCGCTGTCGCTCGGACGGCGCGGGCGGGGTCGGACATGGCCCAACCCGGCCGTGGGCTGCGTGATCGTGCGCGACGGGCGGATCGTCGGTCGCGGCTGGACCGCGCCGGGCGGGCGGCCGCACGCCGAACCTCAAGCGCTGGCACAGGCCGGTGCGGCGGCGCGCGGGGCCACGGCCTATGTCTCGCTCGAACCCTGCGCGCATCACGGCCAGACCCCGCCCTGTTCCGAGGCGCTGATCGACGCCGGGATCGCCCGCGTCGTGGCCCCCCTGAAAGACAGCGACCCGCGCGTGGCGGGGCAGGGCTTCGCCATGCTGCGCGCCGCGGGTGTGTCGGTCACCACCGGTGTCATGGCCGACGAGGCGGGGCACGATCACGCCGGGTTTTTCCTGCGCACCGAACAGGGGCGGCCTTTCGTGACGCTCAAGCTCGCGTCGAGCCTCGATGGCCGCATCGCCACCGCGACGGGCGAAAGCCAATGGATCACCGGCCCCGACGCCCGGCGCATGGTGCATGCGATGCGCGCGTGTCATGACGCGGTCATGGTCGGCGGGGGTACGGCGCGGGCCGACGATCCCTCGTTGACCGTGCGCGATATCGGCACGACGCATCAGCCGGTGCGCGTCGTGGTGTCCCGCCGTCTCGACCTTCCGCTGATGAGCCGCCTTGCCCTCACCGCGCGCGATGTGCCGCTGTGGCTGGCGCATGGCCCGGATGCCGACCCGGCCCTGCACGAGGCATGGACGGGGATCGGCGCGCGCCTGATTGCCTGTGACCTGTCCGGGCGACAGCTCGACATTGCCTCCGTGCTGCGCGCGCTTGGGGATCAGGGCCTGACCCGGGTGCTGTGCGAAGGCGGCGGGGCGCTCGCCGCCTCACTTCTGGCGGCCGACCTGGTGGATGAGTTGGTGATCTTCTCCGCCGGGATGGCCCTCGGCGCCGAAGGATTACCGTCGATCGGGGCGATGGGGCTGGCCCGGCTGGGCGAGGCCCCGCGATTTGAGCGGGTCGAAACCCGCGCCGTCGGCGCCGATATCCTGCACCGCTGGCGCCGGATCTGATTGATGACGCGTGGCAGTCAGCGCCAAAGCGGCGCGAGGCCCGCGAAAAGCCCCTGAAGCTTGGACAATGCGCGGTTGGCCGGACCGGGATGCGGAATCTCGCCCGAGGCCAGCCGTCCGACGGCGGTTTCCACCGGACAGGGCAGGCCGCTCACCGGATCGAAATAGCGCGGATAGTCGATCAAGGCGGCATGCACGAGCCCCTCCAGCGTCGGTCGCGCCGTGCGCCGCGCCGGGATGTCGCCCCGGTCCAGCGTCAGCCCCCAGCCCGCATAAAAGGGCGCGCCCGTGACCGTCACCCGGACCCCGCGCAAAAGCGCCTCGAACCCCAGGAGCGAAGTCATGGTCCAGACCTCCTGAACCTCGCCGAGAAGGGCCAGCGGATCGGCCCGCTCCAACACCGTGTCGGCCAGCCCGCCCGCATCAATCGCACCGACGCGCAGACCCGCTTCGACATCGGGATGGGGCTTGTAAAGGATCACCGCCTCGGGGTTGGCGGCACGAACAGCCTCCAATAACGCGAGATTGGTGCATATCACGCCCGCGCCCAGCCGGATCGAGGCGTCATCCTCGACCTGCCCGGGCACGAGAATGCGATGCCCGGCGGGAAGCACCGGTGCCGCACCACCGAGATTGTACTTGTTGACCCGCTCCGACACGAGCCGCGCGATAAGCCGCCTTGCGCGGTCCCTCTGATCCGGGCGCAGGGTGGCGCGCGCCGCGATCAGCCGTTCCAGCCTGCTTTCCCGCGTCGGGTCATAGTAGATCCCCAACTGGTCACAGACGAGAGAAAGCGGCGGGATCAACTCGGCCCCGAGGCCCCTAGAGCGCAGGAATCCGTCTTCGACCCGCACCGCGTCACCAGCATTGCCCAAGCTGCCCCAGACCATCCGCCGCCGCCCGTCGCCCGGTTTTGCCCGAAAGGTCATCGGCCTGTGCCGCCCGAAGAATTGCTGAAACGGTCGCCGTTTCCACAGGCGAATCCCCTCGCCAGACCAACCATGGCGGTCCTCGCGCCATTCGCGCGCCTGCGCCTCGGCGGTGGCGATCACCTCTTCAAGGTCGCACAGCCGGTCGTCGCAGGGATCATACCAGAGCGGATGCAGGATCATCGCCGCCGCGAAAAGCTGTGCCCGCGTGAGGGTGCGTGCGCGCCGGGGCAGGGGGTGCGGGTTGCGATCGTCGGTCAATCCCCACCCGGCATAGAATGGCTGACCAAAGACCACCGGCCTGTGCCCCGCCAGCATCGCCTCGAACCCCATCTGGCTCGACACGGTATAAACCGCCACTGCCCCCTCGAAGAGAGTCCAGGGGCTGACTGCTTCGGTGAACAGGGCCACGCGGTCCCCGTTATCGTCGGGGCCGAAATACCCCTTGCGAAACCCCTGTTCGGTCTCGGGGTGGGTCTTGATCAAGATCCGTGCGCCGGGATTGTCTTCTTGCGCGTAGTAAAGCATCTCGCGGAACGTGTTGGCGTCGGCCTGCCCATGGGTGACGCTGGCATCGCCTCGGGTCTGGTCGATCACCAGAACATAACCCGGATCGGGCGGGGGCATGTCGGGATCAAAGGCGAAATACTTGCTCAGATGCGCCTCTTGCAGGCGGGCCATCGCGCCGCGCGCGCGGTCGAGCAGCGCGGTATCGTCCAGCGGATGGGTGGCCAGCAGATCTTCGAGATCCGAAGGGGCCGAGGCGTCGAAATGCACGCCGCCCCTGCGGTCGATCATCAACCCAAACGGCGCCTCGCCCGCCCGCCCCGGAAACAGCGAACGCAGAAACGCATCCTCGATCCGCACAAGCCCCGCGCCCGTGGCCCGCGCCACCGCCTCGCCGCGCGCGGCATAGGGTGAACGCCCCCAGACCGCGATCAGGTCATCGGCACCGGGTTTGCCAAGCTTGAGGTCATAGCCCGCAAGCGCGATGATCCGCCGCACACGTCGCTGGCGCAGGAACCCGGCGTTGTAATAATAAAGCTGCCGGGGTCTGGATGCCCCGGCAGCTTTGTCCGTTCCAGACTCGGGCAAGGCTCAGCCGCCGAGCGTGTCGATACCCGAGCTGGCCGTGCCAACCGACCCGAGCGTGCCGGTCACGGCCGAGATCACCTTGTTCCACTGGGTGAACGGCGCCTCGGTGACATAAAGCGTGTCGCCGTCGCGAATGCTGAAATCACGCGCAAGGAACATGCCGTTCGGCTGCGTCAGGTCGAGAACATAGACCATCCGCTGCGCGCCCTGAAGATCGTCCCGTGCCAGCACCGTATTGGCGATTTCGTCGGGTTCGTTGCGGAAGACAAAGACGCCCGTGGGGTCCGAACTGGCCGTCAGAAGCCCGCCCACCTGTGCAAGGGCCTCGACCGCGCTCAGCGTCTGGCTCTCGAAGGTGACGCGGTTTTGCGAGCCGGTCGCGCCGAGCGCGGTAAACGAGCGTCTGTCCTCTTCGACGAGAATCCGGTCGCCACCGCGCAGTGCGATGTCGAAATCCGGGTGTTGATACAGGTCCTGGAACCAGATTTTCGAGCGCATGTTGCCGCGGATCACCGTGATCTGCGCGATCTCGGGCTCGATGGTAATGCCGCCCGCGCGCGCCAGCATGGTCGAAAGCGTTCGGGTCGGGCGTTCGATGGCAAAGACACCCTGACCACCCACGGCACCCACGATGCTGACGGTCGACCCGTCACCGGCCACGCGGCGCACCTGGACCTGCGGGTCCGGGGTCTGGTCGGCCAGTTTGCGGGTGATGATGCCGCGGATCGCTTCGGGCGTGTTGCCGGCGGCGCGGATGCGCCCGGCATAGGGGACAAAGACAAACCCCGCGCCATCGACCTGGACCTCTTCGAGAATGGTCGAATTTGCGGTCTCTCCGGCCAAAAGCCCGTCATCCACGTTTTCCCAGATCGTCAGACCCAGCGTGTCGCCCGGCTGAATCGTGTCAGAGCCGACAACGCCCGCCCGCTTGAACTCTTCGGTGAATCCCAGCGCGGGCACCACGCCGGTGGCGCGCGTGACGCGGTCATTCACCGCGACGACAAAGGCGTCGCCGCTGCGCTGAACCGATCCCTCGAAAATCTCGCGTTTGTTGGGGCCCACGCGCGGCAGACCACAGGATGCCACGACCGCAAGGGCCGCGATCAGGGCGACGGTCCGCGCCCAACGGGATGTATGGGGTTTCACTGCTCGGTCTCCTCGACCCGTTTTTTCTGCCTCGTCATCAACGCTTTGCGCGCTGTTATTCACGTAAACCTACCCGATCTTGCGATAAAAATAAAGGCTAGGGCTTGTATGCGTCAGTTTACCAGACGCAACTGTTGCCTCGGGGCCGCGGTGCCAAGGCGCAAGGCGTCATAGGGATCTTCGGGGGCTAGCATCATGTCCACGACCATGCGCATCAATTGTCGCCGACCTCGCGCCGAATAAAATCCCCCCGCCACCTGGCTGGTTTCCAGAAGGTAACGGCGGTAATCCTGATAGGCCTTGCGGTCCGGTCGGCTGGCCCCGGCGAAAAACGCCGGCAGCGGCTGGGTCGAGACGAACTCGGGCTTGTCATAAACCGCCCGGCCGAACACCTTGATCGGAATGCCGCGCCAAAGCACCTGTTGCGCGGCGGTTGAATTCACCGTCACGGCACTTCTCGCATCGCCCAGAAGCTGGGCAAGCTTGCCACCGCGCACATAATGCACCCTGCGCTCCACGCCCAGCGCCCGCGCCATGCGGCGGATTTCACGGCGCAGCGGCACCCGCCCGTCTTCGAGCGGATGCGCCTTGAAGACAAGATGATGATGCCCGGGCGCGCCTTCGGCAAACCCACGGATCACCACGTCGAGAAACTCGGTCATGGTCGAAAACGGGGAATGGGTCTGGAAGCTTGAATCATGTTCAAGCTGCAACAGCGCAAGATGATAGGGAAAACCGCCCCAGCGGATGCGCAACGTTGCCAGGTGCCGTTCGCCCGCCAGCACCGGCATGAGCAGCAGGCGCTTGAGATAGAGCTGGAATTCCTTGGTCACGGGCAGATCGCGATGGGCGCGGAAATTGCGGTAATCGCCGTTTCGGAACATCACGAAGAAATGGTAGAGCGCGCCATAGAAGACATGCTGGCGCATATCGCCCCATCTGGCGGGCGGCAGGGGCGCATCCATGTCCGATTGTGCCAGCACCGCGCGCATTTCCGCCACGCTCATCTGCATCAGCCGCGAGTTTCCGTTGGTACCGCCGCGTTCGTAGGTCACCCAGTAGGGGCGCATGTAACCTTCTTCAAAGACATGCACGACAAGCCCCATCTCGCGGGCCTGCGCCACGGCTTGGGCATGGATGCGCCGGGCATCGCCGTAAAGCACGATATCGGTGATGCCCTTGTCGCGAATGAGGCTGGCCAAGGTGTCGGGCCAGTCGTCCGGCGTGCCGCGATAGGGGATATAACATGCCGGATCGAACCAGAACGCACGATCGCCCGCGTTGAACCCCACGCGCCAGATCTCGGCCCCGGCCAGCCGCAGCATCTTGCCCAGCCGGTGAAAAAACGGCCCGTGCGGACCCTGCAGAAACAAGAAGGCGCGGCCTTTGCCCGTAATCGTGGTCATGGTTCTCACATGGCTTGGTATCGGTCCGCTCCTCGCTAACAGCAGGGGTTGGCCAAAATATGGCTCCGACATGGCAGGAAGGACAGGGATTTCTTGCACATCTCTTCCCCGCGCACTAGGTGAAATGCAAACGGAATGGGGGCTCGTCATGTTCACTGGCATCGTGACCGACATCGGCAAGATCCGCGCACTCGAACAGCGCGGCGACCTGCGCGCGCGCGTCGCGACGGGGTATGACACGGCGACGGTCGACATCGGCGCCTCGATCGCCTGCGACGGGGTGTGTCTCACCGTGATCGCGCTGGGCGAGGACTGGTTCGATGTCGAGATCAGCGCCGAAACCGTTTCAAAAACCAACCTGGGTGGCTGGCAGGTGGGGCACCGTATCAACCTCGAACGCGCGCTCAAGGTCGGGGACGAACTCGGCGGGCATATCGTTTCGGGCCATGTCGATGGCGTGGCCGAAATCGTGGCGGTAGAGGATGAAGGCGACAGCACCCGCGTGCAGTTTCGCGCACCCGAGGCGCTGGCCCGGTTCATCGCGCCCAAGGGATCGATCGCGCTCAACGGCACGTCGCTCACCGTGAACGAGGTCGAGGGCTGCACCTTCGGGATCAACTTCATCCCCCATACCAAGACCGCCACCACATGGGGCGATGCGAAACTGGGCGATCACGTGAACCTCGAAATCGACACGTTGGCGCGCTACGTCGCCCGGCTGCGCGATTTCGCCTGACTGGCGACCGTGCTCCGGGTCGGACTCCGACCTTCTATAACATATTCTAATTTATTGTTGCGTTGCCGGTTTTAGGCTTCATACTTGGCCCCCAATGAAAAGGGAGGCCTACCATGACACTCATCCGTCCGAACCGCCGTGATCTGCTCAGACTCGCTGCAATTGCGCCGGCCTTCGCGCTGCCTGCCACTGCACGGGCCACGTTGGGTGGGCCGACCGGGCCGAACCCGGGGCATTTCCGCTTTACCCTTGGCGAGGCGCGAATGACGGTCCTCTCGGATGGTTTCTTTGGCCAGCCTGCCGCGGGTCTCGGCGTCAACGCGCCCGAGGGCGAAGTCGCGGCGTTTCTCGAAGCGCATTACCTCAACCCGGCCGAAAACTATGCCCATACCAATCACCTGCTCGTCGAACTGGGCGATGCCAAGGTCCTGGTCGATGTCGGCTCGGGCTCGCGCTTTCTCGACACGACCGGGCGGCTGCTGGCCAACATGGAGGCCGCGGGCATCGACCCTTCCTCGATCACCCATGTCTTCATCACCCACGCCCACCCCGATCATATCTGGGGCATCCGCGACGATTTCGACGAGGCGCTCTTTCCCGACGCCGCTTATTTCATCGGCGAGGCCGAACACGCCTACTGGATGCAGGATGACCTCGTGAACCAGGTCGCCCCCGAGGAGCAGCAATTCGTTCTGGGCGCGGTCAATTCGATCAATGTCGACGGGGCCGAATGGAATTTCGTGAAAGACGGCGACGAGATCGCGCCCGGCATTTCCGTGATGAACAGCTTTGGCCACACCGCCGGCCACATGGCGCTGCGCGTCGAATCGGCGGGGCAGCAACTCATCGCCGTGGGCGACGCGCTGACCCATGGATGGCTCAACTTCGCGCATCCCGAGTGGTATAACGATATCGACGCCGATCCCGAAACCACCGTGGCCAGCCGCCGCGCGATCCTCGACATGGCGGCCAGCGACGGCATTGCCCTTCTGGGCTATCACTTCCCCTTCCCGGGGGCGGGCCATGTCGTCCGCGACGGCGACGCCTACCGTTTCATCCCGGCGTTGTGGCAATTCGGAGGGTAATACGCCCGCGCCTGACGTTCGGATGCTCTGGCCAACCGTTTCGCCCTGCGCTAACAGGCAGGGCGAAAGGGGATACCCATGTCAACGAGCTTTGAACAACCCGGAAGTGTCGAAGCATCCCTGAAGGATGCGATCACGCCGATCGAGGACATCATCGACGGCGCGAGGCAAGGCGAGATGTATATCCTCGTCGATCACGAGGACCGCGAGAACGAGGGCGACCTGATCATCCCGGCCGAGTTCGCCACGCCCGAGGCGGTGAATTTCATGGCCACCCATGGCCGCGGCCTGATCTGCCTGCCGATGACATCCGAGCGGATCGACCGGCTTGGCCTGCCGATGATGGCGGTCAACAATTCAAGCCGGATGGAAACCGCCTTTACCGTCTCGATCGAGGCCCGCGAAGGCGTGACCACCGGGATTTCCGCCGCCGACCGCGCGCTGACCATCGCCACCGCGATCAACGAACAGAACACGATGGCCTCGCTCGCCACGCCGGGCCATGTCTTCCCGCTCCGCGCCCGCAGTGGCGGGGTTCTGGTGCGCGCCGGTCATACCGAGGCGTCGGTCGACATTTCGCGGCTCGCCGGGCTCAACCCCTCGGCGGTGATCTGCGAGATCATGAACGACGACGGCACCATGGCCCGCCTGCCCGAACTCATCGAATTCGCGCGCGAACACGGGCTGAAAATCGGCACGATTTCCGATCTCATCGCCTATCGCCACAAGCACGACAACCTCGTGCGCGAAAGCCGGACACAGACGGTCACGTCGGAACATGGCGGCGACTGGCTGATGCGGGTCTTTACCGATGAGATCACCGGCACCGAACATGTGGCGCTGATCAAGGGCGACATCACCACGCCGGAACCCGTGCTGGTGCGCGCCCATGCGGTGAACGAGCTTGAGGATATCCTTGGCCTTGGCCCGGGTCCGTCCGATGAATTGCCCCGCGCGATGAAGCTCATCGCCGACGAGGGTCGCGGCGCGGTGCTGCTTTTCCGCGAACCGCATCCAAGGCTCGATTTCGGCGAGGGCGACCAGGGCCCCAAGATCGTGAAACGCACCGGTCTCGGGTCACAGATCATGGCGACGCTGGGCCTGAGCGAGCTTGTCCTGCTCACCGATTCGCCCAGCACGCGCTATCTTGGCATCGACGCCTACGGGCTTTCGATCACGGGCACCCGCCCGATTCACGAAGGAGCCTGAACCATGGCCGAATCCCACTACACCCTGCCGCGCGCCGAACTGGACAAGCCCGCGAAACTGCTGATCGTCACGGCGCCCTTCTATCGCGATATCGCCGATCACCTGATCGCCGGTGCCACGACCGAGATCGAGGCCAGCGGCGCCACGCACGAGATCGTCGAAGTGCCCGGCGCGCTTGAAATCGCCACCGCCATCGGCATTGCTGAGCGGTTGTCGAATTTCGACGGGTATGTCGCGCTCGGCTGTGTCATCCGGGGCGAGACCACCCACTATGAGACCGTCTGCAACGACAGCTCCCGCGCGCTGACCCTGCTGGGGCTCCAGGGGCTGTGCATCGGCAACGGCATCCTCACGGTCGAGAACCACGACCAGGCCGAGGCCCGCGCCAATCCCGAAAAGATGAACAAGGGGGCAGGGGCGGCCGCGGCGGCCTTGCATCTCATCGCGCTCGGCCGTAAGTGGGGCGGCGCCCGCAAAGGGGTCGGTTTCATCCCCGACTCCGAAGACTACCAGATCGCGGGCAAAGCCAAGGATACCCCCACAGGATGACGCTCTCGGGCAATCAGAAACGCAAGATGAAATCGGCTGCACGGCTCTACGCGGTACAGGCGCTGTTCCAGATGGAACATTCCGGCCAGACGGTCGAATCGGTCATCCACGAATTCGAGGAATACCGCTTTGGTGCCGATTATGACGACGGTGAACTGGTCGAGGGCGACGCGGAGCATTTCCGCTTCCTGATGCAGACGGCCGTCAACTACCAGGCGTCGATCGACCAGTTGACCGACCGAGCGCTGGTGGCGAAATGGCCCATCGCCCGGATCGACCCGACCTTGCGCGCGCTCTTTCGCGCGGCCGGGGTTGAGCTGACCCACGGCGATACGCCGCCCCGGGTTGCGATCAACGAATATGTCGACGTGGCGCGTGCCTTCTTTCCCGAGGGAAAAGAGCCGCAATTCGTCAATGCCGTTCTGGATCACATGGCCCGCGAAGCGAAACCCGACGTGTTCTGAGGCCAGGGTCCGGCCAGCCAGGAAACCACTCAGGAAATCCGCGCCACCACGTAATCGGCAAGGTCGCGCAGCATGTCGCGCAATTCATGCGCGGGCAGCATGTCGATGGATGTCTTGGCCTTTTCCGCCCACATCAGTGCATCCGCCCGCGTGGCCTCGAGCGCGCCATGCCGCTGCAAAAGCGCAATGGCGTGATCGAGATCACCATCGCGCTGCTCGCCCTTTTCGATGACCCGTCGCCAAAACGCGCGCTCCGCGTCATCGGCCAGTGCCACCGCCTTGATCACCGGCAGCGTCAGCTTGCGTTCGCGGAAATCGTCACCGACATTCTTGCCCGTCGCCGCCGCATCGCCTGCGTAATCCAGAAGGTCATCGACGATCTGAAAGGCGACCCCCAACGCATCGCCATAATCGTAAAGCGCGCGCACCTCATCGTCGGGCGCGCCCGCGATCACGCCGCCCACCTCGGTCGCCGCCGAGAACAGCGCGGCGGTCTTGCCACGCACCACTTGCAGGTAAACCGCTTCATCCGTCGCGAGATCCTGCGCCGCGGTCAATTGCAGCACCTCGCCCTCGGCAATCGTCGCCGAGGCATTGGCGAGGATGTCCAGAACCCTGAGCGATCCGGCCTCGACCATCAACTGGAACGAGCGTGAAAACAGGTAATCCCCGACCAGAACACTCGACTTGTTGTCCCACAAGAGGTTCGCCGTGGGGCGCCCGCGGCGTTGTGCGCTCTCGTCCACGACATCGTCATGCAAAAGCGTCGCGGTGTGGATAAACTCGACCGTGGCCGCCAGATGCACGGCATAGGGGCCGTCATAGCCGCACAATTCCGCCGTCGCGAGGGTCAGCATCGGGCGCAACCGCTTGCCGCCCGCCTCGACCAGATGCGCGGTCACCTCGGGGATACGCGGCGCATGTCGGCTCGCCATCCGCTCACGGATCAGGGCGTTTACAGCCTCCATGCCCGCGCCCAGATGCGCGGCAAGCCTTTCATGCGGTTTCCGGACCACCTGATCCACGGACATCACCCCCGTTGCATCCCTCGACAAGACCCGATCCATGCCCTTATGTCATCCCCATGAAACAGCTTTTGCGCACAAATGATCCGACCGTGATCGCCTTCGCCACCGCACTGCTTCAGGGCGAGGGTATAACCGCCTTTGAAATGGACGTAAACATGAGCGTGCTTGAGGGGTCCATCGGCATATTGCCGCGGCGCCTGATGGTGGCGGATCGGGATTTCGACCGCGCCAAGCGGGCGCTGCGGGACAATGACATCGAAACCGATGGATGATCTGACCCGCGACCGGTTTCTCGGTGGCCGGCTTGAGCTCTGGCAACCGCGCCGGGGCTATCGCGCGGGCGTCGATCCGGTCCTGCTGGCGGCGGCGGTCAACACCAAGCCGGGTCAATCGGTGCTCGACATGGGCTGCGGCGTCGGGGCCGCGGCGCTGTGCCTTGGGCGTCGCGTGGCGGATCTTTCGCTCACGGGCCTTGAAATCCAGCCCGATTATGCCGCGCTCGCCCGGCGCAATGCCGATGAAAACGCGATACCGTTCGAGGTGATCGAGGGCGACCTTGCCAGCATGCCCGCCCCGCTCAGGGCGCGGCAATTCGACCATGTCATCATGAACCCGCCCTATTTCGACCGCGCCACCGGCACCGCGGCCGAAGAGGCCAGCCGCGAGATCGCGCTGGGCGGGCCAACACCGCTTTCGCTCTGGATCGAACAGGCCGCCCGGCGCCTTGCGCCACGGGGCTTTCTCCACGTCATCCAGCGCGCCGACCGGCTGCCCGACCTGCTGACGGCGGCGCAGGCCGGGCTCGGCTCGCTCCGGCTCCTGCCGCTGATTCCCCGCCCCGGGCGCGACAGCCAACTGGTGATCCTGCGCGCCCGCAAGGGGGGACGAGCGGCTTTCCGCCTCCATGCGGGTCTCGTGCTGCATGACAGCGCCAGTCATGATGGCGATCGGGAAAATTACAGCGAAACAATCCGTTCGGTCCTGCGCGATGGCGCCGCCCTGCCTTTTCCGCGCTGAAATCGAACCTATATCTAATAATGTATCCTCGAACCGGATACGGATCATGCGTGACAGGTCGCTGGTTTTGTGCTGCACTTGTCACGTGGCTTTTACAGGAGAGGAGACTGCCAATGAGCGTGAGTTCGCATGTCGAGGAACTGAAAAAGAAACATCAAACCCTCTCGAACAAGGTCGAAGAGCTCCAGCGTTTGCCCAGCGCATCGGACGCCGAGATTGCCGAACTGAAAAAGCAGAAACTGCGGATCAAGGAAGAGATTTCCCGCCTCGACGTGGCGGCGGAATGATCCTCACCCTTTGAGGCTGGCGCGCGCGGCCAATGCCGCGCCGCCGGTGATGAGGGCGGCGGATATCGCCAATGTCCAGCTTGGCGTCGCGACGCCGGCGAGCACCAGTATCAGCGTGGAAAACAATGGCGCGGCATAGGATGCAACGCCCAGAAGTTGGATATCGCCACGCTTGACCCCGATATCCCAGACATAAAACGCCAGGCCCACCGGCCCCAGCCCCAACCCCAGAACCGACATCCAGCCCAGCGCATCGACGGGCCAGACCGTCCTTTCCAGCGCGAGATGCAGCCCTGCCGACAGGATCGCGGTCGCGAGACAGAAGATGGCCACCGTCTCGGTCGGCGCATGGCCAAGCCGCCGCGACAGCACGGAATACCCCGACCATGTCAAGGCACAGCCCAGTGCCAGCAGATAGCCCGGCAAGGCACCCGTGGCAAACCCGAGACCACCCCCGATGATCAGCGCCGCCCCGGCAAACCCCATGAGCGCGCCGATGAAATGCCCCGCCCTCAACCGCTCGCCCGGCAACAGCCCCGACATCAGCACGATCAGCAAGGGCCAGAGATAGGCAATCAGCCCGGCCTCGGCAGGCGGGGCCAGTCGCAGGGCGCTGAAATACAGCGCGTGATAGCCGAAAAGCCCAAGCGTGCCAAAGACATAGACACGCCAGCCCACGCCGCGAAGCTTGCCCCAGCCACCCGTGGCATGGGTCCAGATCACGCCGATGACCCCGGCCACGGCAAAGGACATCGCGTTCAAGAGCAGGGGGGGAACCGGCGCGCTGCCCACCGTGAAAAGCGCCAGAAGCGCCCACAACAGCACCGCGCCAAAGCCGATGCCCGTCGCCTTTGCCCTGGTCATCAATGTCCCTCCGAATCGAAATGGGCCGCGCCCCTCGGCGCGGCCCATTCAAACCTGCGCGTGTCGGAAGTTACACGAAAAACTGTCCGCCATTGGCCGAAATGGTCGAGCCGTTGATGAATCCGGAATCCTCCGAGGCCAGGAACACGACACAGCGCGCAATCTCCTCGGGTTCGCCCAATCGCCCGACCGGGATCTGCGCGATGATCTGTTCGCGCACCTTCTCGGGCACCGCCATCACCATGTCGGTGCCGATATAGCCCGGGCAGATCGCGTTGGCGGTGATACCGGCGCGCGCGCCCTCCTGTGCCAGCGACTTGATGATGCCCAGATCGCCCGCCTTGGTGGCGGCATAGTTGGTTTGCGCGAATTGCCCCTTCTGCCCGTTGATCGAGGAGATCACGATCACCCGCCCGAACTTGCGCTCGCGCATGCCGGGCCAGACCGGATGCACGGTGTTGAACACGCCGGTGAGGTTGGTGTCGATCACCTCGTGCCATTGCTCCGGTGTCATCTTGTGGAACGGCGCGTCGCGGGTGATCCCGGCATTGGCAACCACCACGTCGATCGGGCCAAGATCGGCCTCGACCTGTGCAATGCCGGCCTTCGATTCGTCGTAATCGGCCACGTTCCATTTATAGGTCTTGATCCCGGTCTCGTCCGAGAACTTGGCCGCCGCCTCGTCATTGCCCGCATAGGTGGCGGCAACGTCATAGCCCTCCGCCTTCAGGGCTTTCGAAATGGCGGCCCCGATGCCGCGCGATCCGCCCGTGACCAATGCCGTCTTTCCCATGGTGTCTCCTCCAGAATTATTGGTGCGTTGGTAACTCTGTTACGCAAATAATATGTGACGCGCAATAATGTTGCGCCAAGAAACCGCCGCACTGCGGCAGTTTTTCACGGGCGGGCCAGAATTTGCCCCAAAAGAAGAAAGGGCGCTCGATCAGCGCCCTTTCCATGATCCAGTCGCAGTCAGGCCCTCAGACCCGTTCGATGCACATGGCCACGCCCATGCCGCCACCGATACAGAGCGTCGCCAGACCCTTCTTGGCGTCGCGCCGCTGCATCTCGAACAAGAGCGTGTTGAGGATACGCGCACCCGACGCGCCGATCGGGTGACCGATGGCAATCGCGCCGCCATTCACGTTCACGATGGCGGGGTCCCATCCCATGTCCTTGTTGACCGCACAGGCCTGCGCGGCAAAGGCTTCATTGGCTTCCACAAGGTCGAGATCCTCGGGCTTCCATCCCGCCTTTTCCAGCGCCTTGCGGCTGGCAAAGATCGGGCCCGCGCCCATGATCGACGGGTCGAGCCCCACCGTCGCGTAAGAGGCGATGCGCGCCAGCGGTGCGATCCCGCGCTTCTCGGCATTGTCGGCACTCATCAGCAGAACGCCCGCCGCCCCGTCGTTCAACCCGCTGGCATTCGCCGCGGTCACGCTGCCATCCTTGGTAAAGGCCGGGCGCAGTTTCTGCATGGCCTCCATGGTCGCGCCGTGGCGGATATACTCATCGCCGTCCACCACGATGTCGCCCTTGCGGGTCTTGACCGTGAAGGGCACGATCTCGTCGGCGAATTTCCCGGCCTTTTGCGCGGCTTCGGCCTTGTTCTGGCTGGCGACGGCGAACTCGTCCTGCATGTCGCGGTTGATCTGCCATTTCTCGGCCACGTTCTCGGCGGTCTGGCCCATGTGATAGCCGTTGAACGCATCCCACAACCCGTCACGGATCATGCTGTCGATATACTTGACATCGCCCATCTTGGTGCCCGCGCGCAGATGCGCCACATGGGGTGAAAGGCTCATGCTTTCCTGTCCGCCGGCGGCGACGATATCGGCATCGCCCAACTGGATATGTTGTGCCCCCAGCGCCACAGCGCGCAGGCCCGAACCACAGACCTGGTTGATGCCCCAGGCCGCGCTCTCGATGGGCAGGCCCGCGTTGACATGGGCCTGGCGCGCCGGGTTCTGGCCCTGGCCGGCGGTCAGAACCTGGCCCAGGATCGTCTCGCTCACCTCGGATTTGTCGATGCCCGCGCGCTCGACGATGGCCTGCAGAACGGTGGCGCCGAGGTCATGGGCAGGTGTGTTGGCGAAAGAGCCGTTGAACGAACCGACGGCGGTGCGTGCGGCCGAAGCAATAACGACATTGGTCATGGGCGTGGTCCTCTTCCCTTGGATGGGTCGGGGATATGGGGAACGCTCCCCAAGGGTTCAGTGTCGCCCCGACCGGGTTCGGACCTTGCATAGCCGATCTGCCGCACTGCGGCAACTGCCGGTATGCCGCGGCATGCGTCGACCGGCGCACCACCCCCGAACACCCGGTCAGGCACTTGCGCGGCGCCCCTCGGGGTGCTGCCATGGCTTTTGCACCGTGGGGGCGGCAAAGTAGTAGCCTTGCAGGCAATCCACCCCGATTTCGGTCAGGTAGGCGGCATCCGCGGCATTCTCGACAAACTCCGCCACGGTGAACATGTCGAATTGCCGGGCCACCGAAACCAGCGCGCGAGTCAGCACCTGGTTGTCGGGATCGGCATGGATACCGCGGATGAACTGCCCGTCGATCTTGAGAATGTCGAAATAGAAATCCCGCAGATAGCGAAACGATGTCTGCCCGGCGCCGAAATCGTCGAGCGCGAAACTGACGCCCTTCTGCTGGATACGGGCCATGAACCCGGTGACGAGCTCGGGCACCGTCATCGCCGAGCTTTCGGTGATTTCAAGGATCAGCCGCTCTCCCACCGTGGGGTCGCGCTTCAATCCGTGGCGCAGCGCGCGCATCCACGGCTCATACCCGATCGAGCGCGCCGACATGTTGATCGAAAGCCGCAGGGCGGGTTCCTCGGCCAGTGCGCGCAATCCCTTTTCAAGCGCGATGCAATCGAGGATGCGGCCGGTTTCCATCTCCTCCACGCGGGTAATGAACTCACGCGCGGGAATGATTCGCCCGGTCTCGTCCTGCACCCGAATGAGCGCCTCGTAAAAGGCGACGCGCTCGGGATGTTGTGCCTGAACCACCGGCTGATAGGCCAGCATCACCCGCTTGCGCCGCACCGCCTCTTCGACCATCTGCATGACCGACCGGTCGCGCGCGGTGACCGCATAGCTGAGCGGGTCTTCGTGCCCGGGCGGAATATCGGCCAGTATCTTGCGGGTGTGGCGCGGCATGCGGACCTCCCTGCGTGCAAGTGTTTCATCCATGTGCAGGTTTGCGCCACATTTGCTAAGACCGGGTTAAATGCCGCATTTTCGGCGAATCCACGGGAAAAAGGGCAGGAGGGCAAGCCATGGAACGATGCGGTTGGGCAGGACCGGACGAGATCTATCTCGACTATCACGACACCGAATGGGGCGTGCCCGAATGGGACAGCCGCGCGCTCTGGGAAAAACTCGTCCTCGACGGGTTCCAGGCCGGGCTGAGCTGGATCACGATCCTGAAAAAGCGCGACAATTTCCGCGCGGCCTTTCACGGCTTCGACCCCCGGATCATCGCCGACTGGGGTGAATCCGACGTCGCGCGGCTCCTGTCCGATCCCGGCATCATCCGCCATCGCGGCAAGATCGAGGCCACGATCACCAACGCCCGGGCCTGGGCCGAGATCGAGGCACAGGGCGGCTTTGACCGTTTCCTGTGGTCCTATGTTGACGGCGCGCCGATCCAGAACCGATGGGCAAGCCAGGCCGAGGTGCCCGCCGAAACCCCGCTGTCACGGCAGATTTCCAGGGATCTGAAAAAGGCGGGGTTCAAATTCTGCGGCCCGACCATCACCTATGCCTTCATGGAGGCGGTGGGCATGGTCAACGACCACCTCGTGACCTGCCCGCGCCACGCGCCCTGCGCCGCACTTGGCCGGGTCGGACCATGACACGCGCCCGACCCCGTATGCCCCGAAGGTAAATCGCGCCTCAGTCGTCCGGGCGGGCCAGCGTGAAGGTTTCTTTCACCACCGTGTAATCGCGGTATCCCAACCGCGCCAGCGGGGTGAACCGGGTGATGTCGAACATGCCCTCGACAAGGTAATCGTCGCGCATGTGAATGCCCGTCACCGTGCCGAAACAGACCGCGTTCGCCGCGCCCTCCAACTCGACGATCTGGCTCATCCGGCATTCCAGTGACGCGGGCGCATGTTTGACGCGGGAACAGGCGATCGTCTCGCATTCCGCCCGTTCAAGCCCGGCATGATCGAACTCGGACGTCCCGGCAGGCAGGGTCTGCGAACTTGCATTCATCTCATCCGTCATCGCCTGCGCCACGAGATTGACGCAGAACACGCCGGTTTCGCGGATATTGGCAAGGCTGTCCTTGGTGCCGTTGCGGTCTTCCTTGGCGCCGGTGCTGGCGAACATCACCTGCGGCGGCGTATAGGCGCACCCATTGAAAAACGAATAGGGGGCGAGGTTGTCGACCCCGTCCGCACCCCGGCTCGAGATCCAGCCGATCGGGCGTGGCACGATCAGGGCGTTGAACGGGTTATGCGGCAGGCCGTGGCCGTCTTCGGGGCGATAGAACATGAGGCGCGTTTCCTTATCCAATTGCCCTGTCTCTACCTGCGTGCTAGGGGCGATTCCACCCCAAGAACGAGGATTTCGCGGTGTTCGAACTGGCCCCCGAAGCTGCCGACGACTGGTGGGAGGTCGAGGCGCTCTATGATCTGTGTTTCGGCCCCGGGCGCACGGCCCTCTCCTCTTATCGCCTGCGCGAAGCGGTCGAGCCGGTCGCGGACCTCTCGCTGGTGGCACGCGACCCCGAGGGTCTTATCGCGGGGGCGATCCGCTATTGGCCCGTGCGGATCGTGGCCGGGTCCGACCGGGCGCATCGCGCGCTTCTGCTCGGGCCGGTGGCGGTGCACCCCACCCACCAGGGCGAAGGGCTGGGCGGGGTGCTGATCCGTGACAGTCTCGATATCGCCGCGCGGCATGGCTGGCCGCGCGTCATGCTGGTGGGCGATGCGCCCTATTACGCGCGGTTCGGATTCGACCGGCTCGACGGTGTCACGATGCCGCCTCCCACCAACCCTGACCGCGTGCTGGGGCGTGCCCTCACGCCCGGCGCCTGGGACGCGATCACCGGCCAGGTCACGCGCGAGGCTTGAAACCGCGCGCCTTTCTGCCAATCTTTGACAGGCAGCAACATGAAGGTGCGCCATGGAAATCCTCGACTCCCCGTCCGCCGACCTCGATGTCGAGGCCGCGCTCGATGCGCTGGCCCGTCGCTATCGCGGGGCCGGGGGGCCGGGCCTGCAACTGCTCAACCTCATCGGTGGACAGGCCGAGAACCTGCTCGACCGCTTGCCCGCCGCCATCCGCAGCCAGCTTGACACGCGCACCGAGGCCGCGCTGCATGTCGCGCTGCGCGCCGCGTCCCACTCGCGCCGCTCGGTCCGCGATCAGCCGGGATGGCTCAACACCGCCGTCACCACCGCGATGGGGGCCGCGGGCGGGTTTGGCGGGCTGCCCACGGCGCTGGCCGAATTGCCGGTCACGACCACCGTGCTCTTGCGGGTGATCCAGGGCATCGCCACCGAACATGGCTTTGACCCCGAGGAAGAGGGCGTGAAATTCGACTGCATCCGGGTGTTCGCCGCGGCCGGACCGCTCGAAGCCGATGACGGCACCGATCTGGCCTTCATCTCGACCCGGATGATCGTGACGGGGCAGGCGGTGCAATCCCTGATCGTGCGCGTCGCGCCGCGCCTTGCGACCGTGCTGGGCCAGAAACTGGCCGCCCAGACCGTGCCGGTTCTCGGGGCCGTGGCCGGGGCGGCGACCAACTATGCCTATACCAGCTATTATCAGGAAATGGCCCATGTCCATTTCGGCCTGCGCCGCCTCGCGATCCATGCCGATCAAGACCATGCCGAATTGATCGAAGGCCTGCGCGAACGCGTCGAGGATCCGCCGGTCAAGCGGGCGGGATAGGCCGGGCACAAGGTGCCGTGAGCCTGAGTCGCCCCGCCCGGAACAGCGGCGAAGCCGCCCGGGCGGGTGAATCCGATCAGCCTAGCCCTTGGCCGGTATCCCGCCATTGTCCCGCAGATACTCCACGACCGCGGGCCGCACCGATTGATCGCCCCGTTCGCGGGCGGCATGAATGACCGCGCGCAGCTCGGCCAGGTCGGTGCGCATGATCGCATTTTTCACCGGCCCGATCGACGCCGGACGCATCGACAGGCAGCGCAGACCGATGGCCGCCAGGCACAGCGCCTCGACCGGTCGCCCGGCATCCTCGCCGCAGAAACTCAGCGGCGTGTCGGTCGCCGCGCACCGCTCCACGATCTGTTCGATCAGGCTCAGGAAACTCACGTTGAGCGTGTCATAGCGTTTGCGCACCCGCTCGTTCTCGCGGTCGGCGGCAAAGAAGAACTGCTTGAGATCATTGCCCCCGATCGACAGAAAACCGACGTCGCGAAAGAACTTGTCGGGCGCAAAGGCAAGGCTGGGCGTCTCCAGCATCGCGCCCACTTCCAGCACCTCGGGCAGCGCATGACCAAGGATTCGCTCGCGTTCCAGCGCCTTGTTCATCTCGGCACAGGCCGCGTCATATTCCTCGCGCTGGGCGACAAAGGGAAACATCACCGCCAACGGTCGCCCCGCCGCCGCGCGCAACAGCGCCTGCAACTGCATCCGCATGATCCCCGGCTTGTCGAGCCCCACCCGGATCGCGCGCCAGCCCATCGCCGGGTTGGGCTCGTCCTGCGCCGTCATGTAGGGCAAGACCTTGTCCGACCCGATATCGAGCGTGCGAAACACCACCCGCTTGCCCTGCGCCGCATCGAGCACCCGCGCATAAAGCGCCGACAATTCGCCGCGCCGGGGCATCTTGGTGCGCACGAGAAACTGCAACTCGGTGCGAAACAGCCCGACACCCTCGGCCCCCGACCCCGCGAGCGAGGGCAGATCGGCCATCAGCCCCGCGTTCATATGCATGCCCACCGTCACGCCATCGCGGCTGCACGCGGCCTTGTCGCGGATCGAGGCATAGCGCTCCAGCGCCTCGACCTGCATCGCCATCTTGTCGCGAAAGGCGCCGACCACGGTTTCATCGGGGCGCAGATGCACCAACCCCTGGTCGCCGTCGATCATGACATGATCGCCGTTGAGCGCCTCGGTCGTGACCCGCCCGGCATGAATGATCAACGGAATCGCCAGCGCCCGCGCGACGATCGCGGCATGCGAGCCGACCGACCCTTCCTCAAGCACGATCCCCTTGAGGCTGCGACCGTAATCGAGCAGTTCCGCCGGTCCTATGTTGCGCGCCACCAGAACCGGATCGGCGGGCATCTCGGCGCCGGTCTCGGTGCCCTGTCCGGTCAGGATGCGCAGCAGCCGGTTGGACAGGTCATCGAGATCATGCAGCCGCTCGCGCAGATAGGGATCGTTGACCTGCCCCATCCGCGCCCGCGCGGTCGATTGCTCCTTTTCGACCGCCGCTTCCGCCGACAGGCCACGGGCGATGTCCTCTTCCATCCGGCGCAGCCAGCCCTTGGAATTGGCGAACATCCGGTAGGCTTCGAGCACCTGAAGCTGATCCTTGTCACCGCCGCGCGCACCGTCCAGCATCTGGTCGACACTCACCCGCAGCCGGTTCACCGCTTCGTGCAGGCGCTCCAGCTCGCGATGCGGGTCCTCGGCGATGAGGTTCGTCACCACCACCCGTGGCTCGTGCAGCCAGACATGGCCCTCGGCCGCGCCCTCCTGGCCGACGCCACCGCGAATCATCACCGATTGCGTGTGCCGCGCCCTGAGCGCCGCGCCCTCGCCGACGAAAACCCCCAGTTCGGCCATCTCGGCCAGCACCATCGCCACCACTTCCAGCGCCTCGATCTCGTCGTCCGAGAATTCGCGCTTGGATTTCGACTGCACCACCAGCACGCCCAGCTTCTCGCCAAGCCGCTGGATCGGCACGCCGAGGAAGGACGAGAAAACCTCCTCTCCGGTTTCCGGCATGTAGCGGAATCCGCGCTCGGCGGGCGCATCGGCGGTGTTCATGATCCGCCCGGTGCGTGCGACCCGCCCGACCAGTCCCTCGCCCAGCCGCATCCGCGTCTGGTGCACCGAGTCGGGGTTGAGCCCCTCGGTCGCGCAAAGTTCGAGCGTATCCGCATCGCGGAACAGGTAGACCGAGCAGACCTCGCAATGCATTTCCTCGGCGATCAGGCCGGTGATCTTGTCAAGCCGCGCCTGGCCTGCGCTGTCCTCGGCCATGACATTGCGCAACCGGCCAAGCATCTGCCGACTGTCGGTCACACTCGCATCGCTCATGGAATTTCTTCCCCCCGGCTTCCAGACACGATCCTGCGTCCGAAGCCGACCTTACACCACACACCCCCCACGAGGGAAACGGGAAACTGGCCCCGGCAGGCCAGGTTTCGCGCAAGGGTTGTGCCCCGTCAGCATGTCTTTTGTGCATCTGATGACGCAAGAGGCATCACCGGAACATCCGCGCCGGGGGCTCAGCCCGTCTTTTCCAGCGCGAAGGCATCATGCAGCGCCTGCACGGCCAGTTCCATGTACTTGCGGTCGATCAACACGCTGATCTTGATCTCCGAAGTGGCGATCACCTTGATGTTGATGCCCTCGTCGGAAAGCGTCTTGAACATCCGTGCGGCAACGCCCGACTGGCTGCGCATGCCGATGCCCACGGCGCTGACCTTGGCGACGTTGGTATCGGCGATCAGGTCGTGGAAATTGATCTCGCCGCGCGCCTTGGCGTCGTGCAGCGCCTTTTCCGCCCGCGCCACCTGGTCGGTGGGGCAGGAAAATGTCATGTCGGTGCGCCCCTCTTCGGAAATGTTCTGGATGATCATGTCCACGTTCACCCCTGCCTCGCTCAGCGGGCCGAAAATGGCCGCCGCGATGCCGGGCCGGTCGGCGACCGAGACCAGCGTCATCTTCGCCTCGTCGCGGCTATAGGCGACCCCGTTGACGACTTTCGATTCCATGATGTCCTCCTCGGCACAGACCAGCGTGCCCGCCGTGTCCGATTGTTCCTCGAAACTGCTCAGCACCCGCAGCTTCACGTTGTAACGCATGGCCAGCTCGACCGAACGGGTCTGAAGCACCTTCGCCCCGAGGCTGGCCAGTTCCAGCATTTCCTCGAACGCGATCCGGTCGAGCTTGCGCGCCTTGTCACAGATTCGCGGATCGGTGGTATAGACCCCGTCCACGTCGGTATAGATATCACACCGCTCGGCCTGGAACGCGGCGGCAAAGGCCACCGCGGTCGTGTCGCTGCCGCCCCGGCCCAGCGTGGTAATCCGGCCCTCGGGGCTCACGCCCTGGAACCCGGCCACGACGGCCACGCGCATCCCTTCGGCGAACTTGGCGCGGATATTGTCGGGCACGATGTCCTCGATCCGGGCCTGGCTGTGCGCGCTCGTGGTCTTGACCGGCACCTGCCAGCCCTGCCAGCTGCGCGCCGGCACGTCCATCTCCTGAAGCGTCAACGCCATCAGCCCGGCGGTCACGTTCTCGCCCGAGCTCACCACCGCGTCATATTCGCGCGCATCGTAAAGCGGCGAGGTCTCGTCGACATACCCGACGAGCTTGTTGGTCTCGCCCGCCATGGCCGAGACGATGACGATCACGTCATACCCCTTGGCCACCTCGACGCCCACGCGCTTGGCGGCCCGGCGGATGCGGTCCAGCGTGGCGACCGAGGTGCCGCCGAATTTCATCACGAGAACCGGCATCGGCCTTCCCCATCATTCGCATTGCGCGCGGTGTATGACGGACCGGCCCCAAGGGCAAGATGTCGCGGATGTCAAACGAAAGGGCAGCACATGGCCGCAACCGTGTACTGCCCGCCCCGGCTCAAGCCCGGGGCGGCTCGGCCAGACTCCGACCCGCCGCGACCTACCTAGAACGCCCTGCGCACCCGATCAGAACGGATGCACCCGCCCGTCCCATGTCAGGAATTCCCCGGTGCTGGCAAGCGACAGCGCGTCGAACCGCGCAGAGAGCCCCGCGGCGGCCTCATCCACGGTGATCTCGGCCGACGATCCGCCCATGTCCGTGCGCACCCAGCCGGGATGGTAGATGCCCACGGCAATCCCCATCTCCCTGAGATCGGTCGCAAGGTTGCGCCCGAGGTTGAGCGCCGCCGCCTTCGACGCGCGATAGATATATGAGCCGCCGGGCGCACGTGTATCGCTGCCCATCTGGCTCGAAATGATGGCGATGCGCGCACCCTCGCTCATGCGCAGGTTCGGAAGCAGCGCCTGCACGCCCAAGAAAACGCCGGTCACGTTCACCGCGAAACTCTCGGCCCACATCCCCGGCGCATAACCCTCGGCGAGGCTCTGCCCCTTGTCGAGGTAAACCCCCGCATTGCACACCAGAAGATCGACCGCTTGCCCCTCGAGCCGCGCGGCCAGCGCCCGATGCGACGCCGGGTCGGCCACGTCGAGCGCAAGCCCGGTCGATCCGTCCCGCGACGTTCCCGTTACCTGTGCGCCGCGCGCCTTGTAGGTTTCAGAAAGCGCCAGTCCCACGCCGCGATTGGCGCCAGTGATCACGACATGCATCGGGAAAATCTCCATAGGTTGGGGTTGGTCGCACCATAGCCACCGCCCTGCGAAACTGACAAGGGCCGCATGGACCTGCCATTCCCGGCAATGGCCTTTACATCGAGGCCGGAACATCGAGGCCGGAGCGAACGGTCGTGGATGATGCCGCGAAAGCCCGGAGTGCGCCCCGGGGCGTCGGTATGCTGCAAGGCGCACGAATGGCTGCAATGCGCCTTGCCATGTTGTCGAATCAAAGCGTTTCGCGAAACGCGCGCTCCGCTGATATGAGGCGCGGCGTTTCGCCCTGTCCCTGTCTCGGGCACAAGGCGAAACGCTTCAGCCAACGGTTTTTAGAAGTGTTTCCTCTAGCGTCCCACGCGCTCTCGCAAGACCATGAAATCATTCAGTTCGTTTCGAACCCAACTTTATGAATCCCATGTTCGTTCGCTTTGGCCTAGCCGACTTGTGTGACGATGGCATCACGGGATTTACGCACCTTGTCCATCGGCAAGAGCCAATCACCCGCCGCGTCACGATAGCCCAGGGGCATGAGCACGACAGAGCGCAACCCGCGTTCTTTCAAACCAAGGATCGCATCCACGGCCTCGGGATCAAACCCTTCCATCGGCGTGCTGTCGACTTCCTGTTCGGCGGCCGCAAGCAATGCGACACCCAATGCGATATAGGCCTGGCGCGCAGCATGGGCATAGTTTTCCTCGGCGTCGCGCGGCAGGTAGGCGGCTTTCAGTTTATCGTAGTAGGCATGCAGCATCGGCAGGTCGCCACGGGCATCGACGTTCAGTTGAACCACGTCGTCAATTCTGTCCGCAGTGTAGTTGTCCCAGGCTGCGAAAACCAGCAAATGCGACCCGTCGGTGATCTGTGCCTGCCCGCCCGCTGCTTCGGCGATCTGGCCACGGACTTGCGCGTTCGTCACGACGATCAGTTCAAACGGCTGGGTGCCGCTGGATGTGGGGGCCATGCGGATCGCCTCGATGATGGCATCGACTTTTTCCTGCGGGACCGCTTTCGCGGGGTCCATTTTCTTGGTGGCGTAGCGCCAGCTCAGGTGATCGTTCAGCGGCTTCGGTGTCATGTTCTTGTTCCCATTGTCAGAGCCCTCAAAAGGCGGTATGTAATAGTAACTGACTATCTAGAAAGAACCGAAAGCCACCGCAAGAAGGCACATTTTTGAACCCCGGTTACAAATAGGGAACCGCCATGCTGGACAACGCCCAATGCCCGGATTGCAAACGTATCAACGAAGTCTTGTCGCGTGTTGGCGATCGTTGGAGCGTTCTTGTTGTCATCTACCTGGCCCGGTACGGGACGATGCGATTCAATGAACTCAAGCGGACTCTGGGCATCTCGCAACGCATGTTGAGCTTGACGCTGAAAGAGTTGGAAAGAGATGGCCTCGTGAACCGAACCTATCATCCGACGATCCCGCCGAAGGTTGAATACAACCTTACCGAAATGGGGCAGTCGTTTCGTGAACCGGTGAGTGCCTTGGGCTATTGGGCACTGGAAAACCTGAACGAGATCGATGCTGCGCGCCAAGCCTATGACAAGACCGTAGCAAAGTAGACACGCTCCAGAAGGGCCGCTCAGTTCGATTTACGCCCGGGGCGAAAGGGCAGGGGCGCCACCGGCACACCATCCTCGATCAGGCGGCGTGCCTCCTCGGTGCGGGCCTCGCCATAGATCGGGCGCTCGGGCGCCGTGCCCTCGTGGATCGCGCGCGCCTCGCGGGCGAATTCCATGCCCACGTAATCCGAATTGGCCTCGACATGCGCCTTGAGCGCGGCCAGCGCCTGTTCCGCCGGGCTTGCGGGCGCGCTGAGCGGACCCGCCTTGCCCTCCTGCACCGGCGCGCGCGCCGTGCCGAGCCGCGGCGCCATTACCGCCTTCTCGACATCCGTGCCGCCACAGACCGCACAGACGAGATGCCCCCCGGCCTTCAGCGTGTCGAACGCCTCGGTCGACTGGAACCAACTTTCGAAATCGTGGCCATCGGCGCATCTGAGCGAAAACTTGATCATGTCACGCGGCTTTCCCGAAACCCATGCCTCTTACATAACCCGCCAGCGCCCGGGCGCAAGCTCCGGGTTCATGGCCGCAACAGCCCGGGGTCGAAAGTGCGCAGGATCTGCCCCAATTCGGGCTCGCTCACCTTGGCGGCCGCTTTCTTGGGCGAAAACCACTTGCGCCGCCGCTGCCCGGCTTCGGGATAATCATGGGCCAGCGCCTTGACCCGCACCGGGTAAACCATCGCCACGCAGGGCAGGGTGGTCCCGTCCTCCAGGTCCTTGGGATAGGAATAAAGCCCGAGGCAGCGTTCGATCGCCTTGCCCTGAACCCCGGCCTCTTCCCACGCCTCCTGCAACGCGGCCTCGCCGGGGGTGACACCGTGCATTGGCCACCCCTTGGGCACGATCCAGCGCTTGCTGCCGCGGCTGGTGATCAACAGGATCTCGGGCTTGCCGTTGTTCAGGCGGTAACACAGCGCCGCGAATTGCGTGCGCACATCGCTCTTGTGCGATGCCCTGAGCTTCAGGGGAAGCTGTCTGGTGTTCTGCAGCGTCATCCTGCGCTGGCCCATGCCTTGTTGCCTCGCCCTGATCCTAACCGCTTCGCCCGAGGCTTTCCAGAAATTACCGCGGGGTCAACCGGTCATCGACCGAAATCTGGCCGGTTTCGCCCACCCCAAAGGCAGATATTGCGACCGTATGCCCCGCTCAGGCCGAATGCGCCCCATCGGCCAGCGTGCGCACGAACCCCAGAACCTCGGCGGGCGTGTCGCCCCGCGCGATCCGGCTCACGATGGCGCTGCCCACCACGGCCCCGTCGGCCACTCCGGCGATCCGCGCGGCGGCCTCGGGCGTGGTGATGCCGAACCCCACCACCACCGGCAGGTTGCCCGCCGCCTTGATCCGCGCCACCTCGGGCGCCACGTCGCCCGCCTCGGCCTGTGCCGATCCGGTGATCCCGGTGATCGAGACGTAATAGACGAACCCCGACGTGTTCTGCATCACCCGTGGCAGGCGCCTGTCATCGGTGGTCGGCGTCGCCAGCCGGATGAAATTGAGCCCCGCCTTCTGCGCCGGGATGCACAATTCTTCGTCCTCTTCTGGCGGCAGGTCCACGATGATCAGCCCGTCAATCCCCGCCTCCCTCGCATCGGCGAGGAACCGCTCGACCCCGCGCGAATAGATCGGGTTGTAATAGCCCATCATCACGATCGGCGTCTCGTTGTCGGTCTCGCGAAACGCCCGCGCCATGTCGAGCGTCTTTTGCAGCGTCATGCCCTGCGCCAGCGCCCGTTGCCCGGCGGCCTGGATCGTCGGCCCGTCCGCCATCGGATCGGTGAAGGGCTGGCCCAGCTCGATGATGTCCACGCCCGCGCCCGGCAACCCCTTCACGATTTCAAGCGAGGTGTCGTAATCGGGATCGCCCGCCATCACGTAGGCCACGAAGGCTTTCTTCCCTTCCGCCTTCAACCTGGCGAATGTGGCGTCGATCCGTGTCATGCTGGCCCTCCCCGGGGATGCTGTCCGTTCCGGGCGGTTTGCAGAAAATCGACGGGGAAATCAATCGCCATTGCGTCGGGGGGCAGACCTTGGCGAAACGGTGTTACACCCCGCTGGCCGGGCGTCTGTGCATTGCCGGGGCGGGGAAGTCTGCTGAAGGAGCGCTACGGGGGACTATGCTCACGGTCAGCTGATGCGGGTACGCAAGCGTTCCTCAATCCGCGCAGGCAAATCTCCAAACTTTGCCACCAGCTTTCCCGCAAAAGGTTCGTAATCGCGATACAGATCAGCCATCGCTTTGTCGCATCGGAAAAGATCACAATCAGGCACGTAACACATCTGAATGATGTCCATCAAATCTGAGCGTTTGAAGTTATAATTTTTTTGTGATGCCCTTTGCATGTAGTACCCAATGTGGTCTGCTCGCCCTTCACCAATGTGTTCCTCTATCCTTCGGACGACACTTGAAGGGTCAAACTTTACAGCCTTGAATGGTTTCGTGAGCTTTTTAGCCGCGCGCTTATCTAAACCTGCTCCGATCAGTTCTTCCCGAAGCGCACTCGTTTTTTCCTCCAACTCAGAATTTGCTTTATGTAGTTGTTGCAGAGAATCCTCAACCTTGTCTAGGCTTGAACCCGTAAACTCTTCTATAAGGTTAGGTTTGTCAGCGTAGTCATAGAAAATCCGACTGAACTCGGCTGGGTCGGAAAGCCAACGATTCATTCGCTCCTCGAACTCGGCATCTGAACAACGGCCTTTCATGAAGCGTGTCACAACACCGCTTTCAATCAGTTCATCAGATACGGGAAACCCTTGAAAGTCTTCGCGTTTTGTTCCCCAAGTGGAGGTGTTCTCACTAAAAAGTCGTTGCATTGCTGATCGAGTCTTCAATCGCCGACGTTGAGCGCGGTTAAAGTTCTTCTGTTCGGCAAGGGCTTCAAAATACTGCTTCTCCATTAGACGTCGCCACCACTTGGCGGTGACCATTTTCCCATCTTGAGCTTCAAGCCAAATACCGTTGTTTGGGAAACGGGAACCTTTTTTCAGGTCAGTTAAGAACGGGAATGCATTCCTTCCACAGATATCTTTTACTAGCTGACCTCGACGGACGCGTTCCTTGCGGAATTTATCTGTGGGCTTTGTAATGAATTCAATAATCGTTGCCCACGAATAGCCGATCAGGATCTTCCCCTGATCCCGATAGGTCAAGAGTTGTTCGAGGGTTTGATGAGTGCCTCCCTCCTTTGGCTCATTGAAAAGTCGAATGTAATCTTGTGTGTCGAGATAAAGAATCAACGGTGGAAGTTTCACGGCTACTTAGATCCATATTGCACACGCAGTGGGTTTTCACAGCGGCATGCTACATTGAGGAACCTGTGTTGTGGATACTTCATAATCGGATGTCTCGTTCCGTCTAACTCGTGCAAGTCGGCGAAGGCCCGCCCAGGCCCCCAACCACCCACCTCCCGTCACCCATATTTCACGATCGGCTGCATCACGACGATTGCCCCGTCCTTTTCCAGCACCGCCGAGGTGGCCGATCCATGCGGTTGCCAGCCGGTCTTGATGAACTGGTTCACCTGGTTTGATAACCTGTCGCGATCCTCGCCCGCGTCGGTCCTGGTGTAGATCGCGGAAATGATCCGGTACTCGATGATCTCGCTCACGGCTGTTCCTCCCTTGCCCGGGTTGGGTCCGCGCTTCGATCACGCGCTGCCCGACCCTGCCACTCTCCCCTGTAAAAACGGTATATGAGAGGCGCCGAACCCGTCAATCGAGCGTTGCGTTAACCACGGTGGGGCAAGGAATTGTCAAGATTTGCCCGGCAGCCGGGCAGCAGCCGGATGTCAGCCGGATGTCACCCCCCCTCAAATTCCGCCCCAAAGCGGCGTTAACCCTTGTTGCACAGGGGTTGACCCTGCACCCTCCGCGCCCCTAGATGCGCGGCGCGCAAGACTGGCAGAAAAGGGACGTGAAATGGGTTTCAGAATGGGCATCGTGGGCTTGCCGAACGTGGGAAAATCCACGCTTTTCAACGCCTTGACGCGAACAGCCGCGGCGCAGGCGGCGAATTTTCCGTTCTGCACCATCGAACCCAACGTGGGCGAGGTCGCGGTGCCCGACGCGCGGCTTGAAAAACTCGCCGAAATCGCCAAATCCCGGCAAACCATCCCCACCCGCATGACCTTCGTCGACATCGCCGGCCTCGTCAAAGGCGCCTCCAAGGGCGAGGGGCTGGGCAACCAGTTTCTCGCCAATATCCGCGAGGTCGACGCCATCGCGCATGTGCTGCGCTGTTTCGAGGATGGCGATGTCACCCATGTCGAAGGCCGGGTCGATCCGGTCGCCGATGCCGAGACCATCGAGACCGAGCTGATGCTCGCCGATATCGAAAGCATCGAGAAGCGGTTGCAGAACATCGTGCGCAAGCTCAAGGGCGGCGACAAGGAGGCGGTGCAACAGGAACGCCTTTTGAAACAGGCACTTGCCGTGCTGGAAGAGGGCAAGCCCGCGCGCGTGATCGACGTCGAACCCGAGGATGCGAAAGCCTGGAAAATGCTCCAGCTCCTGACCACCAAGCCGGTGCTCTATGTCTGCAACGTGGCCGAGGACGAGGCGGCGACTGGCAACGCCCATTCCCAGGCCGTGGCCGATATGGCCGCGGCCGAGGGCAACGCCGCGGTGGTGATCTCGGCGCGGATCGAGGAAGAGATTTCCCAGCTCGACCCCGACGAGGCGGCGATGTTTCTCGACGAGATGGGCCTCGCCGAGGCCGGTCTCGATCGGCTGATCCGCGCCGGTTACGAATTATTGAACCTCGAGACCTATTTTACCGTTGGCCCGAAAGAGGCCCGCGCCTGGACGATCCGCCACGGCACCCTCGCCCCACAGGCCGCCGGTGTCATCCACGGCGACTTCGAACGCGGCTTCATCCGCGCCGAAACCATCGCCTACGACGATTTCGTCGCCTGCGGCGGCGAGCAGGGGGCGAAGGAAGCCGGGAAAATGCGTGTCGAGGGAAAGGGTTACGAGGTCAAGGACGGCGATGTGCTGCACTTCCTGTTCAATGCCTGACCGACCGCGCGCTGCGGTTCATGCTTTGTTAGGACGTGTTAACAAAGGCTGAATCGCCAACACCGTGACCGCGCTTCGCGCTCTCAAGGCATTGGCGATTCGCTTTTTCCCCTAGGCGCCTTATCCGGCGATGAGCCCCATCGACTCGAGCTTGAGAATCACCTGGTGGGCACAGTTGTCCACCTCGACATTCTCGGTCTCGACCCGCAGTTCGGGATCGTCCGGCACGTCATAGGGATCGGATATCCCCGTGAATTCCTTGATCTTTCCTTCCCGCGCCAGCTTGTAAAGCCCTTTGCGGTCGCGCCGTTCGCATTCCTCGATCGAGGTGGCGACATGCACCTCGATGAACGCGCCGAACTGTTCGATCTCTTCACGCACCGCACGCCGCGTGGCGGCATAGGGCGCGATCGGCGCACAGATCGCGATGCCGCCATTCTTGGTGATCTCGCTGGCGACATAGCCGATGCGGCGGATATTGAGATCGCGGTGTTCCTTCGAGAAGCCAAGCTCCGATGACAGGTTCTTGCGCACGATATCGCCGTCCAGAAGCGTCACCGGGCGGTCGCCCATCTCCATCAGCTTGATCATGAGCGCGTTGGCGATGGTCGATTTGCCCGAACCCGAGAACCCGGTGAAAAACACGGTGAAACCCTGTTTCGAGCGCGGCGGGAAACGCCGGCGCAGCTCGCTCACCACCTCGGAAAACGAGAACCAGTCCGGGATTTCTAGCCCCTCGCGCAAACGCCGGCGCAACTCGGTGCCCGAGATGTTGAGGATGGTCACGTTGTCCTTGTCCTCGATCTCGTCGACCGCCTCGTATTGCGCGCGCTCCTGCACATAGACCATGTGTTTGAAATCGACCATCTCGATGCCGATTTCGTCCTGATACTGGCGGAACAGGTCCTGTGCCTCGTAGGGGCCGTAAAAATCCTCGCCCGCGCTGTTCTTGCCGGGACCGGCATGATCGCGACCCACGATGAAATGGGTGCAGCCGTGGTTCTTGCGGATGATCCCGTGCCAGACGGCCTCGCGCGGCCCGGCCATGCGCATGGCAAGGTTCAAAAGGCTCATCGTGGTGGTCGAGCCGGGGTATTTGTCAATCACCGCCTCGTAACAGCGCACCCGGGTAAAGTGGTCGACATCGCCCGGCTTGGTCATGCCCACGACCGGGTGAATGAGCAGGTTGGCCTGTGCTTCCTTGGCGGCGCGGAAGGTCAGTTCCTGGTGCGCCCGGTGCAGCGGGTTGCGGGTCTGGAACGCCACCACGCGGCGCCAGCCCAGCTTGCGAAACAGGGCCCGCAACTCGTTGGGCGTGTCGCGACGACCGCGGAAATCGTAATGCACCGGCTGCTGGATGCCGGTGACCGGCCCCCCGAGGTAAACCTTGCCCGCCACGTTATGCAGGTAGTTCACCGCCGGGTGCGCCACGTCATCGGCGCCGAACACCTTCTCGGCCTCGCGCGCCTTGTCGGGCGTCCAGCGGTCGGTCACCGTCATCGTCGCAAGGATCACACCCTCTTGGTCGCGCAGCGCAATATCCTGGCCCAGATCGATGTTCTCGGCGAAATCTTCGCTCACATCGAGCGTGATCGGCATCGGCCAGAGCGTGCCATCGGCCAGCCGCATATTCTCGACAACGCCATCATAATCCTCTTGCGAAAGGAACCCCTTGAGCGGATTGAACCCGCCGTTCATCAACAGTTCCAGATCGCAGATCTGGCGTGATGTCAGGTCATGGCTGATCAGATCGCCCGCTTCGAGTTTGAGTTTCTGCGCACTGTCATACGACACGTAAAGCTCGGGGATGGGCGCAAGGTTGTTCTGCATGAGTTTTGTCCTGTATTTGAGGGGGGCAAGGCCGCTCGTTGTTCCGGTCAATTCGGCGTGAAGCGCATCATATTCCGCGAATTTCCGCGCGAGAAACTGGTCGGCAAGGCGGTTTTTCTCGGCCCCGCCGCGCGATGTCAGCGCATAGGCGAAGCGCTGGCGTCGATCCGGCCCGGGCCGTTCGCTGATCTTGATCAGGCCCGCCTCGGCGGCGGATCGCAACTGTGCGTTCAAGCGACCAAGCGAGATACCCAGTGCCGCCGCGATCGCCCGCTGCGATGCGTCCGGCGCCAGGTCAAGTTGGCGCAGAAGCCGGAAGAGCAGGTCTTCCTCTGCCAGATTGGTTTTCGCGTCGGCGGCGATCATCGCGGGCGATCCAAAAGAGTGTTCACGGTTGAACATATCTAGCATTCCGCACGAACAGCCAAGCGATATGCGGCGACGAATGAGAGAAATCGACCGCCGTGGCCCATCTGCAACGCAAGACGCCCGCGCCTGTCGGGGCGGGGCGTCGGTGCTTTCGTGTCGGCGGTGCCGTGCGCGGCTGACTCAGTCGTCCTGCTCGGCGAGGAACTTCTCGGCATCGAGCGCGGCCATGCAGCCCATCCCGGCGCTGGTGACGGCCTGACGATAGATATGATCGGTCAGGTCGCCCGCCGCGAAAACCCCGGGGGTCGAGGTTCGGGTCGAGCCCGCTTCGACCTTCACGTAACCGCCCATATGCGTCTCAAGCTGGTCCTTGACCAATTCGCTGGCCGGGGCGTGACCGATGGCGATGAACACGCCCTTGCAGGGGATCTCGGTGATTTCACCGGTTTCCACATGTTTCACGCGCACCGCCTCGACGCCCTTGGGGTCGTCCTCGCCCACCACCTCGTCAAGTGTGTGGAACCACAGCGGCTCGATCTTGGGATGCTTGAACAGCCGGTCCTGAAGGATCTTTTCGGCGCGCAGCTCGTCGCGGCGATGGACCAGCGTCACCTTCGAGGCGAAATTGGTCAGGAACAGCGCCTCTTCCACCGCCGTGTTGCCGCCACCGATCACGACGATCTCCTGCCCGCGATAGAAGAACCCGTCACAGGTGGCACAGGCCGAAACGCCAAAGCCCTTGAACGCCTCTTCGCTCGCCAGGCCCAGCCACTTGGCCCGCGCCCCGGTGGCGAGAATCACCGCGTCGGCGGTATAGCTGGTGCCGCTGTCGCCTTTCGCGGTGAACGGGCGCTCCGACAGGTCGAGATCGGTGATGATATCGCCGATGATCTCACAGCCCATGGCCTTTGCATGGGCCTCCATCCGCACCATCAATTCGGGGCCCTGCACCTCGGTGTCGCCGGGCCAGTTCTCGACCTCGGTGGTGGTGGTCAACTGCCCGCCCGGTTCGATCCCCTGCACCAGTATCGGCTCCAGCATCGCGCGGCTGGCATAGACGCCGGCGGTGTATCCCGCTGGCCCCGACCCGATGATCAGAACCCGTGTGTGTCGTGTCTCAGCCATGTTCGTCCCCAGGCCAGATTTGCATTCAGTCAACGCGATATAGCCAAGCCGCCCGGAACAGAAAACCCCCGGTCGAGAAATGACCGAAGCTTTCGGTGTCCAAGGTCTGTCGGATAAGGAAATTGCGGTTTTGCGAAACATTATTGCGTGTGCGACGGGCGGTGCTATAACATCCGCAATTCCATCGGAGATATCCTGTCATGCCAAGCCCGCGCCTTGATCCCATCGACCGCAAGATCCTCGCCGAGCTGCAGGCCGATGGCCGCATGACCAATGTCGAACTGGCCAAGCGTGTCGGCATTTCCGCACCGCCCTGCCTGCGCCGGGTGCGCACGCTCGAAGAGCAGGGGTTCATTCGCGGTTATCACGCCGATGTCGATCCGCGCGAACTGGGTTTCGAGGTGCAGGTTTTTGCCATGGTCGGATTGCAAAGCCAGGCCGAGGCCGATCTGAGCCGGTTCGAGGAACGCTGCCGCGCTTGGCCACTCGTGCGCGAATGCCACATGCTGAATGGCGAGGTGGATTTCATCCTCAAATGCGTGGCGCCCGATCTCTCGACCTTCCAGAACTTCCTGACCGAGCAACTCACCGCCGCCGAGAACGTGGCCAGCGTGAAAACCTCGCTGGTGATCCGCGGCGCCAAGGACGATCCGGGCGTGCCGTTCGAGGTGCTCGAAGACCGACTGTCGCGCTCGGCCTGAAGCGCCGGCGTTGGGGGGGGGCCAGCCCCCCAAGGTGAAAAATGCCAAGGCATTTTGTCACCCTCCCCCCGAGGTATTTCCAGTCAGATGAAGACCAAGGGCCCCTGCGGTCCAGCCCCCCGTCCGTGAACGGGGGGCCTTCACCTGACGCGGTCATCGGCTCCTCAGCCTGTATCGCATAAACGAGGTTAAACCGTCAGGGTTAATCAATGGTTGCTTCATCTGGCTGAAAATACCTCGGGGGTGCGGGGGCTGGCCCCCGCTCCTGTCCTCTCAACCCGTAAACGGATCGTCAGGATATCCCACCCCGGCCAGGTAAAGCCCGCCCGGCGGGCAGACCGGCCCGCACGCGGCGCGGTTTCGGGCCGCGAGGGCGGTGCGCACGTCGTCGGGCGCCCATGCCCCTGCGCCCACCCGTTCCAGTGTTCCGACGATCGAGCGGACCTGGTTGTGCAGGAAGGACCGCGCGCGCAGGTGGAAACGGTATTCCACGCCATTGGCGCGGTCGCGCTCTTCGATGGTGATCTCGTCGAGCGTCTTGACCGGGCTGGCCGCCTGGCAATGAACCGCGCGGAAGGTGGTGAAATCGTGCCGCCCGACGAGGTGCGCGGCGCCCGTCCGCATCGCTTCGAGGTCAAGCGCCTGGCGCACCTGCCAGACCAGCCCCCGGTCATGGGTGGCCGGTGCACGCCGCACCAGCAGCCGAAACAGATACCGCCGTTCCATCGCCGAAAACCGCGCGTGCCAGTCGTCATCGACCCGGGCGGCCTCGATGATCGCCACGGGATGCGGTCTGAGATGATAGTTCAGCGCCTCGGCAAGGCGAAACGGCGCCCAGTCCTTGCCGAGATCGCAATGCGCCACCTGGGCCAGCGCATGCACGCCCGCATCGGTGCGCCCCGCCGCGGCGATGCTGTGCGCGCGCGGCTCGAGCCGGGCCAGCGCGGCCTCGATCACGCCCTGCACCGAGGGCTGATCGGCCTGTCGCTGCCATCCGGCGAAGGGGCCGCCGTGATATTCGATCCTGAGCGCGTATCTGGGCATGCCTTCCCATAGCGGCGGCGCGCGCGCCCGGCAAGGGCGGGGAAAACCCGGCGGGTTCTCCCCCCTAGCAACTGTGCCGGTCGGGGGTTATCTTTACGCGGAGGCAGGACAAAAGGGGCGCCCACGTGGTCATTTCTTCGCTGGCAGATGGCATCGCGCGCCGGGTCGAAACGGTGGGCGGCGCGGTCTCCGAGGCATTCTTCGAACCGGTGATCCGTCTGGGCGTGACCGGGCTGGCCCGGGCGGGCAAGACCGTGTTCATCACCTCGCTCATCGCCAACCTGATGGACCGGGGGCGGATGCCGGGGCTGGCGGCACAGGCGCAGGGCCGCATTCGCGCCGGTTTCCTGCAACCCCAGCCCGACGATACCGTGCCGCGCTTCGACTACGAGACCCATCTTGCGGCCCTCACCGGCTCCGCACCGCACTGGCCCGACAGCACCCGCGCCATTTCCGAATTGCGCTTGTCGCTCAGGGTGCAGCCCGCGGGCCTCCTGTCGGGGCTTTCGGGGCCGCGCACGGTGCATCTCGACATTGTCGATTACCCGGGTGAATGGCTGCTCGATCTGGCGCTTCTCGACAAGGATTATGCCGAATGGTCCGCGTCCGTGCTGTCGCGAATCGAGGGGCGGGCACAGGCGGCCGAGTTCCTCGCACAGGCCGGCGCCACCGATGCCACCGCCCCGCTTGACGAGGCACAGGCACAGGCGCTGGCCCGCAGCTATACCCAATATCTTGGGGCCGCGCGCGACGCCGGATTCCATGATTGCACGCCGGGGCGCTTCCTTCTGCCCGGCGATCTGGCGGGCAGTCCGGCGCTGACATTCGCGCCCATGCCGCGCGCCGACCGCGCTCCGCGCGGCAGCCTCTGGCGCGCCTTCGAGCGGCGCTTTGACGCCTACAAGGCGCGCATCGTCAAACCCTTCTTCCGCGATCATTTCGCCCGGATCGACCGGCAGGTGGTGCTGGTCGATGCGCTGGGCGCGATCCACAAGGGGCCGCAATCGGTCGATGACATGCGCCACGCGATGGCCGAGATCCTCGGCGCCTTCCGCCCGGGCCGCAACGCCTTTCTCAGCCGGTTGCTGATGGGCCGCCGGGTCGAGCGCATCCTCTTTGCCGCGACCAAGGCCGACCACCTGCACCATGCCCAGCACCCGCGCCTGACCGCGATCATGCAGGCGATGCTGCGCGAGGCGGTGGATCGCGCCGATTTCGCCGGGGCCGAGACCCGGGCCATGTCGATCGCGTCACTGCGCGCCACGGTCGAGGAAACCCGCACCCATGACGGGCGCGAACTGGACTGCGTGCGCGGGCGGCGGCTCGACACCGGCAAACAGGCGGCGTTCTTCGCGGGCGATCTGCCCGAAGACCCGGGCCGGCTCTTGGCCCCGGCGCGGGAGGGCGCGCAGAAATGGCTCGATGCGGATTACTCGGTGATGCAGTTCGCCCCCGCGCCGCTCAGCCTCAAACCCGGTGACGGGCCGCCCCATATCCGGCTCGACCGGGCGGCGGACTTCCTGATCGGGGATCGGTTGTGAACGGCACTGGTGCGAGGCCCGGCCCGGCACGGCTCTGGCATCTGGGCGCGATTGCCCGGATTCTCTGGCTCGACACCGGCGCGGGCAAGGGTGCGTGGGCGCGGTTGTCGGAGCTGATACTGCTGGCGCGGCTGGTGCGTGCGGGCAAGGTGCATGTGCTGCCCGCGCGGGTGGCGGGCACGCGCGGGTTCATCATCCGCGATGGCGCGCGTATCCATGCGCTCTATACCCACCCCCGGGCCCGGCGGCAGGGCATCGGCTCGCGGCTTTTGGCCGAGGCACAGACATGCGCGTCGCGGCTTGAACTCTGGACCGGGCAGGACAATGTCACCGCCCGTGCCTTTTATGTGCGCCACGGCTTTTATCCCGCGCGGTTCTCGAACGGGCTGGGCAATGACGATGGCCTGCCCGATGTGCAGATGATCTGGGAAAGGAATGCGCCATGACCAACGGCCCCGTCCTGATCGACCTTGAAGAGCCGCCCGAAAGTGGCCCGTCCGAGGCCCCGCCCGTGCCCGACGAGGCCCCGCCCGAGGGCCGCGCGATGCAATCGGTCGCGGCTCTGGCCACGGCGCGACCCTCGCGGTTGGCGCGCTGGTTCTGGGGGCTGGCCGGGCTGATCCTCACCACGGTGGTTTCGGTCGCGGCATGGGATTTCGTCACCGACCTGATCGCCCGGTCGCCGATACTCGGCTGGGCGGTCACGGCGCTTGTGGCGGCATTCGTGACCGTCCTGTTGATCATCGCCCTGCGCGAATTGGCCGCTTTTTCAAGGCTCAAGCGGATGGACCTCATCCACCGCGCCGCCACCGAGGCGCTGGCGCGCGATGATCTTGCCGCCGCCCGCGATGTGCTGGCGCAACTCGACGCGCTCTATGCCGGGCGCGATGCACTCAGATGGGGGCGCGAGCGGCTGGCCGAGCGCGCGCCCGACCAGTTTGATGCGGGCACGCTTCTGGGGCTGGCCGAGGCCGAGTTGATGACCCCGCTCGATGCCCGCGCCCTGCGCGAGGTCGAGGCCGCCGCGCGGCAGGTCGCCATGGTCACCGCGCTTGTGCCGCTGGCGCTGGCCGATGTGGCGGCGGCGCTCACCGCCAATATCCGCATGATCCGCCGCATCGCCGAGATCTATGGCGGCCGATCCGGCACACTGGGAAGCTGGCGACTCGTGCGCGCGGTGCTCACTCACCTGGTGGCCACGGGGGCGGTCGCGGTGGGCGATGACATGCTGGGCAGCCTCGCGGGCGGCGGGCTTCTGAGCAAGCTGTCGCGCCGATTTGGCGAAGGCGTGGTCAACGGCGCGCTCACCGCCCGGGTGGGGGTGGCCGCGATCGAGGTCTGCCGCCCGCTGCCCTTTGCCACGACTCGGCGTCCCTCGGTCTCGGCCCTGGTCGGGCGGTCGCTCCGCGGGCTGTTCGACGGCGGCAAGGGCAAGGGCGAGGCATAAACGTCGCGGTCAGATCCTATTGCGTGTCGTTTCTGACCGGATTCAACCAATTCCGGAGACGCCGGACGAAAGGGCAGCACAGGGCCGCAGTCGGGTGCTCACACCATCGGCGCAGAGCAGTTTATCTTGCAACGTCTCCCCCGCTCGAAGCGGCGCGCATCCTATCAAAAGCACCCGGCCGGGGGGCGGCCGTGTGCTGCCCGGGCGGCTTCGCCGCTGTTCGTGGCGCGAGGAAACTCGATGAAACGCGATGCGCCCCGGTTACCCTATCGCAGGATCGGCACACCCCCCGGGCCCTGCATCCGCTCGACCACGCCCGCACGCAGCGACCGCCCGATGCGATGGGCCAGCGCCGACCACGCCGCCGCCTGATCCGCGCGCAGCTCCTCTGCCAGCACCCGGTCGAAGAGCGCCAGCCA
This sequence comes from Aquicoccus porphyridii, assembly GCF_008369105.1. Taxonomy (GTDB): domain Bacteria; phylum Pseudomonadota; class Alphaproteobacteria; order Rhodobacterales; family Rhodobacteraceae; genus Aquicoccus; species Aquicoccus porphyridii. The sequence goes on along the minus strand of NZ_VINQ01000004.1, from coordinate 103,429 downwards.
GGTGTCGAACATGCCGGGGCGCACATCGCCTGCCGCGCGATGCACCGCTACCGGATTGCCGTCGTAAACCCGTTCATGCAGGATCGCATTGGCCCAGAAATCCACGATCCGCGCTTCATGCGCGGGCCAGTCACCGACATGCGCGGCAAAGACCGGCCCCAACCCGGGATGCGCCCGGATGCGGGCATAGAATCCCGCGACCACACGCGCGATCTCGTCGCGGGTCACATCGAATCTCGGGGGCAGTGTCGCCATGGCATTTCCTTTCCGCGTCCCGGTCAGCCTATCGCCCCGGGGTGACAGCCGAAAGAGGGTGCGCAGACACTGGACCATGCCCGCAACCGCGCCTATAACGCCGGGCAAGATGACAGGTTTCGCGATCATTATCCGAATTATTTCCCCGGCGCCCTGATCCAGCGGGCCGCCGGGCAAAGGCGCATGACACAGCGCGCCGATCTCGAATCCTTCCATTCCTCGAATTCAAAGTGAGACCACGGTCATGGCCGACAAGACCCCCGCACAGACCCCGGATTACAAAGACACGCTCAACCTGCCGCAAACCGATTTCCCGATGCGCGCGGGCCTGCCCAAGCGCGAACCCGAATGGCTCGCCCGGTGGGAGCGGATCGGCATCTACGACCGCCTGCGCGAGAAATCCGACCGCCCCGATTTCGTGCTGCATGACGGCCCGCCCTATGCCAACGGCCACCTGCATATCGGCCACGCGCTCAACAAGACGATCAAGGACATGATCGTGCGCAGCCACCAGATGATGGGCCACGATTCACGCTATGTCCCCGGCTGGGATTGCCACGGCCTGCCCATCGAATGGAAGATCGAGGAACAATACCGCGCCAAGGGGCTCGACAAGGACAAGGTCGATGTCGTCGCCTTCCGCCAGGAATGCCGCAGCTTCGCCGAAGACTGGATCGACATCCAGCGCGAGGAGTTCAAGCGCCTCGGCATCACCGGCAACTGGGCCGATCCCTATCTCACCATGGATTTCCACGCCGAGGCGGTGATCGCCGAGGAGTTCCAGAAATTCCTGATGAACGGCACGCTCTATCAAGGCTCCAAACCGGTGATGTGGTCGCCGATCGAGAAAACCGCGCTGGCCGAGGCCGAGGTCGAGTATCACGACAAGGAGAGTTTTACCGTCTGGGTGAAGTTCCGCGTCGCCGGTGCCGATCATTTTGCGGAGAAAAGCGCCTGTATCGACACCGATCTTCTGGGCGCCTCCGTCGTGATCTGGACCACCACCCCCTGGACCATCCCCTCGAACAAGGCGGTGGTCTATGGCGCGGACATCCCCTATGGCCTTTACGAAGTCACCGACACGCCCGAAGAATGCTGGACCGCGCCCGGCGACCGCTTCATCCTCGCCGACAACCTGGCCCATGACACGCTCAGCCGCGCGCGACTGACCGATGGCATGTGGAAACGCCTGCGCGACGTCACCGCCGACGAGTTGTCGGGCCTTTCCCTCCTGCATCCGCTCGCCCATGCCGAAGGCTCGAACGGTGAATGGGACGATCCCCGTGATTTCCGCGCGGCCGATTTCGTCACCGACGAGGAAGGCACCGGCTTCGTCCATTGCGCGCCGAGCCACGGGATGGAGGAATACGAGCTTTACCGCGATCTCGGCATGCTCGAACAGGTCATCACCTATAACGTGATGGACGATGGCAGCTTCCGCCCCGATCTGCCGTTCTTCGGCGGCAAACGCATCCTCACTGAAAAGGGCAAGGAAGGCGACGCCAACAAGACCGTGATCGACAAGCTGGTCGAGGTCGGCGGCCTTCTGGCGCGCGGCAAGATCAAGCACAGCTATCCCCATTCCTGGCGCTCCAAGGCGCCGGTGATCTATCGCAACACGCCGCAATGGTTCGCCGCCATCGACAGGCCGGCGGGCGGCGACAACACCCACGGCGAAACCATCCGCAGCCGCGCGCTCACCTCGATCAACGATCTGGTGAAATTCACCCCCCAATCGGGGCGCAACCGGCTCTATTCGATGATCGAGACGCGCCCCGACTGGGTGTTGTCACGGCAACGCGCATGGGGCGTGCCGCTCACCTGTTTCGTCAAGAAGGGCGCGCTGCCCACGGACGCCGATTTCCTTTTGCGGGACGAGACGGTGAACAAGCGCATCGTCGACGCCTTCGAGGCCGAGGGCGCGGATGCGTGGTATAAAGAGGGTGCCAAGGACCGGTTCCTCGCGCCCGACTACACCCCCGATGAGTGGGAACAGGTGTTCGACGTGCTCGACGTCTGGTTCGACAGCGGCTCGACCCACGCCTTCGTCTTGCGCGACCGCCCCGACGGCACCCCCGACGGCATCGCCGATGTCTATATGGAGGGCACCGACCAGCATCGCGGCTGGTTCCATTCCTCGATGCTTCAGGCCTGCGGCACGATGGGCCGCGCGCCCTATCGCAACGTGGTGACGCATGGCTTCACCCTCGACGCCAAGGGCAACAAGATGTCCAAAAGCCTGGGCAACACCATCGTGCCCGACGAGGTGGTCAAGCAATATGGCGCCGACATCCTGCGCCTCTGGGTGGCCCAGACCGATTACACCGCCGACCAGCGGATCGGCCCGGAAATCCTCAAGGGCGTCGCCGACAGCTATCGCCGGTTGCGCAACACCATGCGCTTCATGCTGGGCAGCCTCGCCCAGTTCGACGAGTCACAGCGCGTCGCCCCCGAGGACATGCCCGAGCTTGAGGCTTGGGTGCTGCACCGTCTGGCCGGGCTCGATCACAAGGTGCGTACCGGCTACCGCGCGTTCGATTTCCAGGACGTGTTCTCGGCCATCTTCAATTTCTGCACGGTGGACCTCTCGGCCTTCTATTTCGACATCCGCAAGGACGTGCTCTATTGCGACGGCGACAGCCACCGCGCCCGCGCCGCGCGCACGGTGCTCGACATCCTGTTCCACCGCCTGACGACGTGGCTCGCGCCGATCCTCGTCTTCACGATGGAGGATGTCTGGCTCTCGCGTTTCCCCGGCGATGACGGCTCGGTGCATTTGCAGGACATCCCCGAAACGCCCGCCGACTGGCTCGACGAGCCGCTGGCGGCGAAATGGGCGATGATCCGCCGCGCACGTCGCGTGGTGACGGCGGCGCTCGAAGTGCAGCGCGCCGAAAAGGTGATCGGCGCTTCGCTCGAAGCGGCCCCGGTGGTGCATGTGCGCGACGCCGAGATGCTGACGGCGCTGAAATCGGTCGATTTCGCCGATCTCTGCATCACCTCGGCCATCTCGCTCACCGCCGATCCGCTCCCGCAAGAGGCGTTCCGCCTGCCCGAGGTCGAAGGCGTGGGCGTGGTCTTCGAAAAGGCCGAGGGGCAGAAATGCGGGCGCTGCTGGAAGATCCTGCCCGATGTGGGCCTGCACAGCCATCCCGGCGTCTGCGGGCGCTGCAACGCGGCGCTGGGGTGATCCGTTCGGACGGGCAGGGTGGGGTTTCAACCCACCTTCCCGACCGTCGACTTTGCTGACATCATCCTCCCATGCCGCGACTCACGCTTGATACGCCCACCGGCCCGCTCACCGTTACCGAAACCGCGGGCGTGATCACGGCCGTGACATGGGGAGCGGGCGGAACCGATGAAACCCCGCTCCTGACCGAGGCGCGGGCACAGCTTGCCGCCTATTTCGACGGCACCCGTAACCGTTTTGAGTTGCCGCTGCGGGTCGAGGGGTCGGAGTTCCAACGTGCCGTCTGCGACGCGATGCTGGCCATTCCCCCGGGCGAGACCCGGACCTATGGCGACATCGCCCGCGACCTCGATCACCCGGCGCAGGCGGTGGGTCAGGCCTGCGGCGGTAATCCCATCCCCGTGATCATCCCGTGCCACCGGGTTCTCGCGGCGGGTGGTCTGGGCGGATATTCCGGCGGTGGTGGTATCGAAACCAAGGTCTGGCTCCTGCGCCATGAAGGGGCTGCGGGCCTGTTGATCTGAGGCCACACCGCGCGCCGCGTTAACCGGATTTCGCCCATCCGCCACCGCATTTGCCCGGCAGCCGGGCGACAGCCGGATGGCAGCCGGGAGTCACCCCCCCGATTTCGGCGAGAAAACGCGCGTTAACCCTGCGGGACGCTGCGCTCGGGAATGATTTGCTGCGCAATCCCTGCGAACAGCAGGTAAACACTGGTCAGGATCAGCCCCCAACTGGCCCAGCTTTCGGGATCGAAATCCACCCAAGCCGCCCACCCGGCAAAGAAGGTCCATGCAAAAGCCATTGGCAACGTTAGATTTTTCCATCTCTTGGTGCGCACCGGGTGAACGAATTTGAGCGACGTGAACATGCTCGCCGCCAGGATGACGATCAGCGTGAGACTGACCCAGAAATTGGGTTCCAGCGCAAAGATCACGATCGCCAGCATGTTCCAGCACCCGGGAAACCCGGAAAAGGAATTATCCTTTGTTTTCATACGTGTATCTGAGAAATACAAGGCCGAGGTATAGGTGATCACGATGATCGCCGCCCAGCCGGTCCACCCCCCGAGCAGGCCCGATTCAAACAGCGCATAGGCCGGAATGAACACATAGGTCAGATAGTCGATAATCAGGTCCAAAAGCACCCCGTCGAACTCGTCCGCGTGTTGCTTGACATGGTATTTGCGCGCCAACGGCCCGTCGATCCCGTCGACCGCAAAGGCCACCACCAGCCACAGGAACATCAGGTCCCAGTTGTGCCCCGCCGCGGCCAACATCGCCAGCATCGCGAAAACCGCGCCGGTCGCGGTCAGAAGATGAACGGATAAAGCTTTGAAATGGTTTGACATGTTACACTTCCCGATACTCAGCCCGCCTTGGGATGGGCCTTGTCGTAAACCTCCATCAGCCGGGCCTGGTCGACACTCGTATAGGTCTGTGTCGTTGAAAGCGAAGCATGGCCCAGCAGCTCCTGTATGGCGCGCAAATCTCCGCCCGCGCTCAGCAGGTGCGTGGCGAAACTGTGGCGCATGGCATGCGGCGTCGCACTTGCCGGAAGGCCCAGCTGCATCCGGGCCCGCGCCATGGTTTTCTGCACCGCCCGGGGCGCCAACCTGCCACCGCGCACCCCGCGGAACAAGGGGGCGCCCGGCTCTTTCGGCCATGGACACAGGTCGAGATAGCGTGCCACGGCGTCGCGCGCGGCAGGGATCACCGGGATAACCCTTTCTTTACCTCCCTTGCCCACAATCCGCAGGACATCGGGCAAAGGCGCATCCCGCCCATCCAGCCCCAGCGCCTCGGAAATCCGCAACCCGCAGCCGTAAAGGAGGGTCAGAACAGCCATGTCGCGCGTCGCGACCCACGCCTTCAGCGACTGAAGCTCGATCGTGTCGATCATCGTGCGCGCCGCGTCCTCGGCGAGTGGGCGTGGCAGTTTATTCTGGAATCTTGGGGCGCGCGCGGCAAGAACCGCCGAAATTTCGGCGCCCTCGCGTTCGGACAACCAGCGCAGAAAGCTCTTCACCGCCGACAGCTTCCGCGCCATCGAGCGCGGGCCGATCCCTTGCCCACGGGTGAACGCCATCCAGCTTCGCATGTCCGACACGCTCAGCTTCATCAGCGGCTTGATCCCCTGCGCCTCGCCCTTGTGCTCGGTGATGAAGGCCAGGAAACCGGTCACGTCGCGCGCATAGGCGTCAACGGTGTTTTCCGAAGCCCCCCTGAGCGCCTTTTGTCCGGCAAGCCACGCCTCGAGTGCTGCGCGGGCGGCGGGTGAAATCAGGCTCATGCCAGCCAGCGGCGCATCGCTCGTTCGAACACGCCTGCGAAAAATGAAAGAAGATCAGTGCCTTGCTGTGGAGTGAACTGGTGCGGGTCTTCCGATCCCATGATCAGCATGCCGGGCAAACGGCCCTCGCCGAAATCGAGTTTCAAGCAGGCTTCGGAGCGAATCCAGCCCGCCATCTCGCCGAAAATCGTGTCATTGCCCTCGTTGACCTGTCGCAACGTCACCTGCCGCACCGGCGCGTCACGCCCGACCGTGAGGTAATGGTCGATATATCCCGGTTCGGCCACCGACAGCACGTCGCCCAGTCGTTGCACCACCGGGTCCTCGTCATTCTGAACCGATTCAAGCACCAGCTTGATGGAATCGACTCGCAGGATATCGGCGACTTCGCCCCCGAGATCCCGCAGGAACACCTCGAACTCCAGCGGATCGAGCATCCGAAGGATCGCCCGATGCACCTGGTTGGTGCCCGCAAGGTTCTCATAGGCGGCGGCGATGACCGAGCGGTGCGTATCTTCCAACCGGTCGAGACGCGCCTCGAGCCGCTCCATCGCGATCCCCCGAAGGTCAACGATATTGCCACCCATTGCGCGTTCGTTCGCCGCGATCAAAGCATGCATAACATCCTGATCTTCAAGAATGAAATCCGGATCCGTGATGATTTTCTCGCGAAGGGTGTCCTCCATCCGGGGCTTGCTGCTCATTGTGTCCTCTATATATATTTCGGCCTTTATAACATGCCTTTACAGGATTTTCTGCCCCGTTTTTTTCCAATCCGCCATAAAGGCGGCAAGGCCCTTGTCGGTCAGCGGGTGATGGACCATCGCCTTGATCACATCGGGCGGCGCGGTGATCACATCGGCCCCGATCCGGGCGCAATCGGCGATATGATTCACGCTGCGGATCGACGCGGCAAGGATCTCGGTCTCGAAGCCGAAATTGTCATAGACCTGCCGGATATCGGCGATCAGTTCCATCCCGTCGAGATTGATATCATCCAGGCGCCCGATGAACGGGCTGATGAAGCTGGCGCCGGCCTTGGCCGCCAGAAGCGCCTGGTTGACGCTGAAACACAGGGTCACGTTGACCATGTGGCCCTCCGTGCTCAGCACCTTGCACGCCTTGAGCCCGTCCCATGTCAGCGGCACCTTGATCGTGATGTTGTCGGCGATCTTTGCCAGTTTGCGACCCTCGGCAATCATCGCCTCGGCCTCGGTTGCAACCACTTCGGCACTTACCGGGCCATCGATCAGGTCGGCAATTTCTTTCGTGACTTCAAGGATATCACGCCCTGATTTCATGATAAGCGAGGGGTTGGTCGTCACCCCGTCGGCCATGCCCAGATCGTTCAGTTCCGCAATCGCGTCGATCTCGGCGGTATCAACAAAGAATTTCATGGCATCTGCCCCGGTAAAGGTTGGGTTTTGTCTCGAGCCGATTTACCCGATACGAATAGCTCTCGAAACCCCTAACCCGGAGTGGCCATGGGCCGACAGGACTTTTTTGACGAGGGAGATCTGGTTGCGGTGCTGACGACACAGCCGCTCGACCGGCTGCTGGATTACAAGGCGCCGGAAGGAGGCTGTCATCTGGGCGCCTTCGTCGAGGTGCCGCTTGGTCCGCGCAAGGTTCCGGGCGTGGTCTGGGCGCGCGGGCGGGGCGATTTCGACCGCTCGAAGATTCGCTCGGTGATCCGGGTGCTGGACGTGGCGCCGATGCGCGCGGAAATGCAGATGTTTCTCGAACGTGCGGCGGATTACACCCTGACGCCGCTGCCCGCGATGCTGCGGCTCGCCACCCGCGCGCCGGGGCTGGGCGATCCACCCTCGATGCGCAAGGTCTATCGCCCGGGCGACGTAACACCCGACCGGATGACCGATGCCCGCCGCCGGGTGCTCTCTGCGTTGCAGGAGTATGGCGGTTTGTCTTTTACACTCAAGGAGTTGAGCGAGGCGGCAGGGGTCACCCCCTCGGTGGTCAAGGGGCTGGTCAAACAGGGTGCTGTGCGCGAAGAGGACAGCCCGCGCGATCTGCCCTTTCCGCTGCTCGATGAAGACCGCACCAGCAAAACCCTGACCGAGGATCAGAGCACCGCTGCCGAGCACCTGCGCCACGGCATCCGGTCGGGCGCCTATGGCACGACGCTTTTGCGCGGGATCACTGGGTCGGGCAAGACCGAGGTCTATCTCGAAGCGGTGGCCGAGTGTTTTCGTCAGCGGCGTCAGGCGCTCGTCCTGCTGCCCGAGATCGCGCTCAGCGCCGAATTCATGGCCCGGGTCGAGGAACGGTTCGGCGCGAAATCGGCGGAATGGCATTCAGGCGTCACCATGACCGAACGTCGCCGGACATGGAAAATGGTCGGGCAGGGGGGGGCGCAACTCGTCGTGGGGGCGCGTTCGGCGCTCTTTCTACCGTTCCTTGATCTGGGGTTGATCGTTGTCGATGAAGAGCATGACACCTCTTACAAGCAAGAGGATGGCGCGCTTTACAATGCTCGCGACATGGCCGTGCTGCGCGCGTCGATCTGCGGTGCGCAGGTGGTGCTGGCCTCTGCCACGCCCAGTCTCGAAAGTTGGGCCAATGCGCAAGCGGGCAAATATGCCAAGCTGGAACTGACCAGCCGCTTTGGCGAGTCCGTGCTGCCCGAGATGCGTGCCATCGACATGCGCGGCGCCGATCTGCCCTCCAACCGCTGGATTTCCCCGCGTCTTGCCGGGGCGGTGCGAGAGCGGATCGAACGCGGCGAACAATCGCTTTTGTTCCTTAACCGTCGCGGTTACGCGCCGGTGACGATCTGCCGGGCTTGTGGGCACCAGATCGGTTGTGACCATTGCGATGCGCGCATGGTTGAACACCGCTTTCTCAAGCGACTGGTCTGTCACCAATGCGGTGAGACAAAGCCCATGCCCGATGTCTGCCCCGCTTGCGGGGGCGAGGATCGGCTTGCCCCGGTTGGCCCCGGGGTCGAGCGATTGCAGGAAGAAGCGAGCGAGTTGTTTCCGGACGCGCGGGTTGCGACCCTGTCATCCGATCTGTTCGGCTCGGCCCGCGCACTGAAAGAACGTATCCGCGAGATTGCCGAAGGTGGAGCTGATATTGTCATCGGCACTCAACTTGTTGCCAAGGGGCACAATTTTCCCCTGCTGACCCTTGTGGGGGTAATCGACGCTGATCTTGGGCTCCAGGGCTCGGATTTGCGCGCCGCGGAACGCACATTCCAATTGATGCGGCAGGTTTCGGGCCGGGCCGGGCGGGCCGACAGGCCGGGCGAGGCGTTATTGCAGACCTATCAGCCGGAACACCCGGTGATCCGCGCCATTCTGGCGGGGGACGAGGAGGCGTTCTGGCGCGCCGAGGCCGAAGAGCGCCGCCATGCGGGGGTGCCGCCCTATGGCCGCATGGCCGGGATCATCCTGTCTTCGCCTGACATGCAGGAGGCCTTTGACGCAGGGGCTGAACTGGCCCGCAACGATGCCCATCTGCGCCGGATCGGGGCGCAGGTGTTTGGCCCCGCACCCGCGCCCGTGGCGCGTATCCGCGGGCGTCATCGGGTGCGGCTTCTGGTCAAGGCCGCAAAGGGCGCTGCGCTGCAACAGGCGGTGGCCGCGTGGATCGCACAGCTCAAACAAGGGCCGAACCTGCGCCTGACCGTCGATATCGACCCGCAGAGTTTCTATTGACGCGGTTCGTTTGGACTCAGGCGGTGGCGGCCACCCGGGGCTGATCGACGATGATATCAGTCAGCATCGCGCCCACCCACATGCAGAAAAGCGCAAGCCAGGCCGTGCCCGCAAAGATCGACCCGCCGGTCACGCCCGCCCCGATGGCACAGCCTCCGGCCAGCATCGCGCCAAAGCCCATCAACACCGCGCCGAACATCGACCGGCGCATGCTGGATTCGTCGGAAAACCCCTGAAACCGGAACTCGCGGGTCAAGATCGCCGCCAGAAACGAGCCGAGGACCACCCCCGGTACCAGTCCGATGTCGAATTCCAGCACCGCGTTCCGGTCGAGAAAGAACATCAACGTATTCGCGGAAGGCCCTGAGAAGGTGGCACTTTCGATCGGTACGGGATCGAATGCGATCTGGCTGAGCGAGAAAGTCAGAACCCAACCCAATGCAACGGCAAACCCCACGCCCGAGGCAAAGACGAGGCGCGAAAACCCGATCCGGTGACGATAGGAGATATAAAGCGCGAGGGCGGCCGTTAAGAGACCGAGCACCAGACCGGTATTTTGCGGGACTCCAAAGAAGACCAGAAGATCGAGGTTGCGCCCGCCTTCGGTGGTCCAGAGCGTGGCGAGATAATCGCGCAGCGGCGCAAGCCACCCCGCAAGCGACATCTGTGCCACCACTGCAAAGACCAGCCCCGAGACGACCGAACGCAGGTTTCCGGTCGCTGCCAGCACCAGAAGCCGCCCCGAACAGCCCCGGGCCAGCACCATGCCCACGCCGAACAGCAATCCACCGATGATTGCGCCCGACCAGCTTCCCGTGACGGCCATCATCCGGGCCTCGTCACTGCGCATCAGGCCCAGGAGTTTCGCCCCCTGCACCCAGACAAGGGCGGTCGAAAACGTCAAAAGCCACACCGCCACCTTGTCCTGCATCAAGCCACGGGCAAATTCGACTGCCGCCGCACGCAGGCAAAACCGCGATCGTTGTGCGGCAACCCCGAAAACGATCCCCGTGATCAGCCCGAACAGGGCGGCTGTCGGGCTTTCACCGATGCGCTCGACGAGGGGGATCAGGTCCATGGGCATGTCTCTTGCTTGTTCCGGAGAACATATGCGTGAGTTTTGATGTGTTTCCTTGATCCAGATCAGATGGGCTGGGCAATCCCGGTGAAAAGTCGTATCGGGAATCATGAGCAAGACAGTTCGACTCGATCAGGCGCAATCCCTGCCGTTCTGGCGACGGCCGGTTGCACTGCTTTTCCTGATGGCGGCGGCGATGCCGATCGCCTTTGCCACATGGTCGGCGCTGCTCAACAATTTCATCATCGAGGTCGGCAGGTTCGACGGCTCGGACAATGGCTGGCTGCATACGGTGCGCGAGATTCCGGGCTTTCTGGCCATCGGGGTGATCGCGATCATCATTTTCGTGCGTGAGCAGGTGCTGGCGCTTGTCTCGCTCATCCTGCTGGGTGTGGCGACGGCGCTGACCGCTTTTTTCCCCTCCATGGCGGGAATCCTGACCATCACGATGCTCTCGTCCATCGGCTTTCACTATTACGAGACGGTCAACCAGTCGCTGCAATTGCAATGGCTGCCCAAGGACCGCGCGCCGCAGGTATTGGGCCTGTTGCTGGCGGCCGGGTCGGCGGCAACCTTGGTGGCCTACGGGTTGATCGTTCTGACTTGGCGGGCCTTCGATCTGAGCTATGCGTTCGTTTACATGGTTGCGGGTGGAACGACGGCGCTGATCGCGGTTTTCGCCTGGTTCGCCTATCCCCAGTTCGAGGCGCCCAATCCGCAGATCAAGAAGATGATCCTGCGCAAACGCTATTGGCTATACTATGCGCTGCAATTCATGTCCGGTGCGCGGCGACAGATCTTCATCGTCTTCGCCGGCTTCATGATGGTCGAGAAATTCGGCTTTGACGTTCACGAAGTGACCGCGCTTTTCCTGATCAACCTGGTGTTCAACATGGTGGCGGCACCGCTCTTTGGCCGGGCGGTCGCGCGTTTTGGCGAGCGCAACGCGCTGGCGTTCGAATATGTCGGGCTGATTACCGTTTTCCTCGCCTATGGCGGGATATATTATTTCGGCTGGGGCGTGGTGCTGGCGGCGGTGCTTTACGTGCTCGACCACATGTTCTTTGCGCTGGCACTGGCGCTCAAGACCTATTTTCAGAAGATCGCTGCTCCCGGTGACATCGCCCCGACCGCCGCCGTGGCCTTTACCATCAATCACATCGCAGCGGTGTTCCTGCCGGCATCGCTTGGCTATCTCTGGCTGGTGTCCCCGGGGTCGGTTTTCCTCTTGGCGGCGTCGATGGCCGGGCTGTCGCTTTGCCTTGCCCTGTTGATTCCACGACATCCGGAACCGGGCAATGAAACGATCTTCTCGCGTTTCGTGCGCGCGGCCCCGGCCGAGTAACTGCATGGCTTGACCGCCCTGCGCATCGCCCTTACCGCCAGCGAAAACACCGGAGACATGCCATGCCCACCTTTACCGCATTGACCACCCTTGCCGGGAAAACCGCCGCCGAGGCGCTTGGCGAGGAGATGGAGCGGCTCGATCCCGAACCGGTCGGCGTGGGCGTGTTCGAGCTTGAAGACGGCTCCGGGCTTTGGGAAGTGGGCGGATATTTTACCGAACCGCCGGACCGCGCGGGTCTTGCCCTGCTTGAGGCGCTGCACGATGCCCGGCCCTTCGTCATCTCGGAATTGCCCGAGACCGACTGGGTCGCAAAGGTTCGGCGCGAATTGGCCCCGGTCGAGGCCGGTCGTTTTTTCGTTCATGGCAGTCATGATGCTGACAAGCTGCCCAAGGGGGCCGAGCCGCTGTTGATTGAGGCGGCGATGGCCTTTGGCACCGGGCATCACGGAACCACGCTGGGCTGTCTGCTTGCGCTGGATCGGCTTGTGGATGCGGGTTTCGTCGGCAGAAGCGTCGCGGATATCGGCTGTGGCACCGCGGTCCTGGCCATGGCGGCGGCGCGGATCTGGTCCGATCCGGTCATAGCCAGCGATATCGACTCGGTTGCGGTCGACGTGGCGCAGGCCAATGTCCGGGCCAACGGTCTGGAGGATCGGGTGCGCTGTGTCGAGGCGGCGGGGTTCGATCATCCCGATCTTATGGCTGCCGCACCTTTCGACCTGATCTTTGCCAATATTCTCAAGGGGCCGCTGATTGCGCTCGCGCCGGACCTGACAGATGCGCTTGCATCCGGGGGGCGGGCGATTCTTTCGGGCATCCTGAATGAACAGGCCGATGACGTATTGGCGGTTTATTCACGGCTGGGAACCAATACCCTTGCGCGCGACGAGATTGGTGAGTGGACGACCCTGACGCTGGGCAAAGTTTAAGGCGGTATGATGGCGGAAAGCCAATTTTTTGCCTTATTTTAAGGGTTTGCCATACATTTGCCACATTCCCTCGGCATGTTTTCGCCACTTCGGTGGGGGCATGTACCGGAGGCTAGGCTGCCATGCCTGACAAGTTCGCGGATTTTGACAAGCGGCTGACGCGGATCAACCGCTCCCACCGGCGGGTTGCCCGGGGACCATCCTATGCACCGGTTGTCGGGGCCGATGGGCTTATCGTCGTGCGGCGACGGCGAAGCGGCCCCAATATCCCCGTGAAGGGCCTGATTTATCTTGTTCTGGGTTTCTGCCTGTTCAAAAGCGTTGCCATCGCGCATTTCGGTGCAACCGGCTATGCGGATCGTATCGACGAAATGAAGCAGGGAACGGTTTTCGAATGGGCCGGCGCGTGGGTGTTGCAGCCTGACCGGGTGAGCATTCGGATTGCCACCACCATCGCGCCCTTCATCAAGTAATCGTCTCTCGTCAAAGAAAAAGCCGCGTCAGGATTGTTCCTGACGCGGCTTTCCCGTTTGACTGGTCCGGAGCTTAGCGTTTTGCTGCGATATTGTCGATATCGCCACGGCACAGGCCGATGTCTTCAAGCTCGCGGTCGCTCAGTTGCGACAGCGCATTGCGGGTCACGCGGGTATCGTTCCATGCCACGATCGTCGCGACGAGCGATGCAAAGAGTTGGCCGATACGGCCGTTGGTGCCAGCGGAAAGCTGAACGCGGGGGGTGTCGATTGCAGCCATATCCATGTTCCCTTGGTTTGAGTGGCGGTTTGCTGTTTGTGAACGGCAAATAGGCCCGGTTTCGGGCCGCGACAAGCAGTGAAAAGAGCATAAGTCCTATGCAATTTCTGCATGGGCAAGAATCGGCTCATTCCCCTTTTAAACAAGGCTAATCGGCCGATGAGGAATGTCGTTTTCTGCACGTGCAAAGGCGCAATCTGACCGCGGCTGTCGCGCCGGTTTGCAAAAGGTCGCTTTTTGGAATTGCGTGATTGTCGTTGGCTTGTGTTCCCGTTTCGTGCTAGTGGTTCAAAAAAGCAACAGACAGGCAAAATCGATGCGGGTTTTAGGGATCGACCCGGGGCTTCGGAACCTCGGCTGGGGCGTGATCGACGTCGAGGGCAGCAGGTTGAGCCACGTGGCCAACGGAATCTGCCATTCGGGAACGGGGGAATTGGCGGATCGGCTGAGGCGTCTTTATGATGATCTTCATGCCATTCTGATCCGCTTTGGCCCGGACACGGCTGCGGTCGAGCAGACCTTCGTGAACAAGGACGGGGCGGCGACGCTCAAGCTCGGGCAGGCGCGGGGCATTGCCCTTCTGGTGCCGGCGCAGGCGGGGCTGCGCGTCGGGGAATACGCGCCCAACACGGTCAAGAAGACGGTGGTGGGCGTGGGCCACGCCGACAAGGCCCAGATCGCGCATATGGTGAAAATGCAGCTCCCCGGGGTCGTGATCGAGGGGCCGGACGCGGCGGATGCTCTGGCCATCGCGATCTGCCATGCGCATCATGCCCGCAGCGCAGCGGCGATTTCCGCCGCGAAGAAAGAGGTGGGGGCATGATCGGCAAGATCAGCGGGCTGTTGGATTACAAGGGCGACGATCACGTGCTGATCGACGTGCGCGGGGTGGGATACCTCGTTTATTGCTCCGATCGCACCCTTGCCACGCTGCCCGGGCCGGGCGAGGCGGTGACGCTTTACACCGATCTTCTGGTGCGCGAGGATCTGTTGCAGCTTTTCGGATTTCCGTCGCTTCTGGAAAAGGAATGGCATCGTTTGTTGATGAGCGTTCAGGGGGTGGGGGCCAAGGCGTCTCTGGCCATTCTGGGCGCACTTGGTGCAGAAGGGGTTAATCGCGCGATCGCATTGGGTGACTGGAACGCGGTCAAGGCTGCCAGGGGGATCGGCCCCAAGACGGCGCAACGGGTCGTCAACGAGTTGAAGGACAAGGCCCCGGCGGTGATGGCGCTGGGCGGGGCGCTGGCGGCGACACTGGCGTCGGACGGGGCGGCGGGCGAGGTGATCGAAGGTGATCCCGCGTCGGCACAGCCCCAGCCCAAGCGGGTGGAAAGTGGTGGTGCGGCGGTGCAGTCCGAAGCCTTGTCGGCGTTGTCGAACCTTGGCTATGGCCCGGGCGAGGCGGCGGGTGCGGTGGCACAGGCGGCGGGCGATGCGCCCGGCGCGGACACTGCGACACTCATCCGTGCGGCGCTCAAGCTGTTGGCTCCGAAGGGATAATTCATGACCGAGTCCGACCCGACATTGCGCGCCGCGCCGCTGCCCGAGGACATGGATCGGGCGTTGCGACCCCAGAGTCTTGATGAGTTCGTGGGGCAGGAGGCGGCGCGGGCCAATCTGCGGGTGTTCATCCAGTCGGCGCGGATGCGTGGCGAGGCGATGGATCACACGCTGTTTCACGGCCCCCCCGGGCTGGGCAAGACGACGCTGGCGCAGATCATGGCGCGCGAGTTGGGGGTCGGTTTCCGGATGACCTCGGGGCCGGTGCTGGCCAAGGCCGGGGATCTGGCCGCGATCCTGACCAATCTCGAAGCGCGGGATGTGCTGTTTATTGATGAAATTCATCGGCTTAACCCGGTCGTGGAAGAAGTGCTTTATCCGGCGCTCGAAGATTTCGAACTGGACCTTGTGATCGGCGAGGGGCCGGCGGCGCGCACGGTGCGGATCGAGTTGCAGCCCTTCACGCTAGTCGGGGCGACGACGCGGCTGGGGCTGCTCACCACGCCGCTGCGCGACCGGTTCGGGATTCCGACGCGGTTGGAGTTCTACGAAATTCACGAGTTGAATCAGATTGTTACCGCCAATGCCCGCAAGCTGGGGGTGGAGACGGAAGCCGAAGGCGCGTTGGAGATCGCGCGCCGGTCACGCGGGACGCCGCGGATCGCGGGCCGGCTGTTGCGGCGGGTGGTGGATTTCGCGGTGGTCGAGGGCGGCGGCAAGATCAGCCGTGCGCTGGCCGATGCGGCCCTCACCCGGCTGGGCGTGGACGGGCTCGGGCTTGACGGTGCGGATCGGCGCTATCTCACTCTTATTGCTGAGAATTATCACGGCGGGCCGGTCGGGATCGAGACCATGGCGGCGGCATTGAGCGAGCCGCGCGATGCGCTGGAAGAGGTGATCGAGCCCTATCTCTTGCAGCAGGGGCTGATCCAGCGGACGCCGCGGGGGCGGATGCTGGCGCATAAGGGCTGGACCCATCTGGGCCTTGCCCCGCCGCCCGTGCCGGGCCAATCGGACCTGTTCGACGGCTGAGCGCACGCCCCGTTAACCGGGGTCGAAAAGCGCAGAATCCGGGGGGTGACTTCCGGCTGCCATCCGGCTGCTGCCCGGCTGCCGGGGAAAACGCCCGCGCGGGGCGATTCGGACGTTAACCTTTGCGCCGCCCGGGTTGAAGAAAATCCCCGGCTCGGGCATCACCGGGGCGATGCGATGCAGGAGGCCCACGCGATGAGTCCAGAGGAGATCGAACGGCATTTCACATCCCCCGACGGGGAATTTCGTTTTGCCCGCTGGGAGCGCCCGATCGTGCCGGTGGTCTTCGGCGTGGATGACCGGACGCTTTCGGTCATCAAGGGCGCGATCGAGGCGGTGGTGGCGCTGGCCGGTCACAAGATGGCCGAGACCGACCCGGAACTGGGCAGCAACCTCATGCTGTTTTTCGTGCGCGACTGGGACGAGTTGGCCGCGCTGGACGGGCTGGCCCGGATGGTGCCGGGTTTCGATGAAACCGTGGCGCGGCTCGAGCGCGAGGGGGCCAATCAATACCGGTTCTTCCGCTTCGAGGACAACGGCGCGATCAAGGCCGCCTTCGTATTCTTGCGGATGGATGAGAGCCTGTCGGAAATGGCGGCCGAGGATCTGGCGCTGGCGCAGGCGGTGCAGGTGATCCTGTTGTGGGGCACGCGGGCCTTTGGCGAGATTTCGCCGCTGGCGCGCTTGCCGGGCGGGCAGGTGGTGCTGCGCCCCGAGATCGCGGGCCTGGTCGCGGCGGGGTATGATCCGCTGTTGCCGGTGGCGGAGCGGGACGGCATGGCGTTGTCGCTGCGGCTGGCGGCGCGGATGAATGCGGGATCGACGGGGGCGGAGTGAGCGCCCTTGGGCGATCATTGCGGCGCTGTGCCCGGATGTGAGCGGGATATTGAGTATTTTTACCAAGAAAGAGCAGGGGCGATGCGAAGTTTCGTGGCCGTCGAGATGCCCGGGGAGATGCGCGAAGCCTTGGTGGCCATGCAGGTCGGCCTGCCGGGGCGGCATGTGCCCGAGGAGAACCTGCACCTGACGCTGGCCTTTCTGGGCGAGGTGGAGGAGGCGCGGTTGCAGGACCTGCATGGCGTTCTGTCGGGGCTGAAGCTCGCCGCGCCGATGCTGCGGGTGACGGCGCGTGACGTGTTCGAGGGGCGAAAGCCGGTGCTGGCGTTCGCGACGCTGGCGCCCGATCCGGGGCTTGAGGCGGCGCGGCGCGCGGTGCGGCAGGCGGCGCGGGACGTGGGGATCGCGCTGGGGCGCGAGCGGTTCCGCCCGCATGTCACGCTCAGCCGGTTCGGGCGCGGGATCAGCGGGCGTGATGCCGAGCGGCTGGCGGCCCGTCTCGGACCGGTAGTGGGGCCGGTCGAGGGGCGCGCGGCGCGGTTCGGGCTTTACCGGTCCGACTTGCGGGCGGACGGGCCGCGATACGAGCTTTTGGCGGGGTATGACTTCGATTAGATTTAGTCTAATCTTATGTCTGGATAAATTTACTTTCCCCTAAGTAGCGGGGTGCGGCATTCTGGCACAAACGCGAATCCCCGACCCGGGCCCTTTCGTGATCTGTGAAAGGCGGGGTCGGCCAGAAGAGGATACCGGGATGGCAATTGAGAAGACCGATACGCTGATCGTGGGGGGCGGGCAGGCCGGGCTTGCCATGAGCGAGCATCTGGGGCGCGCGGGCGTGCCGCATATCGTGCTTGAGCGCGACCGGATCGCGGAACGCTGGCGCACCTGGCGGTGGGATTCGCTGGTGGCCAACGGGCCGGCCTGGCATGACCGGTTCCCGACGCTGGAATTCGACGATGTCGATCCCGACGGTTTCGCCCCCAAGGAGCGGGTGGCGTCCTATTTCGAGGAATATGCCAAGCTGATCGAGGCGCCGATCCGCTGCGGTGTCGAGGTCAGGCGCGTGACCCGGAACGCGGGTCGCCCCGGCTTTACCATTGAGACCAGCGCAGGCGTGATCGAGGCCGAGCGGGTGGTGGCGGCGACCGGCCCGTTCCAGAAACCGGTGATCCCGGCGATCCTGCCTGAGGATGCGGGAGTGACGCAGCTTCACTCGGCCAGTTACCGCAATCCGGGGCAGTTGCCCGAGGGCGCGGTTCTTGTGGTTGGCGCGGGCTCGTCCGGTGTGCAGATTGCCGACGAGCTGGCCCGGGCCGGTCGCAAGGTTTACCTTTCGGTCGGGCCGCATGACCGGCCGCCCCGGGCCTATCGCGGGCGCGACTATTGCTGGTGGCTGGGGGTTCTGGGCCTGTGGGATCTGGCCACGCCGCCCGCGGGCGCCGAGCATGTGACCATCTCGGTGAGCGGCGCGCATGGCGGGCACACGGTGGATTTCCGGGCGCTGGCGGCGCAGGGGATCACGCTTGTCGGGCGCACCGACGGTTATGAGGCGGGCAAGGTGAGTTTCGCGCAGAACCTAGCCGAGACGATCGCGCGGGGCGACAGGAATTACCTGTCGGTTCTGGATGCGGCGGACGAATATGCGGCGCGCAACGGGCTCGACCTGCCCGAGGAGCCGCAGGCGCGGATGATCGGGCCGGACCCGGACTGCATGACCCGGCCACTGGCCGGTCTCGACCTGAAAGAGGCGGGGGTGAGCACGGTGCTTTGGGCGACGGGCTTTGCGCTCGACTATGGCTGGTTGCAGGTCAATGCGTTCGACGCGAACGGCCAGCCCGAGCATCAGCGCGGCGTGTCGAAGGAGCCGGGGGTCTATTTTCTCGGGCTGCCGTGGCTGTCGCGGCGCGGATCGTCCTTTATCTGGGGGGTGTGGCACGATGCGAGGTTCATCGCCGACCAGATCGGGATTCAGCGCAATTACATGGCCTATGAAGGGCCCGAGGCGCAGGCGGTGAAATCGGCCTGAGCAGGACGGATCGCAAGGCACAAGGAGCGAACAGGATGCCAGAGGATCACACACCCGACGCCCTGCGCGAGCTGGCCGAGAACGTGGCGCAGCCGTTCGAGCGGGCGCATGCGATGCCGCCGTCGGTCTATACGTCCGAGGCGTTCATGCAGGCCGAGATCGAGCGGATCTTCGCGCGGGAATGGTATTGCGTGGGGCGTGCGGACGCCTTGAAAGAACCCGGCGATTACATCACCGCGAAACTGGCGGGTCAGCCGGTCGTGGTGATCCGCGACCGCGCGGGGGACGTGCGGGCGCTGTCGAACGTGTGTCTGCACCGAATGTCCACCATGCTGGAGGGGCGGGGGCATGCGCGGGTGCTGAGTTGCCCCTATCACGGCTGGACCTATAACCTCGACGGCACGCTGCGCGGGGCCCCGGCGATGAGCCTCAATGCGGGGTTCTGCAAGGAAGCTTACAAGCTGCCGCAGGTGCGGTGCGAGGAATGGCTGGGCTGGGTGTTCATCACGCTCAACCCCGATGCCGGGCCGGTGGCCGCGCAGCTTGCCGAGTTGGGCGAGATGGTCGCGGGCTATGACATGACCAACTATACCGAGACGTTCTACGAGGAGCATGTCTGGAACACCAACTGGAAGGTGCTGGCCGAGAATTTCATGGAGAGCTATCACCTGCCGGTCTGTCACGCGGGCACGATCGGGGGTTTGTCGAAGCTTGACGAGATGGTGTGCCCGCCGGGGCGGGCGGCGTTCAACTATCACACGATCCTCAAGGATGACAGTTTGCGCATCGCGATGGCGCATCCCTCCAACGACCGGCTGGAGGGGGACATGCGGCGCATGACCTATCTCATCGCGGTCTATCCCGGCCTGATGATCACGCTGACGCCGGGGTATTTCTGGTATCTCTCGCTGCATCCGGTCACGCCGGGGCAGGTGCATATCCGGTTCGGGGGCGGGATGTCGGACGATTACAAGGGCGACCCGGACGCGCAACAGAATTTCGCCGACCTGAAAACCCTGCTCGACGAGGTCAATGTCGAGGACCGGGGCTGTACCGAGAAGGTCTATGCGGGGCTGTCATCCGGCCTTGCAAGCCCGGGCCACCTGAGCCACCTTGAACGTCCGAATTATGACTTCGCGCAGTATTTGCACGCGAAACTCGATGCCTGACGGACCGTTCAAGGGGTGATGGATATGGGGCTTGCCACCGGAGCGGCGCTGCGCGAGAGATTCCTTGGCGGGATGAGCCACGCGGCGGCGACGGTCAACGTGGTGACGACCGATGGCCGCGCCGGGCGTGGCGGCGTTACAGTGTCGGCCATGTCGAGCGTGAGCGCGGATACGCCGCGCCCCACGCTGCTCATCTGTATCCACCAGCAAAGCCCGGTGGCGCGGCAGATCATCGACAACGGCGTCTTTTGCGTGAACATCCTCAAGGATGACCAGGCCTATATCTCGGATGCCTTCGCGGGCCGGTTCAAGGACCAGTTGGCCGACAAGTTCGATTGCTGCGACTGGGCGCCGATGCGTTCGGGCGCGCCGCGGGTGCGTGATCCGCTGGTGGGGTTCGACTGTCACGTGATTTCGTCCGACCGGGTGGGCACGCATCACGTTTTCTTTGGCGAGGTCGATGACATCTTCATCGCCGATGGCGGCTCGCCCCTGATCTATGCGCGCCGGGGTTACGGTGCGGCGACCCGGATCGAGACGCCCGCGACGGTGACGGCGGGGCGGGAGGCCGAGGGTCGGGTGCTCAAGGTCGGGTGTTTTCACAGTTTCGGGCCGGTGCTTCTGCCCGATATCGTCCGGCGCATGGCCGAGGCGGAGGAACCGGCGCGGATCGAGTTGATCGAGGGCGATCAGCGCCGCGTGCAGGAGGCGGTGATGGCGGGCGAGGCCGATCTGGCGCTGCTTTACGATGCCGGGCTGCCCGAGGGAATCGAGGCGATGGAGCTGGCCTGTCTGGAGCCTTACGTGTTGCTGGCGCAGGATCACCCGCTGGCCGAACTGCCCGAGATCACGCCACAGGATCTGGCCGATCATCCGATGATCCTTCTGGGGGCGACGCAGGGCGGGGATTACTTCACCTCGATCCTCGAAGAGGCCGGGGTGCGCCCGCGCGTGGCCTATCGCTCATCGAGTTTCGAGATGGTGCGCGGGCTGGTGGGGCAGGGGCTGGGCTATGCGCTCCTGTCCACGCGCCCGGCGGCGACGATGAGTTATGACGGGCATCTGCTGGTCACGCGGCCGTTGCGCGCGCCCGCCCGGCCCAACCGGGTGATGCTGGCCACGCGGCGCGGTGTCGATCCCGGGCCGCAGGCGGCGCGGTTCATCCGCTATTGCCGGGATTACTTCCATCTCGATAAATGAGGCGCGGTGGGGCGGCACCCACCCTTTAGAGGAGACCGAACAGTGACGCATGAGCGTATTCGCAGCTTCAACACCAAGGACACATATCCCGAGCAGGCGCTCGACAACGACCTGTGCCAGGCCGTGGTGACACGCGGCGGGCGCACCGTGTGGATGCGGGGGCAATGCCCGCAGAACCTTGACGATGCGAAGAACATCGACAGCCATGATCCGGGTGAGCAGACCCACAAGGTGATGCAGAACATCCGCCAGTTGATCGAAGAGGCGGGCGGGCGCATGGAACACCTGGTGAAGGTGGTGGTCTATATCACCGACGTGCGCCACCGCGAGGCGGTGTATTGCGTGATGGGCGAATATATCCGCGGCGTGCATCCGGTTTCGACCGGGTTGGTGGTGCAGGCGCTGGCGCGGCCCGAATGGCTGGTCGAGATCGACGCGACGGCGGTGATCCCGGATTGAGGTTTTCGTGGGGGCCAGCCCCCACACCCCCGGGATATTTTAAGCCAAATGAAAGGGCGGGAAGATGACATTTTCACTGGTGGCGCGCTGTGCCGAGACGGGGATGTTCGGGGTGGCGATCTCGTCGTCCTCGCCGGCGGTGGCGGCGCGTTGTGCATATGCCCGCGCGGGCGTGGGCGCGGTGGCGAGCCAGAACGTGACCGATCCGCGGCTGGGGCCGCTGGCGCTTGACGTGATGGGCCGGGGCATGAGTGCGGAGGAGGCGATTGCCGAGGTGCAGCGCTCGGGCCGCCATATCGAGTATCGGCAGGTTCTGGCGATCGACGCGCAGGGGCGGGTGGCGATACATTCGGGGCCGAATTCGCTGGGCATCTGGACGCAGGCCGAGGGGCGCGATGTGGCCTCGGGCGGGAATCTCCTGGCCAATGACGGGGTTCCGGCGGCCATCGTGGCGGGGTTCGAGGCGGCAAAGGGGCATCTGGGTGATCTGGGTGATCGGCTGATTGCGGCGATGCGCGCAGGGCTGGCGGCGGGGGGCGAGGCCGGGCCGGTGCATTCGGCGGGGATGATGATCGTCGACGACGTGCCATGGCCGGTGGCCGATCTGCGCTGTGACTGGATCGACGAGGGTTGCCCGGTCGAGGCGGTGGCGCGCGCCTGGGAGGTCTACAAGCCGCAATTGCGCGACTATGTCATGCGCGCGCTCGACCCCACGCGGGCGCCGTCCTACGGGGTGCCGGGGGACGAATGAACCGGTTTTCCCTGCGCCAGCTGGAATATTTCGTGGCGGTGGGCCGGGCCGGGTCGATCGCGCGGGCGGCGGAGGTGGTGAACGTCTCGTCGCCGTCGATCTCGTCGGCGATTGCGCAGCTTGAAGAGACGCTGGGCCTGCCCTTGTTCGTGCGGCGGCGGGCGCAGGGGCTGTCGCTCACCCAGGCGGGGCGGCAGGTGATGGAACAGGCCGGGCGGGTGCTGGCCGAGGCCGAGGCGCTGAACCGGCTGGCGGGCGAGATCGCGGGCAGCGTGCGCGGGCCGCTGGCGGTGGGGTGCCTGCTGACGTTTGCGCAGATCGTCGTGCCCGCGCTGCGCCGCGGGTTCGAGGCGCGCTATCCTGACGTGCATATCCGGCAATACGAGCGCGACCAGGAGGGGATTTTCGAGGGGCTCAGGCGGGCCGATCTGGATGTGGCGCTCAGCTATGACATGAACATTCCCGACGATCTCGATTTCGTACCGCTCTTGCCGCTCAGGCCCTATGCGGTGATGGCCGCCGATCACCCGCTGGCGGGCCGGGCCGAGGTGACGGCGGCGGAGCTGGCCGGGCATCCGATGATCCTGCTCGACCTGCCGCATTCCTCGGCCTATTTCCTGTCGTTCTTCGAGGAGACCGGGACGCCGCCGCTGATCAGCGAGCGGACCCGCGACATGGCGGTGATGCGCAGCCTTGTCGCCAACGGGTTTGGCTATGGCATCGTCAATATTCGCCCGCTCAATGACCGTGCGCCCGATGGGCGGCCGCTGTGTTTCGTGCCCCTGGCCGGGTCGGTGGGGATGATGAACCTGGGGCTGGTGATGGCCCGGGGGGGTGCGGGCCTGCCGACGATCCGGGCCTTTGTCGAGCATGCGCGCGGCTATGTCGAGGGCGGCCATGTGCCGGGGCTTACCCCGCTGGAGGCGCCCGCATGAGCCGCACATTGGAGCATCTCGAACGGCTGGTGGGCTTTGCCTCGCTCACCGATATGCCCAATGGCGAGATCGTGGATTACATCGCCGGGGTGCTGGGTGCGGCGGGGGCGCGGGTGCATCGGATCGACGGCGGAGAGGGGAAATCGGGGCTGTTCGCCGCGATCGGACCCGAAGGGCCGGGGGGCGTGATGTTGTCGGGTCATGTCGATGTGGTGCCAGTGGCGAGGCAGGATTGGTCATCGGACCCGTTCACGCTGCGCCGTGCGGATGACAGGGTCTATGGGCGCGGGACAACCGACATGAAGGGGTTCCTGGCCGCGATGCTGAGCGTGGCGGAGCGTGCCGGGGCCCTGGCGCGCCCGCTCAAGCTGGCGTTTTCCTGGGACGAGGAGATCGGCTGTCGTGGCATCCCGGTGATGCTCGAGCGGATCGACGCGACCGTGGGGCGGCCTGAGGCCTGTATCGTGGGCGAGCCGACGGGGATGCAGATCGCGCTGGGCCACAAGGGCAAGACATCGCTGCGCGCGGTGGCGCGGGGGCAGGCGGGGCATTCGGCCGAGGCGCCGGATTACGTCAATGCGCTGCATCTCGCCGCCGGGATGATTGGCGCGTTGCGCGACGAACAGGACCGGCTTGCGCGGACGGGTGCGCAGGATGACGGGTTCGCCATCCCCTACAGTACGGTTCATGCCGGGGTGATGCAGGGGGGGCGCGCGCTCAACATCGTGCCGGATTGGGCCGAGATCGCCTTTGAAATCCGCAATCTTGCCGAGGAGCCGCCCGGTGAGATCATCGCCCGGCTGCACGCGGCGGCGCGCGAGATCGCCGCGCAGGCCGGGCCGGGGGCCGGGCTGGAGATCGAGGAGACCGGGGCCTATCCCGGGCTTGCCACCGCGCCGGACAGCCCGGCGGTGACGCTGGCGCGGGACATCGCCCCCGGGGCAGGGCTGACCAAGGTGTCCTACGGGACCGAGGCGGGGCATTTCGCGGCGCGCGGCATCGAAACGGTGGTCTGCGGGCCGGGCGACATGGCGCAGGGGCACAAGCCCGACGAGTTCATCGCGCTTGACCAGTTGGCGCAATGCGACGCGATGCTCGACCGGTTGCTGGCACGGTTGGGGGACGGCATGCGGTAAGGCGTTTCGCCGAGACGCGCATCGTCCATGTATTGGGCGATTTCTGGTGTGTCGGTTTGGCGGGGCGGAGCGGACAGCCAGGATTGCCTCTGCCTGTCTCTGCCCTCCAGCAGCCGCCCAAACTGCTCAACCGCCCTGAAGGTCCCGCCCCATCCTGCGCATCATGGTCGACACGATCAGCCTGTGCATCGGGGCAACCGGGATCATGTAAAGCCGCCCGAACCCGTTGTGCACCTTGACCGATGAGGTGATGGTCAACCGCTGGCCATGGGTCATGATGCAAGTCACGACATCGAGATGCCGGTCACGTTCGCTTAGTGTCAGGATCTCGGGCTCGATCCGTTCGACCACGAAGAAATCCAGCCGGTCACCCAGCTGCGGTGCCTGATCGAGCCGCCCGGAAAACCCGCCGATCCGCTTGACCCCGAAGCGTGCGGATATCGCATCGCGGATGCGAAAGGCCAGCGCCATCCCGGGCAGGGGGTGGCGCATCGCCAGGCTCCAGGCCTCAAGCGCCGTCATGGGCTGCGGCAGATCGATGCCGCGGGTATCGTAAAAATCCAGCTCCTCGCGCGGGGCGACAAGATCGGCCTGCATCACAGTACCCTTTCGCGGCTTTGGCCCAAGCGGGTCAGCGCCGGGATGGCCAGAAAGATCACCCATTGCGGCATGTCGCTGACAGTGCCGAGCCGCGTCAGGCCATAAAACAGGAACACCGCCGCAAAGCCGACCTGAACCCCGGACAGAACAATCTCGAACGCAAGATCGCGGCGCTTGGCCAGAACCCACAGCCCATAGGTCAGCACGACCAGCACCGCGGTGACGGCATGCCACAAAACTGCGGCAAAGGCCGCAAGCCCCGGGTCGGGCAAGACCGCCTGCATGGGCGCATGCACATCGACACCGCCTGCAAAGACATGGATCAGAACGGTGGCCCCCATCAGGGTGGCGGCAAGGCGGGTCCAAAGCATCGTGGTCTCCATACGGTTGCGTATGGAATAGTGATCTGCATTGACCCTGTCAATACGGTAGCGTATGGTTTTTGCCATGACACAGCAGCCCCGTCCCCGTCTGAGCGCCGAAGACTGGCTGATGGCCGGGTTCCGCGCGCTGGCCGATCAGGGCCCGAGCGCCTTGCGCGCCGAGGCCCTGGCGCGCAACCTGGGTACGACCAAGGGATCGTTCTACTGGCATTTCAAGGATTTGCCCGACTATCTGGCTAAACTGATCGCGCTTTGGGAAACCCGCGCCTTCACCGATGTTCTGGCCTCGCTTGACCCCGACTTGCCGCCGCGCGGACGTCTGGAACAGTTGTGCCTGCTGGCAACGGGCTATCGAGACCCGTCTTATGGCGGCATCGCGCTGGAACCGGCCCTGCGCGCCTGGGCGCTGTCGGCCCCGGACGTCGCCGATGCTCTGCGCCGGATGGATGCACGGAGGCTGGACGCGCTGGCCGATCTATGCACGCAAGCCGGTATCACCGATCCGGTCGCCCCCCGCGCCCTCTATGCGCTGGCAATCGGGGTCGAGGCCCTGGGCGATGACAAGGGGACCGAGGCCATGCGCCTTGTCTTGCGGGGGCTTTGACGATCAAATGTCTGCTCTGGGGCAGGCCGCGGCGCGCGGCACCCGCAGCATTCGAAATGAGCCTGTGAGTCCGCCTAGGACCCCCACCCGCCCCTCACCGTTCCGATGATTGCGCCCGTATCGGGGGAATCCTCAACGTACCTGCCAAGGTGCCTGCTCCGACGGGGGTGTGCCGGGCGCGGAAGCCGGGGTCAGCCCGCTTCCTGTTCGAGGTTCAGCTTCATGTCGAGCAGCACCTGTTGCAACGTCACCGCTTCCTTGAGCAGGCGCTTGGCCTCGTTCACCGTGATGACCCCGTCCTCGATCGCTTGCTGATACTCGGCCATGAGCATCGCGAAACGCTGGCTGAGCGCGATCACGTCGGTGTTGACGTTTCCCTTGGAGACATTCTGGCGGCGCTGGTCATGGCTGAGCGTGATGCCCTTCAGATCGGACAGGGCCGCGGTCACATGCGGATAACTGGCAGCCGCTTCCAGCGCCGCGACCGCGTCGATCGGCATGAACCTGTCGGCGTGTTCTTCATTGTCGGAATAATATCGCCCGAGCGTGGCCTTGGACTTTCCGGTCAGTTGGCAGGCTGGTTCGATACCGACATCCTTGACCAGCGCCTCGGTGTGCTTTTTCAGGTAGTTGCCAACGCCGTTCATATCCATGCTGTCCCCATGTTCACGCTGCCCGCCGGTTGCGGGGAAATCGTTAATTTATTTCCCATTAGTCGTTTTGATCGAGAATGTCATGACTGATTCATGCCCGCGACAGGCGGGAACAACGGGTCCGGTGCCGCAAGCACCGGTCGGAGGCGGGGACCGGCGCATATGTGTCCGGTGGTTGGGCCGCAAACGGTCTGACACGACGGGTTGAACAGAAATGCGGGTGCGTTCCGGCCCATCCCCAGTGGCTTGCCTGCGGCGCGCATTTCCCTCGGGCCCGTCGGCCCCGTCTTTTCCCGCTATGCGTGGCGGCTTGCGCAAGAGGCTTGCACCCATCCGCCAAGGCGGCATAAACCGCGCCCATGGCCAAGCTCCACTTCAATTATTCGACGATGAACGCGGGCAAATCGACCGTGCTTTTGCAGGCGGCGCATAACTACCGCGAAAGGGGCATGGAGCCCTATTTGCTGACTGCGCGGCTTGATATCCGCGCGGGTGAAGGCCGGATTGCGAGCCGTATCGGGATCGGGTCCGAGGCCGACATGTTCGACGCGGGCGACGACCTCTTTGCCTGCGTCGGTGCGCGGCTTGACGTGGGGCGGGTTGCCTGTGTTTTCGTGGACGAGGCGCAGTTTCTGACCCATGATCAGGTCTGGCAACTGGCCCGGGTGGTCGATGACCTGGGTGTGCCGGTGATGTGTTATGGCTTGCGGGTCGATTTCCGTGGCGCGTTGTTTCCCGGTTCGGCCGCGCTTCTGGCGCTGGCCGACGAGATGCGCGAGGTGCGCACGATCTGCCATTGCGGCAAGAAGGCCACGATGGTGGTGCGCCGTGATGCCGAGGGTCGTGTCGTGACCGGCGGCGAACAGGTGCAGATCGGCGGCAACGAAACCTATGAGAGCCTGTGCCGGCGGCATTGGCGCGAGGCGGTGGGCGACCGGGTGGAAGAGTAACGGGAGGCGAAGGATGGAGATCGAAACGGTGGGCCGGGTATTGGCCGAGGCGCGGCGCGCGGGGCGCAAGCTTGAAAACTATCCCTGCGCGCGGCCCGATATGGATCAGGCGCTGGCGATTCAGGCGGCGATGGCGGCGGCGATGGGCGCGCCGGTGGTGGGCTGGAAGGTCGGGCTGACCTCGGTGCGTGCGCAAGAGATCTGTGGCGTCGATGCGCCGCTGGCGGGGCCGGTCTTTGATGGCATGGTCTGGGACAGCGGCGCCGAGATGGCGCCGGTCGAGGGGGATCTCGGCATTCTCGAGGCCGAGGTGGGGCTGAGGATGCGGGCCGACCTGCCGCCGCGCGATGCGCCCTATGACCGGGCCGAGGTGCTGGCGGCGGTGGGCGAGGTGCTGCCGGTCATTGAATGGGTCAACAAGCGCCTGCCGGGTGGTATCCGCGAGGCGGCGGAATGGCTGGCGGCCGACGGGGTGATCAATCGTGGGCTGATCTGCGGGGCAGGGCAGGGTTTCGACCCGGCCCGCGATCTGGCGGGTGAGCGGGTCACGGTGCGGCGCGACGATGAGGCGCTGACCGAGGGCGTGGGGGCCAATGCGATGGGTGGCGCGGATGCGGTGATCACGTGGCTCGCCAATGACCTCTCCGCGCGCGGCATGGGGCTTTGCCGGGGCGACGTGATCGCGACGGGGTTGATCTGCGATGTCGTTCACGCCATGCCGGGCGCGCGGTTCGAGGCGGAATTCGCGAGCCTCGGGCCGGTTGCCGTGACGGTCGCAAGGTAGGCGATTGTTCGGCGAAAAATCGGGGCGTCAGGCGCGCTCGACCAGGACGGAGCCGACCGAATAGCCCGCGCCGAAGGAACAGATCAGCCCCTTGTCACCCGGGGCCATGTCACTCGAATGCTTGGCAAAGGCGATGATCGACCCGGCGGACGAGGTGTTGGCGTATTCCTGAAGGATGTTGGGCTGTTCCTTGGGGGCCGGTACACGACCCAGCACCTTGCGGCCGATGAAATCGTTCATCGCCTTGTTGGCCTGGTGGAGCCACATCCGCTTGAGATCGCCCGCCTGCCAGCCCTCGTCCTGCATGTGCCGGGCGATATGGTCCGAGACCATGGGCACCACTTCCTTGAACACCTTGCGACCGTTCTGCATGAATTGCATGTCGCGGCGGTCTTTCATCCCGTCGGGGCGGTTGCGGCGCAGAAAGCCGTTGTTGTTGCGGATGTTGTTGGAGAATTCCGTGGCGCAGCGGGTGGAATGCACGATCCAGTGCGGCCCCTTCGCATCCCCGGCGCGTTCGAGCACCGTCGCGGTGCAGACATCGCCGAAGATGAAATGGCAATCGCGGTCGCGCCATTCGAGGTGTCCGCTGGTGATCTCGGGGTTGACGACCAGCGCCTTTCGCACGCTGCCCGCGCGGATCATGTCGGCGGCGGCCTGGATTCCGAAGGTGGCCGACGAGCAGGCCACGTTCATGTCAAAGGCAAAACCGCCCGCGCCGAGCGCCTTTTGAATCTCGACACCGATCGCGGGATAGGCGCGTTCCATGTTCGAGGCGGCGCAGATCACGAGGTCGATCTCGCCCGCCGTCACGCCCGCCATGGCCAGTGCCTTTTCGCAGGCATCCATGGCGATCTCGGTCATCAGGCCGGGTTCGTCGTCGCTACGCTGGCGAAAATGCGGATACATGCGGTTCGGGTCGAGTATGCCCTCTTTCTCAAGCACATAGCGCCGCTCGATCCCGCTGGCCTTGAGGATGAACCCGGTCGAAGACATTTCTTTCGCCTCGGTCGTCCCGGCGGCGATGGCCTCGGCATGCTCAGTGTTCCATTTCTCGGCATAGGCATTGTAGCTGGCGACCAGCTCGTCATTGGTGATGACATGTTCGGGCGTAAAGACGCCCGTGCCGGTGATGGCTGGCTGATACATGGGGCCCCTCCCTTGGATTGCGCTACAGATCACCCCAGCGCGCCGGGGAAATCAAGGGCGGAACGCCCGCGCTTCAAACCTTGTTGGGCGGTTCGCGGCCTTCGAGATGGGCGCGCAGGTTCTCGATGGCCATCATCCCCATCGCCTCGCGCACATCGAGCGCGGCCGTGCCGAGATGTGGCAGGAGCACCGTGTTTTCCAGCCGTCGCAGGCGTTCGGGCACATCCGGCTCATGTTCGTAGACATCGAGCCCGGCGCCGCCGATCCGGCCCTCTTCCAGCGCGGCGATGAGCGCGGTTTCGTCCACCACGTCGCCGCGCGAGATGTTGATGAAATGCGCGTGCCTTTGCATCGACGACAGGAACCCCGCGCCGATCAGGTGATGCGTCTCGCGCCCGCCCGGCACCGCCACGACAACGATATCGGCATGCCGCGCCAGTTCGTGCTGGGCCATCTGCTCGGCGGGGAATTCCATGTGCTTTTCGGAGCGGTTGGCATAGATCACCTTCATCCCGAACCCGTAGTGACAGCGCCGCGCGATGGCCTGTCCGATCCGGCCCATGCCGACCATGCCCACCGTCTTGCCGGTCACATGCATCCCCAGGAGCTGCATCGGGTTCCAGCCCGTCCATTGACCTGCACGCAACATCCGTTCGCCTTCGCCGGCGCGGCGCGCGCTCATCAGGATCAGCGTCATGGCGATATCGGCGGTGGCATCGGTCACCGCGCCGGGTGTGTTGGTCACCGTCACGCCATGCAGGCGCGCGGATTCCACGTCGATATGGTTATAGCCCACGCCGAAATTGGCGAGGATGGTCGCACGCGGGCGGCCCACGACGGCGAAGACCTCTTCCGAAAAGGCATCGCCCAGCGTCGGCAGCACCGCGTCATGGTCGCTGAGCGCCGCGCGCGCCTCGTCCGTCGACAGCGGGTCGATGCGGTCGCGCAGGGTCACGTCGAACAGCGCGCGCGCGGCTTTGATGACGCGTTCGGGGTGGCGGCGGGTGATGAGCAGGCGTTTCAATGCATCCGTTCTCCGTTCGGCACGGGCTGATCCGGTGAGAGTAGCACGATTTCGCCCTGCGTGTCAGACAGCCCCAGAACGAGGCATTCCGACATGAACTTTCCGATCTGGCGGGGCGGGAAGTTCACCACCGCGATGACCTGTTTGCCCAGCAGCGCGTCGGGCGTGTAATGCGCGGTGATCTGGGCCGAGGATTTGCGCTCGCCGATCTCGGGGCCGAAATCGATCCAGAGCTTGATCGCGGGCTTGCGCGCCTCGGGGTAGGGTTCGGCGCGGGTCACGGTGCCCGTGCGGATATCGACCTTGAGGAAATCATCGAACGTGATCTCAGCCATTTGCCAATTCCTTTGCGCGGTTGGTGGCGGCGGCGACGGTCCTTTCCATCAATGGCGGCAGGCCGCTCGCCTCGTCCATCAACAGGTCGAGCCCGGCCTGGGTCGTCCCGCCCGGCGAGGTGACGTTGATGCGTAATTGCTCGGGGCTTTCGCCCGACTCCATTGCCAGCGCGCCCGCCCCGGCGACCGTCGCGCGGGCGAGATCCAGCGCCAGATCGGGTGCCAGCCCCTGCGCCTCGCCGGCCCGAGCCAGGCATTCGATCATGTGAAACACATAGGCCGGGCCGGACCCCGAAACCCCGGTGACGGCATCCATCTGCGATTCGGCTTCGAGGCGGACAACCTGTCCGACCGCGCGCAGCAGCGAGTCCGCGGCGTCGAGATGGGCCG
The DNA here is from genome assembly GCF_008369105.1 of Aquicoccus porphyridii. Classification (GTDB taxonomy): domain Bacteria; phylum Pseudomonadota; class Alphaproteobacteria; order Rhodobacterales; family Rhodobacteraceae; genus Aquicoccus; species Aquicoccus porphyridii. The sequence goes on along the minus strand of NZ_VINQ01000004.1, from coordinate 71,984 downwards.
CGCTGGCCTGCGCGTTGCCGATGATCGCGGTGATGCCGTGCCCGACGGCGGCGGGCGTGTTGGGCATGGCGCGGATGATCGGCGTCTGCGCCCCCAGCACCTGCTCGTAGGTGGCAATCGGTGTGCCCGCCGCGACCGACAGGAAAAGCGTTTCGCCGTTGCCCATGGGAACCAGCACCGGAAGTGCCTCTTCCATCATCTGCGGCTTGACCGCGATCAGCACGATGGCCGGGGCCTTGGGCAGGTCGTCATTGATGTGAACCCCGGCGCCGCGCAGCCAGTCCGACGGGTAGGGGTCGCGCACATGCACCGATCCGGGCGGCAACCCACCGGCCAGCCAGCCCTTGAGCATGGCCGAACCCATCTTGCCGCACCCCAGTAACACCAGCCCGCGCGCCGCGATGTCATCCATATTCATGTGATCCCCCTTAAGTCGTTGCGGGGGACAGTGTTACGCGCGCCCGTAAGCCTCGGCAATGGCGACTTGCAGCGCATCCTTCGGGCTGCGGTCGGCCCACACGACCAGCTGGAAGGCCGGGTAATAGCGTTCGGCGCTCATCACTGCGGCGCGGATCATCGTGTCGATCTGTTCGGCCGATGCGATCTGTCCTCCCGCCAGCACGAGACCATAGCGATAGACCATCAGCTTCTGGTCTTGCCACCATGTGAACGCGCCCGCCCAGCATTGATCGTTGACCGCGTTCAGCGCCGCCATCAGCGCGGCGTGCTTGTCTTCGGGCGGCTCCATCTCGAAGGTACAGACCATGCGAAGCGTTTCGTCATAGGCCGACCATGCCAGCGTGATGGAATAGGTCCGCCACTGGCCTTCGACGGCCATGGCGATCTGGTCGTCGGCGATGCGGTCGAAATCCCAGTCGTGATGCGCGGCCAGGGTTTCAACGATGTCGATCGGGTGAATCTCGTCTTCCAGATACTGCTCGCTCAGGGCCATGACGCCACCTCTTTGCTGTTCTGGCGCTGGGGCTTGGCAGCGCCCCAAGCGCTAGGTGCCTGCTCTAGAAGGTGGGGCGATTTCCCCGCCTCCTACGAAATATGGTGGGGGCTGAACCCTCACCTGTAAAGCAATTTGTTGGGGATAACCCCAATAACTTGTGGATTTTCACCTTGGCGACACAAATAGCGGTCCTGCCGATGTTCGACATCCCGCGCGAATGTGATCGTGATTTGCCCTGGACAGGCACGCGGCGCTTTGCGCATTCGCCCGATGCGGTTATGCTCGGGGTCCGGCGGGTTACCGGACGGCTGTCGATCGGTGCTCTGGCGGGGTGTTTGACCGGGGGAATGGTGAGGTGATGCCGGGGGTCATGCGGATTGCAGCGTTCTGACGTCACGTAATGAGCGGGAGGCCCAACAAAACCTTGAGTCAGAGGGCACAGCTTTCCTTTAATGACACCTGCCTCAGGGCACGAGGGGAATGCCGCGCACAGGCTGGTCGGAGCGGTCAGGCGCAGAGGAACGGAGGAGGACGACCCGCAAGTGAACCAACCGGACCCTGTCCGTTTTGATGACCCTCGGGGCATGGTGCATCGGATGACCGATCCTGCCGAGGCCACATAACTGCCAAAGAGGCATCCCAATGTCCGGCGGATAAACCAAGAAAACCCAACCATGGGAGGAGACCCAGAAATGAAATCACTCAAGAAATTCGCGCTCGGCATGGCCGTGGCCGGCCTTGCGGCCACCGCTGCCGCGGCCGAGACTGTCAAGATCGCCTATATCGACCCGTTGTCGGGACCGTTCGCGGCGACCGGCACCAACGGCCTGCATCAGTATCAGTTCGCCGCAGATACGCTGGTGAACGAAAGGGGTGGCGTGCTGGACGGGCAGATGTTCGAGATCGTCGCCTTTGACAACAAGATCAGCCCCAAGGAATCGCTGATCCAGCTTCAGGTCGCGATCGACCAGGGCATCCGCTACGTGGTGCAGGGCAACAGCTCGGGCGTGGCCAACGCGCTGACCGATGCGATCGCGAAGCACAACGACCGCAATCCCGATGACCGGGTGCTGTTCCTCAACTATTCAGCGGTGGACCCGGCGCTGACCAATGACAAGTGCAACTTCTGGCATTTCCGTTTCGACGCGCATGCCGACATGAAAATGGACGCGCTGACCGACGTCATCGCCGAGAACGAGGACATCAAGAAGATCTACGTGATCGGCCAGGACTATTCCTTTGGCAAGGCCGTGGCCTCGGCCGCGGTGCGGATGCTGACCGCCAAACGCCCCGATATCGAGATTGTCGGCAACGAGCTGCACCCGATCGGCAACGTGCAGGATTTCACCCCCTATGCCCGCAAGGTGGTGTCGAGCGGTGCAGACGCGATGATCACCGGCAACTGGGGGTCTGACATGCTCGGCCTCGGCAAGGCGGTGATCGAGAACGGGTTCTCGGGCCCGATCTACACCTATTACGCGGCGGCCGACGGCATCACCGCGGCCTTTGGCGAAACCGGTGTGGGATCGCTCAAGCTCGTGGCCGAAGGCGGCAACAACCCGCCGTCCAAGCCCGAGGCGCAGGAGTATGTCCGTGCGTTCAAGGAAAAGCATCCTGATGGCAATATCAGCCAGTCGCGGATCACCAACGTGGTCCAGATGCTGGCCATGGCGATAGACGACGCCGGGACCGCGACCGATGTGGTGCAGGTGGCGAACGCGCTGGAAGGCATGGAGTTCACCGACAGCCTTTGGAGTGATAACCCGATGGTCATGCGCCCCGACGATCACCAGTTGATCCAGGAAGTGCACATCTATGGCCACGTGCCTGTCGAGGCGCCGTTCGATTTCGACAATTCGGGCTATGGCCTGAAATACGAGAACTCGATCGTGAATGCCGGTGCCGACCTGCCGACAACCTGCGAGATGGAGCGCCCGTAACACGGCGCTGTCTGGCCCGGGCCGCGTTTGATCGCGCGGCCCGGGACACGCACAAGAATTCCAATCAACTGACCGAGGGCAGGGAGGCCGACGCATGTCGCTCTTTATCGTCAACATCCTGGACGGTCTCGTCACAGGGCTGTTGCTCTTCATGCTGTGCAGCGGGCTGACGCTGATCTTTTCGATGATGGGCGTGCTGAATTTCGCCCATGCGAGCTTTTACATGCTGGGCGCCTATTTTGCCTATCAGATCAGCATGTTCACCGGCTTCTGGGCGGGGCTCATCGTGGCCCCGATCATCGTCGGCGTGATGGGGGCGCTGATCGAGCGATACGGGCTCAGGCGGGTCCACCAATACGGCCATGTACCCGAACTGATCTTCACTTTTGGGCTTGCCCTTCTGATCGAGGAATTCGTGCAATTCTTCTGGGGCCGCCAGCAGGTGCCGTACAACCCGCCCGAGGCGCTTGATTTCACGGCCTTCGCCATCGCCGGCAACACCTTTCCGGCCTACAAGGTCTTCATGATCTTCATGGCGATCGCGCTGTTCCTCGTGCTGCTCTACATCCTGACCAGAACCCGGGTCGGCATGACGATCCAGGCGGCGCTGTCATATCCCGAGACGGTGCAGAACCTTGGCCACAACGTGCCGATGGTGTTCATGGGCGTGTTCGGCGTCGGCACCGCGATGGCGGGCCTGGCCGGCGTGATCGCCGGGCCGGTGATGGGCACTTTTCCGGGCATGGCCTTCACGCTGGGGGCGATCGTGTTCGTGTGCATCGTGGTTGGCGGGCTCGGGAGCCTCTGGGGCGCGCTTGTCGCTTCGCTCCTGATCGGCTGGATGCAGACCTTCGCAGCCAGTTACAACCTGCGGATGGAGGATCTTCTGATCTGGCTCGGTTTCGAAAAGCCGACGTTGATGTGGGAAAGCGCCTGGCAGGATCTTTGGACCCTGACATTGCCGCAGGTCGGGCCGATCCTGCCCTATCTCTTTATGGTCATCGTCCTTGTGGTGCGTCCGCAGGGCCTCTTTGGGAAGCGTGAGACATGAGCACCCCATCCACCAATCCCCTGACCGCCGGGACAAGTCGGCTTGTCCCGCTCAACCATGCGCTGCCATGGATCATCGCCGCGGTGGCGCTGTTCCTGCTGCCGGTGATCTTCGACTCGCGTGCGGCGCTGACGATCATGAACCAGATGGCGATCACCATCGTCTTTGCGCTGGCCTATAACATGCTTCTGGGGCAGGGCGGGATGCTCAGCTTCGGCCATGCCGTCTATATGGGACTGGGCGGGTTCTTCTCGATGCATGTCCTGAACTGGATGAGCGACGATCCATGGCTGCCCTTGCCGGTCCTGCCGATCTTCGGCGGGTTCTTCGGGCTGCTCTTTGCCTTTCTCATCGGGTGGTTCTCGACCCGACGGGCGGGGACGACCTTTGCCATGATCTCGCTCGGGGTGGGCCAGCTGGTTGCGTCGCTGTCGATCATCATCGTGATCTTCTTTGGCGGCGAAGAGGGAATCAGCGGCAACCGCACCGACATGCTGCCCTTCTTCGGCTGGGATTTTGGCCAGCAGCAAGAGGTCTATTACCTGACGGCGGTGTGGCTTCTGATCGCGGCGCTGGGGATGTATCTCTATTCGCGCACGCCGATGGGCCGACTGGCCAACGCGGTGCGCGACAACGAGGAACGCGCCGAGTTCCTGGGCTATTCCCAACGCAATGTACGCTGGATCAGCTTCTGCGCCTCGGGTTTCTTTGCCGGGATCGCGGGCGCACTTTTCGCCATCAACTTCGAGATCCTGACCGAGGAGAATCTCAACCTCGCCACGTCGGGGAGCATCCTTCTGGTGACGTTCCTTGGCGGCGTGGGCTTTTTCATCGGGCCGATCATCGGGGCCATCGTCTTTACCCTGCTGCAAACCGTGCTGAGCCTGCATACCGAGATCTGGGCGCTTTATGTCGGTATCCTGTTCGTCGCGACGGTGATGTTCTTTCCCTTCGGGCTCACCGGGCTTCTGGCGCTGCACGTAATGCCATGGAAACTGGGCAAGATCGGGTACCTGGTCAAACCCTATGCAAAAATGGCCGTGCCGACGCTGGCCTTCATTCTGTCGACGGCGGCGGTGCTCGAGATCCTGTTTCATGCCCGACATGCCGGGCGCGGCGACAACGAAATGACGATCTACTGGTGGCTCACCTTCGACAGTCACTCGCCGCTACCGATGATCATCGGCCTCGTCATAGCCGGGGTGAGCGCCTATGCGCTGGTCAAGCTCGCCCCCGGGCTCAAGGCGGCCTGGGATGAGGCGACGCATATGGGGGAGGCAGGCAAATGACCGCAGCCGCGATCGAACTGAGAAACCTCAACAAGAGCTTTGGCCTTGCCAAGATCATCCAGGACGTGAATCTCGAAATCACGAAGGGCGAGCGTCACGCGATCATCGGCCCCAACGGTGCCGGGAAATCGACGCTGTTCAATCTCATCACCGGGAAATACGCGCCCACAACGGGACAGGTGCTTTTGCACGGCCAGGATGTGAGTGGGAAGAAGCCCTTTGAAATCAACCGCATGGGGCTTTCACGCAGCTTTCAGATCACCAACATCTTCCACAAGATGACGGTGTTCGAGAATGTCCGCTGTGGTCTCCTCTGGTCGATGGGTTACAAGTACAATTTCTGGACCATGGTGAACGGTCAAAGGGAGTTGACCCGCCGAACCGACGAGATTCTCGAACAGATCAACCTTACCAAGCGCCGCGACATGCTCGCCGGTGCGCTGGCCTATGCCGAACAGCGCGCGCTCGAGATCGGGATTACCATCGCGGGCGGGGCCGACATCATCATGCTGGATGAACCCTGCGCCGGGATGAGCCATTCGGAAACCGACCTGATTGTCGATCTGATCCGCAAGGTGACCGAGGAAAAGACGCTCGTGGTCGTCGAACATGACATGGGCGTGATTTTCGATCTTGCCGACCGGATCAGCGTGCTGGTCTATGGCGAGATCATCGAAACCGACACCCCCGAGCGGGTGCGCGCCTCCAAGGCCGTGCAGGAAGCCTATCTCGGAACCACGCTTGAGGAGGAGGCGTCATGAGCGCGATGCTGGAAGTCACCGATCTGCACGCCTATTACGGCAAGAGCCATATCCTTCAGGGCGTCGATTTCAAGGTGCAGGAGGGCGAGATCGTGGCCCTTCTGGGCCGCAATGGCGTTGGCCGCTCGACCACCTGCAAGGCGGTGATGGGCGAGGTGCCGCCGCGCGGTTCGGTCAAGTTTCGCGGCAAGGAACTTGCCGGCAAGCCGTCCTATGAGGTTGCCAAGGCGGGGATCGGCTATGTGCCTGAGAACCGTGACATCTTTCCCGGTTTGACCACCAAGCAGAACCTGACCCTCGGGCTCAAGCCCGGGCAGAAGGACGGGCAGGGGCGCTGGTCGATGGACATGATGTTCGACGCCTTCCCCAACCTGCGCGAACGTGCCGACGTCGATGCCGCGGTGCTGTCGGGCGGCGAAAAGCAGATGCTCACCGTGTGCCGGTCGCTGATGGGCGACCCGGATTTCGTGATGATCGACGAACCGACCGAGGGGCTGGCCCCCAAGATCGTCGAACAGGTGGGGGACATGCTCGAAATGATCGCCAAGCGGGGCGTCTCGATCCTGCTGGTCGAGCAGAAACTGACCATCGCGTTGCGCATCGCCACCCGTGTCTACGTGATGGGGCACGGGCGCATGGTGTTCGAGGGCACGCCCGAGGAACTCACCGCGAACGAAGCGATCCGCAAGGAATGGCTGGAAGTATGAGGGACACAATGCCGGGGTTCGACCCCGACCGCCTCGCCCGGATCGACGACTGGATGGTGCGCAACCGCGAAAGCGGGCGCTATACCGGCTCATCCCTGCTGATCTTTCGTGACGGCCAAGAGGCGTATTTCGGCTGTGATGGGCAGCGGTCGGTGGCGCAGGGCCTGCCCTATGCGCGCGATACCATCGCGCGCATCTATTCGATGACCAAGCCGGTGGTCTCGGCGGTGCTGGCCATGTTGATGGAACGCGGGCTGGTCCGGCTCGAAGACCGGTTGTCCGACTATATCCCCGGCTTTGCCGACTGCCACGCCCTGTTGCCGGGCGCCACCGACGAGGCGCAGGTCGAAAAGGTGCCTTCGCCCACGCTGACGCAATGTCTGACCCATACATCGGGCCTCACCTACGGGTTCAACCCCGGTCTCGCGGCGCGGATCTATGAGCGCGAGAAGGTCGATTTCGGCCCGCGCATGGGCGTTCTGGCCGATATGTGCGACCACACAGCGGCGCAGCCGCTGGCGTTTCGGCCCGGCACGAAATGGGAATATTCCGTCGGCATCGACGTGATCGGCCGGGTGATCGAGATCGTCACCGGCCAGCCGCTCGACCGGGTGCTGCGCGAAATGGTGTTCGACCCGCTGGGCATGGCGGATACCGGGTTTTGCGTGCCCGCGGGCAAACAGGCGCGGCTCGCCGATTGCTATACCAAGACGCCCGACGATCCGCTGGCCCTGCTCGACCCGGCTGGGAAAAGTGCCTTTGCCGAAGAGCGCGTGAGCATGTTCTCGGGCGGTGGCGGGCTGGTCTCGACGCTCGACGATTACATGCGCTTTGGCGAGATGTTGCGCCGGGGTGGCGAACTCGATGGTGTGCGGCTGCTCGGCCCGAGAACGGTCGCCTTCATGCGGCGAAACTTCCTGCCCGGCGATATTGCCTCGCTGGGGGCGGAAAGCTTCATGGAAATGCCGATGGCGGGCATGGGGTTCGGCCTTGGCGGTGGTGTGCTGCTTGATCCGGCGCTGGCGCGCATGCCGGGATCGGTGGGCGATTTCGGTTGGGGTGGCATGGCCTCGACCTATTTCTGGACCGATCCGGTCGAGCGGCTCACGGTGGTCTATTTCACCCAGCTCGTTCCGTCCTCGTCCTATCCAAGCCGGGTCGAACTCAAGGCCTTGGTGCAGGCGGCCCTGGTCGACTGAATGACGGGCATCTTGTGGCTTTTCCCTCGTCGGCAAAGCGGCTAGCCTCGGGCCATGTTTCCGATCCGCGATCACAACCCGTCGAACGGCGTGCCCTATGTCACCTATGCGCTCATCGTGGTGAATGTCGCGGTGTTCCTGTCCTATGTCGGGCTCTTCAACGATCCGCGCGCGCTCAACATGTTCTTTCACGAATGGGCGATCCTGCCTGCGCGGGTGATGTCGGGCGGCGGTTACGAGACGCTCGTTACCTCGATGTTCCTGCATGGCGGGTTTATGCATATCCTTGGTAACATGTTGTTCTTGTGGATTTTTGGCGACAATCTCGAAGACCTGATGGGGCATTGGCGCTATCTGCTGTTCTACCTGGCCTGTGGCGTGGGGGCGGGGCTTGTGCATGTGGCGATGGCGCCTCATTCGATGGTGCCGACGGTCGGGGCCTCGGGGGCGATTGCCGGGGTGATGGGGGGATACCTTCTGCTTTTCCCCAAGGCGCGGATTGATATCCTGTTCATATTCATCATCTTTTTCCGCATCTTCACGATCCCTGCATGGGTGATGCTGGCGGTCTGGTTCGGCTTGCAATTCATCGGCGGTCTGGGGGCCGATCCGATGGCGGGGGGCGTGGCCTACTGGGCCCATGCGGGCGGTTTCGCGATCGGGGCGATTCTGACCATCCCGGTCTTTTTATCCAATGGTGGTAAGGGGTTCTGGGCGCGGCATGCGGGGCATCCGCCGCATCCGGAGGCGAAATATGACCCTTCGAACGTGCCCCGGATCACACGTAGGAGACGAAAATGACCATGCGGCTGACATGTCATTGCGGGGCGGTCGAGCTTGCGATTGATCCGCCCGAGGGGCTGGATACGGCGCGGCGCTGTGACTGTTCGTTCTGCCGACGGCGCGGGGCGGCGGCGGTCACGGTGCCCGAGGGGCGGCTCGAAATCGTGAAGGGCGCGGAAAATCTCACGCTTTATCAATGGAATACCGGGACGGCCGAGCATTATTTCTGCCGGGCATGCGGCATCTATACCCACCACAGGCGGCGCTCGAACCCGAAGGAATTCGGCGTCAACCTTGGTGCGATCGAGGGGGTGAGCCCGCGCGATCTCGACCCGATTGCGTGGGTGGACGGGGTCAACCATCCGTCGGATCGCAAGGGCTGAACCGCGCGGCGCACGGTGGGGTTAACGGCGATTTTTCCGCGAAAAACCGGGGGGTGACATCCGGCTGCTTTCCGGCTGCCGCCCGGCTGCCGGGAAATCCGTGCCGGGCGAGGGCGAAATCCGGTTAACGCGGCGCGCGCAGCCCCGGATCAGCTTCCCCGGATCAGCTTGGCGAAGGGGTCGAACATCGCCTCGTTGGCGCAGATCACCGTGCCGTCTTCGAGGATGTGGCCCCCGGGGTCGATCGGTTCGATGAACCCGCCGGCCTCTTGCACGATCAGGAGGCCCGCGGCGAGATCCCAGTCATTGAGCCCGCGTTCCCAGAACCCGTCATAGCGCCCCGCCGCGACATAGGCGAGATCGAGCGCCGCCGAGCCCCAGCGCCGCACCCCGGCGCAGGCGGGCAGGAGCCGCGCGAGATCGTGCAGCGTTTCGGGCAGATCGGCCCGCCCGCCAAAAGGCAGCCCGGTGGCAAAGATGCATTCGATCATCTTGCGCCGCCCCGAAACGCGCAGGCGCTTGTAATCGTCGAGCCACGCGCCCTGGCCCTTTTCGGCGAAGAACATCTCGTTCTTGACCGGGTCGAAGATCACGCCCGCCACGATCTTGCCCTTGTGTTCGAGCGCGACCGAAACCGCCCAATGCGGCAGCCCGTGGAGGAAATTCGTGGTCCCGTCGAGCGGATCGACGATCCAGCGTCGGGTCGGGTCTTCGCCGTGCTCAAAGCCGCCCTCTTCGCCCAGCCAGCCATAGGTGGGGCGTGCGCCGCGCAACTCCTCCTTGAGGATCTCTTCGGCGCGCAGGTCGGCGCGGCTCACGAAATCGCCGGGGCCTTTCACCGACACCTGAAGCTGCTCGACCTCGCCGAAATCCTTGAGCAGGCTGCGGCCCGCCTTGCGCGCGGCCTTGATCATGATGTTGAGATTTGCACTGCCCTGCATGGCGCGGCTCCTTTGGTTCAGGGGCGGCGTATACGCGGGGTGGTGCGGCTTGCCAAGGGGCAAGCGTGGCGCACAGGCTCTGTTCGCAGGCAAACAGTGCAAGTGCGGCGACGGGGGCATAGGTCGTTGGGGAACAATCGCTCAACAAGGAGATCCATGACATGAGCAGCCCGAAAATCCTGATTGCATTCTATTCGACCTATGGCACCAATCACCAGGTCGCCGCAGAGGCCGCCCGCGCCGCCGAAGCGGCCGGGGCCGAGGTGCGTTTGCGCCGTTTTGCCGAAACCGCCCCGCGCGAGGTGGTCGAGGGGCAGGACGCCTGGAAGGCGCAGGCCGACAAGGCGGCCGACATTCCCGAGATCAGCCATGACGACATGACATGGGCCGATGGCTATTTCTGGTCGGCCCCCACCCGCTATGGTGCGGCGCCAAGCCAGGTGCGCGCGTTCATCGACACGCTGGGCGGGCTCTGGATGGAGGGCAAGCTGGCCAACAAGACCTTTACCGCGACCACCAGCGCCCAGAACACCCATGGCGGGCAGGAGTCGACGCTTCTTGGCCTTTATACATCGGTGATGCATTGGGGCGCGGTGATTGTCGCGCCGGGCTATACCGATCCGATCCTGTTCGAATCGGGCGGCAATCCCTATGGCTACTCGGCCAATGCCGGTGCGTTTGACGAGACCGGGGCCAAGGCGGTGGCGCACCAGGCCAAAAGGCTGGTCGAGATGACCGCGAAACTGGCCGGATAAGCCGCGCCGGGTCTGATCGGAAACACCGGCCCCGGCGTTGAGCCGGGGCCCATGACAAGGGCGAGAGGCCCCGGCTCAGGGCCGGGGCGGGCCCGCCCTATCCCCGTTGCATCCGCACCGGGATCTCGCGCCCGAGTTTCAGGAAATGCGCCATGTAGGGCAGGTCGGAATCATCCGAGCGGATCGCGGCATAGAGCCGTTTGGTCAGGCCGGTTTCGGTGATCGGGCGGGTGATGTAATCGGTCGAGGTGCGGATCTCGCGCAGCACCCAGTCAGGCAGCACCGCCACGCCGCGCCCCGAGGCCACCAGCATCAGGATCACCGCCGTCAATTCGACCTGCCGCACGCCGCGCGGTTCGACCCTTGCGGGGGTGAGCAATTCGGAAAACACGTCAAGCCGCCCGCGCTCCACCGGGTAGGTGATCAGCATTTCATCGCGGAAATCCTCGGCCACGACAAAGGGTTTCGCGGCCAGCGGATGATTGGCGGCGGCGACGAAGACCGGCTCGTAATCAAAGAGCGGGCGGAACTCGACGCCCTCGATCGCCTCGGGGTCGGACGAGATCACCACGTCCACATCCTCGCGGATGAGCGCGGGCAGGGCGTCGAAGGCGAGGCCGGGGCGGATATCGACATCGACCTCGCCCCAGGTCTTGCGGAACTGTTCGAGCACCGGGAACAGCCATTCGAAACAGGCATGGCATTCGATGGCGATATGCAACCGCCCGGCGCTGCCCATGCGCAGCCCCGCGAACTCGGCCTGGAGCGCCTCGATCTCGGGCAGCACCTTTTCGGCGGCGCGCAGCAGGCGCTGACCGGCGGCAGAGAGGCGCAGCGGTTTCGAGCGGCGCACGAACAGCGCGACCCCGGCCTGGTCCTCGATGCCCTTGATCTGGTGCGAGAGCGCCGATTGGGTGATGTTGAGCAGGTCGGCCGCCCGGGCAAGGCCCCCGGCCTGGTGGATGGCGCGAATGGTGCGCAGGTGGCGAAACTCGATATGCATGGGCGACCCTCGATCCTGTCGCAGGGCATGTGCCATGGTCGGGATCAAATGTGAAGCCCCCTCATGTTGATCGTGAAAATAATGAATTTGCCTCACGTCGCACGGGCGGTCAAATTGGACGGAACAAAAGGAAGCGAGTCGCATCATGGCCCCGAAAGTTTCATTTGAATTCTTCCCGCCGCAGAACCTCGAAGGCTCGTTCCGCCTTTGGGACACGATCCACGCGCTGGCGCCGCTCGATCCGCGTTTCGTTTCGGTGACTTACGGCGCGGGCGGCACGACGCGTGATCTCACCCGTGACGCGGTACGCACGATCAACAAGGCAACCGGCCTCAACGTGGCGGCGCACCTGACCTGCGTGGACGCGACGCGCGAAGAAACGCTGGCCATCGCCGAAAGCTATGCCGAGGCGGGTGTCACCGAGATCGTGGCGTTGCGTGGCGATCCGCCCAAGGGGTCGGGCCGCTTCGTGCCGCATCCCGAGGGGTTCGCCCATTCGGTCGAGTTGATCGAGGCGCTGGCGGCGACCGGCAAGTTCACCATTCGCGTCGGCGCCTATCCCGACGTGCATCCCGAGGCGAAGAACCCGCAGGCCGATATCGACTGGCTCAAGGCCAAGCTCGATGCGGGGGCAGACGAGGCGATCACGCAATTCTTTTTCGAGACCGAAAGCTTCCTGCGGTTCCGCGACGCATGTGCCAAGGCCGGGATCGAGAAGGCCGTCGTGCCGGGCATCGTGCCGATCGAGAACTGGAAAGGCGTGCGCAACTTTGCCTTCCGTTGCGGCGCGTCGGTGCCGGCGTGGCTCGACGATGCCTTTGCCAAGGCCGAACGCGACGGGCGCGAGGACCTGCTGGCCACGGCGCTTTGCACCGAGATGTGTTCGGAATTGATCGACGAAGGCGTGGATGCGTTGCATTTCTATACGCTCAACCGCCCGGAACTCACCCGTGACGTGTGCCATGCGCTGGGTGTGGTGCCGCGGGTGCAGCTCGAGAACGTCGCGTAACGCGGCGGCGGGCCGTCTGGACGGCCCCCGCCCGCCCGCCTAGCATTTCCCCCAGCGAACAGGGGACATGCCATGGCCGAGTCACGCAAATACGCCGAAACACCCGAAGACCTTGCCACGATGGAAGACATCCTGTCGATGTCGGGGCTGGAATTCATGCAGGCCATTGCCGACGGGCGCCTGCCCGGGCCGCCGATCGGGCGGACCATGGGGTTCTGGCCCGAGCTGGTGGAAGAGGGGCGGGTGATTTTCACCGGCGCGCCCGCGTTCGAGGTGATGAACCCGATCGGCACCGTGCATGGCGGATGGTACGGCACGATTCTCGACAGTTGCATGGCCTGCGCGATCCAGACCAAGGTGCCCAAGGGCTCGGCCTATACGACGCTGGAATACAAGATCAACATCATCCGACCGATTCCCATCGGCACGCAGGTGCGTGCCATCGGCACGGTGCATCACGCGGGCCGCTCGACCGGCATCGCCGATGGCGAGATCCGGGGGGTGGAGGATGACCGGCTCTATGCGACCGGCTCGACCACCTGCATCATCATGAAACTCGGCTGAGTCGCAGGATTTGCGCCGCCTGCGGCGTCGCCCGGGGGCGGGGTCTCGGCTGCGCCTCGACCCCGCCTGCCGAATCCTGCGGGTGTGCCCGATTCTCAAGCGTTGCGCGGGTCGGGGCGGGGGTGCAGATGAGTATTTTTCCCAAGAAAGAACAGTGGGGCGCGTGCGGGTGCCGGGTCTCTTTCTTGGCGAAAATACTCACTGTCCTGCGCCCTCGGATCGCGCGCGGTGGCGGGGTGAGCGATGCATCAATTACGCGGCGCCGCCCAGAAGCTCGGCATTGCCGCCCGAGGCGGTGGTGTCGACGCAGACATGGCGTTCGCCCATCACGTGACCGGTGTCGGGCATGCCGGTGATCAAGGGCAAGATCGGCCCGTCGCGTTCGGCCAGTGCGCTGGCGCAGGTGCGCGCCATGTCGGCGTCGCCCCAGAAGATCACGCCCGACAGGCCGCTGAGCGTGGTCAGCGCCTCGGGCGCGAGTTGCCCCGTCACGGTGACCGCCCGTCCGCCGAGTGCGCGCACCGCCTCGGCCTGGGCCTTGGCGGTCTCCTCGCCCGGGCCCATGCAGAGAAGCGGCTGGCGGGGCAGGGTGGTGAGCCGGTTCGATTCACCCGTCGGCCCGGGCAGGGTGAGCGTGGTGCCGCCCGCCGCCGCCGGGGCCGCGTCGAGCGCCTTTTGCACCGTTTGCGCCTCCGTGTCCTGCGGCCATGCCTCCCCGGTCTGCGGGGCGGGGCGGGCGCCGAACCGGGCGAGGTAATGCGGCCCGCCCGCCTTGGGGCCGGTGCCCGAAAGGCCCTCGCCGCCGAACGGCTGGCTTCCGACGATGGCGCCGATCTGGTTGCGGTTGACATAGATGTTGCCCGCGTGGATCGCCTCGGAGACATGCTGCACCCGGTCGTCGATCCGGGTTTGCAACCCGAATGTGAGCCCGTAGCCGGTGGCGTTGATGTCGCCGATCACCCGGTCGAGATCGCCCGAGTGAAAGGTGGCGAGATGCAGCACCGGGCCGAATATCTCGCGCTCCATATCCTTGATGCCGCCCACGCGGATCAGCGTGGGGGCGATGAAATGGCCCGCGTTGGGGGTGCGGATTTCGTGCATCAATCGCCCGTCGGCGCGCGCCGCGTCGATATGCGCGGCGATGCCGGCGCGCGCCTCGTCGTCGATCACCGGGCCGCAATCGGTGGACAGGTGCCACGGATCGCCCATGGCGAGCTGATCCATCGCGCCCTTGAGCATCTCGGTGAAGCCCTCGGCGATGTCCTCCTGCACGTAGAGACAGCGCAGCGCCGAACAACGCTGGCCCGCCGACTGGAACGCGCTTTCCACGATGGCCTGCACCGCCTGTTCGGGCAGGGCGGTGGAATCGACGATCATCGCGTTGAGGCCCCCGGTTTCGGCAATCAGCGGCGCGTCGGGGGCAAGGTGCCGTGCCATGGCGCGGCGGATGATGCGCGCGGTGTCGGTCGAGCCGGTGAAGGCGACGCCGCCGACCCGCGCATCCGAGGTGAGTGCCGCGCCGACCTCGCCCGCCCCGGGCAGGAGTTGCAGCACGTCGCGCGGCACGCCCGCCTCGTGCATGAGTTCGACCGCACGATGGGCGATGAGCGGGGTCTGCTCGGCCGGTTTGGCCAGCACCGCGTTGCCCGCCGCCAGCGCCGCCGCGACCTGTCCGGTGAAGATGGCAAGCGGGAAGTTCCAGGGGCTGATGCAGGTGAAGATGCCCACCGGGTCGCCCTCGGGGGCGTTGGCGGCATAGTAGCGCAGGAAATCCACCGCCTCGCGCAACTCGGCCACCGCGTCGGGCAGGGATTTCCCGGCCTCGCGGGCGACGATGGCGAAGATTTCGCCGAAATGCGCCTCGTAAAGGTCGGCGGCGCGGTTGAGGATCGTCGCGCGTTCCGAGGCGGGTGCGGCCCATGGCGTGGCCGCCGCAAGGGCGCTTTCCACATCCGCCGCACTGGCCCAGGCCACCGTGCCGGGGTGGTCGGCGGGATCGGCGGGGTTGGTCAGCGGCTCGGGGGCCTCGGGTGAGGCATCGCCCGCAAGGATCGGCGCGGCGGTCCATTCGTGGTGGCGGAACGGCGTGCGCGCCTCTTCGATGGCGGCGAGTGTCGGGCTGTGGGTGAGGTCGAAGCCCTTGGAATTGGTGCGCTCGGGCGCGAAGAGTTGCGGGCCGGTGGGAATGACGGGCGCGGGGTCGGACAGGGCGTCGAATGGGTCGCGGGCGACCTCTTCGGGGGGCACGTCCTCGTCCACGATCTGGTTGACGAAGGAGGAGTTCGCCCCGTTCTCCAGGAGCCGCCGCACGAGATAGGCCAAGAGGTCGCGATGCGCCCCGACCGGTGCGTAGATCCGGCAATTGCTGCCTTCCTGGTCCATGACGATCTCGTGCAGGGCCTCGCCCATGCCGTGCAGGCGCTGGAATTCGAAGGCCTGCTTGGCCACGCCCATATCGGCGGCCATGTCGAGGATCGCGGCGACCGTATGCGCGTTGTGGGTGGCGAATTGCGGATAGATGCGGTTGCTCATGCCCAAGAGCTTGCGCGCATTGGCGAGGTAGCTCACATCGGTTGCGGGTTTGCGGGTGAAGACCGGGAAACCCGCGACCCCCTCGACCTGTGCGCGCTTGATCTCGGTGTCCCAGTAGGCGCCCTTCACGAGCCGGATCATCAGCTTGCGGTCATGTTTCTCGGCCAGTGCGTGCAGGAAATCAAGCACCTCGCCCGCGCGCTGGCCATAGGCCTGCACCACCACGCCGAACCCGTCCCACCCGGCCAGCGCGGGTTCCGACAGCACGGTTTCGATCACGTCAAGCGAGAGGGTCAGGCGGTCGGCCTCTTCGGCGTCGATATTAAGGCCCATGCCGGCGGATTTCGCCAACAGCGCCAGTGAGCGCAGCCGGGGTGTCAATTCGTCCATCACGCGGGCGTGCTGGGCCACCTCGTAACGCGCGAAGAGCGCCGAAAGCTTGACCGAGATGCCCGGGTTCTGGCGGATGTCGCGGCTCTTGCAGGCGGCGGCGATGGCGGTGATCGCGCGGCTGTAGGAGAGGTGATAGCGCCGTGCGTCGTCTTCGGTGCGCGCCGCCTCGCCCAGCATGTCGTAGGAATAGGTATAGCCCTTCTTCTCCATGCCCGCCGCGCGGTCCATCGCCGCGCTGATGTCTTCGCCGAGAACGAACTGGCGGCCCATCTCGCGCATCGCGCGGCCGACGGCGGTGCGGATCACCGGTTCGCCCAGCCGCTTGACCGCGCCGCGCAGGCTTCCGATCAGGCCGGGCCTCGGGTCGTCGAGCACCTTGCCGGTGAGCATGAGCGCCCAGGTCGAGGCGTTGACCAGTGGCGAGGTCGAATGGCCCATGTGCCGCGCCCAGTCGGAAGGCGCGATCTTGTCCTCGATCAGCGCGTCGATCGTGTCGGCATCGGGCACCCGCAACAGCGCCTCGGCGAGGCACATGAGCGCGATGCCCTCATCCGTCGAGAGCCCGTATTCGGCGAGGAACACCTCCATCAGCCCGGGGTTCGCGCGGCCTCGGATGTCGCGCACGAGTTCGGCGGCGCGCGCGGTGATGCGGGCGCGCGCGGTCTCGTCAAGCGCGGCGGTCTCGATCAGGCGCGACAGGGTGTCGGCCTCGTCGGCATAGGTGGCGGCGTCGATGGCGGCGATATGGTCGGGCAGGGGCATGGCGCTCTCCGTTTGTCTGGGCTAGGATACCACCGATCTTGCAGGCGGGTGTCCTGAAAAATGACGATATGATGGGCGAAAGGGCCAAAATGAGAGAGAAAGACAAGTCAGATGCATTTGGCGATCTCGACCGGCACGACCGGCGGATTCTGTCGATTCTGGCCAGCGAGGGGCGGATCAGCATCGCCGACCTTGCGCGTCGCATCGGGTTGTCGAAATCGCCCACGCAGGCGCGGGTCAGGCGGCTTGAGGAGACCGGCGTGATCACCGGCTATCGCGCCATGTTCGATCCCATCCGCATGGGGCTCGATCATGTGGCCTTTGTCGAGGTGCGCCTCAACGACACGCGCGAAGCGGCCCTGCGGGCGTTCAACGC
Source organism: Aquicoccus porphyridii (assembly GCF_008369105.1). Taxonomy (GTDB): domain Bacteria; phylum Pseudomonadota; class Alphaproteobacteria; order Rhodobacterales; family Rhodobacteraceae; genus Aquicoccus; species Aquicoccus porphyridii. Next base: position 54,581 of record NZ_VINQ01000004.1, on the reverse strand, counting down.
GGCCGTGGCGGGGATTGCCCAGATCGAACAGGCCCACATGATGGCGGCGAGTTTCGATTACCTGCTGAAGGTGCGCACCCGCGACATGCGCGATTACCGCCGGGTTCTGGCCGAGGAGATCACCGCGCTGCCGCATGTCGAGAACACCTCGACCTTCGTCGCGATGGAGGCGGTGAAGGAGTCCGATGTCGCAGATGTTATTTGACGGCTGACGCTGCAACGCGATGATGGGGGTATGTGGCGCCTCATGTCATCGCTCGTGATTGCGGGGCTCTGGTCGGGGTCTCTGGCCGCCGAGTCCTGCCCGCCGCCGCCCGACCACGCGGTCGAATTCGCGCGGCTGGTCGAAGAGGTGCGCGATGCCGAGAATGAACGCGCCGCGCGCCGCATCACCAACGAGATGTGGGCGCTTTGGGCCGATGCGCCCGATGAGCGGGCGCAATCCATGCTCGAGCGGGGCATGACCCGGCGGGCGGTGGGCGACCTGCTCGGGGCGATTGCGGCTTTCGATACGCTGACCGCCTATTGCCCGGATTACGCCGAGGGTTACAACCAACGCGCCTTTGCCTATTTCATCGCGCAGGATTACCGCGCGGCGCTGGCCGATCTCGACCGCGCGCTGGCCCTCACGCCGACCCATATCGGGGCGCTGTCCGGGCGGGCGATGACGCTCTTCGCGCTGGGCCGCGAGGCCGAGGCCCAGCATGACCTGCGCGTGGCGGTCGATCTCAACCCGTGGCTGCCCGAGCGCCGTTTCCTGCGCGCGCTGCCCCCCGACGAGACCGGGCCGGACCTCTAGGCCCGGGCCGGGGTGGCAATCGGTCCGGCGACAGGCGCGTTTTCCCAAATGTCGTGTTGCAGGCATCTTGCGAAACCTTTTAAGGTCGCGTGACGCAGGCGGGCGTGATGGAATGGTAGACATATCGGACTTAAAATCCGAAGGGGGAAACCCCGTGTGGGTTCGAGTCCCACCGCCCGCACCAGGTTTGTTTGGCCTACCGCCTTCGGCTGCTTGAGGCCGGGGTCTGGCCTGCCGCGTTCTGCTGCATGAGGCCGGGTCTTGGGCCTGCCGCGCTTGGCGCCTTGGGGCCGGGTTGGCCGCCGGGATTGCGCCAGCCCGACCGGCCTTGCCCGGTGTGCGGCTGAAAAAAGTTGGAAAAACAATTCCCCGGGTTTAACGTCGCGATACTGGACAAGCGGGTGCGAGCAGTCGCATTCTGTCTTGGTCGGGCATGGCCGGAGCGATCCGGCCCGCCTCAATCGCGCGGGGTGCGCGCCTTGCCGGGTTTGCCGGTCAGGGGGCGCCCTGCGCTAACCGTCACAACAAGGGAGTGAACTCCGACATGAAACTCAAACTTTTTGCAGCGGCTGCCGCAACGCTCATGGCCACCGGCCATGTGCAGGCGCAGACCCAGGAATTCGTCTCGATCGGCACCGGCGGTGTGACCGGGGTCTATTACCCCACGGGTGGCGCGATCTGCCGCCTCGTGAACAAGGACCGCAAGGAACACGGAATCCGCTGTTCGGTCGAATCGACCGGCGGGTCGATCTACAACATCAACACGATCCGCTCGGGCGAGCTGGAATTCGGCGTGGCGCAATCCGACTGGCAGTATCACGCCTATAACGGCACCTCGCGCTTTGAAGAGGCCGGCCCGTTCGAGGATCTGCGCGCGGTGTTTTCCGTCCACCCCGAGCCGGTGACGATCCTGGCCCGTGCCGATAGCGGCATCACCAACATCACCGACATTCCGGGCAAGCGGTTCAATGTCGGCAACCCGGGTTCCGGCACGCTGGGCACCTGGGAAGTGATCGAGGAAGCCATGGGCTGGAGCCGTGACGATCTCGCGCTGGCCGGCCAGATGAAATCGGCCGAGACGAGCGGCGCACTGTGCGACAACCAGATCGACGGCTATTTCTGGCTGGTGGGCCACCCCTCGGCGCTGACCCAGGAAACCGTGGCGTCGTGCGACGCGAAACTGGTGTCCGCCGTGGCGCCCGAGATCGACAAGCTGGTCGAGGAGAACCCCTATTACCGCATCGCCACCATTCCCGGCGGCATGTATCCGGGCAACCCCGATGACGTCACCACCTTCGGTGTCGGCGCGACCTTCGTGACCTCGGCCCAGGTGTCGGACGAAGCGGTTTACCAGGTCGCCAAGGCGGTTCTGGGCAATCTCGACGATTTCCGCAAGCTGCACCCGGCCTTTGCCAATCTCAAGGCCGAGGAAATGATCAGGGACAGCCTGTCGGCCCCGCTGCACCCCGGTGCAATCAAGGCCTACAAGGAACTTGGCCTCATGGAATGATGAGGGCGCTGGCGCGGGGGTTTCGGCCCCCGCGCCCGTTGTTCGGCAACCATGTCAAGAAAGGCCCACAAAAGGGCCGGGTTGCCCGACATGACCGGAGAAACCGGGACATGAAACCGGGACAGGGGGTAAAAGAATGGCCAGTGAGAACAAGAACGGCTCTGGTGGTGTAACCGACGCAGCGGCCTTTGCCGCCGATTTCGATGTCGGCGCGCGCAATCCGGTGGGTTGGCAGGGTAGCCTGATCGCCATCATCGCGCTGATCTGGGCCTTCGGGCAGGTGCTCAACGCCTCGCCGGTTCCGGCGCTGGTGGCGGCATGGACCGGGCAGAACTGGATCTATATCACATCCGACGTGCAGCGCGTGTTGCACCTTGCCCTCGGGCTGACGCTGGCGACGCTGGCCTATCCGATGTTCCGCGCCTCGCCGCGCGACCGTATCCCGTGGTATGACTGGCTGCTGATCGCGGCGGGGCTTTATGCCACGCTCTATCTCTTGTGGAACCAGACCGCGATTGCCGGTCGTCCGGGGCTCTGGACCACGGGCGACGTGGTGGCCTCGGCCATCGGGCTGGTGGCGGTGCTGCTGGCCACCTATCGCGCGCTGGGCCTACCAATGGTGATCGTGGCCTTCGTGTTCCTGATGTACGTGTTCTTCGGCGACAGCGATTTCTTCCCCGATGCGATGCAGTGGAAGGGCGCTTCGTTCTCGAAGGCGATGGGCCATTTCTGGATGCAGACCGAGGGCGTTTTCGGCCTCGCGCTCGGGGTTTCGGCCTCGATGGTGTTTCTCTTCGTGCTGTTCGGCTCGCTGCTCGAAAAGGCGGGGGCGGGCAATTACTTCATCAAGCTGGCCTTCGCCCTGATGGGCCATCTCAAGGGTGGCCCGGCCAAGGCCGCGGTGGTGGCCTCGGCGGCGACCGGCCTCATCTCGGGCTCGTCGATCGCCAACACGGTGACGACCGGCACCTTCACCATCCCGCTGATGAAGCGGGTGGGCTTTCCGGCCGAAAAGGCCGGCGCGGTCGAGGTGGCATCCTCGACCAACGGGCAACTGACCCCGCCGGTGATGGGGGCCGCGGCCTTCCTGATGGTCGAATATGTCGGGATTTCCTATCTCGACGTGGTCAAGCACGCCATTCTCCCGGCGCTGATCTCTTACATCGCGCTGGTCTATATCGTGCATCTCGAAGCCTGCAAGATGGGCCTCGAAGGGCTGCCCCGCAAAGGCCCTGCGCGCAATCTCGCGCAGAAGCTGGCCAGCTTCATGCTGGGCGTGATCGTGTTCTGCGTGCTGTGCCTCATCATCTATTACGGTCTCGGCTGGCTCAAGCCGCTTCTCGGCGCGTGGTCGCTTCCGGGCATGGCGGTGCTTTTCTTCGCGGCCTACCTGGTGCTTCTGCGCTGGGCCGCGCAATTTCCCGATCTCGAGGTCGATGACCCCAACGCCGCCTTCACCGAACTGCCCGAACCGGGCCCGGTGGCCAAGACCGGCGCCTATTACGTGCTGCCGGTGATCGTGCTGATCTGGAACCTGATGATCGAACGGCTTTCGCCCGGGCTTTCGGCCTTCTGGGCGACGGTGGCGATGATCTTCATCATGCTGACCCAGCACCCGCTGAAGGCGATGTTCCGCAACGGCACGCTTACCCACTGGGCGCGTGGCTGGGGCGAGTTCATCGACGGCATGATCGCAGGCTCGCGCAACATGATCGGCATCGCGGTGGCGACCGGCACGGCGGGCATCATCGTCGGCACGGTGAGCCTCACCGGCGCGCATCAGGTGATCGGCGAATTCATCGAGGTGATCTCGGGCGGTAACCTGCTCCTGATGCTGATCTTCGTGGCACTGTTCAGCCTCGTGCTGGGCATGGGCCTGCCGACCACGGCGACCTATATCGTCATCACCTCGCTGATGGCGCCGGTGATCGTGGCGGTGGGGGCGAAATCGGGCCTCATCGTGCCGCTCATTGCGGTGCATATGTTCGTCTTCTATTTCGGCATCATCGCGGACGACACACCGCCCGTGGGTCTTGCCGCCTTTGCCGCGGCGGCGATTTCCAAGGGCGACCCGATCCGCACCGGGGTCATCGGCTTTTCCTATGACATCCGCACCGCGATCCTGCCGTTCCTGTTCATCTTCAACACCGAGCTTCTGCTCATTGATGTCGGCCCTGCAAAGGCGGTGTTCGTCTTCATTGTCGCGCTCATCGCCATGCTGCTCTTTGCGGCGGCGACGCAGCGATATTTTCTCACCCGATCCCGGATGTGGGAGAACGTGGCGCTTTTGCTCATCGCGTTCACGCTGTTCCGGCCAGGTTTCTGGCTCGACATGGTCGAAGACCCTTACGTGCATGTCGATCCTGCGCAACTGGTCGAGCTGGCGGGCGCGGCGCCCGATGACGCACAACTGAGGGTGCGGCTCGAAGGCGAGAATTTCGCCACCGGGCGGATCATGGCCACCACGGTCGCGCTCGATCTCGGGGCGCAATCGGATGGGGACGGCGCGGCGCGGTTGCAGAAGAATGCCGGCATCGCCTTCCGTACCGAGGATGACGGCGGCGTTTATGTCGACAACCTCGAATTCGGGGGTGATTTGCAACAGCAGGGCATTGATTTCGACTGGGAGGTTCTGGTGGTCGAGGAAGAGGCCGAGCGGATGCCGAAGGAGGTGTTCTATATCCCGGCGCTGGCGCTTCTGGCGCTGATCATGTGGCTGCAAACGGGCCGCGCGCGTCGTAGCGCCGCAGCCATGGCGTGAAAGGAACGTCGCGATGAAAAAGGTTCTTCTGGCCATTGACCTGGTCCACCAGGAAGGATGGGACGCGTCGATCGAACACGCGGTCATGCTGGCCCGCACGCCGGGGGCGGAGTTGCATGTCCTGACCGTGATCCCCGATTACGGCATGGCGATTGTCGGCTCCTATTTCCCGACGGATTATTCCGAGACCGCGATCAGGGAGACCGAGGCCGTGCTTGACACCTTTATCGCCGAGCATTTCCCCGACGATGTCACGCCCGCGGCGCATGTGCGCCATGGCACGATCTACAAGGAAATCACCGGCGTAGCCGATCAACTGGGCGTCGACATGATCGTGATGGCCTCGCACCGGCCCGAGATGAAGGATTACCTGCTTGGCCCCAATGTCGCGCGGGTGGTGCGCCATGCGCGCCAATCGGTGACGGTAATCCGCTAGGGCGGGCGACCGGGCAGAAAAAAAAAGGACCACCTTAAAATGTCACACGTGTTTCCGCGCCACACCCGCGCCACGCTGCCCCGTGCGGTGGCGGGTGATGGCTGTCACCTGATCGACAGCGATGGCAAACGCTATTTCGACGGCTCCTGTGGTGCGGCGGTGTCCTGCCTCGGCCATTCCGACGCGGGGGTGCGCGACGCGGTCAAGACGCAGATCGACCAGCTTGCCTTTGCCCATACCGGGTTCTTCACCTCGGACCCGGCCGAGGAACTGGCCGACATGCTGAGCGCCCGCGCGCCGCAAGGGTTGAACCGCGTCTATTTCGTCTCCGGCGGTTCCGAAGCGGTCGAGGCGGCGTTGAAGCTCGCCCGGCAATATTACGTCGAAAAGGGCGAGCCCGACCGGCGCCACATCATCACCCGGCGGCAAAGCTATCACGGCAACACGCTCGGCGCGCTGGCGGCGGGGGGCAATGAATGGCGCCGCGCGCCGTTTGCGCCGCTGCTGATCGACACGCATCTGGTTTCGCCCTGCTATGACTACCGCGACCGCGCGGCGGGCGAGAGCCCCGAGGAGTACGGCGCGCGCCTTGCCGCCGAACTCGATGCGCGGATCGAGATGCTCGGCCCGCAAAACGTGATGTGCTTCATCGCCGAAACCGTGGGCGGGGCCACCGCCGGGGCGCTTACCCCGCCGCCGGGGTATTTCAGGCGGGTGCGTGAGGTCTGTGACCGGCATGGCGTGCTGTTGATCCTCGACGAGGTGATGTGCGGCATGGGGCGCACCGGAAGCCTTTTTGCCTGCGAGCAGGAGGGGATTTCGCCCGATATCGTGACCATCGCCAAGGGGCTGGGCGCGGGGTATCAGCCGATTGGCGCGATGATGTGCCAGGACCGGATCTATGACGCGATCCGCGATGGTTCGGGGTTCTTCCAGCACGGGCATACCTATCTCGGTCACGCCACGGCGGCGGCGGCGGGGGTTGCCGTGCTCAAGGCGTTCGATGATCGCGATCTCATTGCCAATGTGCGCGACAAGGGCGCGAAACTGCGCGCCGCGCTCGACGCCGAATTCGGGCAACACCCGCATGTCGGCGACATCCGGGGGCGGGGGCTGTTCCTCGGGGTCGAGTTCGTTGCGGACCGTGCCACCAAGGCGCCGTTCGATGCGTCGCGCAGCGTGGCGGGGCAGCTCAAGGCGGCGGCCATGGCTGAGGGGCTGATCTGTTACCCGATGTCGGGCACGATCGACGGTCGGCAGGGCGATCACGTGTTGCTGGCGCCGCCCTTCATCATGGAGGATGCGCATGTGGACGAGATCGTGACCAAGCTGTCGCGGGCGGTCAAGACGGTGATCGGCTGAGCGCGCCGGGCTGGCGGCGGGCGCGCCCGGGCCGGGCTTGCGTCAGGCGCTTTCGCCTTCGTTATGCCGCCGCAACGGCGCACGGCTTCGCGTGTTGCCCGCGTCGGTCGTTTTGCGCAGCAGGTTCAGCAATTGCGTTTTCTCGGCGTCGTCCAGCCCCGAAAGGATGTCGTTCTGAAGCGTGCGAATATGCGGGGTCACGCGCTGGAAAAGGGCCTCGCCCTCGGGGGTGATGGTCAGGGCGCGCGCACGTCGGTCGCGTGCCGACATGCCGCGCAGGATCAGCCCCTTGCCCGCCAGCCTGTCCACGACCCCGCCAATGGTGGCCTTGTCATAGGCGATCGCGCCCGCAAGCGTCGCCTGGTCAATCCCCGGGGTTTCGCGAATCGACGACAGGGCGGCGTATTGCACCGGCGTCAGTTCGACCCCGAGTTCGCCCATGCGTTCGGAGAAGACCGCCATGGAGATCTGGTTCAGGCGCCGCACCAAGTGTCCGGCCATGCTATAGATTTCGTTCACGCCTGTCTCCGTTTGCCATTGTGGGAAGATTAGCCTTTGATAAGCATACATGCAAATTTGACGAATGCGATCTTAGTATGTATGCATACTAAAAATCAGGGTGAGGAGGAACCGCCATGTCGCAGCAATTGGGAACGCTCGAGGACCTGCCCGAGGATTACCGGGCGGATATGCAGAAAGCCGGGGTCGCGCCCCTGTGGCCGATGATGCGCAACGTGTTGCCGCATGGTGCGCCCAAGCCGCAAACCGCCGCCGGATACTGGAATTACCAGGATATTCGCCCGCTTCTCATCCGCGCGGGCGAATTGACCCCGGTGGAAAAGGCCGAGCGCCGGGTTCTGGTGCTCTCTGACCCCGGGCGCGGCGTGGGGGCGATGCAGGCGACGGCCTCGATCTATCTGGGGCTTCAACTGCTGCTGCCGGGCGAAACCGCGCCGGCGCATGTGCATACCCCGTCGGCGGTGCGGATCATCGTCGAGGGCAAGGGCGGGTTTACCGTGGTCGACGGTGAAAAACTGCCCATGGAGGAGGGCGATCTTGTCCTGACGCCGGGGGGCGAATGGCATGATCATGGGCATGAGGGCGAAGAGCCGATTGTCTGGCTCGATGCGCTGGACCTGCCGTTGTTTTATTATCTCGAAGGCTCCTACGCCAAGGAAGGGCCGTTGCAGTCCCAACGCAACCGCCCCGATGCCAGCCAGGTGGAATACCTTTCGGCCGGTCTCGCGCCGACCCGGCGGCCCGGGGCAGGGGTGCGCCGCTACCCGATGATGCGCTACCCTTGGGCGCGCACCGAGGCGGCATTGCGTGCGATGGCGGCCTATGGCGGGGACGAGATTGCCGAACTGGATTACGTGAACCCAGAAACCGGCGCCGATATCCTGCCCACCATGGGCTTTACCGCCATGATGCTTCCCGCAGGGTCGAAACACGAACCACCCCTGCGATCCTCTTCGGCGGCGTTTCACGTCATCAGGGGGCGTGGCAAGACGCGGATCAACGGCGAGACGTTCGAGTGGGGGCCGAAAGACACGTTCAGCGTGCCGGTATTTTCCGAAATCACCCACGAGGCCGACGCGGACTCCTTTCTGGTGCGCGTCCATGATCGCCCGCTTCAGGACAAACTTGGATATTACGAGGAACGCAGCCGATGACCGATTACCTGTTCGACGTCCCCGAGGTGTTTTCCCTGCCCGTGAAGGGCGAAAGCGCGCAATACCCGGTGCGGCGGATCTTTTGCGTGGGGCGCAACTATGCCGCCCATGCCGCCGAGATGGGCGCCGAGGTGGACCGCGAAGCGCCGTGGTATTTCACCAAGTCGGCGGCCCATGCCGCGCATTCGGGCGCGGTGCAGCCCTATCCGCCGGGGACCGAGAATTTCCACTACGAGATGGAACTGGCCATCGCCATCGGCGCGCCGGTCTTTCGGGCCAAGCGGGATGAAGCAGCGGCGGCGATCTATGCCTATGGCTCTGCCCTCGACATGACCCGGCGCGACCGGCAGCAGGACGGCAAGGACAAGCGCCGCCCGTGGGATCTGGGCAAGGATGTCGAAGGCTCGGCGGTGCTGGCGCCGATGACCCGGGCCAAGGATTTCGGCGCGGTGGCGGATCAGCGTATTCATCTCGAAGTGAATGGCGAGGTCAAACAGGACGCGACACTCGCCGAACTGGTCTGGAGTTGCGAGGAAGTGGTCGAACACCTGTCGCGCTTCTATCACCTTGCGCCCGGTGACGTGATCATGACGGGCACGCCCGCGGGTGTCGGGCCGGTGGTGGCCGGTGACCGGATCACCGGTGGGGTTGACGGGCTCGATCCGATCGAACTGACGTTGAGCGATCCGGAATAAGGCTCTGAAATCACGGGAAGACAGGGTTTGCCGGGCCGCCCGCGTGGTGGCCACGCGCGAGGGGGATATGCCATGACGGAAGACAGGGTTCTGATCGCGGGAGGCGGGATCGGCGGCATGGCCACCGCCATCGGGCTGGCGCAGAAGGGCATCCGGTCGGTCGTGCTGGAAAAATCGCCCGAACTGGGCGAGATCGGCGCGGGTATTCAGCTTGGCCCCAACGCGTTTCATGCGTTCGATTACCTTGGCGTCGGGGACGCGGCGCGCGAGATGGCGGTCTATATCGACAACCTGCGCCTCATGGACGCGATGAGCGGTGACGAGATCACCCGCATCCCGTTGGAGGATGCGTTTCGCAAGCGGTTCGGCAACCCTTACGCGGTGGTGCATCGGGGCGATCTTTACGGCGTGTTCCTGCGGGCCAACCGGGCGCATGAGCTGGTGGAGCTGCGCAGCGGGGCCGAGGTGATCGACTATGACCAGGATGCGCAAGGCGTCACCGCGATCCTCGCCGGTGGGGCGCGGGTGCGAGGGCGGGCGCTGATCGGGGCGGACGGGCTTTGGTCGAATATCCGCAAGCGGGTGATCGGCGATGGCGCCCCGCGGGTCAGCGGGCACACGACCTATCGCTCGGTCATCCCGACCGGGGAGATGCCCGAGGATCTGCGCTGGAACGCGGCGACGCTCTGGGCGGGGCCGAAATGCCATATCGTTCATTACCCGCTGTCGGGGTGGAAGCTCTTCAACCTTGTCGTCACGTATCACAACGACGCGGCCGAACCGGTGGCGGGCAAGCCGGTCGGCCATGACGAGGTGCGCAAGGGGTTCGAGCATGTCGCGCCGGTTGCCCGCCAGATCATCGACAAGGGCAAGGACTGGCGGCTTTGGGTGTTGTGCGACCGTGACCCGGCGCTGAACTGGGTCGACGGGCGCGTGGCCCTGTTGGGTGATGCGGCGCATCCGCAGTTGCAATACATGGCGCAGGGGGCCTGCATGGCGATGGAGGATGCCGTGTGTCTTGCCGCGCAGGTGGACGGCCGGTTCGATGATATCGAGGCCGTGTTGCAGGACTACCAGGCCAAGCGCCGGTTGCGCACGGCCCGAATTCAACTGCAAAGCCGGGAGGTTGGCAATCACGTCTATCACCCCGAAGGGGCACATGCGGAACTGCGCAACGCGGTGATGCGCGCGCGCGGGCCCGAGGAATGGTATGACGAGATCGCGTGGCTCTACGGCACCACGGGTCTTGACGGAGCGGTCAGCCGGGAGACGATGCCGCCGGTCTCCAACAAAGGTTAACGCCGCGTCTGGCCCCGATTCCGGGGGGTGACATCCGGCTGACATCCGGCTGCTGCCCGGCTGCCGGGCAAACCCTGACGAAACCTTGCCCCACCGTGGTTAACGCAACGGCCGATGATACGGAGTCGGGCGGTCTAAAGTGGCCGCGTGTATCGTTGGTTTGAGGAGTCGGGAGTCGTGAAAGCGGATCAATGCCGCCTCGTCTATTGCCGGGAATACCGTGATGCGCAGGCAGGCCGGGTCGGGTTGGCCCGCGGCGGTTAGGAGAGTAGGGTGGACGGTTTGCCCATCTTTGGCCTGCCTCGGGAGATAGCGGGCAGATTTCCCCCCACGGTTGCTGGTGTTGATCCGGGTGATCAAATGAGGTTGAAGCTAGGCGATACGCTGACTGGACGCGCCGCGTCCGGCCCGGAGTACATCCGGCATGAGAAGGAAACGGAATGCAACCGTTGCCAAGTAATTTTGTTAATTGATGAAAAGGGGTGCAAAGGCACACAGCAGTTGAGAAATGTTTCGAAACCAGTTAGTGAATCTAAGTGGCCTGCTAGAGAGTGGTTTTGGAAGCCACCTCTAGCAGGACCGCGGTGCGCGGGCCTTGCCCGCAAGGCTAACTCCTTTTGGAAGGGAGCGCCTAACCGAATTAGTTTCGCCGTCCTCGGAACCCTTTTTGAAGCTGCTGCTCGCCAGTCCGCGTTACAAAGAAAAGTTCTTTGTTGGTGGGATCAGCGCCTATCCACCCCTTATCCATGGCGGTTTGAAAGTCCCTTGTGTAGTTCTTCGGTAGGGCCTCACCAGCCGATGGGAATCTGGGTCTAATCTCGTCGCGCTTGAAGCGGTCAGCGCCTTCGTGTTCTGCTAGATACTGCGCAATGCATAAGATCATCTGCGCATTCGTCTTGGGCTCGTACTGATATACGTACTCGCGAAGAGACAGCGGCTTCGAGTACTCACTCGCTTTCGTCGACCTATCTGAAACAGGTGCTTCAGATTCGTCCGACCTCTCGGCAAACTCCTGAACCGTCGCAAGTTCTCCAGTGGTCTCGGATTTCTTCGAAGCGAGAACCGAATTCAGAATTGCGAGGGCGGTTTCGCGGTCAACGGAACGCTTTACCGTGATCCCGTCTCCCTCAAGTGTCAATTTGAAGTCGTCCATTGCGCTCTCCAACATAGCTGCCACAAGATATAGCTGAAAGCAGGACGGTGCGCAATACAAAAATACGCGACATTAGAGTTTGGTGTAGTTTTTGGGGTAGTGTAAGTATAGCATACGCAAAGTGCACATTTAGGTATCATGCAAGATATTGAAAATAAACAAATAAATTATATGAAGCGTTCAGGTTGGATGGATATTGACGTGACGACCTGGAGCATACATCGTGAAGTCTCTCGAAAAATTAAGATAATCGCAGAGCGTTCAGTGTTGTGGAGGAAGTTATTACGTCAAGAATCGCATAGAGTTGAAATGTGGTTGCGAGACTATGTCAGCGAAGGGTGGAACATCACCGCCCCCTTCGCTTCACGTTCCCGCCGCGCTGTCCGGCGCGGCCGCCGGTTGAGCGTCCGCGTGAGCCGATGGCCTCTTCCGATGCCTTCTCGACCGCGAATTGCCGGGCGAGCGGGTCGTCGGCGATGGCGAGGTCGACCGCTTCGAGCCGCTTGATCTCGTCGCGCAACCGCGCCGCCTCCTCGAATTCGAGGTTCTCGGCGGCCTTGCGCATGTCGTCGCGCATGCCGTTCAGCACCTTTTCGAGATTGGCGCCGTGCAGCGGTTTGTCGACCTTGGCCGTGACCCGGCTCATATCCACGTCGCCCTGGTAAAGACCGGCGAGCACGTCGTCGACATTCTTGCGGATGGTTTCGGGGGTGATGCCGTGTTCCTCGTTATAGGCGATCTGCTTGGCGCGGCGGCGGTCGGTTTCGTCGATGGCGCGCTGCATGCTGCCGGTGATGCGGTCGGCATACATGATGACGCGACCCTCGGCGTTGCGCGCGGCGCGCCCGGTGGTCTGGATCAGCGAGGTTTCCGAGCGCAGGAAGCCTTCCTTGTCGGCGTCGAGGATGGCGACCAGCCCGCATTCGGGAATGTCGAGCCCCTCGCGCAGGAGGTTGATGCCGACCAGCACGTCGAACGCCCCGAGGCGCAGATCGCGCAGGATCTCGATGCGTTCGATCGTGTCGATGTCGGAATGCATGTAGCGCACGCGGATGCCCTGTTCGTGCAGGTATTCGGTCAGATCCTCGGCCATGCGCTTGGTCAGCGTGGTGCAGAGCACGCGATAGCCGTTCTGGGCGACGCGGCGCACCTCGTCGAGCAGGTCATCGACCTGGGTCTCGACCGGGCGGATCTCGATCTGCGGATCGATAAGGCCGGTGGGGCGGATCACCTGTTCGGTAAAGACGCCGCCCGCCTGGTCAAGCTCCCACGCGGCGGGGGTGGCGGAGACGAAGATGCTTTGCGGGCGCATCGCGTCCCATTCCTCGAACTTGAGCGGGCGGTTGTCCATGCAGGACGGCAGGCGGAAGCCATGTTCGGCCAGCGTGAACTTGCGCCGGTAGTCGCCTTTATACATGCCGCCGATCTGCGGCACCGAGACGTGGGATTCATCGGCAAAGACGATCGCATGGTCGGGGATGAATTCGAAAAGCGTGGGCGGCGGCTCTCCGGGGGCGCGGCCGGTGAGATAGCGCGAGTAATTCTCGATCCCGTTGCAGACGCCGGTGGCCTCGAGCATTTCGAGGTCGAAATTCGTGCGCTGTTCGAGGCGCTGCGCTTCGAGCAGTTTTCCCTCGCCCACAAGCAGGTCGAGCCGCTGGCGCAGCTCTTGCCGGATGCTCTGGATCGCCTGTTGCATCGTCGGCTTGGGCGTCACGTAGTGCGAATTCGCGTAGACGCGGATGTGATCGAAACTGTCGGTCTTTTCGCCGGTCAGGGGGTCGAATTCGGTGATGGATTCAAGCTCTTCACCAAAGAACGAGAGCCGCCATGCGCGATCTTCGAGGTGGGCGGGAAAGATTTCGAGCGAATCGCCGCGCACCCGGAACGCGCCGCGCTGGAACGCCTGGTCGTTGCGGCGGTATTGCTGCGCGACCAAGTCGGCGATCACCGCGCGCTGATCATAGATCGAGCCGACCTTCAGATCCTGCGTCATCGCGCCATAGGTCTCGACCGAGCCGATGCCATAGATGCACGAGACCGAGGCCACGATGATCACGTCGTCACGCTCGAGCAGGGCGCGGGTGGCCGAGTGGCGCATGCGGTCGATCTGTTCGTTGATCTGGGATTCCTTCTCGATATAGGTGTCCGAGCGCGCGACATAGGCCTCGGGCTGGTAATAGTCGTAGAAGGACACGAAATACTCGACCGCGTTGTCGGGAAAGAATCCCTTGAACTCGCCGTAAAGCTGGGCCGCGAGCGTCTTGTTGGGGGCAAGGATGATCGCCGGGCGCTGGGTCTTTTCGATCACCTTGGCCATGGTAAAGGTCTTGCCGGTGCCGGTCGCGCCCAGCAGAACCTGGTTCTGTTCGTGATCGAGAATGCCCTGTGACAGCTCGGCAATCGCCGTGGGCTGATCGCCGGCGGGCTCGAAACTGGAATGCATGACAAAGGGCTTGCCACCCTCGAGCTTTTCCCGGGTTTTCACGTCCGGGGCAGGGGTGTGCATCATCGGTTGGATCTTGTCGGAATGAGCATAGGGCATGGGCGGCTCCGCACGGGCTGAGCCCGTAGAGTTGATCACTTTTTGTTCCGGTTCAAGAGGCAAAGGCGGGAAACCCGGCAGGTGGTGGCCAGGCGGCAGGCCGATCCGGGCCTGAGGGCCCGAAACGCCGGGGGTGCTCTTGGGCGGTGATGTGGTCCCCTCATGTCACTGCGCCACGTTGCGCGACAGGTTCGCGCGTTGGTGTTCGCTGAGACGGGCCGAAGAGAATCGCAGGGTGACGCGGCCCTTCACGGGTTTTCGCAGGGCTTTGCCGGAGGCGGACTCCACCTGCAGGCCGCCCGCCTTGGCCATCGCGTGCAGTTCGGACCTCGTGAGCCCAAGCTCGCCCGCCAGAAGACGATCGAGCCGCTGTCCCGTCACGCGCGGCGCTTCGATTGCAAGCGCGATCACCGACCACGCCACGGGCCGGGCGCCGTTGATCGTTTTGATGACGTTGAGGTCGGGCGGAATATCGACCCGGTCGCAATGACGCCCCAGCATGGCGAGATCGAATTCCCGCTCTCGCACCCATGCGGGATCGCTCTTGTGCATGGCCTGAAGATCCGCCTCGGATATCGAGCCGACGATTGCCCGTTCGACAAGCGGCAGGTTCCAGGTTCTGTCGCAGGTCTCGCATTTGTAGATCAGCCACGCGTCGAGCCGCCGCCCGTTGGCGTTCAATCGGATCTTGCCGCTCGAGTGGAACAGGCGGCTGCCTGCGCAGGTGCTGCAATGTCGTTTCGGTCGTGGTGGGGTCACGGGTTCAATCCGCCAGGTCGCGGTGAGGGTGCCGGTCATGGTGCCTTGGTCTTCCCTTCGGAAGTTCGCCAAGGCGACGGCAGAGATCACCCCTGAAAGGGTGCGGAATGGCGGGGTGTCAGTTTTCGGGCAGGATCACAGCGACCATATCCGGGCGCAGAACTTGCAACGCCAATCCGGTCTCAAGCCATGCACCCGGCGAACGTGATCACAGCCCGGACAGCGGCTTGCGTCCGGGCACAGGTTCAGGTGTTGCAATTGAGACCGGGCGTTATGATGGCAAAGCGGAACCTCGGGAGATGTGATGCCTTGCGTGCCTAGCGGCTTCTCGCGATGCCATCAATATCGTGCCCGCCGTGCCGGGCGTGCCTGTTGCAGAAAGTCCGCTTTACCGGGGGCGCTCCTTGTCGAAACCGGCAATCGCGCGCTTGGTGGCCGAGCTTCGCCATCGCCTTTCGAGGAGGCGTTCGACGACCCCGGCGCGAACATGATCAAGCCGCGCCAGGACGATGTCATACCCGTGGTAGTGGGGTTCGCAGAAGAACGCCTCGGGCATCAGGTCGATGAGATGGTCACGCTCGTCCCGGGGCACGTCCAGCAGGACGATGCTGTCATCCCCGGGCCGGTAACGCGCGAGCAGGCGCTTGCGCACCTTCAGGGCCGGATCGCCGTAGGAATGGCCTTCCGCGACCTCGGGCCATTGCATCGCGATATCAACCACGTCACGCCAATGCACCGGGCTAGCCCTCGGTCTCGTCCTGTGTCGATATCCACCAGACGGCGCCGTTCCCGTCGGCGATGCCACCGCGATAATCGCCATCGCCGGATCGCTTGAGTTCCTGAACGATCTGCCCGCCCGCATGGATCGCGTCGGCAAAGGTTTTCTCGGCATCCGCGACGTAAACGTGAACATGGGTCTCGCCCGCATCCGGCATCTCGCCCATCATGATGACCGTGTCATCGACGCGCGCCTCTGCGTGCTTGATCCCTGTCCCGTCCTTGCGAGGGTGCACGCGCAGCCGGGTGGCGGAGAACACCGTTTCCAGGAACCGAAGCGTGGCTTCGGCATCGTGCACGATCAGGTAGGGGCTGACCGATGAATATCCTGCGGGTTTCCAAGTCATGACCCGAACTTAGCATGTCCGCGGGTTGTGTCAAAATGGGCGCCCGGTATGGCGTTTTTGCGTTATGCGGTGGCGCGTGTTCAGTCCTGTGCGGGCGACAGGAACGACGCCAGCAGGGGCATCAGCATATCCACCCGGTAGAGAATGTCGTAATGCGTCGCCCCGGGCAGCACGGCGAATTTCCGGTCGGGGTTGACCTGCGGCCCCATCGGCCCGTCCGAGGTCGCCCCGCCCATCAACTGGAACAGCTCCAGAACCTTCGCGGGCTGGACGATGTCGGTATCGCCCACGATGAGGAGCGTGGGCGCGTCGATGGCGCGCATCGCGTCATCCTCCCATCCCATGCCCGAGAGCATGGCGGCGCGGATCTTGTCGACCAGCACCTTGAACCGCTCCGGCTCGGGGGCGACGGCCATGTAGGCCGCTTCCATCGGCGTGTCGGCCAGCATCTCGGCGCTCATATGCGGCCAGCCTTCGCGCACCGACCCGTAGATCGAATCTTCCTGGTGCGAGGCCGAGATCACGGCGAGCCGGTTGACGGTCTCGGGATGATGCGCGGCGAGGCCGAGGGCGGTGGCGCCACCCATCGAGAAGCCGACCACATCGACCGGATCAAGCCCCTGCTGTGTGATGAAACCGGCGACATCGTCGGCGAACTGGCGCAGCGACAGGGGCCGGTCGAGATCGCGCGTCCGGCCATGACCCTCGAGCTCGATCGCGTAGACGGTGCGCGTCTCGGCCAATGCCGGGAGGAGCGGACCCAGCGTTTCGATCGTCATCAACCCGCCATGCAGCAGGACCAGCGGCGGGCCACCCTCGCCATGGACCTGGTAATACATCTCGAGACCATTGACGGTTTCGTAACCCGAATGGGCCGGTTCCGGCATGGCCTCGAAGGTCGTGACCGGCTCGACCCCGCCTGCGTCCTCGGCGAATGCCGGGGTCAGGGCGGGCATGGACAGGGCCGCAAGGGCGATGAGTGCAGGATAGATGTTCCTCATGGGGGTGTCCTCGTCTCGTGGACCGAAGGTCGATTGCGTCGCCATGCAACCCGGATCAGGCCGCGGTCTCGTATTTTCCGGCGTGGTTGCGAATGGTCGCGAGCTGGGCGTCCAGCGATCGTCCGAAGGCCGGGCGTGCCGTGTGGCGGTCGATATAGGCGCGAAGCCCGGGCATCTCGTCCAGAAGCTGCAGCGATTCCGCGATCCGCAGGACCGACACCATGGTCAGGTCGGCGACGGTAAAGCGCCCGGCGACGAGATGTTCGTTCGCGCCCAACCGGTCCTCCACCTGTTTCAGCCGCGTGGCGGCCGCCTTGCGCGCGGGCGGACGGATGACATCCACCGCGCCGGGATCGGCGATGTCGAAATGGTCGGGGGCCATCTTGTAAAAGCTCAGCACCGCCAACATCGAGAGCGGCGGCTCGACCGAGTTCAGCGCGCCGAACATCCAGGACAGGCAGGCATCGCGATCCTCGTCCCCCGTGGGCAACAACGTCTCGCTTGCCCTGGCGATCTTCCACAGGCAGGCGCCGCTTTCAAAGATCGTCTCGTCGCCGACCGTGAGGGTCGGAATCTGGCCGAAGGGCTGCTTGGCAAGGTTGATAGGCCCCGTCTGCGTGCCCTGCGGCACGAGTTCGACCCGGTAGGGCAACCCGGCCTCTTCCAGTGCCCAGCGCAGGCGCAGGTCGCGCACCAGCCCCTTGGCCGGTTCCGGCACCCAGTCATAGGCCGTGATGACGATGTCCTCGTTGTGAAATTCCCGTGATGTCATTCTCTGTCTCCTCCAGTTTTCAGCCTGTTGCGGTTCATCCCAGCGCGCGCCGCACCTCGCGGGCCAGCCGCGCCTCGGTCTTGCCGCGCGGTGCGATCCGGTCGGCCCAGTCGAGTGTCGCGGCGCGCAGTGTGCTGTTGCGCTTGCCGGTGGCCCGCACCGCCATCGAAATGGCCTTGCTCACATGCGGGCGCGCGTCATTGGCGTGCGCCTCGGCCAGTGCCAGCGCATCGAGAAACGGTTGATCGCCGGCCGCTTTGTCATGGACCGACAAGCCCCAGACCTGCGCGAAGGCCGCGCGCCGGGTGTAAAGCCGTTCGGACGCGGCCCATCGCGGCACGGTTTCCCAAGCCTCGGGCGCCTTGTCGAACAGGCGAAAGCAGGCGGTGTCGCAGATCGCCCAGTTGTCGAACTCGTCCACCATCGCGTCCATGCGCGCCCGCGTCAGCGTGGCGGGGTCATCGAGCAGCAGCGCCAGCGTGCGCATCTCGTAACCCCCATCGGCCCAGAGCGCGGCGGCAAGCGCGGGGTCTTTCGGGCGCTTGCGGGCATAGGCCAGCATCTGCCCCATCGCGACCCCGATGGCGCGGTCGTTGGGGATGCCGTATCCCGACAGCTTCTGGCGCTCCGCCTCCGAGGCGTTGGCGGCGAGCCAGTCCTTCACCTCGGTTAGGCTCAGCCGCGTGCCATCCGCTTCGCCCGCCCGGCTCATCGTGCCGCGCGTTCCAGCGCCGAGATGTCGATCTTGCCCATCTGCAGGAAGGTCTCCATGACCTTGGGGTCAGGCGACGCAAGCAGCGCGGGCAGGTGGCGCGGGATGATCTGCCATGACAGGCCGAACCGATCCTTGAGCCAGCCACAGCGCCCGGCCTCGGGCACGGCAGATAGCGCATGCCAATACTGGTCGATCTCGGCCTGATCCTCGCAGAACACGACAAGGGAATTCGCCTCGGTAAAGGTGAAGTCATGCGCAAGCGCGCTGTCGCCCGCCATGAAGGTCTGGCCCGCAAGCTGAAACTGCGCATGCATGACCGTGCCCGCCGGATCGGGCCCCGACCCGTCATGCCGCAGGAGGGCTTCGATGCCGGATTCGGGGAAGATCTCGGTGTAATGGGCAAGCGCCGCCTCGGCCTTCCCGGCCTGCGCGCCGGAAAACAGCAGCATCGGCGTGAGGGCCTGCCCCCCGGTTTGCGAAAGCTCGCCGAGCGCAATTTGCCACGAGACGCCCCAGCGATCGTCGAGCCAGCCGTAACACGGGCTCCACGGGTAGGCATCGAGCGGCATGTGGACCTTCCCGCCGTCGCCAAGTGCCTGCCATGCGCGGTCGAGCGCGTCGCGATCCTCGAAGGTGAGGAAATACGACATGGCCGGGGTCGGGCGAAACATCGGCCCGCCGTTGAGCGCCAGCAAAGGCTGCCCGCCCAGCCGCATCTCGACATTCATCGCGGTGCCTTCGGGCTGACCATGCACCTCGAACCCGGCCTTGCCATAGCGGCTGACCGTTCCGATGGAGGAGTCGGGCAC
Source organism: Aquicoccus porphyridii (assembly GCF_008369105.1). Taxonomy (GTDB): domain Bacteria; phylum Pseudomonadota; class Alphaproteobacteria; order Rhodobacterales; family Rhodobacteraceae; genus Aquicoccus; species Aquicoccus porphyridii. The sequence goes on along the minus strand of NZ_VINQ01000004.1, from coordinate 35,168 downwards.
GAGCGACGTGTAGAGTTTGGCCGCGTCCTCGGCGGCGCCATCGAACCACAGGTGGGGGATGATCTTCTGCCCCGTCATCTCAGAGTTCCACGACCGGGACAAAACCGCCAAAGATCATGCGCTTGCCGTCAAACGGCATTTCCATCCCGTCGAACTTGTTGTCCTGCATCATCCGGGCACTGCCCGCGTCGCGTGTTGCCTTGTCGGGCCACTGCATCCACGAAAACACGACCGCTTCATCGGGTTTCGCCTGCACCGCGCGCCGGAAATCGGTCACGTCGCCATCCGGCACGTCCTCTTCCCAGCATTCCATGATCCAGTTCGCGCCATACTCGGCAAAGATCGGGGCGAAAGCGGCGGCCTGCTTGCGAAACTCCTCGCGGTTCGCGGCGGGGACCGCGAGGGCAAACCCATCGACATAGCCGCCCTTTTGCGGTGCGCCATGTTCCACCAGCGGCTCGAACGTGCCGAAGATCAGGCGCTTGCCGTCAAACGGCATCGGGTTCTGGTCGGGGCCAAGGCGCGGATCGGCCATGGCCGCCTTCATGCCCGCGTCATACACGTCCTTCGAGGGCCACATGAACCACGAGAAGATCACCGTCTCGTCGGCCTCGGCCTTTACCGCCAGCGGAAACGACGTGACCTCGCCCGAAGGCACATCGTCGCCCCAGCATTCCACCGCCGCGACAAGCCCGTGGTCGCGAAAATCCTGCACCGCGCGCGCCGCATGGTCGATGAAGGCCGCACGGTTCGCGGTCGGCACGGCGCCGACAAAACCTTGAATACATGTCATTTCATATCCTCTCGCTCATTGTTCTTCGTTGCACCCGACGGCCCGCGGCGATGCGTGGCACCGGGCCCGGGGCGGTTTTAGCCGGGGTCCGAGGCAAGCGATTTCGCCACCTCTTCAAGCTGATCCACCGCCGCGTTCCAGCCCGGCTCCCAGCCCATGTCCCGGTGGCTTTCGAGCGTTTCGGCATTGGCGTGGCGCGCGCTCCAGACAAGCTGCGTGCCGCCATCCGGCGCGTCTTCCAGCAGGACCACCGCGGTCATGAACGGTTCCGGCGCGGGCACGAACCCTTCGGTGAAGAAGTCGGTGAAGACGAGGCGGCGCATCGGCTCCACCTCGAGCCAGATCCCCTTGCTGTCGATGCGCTCGCCCTCGGGGCCCGCCATGACCGTGTTCATGCGCCCGCCCGGTCGCAGGTCGAAATCGGCCTCCGCGACGAACCACGGCTTGGGGCAGAACCATTGCTTGAGCAGGTCCGTTTCGCTCCAGCACCGCCAGACAGCGGCGCGCGGGGCGTCGATGACACGCCGCAGCGTCAGGTGGTGCGCGACCTCGACCAGCGGCTCGCTGGCCGCGGATTGCATGTCGCCGGGTTGCAGAACCGCCCAGCGCACGCCGAACGGATCTTCGAGCATGCCCCAGTCGTCGCCCCAGAACTGTCGCTCATAGGGCACGAGGGCGGTGCAGCCCGCCGCGACCGCGCGATCCCACCACATGCGCCCGTCGTCGACGACAAGCTGCATGTGAGCGCGGTTCAGCGGTTTGGACTCGGCCCCGTCTTCGCCCCCGTGGTCGGTCATCATCAGCGCGCCGCCATTGATCCCCACCTGGGCATGCATCAGCCGGGTGGGGTCGTCGGGGTTGGGCATGCGTCCGAGATCCGTCGCGCCAAAGGCCGTTGCATAGAAATCCGCCGCCTCGTTGGCGCGGCCATCAAAACCGATATAGGGGATCACGCCGCGCATCTCGGAGGCGGTCGGCCGCGCGGGGGTTTCTGCTTTGCTCATGTCAGGATTCCTTTGGATTGTAGGGGGGGTGTTCGGGGGGGGGCGGCGCCGGCATCGCCTTCTGGCGTAGCGCGGCTGCAACTGTCGGTTGCAAGAGGCGGATCGTGCATGGCCACACCCATGTGAATCACTGTTTCGCCTTGCTTAGCAAAAACAAATTGCATATACAAGTTTAACTCAGACGATAGGACAGGCTCCGCTTATGAACGAAACGACAGAGGAAACGACAGACCACCTCGATGTTGCGCGGATCATGGCCGCCGAATGCCTGTGTTTTCGCGCCCGGCGCGCCGCGCGGGCGATCACGCGGGCCTATGACACGGCGCTGCGCCCCACCGGGCTTCAGGCCACGCAGGTCACGATGATGAACGTGATCGCGCTGGGGCCGGAGGGGGCACAGCCGATGGGGCGGCTGTCCGAGATCCTCGCGATCGACCTCTCGACGCTCAGCCGCAACCTGCGCGCGCTGGAAAAGGCGGGTCTGGTCGGGATCGGGCGCAGCGACACGGACCGGCGGGTGCGGGTCGCGCGGCTGACCGAGGCTGGCAAGGCGCGCCTGTCCGATGCGCTGCCCCTATGGAAGAAGGCGCATGGCGAGATCGTCGCCACGCTTGGCGATGAGACGGCGGCGGCCCTCCATGCGGTGCTTGATGCCACGACGCTTGCGATGGCAGCGGCGGGGCAGGGGCAGGCCGGAGAGGATCAGGCCAAACAAGATCAGGCCAAACCAGATCAGGCCGGCGATGTTACCGACAGGGCAAAGTGACGATCAGGCATAGCCGGGGCGCGTGTTTCCAATCAAACACGATACGCTCTAACATGGTGGTGTGGACCGGCTCGCCGAGATGATCTTCCCGGCAAAGACGCACTGTCCCACGCCCACTCACGCGTAAAGCCCGACCTCGCCCCCCTCGGACGCGGCGGTCTTCAGCAGGTCAAAGACATATTGCGCGACCGAGCGGAAACAGACCACGCGGAACGCATCCTCGCCGGTCATCCAGACGGCCGCCGGCACCTGCGCCATGCGCGAGCGGCGGATCTGGCCCGGGCCGAAGGCGTCGGCGCTGAAATCCACCGGCATCAGCTTGCCCAGCACCTCGCGCGCATACGCACCCCGAATATCGAACACGACCCGCGCATCCGACACGTCCGCCGCCAGCGCGTGACGTTCGCCCAGCCTGGCATCGAGCGTCGCAACCGCCGCCGCCGTCTCGCCATGCGGCACCATCACCAGAAGCTCGTCGGGCGACATCCACGCCGCGCCCTTCTCGCCCGCCAGCGCCACCTCGCGCGGGCCGGGCAGGGCGCATCCCGTCACGTCGTGCAGCGCACTCGCCAGCGCCTTGTCGCCCAGGTCGCCGCGCAGCGTGATCATCCCTTGCAGCCCGGCTTCCTCGATCACCGCGATCCCGTCGAAGAGGGCTCCGGGCAGGGCAGTTTTCGCCTCAGACATTCTGTTTCTCCCCGTCCTTGTCAAAGAAAACCGGGTCCACGATCCGCGCGCGATAGGTCTTGCCATCGGTGCCCGGGAACTCGATCTCCTCGCCCATCCGGTCCGGCCCGTGCAGGACCAGCCCCATGGCGATGCCGCGGCCCAGTGTCGGGCTGAAATAGGTCGAGGTGACGCGCCCCTGCATGTTGCGCTGACCGTTGGCATTCACCCCCTCGGCCACCGCGTAGGCGCCATCGGGAATGACCGAGCCATCGACGGTTTCCAGCCCGACGAGCTTCCAGCGGTTGGGATCGCTCATGTGGCTGCGCGCCTGCGCCCGCTTGCCGAGGTAATCCTCTTTCTTCTTCGAGATCGCCCAGTGAAGGCCCAGATCCTGCGGGATGACCGTGCCGTCGGTCTCGTCCCCGATCATGATGAAGCCCTTCTCGGCGCGCATCACGTGCAGCGCCTCGGTGCCATAGGGGGTCACGCCATACTCGTTTCCGGCCGCCAACACCCTGTCCCAAAGGGCGCGCCCCTGGCTGGCGGGCACGGCGATTTCATAGCTCAACTCGCCCGAGAATGAAATGCGGTAAACCCGCGCGCCGATCTCGCCGAAGGCAACATCCTTCCACGCCATGAAGGGGAACCCATCACGGCTCAGATCGTCCTCGGTCAGTTTCTCCAGAACCTTGCGCGCATTCGGCCCGACCACGCCGATCTGGGCGTATTGCTCGGTCACGTTGGCGACGTAGACCTGCCAGTCCCACCATTCGGTCTGAAGCCATTCCTCCATATGGGCATGGATACGCTCGGCGCCGCCCGTGGTGGTGTGGCAGAGGAAGGTCGTATCGTCGATCCGCGCCACCACGCCATCGTCGATCAGGAACCCGTTCTCGCTGCACATCAGCCCGTAACGGCAGCGCCCCGGTTTGAGCGTGCTCATCATGTTGGTGTAAAGCATGTCGAGGAAGGCCCCCGCATCCGGCCCCTTCACCACCAGCTTGCCCAGCGTCGAGGCATCGAGAAGCCCGAGGCTTTCGCGCGTCGCCTTGATCTCGCGAGTGACCGCGTCGCCATGGCTTTCGCCCGGCTTGGGATAGCAATAGGGCCGCCGCCACTGGCCCACTGGCTCCCAATGGGCGCCCTGTTCCTCGTGCCAGTCATGCATCGGTGTGCGGCGCAGCGGCTGGAAAATCTCGCCGCGCGCCTCACCGGCGATCGCACCCATGGAAATCGGCGTATAGGGCGGGCGGAATGTGGTCGTCCCGGTCTGCGGAATGGGCCGGCCCAGCGTATCGGAAAGGATCGCCAAGCCGTTGATATTGCTCAACTTGCCCTGATCCGTCGCCATCCCCAGCGTGGTGTAACGCTTGGTGTGTTCGACAGATTCATAGCCCTCGCGCGCGGCCAGTTGCACGTCGCTCACCTTGACGTCGTTCTGGTAATCCAGCCACGCCTTCATGCGCAGCTTGATCCCCGCGCCCTGCGGCATCAGCCAGACCGGCTCCATCGGTGCCTCGGGCACCTCCGTGACCTCCGGCGTGGCGGATTTGCGCTTGGTGGTTTTCAGCCCCAGGTCCGTGGCCGCGCGCCGCCCCGCGGCCTGTGCATCGGCCAGCCCCGCGCCCAGCGACAATGCGCCATTGGCGGCCCCCGCCGGGATCACGAAGCCCGCGCCGTCCGCGCCGAGCGGCGGCTTTTTCCCGTCGGGGCGGAAATGCGCCTGGGCCTCGTCCCAGACGAGCTTGCCGCCGCAATGCGACCACAGGTGCACCACCGGCGACCAGCCGCCCGACATCGCCACCACGTCACAGGCGATCTTCTCGAGCGTCGCGCCTTCGCCCGCCTGCGCACAGATCGCCACGCCCTCGACGCGCTTGCCGCCCAGCACCTTGGCCACGCCCATGCCGGTCTCGATGCGTATGCCCAGTGTCCGGGCCTCTTCGGCCAGCGCCCCGGCGCCGCCGAGCCGCGCATCGAGGATCACCGGCACCGCAAGCCCGGCCTGCCGCACCGCAATGGCGGTGCGGTAAGCATCGTCATTGTTGGTCACGACCACCACCCGGTCGCCGGGGCTGACCCCGTAATCGACGATGTAGTCGCGCACCGCGCTCGCCAGCATCACCCCGGGCACGTCATTGCCTGCAAAGCTGAGCGGCCGTTCGATGGCCCCCGTCGCCGTCACGATCCGCCCGGCGCGGATGCGCCAGAGCCGATGGCGCGGCCCGGGCACATCCGGGCAATGGTCGCGCAGCCGCTCATACCCGAGCAGGTAGCCATGATCATAGACACCGGCCCCCATCATGCGGCTGCGGCGGGTCACGTTCTCCATCGCGTCGAGCGCGGCCAGCGTGTCGGCCACGAAATCCGCCACCGGCTTGCCGTCCACATCGCCGCCATCGACCACGGCGCGCCCGCCCCAATCGGCGGTCTGCTCCATCAGCAGCACCTTTGCGCCGGCCGCACCGGCCGCTTTCGCCGCCTGAAGCCCGGCCACGCCGCCGCCGATCACCACGACGTCGAAGAAGGCATGGAAATGCTCGTAGCGGTCGGTGTCGCGCTCCTTCGGGGCCTTGCCCAGACCCGCCGATTGCCGCACGATCGGCTCATAGACATGTTTCCACGCGAAACGCGGGAACATGAAGGTCTTGTAATAGAACCCGGCCGGAAAGAACCGCGCGAGGCGATTGTTGATCGCGCCCACGTCGAATTCGAGGCTCGGCCAATGGTTCTGGCTCGTCACGCTCAGCCCGTCGAAAAGCTCGGTCGTGGTGGCGCGCTGGTTCGGTTCGAACCGCCCGCCTTCGCCCATGTTGAAGAGCGCGTTGGGTTCCTCGGCCCCCGACGCCACGATCCCGCGCGGGCGGTGATACTTGAAGCTGCGCCCCACCATCACCTGGTCATTGGCCAGAAGCGCCGAGGCCAGCGTGTCGCCTTCGAACCCCTTGAGCCGCTTGCCGTTGAAGCGGAATTCCACGGGTTTCGTGCGGTCGATCCGCCGACCACCAAATGCCAGACGCGTGCTCATGCGAATTCCCTCCAGCGCCAGCCCGGCCGCTTGGCCGTGATCGCATCCTTGATGTCTTGCGGTGGCTCGGTGGTCTGGGCCGAATAGCTGCCGAACACTTCGAGCGTCTGGGTGCAGCGCGCCACGTGGAACCACTTGCCGCAGCCATTCACATGCCGCCAGCGTTCGAAATGCACGCCGCGCGGGTTCTCCTTGGCAAAGAGGTAGTCGTGAAACGCCTCGTCGGACGAACCCGGCCCGAACCGCCTGATATGCGCCTCGCCGCCGCCGTGAAATTCCGTCTCTTCGCCTTTGACCCCGCAACAGGGGCATTCAAGGATCAGCATGGGACACTCCTTTCCCGATCAGGCGACGAAACGGCCATTCGGTCCGCCCCGGCCTTGACGCCGGAACGAAACGGATGGCCAGACATGCCCCCGGACATGCCAAGGGCGGACGCCACGCGGCGCCCGCCCTTCATCGGCAGATTTACACGAGAGTCACTCGGCGGGTTGCGCCGGCATTGCCGTTCCTTCGTCGGGTGCCACGGCCGGTGCGTTGGCCGTGCCGCCCGCATCGGTGCCATCACCCTGCCCACCGAACGTGCTGGCAAGCACGAGCAGGCCAAGCAGAACGAGAAGTATAACGGCCAATGCCCCCGCGCCGCCGCCGCCAGTCCCGGTTCGGGTTGGCGTTCGGATATTGGTTTCATAGTCAAAATGCGACATGGTTCATCCTCCTCTCCGGAATGAACCAAAGGTGGGACCGTTTCGGCCACAAAGGAAGAATGAGCGGAAATCCCCGGTCGTTTTGCGCCGATTCCTGCGGGTTTTGCCCCGTGCGCTCGGCCATTGCCTGCCGATCTGGCGGTGCCACGGCAATTTCCAAGGATCAGCATGTCATGGCTCCCTGATCATGTTCACACGCGCCGGATTGGCCCGGATTGCGCCCCGGAACTCCCGGGAAACCCCACCGCATCAATGCGCCACCCCCGCCGCCACGCTTTCGTCCACGAACCGGCCCTCGCGGAAGCGGTTGAGCCCGAAATCCTCGCAAAGCGGCGAATGCCCCTTGGCCACCAGTTCCGCAAAGCCCCAGCCCGAGCCCGGGGTCGCCTTGAACCCGCCGGTGCCCCAGCCGCAGTTGAAAAAGACGTTTTCGACCGGCGTTTTGCTGAGGATCGGCGAGCGATCCCCGGTCATGTCCACGATGCCGCCCCATTGCCGCAGCATCTTGAGCCGTGAAACCATCGGGAAGGTCTCGACCAGCGCGCGCACGGTTTCCTCGATGTGATGGAAACTGCCCCGCTGGGTATAGTTGTTATAGCCGTCCGCGCCGCCGCCGATCACCATCTCGCCCTTGTCGGACTGGCTCAGGTAGCCATGCACCGTGTTGGCCATCACCACGATATCCATGCAGGGCTTGATCGGCTCGCTGACCAGCGCCTGAAGCGCCACCGATTCAATCGGCAGCCGGAATCCTGCCATCTCGGCCAGCGTGCCGGAATGCCCCGCCACCACCACGCCCAGCTTGTCGCAGTCGATCGCGCCTTTCGTGGTGTCCACGCCGACGATCTTGCCGCCATCCTTGCGAATGCCGATGACCTCGCATTGCTGAATGATGTCCATGCCCATGTCGCTGCATGCCCGCGCATAGCCCCAGGCCACCGCGTCATGCCGACCCGTGCCGCCGCGCGCCTGCCAGAGCCCGCCCAGCACCGGATAGCGCGGCCCGTCGAGCGAGATGATCGGCACCAGCTCCTTCACCCGCTCGGGGCCGACGAACTCGGTCTCGACGCCCTGCAACGCGTTGGCATGGGCCGTGCGCTGATAGCCGCGCACCTCATGCTCGGTCTGCGCCAGCATCAGAACGCCGCGCGGGCTGAACATCACGTTGTAATTGAGATCCTGGCTCATCGTCTCGTAGAGCGAGCGCGATTTCTCATAGATCGCCGCCGACGGGTCTTGCAGGTAATTCGAGCGGATGATCGTGGTGTTGCGCCCGGTGTTGCCACCCCCGAGCCAGCCTTTCTCGATGATCGCCACGTTGGTGATCCCGAAATTGCGGCCCAAGTAGAATGCCGTGGCAAGCCCGTGCCCGCCCGCACCCACGATGATGACGTCGTATTTTGTCTTCGGCTCGGGCGACCGCCAGGCGCGGGCCCATCCCTCGTGATACCGCGCGGCTTCCCGCGCCACGGCAAAGGCTGAATAACGTCTCATGCGCCCCGATTCCCAATGCGATGACCCTGCGCATCCTAGTGCAACGTCGCAGGTCTCGCCCCGCGTTTGCATCCGTCACAATGACATCCGAATGCGACATCGGGTATCCGTGCGGCCATTTGCCCTTTCGCCCAAAGGCGCGCAGCATTACATGCAAGGGGAATGAGGATCTAACCGGGGCTCGCAATGGTATTCTGGATCACCGCCGCCGCACTTGCTTTTGCCATCGCGCTGGTATTCGCCGCGACGCTCCTGCGTGCCAAGTCCCAAGAGGAGCACCCCGCCGCCTATGACCTGCGCATCTATCGCGATCAGCTCAAGGAGGTCGAGCGCGACCTCGCCCGTGGCCTGATCGACGAACGCGACGCCGAGCGCGTGCGCACCGAGGTCGGCCGCCGTGTCCTGCAGGCCGATGCAAGGCTGCGCGAGGCCAGCACCGGCAGCGCCCAACCCCGCGCCGCCACGATCGCGCTCGCCGGCATCGTGCTCGTCGCCACGGTCGGTGGTTCGCTGGCGCTTTACCCGGTGCTCGGCAAACCCGGCGCGCGCGACCTGCCGCTGTCGCAACGCATCGCGCTTTCGAACGAGATGCGCGCCACGCGGCCAAGCCAGGCCGAGCGCCTCGCCAAACTGCCCGCCGCCCCGCTCAACACGCCTGACGAGGAGCGCTTTGCCGACCTGATAGGCAAGCTGCGCGAAACCGTGGCCGCGCGCCCCGATGACCTTGAGGGGCAGATGCTGCTGGCCCGCAACGAGGCGGCGCTTGGCAATTACGCCGCCGCCGCCGGGGCACAGGCCGCCGTGGTGCGCCTGCGCGGCGCGGGGGCGAGCGCGGATGATCACGTTCTTCTGGCCGATCTCATGATCACCGCCGCCCAGGGCTATGTCTCGCCCGAGGCCGAGGCGGAACTGCGCCGCGCCCTCGAAAAGGAACCCGCCAACCCGGTTGCGCGCTATTACACCGGCCAGATGCTGTTGCAGAACGACCGCCCCGACATGGCCTTTCGCATCTGGGACGGTCTCTTGCGCGAGGGCCCCGAGAACGCGCCATGGATCGCCCCGATCCGCCGCCAGATCGACGATATCGCCTGGCGGGCCGGGGTGCGCGACTATGCCCAGCCCGATCCCGCGGCCCCCGCCGGCCCCAGCGCCGAGGCCATCGCCAATGCCGCCGACCTGTCCGAGGACGAGCGCCGCGACCTGATCCAGAACATGGTCAACGAGCTTAATGACAAGCTCGCCCTCGAAGGCGGCACGCCCGAGGAATGGTCGCGCCTGATCGGCGCACTGGGCGTGCTGGGCAACACCGATCACGCCCGCGCCATCTGGAAAGAGGCACAGCTCATCTTTGCCGATCAGCCGCAGATGCTCGCCACCGTGCGCGAGGGCGCGGTGCGCGCGGGGCTCTTGCAAACCGGCCCCGAAACGCCCGAATTGCCACAGCCCGGCCAAGGCGACACCGCGCTTTCCGGCCCCAGCGCCGAAGACATGGAAAACGCCGCGCAGATGTCGCAAGAGGACCGCGCGGCGATGATCCGCACCATGGTCGACACCCTTTCGGAGCGCCTCGCCGATCAGGGTGGCAGCGCGCAGGAATGGGCGCGGCTCATCACCTCGCAGGCGATCCTTGGTGAGCGGGAGGCGGCGCAATCGGCCCTTGACGCCGCACTGGCCGCGCATGGCGACGACCGCACCGCCCGCACCACGATCGAGGCCGCCGCGCGCTCGGCCGGGCTGACCGAATGATCCTTGATGCGACCGAAGATTTCGCCGCCGCCCTGCCGCCGCGTCGCGCGCTGGCCGGGTTAGACTTGGGCGAACGCACCATTGGCGTCGCGGTCTCGGACGGGATGCGCTCGGTCGCAACGCCGCTCGAAACCATCCGGCGCAAGAAATTCACCGCCGATGCCGAGGCGCTTCTTGCCATCCTCACCGCCCGCGACATCGCCGGTATCGTGCTCGGCCTGCCGCGCAACATGGACGGCTCCGAAGGTCCGCGCTGCCAATCGACCCGCGCCTTTGCCCGCAACCTTTCGCGGCGCACCGAGTTGCCGATCACCTTCTGGGATGAACGGCTCTCGACCGTCGCCGCCGAAAAGGCGCTGCTCGAGGCGGATACGACACGCAAACGTCGCGCCGAGGTGATCGACCACGTCGCCGCCTCCTATATCCTTCAGGGGCTGCTGGACCGGATCAGGCATATCGGGTGAGACATGAAAAGCGATGACATCTGGAAACGCGACGAGGTCGAAAGCCCCTGCATCAAGGTCTGTGTCTTCCACCCCGAGGCGCAGATCTGCACCGGCTGTCACCGCACCCTCGACGAGATCGCCCGCTGGTCGCGGATGAGCGCGGACCAGCGCCGCGCGGTGATGAACGAGCTGCCCGACCGCGCCAGCCTCCTGCGCAAACGCCGTGGTGGCCGCAGCGCACGGTTGAAGCGGTAGGGGGTCGCGGCAGATCGGATAGATGCTGCCCGGGCTGCAAGCAGCCCGGACGGGAGAATCCCGTCACCTCAGGAATAACCAAAACTTCAACACCTGACCGCACGCCCCGCGAACGTTTGACCGCGCCGCCTGACCCCGTTTTCCCCGGCAGCCGGGCAACAGCCGCGCGGCAGCCGGATGTCACCCCCCCGATTCGCTCCGAAATCGCGAAGGTTAACGCGTCTCGCGTCTGATCGGGAAAACCCGGGGCGGGCAGGCGAGATTCCGTTCCGATGCGACATGCCTTAAGCGCAGGGCCGCCTCACCACCCCAGCGCCTTGCGCAGCATGTTGAGCGCCACCAGCGTCAGGAACACCGCGAACGCCCGCTTGAGCGGTTTGGGGTCCATCGCATGCGCGAGCTTCACCCCCCAAGGCGCTGTTATCATTGTCATAACGATGACAATGCCAAAGGCCACGAGGTTCACCGCGCCGATGGTGAAAGGCGGCGCATCCGCGACCTTGAGGAACAGGAAACCGATCACCGACGGCACCGCGATGATCACCCCGAACCCCGCCGCCGTCGCCACCGCCCGGTGAATCGGCGTGGCATAAAGGCTCATCAACGGCACCCCGAAACTGCCGCCCCCGATCCCCATCAGGACCGACAGGAAACCCACCAGAGGAGAGAGCGCCAAGCGTTTGATTCCCTTGGGCATTTCCTCACCCAGCCGCCAATGCACCCGACCCAGCCCGAGATAGGCCCCGACCACGAGGGCAAGCACACCGAACACCCCTTGAAGCGTGCTCGACCGCAGGCTCGCCGCCGTCAGCATCCCCAGCACCGCACCGACGACAATGCCCAGCGCCCAGCCCCGCAGGATGTCCCAATCCACCGCGCCCTTCTTGTTGTGACTGTGCACCGAACGCAGCGAGGTGACGATGATCGTCGCCAGCGAGGTGGCGAGGCAGACCTGCATCAATTGCGGCCCGTCATATCCAAGTGTCTGGAAGGTATAGAAAAAAGCAGGAACCAGGACGATGCCACCACCAACCCCGAGCAGCCCGGCCAGCACCCCGGCAAAGCCGCCGATCACGATCAGCAGGATCAACATCTGCACCAAAAGCATCGTATCGGGTATCATGCGGCTCTCCCTGTTTGCCGAACCGGTCTACACCGTCGCCGGGTGAAGGAAAAGCTGGCAATGTCGAGTGACGGACTTTGCTTCAAGATCAAGCGGATAGCGCACTATCTTCAACCGCCCCCAAGGCGTCTTCGAGCAGCGAAACACCCGCATCCGGCCGCACCGCCCCCTCCGACAGGATGCGCCGCCACTGCCGCGCCCCGGGGCGCCCGTGAAACAGCCCCAGCATGTGCCGCGTCACCTGATGGAGTCGCCCGCCCGCCGCGAGATGCTCGCGGATATAGGGTAACATGGCGAGGGCCACGTCTTTTGGGCCCCGGTTCGGGTTTGCCAGCCCGAAAACACGTTCATCCGCCCGCCCCAGAACATCCCACGGCCGGTGATAGGCGGCCCGCCCGACCATGACGCCGTTAAACCCTTTTTCAAGCATTTCAACGGCTTGGTCCAGGGTTTCAATCCCGCCATTGAGCGAGATATGCAGGTTGGGAAAGAGCATTTTCATGCGCTGGACAAGGTCGTAATCGAGCGGCGGGATGTCCCGGTTCTCCTTCGGGCTGAGCCCCCTGAGCCACGCCTTGCGCGCATGGATCGTCACCCGCTCCACCCCCGCCGCAACCACCTGGGCGAGGAATTCCGGCAGCACTTCCTCGGGGTTCTGGTCATCGACCCCGATCCGGCATTTCACCGTCACCGGCACATCCACCTCCGCGATCATCGCCGCGCAACATTTTTTGACCAAGGCCGGATTTTTCATGAGAACCGCCCCGAACGTGCCCGATTGCACCCGGTCACTTGGGCAACCACAGTTAAGGTTGATCTCATCAAACCCCGCCTCACCCCCCACCCGCGCCGCCCGCGCCAACTCGGCCGGATCAGCGCCTCCCAGCTGCAGGGTAACCGGATTTTCCGCGGGGTTGCGGTCAAGCAGATGCAGCGCCCCGCCACGCACCAAGGCCGGCGCCGTCACCATTTCGGTATAGAGCAGCGCCTGCGTCGACAACTGGCGATGGAAATACCGGCAATGCCTGTCGGTCCAGTCCATCATGGGCGCGCAGGACAGTCTAGCGTTTTGATCTAGCGGCATTTCTCGTGTTTCTCGAACCTTTCGTATCCCCGGCCATCGGCATGGCGCGCCGATGGCCGGGCCCTGGTCAAAGCAGTGATTTGACCTTGTCGGCTACGGCTTCGGCCGTGATGCCGAATTTCTCGTAGAGCACATCGGCGGGGGCGGAGGCGCCGAAGCCTTCCATGCCCACGAAGCCCGATTTCGCCTCGCGACCGCGTTCGCCGCAAAGCCAGCGGTCCCAGCCGGTGCGCACCGCCGCCTCGACGCCGACGCGGACCGGGCCAGCGGGCAGTACCTTGCGACGGTAGCTTTCGTCCTGCTCCGCGAACAGCTCCCAGCAGGGCATGGAAACGACGCGGGTGCCGATGCCTTCTTCCTGCAAGAGGTCGCGGGCGGCGAGCGCGATGGAAACCTCGGAGCCGGTGGCGAGGATGATCGCGCGGCGCTTGCCGGTGGCCTCGGCCAGCACATAGGCGCCTTGGGCGGTGAGATTCCTCGTCTTGTGCTCGGTGCGCACCGTGGGCAGGCCCTGGCGGGTGAGCGAGAGCACCGAAGGTGTGGATTTCGACGACAGCGCCAGTTCCCATGCCTCGGCGGTCTCAACGGTGTCGGCGGGACGGAAGACCATCGTGTTTGGCGTGGCGCGCGAGATCGCCAGATGCTCGACCGGTTGGTGGGTGGGGCCGTCCTCGCCAAGCCCGATGCTGTCATGGGTCATCACGAACACGGTGGGAATGCCCATCAGCGCGGCCAGTCGCATCGCCGGGCGGGCGTAGTCGGTGAAGGCCATGAAGGTGCCGCCATAGGGGCGGACGCCGCCATGCAGCGCCATGCCGTTCATCGCGGCGGCCATGCCATGTTCGCGGATGCCCCAATAGATGTAGCGGCCCTTGCGGTTGTCGGTATCGAATACGCCCAGATCGCCGGTTTTCGTGTTGTTCGAGCCGGTGAGGTCGGCCGAACCGCCGACGGTTTCGGGCAGCACCGGGTTGACCACTTCAAGCACCATTTCCGAGCTTTTGCGGGTGGCCACTTTCGGTGCCTCGTCGGCAATCTGCTTTTTCAGCGCGCGGATGCGCGAGGCCAGGGGTTTGGGCATGTCACGCGCGAAGATGCGGGCGAATTCGGCCTGTCGACGCTCGGATTGGGCGTCAAGCCGGGCCTGCCATTCGGCGCGGGTGGTGGCGCCGCGGCTGCCGACCTCTTCCCACCATGACTTGATCTCGGCGGGGATATCGAACGGGCCGGTGGTCCAGCCATAGGCGGCCTTGGCATCCTGCAACTGGCCCTGGTCGGTCAGCGCGCCGTGGCCCTTGGACGTATCCTGAGCTGCGTGGCCTAGCGCGATATGGGTCTTGCAGGCGATCATCGAGGGCAGGGGGCTGGCCTTGGCGGCGGTAATGGCCGCGTCGATGGCATCGGGGTCGTGGCCGTCGATTTCCTGCACGTGCCAGCCGGCGGCGCGGAAACGGGTCATCTGGTCGGTGCGGTCGGAGAGGCCGACCTCGCCGTCGATGGTGATGTTGTTGTTGTCCCAGAAGACGATGAGGCGACCAAGCTGATGCCGCCCGGCGAGGCCGATGGCCTCGTGGCTGACGCCTTCCATCAGGCAGCCGTCACCGGCGATGACATAGGTGTGGTGATCCATCAGCGCCTTGCCATAGCGGGCGCGCAGGATCTCCTCGGCCATGGCAAACCCCACGGCGTTGGAAATGCCCTGACCGAGCGGGCCGGTGGTGGTTTCGATGCCCGGTGCATGGCCGTACTCGGGATGGCCCGCGGTGATCGCGCCCCATTGGCGGAAATTGCGGAGTTGGTCGAGCGTCATCTCGGGGTAGCCGGTGAGATGCAGAAGCGAATAAAGCAGCATCGAGCCATGTCCGGCCGAGAGGATGAAACGGTCGCGATCCGGCCAGTCGGGGGCGGCGGCATCGAATTTGAGGTGCCGGGAATAGAGCACCGTGGCGACATCGGCCATGCCCATTGGCATGCCGGAATGGCCGGAATTGGCGGCGGCGACGGCATCGAGCGTCAGCGTGCGGATGGCGGCGGCACGCATCCAGTGATCGGGGTGAGCGGCACGGAGGGCAGCGATATCCAAGGGGCGGGTTCCTTTGGTTGACATGCGATTGACGGCGTTTCCGGGCAAATGCCGGGCGACTCGGGCATTCTCTTACCAGTCTGCGGGGGCGGGGCAAATGCGCGAAATACGCTTTGTGCCGCGCAAGGTCGTGCCGGGACCGGGGGCAGAGCCCTTTCCTGGTTTGGAAACAAGGCGAAAGGCTTTACTCTTGATGCAATTCGGCGCGATGCGGATGATTCGCACGGGGCTGCACCGTGGCCCGGTCAAGCCGGAAAGACGGGGATCGAGAGGGCAGGATATGAGCCAGGATATCGTGGAACTGGAGCGGCGCATCACCGCGGCGCTGGACAGGATCGGGCAGGGGCTGGCCGATCTGGGCCCGCAGGCCGAGGTCGGGGCAGAGGCGGCTGACGGTGCGGAGGTCGAGGCGTTGAAGGCGGCGCTCGAGGACGAGAAGCTTGCCGCCGCGCAACTTGAAGAGCGGATCAAGACATTGCATGCCCGGCAGGATGGCAAGCTGGCCAAGATGACGGCCAGGGTCGAAGAGCAGGCCGCGGAGATGACAAAGCTTGACGGCGAGTTGCAGCGGCTGCGCGCGGCAAACGACCAATTGCGTGCCTCGAACGTGGCGCTGCGCGAGGCCAACGAGCAGGGCGTGGGGGATGCGCATCTGATCAACAAGGCGATGCAGGCCGAACTGGAGGGGTTGCGCGCTGCGCGGGCGGCTGATGTGACCGAGGCCGGGACGATCCTTTCGGCGATGGCGCCGTTGCTGAAGGACGATGAAGGGGAGGAGGCCTGATGCCTGAGGTGGAAATCATGATCGGGGGGCGGGCCTTCGAAGTGGCCTGTCAGGAAGGCGAGGAGCATTATCTTCGTGCCGCCGCGGCAATGCTCGATGCCGAGGCCAGCGTTCTGACCGAGCAGATCGGGCGGCTTCCCGAAGCGCGGATGCTGCTGATGGCGGGGCTGATGCTGGCCGACAAGACGGCGGGCGTCGAGGACAAGCTCAAGGTGATGCAAGGCCAGGTGCAAGAGCTGGAGGCTGAGCTGGAGCGGTTGAGAAACACGCCCGCGCCCGAACCCGAGCGCGTCGAGGTGCCGATGGTGCCCGAAAGCGTGACCGAGACCATGGCGGAACTGGCCGCGCGGGCCGAGGCACTGGCGGCGGAGGTCGAGGAGAAGCTGGGCGCGGAGGGCTAGCGGCCGGTCATGCCGGATCGCGGTAGTGGCGCAGCACGAAAAGCCGGATCGCGGAGGCGAGGCCGGTGTCGAGGTCGCGGGCCTCGTCGATCTCGGCGGCCAGCGCGTTGAGTGGCTGACCGCGCTCGGCGGCGATGTCGCGGAAGGCGTGCCAGAATTCATCTTCGAGCGAGACCGAGGTGCGATGACCCTGCAGGGTGAGCGAGCGTTTGACAGGTCTGCTCACGGGCGGGTCAATCCTTGCGCCGCTTGCCGTCGAGGTGCTGGATGGCCTTGTCGGCACGGGCCTTTGCAAGTGTTTTCTCGGCCTTGCTCAGCCCGTATTTGATCGCGTTTTCATCGGCTTGCCGCTTCTTGTTCGCGCGTTGCGTCGCCTTGCGGACCTTGTTCAGATTGACGATTCCGGGCATTCAGGCATTCCTCTGTCAGGAGGGCCCCACCATCTTCTCGGGGCGCACGATGCGGTCGAAGGTTGCTTCATCGACAAAGCCCAGCCGGACGGCTTCTTCGCGCAGCGTGGTGCCGTTCTTGTGGGCGGTCTTGGCCACGGTGGTTGCGTTGTCATAGCCGATCTCGGGGGCAAGCGCGGTCACGAGCATCAGGCTTTCGCGCATCAGCCGTTCGATGCGTGCCTCATCGGCCTTGAGACCCTGCACAAGGTTGTCGGTGAAGCTCGACGCGGCGTCGCCCAGAAGCTGCATGGATTGCAGCACGTTATAGGCCATCATGGGTTTGTAGACATTGAGTTCGAAATGGCCCTGTGATCCGGCGAAACCCACGGCGGCATCATTGCCCATGACATGGGCGCAGACCTGGGTGAGCGCCTCGCATTGGGTGGGGTTGACCTTGCCCGGCATGATCGAGGAGCCGGGTTCGTTCTCGGGCAGGATCAGTTCGCCCAGCCCCGAGCGCGGGCCGGAGCCCAGGAAGCGGATGTCATTGGCGATCTTGTAGAGTGAAACGGCCACGCCGCGCAGCGCGCCCGACATCTCGACCATGGCGTCATGGGCGGCCAGCGCCTCGAACTTGTTGGGGGCGGTGACGAAGGGCAGGCCGGTGATCTGTGCCATGCGCGCGGCCACGTCCTCGGCCCAGCCGCGCGACGTGTTGAGGCCGGTGCCGACGGCGGTGCCGCCTTGGGCCAGTTCGTAAATGCGGGGCAGGGCGGATTTCACCCGTGCGATACCCATC
This sequence comes from Aquicoccus porphyridii, assembly GCF_008369105.1. Lineage (GTDB taxonomy): Bacteria > Pseudomonadota > Alphaproteobacteria > Rhodobacterales > Rhodobacteraceae > Aquicoccus > Aquicoccus porphyridii. The sequence goes on along the minus strand of NZ_VINQ01000004.1, from coordinate 17,594 downwards.
GCGACCTGGTGCAGGTAGCCCGAGAATTCCTGCGACAGGGTGAGCGGGGTGGCGTCCTGCGTGTGGGTGCGGCCGATCTTGATGATGCCGTCGAAGTCGCGGATTTTTTGTTCGATTGCGCCATGGAGCTTGGCCAGGCCGGGCAGCAGCACATCATGCGCCATGGTGGCGGTGGCGATATGCATCGCGGTTGGGAAGGTGTCGTTCGAGCTTTGGCCCATGTTGACGTGGTCGTTGGGATGGACCGGGTCCTTGGAGCCGAGCACGCCGCCCATGATCTCGATCGCGCGGTTGGCGATCACCTCGTTGGCGTTCATGTTGGATTGGGTGCCCGAGCCGGTCTGCCAGACGACCAGCGGGAAATGATCGTCGAGCTTGCCTTCTGCCACCTCGGCAGCGGCTTCGGCGATGGCGCGCCCGCGCGCGGTGTCGAGGCGCCCGAGATCGGTATTTGCCCCGGCGCAGGCCTGTTTGATCACGCCCAATGCGCGGATCAGCGCCACGGGCTGACGTTCCCAGCCGATCGGGAAGTTGATCAGCGATCGCTGGGTCTGGGCCCCCCAGTAGCGGTCTGCGGGCACGTCGAGCGGGCCGAAACTGTCGGTTTCCGTGCGGGTGGGCGTTTCGGTCATCGGCATGTCCTCATGCGACGGTAAGAAGGTCAAAAGGCGGGGTTACTTGCGGAAACTGTCAAGGCTGACGACCTCAGCGTCATGGGCCGTGGTTTCGTCGTCGTCTTGGGGTTCGGCATCTGCGTGATCCCCCGGCCCCTCGTCGGGGTCGTCGTCGTCATCTTCGCCATGGGTTTCGAAGCGCAGGCCGAATTCGACCGACGGATCGACGAAGGTCTTGATCGCGTCATAGGGGATGTAAAGCGGTTCAGGCGCGTCGCCGAAGTTGAGCGTGATCGAGAAACCGTCATCGCCCACGTCGAGGTTGTCGAACCAATGCTGCATCACCACGGTCATTTCCGCAGGATAGCGGTCGCGCAGCCAGTCGGCGAGTTGTGCGTCGGGATGGGTGGTGTCGAACGTGATGAAGAAATGATGCGTGCCGGGCAGACCGTTGTCGGAGACATCGGCAAGCACCTCCTGGATGAGCCCGCGCATGGCACGGTGCATCAGGCTGCCGTAATCGATGCTGCGCGACATGTGGGCCCGCTCCCTTCCCCGGTTTCACTGGGCGTCAGCATAAGCGATTCGAGGAAAAGAGAAAGGCCCCGGGCGGGGTTTTTGCACCGTGGGAGTGGATCGCACGCAAAGGAGGGAAAGTGCAGGCTTCTGTTGCCAGGTGCCTGCGAACCCCGCCTCACGCGGCTAGGCGAGAGGGCTTAAGTTTCGGTCTTGTTACCGCTTACGCAGCAACTGCAACCGGAGCATGATTGTTGTTGGCAATTATGCTTTACGGACCGATAACGGTGGTACCTCACCGGGACAAAGCAAACCCCTTTAGACGTTCGTCGATCCTGTTTCGGCCCCATGGTCCCCCAACAAGGGTCTTATGGTGGAGCCGCCGGGTACCGCCCCCGGGTCCGATCCGCTTATTACGAGCGCGTTTATGTCCATAGTTCCCGAGGGAACACTGGGAATATAGGCTTCGTGGATGTGTTTGGGAAGGGGGGCGGGTGGCGAATTCTCTCGACGAAAACAGATTGAAATCTTCGCGAGGTTTCGCCTCGCTTGCGCCGCACGGCCCAGCCCTGCTGGTGTGCCTTGCATCTGAACGGATCGTGCGACCAGTTGTCCGGTCGGAAGGGGGATAGGAGAGATCGCACAGTCCGTGTCGGAGGATGCGCAGGAGGGTTCAAATCGGTTCAAATACATATGGTTCTGTGGGTCGCTGAGGCCGACCTTGCGATTCACGCTTGTCAGGAGGTGTCAATTGGCTGACCTTCGGATTCGCGGCGCCGAGTCGCCGGGTTTGTTGGAACCGGATGAAAATGGGAGGTCGGCGCCTTGCTGCGCGCCGGGCAATCGAGAGCGATGATCACAGCGCAATTTGTCTTGACCATGGCACGCTACAACGCGTGGCAGAATCGCCAGATGAAAGCCGCGATGGAGGCGTTGGGCGAGGACGAGTGCAAGAAGGATCGCGGTGCGATCTTTGGCTCGATCCTGGCGACGGCGAACCATCTTCTTTGGGGGGACGCGATGTGGATGGCCCGGTTCGATGGTGGCGCACGCCCGCAAGGGGGGATTCCCGAGAGTGTCGACATGACCGCGCGGCTGCCGGATTGGGCGCTGGAGCGGTTTCGCATGGATGGGCGCATCCTGCTCTGGGCCGAGGCGCTGCGCGCGGTCGATCTGGTCGGTGATCTGAAGTGGTATTCAGGGGCGCAGGGGCGCGAGGTTTCGAAATCCATGGCGTTGTGCGTGACGCATATGTTCAATCACCAGACCCATCACCGGGGCCAGGTCCATGCGATGGTGACGGCGGCGGGCGGTGAGGGCTGGACCAGCGATCTGGCGTTCATGCCCGGGGAGGGTCCGTGGCTTTGATTGCGCTTTCACGGCGGCTGCGATGCACGCCGTTTGCGCGCGCGCAAGATTCTGGGCGTGACGCGGGGGACGCGGGCTTGCCCGTCGGTCTGTTTCGCCGCCTTCAAGACGAGTATTTGTAGAAAGATGAAAGACGGGGGCGCCCCCGAGGGAAAGGAAAGGACGAGATGTTCAACGCGCTTGTGGTGGAGAAGGACGAGGACAGCGGCAAGACCAGCGCCGCCGTGAAACAGATCGGCGTGGACGATCTGCCCGGGGCGGAGGTTCTGGTCGCGGTCGAATATTCGACGGTGAACTACAAGGACGGGCTGTGCATCGGGCCGGGGGGCGGGTTGGTACGGCATTACCCGCATGTGCCCGGGATCGACTTTGCCGGCACGGTCGAGGAATCGTCGGACGACCGCTATAAACCGGGTGACAAGGTGATCCTGACCGGCTGGCGTGTGGGCGAGGCGCATTGGGGCGGCTATGCGCAGAAAGCGCGGGTCAAGGCGGATTGGCTTGTGCCGCTGCCCGAGGGGCTCGATACGCGCGCGGCGATGGCGGTGGGCACGGCCGGGTTGACCGCGATGCTGTCGGTCATGGCCTTGGAAGATCACGGGCTGGAACCGGGCCACGGGCCGGTTCTGGTGACCGGGGCCGCGGGCGGCGTGGGGTCGGTGGCGACCGCGATCCTTGCGCATCTGGGTCATGAGGTGGCCGCGGTGACCGGGCGGCCGGAGACCGGCGAGTACCTGAAAGACCTTGGCGCGGCGCGGATCGTACCACGTGAGGAACTGACCGAGGTGACGAGAAAACCGCTGGAGGGCGAGCTGTGGGCGGGCTGTATCGACGCGGTGGCGGGCGCGATGCTGGGCCGGGTTCTCAAGCAGATGAAATACGGCACGAGTGTCGCCGCCGTTGGCCTGGCCGGAGGCGCGGCGATCGAGGGCGCGCTGATCACGCCCTTCATCCTGCGCGGTGTGAACCTGCTGGGGATCGATTCGGTGATGCAGCCTTATGAAAACCGGCTGCGGGCCTGGAAGCGAATCGCGCGTGACCTGCCGATGGAGAAACTCGAAGCGATGATCCGGCCCGCAACGCTTTCGGATCTGCCGGGGCTGGGAGCCGATATCCTGAAAGGTCAGGTCAAGGGCCGGGTCGTGGTGGACGTGAATGCCTGATTGCCGTTGACAGGCGGGGCGGTGCGGGGCAACGTGCCGCCCATGATCGAGAGAGCCGCACATAACGCTTGGTATTTTACCCTGTCTCAGTGAGATGGGCGGGCCGGGCATGATGTGCTGAAGGAAAGACCGCCGCGGGCGGTCTTTTTCATTCGGTCGGGCCCCCGTGGCGCCGGAAAACAGAAGGCGAACGGGACGATGATACATATCAGACGGCTGGAAGCGGGCGATATCGCCGCGCTGTCGGGAATGGTGGCGGCACTGGCGGCGCATCACGGGGATGCGGCCACGGCGACGCGCGAGGCGCTGGTGCGTGATTGCCTGGGCAATGCGCCATGGCTCGAGGTTTGGGTGGCCGAGGCGGAGGGAGTTGTGATCGGCTATGCCGCCTGTCAGCGGCGGGTGCAGATGCAGACTGGCCGACGGGGTGCAGACTTGCATCACCTTTACGTTGCGCGCGACCGGCGCGGGCAGGGGGCGGGCCGGGCACTGGTCGCGGCGGCACTGGGCTGGGCCGGGGGCGAGAACTGTGAAGTGATGACGGTGGCGACCGATCCGGGCAACAGCGCGGCGCAGGCATTCTACATGCGGCTAGGGTTCGATCCGGTCGAGTTTGAGGCGACCCGGTTCTTTCGCAGGGTTCAGGGTTAGATAGCCGGTGGACGGGGCCATGCGCCCTCGTGGCGCCGTTGCATGGTTCAACCCGTGTCTGAAACGCTCTAGGCTGAAAACCGAACGATTCTGGAGGCGTGTGGCCATGAGCTATGACAGTGACAACATCTTTGCCAAGATCCTGCGCGGCGAGATCCCGAGCGAGAAGCTTTACGAGGACGAGGACACCTTTGTCTTCATGGATATCATGCCGCGTGCCGACGGGCATTGCCTTGTGATTCCCAAGACGCCTGCCCGCAATATGCTTGATGCGAGCGACGAACAACTGACCGCCTGTCTGCGCACGGTGCGACGGATGGGGCATGCACTGATGCGTGCCTTTGATGCGGGCGGTGTGACGGTGCAGCAGTTCAACGAAGCCCCGGGCGGGCAGGAGGTGTTTCACCTGCATTACCACGTTCTGCCCCGTCATGAGGGTGTGAGTCTGCGCCCGCCGGGACAGATGGCGGAGATGGAGGTTCTCAAGGCGCAGGCCGAGAAGATTCGCGCCGCGCTGGCCGAAACGGCCTGAGAGGGTCGGCCGGGCGCGGGGGTGCGCGCCGGGAGCGTGTGCGGATAATGTGACTGTGGGCGCGTCGCCGGCAGTATGCTTTTGTATGCCGATTCCACCCGTCGCGGGCACCGATCTGGGCCCGGAAAATGCCGTATTTGTCGGCAAATGCGCCGCACCTGTTTGATTGATGGGGGGGTTTCGGTCTAGGCTAACGCTCCAAGGGGCATCCCGTGGAGGCACTGCGGGCCCCCGAAACCGAATGTGCGCGAAAGATGGGGCCACCCATTGCTGCTCGACAGGCCGCCAAGAGCCTTCTTTCGCGCCGGAATGGAGGGAGAGACGTGTTTTCGAGAATCATGGTGCCGGTCGATCTGGCACATCTACCCGACCTCGAACGGGCGCTCACATGCGCGGCCGATCTTGCCAAGCATTACGGGGCCAAGGTGACCTATGTCGGCGTGACCGCCGCTGCGCCGGGCACGTTGGGGCACAATCCCAAGGAATACGAGGCCAAGCTGTCCGATTTCGCGCAGGAACAGGCGCGCAGTCGAGGTATCGATACGCATGAATATACCGTGGTCAGCCATGACCCGGCCACCGATCTGGATGAAAAGCTGATGGGTGCGATCGGTGAGACCGGCGCCGACCTGGTGGTTATGCAAAGCCACATGCCCAACGTGATGGACTATATCTGGCCATCCAATGGCGGCAAGATTGCCGAGCATGCGAAATGTTCGGTCATGGTCGTGCGTGGCTGAACCGGGACTGAGGGAAACAAGACAAGGGAGGCCGTTACATGGCCGAGGAAACGACAGAACACGGTATTCCGGAGCCGGAAGGCCATTCGGATATCATCGAGACCGAATACCAGGTCGGTCAGGACAACATTCAACCGAGGATCGGGCCTTTCGGGCTCGATATTCACAACCCCGTCTTCGTGATCTCGGGGTTGGTGGTCGTGCTGTTCACGGCGTATGCGCTGATCGCGCCGCAGCAGGCGGCAGATTTCTTTGGCTGGCTGCGCCCGGCCCTGACCAGCACGTTTGACTGGTTCTTCCTGTGGGCGGCGAACATCTTCGTGGTGTTCTGTCTGTTGCTGATCATTTCGCCCTATGGCTCGGTACGCCTTGGCGGCACGGATGCAACGCCGGATTATGGCTATGCGGGTTGGTTCGCGATGCTGTTCGCGGCCGGCATGGGCATCGGCCTGATGTTCTTTGGCGTTCTCGAGCCCGTCTATTACTTCGGCACGCCATGGGGTGATGAGCCGCTGGGTGTCGTGCGGCCGTTTGGCGAAGATGGTGCGCTGATCGAGGGGAATATCGAGGAAGCCCGCCGCATGGCGTTGGCGGCGACGTCCTATCACTGGGCGCTGCATCCTTGGGCGATCTATGCCGTTGTTGCGCTGGCGCTGGCCTTGTTCACCTATAACAAGGGGCTGCCGCTGACCATCCGTTCGGCTTTTTACCCGATCTTCGGTGAGCGGGTCTGGGGCTGGACCGGGCATGTCATCGACACGCTGGCGGTGTTTGCCACGCTCTTCGGTCTGGCCACCTCGCTGGGCCTTGGGGCGCAGCAGGCCAACGCGGGTCTCGAATATGTCTATGGCATTCCGTTGGGCGTGACGACGCAGGTGATCCTGATCTGTGGCATCACGGCGGTGGCGCTGATCTCGGTGTTGCGCGGTCTGGACGGGGGCGTGAAGGTCCTGTCCGAGTTCAACATGATTGTCGCGATCCTGCTGCTCTTGTTCGTGCTGTTCGCGGCCGGTGCCGTCGGCATCATGACCGAGTTCTTCAAGGGGCTGGGCGCATATGTCCAGGAGGTCATCCCGCTGTCGAACCCGCATGGCCGTGAAGACACCGGCTACATGCAGGGCTGGACTGCCTTCTACTGGGCCTGGTGGATCAGCTGGTCCCCCTTCGTGGGCATGTTCATCGCCCGCGTGAGCCGGGGCCGGACGGTGCGCGAATTCCTGATCTGCGTGCTGATCATCCCCAGCGTTGTCTGCATCTTCTGGATGGCCGTTTTCGGCGGCGCGGCGATCAACGACGTGATCGCCAATCCCGAGACGAGCGCGGTGAAAGGGCAGGTGATCGACAGCTATAACCCGCCGTTGTCGCTCTTCGCGATGCTGGACAGCCTGCCGTTGGCGGCGATCACCTCGACCATCGGGATCGTGCTGGTCATCGTGTTCTTCGTCACATCGTCGGATTCCGGCAGCCTCGTGATCGACACGATCACGGCAGGTGGCAAGATTGATGCGCCGGTCAGCCAGCGTGTCTTCTGGTGCACCTTCGAAGGGCTGGTGGCGATCGCACTGTTGATCGGCGGGGGGCTTACCTCGCTACAGGCGATGGTGATCTCGACGGGCCTGCCGTTCACGATCATCCTGCTCGCGATCTGTGTCGCGATCGTGATGGGGCTGCGCGCCGAGAAGCGCTGAGCCTGTCACACTGAACGAAGAAAGGCCCCGCGCATGTCGCGGGGCCTTTCTGGAATTCGGGACATGGAACTATACTGGTGAAAGAAAGTCGCCAGAGTAGTTCACCAGTTTCCTCGGCTGGGATTGTTGGGCCGGGCGTTCATCTGGGGACACTGCGCTCAAAAAAAAGGCCCCCGTGACGGGGGCCTTTAGTCGCGATCACTGGCCAAGCAAATCACGCTTCACTTTTCATCAGGTGGAAGACACGTCGAGAAGTTGCTCAGCGCAGGCCTCGGCTACATCGACGTTCGGTTGTTCCTGGCCTGGCAGCGTCGCCCAACCTTGTTCCTCGATATAATCGCCTTGCTCCCAACTGCTTTCATCCTCCAGCGCCGCGATGTGCAACTGCTGTTGGGCGGTCGCGGCCTTCCTGAATTCTGCAATGCAAATCGGCGTCAATGCAGCTATCACGGCCTTCTCTGTCTGTTGCTCGGCTGTCTGTCTGGCGGTTCCGCTCGTAACCATCCAGCCTGCGCTCAAGCTGACGATCAGCATGCCAACGGCACCACCGACTGCCCCCCAAACGGCGGGTTTCGTCCATGTCGGAATATTCATAAAACCTCTCTTCCTACGAATCACAGGGTAACATCCATAGCCCTGGTCACCTAATCGGGGACCGGAACCGCGCAGTTCGGCTGCCGAGAAGCGTTGACGTACCCACAGACAGATCAAGGAATGCGCCCGCGCCTGTCGTGGGGTCTTTTGATTTCTGGACGAGTATTTTTGGCAAGATGAAGGACCGCGGGTCTTGTGTCCCGGGGGGCTTTCAACTTGAGTGGTGCGAAGTGTTCACGGGGAGTGGTTGATGGATCTGGATATCGAATTCGTGCGGGCGCAGTTTCCCGCCTTTGAGGTACCGTCGCTAGAGGGCCAGGGGTTTTTCGAGAATGCGGGCGGGTCATACACGTCGCGATTCGTGATTGACCGGCTGACGCGATTCTATCGCGAGCGCAAGGTGCAGCCCTATGGCCCCTATGAGGCCAGCCGGCTGGGCGGCGAGGAGATGGACGAGGCGCGCGCGCGGCTGGCGGCGATGCTGGGGGTCGAGGGGGACGAGTTGTCGTTCGGACCATCGACCACGCAAAATACCTATGTTCTGGCGCAAGCGTTCCGACAATGGATGAAGCCAGGCGAGGCGATCGTGGTGACGGATCAGGATCACGAGGCCAATATCGGCCCATGGCGGCGGCTCGCCGAGGACGGCATCGAGATCCGTGAATGGAAGATCGACCCGGAGACAGGGCATCTCGATCCGGCCGCGCTCGAACACTTGTTGGATGAGAATGTCCGGCTGGTGTGTTTTCCGCATTGTTCGAACGTGGTGGGCGAGGTGAACCCGGTGACCGAGATCACCGCCATGGCCCACGCGGCGGGGGCGTTTGTCTGTGTCGACGGGGTGTCCTATGCGCCGCATGGGTTTCCCAATGTCGGTGAGTTGGGGCCGGATATCTACCTGTTTTCGGCCTACAAGACCTATGGGCCGCATCAGGGGATCATGGTGATCCGGCGGGAACTGGGCGCGCAGTTGCCTAACCAGGCGCACTATTTCAATGCCGGTACGCTCTACAAGCGGTTCACGCCCGCGGGGCCGGATCATGCGCAGGTGGCGGCCTGTGCAGGTATGGTCGATTATGTGGATGCGCTGGCCGAGCATCACGGCATCGGGGGCAGCGTGTCCGAGAGAGCGAGTGCGGTGCATGACATGATGCGGGCGCATGAGGTGCGGCTTTTGCAGCCGCTGCTGGATGCGCTGCGGGGACGCAACGATCTGCGCGTGCTGGGGCCGGATCGGGCCGAAATGCGCGCGCCGACCGTGGCGGTGGCGCTGCGCGAACCCGGGATCGAGGCGGCGCGACGTCTTGCCGGGCACGGGATCATGGCGGGAGGCGGCGACTTCTATGCGGTGCGTGCGTTGGAGGCGATGGGGGTTGAGCCGCGCCACGGCGTGCTGCGCTTGAGCTTTGTGCATTACACCAGCGCGGATGAGGTTGACCGGTTGATCGGGGCGTTGGAGCGCGAATTGTGATCCGGGCCGGGTGGCGCGGCGTAGCCTCGTAAAATCGGGGGCAGTATCATGGAGCAAGGGGTACCGCGCATCTGGTGGGTGCGACGGGATTTGCGGCTGGGTGACAATGCGGCGCTGAGCGCGGCCGCCGAGGGTGGTCCGGTAATAGCGTTGTTCATTCGCGACGGTCAGGTGGACGGCCTGGGGGCCGCGCCGAAATGGCGGCTGGGCGAAGGCTTGCGGGTTTTGGAGGATGCGCTTGAGGTCCGGGGCAGCCGGTTGATCTTGCGCACGGGCACGGCGCTGGACGTGTTGCGTGCCGTGATCGCCGAAACCGGTGCGGGGGCGGTGCATTGGAGCCGGCTCTATGATCCGCTCTCACGGGAGCGTGACGGGGAGATCAAAAGCGCGCTCAGGTCGGATGGGATCATGGCGCAGAGCCACGGCGGACATCTCTTGCACGAGCCATGGTCGGTCGAGACCGGGACAGGCGGATTTTACAAGGTCTACACGCCCTTCTGGAAGGCGGTGCGGGGGCGTGATCCGGGTGCGTCCTTGCCGGAGCCGCGCATTGCTGTGCCAGGAGGCTGGCCAAGCAGCGAGCAGTTGGACGAATGGGTGCTGGGCACGGCGATGCGGCGGGGCGCGCAGGTGGTTGCACGGCATTGCCGCCCCGGTGAGGCGGCGGCGGAGGCGCGGTTGACCGAATTCATCGAGGCGGACTTGGCGGGCTACCGTGACGGGCGGGACATGGTTGCGCAGGGCGGCACGTCGGGCCTCTCGGACTACCTCGCGCTGGGCGAGATCTCGCCCCAACGGATATGGTCCGTGGCGACGGCGGCACGGGAGGCGGGCAATCCGGGGGCGGAAGCTTTCCTGCGGCAGATCGTGTGGCGCGATTTTGCCCATCACCTGATCCATCACACGCCGCATATTCTGAACGCCAACTGGCGCGACGGTTGGGATCGGTTCCCGTGGTCCGAAGACGCAGTGCACCCGCATTTCCTGGCTTGGAAACAGGGGCGCACGGGAATTGATTTCGTCGATGCGGCGATGCGCGAGATGTATGTGACGGGGCATATGCACAACCGCGCGCGGATGATCGTGGCCTCGTATCTGACAAAGCACTTGTTGATGCACTGGAAGCTGGGGCAGGCGTGGTTCGAGGAATGCCTGACCGATTGGGATCCGGCGAATAATGCGATGGGTTGGCAATGGGTGGCCGGATCAGGGCCCGATGCGGCACCATATTTCCGCATTTTCAACCCCGAGACTCAGGCCGAAAAATTCGATCCCAAAGGGGAATACCGGCGTAGGTGGCTGGCCGAGGGGCAGGCGTGCCCGACCGACACGGCGCTCAGTTTCTTCGAGGCGATTCCCGAAAGCTGGGGCCTCGCGCCCGGGGATGCGCGACCCGCGCCGCTGGTCGGGCTGAAAGAAGGGCGCGAACGGGCGCTGGCGGCCTATGAAAGCAACCGCTGAGGCGGTGGAGCTTGGTCGTGACGTTGGGCGGTGTCGGGTGTGGAAATTGCACCTCGGCACTTGCGAAGTGTCCGGTCATGGCGGAAACTGCGATCCGTTGCAGATGACAATGGACACCCGGACCAGATGCCGACAACCGCCCGCCTGATTGCCGCGTTTTGCCTGATGGTAGTCGCATGGGTTGTTACCGAACAGGTGATGGCGGCGATGCCGCCGGAGACGCAGTTCGGATATTTCCGGCTGGTCAATCTGGTGATCGCGGCGTTATGCGGCTGGGTCGTGATCGGTAGTCGCGTGGGCACGGATTATGTCACGTCGCTCAGCATCGGGCTGACCGGGGTGGTGGCGATGGTGTTCTGGGGCCTGTTCGTGCAGGCGTTCAACGAAATGTTGCGCCTCGCGCTGGCGCGGCGCTATGACGGGCCGGTGGAAGCGGTGGTGGATGTCTTTCAACTCGGGATCGACTTTGGTGCCAATCTCGTTCATTTGAATATTCTCGTAACTCTCTTTGCCGGGGGTGTGCTCACGGGGGTGGTGGTTGAGTTTGTCAATCGCCGCTGGACCTGAACGCAGAGGCGCGGATTTTTCGATGACGAATATCTTTCTTTACGGCACGTTGCGGCATGCACCGCTGTTGGAGATTGTTTCGGGACAGCCTGCCGGATCGCTTGGGCCGGTTCCGGCGCGGCTTGCGGGTTACAGGGTGGCGCAGGCCGACGGGCAGGGCTTTCCGCTGATCGAGGTGTGTGCCGGGGCCTCGTGCGAGGGGGTGGTGTTGCTTGATGTGCCAGAGGCAGCCGTTGCGCGGCTCGATTTCTACGAACTCGGATTTGGCTATGATCTGCGCGATGTCACGGTTGACACGGCCGAAGGCGCGGTTGCCGCACGGGTCTATTTTCCGCACCCCGATTTGTGGCGGGCGGGCGCGAATTGGACGCTGGAAGCATGGTTGCGCGAAGAGTGGCCGGTGGCGCGGCACGCGGCGCGGGAAGTTATGGAATATTTCGGTCGGCTTTCAGGGGACGAGGTCGCGGCGCGCTATGGCATGATCTTGACCCGGGCGGCGGCGCGGGTGCGCGCCGAAGCGAACCCGACACCGACGGTCCTGCGCCATGCGGGCAGGCGCGAGAGCGTCGAGGAAGCAGCGGCAGAGATGAGCCATGCGGGGTTCTTCCTGACCCGGGTCTACCGGTTGCGCCACCCGTTGTTTGCGGGCGGGATGAGCGAGTGGCTCACCCGGGAGGTGTTCATATCGGGGGATGCGGCGCTTGTCCTGCCTTATGATCCGGTTCGCGACCGGGTGATGCTGATCGAGCAGTTTCGTATGGGCCCCTATGCGCGGGGGGACGGGTTGCCGTGGCTTCTCGAACCGATCGCGGGGCGGATCGACGCGGGCGAAACTGTCGAGGCGGCGGCACGACGCGAGGCCGTGGAAGAGGCAGGGTTGCGCCTGAAGCGGCTGGAGCGGATCGGTGGATTCTATTCATCGCCGGGGTATTCGAGCGAGTATTTCAACTGTTTCCTGGGGTTGGCCGATTTGCCCGAGAAAGCAGCGGGGCGGGGTGGTGTCGAAGACGAGCACGAGGATATCCGCAGCCATGTTCTGGGATTTGACGAGGTCATGGCGTTGATGGAAAGCGGCGAGGCGAACAATGCGCCGATTGTGCTCATGCTGCTCTGGCTGCAACGCGAACGGCCCCGGCTCAGGGCGGCGGCGGGGGGATGAACCGATTGCTTGAGTTGCGCGCCGCGAGGGCCTACATCTGACCGGACAAGCCAAGGCAAGGAGCGCGCCCATGTCCATTCCCCTGATCGCTCAGGATCTTTCGCAGGCTGTCGGAAACACGCCGATGATCCGCCTTAGGCAGGTGAGCGAAGCAACCGGCTGCACCATTCTTGGAAAATGCGAGTTTCTCAATCCCGGGCAATCGGTCAAGGATCGGGCGGCGCTTTACATCATTCGCGACGCAGTGGCACGCGGCGAATTGAAGCCCGGCGGCACGATCGTCGAGGGGACGGCGGGCAATACCGGCATCGGGTTGGCGCTGGTGGGGGCATCGATGGGGTTCAAGACCGTGATCGTGATTCCCGACACGCAGAGCCAGGAAAAGAAGGACATGCTGCGGCTGGCGGGGGCGGAACTGGTCGAGGTGCCTGCAGCGCCCTATCGCAACCCCAACAATTTCATACATTATTCGCGCCGTCTGGCCGAACGTCTGGCCCAGAGCGAACCCAACGGCGCGATCTGGGCCAACCAGTTCGACAACGTGGCCAACCGGCAGGCCCATGTCGAGGGAACCGGCCCCGAGATCTGGGCGCAGACCGAGGGCGGTGTGGACGGATTCGTCTGTTCTGTGGGATCGGGCGGTACGCTGGCGGGTGTGGCGATGGCGCTGCAGCCCAAGGGCGTCAAAATCGCCATTGCCGATCCGATGGGGGCGGGGCTTTACAGCTACTACACCACTGGCGAGATCGCGATGGAGGGCGGTTCGATCGCCGAGGGGATCGGGCAGGTGCGGATTACCAAGAACCTTGAAGGATTCACGCCCGACATGGCCTATCAAGTGCCAGACAGCGAGGCGCTGCCTTACGTTTTTGACCTGCTGGAACATGAGGGGCTCTGCCTTGGTGGGTCGAGTGCCATCAATATCGCCGGGGCGGTGCGCATGGCGCGCGAGATGGGGCCGGGCCATACGATCGTGACCATCCTTTGCGATTACGGTACGCGCTATCAGACCAAGCTGTTCAACCCGGATTTCCTGCGTGAAAAGGACCTGCCGGTGCCGGGATGGGTCGGCCTGGAACCCAAGCAGGTGCCGGCAATGTTTGTCGAGGAATGAAACACGTGCGTGCTGTCCTGATCTGGCTGTCGTTGGTCCTGTGCCTTGTGGCGGTGCCGGGCTTCGCCCAGCAGTCGGGGGGGCGGGCGATCGACTACGATGCATGGGAGCGCATCGCAGAGCGCGCAGAGACGGCGGTCGAGGCCGGGCGGGCCTCGGATGCGGCGCTGGGCACGTTGCGCACCGATCTGGCGGGTTGGCGGGCACGTTTCCTGGAGGCACAATCTGCCAACACGGCAAGTATCCGCACGACCCGTGAACAGCTTGCCGCGCTGGGACCACCGCCCGAGAGCGGCGAAGAGCCGCCCGAGATCGCCCAGTCACGCAGCGAGTTGAACGCGCGGTTGGCTGCGTTGCAGGCCCCGGTGAAAACAGCCGAGATCGCCCATGCGCGGGCTGATGGGTTGATCCGGGGTATCGACGCGATCATTCGTGACCGCCAGTCACAACAACTACTGGAACGGGGGCCGACGCCGGTTAACCCGCTATACTGGGCGCCCGCGCTCAACGAGATCAATACGGCCTTTTCCAACCTGCGTCAGGAGTGGCGCAGCGCATGGGACAACCCGATCCAGCGAGAAAAGACCAAAAGCAGGTTGCCCGTGTCACTTCTTTTGCTCGTCGTCGGGAGTGTCTTGCTATTGCGAGGCTGGAAATGGGTGAGCCGACTGACAGCCCGCATCCAGAGCCGTAGCGAAGGCCGGGGCCGCTGGCTCAAGGGGTTTGTCGCCTCGCTTGGCCAACCGCTGGTCATGCTGGTGGGCTTTACCGCGTTGATCGAGGCGGCCTATGCCACCGGCCTGCCGGGGCTGCGTGGCGAACAGATTTTGTCGGCGCTGCGCCCGGCCGGATATCTTTTCATCGTCTCGATGTGGATTGCCTTACGGGTGTTTCCCCGTGGCGATTCGGTCGATCTGCCCCTCGTGCTGTCGATTGAGCGCCGAAGGGAGGGGCGTCTCGAGGGTGGTTTGATCGGTCTCGTTCTGGGCCTTTCGATGCTGGTCATGGCGATCTCGTCCTATGAAAACTGGACGCGGTCGACGACTGCAGTGGTGACCTTGCCGCTGATCGTTCTTGGCGGGTTTCTGATGTGGCGACTGGCGCGGCTCTTGCGTCGGCATAATGCCCGGATCAGTGAGGATGACGCGGCGACGCCGGGCTATATCGACCGGTTGCTTCTGCTCCTGGCCCGGGCCTTGCAGGCGGTAGCCGTCGTGGGGTTGATTCTGGCGGTCGTGGGTTATTTCGAAGCCGCTCGCGCGCTGACCTTCTCGATGTTGTCGTCGCTGCTCCTTCTGGCATTCGTCATGATCCTGCAGCGGCTCATTGCCGAGCTTTGGGTGCTGTTTTCGGGATATGGGGACGAAGGGCGTGACGGGCTGATTCCGGTTCTGGCCGGGTTTGCGCTGGTGGTGGCGGCAGCGCCGTTCTTTGCAATGATCTGGGGCGCGCGATCGACCGAACTTGTCGAGATCTGGACGCGGATCAAGAGCGGGTTTTCGATTGGCGAAGCGCGCATCAGTCCGATGGACTTCCTGATATTTGCCATCGTTTTCGCGGCAGGTTACACGATCACGCGGCTGTTGCAGGGTACGCTGCGCAACACGGTCTTGCCCAAGACGCGGATGGATGTAGGCGGGCAGAATGCGCTTGTATCGGGGCTGGGCTATGTCGGCATCTTCCTGGCTGCGATCATCGCGATCACTTCGGCAGGCATTGACCTCAGCTCGCTGGCCATCGTGGCCGGGGCGCTGTCGGTGGGGATCGGCTTTGGTCTGCAGAATATCGTTTCCAATTTCGTCTCGGGCATCATTCTGCTGATCGAGCGGCCGATTTCCGAAGGCGACTGGATCGAGGTCGGCGGCCAGATGGGGTATGTGCGCGATATTTCGGTACGTTCGACCCGGATCGAGACCTTCGATCGCACCGACGTGATCGTGCCCAATGCCGACCTGGTGTCGGGGACGGTGACGAACTATACCCGTGGTAACACCGTCGGGCGGGTGATTGTTCCGGTCGGCGTGGCCTATGGCACCGATACCCACAAGGTTGAGGCGATTCTGCGCGAGATTGCCGAGGCGCACCCTATGGTGGTGCTGAACCCACCGCCTTCGGTGGTGTTTCAGCGCTTTGGAGGCGACAGTCTAGAGTTTGAAATCCGCGCAATCCTGCGGGATGTGAACTGGGTTCTGACGGTCAAGTCCGACATGAACCATGCAATTGCCAAGCGTTTTGTCGAAGAGGGGATCGAGATTCCCTTTGCGCAGCGTGATATCTGGCTGCGCAACCCCGAAGTGCTGGGCGGGAGGTCGGAGCGCCCGGCTGAACCCTCGCCCCCCACCGCACCGGGTGAGCCGGAGCCGGAGCGTCGCGCGGTTCATCCCGACCGGGGCAATCTGCACGAAAGCGACATGGACCATGGGCCTCCGGACGTTGGGGGTGAGTCGGACGGGGGCGGACGATGACCGAACATCTGTTTCTTGGCGATGCCTATCGCCGCGATGTCGCCGCGACCGTGACTGGCCACACGCAGGAAGGTGGAATTATCCTCGATCGGTCGATTTTTTACCCGACCGGCGGCGGACAACCCGGCGACAGCGGGTCAATCGACTGGGAGGGTGGGTCTACCCGGATCGCAACAGCCCTGAAGGCGAGGCAGGGCGCGATTGCCCTCGTTCCGGCTGAACCTCATGCCCTGCCGGCGGTCGGCACGGTTGTGCAACAGGTCATCGACTGGGAGCGGCGTCACCGCCATATGCGGGTGCACACGGCGCTGCACCTGCTTTCTGTCGTGCTGCCACTGCCGGTCACCGGTGGGCAGATTAACTCCGACAGGGGGCGGCTGGATTTTCTCATGTCCGAGCCGCCCGAGGATCGCGCGGCGCTGGAAGAGGCACTCAACGAGGTGATCGAACGCGACTTCCCGGTGACTGATGAGTGGATCACCGAGGCTGCGCTGGATGCCAATCCGGGACTGGTCAAGACGATGTCGGTTCGCCCCCCGCGCGGCGCGGGGCGAATCCGTCTTGTCTGCATCGGCAACGCGGACCACCAGATCGATCTGCAACCTTGTGGCGGCACCCATGTCGCCCGCACGGCGGAAATAGGCCGGATTCGGATAGGGCGGGTCGAGAACAAGGGTAAACAGAATCGCCGGGTGCATGTCCATCTCGACTGACCCTGTCGCAAAGCAGGAATATTGGCGGTTTAGCCCCTTGCAGCCCCCCTGCAATATTGGCTAGACCCGTCGACGGAGCGGTGGCCGAGTGGTCGAAGGCGCACGCCTGGAAAGTGTGTAGGCGGGAAACCGTCTCGAGGGTTCGAATCCCTTCCGCTCCGCCACTTGCCCTTGCGAAAGCGTTCTCCCGATCCGGCTGCGGCCGGATTTTCTCGTTGTTTTCGGGGGTTATGCGCGAGGGGCTGAGCACTGGCAGTGGCACCGGGTGACCCGGAAGCGGTCTCTCAGGGCCGGTATTCTCCGGACCTCATGACTGCGCCGATTTGGTCAATTGCTCTCAACGCGCTGTAACCAAACAACTTTCCGAGGGACCGGCCTGAACACTTCGAACGGAGTCTCGTTCGGTGAGATGGAACCGAAATCGAACGTTCGCTGTTCGCAGGTATCAGCGCAGTACTGCCGCTTCTGCAGCGCAGCATGCATCAGGTGATCGACAGACAGGGCGGGAAGCAGTCGCTCGCCGCGCTTGTCACGAACGACCATGAAGCGCAGGAAGCGGCCATGGCTCCAAGGACACCTGGTGCCGCATACCCGTACGGACAAGAGGAAGGCTGCCTTCGCCAACCTCTTGTCACTCCCGAAGGCGTTTTTCGGCGGGTGCGGCTTATTCGAATGGTTGCAAACCCCTAGGGTGTATATAAACATCCATCCGCGCCTCTGGTATCATGAGTCCGGTCGCATGCTGTGCTAGACACGAATGACTTGTAAGGGCTGAGAC
>NZ_VINQ01000030.1 GCF_008369105.1 Aquicoccus porphyridii | reverse complement strand
CAAGCGGCGCAACCGCATCGAGATCATGTTTGGCAGGCTCAAAGATTGGAGACGCGTGGCGACACGCTATGACCGCTGTCCCAAGGTGTTCCTCTCAGCCATCGCACTCGCTGCAACCGTCATCTACTGGTTATGAATCCTGACCCTAAGCAATCTTTCGAATTGCTGCGAATAGGCGGGAACGGAAAGTCCCACCACGAAAACAATGATTTGCAAAAAACCAAGAAGTCGCATTTCCCCACCACACTATCCTGCCGAGAGGATGGCATCGGTATTCAGGTGTTTCGCAACCCGCCTCGCAAGCGTACACCTCCATGATCAGAGATAACACGTTCGGATTGAACCTCCGAACTGTCCTCGATCAGATTCTTAACTGTTCGGTCGGTCTAGCAAGCGCAGAAGTTGTTCCCCGCTGACGGGCCGCAATGCAGCATCGAAGCCTATCGGCGGATGTCTCCTTTGGGCCGCGAACGACGCCACCAGATCGCTTGATGGAAGGGCTGCCGCCGCGCTGCTGCAGGTCGGCTTCGAGCCCAATCTGTCTGATGCTGCATGTTGTTTGAGCGACAGCTTTCAAGACTTGTGCTCTGCGCCGGTCTCACTCCGCAGCGACACCCGGACGGGGACGCATGTCCGCTGTAATCAGCGCAACAAAAGCCCTTGCCAGTTCACTGCCATCGTCGGCCACGCGGATATGGGTGAGTGGCAGTTGCGGGAGATCGTAGTGTGACGGTGCCTCGACCAGATCGTGATCCGCGAGCGACAGCGGTAGAGCCGCGACGGCAAGATCAGCCCGGAGGGCCGCAGCCTGTCCCATCGACGTGTCGCTTGAATAGGCTACCCGGTAGGTCCGGCCTGCCGTTTGTAACGCATTCAGAGCCGCATCACGCCAGGCGCACCCGGCTTCTGCCACGGCAAGGGGAAGCGGGTCTTTCTGGACGGCGCCTCCGCCATTCAGAACCAGCCATTTCAACGGTTCCGAAAAAAGATCCTGCGTCCGGATAGTGGATTTCCCCACGTCGTTGAACAGGGCCAAATTGACGGAGCCGTCCGTGATGCCTTTCTGTACGGCTTCGCTCGTCCCCAGCCGAACATCGACGTGAACGCCTGGATGAACCTCGGCCAGACGCCGTAACAGACTGGGTACGAGTGTCACGCCAAGATCATGCGGCGCGGACAGACAAAGACGACCCGCAAGCGGAGACCGGCGAAAGAGTGCAAGGGTTTCGTCATTCAAGCCCAAAAGGCGACGGGCTTGCCCAAGCAAAGTCTCCCCCTGGCCCGTTAGAGCGACATGGCGTGCATCCCGATCCAGCAGACGAGCGCCCAAGAGCTCTTCGAGCTTGCCGATCTGGAGACTGACAGCCGATGGCGATTTATGAACCCGTGCCGCCGCGCGCCGGAACGACCCGGTTTCGCAGATCGCCACAAAGCTCCGTAGAGCATCCAGATTGAGGGTTCGGTTCGCTGGGTCACGAACCTCCACGATGTCCAACGTTTCGCTTTCCTGCATCATATCATAAGAACATATTGTTTTTCTCAACATGACTCAATGCTTAATCTCCAACCAACAAGGAAGGAGATGGCATGTTGATCATTTTGCGGAATACGTTGTCGGGCCTCGGATGGGCCATCGTGGCGATAACGGTTTGGTCGGGGTCTTTGGTAATGCTGCGGCTTGGTATGACGACAAGCCTGAACGCTTACGATCTGACCGTGTTGCGGTTCGGCGTGGCCGCTCTGATTCTCGCACCCGTGGCGATGCGGCGCGGCATCGGGACTGATCGGCTGGGGCTGACAGGCCTCCTTGCAATGGTGGTCACGTTCGGAGCGCCCTACGTGCTGCTAATTGCCCTTGCCATGAAGAGCGCGCCCGCAGCGGCGGCGGGAGCGCTCAATCCGGGGGTCATGGCCATCGTTTCTGTTTTGCTGGGCCGGATGATCCTTGGCGACAGGATTGGGGGCACGCGATTCATCGGGTTGGCGGCGACGGCAACGGGAATTGTCTTGTTCACTCGGGCAGGCGGAGCCGTTACGACAAGCCATCTGATCCTGATCGGGACAGGCATTATGTGGGCGAGCTACACCCTGATCGTCCGTCGCGCCGCCGTCCCGGCGCTGAATGCGACGGCAATTGTTGCGGTGGGATCGGCGGTTTTCTACCTGCCAATCTATATCGTGGCCTTACCCAAGCAGATTTTGACAGCCCCTCTGGCGGACGTATTGATGCAAGCTGGATTCCAAGGTGTTCTTGTCAGTGTGGTCGCCATCTATGCGTTCAACAGGTCTGCCGAACTTCTTGGGCCTGTCGCGGGAGCGACACTTCCCGCTCTCATACCGGTGGGAACGCTTGGTCTTGGTGTCGTTGTTCTTGGCGAAACTGCTGGAGCAGGGGAGTTCGCGTCGGCGATACTGGTCACTATGGGACTGGCACTGATCCTTGTCGGGAGGCCTGCAATGCGCTGGCTCTCAAGCCATATTCCACGTGGCTTGAACAAAAAGGGGCACTCCCTGGGTAAATAAAGCGGCCATTGGTGCAATCGCAGCGAAAGCCCGCATTTCCCGCACACCGGACCTCAGTGCAACACGCAGCGAAGGTCCGGTTCCGAGCCCTTTTCCGTTTGTCCTGCGATGCAGCTAGGTCTGGTCTGGAGCTTGACGGTTGCGAAAACCGGGTATAAAAAACTTGATCAGGGGTCCGCAAGAACCCCGTGAGGCGCCAGCCCAATCTTGCATCCTTCCAACCCGTTCATGGAGGATGCTTTATGGCGTCATATAATGAAATCCCCGTATCGACCTTGGCCCGCTTGGTGGGGACACCCGATTGTCCCGTGCTGCTTGATGTGCGCATTGATGAAGACTTCGATGCGGACCCGCACCTGATCCCTGGCGCGGTGCGTCAACCATTTCTCGACGTGCTTGACCTCGCCGATGATCTCGCGGGCCGTTCGGTCGTCGTCTACTGCCAGAAGGGCCTGAAGATCAGCCAGGGTGCCGCCGCGTTGTTGCGATCAGCCGGCGTGAAGGCGGAAGTCCTTGAAGGTGGGCAGTTCGCCTGGAGAGATGCAGGGCTTCCGATGGTTCTTGCGGAAAAACTTCCGCCGCCTGATGCCAGCGGACGCACAGTCTGGGTTACACGTCACAGGCCAAAGATCGACAGGATTGCCTGTCCATGGCTTATTCGCCGATTTGTCGATCCGAATGCCCAAATACTATTTGTCGCTGCATCGCAGGTCATCAATGTTGCGGAACGTTTCAATGCGACGCCCTTCGACATTGAAGACGTATTCTGGAGCCATCGCGACGAAAAATGCACGTTCGACACGATGATTGAAGAGTTCGGCATCAGCCATGATGCGCTTGAGAGACTGGCCGTGATCGTGCGTGGTTCCGACACCAACAGGCATGATCTGGCACCCGAAGCGGCGGGACTTCTTGCCGCCTCACTGGGCCTGTCTCGAATGTATCGTGACGACTTGGAACAGCTCGAAGCTGGCATGATGCTCTACGACGCATTCTATCGGTGGGCGCGCGATGCCACGGATGAAGGGCATGACTGGCCCGCCGCGTTGACGGAGGTGTAGGTTATGAGTGGTTCCAATGACGTCCTGGTGGACGAAACCCCGACACTTGCGCAAACGACGCGGGTTTGGTGGAAGATCGGCATTCTGTCGTTTGGCGGTCCCGCCGCCCAGATCGCGCTCATGCACAAGGAGGTCGTCGAAGACCGCAATTGGCTCTCTGAGCAACAGTTCCTTAATGCGCTGAGCTTTTGCATGCTCTTGCCCGGCCCCGAGGCGATGCAGTTGGCTACCTATGCCGGGTGGCGTCTGCATGGCACGCTCGGCGGCTTGATCGCCGGGCTGCTGTTCGTCTTGCCCGGTGCCGCCGTGATCATGTCGCTGGCGACGATCTACAGCATCTATGGCGATGTACCGCTGGTGGAGGCGCTGTTTTACGGAATCAAGGCTGCCGTTCTGGTGATCGTGGTCGAGGCATTGTTGCGGGTCGCGAAAAAGGCGCTTTCGCAGCGCGTGCATTGGCTGATCGCAGCATTGGCGTTTGTCGGGATATTCTTCTTGTCGATCCCCTATCCGCTGATCGTCCTAATGGCAGGCCTGTTCGGCTGGTTCATGGGAACTGCGGGCATGGATCGGCAGCCCGTGGACATGGCGCATGTGTCGGCGGGCAAGACGGGCCTCATGATCGCCACCTGGCTGGCGATCTGGCTTCTGCCGCTGCTTGCCCTCGGATGGTTGGGCGCGCCGGGCATCCTGGTCGAGGTCGGCAGGTTCTTCTCCATGCTCGCCGTCGTGACCTTCGGCGGTGCTTATGCTGTTCTCGCCTACATGGCGCAGGATGTCGTTGTCCAATTCGGCTGGCTAACCGCAGGCGAAATGGTCGACGCCCTTGGGCTGGCGGAAACGACACCTGGCCCGCTTATCCTGGTCACGCAATTTGTCGGGTTTCTCGCCGGTTTCAAGGACGGTGGATTTCTGCTTGGCCTGAGTGCTGCCGTGGTGGCGCTATGGGTCACCTTCGCCCCGTGCTTTCTCTGGATTTTCGTTGGCGCACCTTACATCGAATGGATATCGAACCAACCACGACTGAGAGGTGCTCTCAAGGCAATCACCGCTGCCGTCGTGGGGGTCATCCTAAATCTTTCGATCTGGTTTGCACTGCATGTCCTGTTTTCTGGCGTGAACCGGCAGAAGCTGGGACCCATAACGCTTTGGCGGCCGGACCTTGCAACCATCGAATGGCTCGCCGTAGCCCTGTTCTTCGTCAGTGCCTTCCTAGCCTTCCGGTTGCACTGGGGTATCATCAGGATTTTATTGGTTGCGTCGCTTCTTGGAGCTGGTTTGAGGCTGTACCTCTGAGATCTACCCGAAGAACATGAAAAACTCGGACCGTCTTTGCGATGTGACGTTCCCATAGTGCGGTCCGGGTCGGGACGGGCTACCCAGTGCGCCGTATCCAGAAAGGGAACTTTGGTTACGAGGACAAGTCAGAAGTGGTCATTCGAAGTCGCCGCGGCGAAGGCTCGCTCCGTCGCACAGACTGTGAGTTCACTACAACCGAGATTTTGCGCTTGTAGCGAATGTCCGCAATGCGGGCCGCAACCGCAGCATCATGAAGGTAGGGCGAAGGTCTGGAAGGGGCCGAATGCCGCGCAACGCGATCTTTACAAGACGGCGCATGAACAGGTGCAGCACAACATGCCGATCCTGAAACCGCATATGAGCTTTCGCGACTATGCCAACGCCGCTTGGGACATTCCCGGGAAATACAATGCCCGCCGCTACTATCTCTCGGTGCATGGCAGCGGCATGACCGGCGAATACCCCTATCTCTACCATCACGGCGATTTTCCCGATGCCGGCTATGACGGCGAGATCCTGCCGGGCATGACGCTTTGCGTGGAAAGCGTCATCGGCGCCGAGGCGGGCGAGGGCGCGAAGCTGGAGCAACAGGTGCTGATCACCGAAACCGACGTCGAACTGCTCTCGGAATTTCCCTTCGAAGCGGCGCTCATGGCCTGACCGCCCGCGCCGCCCGGCCTGACCTTGCCCGGTACCCGGCATGGCCGTTTGCGCAGCGCCGCACCGGATGTGCGATCCGTCATAATGCTCGTGGCAAACCCCGCACATCCATAAAAATGCTTTTCATGCGCTCAAAATGCGTTATCGTAGCCTGGAGACCCTGGTTCACAGATGCGTTTCAGACGGGATCGTGGGAGTCCGCGCATGGTTCCGGGCAGCGAAGCGGACATGGGAGGACTGAGATGATGAAACGAACGCTTGCCCTTTCGGCGCTCCTGGCGGGCTTGGCAACGGGCGCGGCGGCCGACACGCTGGTGGTACGGCTCAATTCCGACATACGCGGCACCGATGGGGTTAACCGCGACGCCAATACCGACACGGTGCTGCACCACGTCTTCGAAACCCTGGTCGCCTTCCGCGACGACCTGACCGTCGGGCCGCTGCTGGCCGAAAGCTGGGAAGTCTCGGAAGACGGCAAGACCTACAGCTTCACCCTGCGCGAAGGCGCAATGTTCCACAACGGCGATCCGGTAATCTCGCAGGACGTGAAATGGAACTGGGAGCGGCGCAATTCCGAAGAGGTCGACTGGTTCTGCAAACCCTATTTCGACGGCTCGCAGGGGCTGGAAGTCACCTCCGTCGAGACCCCGGACGAGCGCACGGTGGTGTTCAACCTCGCCGGCTCCAACGCGCTTTTCCTCGCCCAGTTGGCCAATATCCAGTGCAACATGTGGATCGCCAGCCCCGAAAACGCGAACGACGACGGCAGCTGGAAGCAGGAGACAGCGATCGGCAGCGGCCCGTTCATGCTCGGGGCCTGGGAAAAGGGCCAGTCGATCACGCTGGAGAAATTCGCCGATTACGCACCGCTCGATACGCCGATGTCGGGCCTCGCCGGTGATCGCACGGCGAAGGTCGACGAGGTGGAATTCCTGATCGTGCCAGACCAGTCGACCGCCGAAACCGCGCTCTATGCCGGCCAGATCGACGTGCTGCCCGGCCTCGACGCCGCCAAGATTGAAGAGGCCGAGGGCAAGGGTATGGCGGTCAGTTCGACGGCGGGACTTTCCTTCACGCCGATCCTGATCCAGACCGATGACGATCTGATGTCGGACGTGCGGCTGCGCCGCGCCATTTCACACGCGGTCGATTTCGAGGCCATCGCCGAGGCACGTAGCTATGGGCTAGCCGAATGGAACTCCTCGGCGGTTGCCCAGGCCAGCGCCTATTTCGACGCCGATTTCCGCGAATGGCCGGGCTACGATCTGGAGAAATCCAGGGCCCTGCTGGACGAGGCAGGCTATGACGGCGAGCCGATCGTGATCCAGACCAACAGCCGCTATACCGGCATGTACGAAAACGGCGTGCTCCTGCAGGCGATGCTGCAGCAGGCCGGGATCAACGCCGAGCTGCAAACGCTGGAATGGGCCACCCAGCTCGATAATTACCTGGCGGGCACCTTCCAGATCCAGAGTTTTGGCTATTCCGCCCGGCTCGACCCGGCGCAGATGTACGGCGTCCTGCTCGGCGACAAGGAGGAGCGCCCCACCGCGCAATGGGAAAACGCGCGGGCTGAGGAGTTGCTGCTGGAGAGCATGCAGACCACCGATTTCGACAAGCGCAAGGCGCTTTTCAAGGAAATTCACGGCCTCATGGTCGAGGACGTGCCCCTCCTCGGGCTTTATTACGAGCCGGTGGTCGATGCGGTTTCGCCCAGGCTCGAAGGCTATTCCGTCTGGCCCGGCGACAAGACTCGCGCCTGGGGGGTGTCGAAAACCGATTAACGGGGCGAGCGGCCGCCGGGCCGCAAGCGCCTTGCATCCCGCGCACCGCCGTCCAGGCGGCGCGCTTTCATTCGGGAGATGGTCGCTTCCGGGCAAATGGTTTCCGGGCAAGGCTTGAAACAAGCGCACCGGAAGCCGGGCGGGGTATGCTCAAGGAGGCTTCGGGGAGCGTTTCGACTTCTCCCCGCCCCGCGAACCGGAACAATTAGCCCAGCCTGACCTCGTCGCCGGTCGCAATCCGCCCGCTGCCCTCAATCCTGGCCAGCGCGCCGAAATTGCCGCCGGCCCGTTTCGATACGGCATGGATCAGTTCCGGCAGGAAGGCCAGCCCATCCACGCCTAGCGCCGGCAGGGCGCAGCGCGCGCAAGGCTCGACGATTTCCACCCGCACTTCGCCGATCTCGAGTCGCCGCCCGACCAGATCTTGCTCGGGCAGCCCCTCGACGCCCCCGGCCGTCTCGATCACCAAGTTGGGCCGGTAGCGGCGGGGATCGGCCTGGGCAGGATCGGAAATCCAGCCGGCCAGCGAGGCGAGCGCGGCGGTGGTGAGCACGTGCACGTCCAGCCGCTCGTAGCGCGGCGCAAGGCTCTCATGCGGCGCCAGCCGCACCCGCGCCGCCAGCCGCTCGGCAATCGCCGCGGAGGCCTCCGGTGCATCGGCCCTCGCCCAGCCGCCACTGGGCAGCAGCACCTCGGGGATATTGCCGAGCAGCCGCGCCGGCATGTCGGGCAGCGGCCGGCAGACCTTGCGCTTCTCCGGCGCCGCGATGGCACCATCCACCTCGACGCCCCAGAGCCGGTCACCCTCGACGCCGCCCGGCGCGAATATCGCCGACTCCAGCTTCTCTCCGCCCATCGAACTGACCGGATAGCGCCAGATCTCGCGCACCCGCCCGAAGATCATGCCCGCCCCTCCGCGATCAGCCCGGCCATCCATTGCTGGACGGCAGGCACCACCTTGCCGCCGTCATGCCCAATCCCCGGCACCAGGTCGAACCGCACCTCACAGCCAGCCTCGGCCAAACTGTCGCGGAGCCGTCCGGCGCGGACGATCCGGGTGGCGCGCTCCTGCCATTCGGCGCCTGGCTGCCACCAGTCGTCGCCGGGGCTCAGGGAAATTTCCCAGGTCTCGGTATCCTGGTCGCCCACCGCGATCTGCACTGGCACCCTCGCGATGGCCCCGCGGTCGGGCGGCGCGCCGAACAGCCCGGCGAAATCGCGCGTGCCGATCGGCCAGTCATGCCGATCGTCGAGTAGCGTCACAATCCCCGGCGCGCCGATGGCGGCGCCGGAAAGCTTGCCGGGATGGGCATAGAGAAAGCGGTGGGTGAAATGCCCGCCGCCGGAAAACCCGTGCATCAGGAAACGGTCGTCCACCGGAAATTGCGCACGCACCTCGTCGATCATCGAGAGCAGCACCTTGTCATAGGCGATGCCGTCGAAGCGGATGCGCTTGTAACCGGAGAGATCGCCGGGGCCGGAGATGTTGGCCGGGAAAAGCGGTGCCATGATGATCGCGCCGTGTTCCTTGCCAAATGCCGCGAACTTGTCGCGGTAGCGTTCCGCCGGGCGGTTCGTGCCATGGATCAGCACGATCAGCCGATACCTGCCCGAAGTCGGCAGTTCGGGCACGTAGAGGCAATAGGAAAAGCGCTGGTCGTAGGCGCAGGCGTAAAACGGGGTCGGGCCGCTGTTGTAATAGGCAAGCTCGCGGGCCTTGTGTTCGGACATCGCGTTGTTCATTGCGCCGCCGTCCTGTCGCCGAAGCGGCGATCTATCAGCATGGCTGCATCCAGCAGCGCGCGGGTATATTCCTGTTGCGGGCGGTCGAATATGTCGTCGCGGGTGCCTTCTTCCACGATCCTTCCCTCCTTCATCACGGCGACCCGGTCCGCCACCTGCTCGACCGCGCCAAGATCGTGGCTCACGAAGAGACAGGCAAAGCCGAACCGCGCCTGCAGCTCCCGGATCAGTTTCAGAATCTGCGCCTGCACCGTCATGTCGAGCGCCGAAACCGGCTCGTCGGCCACCAGAAATTTCGGCTCGCGGACAAGGGCGCGGGCGATGGCCACGCGCTGCCGCTGACCGCCTGAAAGCTGATGCGGCAGGCGGGGCATGAAATCCGCCGGAAGCCCGACCAGTTCGAGAATCTCGGCGGTGCGTTCGCGGCGGCCCCTGCGCGTCGAGGCGCGGTCACGCTTCAGCGGCTCGGCGATGATCGAGCCGACATTCTGCCGCGGGTCGAGCGAGGAATAGGGGTCCTGGAAGATGAACTGGATATCCTTGCGCATCCCCGGCTGCGGCGCGCGCCAGTCGAGCGGCTCGCCCCGGAAGCGCATCAGCCCGTCTAACGGTCGCGTCAGCCCCACCAACGCGCGGCCCAGCGTCGTCTTGCCTGAGCCCGACCCGCCGACCAGCGCCAGCGTCTCGCCCTCGCCGACGCGCAGGTCGACCCCGTGCAGCACCTCCTTCGCCGGCAAGCTGCGCAGCAACCGGCGGCGGCCCGGATAGGCCACGCGCAGCCCCTCGACCTCGATGATCGGTTTGGCGGGCACGCCGCGCTCGCCGCCATGCGAACGGCGCGGAAGGGCATCGACCAGCCGCTGCGTGTAGCCATGCGAGGGCGCGCGCAACACCTCGGCCGCGCTCCCCTTCTCCACTGCCTCGCCATCCTTCATGACCAGTAGATCCTGCATGTAGCGCGCCACCATGCCCAGATCGTGGCTGATCAGCAGCACGGCGGTGCCGTTCTCCTCGGTCAGTTCCATCATCAAGTCCAGCACCTCGCGGCTGACCAGCGTATCCAGCGCCGTGGTCGGTTCGTCGGCGATAAGCAGCGCAGGGCGCATGAGCATCACCGAGGCCAGCATGATCCGCTGTCGCATCCCGCCCGAGAATTCGTGCGGATAGGCCGCCAGGCAGCCCCCAGGATCGGGGATGCGAACCCGTTCCAGCATGGCGAGGCTCATGTCGCGGATCTCGCCCGCCGAAAGGCTCTTGTGCAGGCGCAGTCCCTCGCCCATCTGCCCGCCGATGCTCATCGACGGGTTCAGCGAGACCATCGGCTCCTGGAACACCATGCCGATCTGCGCCCCGCGCAGCCGGCGCATTTCGGCATCGGCGGCATTGGCGATATCCCTGCCCTCGAACCGCACCGCTTCGCTCGACGCGCGCAGCCCTGGCGGCAGCAGCCGCAGGATCGAGCGCGCGGCCATCGTCTTGCCGGACCCGCTTTCGCCCACCAGCGCCAGCGCCCCACCGCGCGCGATCGAGAAGGAGAGGTTCTTTACCACCCGCATCCCGGTGCCGCCTACCATGACGTCGAGCCCCTCGACTTCCAGCGCCGGCCCGCTCATGCCGCCCGCTCCATCTTGGGGTCGAGCCAGTCGCGGATCGCATCGCCCAGCATGTTCACGCCCAGCAGCGTGATCGAGATGCACAGGCCGGGGAAGACAATCAGCTGCGGGGCCTGGTTGATATAGGGCCGCGCGGTCGAGAGCATGTTGCCCCAGCTCGGCGCGGGCGGCGGCACCCCGAGACCAAGAAAGCTCAGCGCACTTTCCGACAGGATCACCCAGCCGAACATCATCGTCGCCACTACCAGCAGCGGCGCCAGGCAATTGGGCAGGACATGGCGCAGCATGGTCAGCCATTCGGGATTGCCGATCACTCGGCTTGCCTCGATGAATTCCTGTTCGCGCAGCGAAAGCACCGTGCCGCGCACCACCCGCACGACCACCGGCGCATAGGCCAGGCCAAGCGCGATTATGATGCCATCGCGGCTGGCCCCGAACACCGCCATGATCCCCAGCGCGAGAAGCAGGCCGGGAAAGGCCAGCATCGAATCGTTCACGATCATCAGGCAGCGGTCGGTCCAGCCGCGGCGATAGCCGGCCAGCACGCCGAAGATCGTGCCGAGCGCAACCGCGATCGCCACCGTGACCAGCGCGATAACCACCGAGGTGCGCGCCCCCGCGATCAGCCGCGAGAGCACGTCGCGCCCGAACTCGTCGGCGCCCAGCAGGTAGTCGCCGCCCGGCGTGGCCAGCCTGGCGCGGATATTGATCGCCAGCGGATCAGCCGGCGCGAACCAGGGCCCCACCAGGGCAACGGCGAACATGAAGCCGACAACGGCAATGCCGAACACGACGTTGAATCTGACCCCGCCAAACCACGGTTTTGCTTGCACATTCATGCGGTCACCCTCGGATCGAGCAGCGGATAGACGCAATCGACCAGCAGGTTCACCGCAACATAGATCAGTGCAATGAAAAGCAGACAGCCCTGCACCACCGGATAGTCGCGCGCATAGATCGAATCGATCAGCAGGCGGCCCAGGCCGGGAATGGTGAACACCGTCTCGATCACCGCGATATTGGCCAGCAGGCTGCCCAGGATCAGGCCGATCAGCGTCCAGGTCGGGGCGAAGGCGTTGCGGAAAGCGTGCCGCCACATCACCTGCCGCTCGCTCAGCCCCTTGGCGCGGGCATGGGTGATGTAGTCGAGCCGCGCCACCTCGATCGTCGAGGCCCGCGCCATCCGCGCGATCGAGCCGCTTTCCACCAGAACCAGCGTCGCCACCGGCATGATCAGGTAAACCGTCCCGGCCCAGAATTCCCTGGTGACCGGCACGAAGCCCACGATCGGCAGCCAGTTGAGCCAGAGCCCGAAGACCAGCAGCAGCATCAGCCCGAGCCAGAAAGACGGGATGGAAAGCGACAGCGTGGCCGCGGTCACGATGGCCACGTCGCTTGCCCGGTTCTGGCGCCAGGCCGCGATCATCCCCGCCGGCACCGCGACCAGCGCGGCAAGGATCACCGCGGCGAAAACGATGGTCGCAGAAACCGAAAACCGGGTGAGGATTAGAGGCAGAATCGGCTCCTGATTGACGATGGAATGACCGAAATCGCCGCGCAGGACATCGCCGATCCAGAGCAGGTATTGCATTGGTAGCGGCTGGTCGTGCCCCATCTTGGCTCGCATCGCCGCCACCTGTTCGGGTTCCGCCAGATCGCCCAGCATCAGCGCCGCCGGGTCGCCCGGTATCGCGCGCATCAGCACGAAGACCATCAGCGTCACGATCACTACCGTGGGAATCGCGCTCAGCAGGCGAGAGAGAAGGAAACGGCCCATCGGTGGCTCATTCCGCCGCGGCGGCCAGCGCCTCGGGCGTCAGCCGGTATTGTGTGAATTCGCGGTTCATCGCGGGAAGCGGCGCAATCTCCATCACCCCTCTTGCCGGTTCCATGATCACCATCGCCACCGTTGCCGAAAGGTTGCCGTTGTCCTTTTCCAGGGGCGGTCGGCACACAGCATAGGGACTGGCGAAGTCGTCGAACAGGGCGGTCTTGAGATCGTCGGAGGTCAACTGGCCGATCCTGGGCTCCAGGTGCCGCCGCACCCGGCGGTCGCGGTACAGGCTGTCGGGCACCGATTCTAGCCCCGTTTCGCGGAGCTTGGTCAGCGCCGGATGGCTCAGCCAATGATTGGCATGCACAAAGATCCCGTTCTCGGGATAAAGCGCGAACGCCTCGTCCGGCGCGCATTCCAGGTTGATCGCCTCACCGCCGGAATAGCCCAGCATCATGTTGTTCGAGCCGGATTTCGGGGTGACCGCCACCACCCGAAGCGCATCGGCGAAATGCCGTGCTTCCAGCGCCCGGCGGCGGATCAGCGGCAGCGGGATGCCGATGCCGCGATAATCCCGGTCACATTCCAGATAGTTCGCGGTGATCGATATGCCGGCAGCGTTCATGCCGCTGCGTGCAAGCCCGCCCGCCTCCGTGAAGGTCAAGTAATCCGGCCCGTCCTCCCGCGTTACGTGCAACACCACCGAGGTTTCGGCGCAGATCGCCTTCCAGTCCCAGTTCTGGCCGTGGATCACCTGCCCTCCGGCGCTGGCCTCGGGCAGGATCACCGCCCCGGTGCAGCCGTCGGGCTCGCTGTCGCGGCGGCCGGTCTCGCGCTCGGCGATCTGGAGCACCTCGGTCCGGGCGTTGAGCAGAACGATCTCGGCCAGGCTCCGGTCCGCGCCGGCTGCGATGCCGCGCATCTCCTCCACCAGGTCTGGCGCCCACTGCTCCAGCGCCGGCAATAGCGCCTCGCAGGTCGCCTCGATCCGGTCGCGCCCGAATCCCAGCTTGCCCACCTGCTCGGCATAATGCCGGATCGACAGCTCGATCCGCGCGCGCGCCGCTTCACCGTGGACTTCGCCGCGCCGCCTTGGCGGGCCGGACAGTTCGATCAGGGGGAAAGGGGTTGGTTTGCTCATCTGGCCCGCTCAATGTTTCGTGTCGGGAAGAACCATAAATGCATTTTATAGATATGAAAAGCATTTTTTGAAACATGTTGCCTTTCGACCCGCCGACCGAGCATAATCGTCCAGATGAACCACGAACCCCGCCCGCATCCCCGCCGGATCGCCGGCTCCGAGCCCAGCGATTTGCAGCGCGAACTGGCCCGAAAGGTGCTGGCCCGGCTCCAGTCCGAATGCGCGGCCGCCGGACAGCGCCTCTCAGTGCCGGGGCTTGCGCGCGAATTCGGCGTGTCGCGCTCGCCGATGACCGGGGCGCTGAACCTGCTCAACGAGGCCGGCGTGCTGCGCCCGGCCGAGCCGCGCGGTCTGGAAATCGCCCGCGACCTCGCCGAGATCGACGTCGATTCGCTCCTGCCTGCCTCGCCGCTCGAAGCGCTCTACCGCCGGATCATGCGCGACCGGGCCTCCGGCAAGCTGCCGCAGGAGATTTCCGAAACCGAGCTGATGCCGCGCTACGACATTTCGCGCGGCACCGTGCGCAAGCTGCTGATGCGCTTCTCGGACGAGGGGCTGGCGAAGCGCCAGCCGGGCCACGGCTGGCGCTTCGCCGACATGCTGGATGCCGAGACCACGGCGGAAAGCTACGAGATCCGGCAGATCGTCGAATGCGCGGCACTCACCTCGCCGCGCTTCCGGTTCGATCCCGATCGCGCCGCCATCATTCGCCGCGCGCATGAGCGGCTGCGTTCCGGCGGCGCGGGGATCGACGGCGATGCCTGGTTCCAGGTCAATGCCGATTTCCACGAAGGGCTTGCCAGCTTTTCACAGAACCGCTTCGCCGTCGAGATCGTCCGTCAGCAGAACAATCTCCGCCGCATGGGCGAGGCCGCGGCCTTCGAAGATCTGCCGATGGAGCGCGTCCGCCAGTCCTGCGAGGAGCACCTGGCGATTCTCGACGCCGCCGAAGCGGGCGACCGGGAATGGGCCGCCGCCCTGATGCGCCGTCACCTGCACGGCTCGGCCATGTTCCAGCCACCCGGGATAGATTGAGCGCCGGGGCGGCCTATGAAGGCCGGGCCGCAACCACCGCGCATTCCGCACCAGGGGCCGAAATCCGGGACGCGGGTGGGCGTGAATCCGGCTGCCAAAAAAACAAGCGCCGCGGGGGCCTTGCCGCGGCGTCATCGCATCATCTGATGGCATCGCCGCCGGTGCGCCTCACTCGTCGTCGAGCGCTTCCACCACCTTTCTGCGACAACGCCGGGCTGTGGCCGACAGGTTTTATCTGGGCCGGAAAGGGTTTGCCGATGAGCTTTGAAATATCGATGACCTTTGTATTGGCGAGCTCTGCGCTCATGCTTGTGCCTGGCCCGACTATGCTCATCATGACCGGCTTGGCGCTTAACCATGGCCTCAGTAAAGCACTTACTGCACTGCCAGGCCTTACGCACGGATTGATTACATCAATCTCGATTTCGCTCCTAGGAGCAGGTGCAATCTTGCTGGCTTCGGCCCAGTTGTTCACGGCATTGAAGTTGGCGGGTGCGGCATATCTAGTTTATCTGGGCATTCGTCTTTGGACGTAAAATCCCAATGAAACAACAGAAAGTCAGGTGAAACACCACCAAAAAAGCCCCTTTTGGCCTGCTTTCTTGGTGGTCGTCCTTAATCCGAAGGCACTTATATTCTACGTTGCGTTCCTTCCTCAATTTGTCGATGCGAAGTCGCCGGCAATGCCCCAATTTCTTGTGCTGGGGGGAACTTTCTGCGTTATCGCTCTTCTTGCGGCGATCGTAAGCGCTTTTGCTGGCAGTGGGCTTCGACGCGGCGCCAAGAAAGCCAAGACTCTAAGTGTCTTGAACAAGTGTGGAGCAGGGGCCATGGTCGCGTCTGGCATTTTGACGGCTTCATCTGCTCGCAATTAGTCTGGCCTTCCAATTGGCAGCTTAGTCCCACATTGCGCCACCCAATACATAGATCATTGTGCTATGGCATCGAATGTCGGCAATGAGGACTGCGGGCGCAGCATCGAGCGGCAGTGGTCAACGGTAGCAATGGGCCGCGAGCGACGCTGGCGTTTGGCCGGTTGACGGTGTGGTCGCTGCACCGCCGCAAGTCAGCTCTTGAGCCCACAGGAGACATCTCAATTTTGCGCTGCGCGCGCTCGCAGCATCTTTTGAACGACGAGTTCACAGGTCGCGGGACGGAACTGCCGTTCGGTGACAAGCAACGAACGGCAACTGAACACTAGATTGCAGGAGAATCCCGGAGACTGTCAGATTTTTTTGCCGCGACGCTTATCGGTCCAACGACGCGTAGCGGCGGTCAAACTCCGAGGACAGGCCATAGGTGCGAGCAAGCATCTGGAAATAACTCTCGCTGCGTTCGTTCGGCTTCCCGACCGCCGCCAGTTCGACCATGATGCCGTAGCGCAGACTGCGCCGCGACACTGGATTCAATTCCAACGCTGCATCGATATCACCTCGGGCGGCTTCCACCTGACCCAATCGTGCGCGCGCAGCGGCCCTGTACAGATGAACGTCAATCGCGGCATCCGATGGCCCGTGCCGCTCCAGATACCGATCCGCAAACTGAATGACCTGGTTCAGATTTCCACGCGCATAAGCGATGAATATACCAGCATAGTCGATGACCTCGGACCGCGCCAGACCGCTGTCGGGAAAGTCCAAGAAATAGTCAACGCCGCCGCGCCGCACGATCGCTCCAGTGTCGGTCCGGCCGAACGCACGGGCAACCTGATAGTCGTCGAACTGGACACAGGCCCCACCGTCGATCGGGCAGAAATCGAGATCCGAAGGTGACCCAAAGGCTTTGACAAGATCGTTCGTCAGCGTTTCGGACCGAAAGCCAACATTCTGCTGCGGCGGTCCCAAAACCAAGGTGGCGCCACGCCCTTCCCACTGCCAAAGTTCATTCCGCGTGACCCTGAAATCCTCGTAGGTCGAGTTCAGTGACAGAAAGGACTGGATCGCTACGCCGTCCGGCAGTTCGGTGGCATAGCCCCAGACCGTGCCCTGCAATCCGTTCAACCGGGCAAGGCGCGCCGCCTCTTCATGGCTGTGGGTCCGCATCGCGGCCGGCACGAAATAGCTGATGCCGCGTCCATAGCCCCGCTTCTTCGTGACCGGGTCCTCCGAACTCAACTCGCCCTGAACCGACAGTTTGATCAGATAGGCAACGCTTTCACCTACAGGCCCGTCAGCGATGAAGGCTGGAACAACCAGCCCAACCTGATCGCGCGATGTCTCTTGGGCCATTCCGGACCCGGCCCAGTACAACGTCAGCAAAGAAGCAAAAAGCCTCAAATACTTATGGGTTCCCATGGTCATGGCGGCGTCAGTGCCTCCAGATTGTACCTGATCTGCGCCACGCTTCGCGGGTCCGCATCCTGAGCCTGCGGTGTCAGCGACAATGCCTTTTCCCGCAAGGGCGCTATGATCGTCTGGTAATCCATGGCTTTGGTGTCTGCCTCTTTAATCATCGCGTACAGGAACAAAAGCGAAGTGTACAGTTGTGCCGCAGGCTGGTCGCTGTTGCTCAGCAGTCTTGCGCGCGCCAATTCGACCTCAAACTTGTTTGTCGGAGGTCCGACATAGACAACTGACAACATGTCGCTGGGATCGCCGGTGCCAAATCCCGACATCACCATCAGCGCCTTGTCAGCGGACAGACCGTATTTGGTCTCGAGATCGGCGGTCAATGTTCCGACTGCGTCATCGACCTCAACTCTGTGCGAACGATAGTGGCGCCTCAAGTCATCATTCATGTCGATTTCAGTCTCAAGCAACGACAGGCGCAATCCAACCGCGTTCTTCAATACCGGCGCGTATTGATCCGCGCTGAAAAGATGCGTACCAATCCAGAAATTGCTGCGCACGTCCTGCTGCGCACTGACCAGTCCGGTCGCGGCAAGCAGGGCCACACAGGCTAATTCGATTGTGCGAATTCGGAACATGAACAGACCTTCTTGATCTCAAAGGGTGACTTTTGGGTGGATGCGTCCTGAATGGTACTGAACGTTGCACTGACCGCGCAATCGGATGCGTTCAGATTAAGCCCGCTGGCCAGCGTGGGGCGATCGTCGTTGGCCAATGCAATTTCGTATATGCGCCCAGCATCGGGAAGAAGTTGGCGATGATCCGCGTCATCCCCCTCGGCGCTGAATGATGCCAAAACCGTGTTCTGTTTGCCGCCACTTTGCGCGGCGGTCAGCGTCACCCCAGCCAAGATCGCTTGGTAGTTGCCGTCATTCGACAGAAACGCCGACGCGCTGAAATTGCTGCAGGACAAGGGCGCAGCGTCCAAATCCGCGGATCGGCCCAATATAAACCCGCCGAAATTGGCGGTCAGCACCGCGATGATCGATGCATAAAGCGCCACATCACCCAGGTTCATCTGCGAAATCAGCCAACCCATGCGATACTGCCATTGATTGCATTCACTGCAATATCGAGCACCCGTCTGCGCCAGGGCGTTCTCGCAATAGATGCAGGTCGTCCTCGTCCGATCACGGCAAAAACACATTACTCCACGGCCTCGCTCGGCGGGGTGCGACCGTGGGAATCGTAGGTCTGAACAAGCTCCCAGGTGATGCAGCCCGTCACATCGTGCCCTAGACGCGCCTGCGCCTGCTTGATCTGGCTTTCCAGAAGCGTGGTGAAAACGGCAGACGACAAAGACGCGTCATACTCCCCCCGCGCCGCCATTTCCTCTTTCATCAGGAAAATCAGGTTCGCCCGAAGGCTCAGCGGCAGCGGATAGTTTTCTGCAAAGTATGGCGGCTGTCCCTGAGCGGCAATTGCTCGGCACGCTTGTGAAGCGGCAGGGCCTGTCCAAACCAAAACTGCAAGCAATGGAAGGAGTGCGATCTTGGCCAAATGTCGAAATTCCCCACTTGAATTTACGTTTCGAGTAGTTTGTTCGGCTTTGTTCCCACTTTGATTATTAGCACATCGTCGTCCTCTGTTCCATCGGAACGATGCTCTCTGCTGCATGTGGACGGTAAACGCGGCCTCTTAGGGGAGCAGGCAAATTTCAATGACTGCTATAGCGAAGTTTGCTGTATCGCAGCAATGCCCGTGCAGCGCACGCGAACGGATGCTGCGTCAGCGATGACTATAAGACGAATGACGGTTTTGTCCCGCACACTACCAGTTCGCCGTCGGCTCGAACTAGCATCTGCAGCGAAAGTCCGGTCTGACGGGCGCACCGCAGCAGAAGAGGCAAAAGGTCAATGGCCGGTTTGGGTTGCGGGCGACGCTGGCGTTTGGCCGGTTGACGGTATGGTCGCTGCACGGCCGCAAGTCAGCTGTGAGCCCATGTCTATGGGGCTTCAGCAACGCGGCGAATAACCGCTCCGGAGAGTTCAGAGCAATCGCGCTCCTGGCCCTTCTTTTGCCAGATGATCGTCTTCGTTGACCAGCGGGCAGCGCTTCACGCTGAGACAACCGCATCCGATGCACATCGCCATCTTGTCACGAAGTGCCGTCAGGGCGTTGATCCGGCGTGTAAGATCGTCGTGCCAGACCTCGGAAATCCGCGCCCAGTCTTTCGTGTCCGGCACAGAGTGCGTGGGCAGGCTGGAGAGAGCTTCAGCGATTTCGGAAAGCGGCACTCCGGCACTTTGGGCGACTTTGATCACGGTTACCCGTCGCAGGGCCTCACGGCGATAGACACGATGGTTTGCACTGTTCCGCATAGAGGCGATCAGCCCCTTCCGCTCGTAGAAATGCAGCGTCTATATCGGCAAGCCGCTTCGTTTCGCGACCTGACCAACCGACAAATAGCTTTTTGCCATGAAAAACTCCTTGACCTCAACCAATGTTGAGGCCGCAGACATAGGGCTGTCAAGGAGATCACGATGGCCGATACAAACCCAAATCCAGATTTCAGGAAAGACGCATTCGTCTCGTGGCGTGAATTCCTGGGCAGCGCCTACATGCCAGCTCTGGCCCTTGTTTGCCTCTCTGTCTGGCTGCATGCGGCGGATTCACTGGTTGTGGCAACGATGCTGCCTTCGATTGTGGCTGAGATTGGCGGGGCTGGTCTGGTCGGCTGGTCGGTTTCGCTTTACGAAATTGCGTCTGTCGTTGCCGGCGCCGCAAGTGCCCTTTTGACGATGCGCTACGGGCTTCGCGGGCCCATGTGCCTTGCGGCGCTTGTCTTCGGATTGGGATGTTTTCTGAGTGCGTTTGCACCGACCATGCTTCTACTTCTGGCGGGCAGGGTCTTTCAGGGTCTGGGTGGCGGCGGTCTGGTTGCCATGGGTTTCGTGGCCGTCGGCGTCATCTTTCCCCGGCGCTACACTGCACGGGCCATGGCCGCTGTTTCGACCTTCTGGGGCGTGTCGGCGTTCCTCGGGCCGCTGATCGGCGGCTTTTTTGTAGAGTTTGCAACCTGGCGGTGGGGCTTTGCATTTTTCGGCGGGCAGGCCATCGCCCTCGCCCTGTGGATTGCGCTGCGCCCGGATCACGCACCATCCGATGCCAGAGCCAGAATTGTCTTCCCGTGGAGGCGTCTGGCATTGCTCTGTCTGGCTGTGCTTCTGGTCTCCTATGGGGGCGTGGAAATCGAACCGGTGCAGACCACGCTATGCGTTCTTTCCGGGGTCGCCTGCCTGGTCCTGTTCCTTCGCCAGGACCATCACGCCCTGGATGACCGCTTGCTTCCATTAAGACCGTTTGACTTCACCAAACCGACCGGATCGGCCCTGCTGATGATCCTGTCGCTATCTATTGCCACGATTGCCATCACCGCTTTCGGCCCTCTTCTCGTCGTCGCGATCCACAATGCATCCGCCCTGACTGCCGGATACATTGTCGCCTGCTCTTCAATCGGATGGACCGTGATGGCGGTGCTCGTAAGCGGATCGCCTGAAAGGCTGGACCGTCTGATGATCGCAATCGGGATGGCGCTCGTGGCCGCGAGCATCGCCGGGTTTCTCTACGCCGTTCCTAACGGGCCGGTCTGGCTCATCGCCGTGTTCGCAGCGCTGGAAGGCGGGGGGTTCGGGATGGCATGGACATTCATCCTCAGACGAACCACCGCCCTTTCCGCTCCGCAAGAAGTGCAGCGTATTTCCGGCGCGATCCCGACCATTCAACGCCTCGGCTATGCCCTGGGTGCTGCCTATAGCGGGATCATCGCGAATGCGTGTCAACGGCAGAGTAAAAGTGAGCCAAAGGGCAGCGCAAAATGTTACCACTTTGGGGTTGGGATGATTGCCGCATAGACACGAGCGCCAGCATCCGGGCGACCGCGCTTGTCATATAGCTGGCGGTTGCCCGGATGCTTTGGCCCGT
>NZ_VINQ01000029.1 GCF_008369105.1 Aquicoccus porphyridii | reverse complement strand
CCGGGGGCGATGCGCGCAACGGCCGCGCGGCCCCCCCGCGCAACAGCGGCCGCCCGTCGAGCGGCGCGCCGTAAGGGTCGATCACCCGCCCGATCCAGTCATCCGCGGGCGAGATCGTGCCCGCCTCGTGCAGGATCGCCCGATCCCCCAGCGACACACCGTCAGGCGCCGATTCGGGCAGGATGACGGCGTGATCCGCGCTCAGTTGCAGAACCTCCCCGTCAAGCGGCGGCGCGCCCCGGCGCATCACCCGCATCCGGTCACCGATCCGCGCCGCGCCCTGCACCCCGCCGATATGCAAAAGCCCGCCATTTACGGCACTGATGCGCCCAACCGGGTGCACGGCGCGCAGGCCGCGGATTTGCTCGGTGATACGGGTCAGGCCGGGATGGGACATGCGAACGCTCCATTGATCATCTGAAAACCGTTTCTAAAGGAATCGGGGTTAAGCCTTGATTGAAACCAATCGAGGGAGAAGCCCCGATGCTTGCAAAGATCGACTATTTCCAACTGGCCCGGGCGCTGGCCACCCATGCCGGAACGCGGCAGGCGGTCGTGGCGCAGAATGTCGCCAATGCCGACACGCCCGGTTACAAGGCCCGCGATACCGTGTCTTTCGCCGACACGCTCGCGGCGCAGGCCGACGGCTTTGGCCTGCGGGGAACGCGGGCGGGGCATCTGCATGGCGCCACCGGCCCCGCCGCCCCGGCAATCGTCGAAACCGGCCGTCAGAACGACCCCAACGGCAACGGCGTCACCATCGAGGAAGAGACGCTCAAGGCGGTCGAGGTCAAGCGCCAGCATGACCGTGCGATCGCGATCTATCGCTCGGGTCTCAACGTGCTGCGCGCCAGCCTCGGCAAGGGGTGACGCGGATCATGGGCGAATTTTCCAACTCCCTCGACGTCTCGGCCAGCGGGCTCAGGGCACAGGCGCAGCGCCTGCGCCACGTGTCCGAGAATATCGCCAATGCCGACACGCCCGGATACCGGCGCAAGACGATCCCGTTCGAGACGGTCTTTGCCGGCGGGTCGGGCGGGGTCGGCCGGGTCGAGACCGGGCGCGTCTCGCTCGACCCGCGCGCGCCCGAACAGGTCTATGACCCGGGGCACCCGCTGGCCGATGACAGCGGCCATTATGCCGGATCGAATGTCGATCTGGTGATCGAGATCGCCGACGCGCGCGAAGCACAGCGCAGCTATGAGGCGAATCTCAAGATGTTCGACCAGGCCCGGCAAATGTCGAGCAGCCTGTTCGACCTGTTGCGCAGGTAAACCCGAAAGAAGGAGATCCAGAATGGATATCAACGCTCTCAATGCCGCCAGGAACTATGCCGGTCTTCGCCCCGCGACGGACCCCCAACCGGGGCAGGCCGGTGGCGCGCAGATGCGCCCGGGCGAGGCCGGGGGCGCCTTTGGCGGCGCGCTCCGCGATTTCACCGAGACCCTGCGCGCGAGCGAGGATCTGGCCAAGGCCGCGATGACCACCGGCGCCGATCCGCACGCGCTCGTCCATGCACTGGCCGAGACCGAACTCGCGGTCGAAACCGTCGTCACCGTGCGCGACAAGATCGTCGAGGCCTATCAGGAAATCCTGCGGATGCCGGTCTAGGGCCGCCGCGTGATGGACGAGGCCGTCTTTTTCGACACGCTCCGCGAGGGGCTTTGGGTGGCGGTGATCACCTCTTTCCCGATCCTGACCGTCGCGCTCCTCGCCGGGGTCATCGTCGGCCTGTTCCAGGCGCTCACCTCGATTCAGGAAATGACGCTCACCTTCGTGCCGAAACTCGCCGCCATCGTCGGCGTGTTCTGGGTGTCGATGGGCTTCATGGCCCAGACGCTGGTCGATTTCTTTCAACAGGCCATCGTGCCGCTCATTGCCGGAGGCTGAAAATGGATACCGGATATGTCACCCTGTCGCGCCAGTCCGGGCTGATGCGTGAAATGCAGATCGTGGCCAACAATGTCGCCAATGCCGCCACCACCGGCTATCGGCAGGAGGGGCTGATCTTTTCCGAACACGTTGCGGCCCTGAACGGTCAGCCCGCGTTGTCGATGTCCGGGGCGACGGCGCATAACACCTCGATGCTGCAGGGCGCG
This sequence comes from Aquicoccus porphyridii, assembly GCF_008369105.1. Taxonomy (GTDB): domain Bacteria; phylum Pseudomonadota; class Alphaproteobacteria; order Rhodobacterales; family Rhodobacteraceae; genus Aquicoccus; species Aquicoccus porphyridii. Next base: position 20,814 of record NZ_VINQ01000029.1, on the reverse strand, counting down.
CTGGGCGAAACCGGCGGGCGGCTCGATCTCGCGATCGAGGGCGCGGGCTTCTTCCTGCTCGACACCCCGCAGGGCGACCGCCTGACCCGTGCGGGCAGCTTTACCACCAATGCCGAGGGCGAGCTGGTCAATCCCGACGGGTTGCGGGTTCTCGATGCGGGCGGCGCGCCGATCTTCGTGCCGCCCGACGCCACCGACCTTTCATTCGCCGCCGATGGCACGATGAGCGCGGGCGGCCGCCCCCTGGCCCAGATCGGCCTTTACCTGCCGGTCGAGCCCATGGCGATGATCCGCGAGGGTGGCGTGCTGTTCCGCTCCGAAGCGGGGATCGAGCCGTCCGAGGCGGGACGCATCGTGCAGGGGTTTCTCGAAAATTCCAACGTCAACGCGATCGGACAGGTCGCCCGGATGATCGAGGTGCAGCGCGCCTATGAGCTTGGGCAAAGCTTTCTCGACTCCGAGAACGAACGCCTCCGCGAGGCGATGAAAACCCTGATCAAGTAAAGGATGATGACATGCGGGCACTGACAATCGCGGCCACCGGCATGGCCGCCCAGCAGATGCGGGTCGAGACCATCTCGAACAACCTCGCGAACATGTCCACCACCGGCTACAACGCCCGCCGGGCCGAGTTCGCCGACCTGCACTATCAACAGATGGTGCGGCCCGGCACGATCAACGCGGCCGATGGCACGGTGCTGCCCACCGGCGTGCAGCTTGGCCTCGGGGTGCGCCCCGCCGCCGTTTCCATGCATCTCGCGCAGGGCTCGCTTTCGGCCACGGGCGGCGATCTCGACCTCGCCATCGACGGGCCCGGGTTTATCGAGGTGACGCTGCCCTCGGGGCAGGCGGCCTATACCCGCGATGGTGGGCTCAAACGCTCGGGCGACGGGCTCATCGTGACCTCCGACGGCTTCCCGGTCGCGCCCGATATCGCCATTCCGCAAGACGCGCGCTCGATCGCGATCAACGCCGATGGCGAGATTTACGCCTATTTCGACGATGCCGCCGAAGCGCAGCTCCTGGGCCAGTTCAACCTTGTCGGCTTCACCAATCCCAACGGGCTCGAAGCGCGCGGCTCGAACCTCTTTACCGAAACCGAAGCCTCGGGCCCGCCGGTCGTCTCGACCCCGGGGCAGGACGGGCTGGGCACGTTGCGGCAGGGCTATCTCGAGGACAGCTCGGTCGACCCGGTGCGCGAGATCACCGAGTTGATCGAGGCCCAGCGCGGCTATGAAATGAACGCCAAGATCATCTCGGCCGCCGACCAGATGCTCGGCGCGACGACACAGGTGCGGTGATGCGCAGCGTGATCGCCCTCCTGTCTGCCCTGCTGGCCACGCCGGTTCCAGCCGATATCGTGGTCCCGGCCCACACCATCCGCCCGCAATCGGTGATCGCACCGGGCGACCTCACGCTGCGCGCGCTGCCCGATGTCGAGGGGTTCGACAGCGTTGACGACGTCATCGGCCTCGAGGCGCGTGTGGCGCTTTACCCGGGCCGCGCGATCCGGCCCCGCGATGTCGGCCCCCCGGCGATGGTTGAGCGCAACCAGTTGGTTTTGCTTGTGTTTTCGCGCGGCGGTTTGGAAATCCGGGCCGAGGGCCGGGCACTTGACCGGGCGGGCAGGGGCGAAATGATCAAGGTGATGAACACCGCGTCGCGCAACATCGTCATGGGGGTCGTGCGCCCCGATGGCACGGTGCTGGTTCAGTGAGGATAGAGATGAAACCCCAAACCCCATGTCGCCTGATTCTTGGCCGCGCGCCGAAAACCGCCGCCGCTTTCGGTCTCGCCATTGCGCTTGCGGGCTGTGGCCGGGGCGATCATCTCGGCAAGGCGCCGGATTTTTCCGAAACGCGCGAGCTTGGCAATCCCGAGCATGTCGCGATGCTCTTTCCCGGCCTGCCGATGCATGCGGAACGGTCCACCGCGACCACCGAATCCTCGCTCTGGCGCGCCGGGCAACGCTCGCTCCTGGGTGATCGGCGCGCGGCCAAGCGGGGCGATATCCTCACCGTCGTGATCGAGATCGACGAGAAGGCCGAGATCTCCAACAAGAGCTCGCGCGCGCGCAGCGGCTCGGAGAGCCTGTCTCTGCCGGGCCTGTTCGGCCTGCCGCAACGCGTCGACCGGAAACTGCCTGACGGCGCCTCGATGGACGACGCGGTATCGATCAACTCGACCTCGCGCTCGGATGGCGACGGCTCGGTGCGGCGCAACGAAAAGCTCACCCTGCGGGTCGCGGCCACGGTGACCGAGATCCTGCCCAACGGCGTGCTGGCCATATCCGGAAGCCAGGAGGTGCGCGTGAATTACGAGTTGCGCGAGCTTCTGGTCTCGGGCTTCGTGCGCCCCGAGGACATTTCGCGCCGCAACGAGATCACCTATGACAAGATCGCCTCGGCGCGCGTCTCCTATGGCGGGCGGGGCCAGATCTCGGACATGCAGCAACCCCGATACGGGCAGCAGATGCTCGATATCGTCCTGCCGTTCTAGGGGGCGCGAGGACCGGACATGCTCAAGATGCTCATCCCACTTCTTCTGCTCGCCATCGGGATGGGCGCGGGTATTGGCGGCGGCCTCTACCTGCGCCCCGACCCGCCCGCGGATGAAACCGCCCCGACCCCCAGCGCCGAACCGGAGCCTGCGCGATCGGTCGGCGCGCACGATTCCGCCGCGCAGGCGCGCGATTACATCAAGCTCAACAACCAGTTCATCGTGCCGGTGGTCGAGGGCGAAAAGGTCATGTCGCTGGTGGTTCTGACCCTCGGGGTCGAGATTCCCTCGGGGCAAAAGGAACGGCTCTACCTGATGGAGCCCAAGGTGCGCGATGTCTTCCTGCAAGAGCTGTTTGCCCATGCCAACCGGGGCGGCTTTCGCGGCGCGTTCACCAGTGCGCGCAATCTCGATGATCTGCGCAGCAGCCTGCGCGAGGCGGCGCAATACGCGCTTGGCGATCTGATTTCCGACATCCTGATCATCGACATCGTGCGACAGGACAACTGAACCGCGACCCGGCGCGCCCCGACCGACACGCGCGGCGGATTGGCCAAGCCGACGATCAGCGCCGCGTCGACAACGCCGCCATGATCGCCTGATCCTGAAGCGTCTCCATCTGCTTCACCGCCGCCTTGCGGGCCCGCCCGGCACGGGCACGGTCCCGCAACCCCTGCGCCACGTCATTGCGCGCAAAGGCGTGGGTAAGGATCGTGGCGGCCTGTGCCTTACGGGCGCGGATCTCGGCCAGCCGCAGGTTGGTTTCCGACCGTTTCATCGCCTTCCAGCGTTGCCAGCCGCGATCAAATCCCGACAGGCTCATGCTGAGGGCCGTGCCCGGATCGGCCGCCGCGCCAAGGTCGTTCAATTCGTCGAGATAGCGTTTGAGCCTGCGTTCGGTCGCCGCCAGCGCCTCGAATTTCGCAAGCTCGGCGCGATACCCCGCATCGGTCAGCCAGGCCAGCCCGTCCTCGTCGCTCATGGCGTCACGCTCCCCCGCGCCCGGCGCCGCAACCCGTCGGCAAACCGGATGGCGGCGGCGACGGCGCGGTAATGCTCGGGGGCGATTTCCTGTCCGATCTCGGTAGTGGCATGCAGCGCCCGCGCCGTGGGCGGGTCGCTGTGGATCGGCACGCCCGCCTCGATGGCCAAGTCGCGAATGCGTTTCGCGATCACGTCCTGCCCCTTGGCGACGCAGGTGGGGGCGGTGCCGCGCCGCCGGTCCCATTTGAGGGCAACGGCGAAATGCGTGGGGTTGACGATCACCACGTCGGCGCCCGGCACATCGGCCAGCATCCGGTTCGCCGCGATCTGCTGGCCCCTTTCCCGGCGCGCCTGTTTCATGTGCGGATCGCCCTCGGTTTCCTTGTGCTCGTCGCGCAACTCCTTGTCGGACATCCGGTTCTTGCGGATGTGATCGGCCTGTTGCCACATCAGGTCGATGAACCCGATGGCCAGCGCAATGAGCACGATGATCAGCAGGAACTCCATCATGATCTGCGCCAGCAAGAGCGTCGCAGGCCCCGGCCCGGTCATCAGCGTGGTGCCGATCCGGTCGAGATTGGCGTGCAGGAAAAGCCCGAGGATGGTGGAATAGATCACCAGCTTGACGAAGCTCTTGATGAATTCGAACAGCCCGCTCAACCCGTATTTCTTCTTGGCGTTCTGAATGGGCGATATGCGCGACAGCTTGAATTGCGCTTTCTCCGGGCTGAAGGCGAAACCGCGCTGTGCCAGCAGGGCCAGCACGACGAACAGCCCCGGGATCAGGAACCAACCCGCAAGGATGCCGATGGTCTCGGCGATCGCGGTCCGCATCGCCCAGGCCCCCTGCGCCTCCAGCCCCGGCCGGGTCAGCGCCCCGGCATTCGCGATGAGGCTCTGAAGGCTTGCCCCGATCTGCATCACCGCCGGTTCGCCCAGCGCCCAGAAACAGATCAGCAGCCCAGCATATCCCGCCGCCGCCGCCAGGTCGAGCGACCTCGGCACCTCGCCCTTGCGGCGCGCATCGTCGAGCTTCTTTTGCGTCGGGTCGTGGCGTTTCGTGGCGCCGTCATCATCGCCGCTCATCGCTCAGCCTCCGAACGGCGCCGCAAGAAATCCGCGCAGCGCGTCGTGCCAGACGGTGATCGCCGTGACCGCGAAGAGATAGAGAAGCGCAACCCCGGCCAGCGTGATCGCCGGGGCGCCGACAAAGGCGACCATCAGTTGCGGCATGGCCCGGTTGATGACGCCGAGCGTCAGGTTGTAAAGCGTCGAGATGATGAGGAAAACCGCCCCCAGCGTGAAGGCGAGCGAGAACGCCCGCGCCAAGAGTGCGCTGCCCCAGTCGAGAAGGTCGGCGCCCGCCGGATAGCGCGCGAAAGGCAGGTAGTCATAGGAGCCGAGCAGGTAAACGGCGACCTCGACATGCAGCCCCGCCATCACCGCAAGGCACAGCCCCGCCATGGTCAGCGTCTGGCCCATCGCGGGCATCGGCTCGGCCCCGGCACTGCCGAGGATCTGCGACAGCGAAGTTGCCTGCGCCGCGATCGTGCCCGCGATCTGGAGCGCGAAGACAAAGCTGCGCAGCCCGATCCCGAGCGCCAGCCCGTTCACCGTCTCCGAGACGAAGACCGACGCGATCGCGGCATCGTCCCCGGGCCACGCGGTCGGCGCGCCCGGCCCCACGATCAGCGTCATCGCCAGCGCCAGCGCCAGCTTGACCCGCATCGGGATCGCGCTTTCGCCAAAGCCGGGCATCAGCGCCACCACCGGCCCGACCCGCAGAAAGACCAGCCCCAGCGCCAGCCCGTCCTGCGCCAACGCCTCGATCAGCCGCGTGAGGTCAGCGGTCATGCCGCGACCGTCCCGACCAGCGCCGGGCGCGCCTCGACCCCGACCTCCTCGAACGACAGCACCGGGTTGGGGATCGACCGCGCCTTGAGCAGGGTGCGCAGGAACCGCCGCCGCCGCACCGAGGTGATGAGCGCCGGATAATTCCCCGCCGCCGCCGCATCCGACACCGCCTTCGACACCGCCTCGGTCAGCCGGTTGAACACGTCCGGCGGTAGCGCCACGTCGGCACCGTCGCCGTCTTCACCGATCTGGTAGGTCGTGAACGTGTCCTCCCAATCCGGCGCGAGTTGGACAAGCGGCAAGGTCCCGTCCGCGCGGCGCAGCCCGGCGACAAGCTGAAACCCGAGCTTCTGGCGCACGAATTCACAGATCGCCTCGGGCTGGCCATGGCGCACGCGGCCTTCGGCAATCGCTTCGAGGATAAGCGGCAGGTTGCGGATCGACACCTGTTCGTCCAGCAAAAGCCGCAGCACCGCCTGCATGAGATCGGTCGGCACCTTGTCGGGCACAAGCTCCTGCAACAGGCGCTTGTTGGCCTCGTTGCGCGCCGGGCTCGACAGGTTGACCATCTCGTCAAGCAGCCGCCGCAACGCCTTCAGCGTCAACAACCGACTGAGATTGCGCTTGATCGTCTCGAGCAGATGGGTGGCCAGAACCTCGACCGGGGTGACCGTCGTCATGTCGTGCATGATCGCCTTTTCCTGATCCTCCGGGTCGATCCATTTCGCGGGCGCGCCGTAAACCGGCTCCTCCACCCGGATACCGGCAATCTCGGTGCCACCCGCCCCCTCGGGTTCGAGCGCGAGAATCTTGCCCGGATGCAATTCCGAACGCACCTGCTCGACCCCGTGGATCTTGATCACGTAGGTGCCGCGCGGCAGCGACGGCGCGTCGGTGAGGCGAATTTCCGAGATGACGAGGCCAAAGCTGCGCGCCACATGGTTGCGCATGTTGGCGATCCGCGCATCGAGCCCGTTGCCCGGATCGAGCACCATGTTGACGAGATCGCTGGCAAACTCGACATGGATGTCATCGAGATCCAGAAGATCCCCGATCGTGCTCTCGTGCGGCTTGGCGTCGGGCATCGGCTCCGGTGCCGCGTCGGCGGCGGCGCGGCGCCGCATCAGCATGAGGCCGATCCCGATCAATGTCACCGCGCCGATGAAAAACGGCACGAAGGGCAGGCCGGGAAACAGCGCGAACAGCATCATCAGCCCCCCCACCGCGACCAGCGCGGGCGGGTAATTGCCAAGCTGCGTGAACAGGGTGAAATCCGTCGCCCCCGTGGCCCCGCCCCGCGCCAGGAGCAGCGCCGAAGCGATCGAGATGATCACCGCCGGGATCTGCGAGACCAGCCCGTCCCCCACGGTCAGGATGGCATAGACCTCGAACGCATCGCCCGGCGCCATGCCATGCACCAGAACCCCCATCGCCAGCCCCATCACGAGGTTGAGGATGGTGATCAGGAGCCCTGCCACCGCATCGCCCTTGACGAATTTCGACGCCCCGTCGAGCGAGCCGAAGAACGTGGTTTCAAGCTGTTCCTTCTCGCGCCGCGCCTTGGCCTCGGTATGGTCGATCGCGCCCGCCGACATGTCGGAATCGATGGCCAACTGCTTGCCCGGCATCCCGTCGAGGGCAAAGCGCGCGCCGACCTCGGCCATGCGCGCCGCGCCCTTGGTGATGACCATGAAATTCACGATCAGCAACACCCCGAAGACCACGAGGCCAAGGAACATGTTGCCGCCCATCACGAACTCGGCAAAGCCCGCGATCACGTCACCCGCCGCGCCCGTGCCACTATGGCCCTCGCCGATGATGAGCTTGGTGGACGAGACATTGAGCGACAGCCGCAACATGAGCGAAGCGAGCAGGATCGTCGGAAAGGACGAGAATTCCAGCGGGCTCTGGATGAAAAGCGTGATCGTGAACACGAGGATCGCCAGCGCAAAGGACACGGCCAGCCCGGAATCGAGCACCCATGCGGGCATCGGCAGGATCATCATCACGATGATCGCCATCAACGCCATGGCCAGGAGAACGGTGGGTTGGAAGATGTTGCGGATCATTCGGCGGCCCCCCGCCCGGCCATGCCCGGCATCGACAGGAATGGCCGCCCCCCGCCCGCGATGCTTGCCGCGACGAGCGATCCACCCCGTGCCGGGGTGCCCGACGTGGCCGAAACGAAAAGCGGATAGGTATTGACGCGCGCGCGTTCAGGCTCTCTCTCGCGCGTCATCATCATCGGGTCGGCGATCTGCGGGGTGGTCGCATCCTCGCCCCCCGCCGTGACGGCGGCGAAATGCACCTTGTAGGTCTTGAGATAGCGGCGCGCATGTTCGGGTGTGCGCGAATGATAGGCCCCCACCGCATCGCTCCAGTTGCCCTTTTCGCCGTAAAGCTCGCCCAGGAACCGCGCCGCGTAACGGGCATTCACCATCGGGTCGATCATCGTGTCGAGCGAGGCAAAGCCGTGGCGATGCCAGCGGTAATTGACCTGGAAACAGCCGACATCGAAATTCCGCTGGCCCGTGGCAACCTGCTCGCGCAGAAAGCGCAGCGCCTCGTCCCGGTTGTCGAACCAGTATCCCTTGCCCGCCACGTTCGCGGTCCACGGCCATGACGAAAGCCGCCCGTGCCGCGCGCGCCCGGTTTCGGTGCGGGTGATCGCCCTCAGAACGGCGGCGGGAATGCCGTGTTCCTGCGCCGCGATCACGCCCGCGCGCTCGCAGATCGCTTGTCCAGCCGCCAGCGCCGGGACCGGCCACAGCCAGCCCGCCGCGACGAGGGCAAGCCCCAACCGGGCCAGCGCCCGGCTCAAACCGTAGATCATGTCCGTTCTGGCACCCATGTCCCGACCTTCCGGCGTGAGAATTCTTCTCGCGACTCCCGGCCCGGCGCGGCCCGTGGCGGGTGTCTCGCCACAGTGCTAGCAAGCCGGGGTTAACGAAGGTTCAACCGCCGCGCGGATTTCCGGGCGAGGGTGCTGACAACGAACCGCAGCGCGCGCCGCGTTAACCGTTTTGCCCCCCGATTTCGCTGCATTGCGGCGGTGTACGCATAACAGCCGGGCAACAGCCGGAGATCACCCCCCACATCGACAGGCCCGGCCCGCCGTTAACCTCGCGGGACGGTGCCCCCGGGGCCGATCGCGAAACGGGCTTGATTTCATCCCGGGATCGGGCGCAAACTCGCACCCATGACCGTGCAGGATCCCTCGCCCTTTCCCGGGTCGCAACCGTCGCAGGTGGCCTTCCATCGAAGCGAGTTGAACGTGATCCTGTCGCTCTACGGGCGCATGGTCGCAGCGGGCGAATGGCGCGATTACGGCATCTCCTGCCTGCGCGATGCGGCGGTCTTTTCGGTGTTCCGCCGCACCGCCGAACATCCGCTCTATCGTATTGAAAAAAGGCCGAAATTGCGCAATCGGCAGGGGCAATATTGCGTCGTCGGGATGGATGGCCAGATCCTCAAACGCGGCCATGACCTGCGCGCCGTCCTGCGGGTTCTCGAACGCAAGCTGATCCGCGTGGTCGAGTGACGTTCAACCACGCCGCCGCCATCTTGTCGTGATCGTCGCCAAAGCATCAAGTCGTTGATATTGCAGTGAAATACATCCGGACATCATGTCGCTGGCTGTCACTCACCGCGATTTCACCGGCAGGTTGAAGCGATGCGATTTCACGCCCAGTTTCGCCGGGGCCGCCGGGAATTGCCCGGCATTGCGCACCGCGGCAATCGCCAGCTTGTCGATCCGCGGGTTGCCCGATGATTTGGCAAGGCTCACCCCGAGAAGCGCACCGCTGCCCGAGACCGAGATCGTCACGATCGCCGTCCCCCGCCCCGCCCCCTGCGGCGCGCGACGCGCCACGCGCGCCCGGATCTGCCCGCCCCATTGGGTCATGAGCGACTGGCGCTGCGACGTGGACAGCGTGGCAACCTGTGCCTGCCCCGCATCGCCCCGCGCCCCGCTTCCGCCCGTGCCCTGCGCCCTGCGCGCGGTTGAGGTGGCCGAGGCCGTGGAGGCTTTTTTCTCTGGTTTTTCAGGGGCTTTCTCTGGCGCCTTGGCAGGTTTCGCGGCGGGGTCCGGCTTGGGATCGGCCTCTGGCTCCGGAGGCATCACCGGTCGCGCCACGGGACGGATATCCGCTGTGGGGCGGGTGGTGGTCTCCGTCTCTGGCGGCGTCTCGGCGCTGGGTTCGGGTGGCGCCGGTGGCGGGGGCTGATAGCCGGGCAACGCCGGGACATCGGGTTGCACGATCAGCGGTTTCGGCGGCTGAACGGCGGTCGGGGCCGCCCGGGTTTCGGACGTCGTCGGCATCTCGGGCGCCATCATCGCGACATCGCGCGGTTCCGGCAGCGCGCTTTCTGGTTCCGTTGTCAACTCGGGCGGGCTGTCCCATGTTTCGACCAGCGTTGCGATGCTGGCATTCGACGCCTGCACCGACAAGAGAGCGTCACCCCTTTCGCCCGCCCCTTCGACCCCGGATTCGGGGGCCGGCGGCCAGACCGCGAGATGCGCGGTGAGTGCCAGCCCGAGAAAAAGCGACCCTTCGAAATATGTCCGCATCGCTATCGCATCCCCGAGACAAGCTTGACGCGGCGCACCCCTTGGGCGGCCAGCCGGGGAAGCAGCGCGGCGATCTTCCCGGCGTCGACCCCGCGATCGGCCCGGATCATCAGGGCCTCGCCTTCGGCCAGGGCGGACACCCCGTCGAACACCGCTTCGCCCCGCAGATCGCCCAGTGCCATCTCGCCATCGGCCGAGATATAGAGGGTCTGCTGCCCCTCGGCCGGGGCCTCGGCGCTCGATTCGGGCAGGGTGAGGTCAAAGGGATCGGGCGGCGCGATCTGGGCCGTCATCAGGAAGAAGATGAGCAGCAGAAAGACCACGTTGATCATCGGCACGACGCTTTCGCGCGTGCGGCGTTTCGGGGGCGGGTGCAGCAGCATCACGGGTCACTCCACCAGAACGAGGGTCTGGTACCCCGCGTTGGACAGCGTCTCGATCACCTCGACCACGCGTTGCAGATCGGCCTTGTCGCGCGGGCGCAGGACGATGGCATCGCTATGCGAAAGCATCATCGTGCCCAGTTCGGGCAGCAGAGCGGCCATGTCGGTTTCGATCCCGTTGAGCCGTAGCCCGCCGGGGTGAATATCAACAAGGCGTGGCGGTCCCTCATAGGGTTGGTCGGACGCGGCGGCGAGTGGCAGGTCGATCTCGACATCCTGACCGAAACGGGCGGCCAGCATGAAGAACACCAGCAGCAGGAACACCACGTCGATCATCGGTGTAAGGCTGGGTTTGCGTCGGGCGGGTGGCGGGGCGAGCAGCATGGATTGGTCTCACTCGGCGGCGGCGGTGACTGTGGTTGCGTCGGTGTCCGTCGCGGAAGCGTGCCGCCGGTGCGGGTCGCGGGTCAGGATGCGGGTTGCCGCATCCTCCATGTCGCGCTGGGCGTTGTCGGCCACGCTTTCGAACCAGGCTAGCGCGACACCGGCCGGGATTGCGACCGCCATGCCCGCGGCGGTGGTCAAAAGCGCCTCCCATATACCGCCGGCCAGTGCCGCCGGGTCGGCGCGCGACCCGGCCTCCTGCAGCGTCTGAAAGGCCGTGATCATGCCAAGAACCGTGCCAAGCAGCCCCAGCAAAGGCGCAATCGTCGCGATGAGGTCGAGCGCGCGCAGCCCGGCGCGGGCGCGGGCCAACTCGCGGCTGGCAACGCGCCGGATTTCCTCGCGCGCGGTGGTGTCATTGAAATCTCCGCCGAGCCGTGCCTGCATCGCCCGATGCGCCACGATCGCGCGTAGCGAGCGGCGGCGTGACAGCGCGGCACGGGCATCCTGCGCAAAGCCATCCTCCCACAGCCTGACCGCCGCTTCGGTGCGGCGCCCGGCCCAGGCGCCCATCAGGATCAGCCGCCAGATCTTCCACAGGATCAGGGCCAGCGTCAGGACCGACAGCGCGGCAATCGCCCAGATCGCAGGACCGCCGCGCGCCAGGAAATCCTGGATCTCATTCCATTGCGCAAAACCGTTGCTCAGACTTGCGAGCATGTCCATCGTCATCATCCTTCTGGAAAGCTGTGCCCGGCGGGCAATTCGTCGGTGCTCATCCCGAACTTGAGCAGGTTGTCATGTGGGTCATGCAGGTAGAATTCGGTCATCCCCCACGGGCGGCTGGCAATGTCCGAGAGCCGCCGGGCGCCGAGGCTGCGCAATGTCGCGTGAAGGGCGAGAATCCCGCCACCACGAATGTAGCAACTGGTATGGGCGCAGACATCGGGGCGCGTGGTGTGGGCGTAATGCAGCTCGATACCGTGGCCACGCAGGATGGCGTAGTCGCCGAAACTCTCGACGTCAAAACCACAGGAGCGGGCGAAATCCGTGGTCGCCTCGATGTCGGGCGACAGAAGGATCGGTATGGCCAGAAGATCGCTCATGTCATTCGGCCGCCATTCGGGCCGCATGGGGCAGGATGAAGGTGCCCGATGCAGGGGCCGTGTTGACCCGCACCGCGCAGTCATAGGCGCGGCTGAGAAGGTCATCGCGCAGGATGTCGGCGGGCGCTGCCTGGCCGAGGATGTGGCCACGACTGATCAGGGCGACCTGATCGGCAAAAATCGCGGTCAGGTTCAGATCATGCATCACGGCCACCACACCGCCCCCGGCATCGGCATAATCGCGTGCGATCTGCATGACCTGAAGCTGATGGCCGATATCGAGCGCTGAAACCGGTTCGTCCAGGAACAGCCAGCGTGGCGTGCCGTTTTCGACCGGCTGCCAGACCTGCGCCAGAACCCGGGCCAGTTGCACACGTTGTTGTTCTCCGCCCGACAGTTCCTGGTAGAAGCGCCCCTCGAAGCCCGAAAGACCAACCCGTGCCAGCGCCTGTCCGATCAGGCCGGTATCGGCGGCGGCAACACCACGGCTCAGCCCCAGCCGCACGACCTCGACCACGGTGAAGGGAAAGGCCAGGGGCGTCGCCTGTGGCAGAACCCCCCGGATCGCGGCCAGATCCCAGGGTTTGGCGGCAGCGATGTCATGCCCGCTGAGCGTAACCTGCCCACCGTATTCCGCTTCTCCTGTCAGCGCGCGCATGAGCGTGGTCTTGCCCGATCCGTTGGGGCCGACAATCGCCACCACGCGCCCCGGCCAGGCGGTAAAATCGACCGCGTGCAGGATGCGCGTGCGGCCATAATCAACGGTGATCTGTCGTGCGTCCAGCATCGTTCACATATCCAGAAGGCCGCGTTGCCGCAGCAGAATCCACAGGAAGAACGGCCCGCCCAGCACCGCCGTGACGATACCGATGGGCAATTCGGCAGGGGCAATGATCGTACGGCTGATCACGTCTGCACAAAGCAGCAGCGCCGCCCCGAGAAGCGCCGAGTTCAAAAGCAGGAAACGGTGATCCGGCCCCACGACGAGACGCAGGAGATGCGGCACGACGATTCCCACGAAACCGATGCCACCGCTCACCGCCACGGCGGCCCCGACCGCACCGGCAACCATCAGGATCGCGGTGTTCTTGAGCCGCTGCACGGGAATACCGATATGCGCCGCCGCCGCCTCGCCCAGGGCCAGCGCGTTAAGACCGCGCGCGAGAAAGGGTGCGGTGGCCAGCGCCAGACAGATCAGTGGCGCGGCGGCCAGCACCTTGGACCATGTCGCTCCGGCAACCGACCCCATGCCCCAGAAGGTCAGGGTGCGCAGCTGAGCGTCATCGGCAACGTAAACAAGGATACCCTGCACCGCGCCCGCGAGCGCACCCAGCGCGATCCCCGCCAAGAGCATCGTGGCCACCGATGTCCGCCCGCGCCGGGTCGACACCCGGTAAAGGATCAGCGTGGTCGCCCAGCCCCCGAAAAAGGCGGCGACCGGCACGAGGTAATAGCCGAACAGGGCCGCGGCGGATGCGGGCAGAAGCCCGCCCAGCACGATCGCGGTGATCGCCCCCAGCCCGGCCCCGGCACTGACCCCCACAAGGCCCGGATCGGCCAGCGGATTGCGGAAAAGCCCCTGCATGACCGCCCCGGACACGGCCAGCGCGGCCCCGACAAGCACCCCCATCACCATGCGCGGCAGCCGGATGTCAAACAGGACGATCCGGTCACGGGGGGAAAGTTCCTGCGCGGTCACAAGGCTTTTCGCCGCAGCCCCCAGCGACACGCCCGACGCTCCCGTGCCAAGGCTCAGAAGCGCCGCAAATCCCAGCAGCACCAGCAACAGGCCCGACAGGGCGCGTGCCTGACGGCTGCGATCGCCCGGCAGGTGGGCCGCAGCTTCGATGTCCTGCATTGCAAGGCTCATCGCGTTAGCCGCCCGCTTGGGTCAGGGCGCGCGACAACGCCGTGGCGGCCTCGGCCGTGCGCACTGAAAAGCCCAGCATCGCCATGCCATCCATGCGGACCACCGCCCGCGACTGACCTGCTGGCGTGGCCATGATGGCGGGATGGGTGAAAAGCTGCTCGTCGGTCACGCCCAGATCGCCGGTCCGGTCCATCATCAGGATGATCTCGGCGCCGCTTTCCGTGATCGCCTCGTCGGTCAGCGGCTTGTAGCCCTCGAAGCCGGTGGCGGCGTTCCGACCCCCGGCCAGCGTGATGATCGCATCGGCCGCGGTGTTCTGCCCCCCGGCCAGCACCCGGCCCCCTTGCATCGACAGGATGAAGAGGACGGATTTGCCCGCAGCGCCGCTAGTTTCGGCCTGCACGGCCTCGAGATCGTTGCCGATCTGCGCCGCGAGTTGCGCCCCCTTTTCCGGTACGCCCAGTGCCTCGGCCACGGAAGTGATCTTGGTCGTGACCGCCGATGCGGTAAATCCCTCGGGGATCTCGATCACCGGAACCGCCGCGGCGTGCAATATCTCCAATGCCTCGGGTGGGCCTGCGCCTTCCTGCGCGAGGATCAGGTCGGGATCGACCGAGAGGACACCCTCGGGCGACAGCCGCCGGATATACCCCACATCGGGCAGGTCCAGCGCCGCTTCGGGATGGTTCGACGTGGTGTCACGTGCGACGAGCCGGGCCTCTTCGCCAAGGGCATAGACGATTTCGGTGATCGCACCACCGACCGACACGATCCGCTGCGGCGATTCTGCCCGCGCCGTGCTGATCAGGAAAAGCGAGAGAACAAGGCACAGGGCGACCTGTGCCCAGAAAAACGGATGAACCCGGGTCATGCGGTCACCTCTGCGTCCAGTGTTGCAAGATCCGCGACCAGCGCGCTCCATGCCTGCGCCGCACCTTCATCGCGCAGCACGCCGAAGAACTGCGCAATCAGCCCGCCCGCCGAGTCGAACGCCTCGACCGAGATGGCATCACCCCGCCGGGTCGATTTGGTCACGGCATAGACCTCGGCCACGTGATCGCGGCGCAGATGCAGGTCAAAGCCGGGATCGAGCACGTTGATCCATGGCCCCATCTCGACGATCCGGTTGACCGGCCCGGTATGGATTTCGATGCAACCGGCATTGCCGACAAAAACCATGATCGGGATGGCGGTTTCAGCGGCCTTGCTCAGCAGCGTGTCGATCACGCCGGGGGCGAGCCGCCGTGCATAGGGCGCCCCGGCCACGCGGTAGGCACCCAGCCGGTTCATCTTGAGCCGCCGCGTCATTATCAGGAATTGATGCGTGTCGGTCAGCTTGTCCCATTCGGCGCGCAACCGTTCGGCCTGATCGGGACGCCCCTTGGCGGGCTCAACCGGTTTGCGCGGCACGATTTCGGGCGCGTCGAATTGATCTTCGAGTCGCAGTTCCTCGACGACCCCGGCCCATGCATCGGCATTTGATCCGTCGCGCAGAAAAACCTTGTGGACCGCATCGCCCGCGGCATCAAAAACCTGGATCGTGCGACGCATCCCACGTTCGGTTTCCTGTTCGATGGCAAAGCCCTGGACCCAGTGATTGGGAAAGATGCGCAGGTCGATTTCCTGGTTCACGATCATCGCGGCATGTTCGCCCGAAGTGTAATTGTCATAGTGGCCCACCTTTTCGATCACGCAGCTTTCATTGCGGGTCAGGGCCATGACCTCGCCCAACCGGGTAAGTGCGGGCATGATCCGGTCCGGGTCGGCGACGATTCGTGTCGCGGTTTCGCCCAGCGTGGCAGCCACGAGCTCGGCCTCGGAAATGCCCAGCTTGTCGGCCAGATCGCGGTCGCGCATTTTGGGGTTCTCCATGCGCGCGGCCTTGATGTCAGGCGCGGAAATCACGGTTGGTTCGGCCAAGACGGCTCTCCTTTTTCGTCACGATGTTTGGGGTGCGTCTGGCTGGTGGCTGGAATGCCACGCTTGCTGGTGCGTTGGGATCGAAGTTCGATCTTCAATGTTGACAAAAATAGTTGGTTTAATTAGCGAATGCAAGTCTCCCATTATCGGGATCGACGAACACCACGAACGCAGCCAGCCCCGTGCCAGCCCGAACCGTCGTGAGGATTGGAAGGGGATAGGAATGCGCGTGAACCGCACTGTGAGGGCGGCGCTTATGCTGGGCGCCGCGACAATCTGGGCCTTGCCGGCCACGGCTCAGGATACTGTGACCGAACTGGACGAGGTGGTCCTCGGCAAGAGCAAGCGCGAGGTCAGGACCGACACCGCCCGCTCGGAAACCAATGTCGACCAGGATGAGATCGAGGACCGGCAGGCCAGCACTATTGCCGAACTGACCGATTCGGTGCCGGGGGTGACGCTGATCAACGGGCAGTCGCCGCAGGGTTCGGGAATCAATATCCGGGGCTTTGGCGCGAACTCGACCTATGGCAGCGACCAGAAGGTGCTGATCCAGGTCGATGACGCCGATGTGGGGGCCGAGGAACTCTATCGCATAGGCACCCAGCTTTTTACCGACCCCGCGCTTTACAAGCAGGTGACGGTGATCCGTGGCATGGCGGGCACGTTCGAATACGGCTCGGGCGTGATCGGTGGGCTTGTCCGGCTCGAAACCAAGGATGCCTCGGATTTCACGGGCGGCGTTCCGGGGTTCAAATTGCGCCAGACGCTGCAATTCTCGACCAATGGCGACGGGACGACCAGCTCGACCATAATGGCGTGGCAGCCGACACACGATTTCGAGGTTCTGGGCAATTTCACCTATGCGACCCAGGATGAGCAGGTTGACGGTTCGGGTGCGGTTATCGGCAATTCGAGCTTCGAGCTGCCCAGCTGGCAGTTGAAGGCGAAGAAGACCTTTGGCGATGGTGATCACTCGCTCAGCTTCTCGATCACCGAAACAGCGTCGGACGACAAGGACGTGCCCTACGACAGCTTCATGACAACGGGTGGAAGTTTCGGGAATGTCGACCGGAAGACGCACCAACGCACGGCGACTCTGGCTTACAACTACAACCCTGTCGGAAACGACATGGTCGATCTGGATGTGATCCTGTCCTACGCCGACCAGAAGATCGAGCAGAGCTATATTCCGGGCAGTTCGCCGCTCGAAGGCACACCGACCTTTCCGCGTCTGCTGCCGCTGGTCAATGCCGATCACCGGTATGAAACGACCAAGCTGACGTTCAAGAACACGGCACGGTTCGAGACCGGCACGGTGTTCCACAACCTGCGCGCAGGGGTGGAATTCAAGCACAAGAAACGCCGTGATGCGTCCTCGGCCCCCGGCGGAACGGATGAACGGATCGCGCTGTTCGTGGTCGATGACATGAGCATCGGTGAGCGGCTGACCCTGACCCCGGCGCTGCGCTATGAAACCCAGAATATCAGCAATGACACCGCCTCATACACCAATGATGCGTTGATGGGCGGGGTTTCGGCGCATTACAGGATCGGCAACGGTTTCGCGGTCTTCGGCTCGCTGGCTTATACCGAGAATCTGCCGATCATCGACGATATGACGACCCCGGCCTACATGACGCAAAGCGAAAAAGCGAGCACGGTCGAACTGGGCTTTTCTTATGACCGGCTGGACGTGTTCACGCCGGGCGACGATCTGTCGTTCAAGGCGACGGCCTACAAGACAAAGGTTTGGGATGTCACCTCCTATACATCCGCGACCATGATGCCGGTCACGGATATCGAGCTTGAGGGTCTCGAGCTTGAAGCGGCCTATAGCGTGTCCTCGGGGCTGTACATGGACCTGAACGCCAATATCCAGCGTGGACGGGAAACCGCTCCCGCGCCGGGCGGATACTGGCGCGGCATCCCGGCGAATCAGCTGCGTCTGACCGTCGGCAAGAGATGGCAGGAAGAGCTTGACCTGAGCTGGGAAGTGGTCGCCAACGCCAGGATGAAGCGCGCCACCACGCCGACACCTTCGAACGTGGTTCACAATCTTCGCGGAACCTATCGTCCGCAAAGCGGTGTGCTCAAAGGGACCGAGTTGCGCGTAGGTGTCGAAAATCTCCTGGACCTCGATTACACGCCGCACCTGGCCACCCGCAAGGCGCCGGGCCGGACCATCAAGTTCACGCTTGCCAAGACGTTCTGAACCAACAAGAAAAGCCGGGCGGACACAGAACCGCCCGGCTCGCCCCCCCTTATTCCTCCTGATCACGCCGTCATTCGCCCCCCGTTTCTGCTTCGACCCGTGCAAGCCTCTGACAAATCGCCGTATTTTTCAGGTGTTTTTGGTGACCCTGGCAGGATTCGAACCTGCAACCTGCCCCTTAGGAGGCGAGAGGCCCCAACCCTCTCCACCCCGCGACACCCCTGAAACGCTAGCCTAAACAGCGCTTTGAGGCTACGCTAGCCCCCGACAGCCCGAGCGAACCCTATCCCCACCCGGTTCGGAAACGGTTCGAGCTTCGGGCAGCACACGGTTCGCAGAGGAGATGCGGGATGCCAGAGAAGTTGACAGAGGGGCTCATCAAGGGGCTCAAGTTCGAGGGCAAGCCCACAACAGTGCGGGACGCCAAGGTGACGGGCCTGATGGTGGCGGTGAACAAAACGGGAAAATCCTACAAGGTGCAGCGCGACCTCTGGCAGGGGCAGCGCGGGCGCAAGGTGCTAGTCAAGACCGTCCGCCACACGCTCGGGGGCACGGATGAGATGACGCTGGACGATGCACGAAGCCGGGCGCTCGCGGTGATCGAGAAGATCAGGCAGGGCATCGACCCCAACGCCCCGCCCCCCGACGCCGCCGCCGACGCGGGCACATGGACCGTGCGCCGCCTGTACGAGGAGTACATTGCCGACATGCGCGCCCGGGACTGCGCGGAGCGGTCGGTGGAGAACATGCTGGACCGGCTGAACCGCTACCTCTCCAGCTGGGCCGACACGCCCCTCACAGAGATCAAGCGCAGCATGGCCCGCGAGGAACACCGGCGCATATCGCGAGACCACGGCGGCCCCTCCGCCAACAAGACGCTGCGCGACTTCCGGGCTGCCTACAACTTCGCCCTGAAGGTGGTCGATGACCCGGACGCCCTGCCCGGGAACCCGGTGGCGGCGGTGACCTTCAACAAGGAGCGGTCGAGCAACCGCGTCATCATGCCCGAGGACCTGCCGGACTGGTGGGCAAAGATACAGGCCCTGCGGAACCCGCTGCGCCGGGACATGCACACGCTCGGGCTCCTCTCCGGCCTGCGCCCCGGCACCCTCGTGTCCCTGCGCCGTGACTGGGTGCGGACGGCTGACCGGGCAATCTCCATCCCCCGGATGAAGTCGGGCCGGAGCTTCGACTTGCCCTTGTCTGGGCACATGGTCGAGGTGGCGGAGCGCATCCTTGTGACGGGCGCAGTCCTGTTCCCGAAGTCCGAATGGCTGTTCCCCACCCGGTCGAGCAAGACGGGCGAGGTGATCGCAACGCAGGTCTGGAAGGAGAAGGCGCTGCCCAGTGACACCGGCCACATCCTCCGCCACACCTACCGGACGGTTGCGCAGGGTGTCGGTGTCGACAAGGTGAACGCCCGGCTCCTGCTAGATCACACCGTGCCGGGCATCGACGGGGTTTACATCCACGAGCGCGCACTGTTCGACACGCTGCTTGCGGAGCAGGAGCGCATGACCGCCGCGATCTTCGCCCTGCTGGAACCCGAACAACAAAAGATTGCGGGTTGAATAGGGAGAAAGAGGGTTTCCCAACTGGCGACCAAAGGGGTAGCTTAGGGGCAAGACTAGGAAACCGTGTCGGCTCACCGGGGGTGCCGCGCATGGGGAGCGCCCCGCGAGAGCGAGGGGCGCGGGCCAACCGGTAGGTGAGCAAACAACTCACATGGGCCTGTCACTGAACCGTCCGCCCGCCGCAGGCGGTCTGTTGTTTGGTGACGACAATGGATCAACAGACGATTGAAGCCATCGCGGAGGCCGTGACCGCGCGCATCCTCCGTGACCTTCCACGCGGGCGTGTGCCCGTCTCCCCCGAGTACCTGACCGCTGAGCAGGTTTCCCAGATGACGGGCTTTTCGCCCAAGTCTCTGGAGGCTTACCGCGCCAAGCGTGTCGGCCCTCCCTTCGTGAAGGTGGGACACAGCATCCGCTACCGCACTGAAGACGTGCGTACCTGGGTTGAAGCCGGGGGTGCGGTCGAATGAGTGCGATGGACAAAGGAAACGCCCCCAGCCGGGGGACCGGGGGCGCTCAGGAAGACAGGACCCTTGAACAGAACCGCCATCATCAACCCTGTGACCCGAGTATAGCGGGCGGGAGTGGCCGGGGCGAGGCCGGAGACTTGTTGCCGAACCCCGAGGAGGCCGTGACCTTCCTTGAGGGTTGGCGTCCGGGTGGGCCTTGGGTCCTGACGGCGATCCCACCCGAGGGCGGCGCAACCCGGACGGTGACGCTGGCCGACCCCGGCGCGGTGCGGAAGTGGATCCACGACCACAGCGGCGGGCGCTGGAACCTCTACTTCACGGTGAACGAGACCTTCGGACCGGCGACCAGCAAGCCCAAGAAGACGCACCTCGCCGCCGCAACCGGCCTGCATGTGGACGTGGACCCGCGCCCGGGCGAGGAGTTGGACGCCGAACGCGAGCGGGCGCTGCGGATCCTGCGGGCCTACAGCCCCGCGCCCACGGCCATCGTTGATAGCGGCGGCGGATACCAAGCCTTCTGGCGTCTGGAAGAAGCTCTGCCCCTGTCCGGCGCAGCAGATGACGAAAGCCGCCACCTGCCGATTGAGAACCGGAACCAGAGGATTGAGGCCGACTTACAGGCGGACGCCTGCCACAACATCGACCGCCTGATGCGCCTCCCCGGGACCGTGAACTGGCCCAACGAGAAGAAGCGCAAGAAGGGGCGCGTTGCCCGGCTCGCAAGCGTCGTGGATGCGGAATGGTCGCGCACCTACCGGCTGGCCGACTTCCCCGAGGCGCAGGTGGCGAAGGCCACGCCCGCCGCCGGTGGCCCGTGCGTTGAGCTAGGCGGCCTGATGCGGGTTTCAGTAATTCCCGGACAAGCATTTCAGTAATTTCCGGACACGCGTTTCGGTAAATCCCGGACAGTCATTTCGCTAATTCCCGGACAGCTCCGGGAGGGCTTTGGGCCGGTTGGTCATCGCCTGCGCCGTTACGGCATTCT
>NZ_VINQ01000028.1 GCF_008369105.1 Aquicoccus porphyridii | reverse complement strand
AATGCCCGCATGGGAAAGCGCAGAAGGATGCGGTGGTCGCCCAAAGGGGCTCACCGAGTAGCCGTCACAAGGGCCGCAGTTCTCGATGGTCGGCTGACCGTCGCAAACAGAAAACGCGCCGCATGACCCCCATGTTTTGTCCACTCCCCGTTGGATTTCCCATCTCACAATTAAGGGCTACGCGACAAGACGACACCGCCACAACCCGTCCGCTTTCGGCTTCCTGCATTTGCGGCACCAACGCCCGCAGCACACGCAAAGGGCCATTCACCATGATTTCGAACGATTGTGACCAATCCTCATCCGTGATGGCCATCAACGGCTTGACCGGCGGTCCGCCGTGGTTGAGCAGAAAGGCACTGGCCCCGCCCAGACCGCTGGCGGTTTCTGCCAATGCAGCCGCGACCGCGGGTTCGGCAACACTGCCGGGCACAATTTCGATCCGCACGTCATGGCGAGCGCGCAGCGTTTCGGCGGCCTCTTCGGGATTGCGCGACGAAAGCACCAGATCATACCCGCGTTATGCCATTTCCTCGGCCACGGCGAATCCCAACCCGGAACGGGCGCCGACAACAACGCAAACCTGATTTCCGCTCATATCAAATCCTCAGTTCGTGGCTGGCTCAGGGCGTCAGGCCGTGCACACAGTCCCGCCAGGTCAGGACGGTGTGTTTCCGATTTCGGATTCCCTGTCGTTCGCCCGGCGCCAAGCGATAAGATCCTCAATCGAGATCAACTTGAGCCCATAACGGCGGGAAAAGGCCGCCAGGTCGGGGAGTCGCGCCATTTCGCCGTCGGCCAGCGCAATCTCGCAGAGCACGCCGCCGGAGTAGCGCCCAGCCAAACGCGACAGGTCCAGCGATGCCTCGGTGTGTCCGGGACGTCCAAGCACCCCTTCGGGGTGTGCGCGCAGCGGAAAGACATGGCCGGGACGGTTGAAATCGCCCGGCACGCGGTTGGCGTCGGTCAGCGCACGGATGGTTTTGGCCCGGTCAGACGCCGAAATTCCCGTGGTTGTCCCTTCGCGCAGATCACAGGTGATTGTGAACCCGGTGCTGAGAAACTCGGTGTTGTTCCCCACCATCTGCGGCAGGTCCAACTGCTCCAGGCGCTCGGCGGACAGTGACACACAAATCAGCCCCCGCCCCTCGGTCGCCATGAAGTTGATGTCGGCAGGGGTGACCGCGTCAGCGGCCATGATCAGATCGCCCTCGTTCTCGCGGTCAGCGTCATCAACGACGATCACCATCTCGCCGCGCGCAATCGCGGTGATCGCATCCTCCACCCTATCCAGCACAATCGGCGAAACGATCTCGCCTTCCAGCAGATTCAGGCTGACTACATTCGCCATCGTGTTCATTGGGTTACCTCGGCAGTTCCAGTACAGTAGCTTTGGATCGTCTTTCCTGCGATTTGGGTCATTCGCTTTCCTTCCCTTTAGATCGCCCGGACTAGCCCGCCATCCACAAGCAGGCCCTGGCCGGTGATGTATCCGGAGTCTTCGGAAAGCAGGAAGGCAATCGTCGCACCCATTTCATATTCGACTGCCGCATATCGCCCCATCGGGATCTTCGCCAGCGCCTCGGGTTTGCTGGGATAATTGTCGACGAAGCCGGGCAGCACGGCATTGATCCGCCAGCCTTCGCCGCCGTGGCGGGCGACGCAGAGCTTGAGAAAGCCTGACAACGCGGCCCGGAAGACCGCCGATAACGGATAGGTCAGTTCCGGTTCACGTGCGGCATAGGTCGAGACCGATACCGCCGCTCCCGACTTTTGCCGCGCAAAAATCGGGGCCAGGTGCCGCATCGCGCGAACCGTCGGCATCAGGATGATTTCCATCGCAGTGTGCCAGTCGTCGTCGGTGAGCTCCAGGATTTCTCCCTTGGGCGGATGGCCGGTATTGATGACGGCGCCATCAATCCGTCCGTGAAGATCCATCGCGGTCGAAATGAGCCGGGCGATGTCGTCATCGTTGGTCACGTCTCCGCGCAGGGCCGTTGCGCCCAGTTCCGCGGCCGCGGCTTTGATCTTTTCCGAACGCGACATCAGCACGAGTGACCAGCCGCGCGCCGCCAATGCGCGGGCCGCGCCCAGCCCGATGCCCGAGCTCGCCGCAGTCACCACAGCGACCTTGGCCCGCTGCGTTTCCCCGCCATTGGTTACATCGCCCTGCATCGCCGCCTCCTTGGTTGGCGCGGCAACACCAGCCGCGCCGGTCACATGTTTTCTCAGATGTCGGGCATCCACAAATCTGGCACGTATTCGTACCCCGATCCATTGCGCACCACATGACCAAAGCCCGGGAACTCCAGGTGCATCCCGCCGATGGCCAGACGGTCCGCAGAAATACGATCCAGGATACGATGCCGCGTTTTGCGGGCAAGGTCGACGTCCACGTCAAAAGCCAGACCGACGTCGGGACGGGCAATCTGCACCACCGGCACGTGGGTAATATCACCCCAGATCAGCAGTTCCTCGTCACCGCTGGACAGGTGATAACCGCTGTGGCCAGGGGTGTGGCCCGGCAAGGCTTCGCGGCGCATGCCGGGAATGATCTCTTCCTCGCCGATTGCGTGCCAGCGGTCGCCATAGGCCTTGCGCAGCTGTGGCGCGTAGGAGTTGACCTGTTCGGATACGCCCACTTCGTCGGTCGGCGGCTCACCCCCAAGCCAATGTTTCTCTTCGTCTACCGACAGAAAGACTTCGGCCCGCGGGAAGATCGCAGCCCCGTCGTCGTCCAGCATACCGCCGGCATGGTCAGCGTGGATATGGGTCAAGGCAATGCGGTCGATCTGGTCGGGTGTCACCCCAACCACCGCCAGATTGTCAACCACCTTTCCGAGCGTCGGTCCCATCAGATTGCGTGCACCGGTGTCCACCAACGTGCGCGAACCGCCCTTCTCAATCAGATAGGCACCGATGGTAATATGCGGATCGCCGGGGCGAAAGCGGCCTTCCAGGGTTTTCTTCACCTCGTCGGGCGCCATGCCGACCATTACCTCGGCCGGCACCGGAACGATACCGTCGTTGATCGCCGTGACCACAAAGTCGCCCACGCGCCTGCGGTAAATGCCCGGCACCTGCTGGAATGCGTGATCATTAGCCATTTTGGCCCCCTTTTATCTATACAGTGTTTCTTGCGAAGAAATTTCGACCCCCTGGAAAACGCGTTTTCAGAAGAACTTGGCCAGCCGTACCAAGGCTGCTGTGTCGCGTTTGAAGGTGTTCTCGGTTTCGACATCGGTCCCAATTTCTAGGACCAATTGGGTCGTGGGGTTCAGCATCTGCGACCAGGCTGCTCGCACGGTGGTTACCTGACTATCGCCGCGGCTAACCCCCCCCCACGTCTCCTCACCGCCATGTGTGGTGCTGATGCCGAAGGAAACGGTGGTGGCCTCGCTGGCATGATAGTTCAGCCAGCCAAGCGCGGTGAAGTTGGGATCCTTCTCGATTTTTATGCCGCCCGGGCCGTCATCGTTGTCTCCGTAAATTGTCACGTCACCAACCAGGTCCACCGACCATTGCGGGGAAATGTTAAAGTAGAACGCAGGCTGTACAGTCACCGACCAGCGGTTCGAACCCAGAGAGGCCACGTTCGCGTCGTATTCGCCGGTAGGCAGGGTCAGGTATGTGGCCAGCGCGAAGTAGCGGTTGTTCTCGGGATCATTGAGCGGCCAGAACGTGCCCACGATCGAGGTATCGCCCAAGCTGAAGTCGTCGCTGTTCAGGGGCGAGCCGCCAAGCGACATATTGCTCAGGCCGCCGAAGGGCTGCACCACGTTGATATCCGCCCGCACGCCGGCGACATCAAAGAAATATACATAGCGGGCGATGCCGATATGCGTGTCGAGGCCCGATCCGGGAACTTCGTTGCCGTTGGCATCAACGAAGGTGTCGGACGAGCTATTGAGATTATACAGCAGCCCAAGATGCGTGCCCGCCGGAGCCGGCAGAAAATCGCGCGGCTGCGCGTCGGCAGCAAGCGCCTCGCCAACCCCGAGTGACCCGAACATCGCAACCGAAGTCACAATAGTCGCAATGTGGGGAACCTTTCCAAAAAACTGTTTCATCGTCATCTTCCCATTGGTTTCATTCCCGCAGCACCGCCACTAATGCAGCACTGCGGGAGTTTTTTATTTATTTCCCGGGCGGTGCCACCTCACAGCGGCTGATCGCGCCAAGTGCCCTCGCGCAGTTCTTTGCGGAAGGTCGGCTTGCGCTGTTCCAGCTTGATGCCGAGCTTCGGTAGAACTTTCTCTACCAGCAACTCGTTCGAACGCAGCAGTTTGTCGACCGGGCCCGGTCCAACGCCGATCCAGGGCACGATCATTTCCATGCCATAGGTCTCGATCATCTTCTCCATCTTGGCGGCCACGGTATCTACCGAGCCGGCAATCGCGAAGCCGCGATCCACCATCGATTCATAGGTGTTGGGGATCGGCCCCTCTTCGCCCGGGCGCCGCAGCGCCTCGTTGAAGCCAAAGTGATCGTGCCAGCCGGTCCAGATATAGCCAAGCGCGTCCTTGCCGATATTGAAGGCCTCTTCGTCGGTATCGGCGACAACGATGTCGCGGAAGTGACCCACGTTCTGACCCCATTTGACGTTGGGGTCGCGGCCCACTGCCTCGGAATGGTAGGCATCGAGGCACATCCGCAACGTCTCGTCGATGGGCGTGAAGACGATCGGCCAGGCCCCTTCCTGCGCCGCCCATTTCATGGTGTTGGGGCTGAGCGTGAAGGGCACCATCATTTCGATTGTCGAGGGATCCTGAAGGGTGTTCGGCGCGATGCCGATCTTTTTCAGGATATCGCCATCAACCATGTCCGGCGCCATTTTTTTGGTCTTCGGGTGATCCCACTTCACGTTTTCGGGCGGAATCTGCCAATGCTTGCCTTGATACGAGAAGGTCCTGTTGTTCAGGAGTCCTTTGATCACGTCATAGGATTCCTGGAAGAGTTCCCGATTGCGCGCATCGTTGGCGGCGTAGTCGGGATCGGTCGCAAAGGTCGCCACGGCGCCGTTCTTCTGGCCGATCGTGGTGACGTGACGTGCCTGATAGCCCCGCGCAAAGCCGGTGAGCATGCGGCCTTCGGAGAAATGATCCAGCATCGCCAAATCCTCGGCCACGAGGATCGGATTGCGCGCCGGAAGCACGGTGGCCATCTGGCCGATGCGGATGCGTTTGGTGAAGCCGGCGGCCCAGGAACCCAGCAGGATCGGATTGTTTGAAATCTCCAAGCCTTCCAGATGAAAATGGTGCTCCGAAAAGGCGACGAAGTCAAAGCCGAGGTCTTCGAGCTGCTTGATCACGCGGGCGTGCTCGTTCAGCGACCGCTGGTAGTAAGTCGGGTTGGCTCCTGGGTACTGCTCTGATTGTAACTCATCGTGTTTCGCGGCCGCAGCCGGTAGCAGAAACGCTCCAAATCGCATGTGTTTTCTCCTTTCTTGATTTACGTATCAACGCCGGGGCGATGTCTTTCCGATGTTCCCGCCCTCCACCTCCAAAGCGAATCGGGCGGGTCATTCAACTCTTGCGAATGGCAAACTCCGTGACCTGATAGGCGATTGTGTCGAGTTGGAAGCGCACGGCGGCATCCACACAGACACCCGCGTCATCGAAGACTTTTTGGGTGGAATTGATCATCCCGCCCATTGGCGTCGGCCAGCCGCGCAGCGCATGGACAATGGCGCGAAGCGCGGACAGCGTTTGACCAGCGGCCTGCCAACCTGCGCCGCAAGCGATCGAGCCCACCGGCAGCCCATCGAAATACACGCGGGCATCGCGGTTCATGTCTTCGGTATAATCGAGCGCATTCTTCACTAGCCCGGAGACCGAGCCGTGATAGGCGGGAGAACACAAGACCAGCCCATCGCATTCGCGCATCAGCGCGATCATCTCCTGGGCGGCCGCGCTGCGCTCGGCAGACTCGGGCGAATAAAGCGGTAGGTTCAGCGCCTGCCCGGAAATCAGTTTTGTGCGGGCACCGCGCTCCTCGGCTCGTGCAAGCACATGGTGCAGGGCTTTTTGCCCGGTGGACTGATTCCGCAAAGTTCCACCTACCCCCAGAATCAGGGGGCGGTTCTTTTCTCTCATCACTGAAGATGTCCTCCCTAGACCTTCAGTCGAGCCGCCGCCTCACGCTCTCTGGCGTTTCGCAGCATCGACAAGAATTAGGTTATTGCTCATCCCGACAACATCGCAGAACTAACTGTCTTCTGTTCACTGAGCGAACGCTCATTCGGTGCCCTGCCCTGCCCGCAGCAGATCTAGGGCCACGTCGACGATCATGTCTTCCTGACCGCCGACCATTTTGCGCTCGCCCAATTCGACCAGGATTTCGCGCGAATCGAGACCGTAGGTCTTGGCGGCGGTTTCGGCATGACGCAGGAAGCTCGAATAGACCCCGGCATACCCCAGCGCGATAGTTTCGCGGTCCACCTGCACCGGCCTGTCCTGGATCGGGCGCACCAGCCGGTCAGCCGCGTCCATAAGCGCGAAAAGATCGCAGCCGTGGTCCCAACCGGACCGCTCGGCGACAGCCACGAAGGCTTCGATCGGCGTATTGCCGGCTCCTGCGCCCATCCCGGCCAAAGAGCCGTCCACCCGGAACGCGCCCTGTTCCACCGCAACAACCGAATTGGCCACCGCAAGCGACAGATTCTGATGCGCGTGGATACCCACCTGGGTTTCCGGATTCAGTACATCGCGATAGGCGCGGATACGGTCCCGTGCGCCATCCATCAGCAGCGCGCCGGCCGAGTCGGTGACATAGACGCAATGGGCGCCATAGTTTTCCATCAACAACGCCTGTTCGGCCAACTCCTTTGGCCCCAACATGTGCGCCATCATCAAAAAGCCCGACACATCCATGCCGATCTTGCGGGCATGGGCGATATGCTGGGCGGCGACATCGGCCTCGGTGCAATGGGTGGCCACACGGACTGAGCGCACCCCCGCATCATAGGCGGCCTGAAGGTCGTGAATGGTGCCGATCCCCGGCACCAGAAGAGCTGTCAGTTTGGCGGTTTCAAGCTTGTCGGCGACGGCGGCGATCCATTCCAGATCGGTGTGGCGCCCAAAACCATAGGCAAAGCTCGACCCGGCCAGCCCGTCGCCGTGGCTCAGTTCGATCGCGGCCACGCCGGCGCGGTCCAGCGCCGTGGCGATGTCGATGCACTGATCCAAAGTGTACCGGTGGCGGATCGCGTGCATCCCGTCGCGCAGGGTAACATCCTGTACGTAAAGCTTGGTCTTGTCCGAGTCGGTCATCTCACGCGGCCTCCGTCAGTGTCCGTCGCGCCAGCCGTTCGGCGGTTTTCAACGCAGCAGAGGTCATGATGTCCAGATTGCCGGCATATTTCGGCAAGTAGTGGCCCGCGCCTTCGACTTCGAGAAACACGCTGACCTTCAGCCCGGTGGCGTGGTCGTCGACGCCCGGGATGCGCACCGCGGCGTTGTTGCCGATGGTCTCGAACTGGATTTCCTGTTTCAGCCGATAGCCAGGCACGTAGTCCTGCACCTCGGCGATCATCGCTTCGACCGAGCGGCGCACGGCTTCATGATCAGTCGTTTTTGCCAAACAATAGACGGTGTCGCGCATGATCATGGGCGGCTCTGCGGGGTTGAGAATGATCACCGCCTTGCCCTTTGAGGCGCCACCGACCTCGCAGATCGCGCGCGATGTGGTCTCGGTGAATTCGTCGATATTGGCGCGGGTGCCTGGTCCGGCCGAGCGGGATGAGATCGAGGCGACGATCTCCGCATAGCTGACTTCGGCGACTCGCGACACCGCCGCCACAATCGGGATCGTGGCCTGGCCACCACAGGTCACCATATTGATATTGGTCTCCGCCAGGTGGTTGTCCATGTTCACCACGGGAACAACATAAGGACCAACGGCCGCCGGGGTCAGGTCGATCATGATCTTGCCCGCGTCGCGGACAATCTGGTCATTGCGCTTGTGCGCGCCCGCGGACGTGGCATCGAAGACAATGCCAATCTCGGACCACACGGGCAGCCGGGTCAGCCCCTCGATGCCTTCATGCGTAGACGCGATGCCAAGCCGTGTGGCACGGGCCAGACCATCGCTGTCCGGGTCGATCCCGACCATGGCGCCCACCTCCAGAACGTCCGAAGTCCTCATGATCTTGATCATCAGATCGGTGCCGATATTGCCCGAACCGATGATTGCAACCTTGATCTTGCCGGTCATGCTCCCGCCCCTCCGTCGTCGAAATTCACCTGGATTGGCGAGAACCCGGAAATCTCGGCCAGATATGCCTCGCCCGGTCCCACCGGGACCATCGGCCCGAAAGCCCCCGACATCACGATGTCGCCTTCAGCCAGTGGTTGGCCCAGCTGCGCCATGCGGCGGGCCAGCCACAATGTCGCGTTGAGCGGGCTTCCCATGCAATCTACGCCAAGCCCGCGTGAAACGACGCGGCCATTGCACGACAGGATGCCGCCGCAGAGTCGCAGGTCGAGATCGGTCAGCCGACGCGCGCCAAGGCCCAGAAGGAACCCCCCGCCCGACGCGTTGTCGGCCACAGTATCGACCAGCTTGATGTCCCAATCTCGAATCGCGGTGTCGACCACTTCAAGCGCCGGAACCGCATAGGCGACACGGCGGATCAGTTCGGCCATCGGCGCCTCGGGATCGTCGAAGCCGCGGTCCATTACGAAGGCCACTTCCAACTCGGCCTTTGGCTGCATGAAGCGGCCGGTGTCGACCACCTCGCCATCGGTGAAGAAATAGTCGGCCCAAAGCATCCCGTAATCGGGTTGGTCGATGCCCATCTGAGCCTGAACCGCCGGCGAGGTCAGCCCAATCTTGCGACCGACCAACCGTCGTCCCTGGCCAAGCCAAATCTTGTTTGCGGCGTCCTGCACCGCATAGGCGTCCTCAACCGTGTCCAGCCCGTGACTTTCGCGCAGCGGCGGGATCTGTTTCAGCTCTGTCCGGGCGTCCACCAGCGCCGTGGCCATGTCGTCGATGCGCCCGCTCATGCGGTGCCCCGAGGCTGGCGGGCGTCTTCGTCAATCGGCAGATAGTCGCCCCGCCAGTGCAGAAGCGGCGGCTCGGGAAATGTGCGGGCCCGCAACACGCGCCCTACCAGGATCGTGTGATCGCCGCCGGGAAGCGTGGTTTCGAGGCTGCATTCGATCCAGGCCGCTGCACCTTTGATCAAGGGCAACTCGACAATTCCTTCGTCAAGGTCAAGATCGGCAAAGCGGTCAACATCGGCGGTCGCAAAACGCCGCGACACCTCTTCTTGATCCGCCGCCAGGATATTCACTGCAAAGCGTTGCGCGCGCAGGAAAACCGGCAACGAATAGGCTTCATTGCGCAAACTCCATTGCACCAGTGGCGGGTCAAGCGACAAGGAGGAGAACGATGTGGCCGTGACGCCATAATGCCCCTCCTCGTCATCATGCGTCGTCATGACCGTGATGCCGGTGGCAAAACGTCCCAGCGCATCGCGGAACGCTGTCGGCGCCAAGGGTGGTGTCGTTTTGGCACTGACAAGGCGTTTTGCCTGTGTGTTTATCGTCATGACTTTGCTCTCCTTGTCTCAGGGTCGGTTGGGTCGATGAAACCACGTGTTTCCGTTCCGGGTCGCGGTCAGCGGCCCAGCAGGAAGTCGATGTGAATCCGATTGAAAGTTTCGGGATCTTCGAATTGGGGCCAGTGGCCGCATTCGTTCATCACTTCGAAGCGCGCATCGGGAATCGCATCCGCGATCTTGCGGCCTTCTTCGGGCGCTGCGGTGGGATCGTGCGAGGTCCACAGAACCAGAGTCGGCGTTGTGATCTTGGCACTGTCCTCGGGGCTGAACATGTTCCGCTGACGGATGTCCATTTCCTGCAGGCACAGGATGCGTTCCATAATGTCGGCATAGCCGGGCTGTGCGTAGATTGCCCGGCGCACTTCGACGAGATCGTCATTCACCTTGGAATGGTCGTGCATCAGAAATTCCAGCCGCGTTCGAATCCGCTCAGGCGACGGATCGTTCACCGCTTCCATGGTCAGCCGCTTGATGCGTTCCATCACCTCCGGATAAGCGGTCCAGCCGCCGGCCGTGTTCAGTACAGTGCGGTCGAGCCATTCGGGATGATGAACCGCCATCCATCCGGCCACCCAGCCGCCAAGGGACTCGCCCGACACATGCGCCTTTTTGTGTCCGAGCGCCTTGATCACATTGATCACGTGCTTGGCATAGTCGGCGATTTCGTAATCCAGCTTCGGCTTGTCGCTCCAACCGTGGCCGACAAGGTCGATTGCATAGGTGCGGAAATGCTCGGCATGGGCGGCAAGATTGCGGCTGTAGGCCTCGGCGTGGCCGCCGGTCCCGTGGATCAGGATCAGCAGCGGTTTGTCTTCGTCACCGGCCGCCAGATAGCGGGTGCGGACGCCGCCCGCATCCAGATAGCCCTGGGTAAAAGGCACCCGCGTCAGGTCGGTCCAGATGGATTTGTGTTGGGACGTCATTGTCATCTCATATTCCACGTTTTTCACTCTGCTGCGTCGCGCTGCAGGCTGCGCGCGGGTTCAGGATCACCAGCCAGCGCCAGCGCATCGTTGACCAGGCGCATCATCTCTTCGTCCTGCACCTGAAGATAGTTGGAGGCAGTGGTCCGGATCGGATCGCCCGCATAGTAGCGCTCGTACTGAAGCAGCCGTGAGCCAAACGCCTCACCGGAAAGATCCCAGGCAAGCTTGAAAAGCCGCGCCCGATCTACCGACGACATTCCGCCTGCGCCCTGGTAATAAAGGTCCGTGTCTTCAGACAGTTCGGGGACAGTGAATTCTGCGCCCGAGGGCATCATCATGAACCCGCCGGCGGCAATGGTCTGAATGGTCTCTACCAGCTTCGGGTAAGCGGTTGGCAGGAAGGTGCGCAGCGCCTGCAAAGGGGCCAGAGCCGGGCGCACCGTATCATGGCCGGTTTGCTCACATTCCACTTCGGAGCGCACCAAGCCGCTCTTGAGAAACTCGATTCCGTTCAGGGCCTCGCCCAGCATTCGCTGCACATGCAGGAATTGGTCGGCGCCAATCGAACGCGCGACAGCCATGGCCACGCCCACTCCGAATTGCAGTTTCACCAGCGCCCGCGTGTTGGTCTGGTGCGCGGTGTAGTTGCGCAGCGCCGTCTCGGTATAAAGCGCGTTGTTGAGCGCAACGTCGCGATACATGAACACCCGTTCCCATGGAACAAAGACATTGTCGAAGATCAAGAGCGAGTCGTTCTCTTCGAAGTTATTCGACAGCGGATGATCAAAGTCGGACCGCTGCCCATCGACGGTGTAGGGTTCGCGGCAGATCTGCTTCACGCCCGGATCGGACACCTTAACTGCGAAGGACAACGCGTGGTCGGCGTCACTCTCCGGGATGCCGGGCAGGCAATACATCAGCATTTCGTCCGCAACCGCGCCGAGCGTGGCCACCATCCGCGCGCCCTGCACGTAAATGCCCTCATCGGTTTCCTTGACCACCCGCATGTGCAGGTTTTTCTGTTCGGAAGACGATTTGGTCCGGTCGTTCTGCGGCGAAATCAGCGCGTGGCTGAGAAACAGATCGTTGTCGCGGATGTATTTGTAGTAATTGACGATATTGTCCGCAAAGCGGTCGCCGCCGCGGGCGAAAACCTCGCGCGCTTCGGCAAATGCAAGCAAACTGGCGTTAAGGAAGTCCGGGGAGCGCCCCATCAGGCCGAAATTCATCGACGCCCAGAGGTAATAGGCATCGCGGCGGCGGCGCAGATCTTCGGACGTTTTCGCCGGCATAAAGGCCATGCCGGCCCGCTGACCGGTTTCGGGGACTTCATAGGTCAATGTATCGCGGGTCGCCGGATCGACCTGGGCTTCATAAAGCCGGGCCAATTGGCGCACGATCCGCGAGAAGGCCGGATGCGTGGTGACATCCTCGACCTTTTCGCCGTTAATCCAAACTGCGCGCGGGTTGGCTTTCAACCCGTCGATGAATTGCTGTCCGCTGCGGACTCCCATGTCTCACTCCTGCTTTTCGTGTCGACTTTCGCCAAGCGCGTCGGCCGTCTGGTTGAATCCGTGGCGTCAGGCCGGTGTGGCCGTCATGATGCCCATGCCCGTAAGCCATTCCGGAATAGGTTCGTAGAACAACACGTCTGATTTGTAGCCCTGACCCAGGGCCGCCAATGCTGCGATCCAGCAACGCACCTCATGGCTGCCCCGGCCACCGGTCTGCGAGATCCTTTGGTCGTCTGATGAGTCGAGCGTGGAGAGATCACCAGCCGCGAAGCCGTCCAACAACATCTTGTCCCAGTCAGCATCGAGCGCTAGCAGCTTCGACTGCCCGGCGGCAAAGCGCGGCCCCTCTCCCATCACGTTATTCTGTCGTGCCGTGCGCGCCGAGTGCGGCAGCGGGCCGCCGTCAATCAGCCGTTGGCGCACTTCCGGCGTTGCCGTGTCCAGCGAGGCAATTGGCGGATCGTGCGACAACCCGCCGGAACCCACGATCAGCACCCGTTCAGGGCACGATGCTGCCCAGCGGCCGACCGCCTCGCCGAGAGCGCGGACCCTTGCCATCGTCGGCCGCGGCGCCAGCGCACAATTCACGAAAATCGGGATCATGCGCGTCAACGGCACCTTTGCCGAGAGCAATTCGATCGGCTGAACACCGCCGTGATCCACATCCATGCGGTAGGAGACCGCAACATCGACGCCTTCTTTCAGCGTGTGTTCGGCGCAGGACCAGGCCCGGCCTGCGGGAATATCGAGCTTGCCCGCAACGGTGCCGAAATCGCCCACGGAGTCGCCTTCGATTCCGATGCAGAAAGACGGCAGAAGTTTGTAGAAGAAACCGTTCACGTGGTCCGGATGAAAAATCACCACCAGGTCCGGATCGGCTTCAGCAACGTAGTCGCTCGCCTTGTCGATGGCCCCCCAGAATCGTTTCTCGGCCTCAGGTGCCGCGCGGTTCCGATCCATGATAGGGCTGTGCGACATGCAGACGCTTCCAACAATCATTTCGTCTCCTCCTCTCCGAGAGGCGTCCGCTCCTGCCCCGTGTCAGGGTGAGCGGTTTCGCCGAATGCCGGACAAGGTCTGTAACCTCCCGACACTCAAGAAATGACGCCCCCCTTGATTTTCCACAACGACCACCTCTATACTGTTCACGTGGCGAACAGGAGTAGGTCATGACAATAGCTGGCGATTCCGATACCGCCTCCCCCTACAAGGAGATACGTGCGGTCACGCGCGCCTTGAATCTGTTGGAGGCTGCGGGTGATCTGGGGTGGGCAAAGGTCGGCGAACTTGCGACCTTCACCGGAATCGACCGCGCCACGCTGTATAGGCTTATCCACACGCTTGAACTCAAAGGTTATCTTATGCGCCGCGCCGAGGATGGCTCGGTGTCGCTGACCGAGCGGGTACACCAACTCAGCGATGGCGTTCGGTACGAAGATGTCGCGACGCAGATCATGTCGCAAATGCTGCAAGAACTCACCGAGCAGGTCATTTGGCCAAGTGATTTTGCGACGCTGGTTTCCGGGCAGATGGTGATTCAGGCGTCCAGCCACAAATACAGTCCTGTTTCGGTTCACCGTAGGCTGGTGGGCAAGACGCGGTCCGTTCTCCGTTCGGCGCTGGGGCTTGCCTATCTTAGTTCGCTCGGTCGCTCAGACCTGGCGCGCACTCTGGACGTATTGCACCGAATCGGCACGCTCGATGGCCAGGACCTTGCGATTCTGGGCAACATTGATGGTCGGCTTGACGAAATCCACCGGCGCGGTTACGCGCTATCGGTCGGGTTGATCGAAGAGAACATCAGCGCCATCGCCCTGCCCGTCAAACTCGGGCGCAAATCGATCGGCGCAGTCAATATCGCCTTTTTCCGCACGGCGATGTCGCCCGCTGAAGCGGCTGCGACTTGCCTCCAACCCCTGCGCGAGTGCATTGCCCGGTCCGAGGCGGCTCTGAAAGCGCAAACGCGTTATTGAGTCATCCAATAAAGGATGTTCGCCAGGTGAATACTTTAGACTTTGCCCTTCAGGATTTCTCTTTGTGCCTCTAGCGATAACGAGGCAGTGAGTGGGAGACTTGCAGTCTCGCGAACCGCCTTTTGTCGCGTCAGAACGGATGCCGCGGCATCTCAACAAGGTAGGGAGGACCTTAATGTCCATTTCAACGATCTGCCGTCGTTTTACGGCGTTAACCCTTGGTGTCGCTCTGTCGACCACCATTGTTTCTACGGCCAACGCGCAGGAAGTTACGCTCCGTTTCGCGAGTTTTACCGGCCCAACAAACTTCCTGAATACCGGTCTCTTCGAGCCCTGGTTCAAGAAGCTGGAAGAGGAATCGGGCGGCAAGCTCAAGGTGGAATTCCTCACCGGTGGCTCGGCTGCCGCTCCAAACGAAGTGTTCGATTCCGTCGAGGCGGGCCTGATTGATCTTGGCTGGAGCATTACATCTTATAACTCCGGTCGGTTTAAGTCGGCGGGCGTCACAGAGCTGCCACTTCTTGCCAGCGGTTCTTCCGAGACATCCGCAGCCCTTGCAGCCCTCTATGAGGACGGCCTCATCGAAGGATTTGAGTCCGTGAAGGTGGTTGGCATCGGTACCGCTGATATTGCGCGTTTGCACCATTCCGGCGAGATCACCGGGTTGGACGATTTCAAGGGCGCCAAGGTGCGCGCTGCGGGCAGCGTTCTCTCGGCCATGATCACCGCCGTTGGCGCCACTCCGGTCGGACTGCCGGCTCCGGCCATCGCTGAAGCGCTGTCCAAGAATGTGGTCGATGCGGCCGCTGCCGACTGGTTTGCAGTCGAAGGGTTTTCGCTGCTCGACGTCACGCTCGGCCATGTCGACATTCCGCTCGGTACGACGCCGATGTATATCGTCATGAACCAGAATACCTACGATCGCTTGCCGCCGGATATCCAAAAGGTCTTCGACGACAACCCGCCGTCCGCCTTCGCCGCATTCTGGGGGCCGGGTCTTGAGGACGAGAGTAATCGTGTCCGGGCCGTGGTGGAATCAACGCCAGGCCATCACATCATCGTCCCGAGCGAAGCGGAAATGGCCACATGGTCAGCGGCCGCCGACAAGGTGATCGCGGAGTGGGTCGAGGCCACGCCCAACGGGGCGACTGTGCTGGACGCATACCGCGCTGAAATCAAAGCCTGGCGCGAAAGTCAGTAACGCGGGGGAAGCGGATGTCTGCCGCCACAGCCAACGTTACCGAGGTGGCTGGCGGTGGGCTGCGCGAGTTCGCGGCCCGCCAGCTGGCCAACGCGGCGGGCCTCATGCTGCTCGGATTGTCGCTCGCCTTCACCCTGGATGTCCTGCTGCGCTGGAGCATTTCGGCACCAATCCTCGGATTGTATGAAGTTGCAGAACTTTGCTTTGCGGTTGTTATGGCGCTGGCTCTGGTCTGGACGAACACGCGACAATCGCACGTTGCAATGGGTATACTGGCCCAGATCACAGGTCGTGAGGCCGCTCCGCGCCTGATCGCGGCGGGCCTCGGCTTGTTCGTGTCCTGCCTTTTTGCATGGTTTCTTGTCCGATACGCCATCGGGAAAGCGTCACATGGCGAGACGACGCTGGTTCTGGGGCTGCCCAAGGCCCCGTTCTGGGGTGCGGCCGCTGTTATGATCGGGCTCGCGGCGCTGGCACAGCTTGCGGTCTTCGTCTCGGAACTTGCCTCCTATCTTCGGAATCCGGGCAAACGGCTGCGCGATGTGGTTCCGCCCACGCTCATGGTCGCCGCCGCTTTCGCGGTGATGCTGAGCACTGCGTATTTCGCACCGACGCTTGGGGCGGGGCCAAAGATCCTGGCCTCCTTCGCAATTCTTTACCTCCTGGCGCTGGCGCATGTCCCGATTGGCGTGGCATTGGCGATTGCCGGGCTTGGCGCTGTCTTGCTTCAGATGGGGTTTCGCCCGGCCCTGCTCATCGGCACAAATAACCTGACCGGAAGCCTGTCCAGCGTCGATCTGGCTGCGGTGCCGTTGTTCCTGATGATGGGAAACCTCGCGGTCGCGGCAGGTTTTGCCGATGACATCTTCACCGCTGCGACGGCGGTTTTTGGTCGCCTGCGCGGCGGCCATGCACTCGCCGCTGTCATGGGCTGCGCTGGTTTCGGTGCCATCAGCGGCTCGTCGGTGGCCACCACCGCCACGCTTGGCGGTGTCGCTTTTCGCGAGATGCAATCACGCGGCTATGCGCCGGGGCTCTCGACTGGCAGCATCGCCGCCGGCGGCACACTGGGCGCGCTTATTCCGCCCTCAGTGGTCCTGATCATCTACTGCGTCATTTCCGAAATTTCGATCGCCAAGGCGTTTATGGCAGCGATTGTTCCGGGGATGCTGGCCCTGGCGCTCTACGTCGCGTCTGTCCTTATCCAGGTCCGGCTGCGTCCCGATTTGGCGCCGGTCCCCGACAGTTCCGAAACTTTCGCCCCGGTCTACGCGCTGCGCATCGCCTGGCGCCCGATCACCCTGTTCCTGGCTGTGCTGGGGGGGCTTTATGGCGGCGTCTTCACCGTGCAGGAGGCCGCTGCGGTCGGAGCCGGTTTCTCCTTCGTGGCTTGGCTCATGTCGGGCCGCGCCTCTGTCAGCGGCCTGTTCGAAGCCTTGCGGGATGCTGCGGGCACCAGCGCCGGACTTTATCTTTTGATCATCGGCGCCAATATCTTCGGTAGTCATCTGAACTTTGCGGGTATGGCTCAGGCTTTGGAGGCCGTGATCAACCCGGATACCCTGCCCGCCTGGGCGGTTCTGACCTTGCTGGCCATCATGTACCTGGTGCTTGGAAGCATCTTCGACACAGTGGCCGCCGTGGTCATCACCGTGCCCTTTGTGTTGCCCATCATCCTGTCAATGGGTTTCGATCCGATCTGGTGGGGCATCGTCACGCTGACACTTGTCGAAATCGGCATGATAACCCCCCCGATTGGAATGAACGTGTTCGTGATGAAGGCAGTCGTGGGCAATCGCGTCCGGCTTTCCACCATCTTTGGTGGGGTATTGCCGTTTCTGGCCGCTGATTTGTTGCGCATGGTGCTGCTTATCGCCTTTCCCGCGATCTCGCTTTGGCTTGGCGGGGTGTTGAGTTGATCGTCCGGACCGCCTTCGTCGGCTGGGGTCATCCAGTCACATCAGATATTCGAACGGAGCCTACCCCATGACCAGCCTCCAGGACCGCGCGGCCCTTCTCGATAATGCCGCTTTCGCAACCCGGCCCGTGCCGCAACTCCTTCCGGACAAGGCTCTGTCCGTCGAGGACGCCTATGCCATCCAGGCGATTGTGGTTGCGCATCGACTGGCGCGGGGCGAACGACTGACCGGGGTGAAACTCGGCCTCACCAGCGAAGCGAAGATGAAACAGGTTGGCGTGAACGAGGTCATCCTCGGTCAACTCACCGACGCGATGCACCATGACGAAGGCGACAGTTTGGACCTCGGCCCGCTGATTCATCCCCGTGTCGAACCCGAAATTGCATTTGTGCTGCGCAGCCCACTGCCGCCGGATCCGACACCGCAGGAAGCTCTGGCCTGCGTCGAGGCGGTGGCCCCAGCGCTGGAGATCATCGATTCCCGCTACGACGGATTCCGTTTCGACCTTGGCGATGTGATCGCCGACAATGCGTCCTCTGCCGGCTATGTTCTTGGCCGCAGGTTTCCGCCTGAAACCGAGATTAGCGATATCGCCATCTCGATTGCCATGTCGGACGGGCCGGAAGAGACTGGCTCAAGCGCCGCAATTCTCGGGCATCCCCTCAACGCGTTGGCGGCGGCCGGGCGCATCGCCTGCGCGCGTGGTATCACCACATCGGCAGGCGACGTGGTCTTGGCCGGGGCCGCCACAGCCGCCATTTCGCTGTCTGCGGGTGCCGTTGTCAGTGCCGAATTTGGCCCGCTCGGCCGGATCGAACTTCGCCTCAGCCCGTCACCAACCCTTGAAACCTGAGCCACACGTGAAGGAGAAAACCCAATGCCGATAGCAGAAATCCTGATCTTCGAGGGTCGAAGCGACGACCAGAAGCGCGCGATCATGCGCGGGGTCACCGACGCACTGGCGCGGTCCATGGATGCCGAGCCGGAGCGCATTCGCGTGATCCTGAAAGAGATCCCGACAAATCACTTTTCGGTTGCGGGCGTCTCCATCGCCGACAGCCGCGCCGCCGGAAACCCACCAGGAAAGAAGTAGTTCGACCATGCCCCATTTTACCGCTTCGGACGGCGCTCGCCTGTTTTATCGCGATGGCGGTGACGGGCCGATCCTGGTTTGCCTGCACGGCCTGACCCGGAACGGGAGCGATTTCGAACTGTTGCGTCCGCTTTTTCCGGACCACAGACTGGTTGCCCTCGACGCACGCGGGCGCGGCCTCTCCGAACAAACCGGCGCGGAGACTTACACCGTGCCCCGCGAAGGTGAGGATGTCCTGAACCTGCTCGATCACCTAGGGATCGAGGCCGCGCCATTTCTAGGTACATCGCGCGGCGGCATGGTGACCATGGCGCTGGCCGCGCATGTCCCGGAGCGCGTCCTGGGCCTGTGTCTGAATGATATCGGCCCCGAAATGGAGCCGGACGGGCGGATGCGGATCACCACCTATGTCGGGCTCCAGCCCAAAGAACACAATATTGACGCGCGCATTGCGGCAATGTCCACGCATCATCCGGGGTTTTACGGCGTGCCCGATGCGCGGTGGCGCGAAGAGGTGCAGCACCATTTCGCCGAAACGCCGGACGGGTTGCGTATTACCTACGACCCTGCCCTGCGCGACGCTTTCATGGCCACGCTAGACCGGGCGCCGAACATGTGGCACGGATTCGACGCGCTTGCCGGGCGGCCGGTGGCGGTGATCCGTGGGGAAAATTCGGACATCCTGTCCATGCGCATTGTCGAGGAGATGGCGCTGCGGCGGCCAGACCTGATCCGAACCGAAGTACCCGACCGGGCGCACATGCCATTTCTGGACGAGCCGGAAAGCCTTGCGGTGTTACGAGCCTACCTCGCTGCGGTGGCGGCAGCGGAGGGCAATTCCTGACCCGATGACAAAGGGAGTGTGCCGATCATGGCTTTGGTGGGCCCCGTCCGTGACAGCGCTTGAACCAAGTGACGGCTTCGATCAAGAACAGGATCTCCACAAGCCCCTGTGGCTTCGCGATCCGTCCCACCAACCGGAATATTCTTGATGATCCGCCATTTCGTATTCTTCACCGTCCCGAACGACCACTCAATAACAGACGACCGAAAGGTTCTGCAGATTCTGACCCAAATTCCCCATGCCAGTCACCTTGAGATTGCTTTGAACCGCAAGACTGGCAAATGCGAAGGCTGAAACCGGCCCATCCGAAGAAGCTCGACAATGACACGTGCATCCCGCCGATCCGTCTTGACCGGAATGGCGGACAAAGCGGCATGAACCCTGCGCGGCGATACTCTCCTCGCCGCGCAGACCAGCCAGCACGATCCTGATCTTCTCTTCCGCCGAATACTGTTTGCGGGTGGCCCGGCGGATGTCCTTAACGACCCTCTCGCCGTGGCTCTGTTTGGTTCCGGGTTTCTGTCTCATCTTCACTCCTTGGTGGTTACGATGAGCCAGAAACCCTCTCTTATCAATTCAGCCTAATCTGTCCCATTGGCGCTGACGTCAGACATTCAGGCGAGAACTGCCTCCGAAGCCAGAGTTCGGGCCGAAAGCGAACTCGGCAATTTTCGAATGCGGCTCGACGAAAAGAAGCGGGCGCTCGAGGAACAGGAAAGTCCTGAGCGCACGTTAGCGGAACTCGAAGTTGAAATCGCACGGCTTGAAGGCGACGTCGCCGCGCTTGGAGAAGCGGTCGATTTAGACGCGATGGCGGAGCAGTTGGCCCAACTCAAGCTGAAACTGACTGAGGCTGAAGCTGCCGAGGCTACGGCGCGCACCGCTGCCGGAAAGGCCGAGACCGATCTTGCCGGCGCGCGCGCCAAGCTGAACACAGTGATCGAGGCCCTGCCGGAAGGTCTGCGCACGCCAGAGGCGGTTGTCGCTCGACGGGAGGCTTTACAGAGAGAGCAAAGGCAACTGTCCGAGGCGCTGGAAGTGGCGACGCAACAGGACCGAGCCGCCGGTGAAATGCTCACCCGTGCGCAAGAGCAGCTGGAAGCAGCAAAGCGGGCGCGCGACGCGCAGCAACAGCGCGTGAAAAAGGCGCAAGATGATTTTGGTGCTCGGCTTGCCGAGGTCGGGCTGGACAAAGCGGGATATGATGCTTGCAAGGCGCATTTCCCGACCCTCGATGCCGACCAGAAGACGGTATCCGATCATCGTGAGGGCCTGATCGCGGCTCACACGACATTGCAGAACGCCATAGCCGCTTGCGCAGATCGTGAACGCCCGGATCTTGCCCCGCTTCAGCTGGCGTTGGCAGACGCCACCCAGACCTTGAACGCGGCCAACGCTGCACTCGCCACAGCGAGGACAGATGTATCGTCACTGACCAAATTCAAGGAATCGCTTGCGGCGG
Organism: Aquicoccus porphyridii; assembly: GCF_008369105.1. Lineage (GTDB taxonomy): Bacteria > Pseudomonadota > Alphaproteobacteria > Rhodobacterales > Rhodobacteraceae > Aquicoccus > Aquicoccus porphyridii. The sequence goes on along the minus strand of NZ_VINQ01000028.1, from coordinate 7,720 downwards.
CGCTGGCCGAAACCGAGCGGCTTGAAACCGAGACCGGTCCGCTCCGGGGGCTGGCCGATCTGGCTAACGGCAAGAACGATTTCAAGATGACACTCGAGACCTTCGCGATCGGAGCAATGTTCGACCAGGTTCTCGAGGCGGCGAATATGAGGCTCGACCCTATGACACGTGGTCGCTACCGGCTGACGCGTGGGCTCGAGGCATCTGGCGGTCGCGGCAAGCGTGGGCTCGAAATCGAAGTCTTCGACATCAACACCGGCAAGGCTCGCCCGACAGCGACACTGTCGGGGGGGGAGACCTTCATCGCGGCACTGGCTCTCGCGCTTGGGCTAGCTGATGTGGTCGAGAGCCTTTCGGGCAAGATCCGGATGGACACAATTTTTATCGATGAAGGCTTCGGGAGCCTCGACACCGAGAATGGCGCAGGCACGTTGGATCAGGTGATCCAAGTTCTTGCTGCGCTGACAGAGGGCAGCCGCGCCGTCGGCCTGATCTCGCACGTCGGGCTGGTGCAGGAGGCTATTCCACAAGGCTTTTACGTGCGCTCGACCCCAAGCGGCAGCCGGGTCGAGGAAAGAACGGGTATGGGATGACGGACCGCTGGTATTACCGGAAGGCACACACCCGCCGTCTGTCGTCAGGGCGCACGGTATCCGTCCGCGGCGGTTGGGCAGTTCGGGGCGATGGTGAAAGCAAGAGGGGCGCATCGTTCAGACGGACTTGTCCGATATGTGGGGCGCTGATCGTAAGCGTGGGCATGCCCAGAGGAGGGTGGGTCCATTTTGAGGGCGGCAAAGGCCTGACACGAATTAAGCACCCTTGTCTGCATCTTGGCGAGGGTCTGAGCAGGCGGCGCGACGAGGAAACACCGGATCTTTTCGAAAGGCTGCCATAGCTCGTTGCCGGATCACACAGAGCGATTTTGACCAAGACACCTAGGTCGATATGCAAACCACCCTTTGGCGACATCGATGAACGTAAGCATTGGCGGTGGGCGCTCCTCCCTCAATGAACCGAGAATGTCCCCGTCGCTGGATCTGATCACAACGGTCTAGTCCTTGATCCGCCACATCCTGAATCGTCCTTGTTGCGTCACTTCTCGGATCAGGCCTCGCTCTTCCATCCATGCGAGGTTCCTTTGAACAGCCGCGCGACTTGCGCCTGTTAGGGCCTCCGCCATCGGGGCCGACACCAAAGGCCACTCTGTCAACACAGACCGAAGAGCGGCCGGAGTTCTGCCCGAAAGCTGAGACATGGCTCCTTCCGCCCGAACACTCCATGTTTGGGTACCATCTAGATGACGCATCGCCGTTAGAATTGCGCTGTTCATCCCATCCAACCAGCGTGCCAAGCGTTCGGTTGGCAAACCCGAGACACGCAGCCCCCCTGCCCCGCCCATAGCCAGCGGCGCGAAGACGGCGCCGCTTCCGTCGCAGGCCGCGATCCTGGACGCGGTGACGGCGGCTTCGATCTGGTCGCCGTGCTGTCCGAGTCCCGCCAGACTCCAGAGATGAAAGCCCATGCAAGCTCGGGTGATTGGGTGGAACTCGGCTGCGGCTGTCATTACTTCCAGCCATCCGCCCGCACGATCTTCGAAACGCTCAGCGCTGTCTTCAATGTTCTCGGGATCGCGGCGATCCAGGAAGGCGGCTAAGTCAGCCTTCGGTCCGGGACCGCCTGTCAGGCGCCGAACAGCCCATCCAACTCTTGCAAGGGCATTTGGGTCATCCTGTGCGCCCGAGAGCCGCATCGATATCCAGAGCGCCAGACGATCAGAACTCACCCGATCCCCTGCGAACCAGCTGAGGTTCGCTGCCTCGATCAAAGCGAGGCGATGCCGCCAGCCTTCCGGGCCGCGCAGCAGCCGGTCATCCAGAGCACCCAGACGTCCAGAGACCCGTGCCAGTCGCGCAGCGTGAACGCTTTCTGCCTTTGCCCAGTCTTCGATGACAGCAGTGTCGGGCGGTTCCGCACGTGGCCCAGGAGGCAAATCATCCGGTTCTTCCTCGAGTGGTCCCGGCAGAAACCAGAGATCCTCTTCGTGAGTCTCTTCATCCTCCTCGATGGTGATGAGGGGGTCATCGAAATCATCAGTCAAAGCGGATGCTTGAGGTTTCATATGTGCAAAATACTGTTCTTTTGCACATTACCCAAGTGATTTTGTGGCGGTTGCCTTTGCTCTTTATATAGTATGCGCGCGCGATTGCCGGTGAAACCTCTCAGATCGCCCTCAGCACAAGGAAACCAAGGGTTTTTGGACGAGCACGACGAGCGAGCACCTACTTGCATTCGTTTACAATCGGTCGTTTAGTAACGGCATATGAAATTGCAATCGGCCCCGTTTTCATGCCCCTGATAGGCTATGCGCGAGTATCGACAGAGGATCAGACCCCCCTGCCCCAGTCTGAGGCCCTGCAAACTGCTGGTTGCGCCGAAATCCATGAAGAACAGGCCTCAGGCGGCAATCGTGCGCGTCCGGTGCTTGCGCGGGTGTTAGAACGCATCGGCAAGGGCGATACGCTGGTTGTCGTGCGGATCGACCGCCTCGCGCGATCCCTGTCGCATCTGCTGGAGGTGATCGAACGGCTGGAGGCCAAGGGGGCGTTCTTTCGTTCCATTCAGGACCCGATCGACACCGGATCCCCGCAAGGCAAGTTCACGCTGCAGGTTCTGGGCGCCGCGGCCGAGTTCGAGCGGGCGCTGATCCGCGAACGTACCAAGGCAGGGCTGGCGAGCGCCCGTACCAAGGGCCGGGTCGGCGGGAACCCTGGACTGCGGGCCAAAGACCCTGCCGCTCTTCGTAAGGTACGGTTGGCGCGACAGGACGGCTACATTGAGCGTCTGAACGAGACGGCACAAGATTGGGTGCCCCACGTCCGCCGCCTGCGGCCCGACTTGGCGTGGGAAGACGTGGTGCGCATCATCAACGGCCCATTGCCCGAGGCGCGTCGCTGGACCCAAAGCCGTCTCTTGCGCGCTGTGAAGGCCTATGTCCGCGACGGCTTCCTGCCGGCCGAGGTGCTGGCCCGCGCCGGGCGCCGCGAAACCGACGACCGCCTGCCCGCCATTATTGCCGCCATCAAGGGCGCGGATCCCGACATCACACTTCAGGCGATCTGCACCCGGCTGGAAGCGATGCGCGAGCGCACGCCCCGAGGGCGGACAAGCTGGCAGCCTTCGTCGGTGAAGATGCTGCTGGAGCGGGCCGAGAGGCTGGGGTTGCTCGACTGAGATCCCGGAGAATCGTCCATCCGATTCTGCCGACTGATTTCTGTACGCACTCACAATACATCTTGTGGTCACTTCGCAGCTGGCAACGAGGTGTTGAAGTAGAGTGAGAGCGCAGTCGCCCAAGACGCTGATTTTTAACAGTTTACCGTCGACAGAAATGGGTGTCTTCAACGCCCCCAGGCCGCTCAACGGTTTGGTCTGGATTTATCCACAATATCTGTTAAGCTTTGCAAAACAATAAAGACTTGAGGGCAGTGATGAACGGGATACGGGCCTCCCAGAGATTTGAAGTCATGTCCAAGCGGCTTGGTAGTCGGTTGCGTGAACATGCGCAGGAAACCTTCCCACCGGACGCTCAGAAGGGTCTCCGCCGCTTCGCCATGCGGGAAGCGGCTGAACTTCTTCGCATTAATCAGAATACCTTCCGCCATCATGTGTCAAACCTCGAAGGCTTCCCCGAAGGTGTTCTGGAGGGCGGCAACCGCCGTAGCTTCTCTGCAGAGGAGATGGTCGAGGCACAACGCGTACTTCTCGAGACTGGAAGAATCAAGCCAGAAGAACACCCGCACAGAAGACCGGGAGAGGCTTGTCAGGTCTTGACGATTTTCAACCTGAAAGGTGGTTCGGCAAAGACGTCATCTGTTGCCCATGTAGGACAACTACTGGGTCTCCGCGGATACCGGGTCTTGCTGATCGACCTCGACAGCCAGGCAAGTCTGACGAACCTGTTCGGGGTAACTCCCGAGCTTGATCCGGATATGCCAACTTCATACGATCTTATCCGATCCGACGATCCATTGCCCGCAGCAGAGATCATTCGCAAAACGAACTTCCCGACCGTGGATCTGATCCCGGCATCCATGGACATCATGGAATACGAGTTTGAGGTCGCCTTGAGCTTCAGACACGGCGCCACCACGTTCCATAGCCGCATCCGGGAAGCACTTGAGCCCGTCCTCAACCGATATGATGTGGTGATATTTGACACCCCACCGCAGCTGAACTTCTCTGTGATCTCTGCCCTCTTTGCATCGACCGGGGTCCTGATCCCGCTCAACGCGTCGATGCTCGATGTCATGTCGCTGGCGAGCTTTCTGGGCATGGCTAGCAACCTGATGGGCGTGGTAGAGGCACACGCCCCGGAACATGGACTGAACTTCGTGCGAGTTCTGATCACCCGTTACGAAAATACGGATGGTCCGCAGGTGCAGATTTCATCTCTGCTTCGGACAGTCCTCGGGGATGCCGTATTGTCTGCCGAGTTTCTGAAATCAACAGCCGTGGGTGATGCTGCGAACACCCAGCAGAGCATCTTTGAGGTCGAACCTCGCGATGTGAACCGCAGAACTTACGAGCGCGCGATCGAGTCCGTCTCGCGCGTGACCGACGAAGTCGAACGCGAAATCCTGAAAGCATGGGGGCGTAGCCATGGCGCGTAAGGTCTTCGGGGACTCACTCAAGAACGCGATGGGCAAAACGCCGCCTTCGGACGAGGATCTGGATGTGAAGCGAACGAGCCCGACAGTAGCTCGCGCACAAGCATCTGTGCTCGAAGAGGATAAACACGCCACGCGGCTGATCGACCCGACCGCCATACAGATGTCCGCGGTCATGGACCGCATCGATCCAAGCGATGGTCTGGATGAGCTTGTCTCGTCGATCCGCGAGCACGGTCAAAAGGTTCCAGTGCTGGTTCGCCGAACCGAGGACGGTGCGCTTGAGATCGTCTATGGACGCCGTCGGCTTCTCGCTTGTCGCCAACTTGGTCAAAAAGTGCGCGCTACGGTCATGGAGATGACCGACGAGGAAGCTCTCATTGCCCAAGGCGTAGAGAATAATGCGCGCCAAGATCCATCGTTCATCGAAAGGGCTCTGTTTGTCGCCGGGATCATTCGAGAACTTGGGAAAACCGACGAAACGCGCAAGAACGCTCAAACGATCGCGTATCGGGCACTTCAGATCGATGAATCGCTCGTCTCGCGGATGAACCGTATCGCTACGGGCATCCCGATGGAACTAATCCAGGCTATCGGACCTGCACACGGCGTTGGTCGACGGGTTTGGGAAAAGCTTTTCAGGCTGTGCGAGAAAGACGTCGCGAGAGCCCGAGAAGTTGCCGGCGAAATCCCTCGCAACGTACCGGGCCCCGACCGTCTCGAAGCGGCGGTTACCTTGCTGACAGCGACCAAATCGTCGACGCAGAAGACACGTCCCAGTGAGCGCGTGAAGATCGGCCGAAAAGGCAACCGCATCACCATCGATGTGGACGCGGATCTTGTCCCTCGTGTTGAGGAGGCAGTCCGGAAGCTGGTCACAGAGCTTCTTGACCGCGGTCAAGACAGGCCAGAGTGACGACCCCGTGTCTTGACCGCGGTCAAGACATCAAAAGAAACGAGCAGAGAACGAAAGGAGGACCGGCTAGAAAAAGAAAGACCCCCCGAAAGCGATGCTTCCGAAGGGCCTCAATCAGTCTCGACACCTGATTGATACCCCCAAAACGAATCGATTTCAACACCGCTCGCGGTGAACGGGGAAGCTTTTTCTTCCGAAACACCATGAGACATGCAACTGAAACAACAACCGCCCTGGCGGAACGGACATCTTTGCCCTGCCCTAACCCCTACGAGCTTCTGGGCCCGGTTCGCGTACTGAGGAAGGAGCTCGGTCTCACAACCAATGACCTCGCCGTTCTGACCGCGCTCATTAGCTTCCTACCCCGCAACGAACGTGAGATTCAGGACAGCCAGCGACTTACGCTCACTGTCGTGTTCCCATCGAACGCTTCTCTCTCAGAGCGCGCCAATGGACTCGATGAGAGAACACTTCGACGCAGCCTGGGACGCCTCTCAGCTGCTGAACTGATCGAACGCAAGAACTCAGCAAATGGCAAACGCTTTCCGCTGAGGTATGGAGGCGTTATCAGAGATGCCTTCGGTATCGACCTGAAACCCTTGATACAGAGGTACGGCTCGCTCGCGACACAAGCCTTGCAACTCACCGAAGAACGCGAGCGCTTGCGCTCACTGAAGGCTGAGGCGTTGGCCCTACGTGCTTCGCTACTCCAACAGACACGCTTCGATGAAGCAAAGCTCTCTACCCTCAACATGATCAGAAATGTCCTGCGTCGAGCAACACTAACCGTTGATGCAGTCCTGAGCGTTATCTCGGAACTTAGAGCCCTCGGAGCCGATACCGACGCAAGCTACGGTGAACACCATGCCGCAGCAAAAGCTAGTTCCGAAGATAATTTACAAGCTATCGAACACCAACCTTATGCACCAGAATCCAACGATCTGCCCGCCACAAACGGACAAAATGTCCGGCACATAGAGTCTTTAAAAAAAGATATTAAAAAGATTGCTCCCTCTACGGTCAATCGCGGTGAACAAACCGCAAAAACCAAACCGACGATGAACCGAGACCCAGCACGCATGGCATGGGAAGATTTCACCCATGTTGCGGGATTTTTCCCAGAACCGCCGCGTACAGGAGAAGCTCTCACCCGCATTCTATACGACCTCGGTCGATTGCTTAGAATAAGCCAAGACGAACTGCGGCATGGGATCCAGAAAGCTGGCGCGGGAAAACTGCTTCTCGTTTTCGACTACCTGATAGCAAGAGCAGACACGATCAAACACCCTGACGCCTATTTCGAAAGGATCCTACGCACACAACTTGCTCCCACATGAACTTCTTGACCGCGGTCAAGAACAACCGCGAGAGGGAAAGGAGTGTTGGTTTGATGGTGACGGGAAGTGAGATCGGGAGAGTGGCTTCCGGCGCCCGTCGTGGAGAAGATCTGATGACCAAAGCTGTCCAGAAAATCACCATGTCCCCTTCACGGGATATCCCTTTCGACAAGTTGGTGCTGAGCCAGTCCAATGTGCGGCGCATCAAGGCTGGCGTGTCCGTCGAGGAACTGGCCGAAGACATTGGCCGCCGCGGCCTCTTGCAGAGCCTGAGCGTGCGGCCCGTCTTGGCTAACGATGGTACCGAGACCGGCAAGTTCGAGATACCGGCCGGGGGCCGCCGGTTCCAGGCATTGTCCTTGCTGGTGAAGCAAAAGCGGTTGGCGAAGACGACGCCCATTCCTTGCATCGTGCGCGATGCAGCGTCCGACATCCTGGCCGAGGACGATTCCCTTGCAGAAAACATGCAACGCGTCGCTCTGCACCCGCTCGACCAGTTCCGCGCGTTTGTGTCACTGCGCGACAAGGGTCAGAGCGACGCAGAGATTGCTGCCGCCTTCTTCGTGACGCCGCAGATCGTGAAGCAGCGCCTCAAACTTGCCTCCGTCGCCCCTGCCCTGCTTGAGATCTACGCCGAGGATGGCATGACGCTGGAGCAGCTCATGGCCTTCACCGTGAACCCCGATCACGCGCGTCAGGTTCAGGTCTGGGATGTGATCCATTCATCCTGGAACAAGGAACCATTCCAGATCCGGCGCATGCTGACCGAGACCTCGGTCCGGGCGTCCGACCGACGCGCG
>NZ_VINQ01000027.1 GCF_008369105.1 Aquicoccus porphyridii | reverse complement strand
CCGTCGCGTTCAGCAGAACGCAGGGTGGCATAGGTGACGAAGAGGATGCCCTCTGGGAGACGGATATCGCTCCCCTGGCGGAATTTCGAGAGCGGCACGATATCGCTTTCACGCCCCCCAAGCGCCATCCAGTCGCGGCGCGCATCCTCGATGAGCTTGTCGCTCTTCGAGACCCAGACCGCGCGGCGTCGTCCTTGCAGCCAATTGTCGAGGATGATGCCCGCGACCTGCCGGCCCTTGCCGCAGCCCGTGCCATCGCCGAGGAACCAGCCCTTGCGCAGGCGAAAGGCACCTTCGTCATCCTCAGACGCTGCCATCAGCTGACCTTCGATCTCGCCGCGCTTGAACCAGCCCTTGAGATGCGTCTCGTGGGCATTGCCCGCATAGATGACGCTTTCAAGCTGCGGCGCGGAGAGGAGACCGTCCGCGACGAGGGTCTTCGGCAGCATTGGGCGGTAGGTCGGGACAGGCGGCGGGACAGAGGCCATGGCCGCGGATTGCACGAGTGCGGTCGGATGAGCGGCCGCGCCGTCGATCCGGATCGATTGCAGGTCATAGGCTTCGTAGACCGTATCCTGCAGCGCGCCCTCGGGTTCGCTCCAGGCTTTCGGCAGGTAGTCGAGCGGGGCCGTGTCGATGTCGTCGAACGGGTGCTTCGCGCGTTCCTCGGCGAGGGCGCGGGTTTCTTTGCGTGCTGCGTTGCGCAGGGCGTGGAGGTTGGTGCGGGTCGGGCGAGGTGGCACCGAAAGAGCCGCGCCAGTGGGGCAGGGCAGGGGGTTGCGGCGCGCGGGACAATGGGTGAGTACTACGGAGAGAAGATCACTCGTGGTCGCGCAGATCGGATGATAGGCGGCGTCAATATCAGCCGGTGCGGTCTCTTCAGCACCAGCCACGCGCTTGTCGATCACCGTCAGCCTCGTGTCGATCGTGGTGCCATGCCGCGCGAAGACCTTGCCGTCGATGGCTGCGGAAAACACCACGTCAGCGCTTTGCCTGATCCGCTGAAACGTAGGCTGGAAACTCTTGGTGGAGGGACGGAAACTCTCGCCGGTGATGACAACGAGACGCCCACCGGGCGCGAGGCGAGCAAGGGAAGACAGAACATGTTGGCTGGTGGCCTGCCGGAACCGGCCTTCGACGTGGCTAGCGGCCGAGAACGGTGGGTTCATCACGATGACCGAGGGCGTGATCGACCGATCCAAACGGTCGTCGATCGAGGCGGCATCGTGTTCCGAGACTGCAGCGTCGGAGAAAAGCTGCTCCAGCAACGCGCGGCGGGTCTCAGCGAGCTCGTTCAGCGCCAGGCGAGCGCCTGCGATCCGGGCGAAGATCGCCAGCATGCCGGTGCCGGCCGAGGGCTCGAGCACGAGTTCGTCGGCCCGAAACCCCGCCGCCTGCGCGACGATGGCTGCGAGCGGCAGAGGGGTCGAAAACTGTTGCAGACGGATGCTGTCTTCCGAGCGCCGCGTGTGAGAGGGCGCCAAACCGGCGAGGCGTTCGATCATGGAAAGAAAGGCGTGCGGCGTAGCCGCCTGCCGCTGTATCAGCGCACCGTAGCGCGAGAGCATCAGGATCTGGGCGACCTCTGCGGCCTCATAGACGTCCTTCCAGACCCAGGCACCACTGGTGTCGCTGGCACCGGAAGCTTCTTCCATCGCGGCGCGCAGGGCAGCGGCGTCGATGGGCTTGCCCGCCTCGAACTGGGGGACGAGGGTTTTCGCAGCCAGCAAAAGGTTTTGGGCGAAGCGCGAGGCTTCCGAGCGGGCAGGGGTCTCGGCCTCGGGCGCAAGCGGGACGGAATGGGGGTGAGCGTTCATCGGCAATCTCCGGGGTTGAGGGTTGGCCCCAAGCCCCGCGCGCACTCTCTCACCCGGGAGGGGTCACCCCTCCCGCCCTGTCTCTCGCTCTTTCATGGCAAAGCCCCGGTGCAAATTTGCCCGTTATCAGGACGACCGCAGATGCCTCGGCACGTCCATGGACTGATGCAGGACCCGGATCACGAATATCCTGTCCGGGTCCACCTCGTAGAACACGAGGTGCCGACCCGTGATCAGTTTACGCGCACCCTGCTGGAGGTCGGAGCAGTCCGATCCCATTTGCGGGTTGGCGATGAGCCCCTTCAGGGCACGATCGATGTCGTCGAGATAGCGGTCCGCCTGCGCCGCGCCCCACTGTCGATCTGTCTCGACCCAGATGTCGACGAGATCGGATTTTGCCGCCTGGGAGTGATGGATTTCACGCATCAGAAGCGCCAGAGCGGCTCCGCGCCTCGCGCTTGATCTCATCCATGTCAAGCGGACCGGCGTCACCGGATTGTTTGCCCTCCATCAGCGCAACGCGAAGCCGCGCCCGCTGACCTTCCTGCTCCTCCATCAGGCGCAGAGAGGCGCGGATCAACTCGCTGGTTGACCCGTAACGCCCCTCTTTAAGCATCAGGGCGATGAATTCGTCCCAATGGGGGCCAAGTGTGACGCTTGTGCTTGCCATGCTCATCTCCAGAATACGCATGAATAAGATATATGAGTATTTCGGGCATTTCAACTCGGGGGTGGGCTTGCGCCCTGTTCGGCGCCGGCAGGTCTGTGCAGCTCTCGCAAAGTCAGGTGATCTACAAATGCTCGTGCCTCGGACAGGCAGTCCAACTCATAGTGCCCGAAGAACCCCCAGCAGGCATCGACCTCCTCGCCGTCACGCTCGACGACATAGCCATAAACCTGGCCGCCGAGGTAGGCATCGAAGGTGACGATCTCAGCGCGCAGAATGTTTTTGGCCTTTTCGCGCATCGCCTTGGTGACGCGTTTCACGCCGAACTCTTCCCGGACCGCGTCGAGCGTCACGTAGACATAGCCGACTTGGCTGGAATCCCACGGGCAGTGAAACCCGATCGTGTTCATCGCGAGACCGGAATGATCGTAGAGAAACACGGGCAATAAGATCGCCTTGCGCTCGGCGCGCTCGCGCAGCTGCTCAATCGAGAGGTCGCTCTGGTCTGTGACGCCCGAGAGATCGCGCAGGAGCGCATCTGGGCTGTCGAAGGGATGGCTGTCGCCCAGCCGATAGCGCCGGTGCCAGCAGATCAGTTTCCCGAGGTTGGACCACTCCCTCGGGCTCTCAGTATCCGGGTCATGGTAGATCTTGATGGTATGGCCTTGGTAGGCCTCCTCGTAGACAGGGTCTTGCATTTCGATATCCTTTCTTGAAACGCAATCGACCCGCCGAGCCGGTTGAGGCCGCAGGCGGGTCGATTTGGACGTGGTCAGGTGGTCGGCGAGTTTGCCGTCCGGTGGATCAGGCAGCAGCGCGGTTCTGACGATCTTGGATGTGCTCAACCGAAACCTTCAGCAGCCAGTCCTCGAAGCCGAGAATGGTCTGGTGATTGACCACCGCCGCGACCCAAACTGCGCGCGGATCGCCAACAATCTGTGTCGGGTCGTTGTCGATCCGGCCATTGGCCATCCACGGCTCTGGCTGGATGCGCCCGAGCCAGTCCGCCAGCGACGGGATGCGTCCTTGGCAGTCTTCGCGCACATGCTGCTCGCCGATCCAGCGGATGGGAACAACCCGGCCCGCGCTGTTGGTCAGGCTGCGACCGAAGTGGCGTTCAGCATCATAGATCCCAACGGTATGATGTTTTTGGGCTCTGTGAACAAAGAGACCTAGGTGCTCTTTGGATGAGTCAAACCAGTCATGCACATGCTGGTAATCGTTTGGCACACCGCCAAACTTTCGGGCTGAGCTTTCAGCGTGATGGAGGGGGTGTGCCATGTCAGAGCCCCTCGTGTTCAGTGGTGTTGGTCTCGATGTAACGGTTCGAATGACTGACATCGATCTTGTCAGTCTCAAGCGACCAAGTCAGTTCACCATAGCCGCCCTCGTTGTTCTCGAACCCGGGGCACAGGGCATAGGCGAAGTCCCAGCCGAAATCTTCGGCCCGGCGCCGCAGGTCTTCCGTCAGGATGATCGTGTCAGGGGTCACCACGACATCCTCGACATTGCCGGAATCGCCGTAGCCTTCGTATTGCACCTCGATGTTCGTTACGCCGAGGGTGCGCAGTTCGGAAAGAAGCGTCGCGCGGGTTTCTACCCGCTGTTCGGCAGCACGCCTCTGGGATTCGAGTATCTGCGCGTAGAAATCAGTCTCTTGTGTCATGTCTTTGATCCTTTGGAATTGAGGAAATGGGAGGGCGACCATTACGCGGGGTCGCCCAGGAAGTTTCCTGCGGGGCTTCAGGCCGCAGCGTCGCCGCGGTCTTCAGCCGTCCGATCTACCAGGTTGAAATAGAGGTTCTCGGTCGCGCGCTTGAACCCCGGCGGTTTGCGCGGGGCGAGACAACGCACCGAAGCGCTGCAGCTCTCGCCGTGCTCCATTGCGAACTGCGTCACCTTGTCGATCAGGTCATCCATTCCCGCGGCCTGGATGCGCTTTTCGGGGTAGCTCGCCATCATCTGGAACTGAGTGACAACGAAGGCGCCATCGCGATGCGCGGGATAGAGGGTAATCTGGTAGTCGAGTGTCTTGGCCATCTCTGGTCTCCTGTGGCGGGCCGGACGCGGGTATCGCGCCCTTTGGAACCCGCCAGCCTGAAAGGACCGCCCTTTGTGCAAGGGCGGTCCGGGGCGGTGACTAGGGATGGGGGGCGTCAGTATTCCGACGGCAGCAGCAGGGTCAGGACCCGACGCGTTTGCGCAAGGTCAGAGGGCTCGGGGGAGCCGTATTGGTAGTCGACATCGTACAGGTCGAGTTTGAACCAGACCGTCGTGTCCTCAAGCTCAATGACACCCATCTCGTGCCAGCCATGGGGGTCGCTGTCGGCAATGAAGGTGTCGAAAGCGGCGACGCGGCGGGTGAGTTCCAGCTGCACATCGAGCCCAAGCGCCGCGACGCCGCGTGTCATTACGAACTGGCCCTGCGGGGCATCGGCAACTGGGGCATTGCCAAGGATGGTACGGCGAAAGGCGTCATTCTGCGCAGCGATAAGTGCGGCTTCCTGAACGGGGTCGAGGTCGAGTGTGGTGGTCATAGGAATTCTCCGGGACGGGCCAGCTGATCCGTTATCGGCTGTGGTCAACCCGCCAGCCGGAAAGGGCCGCCCTCGATGTGAGGACGGCCCAGAGATCATGTCAGGTTCAGGTCGGTGGTCGCTTCGTCAGGCAGCATCCCCACTGAGGAAGGCTGGCAAGGACGACGGTTCGTCGTTCTCGGCATCGATCTGAGTATCTGAGGCGGGCTGGTCGCCTTCTTCGGCCTCGGGCACATCGTCACCCATGTCGGCGTCAGCGTCCATCGCACCGGCAAACGCCATCCCGTCGGGCAGCCAGCGCGTCGTCTTCGCAACCGTCGCCGCGCCGAACCCTTCCGTCTCGCCGGCGGTTTCCGCGAAAGCCCGCTCCATCGCGGCCGCGATATCGCCCTTGCGCTCGCGATTGCGATCTTCGGCGTAGTCCTCGCTGATCAGCTTGAGCGCAGTCGCGACTGCATGGCCCTTGTTGACTCGACCCCAGTAGTTTTGCGCGGTCGGGCGCCAGCAGGCCGCCACATCGACATCAAGCCGCGCGCCAATCTCCTCGATGATTGGGGAGGGGCGATTGTCGGAGGAGAGCTGCGGCTTTACCGCCAGACCCGTCGCCCAGGCGAAAAGCGCCTGCTTATCGGCAAGAGGCAGCGCCGACATCACCCGGAAGTCCTCTGGTTTCTCGAGCTTCATCCAGTCGGTGGCGAGGTCCTGTTCCAGTGCCTCGAGCATTTTCTGGGCGACAGTATCCGCATGCAGCACCTCGCGGTCTTGCGCCTGGAAAGGCCGGATCGAGATGTCGAGCGCTTCGTTGTTGTAGGACCGCCCCAAAGCCTGTTCGCAGAGCGCGTAGAGCATCGCATCGAACGCCACCTCGAAATCCGCCGCCAGATGCGCCCGCAGGATGTGCTGACGCGTCGCGCGCAGATCGTCGGCGAGGCTCGCCGAAATCCCATCCGCCTTGCGCAAGGTCGCCGCCGGATCGGAGGTTGGCACCGGCGTCGAGGAGGTTGGCGGCGTCACGTGCGGGCGGGCAGGGGATGGGGCATCACCCGCTTCAGCACTATCCTCGCCCGGCTCGGTCGCAGCGGGGATATCTTCTGGTCGCACGAGGCCTTTCTCGACACGTAGCGCCCCGTCATGACCGATGGTCAGAACCACGCCCGCGATGGCACGATCTTCGTCCGCGTACGGTTGCCGTTCGCGCTGCAGGGCTTCGATCTCGCGCAAACGCGGCTCGATTGCGTAGTATTCCTCCGTCTCCGCCTCAGACCAATCCTCGCCGTCGTTCTGCGCCGCCAATTCCTCTTCGCGGGCGATGAGACGTTCCTCCTCGGCGAGCAAGTCCGGATCGGGATCGACATCCTGCGGATAGACCCGCCCGAAACTGCGAAACGCGCCGTAGTCGACCGAGAGGTGAACCTCGACCCATTTCCACATCCCCTCAAAAGTCTTGGCCGCAGCCTGCAGCCTCTCGATGGCGAGGCGCTCCAGGAGCTCGGGGTTTTCCATATGGGCGCTGGCACGATCGTCGAAGAGATCGCGCAGCAGAACGCCGCCTGCCGCCTCATACGCCTCGATGCCGACAAAGCGCCCGAGGGCCGAGTTCGCCGAATGCGCGGTCTCAGTCAGCTGGCGTTTGATGCTCTGTGGGTGGATGTGATAGCCGCCCTTCACCGCGTTCCAAACTGCCAGTTGGCGGTCATGGTCGTCGGTCAGCGTGAAAGCCATCACGCATTCGAGGGTCAGATCGCCCGCACGGAATTGTTCGATGATCTCGGGCGCGACACGGGCGAGTTTGAGACGACGTCGCACCAGGTCGACCGAGACGCCGAACTTCAGCGCGATCTCGTCCTCGCTGCGCCCCTCGGCGATCATCGCCTCAAAAGCTTCGAACTGGTCGGCCGGGTGCATCGCCGCGCGCTGGAGGTTTTCCGTGGTAGATGTGAGGATGGCGTTGCGCTCGTCCTCGACGAGGCAGGGCACGGGGTGATCAACTGGGATCACGCCGTCATCGGCGAGCTGCTTCAGCGCCTTGAGGCGGCGACCGCCGGCATCAACCGCAAAACGTGTCTCAGACAGCGCATGAACCACCAGGTTCTGCTTGATGCCGGTTTCGCGAATGCTTGCGAGAAGCTCGGCTTCGACGCTGGCGCTCGGCGCCACCTTGCGAACGTTGAGCGGGCTGGGCTCCAGCTGGTCGAGCGGGATCAGACGAATGTCGGTCGCTCCGTCAGCCGTTGCCGATGCGGCGGCTTCTGTCTTCTTCACGGTGGCGGGTTTCGGGCGGGTTGAGGTCTTGGCCATGGTCAGGGTCCTTGTTACGCCGGACCCGGATGAGACTCTCTCTATCCTATCAAGCCCGGCACCCGGGCTTCCCTTTCTCTGGCTTTTTCCAATTGCGGATCACGTCACCAATCGACCGTTTGAAAACGAATGCAAGCAAGTGATCTCTTGTCGTGCTGGTGCACAATCCCTTGGTTTTCTTGCACTGAGCGCGATCTGAGAGGTTCCGCCGACAGTCGCGCGTCCGTACTATATAAAGAGCGCGGGCAACTGCCACAAAATCGCTTGGGTAATGTGCATAATATAGATATTTTGCACATATGAAGCCGCAAGCATCTACTTTTCCTGATGATTTTGACGACCCCCTCATCACCACCGAGGGGGATGTGGGGGCTCACGAGGACGACCTCTGGTTCCTGCCGGGGCCGCTCGAAGAAGAACCGGATGATTTGCCGCCCGGGCCACGGGCAGAACCGTCCGACATTGCTGTCATCGACGACTGGGCAAAGGCGGAAGCGGCTCAGGCTGCGCGGCTGGCAAAGGTGGCTGGACGCCTGGGTGCGCTGGATGACCGCTTGCTGCGTGGCCCGGATGGCTGGCGACACAGACTGGCACTGATCGAGGCGGCAGACCTCAGCTGGCTTGCAGGGGATCGGGTGAGTTCTGACCGCCTCGCTCTTTGGATATCAATGCGATTGTCTGGCGCACAGGATGACCCGAATGCCTTGGCAAGAGTTGGCTGGGCTGTTCGCCGCCTGATGGGTGGTCCGGGTCCAATGGTCGATCTGGCGGCCTTTCTGGACCGCCGCGATCCCGAGAACATCGAGGATGCCACCGAGCGGCTAGAGGAGCGCGCGGGCGGATGGCTGGAGGTGATGAAATCAGCTGTTCATCTACACCCGATCACGCGGGCTTGCATGGGGTTTCACCTCTGGAGCTTGGCGGGTCTCGGGCAACAAGGCGACCAGATCGAAGCAGCCGTTACCGCGGCAAGGATCACGGCCAGCGACGGAAAGGGAGCGAACTTTGCACCACTAGCTATGGGTGGGGCAGGGGGGTTGCGCGCGTCGGGCTTACCACCGGAGCGTCTTGCTCGCTGGCTGGATGGGATGGAGACTGCCTGCCTGACCGCGATGCGGCACTTGGACTATATCGAGACATGGTCAGCGAGGACAGAAGCAGAGATGAGCTCGCTCTCAGGCAAAACTCCACCGGCTTTGCGTGCCGTGCTGACCGAATGGCCGCTCCTCTCCGCACCGATGGCCGAGGCCCTGACCGGCACTAGCCGAGCGGCGGTCCAGCGGAACCTGACCTGGATGGAAGAAAGGGGATTGGTCCGTGAGGTAACAGGGCAGGGAAAGTTTCGAATGTGGCGGACAGCAAATTAGAATTTGCCTAAATGCGAACAAGAACATGCCCAAGCGGGATTTCAGCCATTCAGTTTCCAGTAAAATACGCGACCTTCAGGAGAGGCGCGAGCACCTCGAAGCCGCGGTGCCGGATCGAGCGATAAATCTTGCGGTAACTCTGTGCCTGCACCTGTCCGAGTTGATCAGCTTGGCCGGCTACGGCCTGATTCGTGGAAGCGGATGTCTAGGAAACTAGGGGCACCTCAGAGCGCGGTTTCTTCGCTGCCCGCGATATTGGTCACGGTGTTCCTAGCGCGGAAGCCAAGGACTGTCCGGTTTGATTGCCGCGGATTTCCTCAAGAAACCTTTTAGGCCTCCTCCCTCAGCGCATCTATGACGGGGCATTCGGGCACATCGTCTCCGCTACATTGCGCCACGGTGGACGACAGGACGTGCTCAATGCGCTTGAGATCCGCGATCTTGGCGCGGACTGAAGCGAGATGCGCATTTGCCAGACCCTGCACCTCGCCGCAGGTCTGGGCCCCGCCATCGACCAATGCGAGCAGATCGCGAACCTCGTCGAGCGTGAACCCCAACTCGCGCGCGCGCATGATGAAGCGCAGACGCGCGACATGTCTGTCATCGTAGACGCGATAATTTTTGCTGGAGCGCGGCGGCTCGGGCATGACGCCGATGTTCTCGTAGTAGCGAATAGTTTCGAGATTGCAGCCGGTCAGCTTGGCCAGATCTCCGCGCCTGAGGACCTTCACCGATCTGTGATGATTATTCACACCAAACCCCCTTGAGCCTGTACCAGCTACAGACCCTAGATTGAGATCATCACTAAGGCAAGGATGATTCGAACCATGACTGAAACCACATCCGCCGGCCGCCAGTCGGCAATGGGCGAAACCCCGGCAGCTGACAAAAAGGCATGGGCGACAACCGGGCTCGGCGTACTCGGCGCGCTGGCCATGACCTCCTGTTGCATCCTGCCGCTGGTGCTGGTGAGCTTCGGCGTCACCGGCGTGTTCATCGCCCAGTTGGGCGCGTTCTATCAATATAAGTGGATCACCTTCGCACTGAGTGCCGCTTTCATCGGATACGGCTTTTACAAGGCGTATAGCCCGATCCCGGCCGAAGCCTGCGTTGATGGCACCTGCGCGCGACCGATGAACCGAACACTCATGCGGTCCATTCTCTGGATTGCCAGCGGGATCGTCGCCGTGGCGATGATCTTCCCCTACCTGACCCCCTACATCCTGTCCTACTGAAAGGCGTAACCGATGAAACATCTCTCTCTCGCACTCGCAACTCTCGGCATTCTGGCCGCAATGCCCGCCAGTGCCGAAGAACAGCGCATCAATGTCGGTGTCGCCGAACTGACATGCCCGACCTGCTCGTTCACCGTCGCGGCGGCGATGCGCGGCGTGCCCACGGTCGAAATCGTCGACTTCCAGGAAGGCGAGGAGTTTGGCACGGGCACTTACGTCGTGGCCTTCGACGATCAGGCGGCCAACCCAGACATGATCATCGAGGCGGTTCTGGCCAATGGCTATCCGGCCGAGGTGCTCCAGGCGGGGGAGTCCTGAGCACGGAAGGACGGGGATGACAAACATTTGGGCGGGCTTCTGGCCTTCATCATTGCCGCGCCGATCATGGTGATCTGCTGCGGCGGCGGTGGCGTCATCCTAGCCACCATTCTCGGCGGGATTGGCGGGTGGTTGATGGGGCTCGGCGGAATAGCCGCTGTCGTCGCGGCAATTGGCGCGGCGCTGGTTGTTCGCGAGATCAGGCGCAGGGGATCAGCAGGTGTCGATGGCGCACCGGATGAGACTTGCACCAAAACCCGGGCCGCCGGTGAGAGTATCCACCGCCCGGCCGATTTCGCGGCCGAGTAGAGCAACGCACCGGCACAGGTCTTTGGGCTGTTCGGGTCGATCCCGGATCCGGTGGCACCACGCAATTGATGCACCAGACATGAGGAAACAAATTACGATGCCTTCAGACGACACATCTTCGAACGGCCTTTTGAAAGTGGGCATCATCGGCACCATCATTGTGGCGCTCTGCTGCTTTACGCCCATTTTGGTGATCCTCTTCGGCGCGGTCGGCCTGGCCGCCGTCGTCGGATATCTCGACCTCGTGCTGTTTCCGGCACTGGGCATCTTTATCCTGCTGACCATTTACGCGCTCTGGCGCAAGAACGCGCGCGGCTCGGCGTCCTGAGGGAAACTGGGCTGACATCCATCCAAATAGCGCCTCAGACAAAGCATTGAAGAGAAAAACCTTATGACGAAGAGCTACGACCTTATCGTGATCGGCGGTGGAACCGGTGGCAATGGCGTCGCCCGGATGGCGGCGAATGCCGGCTGGAGCGTCGCCAGCATCGACAGCGAGCCCCATGGCGGCACCTGCGCCCTGCGCGGTTGCGATCCCAAGAAGATGCTGATCGCCGTCACCGAGGGCGTCGAGTGGGCGGAAAACATGAAGGGCAAGGGGCTGGAGGCGCAGCCTTCGGTCAACTGGTCCGACATGATCGCCTTCAAGCGCAGCTTCACCGACGCGATGCCACCGCGCATCGAGGCCGGGCTGGAAAAGGCCGGGATCGACGTCTTGCACGGAGAGGTACGGTTTACCGGCCCCGATGCGATCGAGTTGAACGGCGAGACCCTGAGGGCGAAGCATTTCCACATCGCCACCGGTGCCCGACCGATGACGCTGAACATCCCGGGCGAGGAGTATCTCGCCACCTCGACCGATTTCCTGGAACTGCCCGAGCGTCCCGACCGCATCGCCTTTGTCGGCGGCGGGTTCATCGCGATGGAATTCGCCCATGTGGCCAAGCGCGCGGGCGCGCGCGAGGTGACCGTGCTGGAGATGATGGACCGCCCCCTGGGCAACTTTGATCCCGATCTGGTCGCGATGCTGGTCGAGGCGACCGCAGAGCTGGGCGTCGATCTGCGCACCAAAGCGAAGGTGGCGAAGATCGAGAAACAGGGCGACGAAGTCGTGGTCACCGTGGAACGTCACGACGGCACCGAAACGATCACTTGCGATCTGGTGGTGCATGGCACCGGCCGCGTGCCCAACATAGACGGGCTGAACCTCGAGGCCGCTGGAGTCGAATACTCACGCCGTGGCATCAAGGTGAGCGACGCGATGCGCGCCACCAACCCGGCCATTTTCGCGGCCGGCGACTGCGCTGATAGCGGGTTGAATCTGACCCCGGTCTCGGCGGCAGAGGGACGCATCGCGGGGAAGAACATTCTGGGCGGCAAGGACGCGCGGGAGATCAAGTATCCGCCGATCCCGTCAGTGGTCTTCACCCTGCCCATGGTTGCTACCGTGGGCTTGTCGGAAGCGGCGGCCAGGGAGCAGGGGCTGAAGTTCGATGTGCATTTCGAGAAGACGGAGGGCTGGTATTCGTCGCTGCGCGTCGGCGCGAAACACACCGGATTCAAGGTTCTTGTCGAACGGGGCAGCGGGCAAATACTCGGCGCGCACCTGATCGGACCAGGAGCCGAGGAGCAGATCAATCTTTTCGCCATGGCCATGGGTGCCGGGCAGACCGCAAATCAGATCAAGGCGATGATTTTCGCTTATCCCAGTTACGCCTCCGACATCGGGTCGATGGTGTGAATTGAAATTTGACCGCCGCCAAGATGGTGGCGCCCGGTTCAAGTAAAGGAAATGAAAATGGATCAAACCGTCAAGGAACATGATTGCTGCTCTTCGAAGGATGTCGGCGCCGACAGTTATGACCTGATCGTCGTCGGTGCGGGCTCTGCCGGGTTCTCGGCTTCGATCACTGCAGCTGAAGCCGGAAAGCGGGTGGCGCTTGTCGGGCACGGCACCATCGGCGGCACCTGCGTGAACGTCGGCTGCGTTCCGTCCAAGGCGATGATCCGCGCCGCAGAGGCGGCCCATGGTGGCGCGTCCGCTGCCCGGTTCCCGGGCATTGCGTCCTGCGAACATGCGGTGGATTGGCCAGCCGTTGTGAAAGGCACGACCGATCTGGTCGCGGAGATGCGGCACAAGAAATATATCGACCTGCTGCCCGCCTATGAGAACGTCACCTATATCGAGGACGGCCCGGCGCGATTGGTCGAGGGTGGCGTCGCTATCGGCGGGCGGGTGATATCCGCCCCGCGCATCCTGATCGCCACCGGCTCGCGCCCCCATCAACCTGCCATCAAAGGCATCGACACCGTGGAGACCCTCGATTCCACCGGTCTGCTGACCCTGCCCGACCGGCCCGAAAGCATCATTGTGCTGGGCGGCGGCTATATCGGCTGCGAGTTGGCGCAGATGGCCTCAAGGCTGGGGGTGAAAGTCACGCTTGTGACCCGCTCGCGCCTTCTGCCCGGCGCCGAGCCGGAGGTGGCCCAGGCGCTGACGCAAGCGCTGAAGACCGAAGGCATCGCGGTCGAGACCGGTCTTGCTTACGTCTCGGCCGCGAAAGCTGCGGGCGGCGTCATTCTGACTGTCGAACGCGATGGAAAGACCGAGGTTTTGTCCGCCGAACGGCTGGTTGTGACCACCGGACGGGTGGCCAATTCCGAGAACCTCGGGTTGGAAGACCTCGGGATAGAGACCGACGCGCGCGGCTCGATCAAGGTCGGTCCTGACATGGCCACGACGCGGGCCGGCGTCTGGGCGGCGGGCGATGTCACCGACCGTGACCAGTTCGTCTACATGGCCGCCTACGGTGCCAAGGTGGCAATCAACAATGCCCTTGGACTGGAGCCAATGCGCTATGAGAATGCGGCGATGCCATGGGTCGTGTTCACCGACCCGCAAGTGGCCGGTGTCGGCGTTTCAGAGGCTGGGGCCAAGGCGGCGGGGCACGAGGTCAAGATCAGCGTGATCACGCTCGACAACGTCCCGCGCGCCGCCGCGGCCCGCAACACCCGCGGCGTGATCAAGCTGGTGGCCGACGCCAAGACCGACCGCCTGCTGGGCGGCCAGATCGTGGCGCCCGAAGGCTCGGACACGATCCAGACGCTGGCAATGGCGCTCAAGTTCGGCATGACCTCCAAGGCCCTCGGCGAAACGATTTTCCCATATCTGACCACGGTTGAAGGGCTGAAACTTGCGGCCCAGACTTTCGACAAGGATGTGGCCAAACTCAGCTGCTGCGCGGGGTAATGCCATGGTGCTGAAGGAAAGGACCGATCTTCTGTCGACACTTCCCGGTGCGTTGATCGCTTGGTGTCGCGTAGCCCTTAATTGGGCTCTGCCTCACTTTGTGTGGCGCAACTATCCTGAAACTGGAAAATTCAGGAGGGATAGTTGTGAGTTCGAAGAAGCACTGGTCGCCGGGCAGCGATGTTGCAGTTCAAAGCGTTGAACGAAGTGAATCCGGCGGGTGGATTGTATCTGGCGTCTTGGCACCCAACGGCATTTGCCCAGACTGTGGATTGCATTCACGCCGACGTCATGGCTGGCGGCGTCGGTGGCTGCAGGATTATCCCGCGCATGGAGACGCGGTAACGGTTGATCTCGCAGTTTGCCGTTGGCGATGTTTGGCGCCTGCTTGCCCGCGCCGGACTTTCTCGGACCAGATCAGCTCGATTGCGCGTCCATTTGCACGTCGTACTTCGCGTGTAGGGGAGATTGTCGGCCATCTTGGGCATGCGACAGGCGGACGGCCTGCGGAGCGGTTGTTGCATCGTTTGGGCCTTGGGGTCAGCGATGACACGGTGCTCAGGCAGCTGAAAAGGTGTGCTCAAGGCACCACCGAGGCGCCGACAATCATCGGGATCGACGATTGGAGCTGGCGGAAATCGCAAACCTACGGCACGATCATCGTGGATCTGGAGCGTCGCGTGGTCATCGACATCCTCGAGGATCGAGATGTCGTCACCTGCACCAACTGGCTAAAGCGACACCCCGAGGTGGAAGTGATCAGCAGAGATCGGTGCGGTCTCTACGCCAAGGCTGCCCGGCAAGGGGCACCGCAGGCAAAGCAGGTCGCCGACCGGTTCCATATCGTGCAAAACCTGCGGCAGGCCATTGAGGAACAGATGAACCTTCACGGCCGTGCCACCGGCAGGGCGCTGCTGTCCGACGCCGACAACATCACCGCAGCCGGAAGCCTTCTGAAGTCCCGCCTTGCGCACAGGACGTCCCGGGAAGAGATTTTCACCACCATCCATGCGCTCCGAAATCAGGGACTTTCCTGCAGCGAGATCGGGCGGCGAACAGGGTTTCCGCGTCGCAGCATCGCGAAATGGCTGCAGTTCGAAACACCACCGGACCGCAGGCGGGCCGCTTTGAAGCCGAGTTCGCCATGGTATTTTGAAGAGTTCCTGAGCCAAAGCTGGAAGGAGGGCATTCGAACTGGCAGCGCCCTTTTCAGTCTGATCCAAGAGCGTGGTTACGAGGGGAGCCAGTCGCATTTGCAGCGGCTGCTGGCGGGTTGGCGCAGAGCCGAACAGCAAGCGAGCGATCCCAAGGTAGAACACAAGATCCTGGAGCCGGTTCGGGACCCGGAAACGGGGCACGCGATCTCCCCGGTCATCGCGGCCGCGCTGTGCATCAAACCGCGCGGCAAGCTCACCTCGGATCAGGCGCGTAAAGTCGATGCGCTCAAGACCCGCTCTCCCGCCTTCGTATCGATGCGCAGCCTCGCCATGCGGTTCAATGGTATCCTGCGCGGCCGCGTGGCAGACCCGCTCCCTGCATGGATCGACGACGCGATCGAAACCGACCTGGCGCCCATCGTGCGCTTTGCCCGCACAGTGAACCGGGACTACGAAGCCGTCAAAAACGCCATCGAGATGCCCTGGAGCAACGGCCAAGCAGAAGGTCAGATCAATCGCCTGAAGACCCTCAAACGCGCCATGTACGGCCGAGCCGGTCCAGAATTGTTGCGGGCGAGAATGCTACCGTTCCACCACACAGATTGAGGCAGAGCCCATTTAAGTGCTAAGTGACACGGTCCCGATCAAGTCGCGCGCATGCAGCCGGCCGATCAGGTCGCGGCTGATCTCCTTGCCGAAGATGTCCTTGAGCCCGTCGCGCGTGATCGGCTGATGGTAGGCGATGGCGGCCAGAACTGCGACGTCGAATTCACTCAAGTCCAGTAATTGATTACCGACATCTGCCGCCGCGCGGATCGCAGGGGCGTAGGCAGGTAGGGTCCGGAAAATCCACCCGCCGGCGACCTGCGCGATTTCGAACGCCCTCCTCTCCAAATCGGCGCTGAGGTCCTCGACCAGCAGGTCAATCGACACCCCCTGCCCCACGACGCGCGCGAGGTCGTCGCGCGGCACCGGCGCGGCAGAGGCGAAGAGCACCGCCTCGATCCGGCGCATCCATTCGCGCCAGCGCAGCTCTGGCGGCAGGTCGGCCAGCTCGCGATCCAGTTCGGGGTCAGAGCGATCCTTCGCCATCGCTACACCCCGTAAAGCCGAAAGGTGTCGCGCCCGGTCAGCTCGCGCACCGCGCCGAGGTCGACCAGCCGGTCACAGAGCCGCCGCGCGGCGCGATCCGGCAAAGGCAAAGCCGAAGGTGCCATCGCATCACGGGTCAGGAACATCTCGACCGCTTCTCCTGCCCCCTTGGCCCGCAGCTTGGGTGCGACTGCCTTCAGATGCGCCGCCCGGCGCGCGAGATCTGCCGCGAGGCGCACTGCTTCGACCACCGAGGAGACAACAGCGCGATAACAAGCAAGGCGAAGGTCATCGCCCTGTTTGCGCAATTCGGCGCGTTTCAGGCCTGCGGCCAGCAGCGGCACGAGATGATCCCAACCGAATGTTTGGGCGAGAGCCACATCCGCGAGGACCAGCGAAGCTACGTCAGCGCGTGGCGCCTCCGTTAGCACGGCCTCCAGCACCATCGCGGCCCGAATCACCGGCGCCCCCTTCCCTGCATTGAGCCACATCGCGATCTTGCCCGACTCGAAGGCCGGCAAGGCTCGACCCAGAGCCTTGGTCGACACAGGCCGCTCCACCGCGCGCCGCCAGGCGAGGCAGGTCTCGCCAGCCGGTCCCGGCAGATCGCCAGAGCGCAATAAATGCACCGCGTCGCGCAGATCCCCTGCTCTCTCCAGGCGCCCCGAAAACGCGACACAGGCCTCCGCTGCGCGCAGCGCGAGCCGGTCCCGCAACAAGGCTTGGGGCACCTCCGCGCGTCCTAGCACAAGATGCAGGTGGTTCAGCGCCGCGCCCGACAAAAACGCAACATCTTCAAGGGTTTCAGCGCGTGCAGAGGTGACCCAAGCGGGCATTCGGGGTATCGTGTCGAGGTCGCTCATGTGATCGGGCCGGGCAAATGTCATGCCGGAAGCCTACATCGTCGCGGCGCTTTCCACCAGTAAATAGTACATAAACCGCCCCGCCTTGTCGTTCCTGTTTATGTCCAATAAGTTTGCCTTATCGGACACCAAAGAATATGCTCAGCGACATGTCAGAAAACAACGAGAAATCGATCTCAAAGCCGCCAAATGGGCCTTCGGTCAGCGAGAACAACGAGAGAGATCATCCCAGCAGCGAGGCTTTGAGCCTTCCTTCCTTTGTGGCTGGTTCAGGCACGCTCGATCGGCTGGTGGATACCGCGCGCGACTATGCGCGCGCCGCGGCCTCGGACAATACGCTGAAGGCCTATGCGAAAGACTGGGCGCATTTCGCGCGCTGGTGCCGGATGAAGGGCGCGGAGACTCTGCCCCCGTCGCCCGAAATGATCGGGCTCTACCTTGCGGACCTGGCGTCCGGAGCGGGCCCCTCCCCTGCCCTATCGGTCAGCACCATCGACCGCCGCCTGTCGGGCCTCGCCTGGAACTATGCGCAGCGCGGCTTTGCCCTCGATCGCAAGAACCGCCATATCGCCACCGTGCTGGCCGGGATCAAACGCAAACACGCCCGTCCGCCGGTGCAAAAGGAAGCGATCCTGGCCGATGACATCCTTGCGATGGTGGCCACCCTGCCTTTTGACCTGCGCGGCCTCAGGGATCGCGCGATCCTGCTGCTGGGCTACGCCGGCGGCCTTCGTCGCTCGGAAATCGTCAGCCTCGATGTCCACAAGGACGACACGCCGGACTCGGGCGGCTGGGTTGAAGTGTTCGACAAGGGCACCCTGCTCACCCTCAATGCCAAGACCGGCTGGCGCGAGGTCGAGATCGGCCGCGGCTCCAAGGATCAGACCTGCCCTGTCCATGCGCTCGAACAATGGCTGCACTTCGCCAAGATCGACTTTGGCCCAATCTTTGTCGGCACCTCGCGGGACGGCAAGAAGGCGCTGGAGACACGCCTCAACGACAAACACGTCGCGCGCCTGATCAAGCGCACCGTGCTCGACGCCGGCATCCGGTCGGACCTGCCTGAGAAAGACCGCCTGGCGCTGTTCTCCGGCCATTCGTTGCGCGCCGGTCTCGCCAGCTCCGCCGAAGTCGACGAGCGCTACGTCCAGAAACACCTCGGCCACGCTTCCGCCGAGATGACCCGCCGCTATCAGCGCCGCCGGGACCGGTTCCGGGTGAACCTGACCAAAGCCGCCGGTCTCTGAGCCCCTGCCCTATCACGCCGCCTGCCCACTGAGCCTACCATAGAAGCTGCGCTCGAGATGCAGCTCCCCTGCCCCGGCCTTCTCGACCATGCCCCGCAGATAGCCGCCCGGCGAGGCAACCTCGCCCGCACTGTGCTTCTCGAAGACGAGGGCAAACGCGGCCGTGGCCACCTGGGTGCCCATTCGGTCCTGCGCCACGTTCCAGGCATGCTCAGAGATCCCGATCATCGGCCTGAGTTGACCGGCAACCCGGTGCAGATCGCCCCAATCTTTCAGGAATCCACCCAAATTCCGCGCCCAGGATGCGAATTCCGGACAGGCCTGCATGATTGTCGGCAGATCGAGCGCTGTCCGCTTCTTGCGTACCTCGGCAACCCAGTCTTCCAGCTCCCTATCAACCCGCTCTTCGGGTTGGGCATTAGGCACCACACCCGCCGCTTCCTCTTTTTCAGAGGAATTACTAGTTACAGGATTAAGTTGGTTTGTAATTAGTATATGAGGTTCAGAAATGACCTCCCTGGGGTTCATTTCTTGAGTCTTCTTCGTGACTTGGGCGTGTTTATCATCGGTGTTTTCCACAGGTTTTGTCGCAACAGTCGCCTTAAGATAAGCCGCCTCGACCCGTTCTTGGAGTTCCTTGAACCATGCCAATAGCCGCTCCAACTGCTCTGAAGCTTCATGACGGCGCGGAAGTCGTTCCAGAAGCTCCTCAAAAAGCCCCGTGAATTGCCTCCAGGGCCCACGCAGAGCGCTGCTGAGAGCTGCCTCGATCCGGGCTCGGATCATCCGGCGCGCCACAGTGATCTGGCGCTTCAGGCGTAGGCAGAGCTCGCGTTCAGCCTGCAACTCAGCATGAAGCTCCTCGAACTCCTCGACACGGGCTGAGAGCGGCGACAGATCGAAGCCATAGGCCTCGACGATGCGGCCATCGACGTCTCTGCGGCCCCACCGCTTGCCATTGGGGCTATCCTGGAAGGAGATCACGCCGATCTCAGCAAGGCGCCGCGCGTGGCGCTTGAGGGCAGACAGCGAAAAACCCGTTTGCTCCATCAGATAGGCGTTCGACGCCCAGACGATCGGACGCTGCCCCTCCTCCCAGTCCTGGGCCTGGGTAAAGGCCCCGAGCGTGTCGAGGAGCAACATGTCTCCGGCCTTCAAGCCGATATGTGCCCCCACGCGCTTAAGTGCCACGAATGCCCGTGTTTTGGGTACTGCTACCCGTTCACCGGCTTGGGCAAGTTGCTCAGCAACCCCAAGACCCGGTGTCGGCTTGCGCCAACCTGTATGTTTCATGCCTGTATCTCACCTCCGTTTATGTGGAGGCAAAAGAAAGCCGTTCGCTCAGGAGCGTTCGTCGTTGACAGTGAATCCTGCGAGACTTATCTTGAAGGTGACCAAACCATTAAGATCAGCTCTCAGGCCACACCGCTTGGGGGCTTTTCTTTTGCCTTTATTTCGATTGTCGTTCCTTTTTGCTCCTTGCCTCGTCGTTCTGGAGGATATGTCGCTGACATTGTCGTCAGTCGGTTTCCTTCCCCGAACCTTCGGCGCTCAAGTAGTCGGCGACTAAATCTCCGAGCTTCTCGAGACGCTCTTGGTCTATCGGCACACCTGCAACCTTGATGGATAGGTTTCCATCGACTGAAGTCGCCGAAAGATTTCGGTTGCCCACCTTGCGTTTGACCGTGAGCTTTCTGGGCTTTGCCTTCGGTTTGAGCTTGGGTTTGTTCACCCTCTCCAAGCTCGCTAAGGCTCCCTGCAAATCACGAAAGCTCATGTCGTAGACATTCTTGAACGCGTTCAAGATCTGATCCTGCGCAGCGAAAACAGACCTCGCTCGTGAGACTAGGCTCTCATGCACGCCAATTTTCTTTGCGAAGGCCACAGCTGTCAGCTTGTCTGCCCCAGAAGCCAACGTTTCATACATTTCACCAATCGAAACCAAACGCTCAAATGGGCTAAGATTCTCGCGCTCCTCATTCTCGCGGAACCGCAGAAACAACATCTCAAACTTGCTGTTCTCGGCGTTTCGCGCTTCCGGCGAAGCGAGGATTGCACGAAGAGGTAAACCCAACTCCGACGCGGCCGCCAGTCGGCGGCGTCCTGTAAGCATGACAAATGGAACACCAGTGACGTTCGACGGCTCCAACGGATCCGGCTCCCAATCCGGATCCTCGGGCCACACCAGAATGGGTGTGTCCTGCCCGTTCGAGGCAATGCTGTTTACCAGAGACCTGAATGCTTCCTGGGACATCCAGTCTTGACGGCGGTCTGTCCCCATCGGATCTGATATCTGGTCTGGCGACAGGCTTATTTCGTGGCGGCCGTTTAAGATATCCGAACAAAGCTCAGCTCTGCTTCGCTCCACAGCGGCTTGCGATTGCGCAAGCGCCCCTGATTTCCAAGCACTGCCGGCCCCCTTGAAAGGAGTAGAAACAGCGTCGCCCGTTTCTGCCCGGCCTTCGGGACCGGGCGTGCGCTCCTTGGATGTGTCGGGACTAGTAGCCTTGCTGACCAGCGACCTTGGAATACTGCGTTTCATGCTTCACCCTCGCCGTCATCTTCATAGAACTCGTCCATCCATGTATTGGCATAACCGCGTTCGAAGCCCGGCCAGAGTCGCGATACTATGGCGTCGTTAACCGCATCGGCATTCGTGATGAACCGGTTGATCCCCTTGCGTTTTCCCGGCGTGTCCGGCTCATATTCGTATACGGATTGATAGACGTCCGACGCATTCGAGATTGCGTCGGAACGCAGATAAAACACCGGCAGAATTTCCGTGGGGCAGTGTTCCAGCAGGTTTCCGATGTGGTTTAGATCCTGCGCATTGGATCGTTGGACGATCGTCGGCAACAGCATGTTGGCACCAGTTCCTATTTCGATCCGTTCATGGGCCAGAATATGCTGAAGCATCCCCAGCAGGCCGGTCACAAAGGTCGACAGCGTTGCGATGTCAAACCCCTTCATGGTTTGCGGGATGACCAGCGAAGTCGACGCAATCACGTTATTCAGCTGGAAAAGTGTCAACGCAGGCTGATAGTCGATGATGATGACATCGAGGGTCTCGGTCAGCGCAGCGTTCAGTCGCTGCTGATCGACCTTGCCCTCGACTACCAATTCGTTGGGCAGCGTTTTTGGCGGGTGGCCCGCTTTCCAGCGATCAAGGGCATCGCGCAGGTAGCGATAGAAGCTCTTTCCGGCGGGGGCCTCTCGCACAAGGCGCGCAATCTGGATCTCTCCCTCAGACGTTTCGCCATGTGCCGGCAGCAGACGCAGCCCCGGCCAGGAGGTCTTTAGAAAGAAGCTGTCGAGCGTCTGCGCATCGTGATCAGTGTATGGCGCATCTTCCGACTGGAAGAGGCCGGCAAAGTCCACCATGGAGGCGGTGTTTTCGTCGGGCATCTGGGGAAGACCTTCACCCCCGACAAAGTAGAGCGTTATCGTGCTTTGCGGGTCTGCATCCATGACACCAACGCGCATGCCGTAATGCAAGCTGAGATACTGCGCAAAATGCGCGGCGCTCAGGCTCTTAGCCGTGCCCCCTTTCTGGCTGGCAAACGAGATGACGGGTAAGGGGGCGTCGGGTTTGCGCCAGGCTAGGTAGTCGTAGGGCCGCTTTGCCGAGGCCGCCAGAAGGGCCCGCATGTGCATCAATTCGGAAAGCGTGAAAACACGCTCTCTTCCAACATATTCGCCCGCGGGAAAGTCGTCGCTCGAATTGGCGAACTTGGTTAGATACTGAATACTGACGTTCATAAACCTTGCGCACTGGCGCATTGACCACGTGCGCTTGATGCGCTGACGCAAGGTGAGTTCCTTGTTCACTGCCACCATCGTGCGCTCAAGCCCACGTGACAGGTCCGTCAAAAACTGTTCTAGACTACCGCTCATTCCTAAGCCCTGACTTCGGTTGGGTCCGAGTTCGACTCGATTCTGCTTCTATGGTAGCACGGTTTTGGAGGAAAAATAAAGATACCACGCGCCTATGAGTTTCAGGCGCTTATTTAGAAGCTCCACCACCCCTAAAACTCCAATCTTGAACGCGTTCAAGATTGGAGTCTTGATGGGCCGGTCGGTGGAGAACCGACCGGCCTTAGCCGTCACGCGGCGTCTTTGGGACCCCAGGGGATGACGGCCTGCAGGGACAGATCGTCCTGGTTCGCGGCCTTGCCGAGGTTGGCGTTGAAGCCGTGGTCGCGGATGGTCAGCGTGTAGTAGTCAGCGCCGGTCTCCTTGTTCTGCTTCTTCCAGATGCCGCCGCACTCGACCAACTTGCCGCGCGGGGAGCGGCCGAGGACGCGGTGCGTGGGGGCCATCGGGTTCGAGCTCGCGACGGGTTCGACCGTGATGTCGAGGTCGAAGGTCAGGGTCGAGATGGAGCCGACGCCCTTGGCGGTTTCGATGTCGGCGCTGGTGAATTTGATGCAGTTCGTGGTCATTGCTCTTCTCCTTGTTTGCGTTGCAATGATGGTCACCTTGCAGCTGGCCAAGGCCCGGCCACACCGAAGGCGGAGCGCAGCGGAGAGGGGCAGGCGCCGGTCTTTTTGGTCCGCGCGGAATGACCCGCAGGGTCAGGGGAAAAAGATCGGCGACAACCTTTGTGGACGGGACGACAGCTGCGACCAGCATGTCATGCAACTCAGACAAAGGGAGAAGTGCGGTGGCCATGAAGGAAAGTAGGGGAACAGACGAGAGAGATGCCGCAAGGAGTAGGGATTGTCTTCTCGTCCATCCAAACTTCAAGACTCTTCGAAGACCAAAGCCGTCAGATCACAAATCGATGGCAACGGCAGAGCATTCGCCCATCCTTCCGTGGCATCACAGGGGCGTTTGCGTTCGCATTCGGAGATGCAGGCGTCCAGATACCATCGAGTTGCCAGACACTCATCCGCTCTGGTGCCCGACTAATGGCCAGACCTGGCTCTGAGATTCTTCGCGTGTCGCTGTTATCCTCAGACCAATGGAAGTGTCCTGAGCCAGAGATAAAAACGAGGTCATAGCGCGCTCAACAACTCGATTGCATGTGCCAGTGGTAACGCTCGAATGTCCTTCGCGACGGGGACCTCATGCTCACCGGCATAGACCAGGAGCTTTCGGTTGGCTCCAATGTCCTCGGCCCCTGTGTGAAATCCTCTCGAAACCTTTGGTGCAGTCGTCCGTTTGATCTCAACAGCCCAGATGTCGCCGCTTGGCAAACGCAAAACCAAGTCGAGTTCAGCACCGGCCGAAGTGCGATAGAAGAAAGGTTCGGTGCCTAAAGGGGCGGCAGCAAGAAGCGCCTCGATACAGAACCCCTCCCAACTGCCACCGACGACCGGGTGCCCGAGCAAGCCTTCTGTCGTGCCGATGCCCAACAGCGCATGCACGATGCCGCTGTCTCTCACATAGACCTTTGGCGATTTCACCAGACGCTTGCCGACATTCTCGTGCCAGGGCTGCAGGCGTCTCACCAGCATGAGATCGACGAGCAGATCGAGGTAGCGCCCAACGGTCTGGCCGGACACGCCCAATCCCTCGGCAAGGGCCGCGGCGTTCAGAAGGCCGCCCTGGACATGCGCAAGCATCGTCCAGAACCGCCGCAAGGTCGCTGCCGGAATCCGAGGTCCGAGGGCAGGGATGTCTCGCTCCAGATAGGTGCGCAGGAAATCCAGACGCCAGTCCATACTTGCCCGATCGCTCGCGGCCTGAAAGCTGTCGGGAAAGCCGCCGCGCAGCCAGAGCAAGTTCAACTGATCGGCCCCCACCTCGTCAGGCTGCAAGGGGGGCATTTCAACATATCGAACACGACCGGCGAGGGATTCCGCCGTTTGGTGCAAGAGGATATTGGAAGCCGATCCCAATAGCAGGAACTGTCCCGTCCGAAACCCGGCCCGCCGACGCTGATCGATCTGGCCGCGCAAGGTTCTGAAGAGGTCAGGCATCTGCTGCACCTCGTCGAGGATGACGAGTTTGCCCGCCTGTTCGTCCAGATAGAGATCTGGTTCAGTCAGGATTTGCCTGTCCGCCTCACGCTCAAGGTCGAGATAGACAGATGGGCGCTCTGATGCGATGTCGAGTGCAAGTGTTGTCTTTCCGACCTGTCGGGGGCCGAGAAGGACCACAGCCGCTTGGCTCTCCAAGGAAGACTGAACGAATTGTTGGGTCTTGCGTTTGTACATACCTTGCAATTACTCCACGATACGGAAGATTTGCAAGGTTAATCTTACCTGCGGCCATAGCTAGTTGCTCAAGCCGAAGTATCTTACTGCCCCAGCAAAACAGCCGTGGCCAAGGAGCATCGACGCAAAATGAGTGCATTCAAATCTGTATCCAAGGGCCTCGAAGAGGCTCTGGCCTTCGCGAATGGCGATTTGGCCGACGCCAAAGTGCATGAAGTGTCCGTGGCGGAGGTCGATGTCGCCGAAGTCCGGCAACGGACGGGCCTGTCCCAGGCCGAGTTCGCCAAGAGCATTGGCGTCGCGAAAGGTACGCTCCTGAACTGGGAACACGGGCGCCGGCACCCGACAGGCCCAGCACAGGTTCTGCTGGCATTGATCGCCAAGAAGCCTTCCGTCGTACAGGACCTCTTGCGCGGGGCGTGAACCGGGGCCTAAGCCCCGATCCTCTTGATGCGGATTCCGAGCTTGCGGGCCTTGTCGACGATGTTCTCGGTGATGCCCGAACCGGGCGTGGCAATCAGACCCTGTGGCATGGTTTCGAGCATCTTGTCGTTGCGCTTGAAGGGGGCGGCCTTGCCGTGGCTCTTCCAGTCGGGCTTGAAGACCACTTGGGTAACGCCACGGGTATCTGCCCAGCGGGCCGCGATCATCTCGGCACCTTTGGGCGTACCGCCGTGCAGCAGCACCATGTCGGGATATTTCGTATGGGTGGCATCGAGGACGGACCAGATCAGATCGTAGGCGTGATAATCCCCGCCCGAGAAAGCGATCCGCGTGCCTTCGGGGCAGTGCACCTCGGTCTCTTTGCGGCGCTTGGCCGAGAGATAGGCCCGGCTGTCCACCACGGCGGAAGTCAGGCCGCGATGCGAGACCTTGGAACCGGTGCGGGGCAGCCAAGGAGACCCGGTGGCGGCCGAGAAGTGGTCCACGGCCAGATCGCGCATCTGTTCGAAGGCGTCGCGATGGTCCCAGAGCTTAAGCCCGATCAACTGGAGGCGTTCCAGTTCAACCGAAGCGACCTCGGAACCGTCCTGGATGGCCAAACTTTCCCGGACCTCGAATTCGTTATCGTCGAGAAGCTTCTGGATATGGGCAAGCCGGCGATGGAAGATCGAGGTGAGGGACCAGAGCATCTCTTCGAGATTGTCTTCCAACTGGCTGCCGGTGAGGAGGCCGATAGTGGTGTCGAAAAGTGTCGCCATGGCGAGCTCGACCTCGTCAGGCTGGGGCAGGGGGCGATGATCGGTCTCGCCGGGTCCTGGTGTTGCGCCATGAAGTGCGAGGTGGTCGAGGATGGCGGAGGTTACGCCGGTTTCCTCGGGGATGTCTGTCTGATGGGGCATTGTCTGGTTCCTCTGATTGATCTGACCCGATTTGGATGGGGCGATAACAGGACCGGCGGCGACCGGGCCGCATCCGTCAGGATCGAAGCGCAGCGGAGAATGCGCCCAGGGCCGGAAAATTGCTCCCGCGAGGAATGAGCCGAAGGCTCAGGGGAATTTTCTGGTGCGGGGCGCATTGCTGTCCGGGCGAGGAGCACTCTGCTCCGACCCGCCGGTCCATCGCTCCTCTTTTCCAAACGGGTTCAGATCGAACCCGCGGAACCTTTGCCCTGTCGGACGTCACTTATGGGGCTGGCGCTCACCCGTCCTCGATCTCCAGACCTTGTACTTTCATGGCCTCAAGCAACGACCGGCGCAGCGCATCTTTGCCAAATGCCCGCAGATCGTCGTTGAAATCGCCCATGTTTGGCACGAGACCACCACAGGCAATACCAAGCGATTCCAGTTGGTTACGCAGTCTCAGTGATGCGGTTCGTCCCGCTTCGTCATTGTCCCGCGCGATCCAGATACGCTTGATCCCCGGCGGCGGGATGAAGAGGCCGAGATGGGTGGCAGTGAGACAGGAGGCGAGGTCAAACTCGGAGAGAGCCGTGCCGACCGAGAGGGTGTTCTCGAGACCTTCACCGACGATGAGATCGCTGCGCGCCTTGCCGGACCAGAAGCGGATGGCATGGCCGTGCAGCTGTCCGAGGATCCGCTTCGGGCTCTCGATCTCGGCCAAACCGCCGGTGGACGGGTCGAGATAGAAGCGTGCGCAGCCGGTGATCTGGCCCCGATTGTCGGTGATCTTCGCGAGCAGGGCAGGGGCCCTTTGCGGCGGATCGGCGTCGTCCTCGCCCTGCCGCAGGAAAACCCGCGGGTGATAACGCAGCGCCGGACCCAGCCGTGTGATCCCGCGCCCCTGCAGATAGGTGGCAGCCAAGGTGCCGAGAACCGGCTTGCCAGCGGCAAAGAGCTTCCGCGCCCGCGCAATGCGTTTGCTAGAGGCAGCATCGGGGCACTCAGCCCTTTGGGTGTCACAAGGTAAGGAAGGGCAGGGGGCCTCGCCGAGAAAGGACCGGGCCTCCCTCAGCGTTTCCTTGAGCGTGACCGAACCAAGCCGTTCATGCATCAGGTCAATCAGATCGCCATACTCACCGGTCGCGAAATCGGTCCAAGATCCGGCTTTGCGCCCACCCTGAGCTTGCAGCCGGATGGCGAGGCTCTGACCCTTTGCGCCCGAAGTGTCGCCAACCTGCCAATAGTTGCCCTGCTTGGACCCCTCGGGGAAATACTGGCGGCAGAAACTCTCGGCGCGGTCTGCAAGATCAGCCGAGAGGTCTGCGATGCTGCGCCGCGCGCTCATGCGGCTGCATCCGCTGCGCTTGCGCCAACCGGATGCGCGGCAAGGACCCGCGCCAGCACCTCGGTGCAATCCACCGGGATGAACACCCGCGTCTTCCACTGGATCACCTCGGTGAAACAGCCCAAGGCCTTCAATGCGGGCAGTGCCGCGCCCGACGCTCCGATCAGCTCGAGCCTCGGCTGTCCCATGACCAGAGAGCGACGCAACTGGTAGCCCCCAAGCAGGCTGAGGGTCGTCTTCGCGTCCATGACCGCGCCGAACACCTCCTGCGGCGTCATCTCAATCTGGCAGTCGAGACCAAGGCGCGCATAGACATTGAGAAGCTGTTCCTGGCTGACCAAGCGGCCGATGGCGCGCTCCCCGTCCTCGGTCTGCAGACGATAGATCCGCATGTTGTCGGCGGGCAGCCGGTCCCAGATCGGCAGGAGGAGGCCGCAGATCAGCGTGATCTTCGATGTAGTGAACTCCGGCACCGCGTCGACCTCGGCCTGCCAGAGCTGCTCGAACATCGCATCATCGATCTCTTCCCAGTGCGACTTCGAGAACTCGGTCAGCGCGAGGATTTCGGTCGCCATGGGCCGCAGGAGCTTCACCCGCAAGATCGGCACGCCATCCTCGTCCATGAAGGCCGGCGCTTTCACCATCAGGGCCGCGCGTTTGGAGGTCTTGTTCCAGCACAGCGTCGCGCCTCTTGTGTCGGCGCAGATGGCTTTGACGCGGGGCAGAGTGAGCGGATCGTTGCGATCGATACGCTCCACGGTCAGCGCAGTTGCCGTCGCGCCCGTCGCCTCATGCTCGAAGATGACCTTGCGATCAACGATCTCAAACTTCTCGGCGCGCAGGGTCTCTAGCCCGACATCGAGGGTGCCTGCCTGACGCGCGTCCTCAATTATCGCCGAAAGAAACCCGCCGAAGGCCTCGAAGATCGCGTCCTGCATGTCGATGCGGAGCGCGAGGCAGCGGTTCAGGAACTGCTGGATCGGCGGCAGGGTTTCCTTCATCGTGCCATCCGCCTCATCGAGCGTCAGCCCGGTCATCTCCTGGAACCTGGAGTAGGAGCAGGCGTCGATCTTGCCCGCGCGCAGCTTGTAGAAGAACTGCCGCAACGCCGCTCGTGCATAAGGGCTCTCGAGGTTGTCCTCGGCGCGGAACATGTTCTGCCCACCCGTCTCGCGTTGCCCCTTGGTGATGGCCCCGAGCGTATCGAGGCGGCGGGCGATGGTGGAGAGGAACCGCTTCTCACCCTTCACGTCTGTGGCAACGGGGCGAAAGAGCGGCGGCTGCGCTTGGTTCGTGCGGTTGGTACGCCCCAGCCCCTGAATCGCATTGTCGGCTTTCCAGCCAGGCTCAAGCAAGTAATGCACCCGGAGGCGCTGGTTCTTTGCACCAAGATCGGCGTGGTAGCTGCGCCCCGTGCCACCGGCGTCAGAAAAGATCAGGATGCGCTTGGCGTCATCCATGAAGGCCTGGGTTTCGCCGAGGTTGGAGGAGGCGGCTCGGTTCTCGACCTTGAGCCGCCCTTCACGCGTCCTCGCGATGCGCCGCTTGCGCCCCGTGACCTCGGCCACCGCATCGCCCCCGAAATGCCACAGGATCTGATCGAGCGCGCCCTGCACCGGGGCAAGGGCACCGAGATGCTCGACAAGCTCATCCCGCCGCCGCTCCGCCTCACGGCAGATAATCGGATTGCCATCACCATCGAGGGCGGGACGCGAGCGTAGGTCGCCGTTCTCGTCGGAGTAGGGCTCGAAGAGCTGCGTCGGGAAGCTGTGCATGAGGTAGTCCATGATGTTCTCGCGCGGCGTAAAATCGACCTGCAGGTCGTCCCACTCCGAGGGCGGGATCTCTTCGAGGCGCCGTTCCATCACCGCCTCGCTGGTCGAGACCACCTGAATCACGGCCGAATGCCCCGCGGCCAGGTCCGCTTCGATCGCATGGATGAGCGAAGGGCATTTCATGGCGGTGATGAGATGATTGAAGAAACGCTGCTTGTTGCTCTCGAAGGCCGAGCGCGCAGCGGATTTCGCCTGGGGGTTCAGCGTACCGGTCTCGGAGGAAATACCCGAGGCCTGAAGGGCGGCCTCCAAGTTGGTGTGGATGATCTGGTAGGCATCGGCATAGCTGTCATAGATCGCGATCTGTGCGGGCGTCAGCTCATGCACCAGCATTTCGTATTCGACCCCGGCATAGGAGAGGGACCGCGCAAGATAGAGCCCGAGCGCCTTCAGATCGCGCGAGATCATCTCCATGGCAGCAATGCCCCCGGCCTCCATCGCGGCAACGAACTCGGCCCGCGTCACGAAAGGGAAATCACCCGTGCCCCAGAGCCCGAGACGGGAGGCATAGGCGAGATTGCCGACCACCGTCGCGCCGGTCGCTGAGACGTAGAGCACCCGGGCATCGGGAACGGCATTTTGCAGCGCGAGGCCAGCAAGGCCTTGTTGGGATGCCTTCTTGTCGCCGCGGTCGGACTTTTCGCCGGCGGCATTCGCCATGGCGTGGCTTTCGTCGAAAGCGATGACCCCGTTGAACCCCTCGCCAAGCCAGGACGTCACCTGATCGAGGCGGGAGGCTTTCCCGTCGCGTTCAGCAGAACGCAGGGTGGCATAGGTGACGAAGAGGATGCCCTCTGGGAGACGGATATCGCTCCCCTGGCGGAATTTCGAGAGCGGCACGATATCGCTTTCACGCCCCCCAAGCGCCATCCAGTCGCGGCGCGCATCCT
>NZ_VINQ01000256.1 GCF_008369105.1 Aquicoccus porphyridii | reverse complement strand
ACACGCGCCGCCAGTGCCGCGCCATCGTCCGCGGCGACCGCAAGCGCTGCGACGACATCGACAGCCGCGACATGCGCCGCCAGTGCCGGGCCGTGGTATCGCGTGCGCCGTGGCAGTGCGACGGCATCGACGACCGCGACATGCGCCGCATCTGCCGGGTCATCCTGTCGCGCTAGATGCCGCCGTCCGCCGGCGTGCCCTGCTCGTCCGGTTCCGCGGATTTCGCCTTGGGCGCCCGGCTCAACTGTACGTTGAGACGCGGCATGGACAGTTCGAGGCCGGCCTGGTCGAGGCGCCGACGCAGGCGCAGGTTGAACGCCCGCTGGACCTCCCACTGCTTGATCGGCG
>NZ_VINQ01000255.1 GCF_008369105.1 Aquicoccus porphyridii | reverse complement strand
CTGCGGGCGCCGGACTGAGCCCGGCTACCTGGGCCGGATCATGCTGAACGTGTCGCGGGTATGGCTGTAGTGGCTGCCGCCCAGGCGACCGACCAGGTCGAGCCGGGCGCTATCCACATGGCGCTCGTCGGCCAGCACGGCATCGTCGACATGGGCCAGCAGCACGCGGGCGAAGATCAGGTGGCAATTGGGGTTCTCCGCCGGATACGGCTTGATCTCCGCCACCTCGCACTCGAAGGCCACCGCCGCCGCGGCGATCCGCGGCGGCGCCACGCGTACGCTGGACACGGTAGGGATGCCGACCGTCTCGATCTCGCTCACGCCATGGGGCAGCCAGGCGGAGGTGGC
>NZ_VINQ01000254.1 GCF_008369105.1 Aquicoccus porphyridii | reverse complement strand
GCCTGCATGCGTTGCAGGTCGCCACGGGCCTGGCCGACGCGGGCTTCGAGGACGCTCACCTGCTTGCGCGTGGCATCCACTGCGGCCTGGCCCTCGGCCAGCCGGGCGCTGGCGGTATCGATCCGCGATTGCGCCTGCTGGGCGTTCTGCAGGCTGCCGGCGCCCTTGCTGGCGAGGGTCTGGTAGCGGCTTTGCTCGTGACGGGCGAAGACCAGCTCGGCCTGCTCGGCGCGGACCTTGGCCCGCGCCTGTTCGATCAGCGCCTGCTGGCGTTGCAGGTTGGCCTCGGCATTGGCCAGGTTGGCCTCGGCACCGAGCACGTCGGCTTCGGCGGCGGCCAGGGCGGTG
>NZ_VINQ01000253.1 GCF_008369105.1 Aquicoccus porphyridii | reverse complement strand
GCTGTTCCAGTTCGGCGGCGCGGTCGTCCAGCTGGCGCTGCTCGGCGAGCAGGCGTTCGAGGTTGCCTTCGGTCAGTTGCAGCAGGCTCTTCAGCTCGTCGATGCCGGGCATGGGGCGATCCTTGCCGGGCTGGGTGCTGCCGCTCTGGATGTCGGCGAGGAACTTCTTCTGCGCTTCGAGCACGCTGCCGCGGTCATGGATTTCCCGCAGTTGCCGGTCTATCTCGCGCAGTTGCTGGTCGAGTTGCTGCACACGGTTGTCGTCCGGGCGCTCGACCCGTTGCGCGGCGCTGCTGACGTCGAGCAGGGTGGCGGCGGCGCTGGCGCCGAGGGACGCGCGCAGGCTGGC
>NZ_VINQ01000252.1 GCF_008369105.1 Aquicoccus porphyridii | reverse complement strand
ATGAAGCAATACGGAGCAGAGTTCTTCGGCACCTTCTGGCTGGTATTGGGCGGCTGCGGCAGCGCAGTACTCGCTGCCGGCGTACCGGAACTGGGAATCGGCTACCTCGGCGTGGCCCTGGCGTTCGGCCTCAGCGTGCTGACCATGGCCTATGCCATCGGCCCGATCTCCGGCGCCCATCTGAACCCCGCGGTATCGGTAGGCCTGTGGGTCGGCGGGCGCTTCCCGGCCAGCCAAC
This sequence comes from Aquicoccus porphyridii, assembly GCF_008369105.1. GTDB lineage: Bacteria > Pseudomonadota > Alphaproteobacteria > Rhodobacterales > Rhodobacteraceae > Aquicoccus > Aquicoccus porphyridii. The sequence continues at coordinate 112 of NZ_VINQ01000252.1, read as the reverse complement.
TGCTGCCCTATGTCGTCGCCCAGGTCCTCGGTGGCCTCGCCGCCGGCGGCGTGCTGTACCTGATCGCCAGCGGCAAGGCCGGCTTCGACCTGGCCGCCGGCTTCGCCTCCAA
>NZ_VINQ01000251.1 GCF_008369105.1 Aquicoccus porphyridii | reverse complement strand
TCGGCAAGCGCCTGGACATGAGCGACGCGGCGATCCGCCGGGCGCTGGAGCAGGGCGACAGCCCGGAGTTCGCCGACAGCGCGCTGTACCGCAAGGTCTTCGCCCTGGCCGAAAGCGCCACCAGCAAGACATTGCCCCGCGCCGTGCTGCCGGGGATCACCCTGGAGAGCCCGAAGATCACCCGCAAGCTGACCACCGCCTGGTTCGCCAAGCGCGTCGACGAACGCTACCAGCGCTGCATGGCGCGCGTGCGGAAACGCTGAGTCCATCGTCGCGCGGTCGCGCGGGTCGAACCTGGCGCCGCCGCGGGAGTCTGCCGTCCTGTCAGCCAAGCTCATGGAGAAGCAGCG
>NZ_VINQ01000026.1 GCF_008369105.1 Aquicoccus porphyridii | reverse complement strand
GTCTCAGCCCTTACAAGTCATTCGTGTCTAGCACAGCATGCGACCGGACTCATGATACCAGAGGCGCGGATGGATGTTTATATACACCCTAGGGGTTTGCAACCATTCGAATAAGCCGCACCCGCCGAAAAACGCCTTCGGGAGTGACCAGAGGTTGGCGAAGGCAGCCTTCCTCTTGTCCGTACGGGTATGCGGCACCAGGTGTCCTTGGAGCCATGGCCGCTTCCTGCGCTTCATGGTCGTTCGTGACAAGCGCGGCGAGCGACTGCTTCCCGCCGTTCGTTTCACATTATGTTTCCGTCCCTGAACCAAATCACTAAACGGCGGCGTTTCGTTGCATGAAACGGTGTGTCTCGGAGCGGCCGATTTCATTGAAACCATGCCGTAGATAAAGCGAGCGGACAGGGTTCCAGTGCAAATACTCCAATCTAACTGGTAGCCTCAGACCATCGGCGACCGTGAGGCAGTGCGCGAGAATTGCAGAACCTGTTCTCCGACCTTGATACATGGGAAACAGGTAAAACTCTCCAAATCGAATGTGATCTGTCTGCCTTTGAAACGACAATATTCCTAATCTCTGCCCCGAGCGCCTTATCTCGAAAAATGGCTTCTCGCTGTAATGACGTTCATGAAGGTCGCGTTGGAATGCTTCATCCCAAGTCCAGCGTTTGATGATGTGCGGCCCCATGGCCGCTCGTTTGGCTTCGAATGCAAGGCTATGTCGCTTGGATCGCCGCCAAACCGGACGAACACCAAATCGGGAGGAAGATCAGGCAAATCCATACACGAAACCTTTTCACGTTATGGAAGCGCCCTCAATATCTCACATAGCAGACCTCGGTGCAAAACGCAGCAAAAGTCCACAACTCGCCCTTCGCATCAGGTGCAGCGAACTGCCCATATTTGCCACCATTTAACATATGATTAGGCAGAAGACGGACCCGTTTCTTCGGGACTTTGTCCTGAGAGCCACCTTGAAAATGTGCTCATCGCCCGAGTGATCGGACGATCGGATGGCCAAGCAAGATAGTAGCGCCCCGCTGACACAGTGATCCCGAAGGGCTGAACCAATCGACCCTGCGTGACATAGTGATCGAACATCGAGATAGGCAGGAGTGCCGCTCCAGCGCCAGAGGCCGCCAATTCCGCGAGTGCGATCGAGCTGTCCAGCACCGGCCCTGAAACCGGAGGACAGGACGTACCTGCGGCCTCGAACCAGCCAGGCCATTCTGCGCTGCGATAACTTCGGAGTAGCGTCATCTGCCCAAGGTCTGCCGGATGGAGCAGTCGCGTTGCCAGCTCCGGTGCGCAGAGAGGCGATAGCGGGGTATCCATCAGACCGATCGCTTTATGACCCGACCAGCCGCCGGTGCCAAAACGGATCGCCATGTCCAATCCTTCGCGAAGAATCTCGACGCGGTTGTTATTGGTCGAGATCCTGATTTCGATCTCGGGGTGGGCCTGCCGAAACGCCGCCAACCGCGGCATCAGCCAGCCAAGCGCAAACGTCGTGTTTACGCCGACCTTCAGTACTTCGATGTTGCGCCGGCCCCCGAGGCCATCGAGAGCTCGCGCCATTGCATCGAAACCATGTTCCAAGACGGGAAAGAGCAGCCGACCTTCGTCGGTCGGTAGCAAACCCTGTGAGGTGCGCAAGAACAGTGTGACGCCAAGCAGATCCTCCAGCCGCGCGATTTGGTGGCTGACCGCAGCTTGCGTGACGCGCAGTTCGATCGCAGCCTTGGTGAAGCTGCCTTGTCGCGTGGCGACTTCGAACACCCGCAGGGCATTCAGCGGCAGATCGGGTCGATCCATTGCAATACCTCAGCTAATGGCTTGCCATAATATTTGTCGTTTGCTGCGGCCAATCAAGCCGAAATATACGCTTCCCATGAAATCACCTGATGCCGCCCTTCTCGGTGTCACGTGCCGCAAAATAAAGGAACGCTGCATGCAGATTCGCCCCTCTACCTTGTCGCGAGTAGTGACAGGGATCGCACTTGGCTTGTCCATTGCCACCACAAGCTTCGGACAAACACCTATCGAGACGCTTGAACAAACCGTCGACCAGATCGAAACCAAACTGGATGGACGGATCGGTATTTCACTGATTGACACCGGTTCGGATTTTACTTGGTCACACAGGCAGGACGAACGATTTTTGATGAACAGCACAGTAAAAGTGCCTCTTTGCGGTGCAGTACTGGCGCGGGTTGATGCGGGTACACTGTCGCTGTCTGACCAACTACCCGTAACTCAGGGCGACATACAGTCCTATGCGCCTGTCACCGAACAGCGTGTTGGCCAGAGTATGAGTATAGGGGAGCTTTGCATGGCTGCAATCGACATGAGCGACAATACGGCCGCCAACCTGCTTATTGACCATCTGGGCGGCCCGCAGGCCATTACGCAATTCTTCCGCAACACAGGGGACATTGAAAGCAGGCTTGACCGGCAAGAACCAGAGTTGAACACATTTGCGCCGGGTGACCCGCGTGACACCACGACGCCGGTTGCCAGCACAGATACATTGCACACTCTGCTGCTAGGCGACGCGCTGTCAGACAGGTCACGCAAACAACTGGCGGATTGGATGAGTCACGGCGGAGTGACGGGCCAATTGCTGCGGGCCGAGGCACCAGCGGAATGGCAAATCTATGATAAGTCTGGCAGTGGCAGCCACAATCGCAACTTGGTTGTGATGGTGACACCTGAAAGCCGCGCGCCCTGGGTCGTCACCATCTTCCTCTCGGACATGGACGAGGATTTCGAGACGCTCAACGCCGCCTTGCAGGACATCAGTCGCGCCGTAACAGCTGTAATCGGACAGTGATGTGACATCGACCGGGGCCTATCAAAGGGCCTCAGTCTCAACCATATCACCCCCTGGTATTCTCGAAGGCTTTCGCTCGGAAGTGAACGGGCGAGCGCTAATTATCGTTCAATTTAGCAATCGCTGCCCGGTTGACAGAATGCTTCTCCCGTGAATGGCTGCTCTTTTTGACTGACGCATATCTCCGAGCATGCGCAGCAGGTGCGACATTCCGTCGATGGTAGAGGGCGCATATGCGGGACAAAGCTGTCAGACGCCTTCCAGAAAGCCCGCCACCAAATCGGCGCGCTCCTCGACCCCTGTCATCGGCATTTCGATGAGCTGATAGCCGAACCGAGCATAAGTTTCCGCCATGACTTTGCCGGTCGCTTGGGCCTCCTCTCGATCCTGTTTGCGCTCGGCGTCCTGCGCAAAGATGGCCTCCCAATACGGAGTGAGGAAAACCCGCCTGTTGTAGGTGTAAAGCTTGGCTGCTGTCTCGATATGGGCTGGGACGGGGAGACCGCAGAGCGTGAGGTATCCGACGACATCGGCAATCCCCCTGTCCATCAGGACAGGGCCGTCAATCGCCTGTGCTTCATGCCATGACCGCAGCTCCCAGCCCAGCATTAACTCGGCGTACATCGACCTGTCAGCCCAAGGCAGGGACGTTCCGCCTATTTGCGCTTGATCCTGTATAATGGCCCGTCCGGCCTCAGGCATGCTGCGGAACCCTCGGCGGGTCAGGGCGTCGATCAAGCTGGTTTTGCCGGAACCGGGACCACCGGTCACGACGAACATATGTTCACACATGTGCCATACTCGAGTTTGCTATGATGGGGGAACGCTGATCGTCCACGCCTCAGCCGGACAGTATCAGCGTGCTAACGAGGTTAGCTGTACATCCGATGGAGTGCAATGGGCTCCAAGCGGACGTGCGGCACTGCGGCGGTATGAACGGCCACCGAGGCCGAGCGTCCCGAAGCTCACGGCTCTAAACCGGTCACTCATCGTGGGCCAGCATTCTGCGATGCAGCTTTCGCTTTGCGGCCATTCGTGCAGCGCACAGCATTTGAAACGGTTGAGGGTCCGTTCAGCGAGTGTGGTTTCAACGGGTCATCGCAACACCTGTCACCACCGGTGACTTTATCAAGTCAGTGTTGGCGTGTAGAATCCCATCATGAAACAACACGTGGGGTTTTGCACGTCAGCGGAGGGTGTTCGGATCGCCTTTGCCGAGTCTGGAGAAGGACCGCCTTTGGTGCGGGTGGCAAACTGGTTCACACATCTCGATCTCGACCGGCAGAGTGCCGTGTGGCGGCACTGGTTCGACTTTCTGTCCGACGGTCGCACCCTTATTCGCTATGATCCGCGCGGTTCCGGGCTGTCCGACCGCAATGTTGACGATTTTTCTATGGACCGCTGGATCGAGGACCTTGATGCGGTGGTCAAGTGCGCCGGTCTAACGCGCTTTCCACTAATTGGTTTGTGCCAGGGCGGTGCCGTGGCGGCCGCCTATGCCGCCCGGCATCCCGATAGGGTCAGCCGCCTCGTTCTCTACGACAGCTACCCATTCGGCGCCTATGCCGAGGGCGTACCGGACCGGTTGGTTCAAGAAGCGCGTGCTCTGGCCGAGATGATCGAGGTGGGTTGGGGCAAGAAGACCGGCGCCTTCCGGGAGATCTTCGCCAACCTTCTGATGCCCGAGGCCGGCAAGGACGCCTTGCGATGGATCGGCGAGATGCAGCGGCGCAGCGCCTCGGCGCGCAATGCGCGGCTGATGTGGGATGCCTTCAACGCCTTCGATATTCGCGACGTTGCAGGCGACATCGCGGCGCCGACCCTGGTGTTCCACGGTCGCCGCGACTGCATGGTCCCGTTCGAGGCCGGCCGTCAACTCGCATCACTGATACCGAATGCGCGGTTCGTGCCACTGGAGACCAACAACCACATTCTTCTTCCGAACGAAGAGGCGTGGGAGACATTCTGCCACGAGATCAGTGGCTTTCTCGAACCCGAATCTGGCGCGGCCCGGGCCTGCGATCTCGCGCTCGATACGCTGACTGCGCGCGAGGTGGAGGTGCTGGGCGGCGTCGCACGCGGCCTCAGCAACCGGGATCTGGCGAACCTGCTGAGGATCTCCGAGAAGACGGTGCGCAATCACGTCAGTACGATCTTCTCCAAGCTCGGTGTCGCGAGCCGGGCACAGGCGATCGTGTCAGCCCGCGACGCAGGTCTTGGCCGCGACTGAGGCCCGGCGAGGCCGGGACAACGGTCCCGAAGCCGACGTCTGAGCCCCGAAATTTCCAGGTCGGCGTAGGACCAGCGCCTCATGCGCGCTGGCATTTGTTGCCTCATGATTGCTCATCGACATCTCAGAAGGGAGCAGAGCGATGAGCAAGACCATGACCGCCCTGGTGAAGGAGCGCCAGGAACCACTGCAAGACCGTTACAAAACTGCGCCCGACGAGGCACGGATCACGGACCATGCGATCGCGCAAAGCGGCGACGCCGACCCGTTCCACGGCACCGTCAAGGTCGGCGACGGCCAGAGCGCGCCGTGGGACTTCGGTATCCATCTCGCGAACGGCGGCGATCACGACTTGCCGAACCCGGGCGACATCCTGTGCGCCGCGCTGGCCGCCGGTCTCGATTCGACGCTGCGGATGATTGCGGCGCGCATGGGCGTGACGCTCGAGTCCCTCGAAGTCTCGGTGAAAGCCCACGCCGATATGCGCGGTTGCCTGATGATCGAGCGGACCGTGCCGAATCTCGCGCGCTTGGGTCTTCCATGATCGCTTGGTGGCCGGCTCGGATCGTCCAGTCACGCCGCTCGAATTCAGAATCTGTATGGAGCGGGCTTCAATCCGTGAACTGGCCACGGGCCGAGCGAATCTGTGAGAGTTCCCGGACATCGGACCCGGCTCGTCCGCACCGAAGGCAACGTACGAACTGAGGACAACGATACAGGGCCACAACCCGATCCATGCCTTCCGATCACGCGCCACCAGGCGACCAGCACTTTCAAAGGAGAATACCATGACACATGCAACCGACATCCTCGACCATCCCATTCGCAGTCACAACGCGACCCCATCCGCCACATGGTCCAGGCCGGGCGGCGCTTATGACGAGATCAGCCGTGGCATCCTGGATGCCATCGAGCACTGCACAAACCGTCTGGCACCGCCCAGGGACGGACGGGTTCTCGACGTGGCGACGGGCACCGGTTGGGCCGCGCGGCGGCTTGCCGAACGTGGAGTCCGGGTGACGGGTGTGGATTTCGCGCCCGACCTGCTGGCCGCGGCCAAGGAAATGGCCGGCGCGCGCGACATCGACATCACGTTCGAACTGGGCGACGCGGAGGCGTTGCCCTACCCGGACGCGTCCTTCGACGCGGTCATGTCGAGCTTCGGAATCATGTTCGTCCAGCGCCCCGAGGATGCCGCCGCCGAGATCGCGCGCGTCTGCAAACCCGGCGGGCGCATTTCACTGGCCACATGGACGCCCGACGGCAATGTCTTCGAGATGTTCAAGATCATGAAGAGCTACATGCCCAAGCCCGATGGCACACCGCCCCCGTCGCCTTTCGAATGGGGCAGCAGGGAACGGTTGACGTCGCTGCTCGGCGATCATTTCGATCTCGCCTTCGAACAGGGCACGTCGTTCTACCGGGAACCCGACGGCGAAGCCGCCTGGCGGACCTTCGTCGAGGGCTACGGCCCCCTGCGCACGCTCGTCGGCAAGCTGGACGAGGCGGACGCGCGCGCGCTTGAACGCGACTTCGTCGCCTTTCACGCCAGCTTCGCCACCGATCTCGGTGTCTGCGTGCCGCGCGACTACCTCGTCGCCGCAGGAACCCGGCGCTGAACAATTCGGCATTGTCGAAAACCCAACCCCAAAAAGGAGATGGCGATGACACGCACAACCAAACTCGCTCTGCACACCGCAATCCTGGCTGGTGCCACGCTGGCAATCACCGCGACGGCGTCCGCCGAGGAACCGGAACCGATCGCCGCCCAGCCACTGACCGAGCGGCACGCCTTCCCTAACGAGACGTCCATGCAGATCACGCAGAACCTCGAGGGGCTACCGCCACAGAGTGTCGAGATCGAGGACGCATCGTACATGGTGGTGGTCGAGTTCACCATTCAGCCCGGTGTCGTGTTCCCCTGGCACACTCATCCCGGGACGGTGCTGATCAAGGTCGCGGAAGGCGATTTCACGTTCGTATTCGCCGAGGATTGCGTCGAACGCGACTTCGCACCCGGCTCGGCCTTGGTCGACCCCGGCGACACTGTCCACACCGCCTTCAATCCGAGCGCGGATCAGGAGACAGTGGTCGTCGCAACGCTGTTCGGCGTACCCGCCGAGGGCCCGCTTACGATTCCGGTCGAAGCCGCTGAAGGTTCGGCTCTGGATGAGGAATGCGGCATCGAGCGCCTGAGCGAGTAAGGTCACAAGGGTGTGCCGCCTTGCGGCATCCCCAGAGGGCGATCCTGCTCCGAGATTCCCTGAATGTCGGCTTCCAGAGCCGCAGCAAGAATGGCTCGCGCTTGCAGAGAATGTCCAGAATCCGCCGCTGGTGTCGATTGACACGAACCGGCCCTGACCAGACCTTGACGACCGCGCCTTTGCCGCAGCGCAGCTTCACCCAAGCGGCCATTCGCTGCATGTGCGAAGCCTATATGTTATTTTGGGTTGGCTACGCGGACAACCCACCGTTCGCTGAGGCGCTCGCTCTTCGCCGAGAGCGCGAGTTGGCGATCAATTTGGCAATGCCCGAACGAAAGGCGGCCCTCTGCGGGCTGTCCCATGGCGCGGAGTCGCGCGATCCGGGTCACGCGGTGCGCGGCTCGAGATCTACTGACCACAACTCGACATCCGCGCTGTCCATCAGGCGCACGGTCATGACACCGGTATCTGCCGCGATGTCGACCTTGCCAAAAAACTGCAACCCGTCGCTTGGCGGCAGATTGGCCTGGCCGGCTTCGGGATGTTTGGCGAAGCGGACTTCAGGACCGAAGGTGTTGTCGTAGTCGCTCGGACCAAAGGTGCCAGCATGCAACGGGCCCGAAACGAATTCCCAGAATGGCTCGAAGTCTTGGAAAACCGCCCGTTCGGGCGAATAATGATGTGCAGCGGTATAGTGCACGTCGGCGGTCAGCCAGACCGTGTTGGCGATCCCCGCGGCCTTGATAAACGACAGGACGGTGGCGATATCCTGTTCGCGCCCGAGAGCCGGGCCGTCGCCATTGGCACCGTTTTCCATGTTGTCGCCGTCCGTGACCATCATCCCGATGGGCATGTCGGAGGCGATGACCTTCCAAGTCGCCTTGGAATTCATCATCTCGCGCTTGAGCCAGGCGAGCTGATCGGCGCCGAGGAAGGGCGCGCCGTTTTCCTCGCGATTGGCAGTGTTGTCGCCGCGGTATGTGCGCAGGTCGATCACGAAGATTTCGAGCAGCGGCCCGTAAGCCAACTTGCGGTAGACGCGCATCGGCTCTGCCAAGGTCTGGCGCGTCGGAATCATCTCGTGGAACGCGCGACTCGCGCGCGCGGCCAGAAGCTGAGCCGATTTCACGCTGTAGCGATCATCGGAGGCGAGGATCTCGTTCGGATACCAGTTGTTGGTGACTTCATGATCGTCCCACTGGGCGATCATCGGCACTTCCGCGTTGAAGGCGCGCACATTCCTGTCGAGGTAATTGTAGAGGTGCTGGTCGCGGAATTCATCCAGCGTTTCGGCCACCTTCATCTTGGACGGTGTCAGCAGGTTGTTCCAGATCGTGCCGTCATCCAGTTCGACCTCATCTTGCAGGGGGCCGTCGGCATAGACCGTATCGCCCGAATGCAGGAAGAAATCGGGCCGGTGGCCCAGCATCGTCGCATAGGTCGTCATGCCGCCCCGACTTTCGTCGATCCCCCAGCCTTGGCCGGCGGTGTCGCCCGACCATACGAAGCTGATATCGCGCTTGCTCATGGGAGCGGTGCGGAACCGGCCGGTCAAGGGCTCGGACATCGTGTTGTCCGCAAGGTCGGCCATTGTCACGCGGTAGAAGATGTCCTGGTCGCTGGGCAGGCCGGTAAGCGCCATCTTGCCCGAAAACGACGTGGGCGTGCCGACGTTCAGACCTGGCAAGACGCGAGCGTCGGTCATGCTTTCTGTGGTGGCCCATTCCACCAGCATTTTCGACTCGCGGTCGGCGCGGCCCCAGACGATGGCGCCGTCATGGGTGACGTCGCCGGACATGACGCCATGTTCCATGATCGGACGGGACTGTGCCCGCGATAGCGACGGAACGGCAAGCGAGGTCCCGAGGGCGACGCCCCCGAGCAAGGTCTGGCGGCGGGTGAAGGAAATCTTCGGCATAAGGGGCCCCTGAGCTGGATTTGATGTATCTGGCACCGTTAAAGCTGACAGTCCGCGATGTCGGCAACGTTTCGCGGCAATGAAACTTTTGCGACGGCCCGTTGCGCCCGCGATGGTGAGACGTGGTTGCCGAATGCGAATGGGAGACGTCACGGAACCTGTCCTCGGTCCAGGTCAGGCTCCGGCGTGACGACGCTTTGCCAGCAGAAATGGCGGTTCACAGTATGCCCAGTGCGGGACCCTTTCGGAAGCGAAGGGCGAACACGGCGGCATTTGTCATATTTTTGTGTTCGCCGGACTTTAGCTTCCCGGTCATTCGCAGGTGAGATCACTTGCGCGATGGAATGCCACTCACAGGACCACGGAGCAAGCCATGACGGAGCAAGCCATGAAAAACAATGACCTGAACAGCATGTCCGCCGACGATTGGGACGAACTGAATTTTCCCCGCCCCAAGGAACAGGATTTTGACCGCGTGGTCGAGCGCGCAGTCTCGCGCCGCGGGTTTCTTTCCGGCGTGCTCGCCTTCGGATCGGGCGCGGCGGTCATGGGCACCGCCTTCCTCAAGGGCACGACAGCACACGCGCAGCAGGCCTCACGCTTTGCCTTCACGCCGATCCCGACCGCGACCGACGGCACCGTGCACGTGCCCGAAGGCTACAGCTGGCAGACGGTGGTGCGCTGGGGCGATCCTCTGTTCTCCGAAGCCGAGGGCGATTTCGACCAGGAAAATGGCGGCAGCGTGGAAATGTCCGACAAGGTGTTCGGCGAGAATACCGACGGCATGGAGATGTTCCTGATCGGCGACCGGCACGTGATCGCGGTCAACAGCGAATACACCAACCGTCCCAGCAACCTGCCGCAGGCCGAGGAGGGCGTTCCGCGTGATGCCGACGACGTGCTCAAGCTGCAAAATCTTCAGGGCGTGACGGTGATGGAACTTTCCGAGGGCGAGAATGGCTGGGAAGTGGTGGTCGACAGCCCCTTCAACCGCCGCATCACCCACAACACGCCCATGCGCATCTCCGGTCCCGCCGCCGGGCATGAACTGATACGCACCGCCGCGGATCCGACCGGCACCGAAAGCCTCGGCACGATGAACAATTGCGGTGCGGGCAAGACGCCTTGGGGCACCTATCTGACCTGCGAGGAGAACTTCAACGGCTACTTCGGCGCCAATGGTGACGTCGCGGTCGAGGGGCTCGCCGCCGAAGGGCGCGAACGCTACGGGCTTGGCGCCGACGGCTGGGGTTACGACTATCACAAGTGGGATTCGCGCTTCGATGCCGCGGCCAACCCCAACGAGCCGCACCGCGCTGGTTATGTGGTCGAGATCGACCCCGCCGACCCGGATTCGATCCCGGTCAAGCGCACCGCACTCGGCCGCTTCAAGCACGAGAACGCCGCCGTGGCCGTGGCGCCCGATGGCCGGGTCGTCGTCTATTCCGGCGACGACGAGCGTGGCGAGTTCCTCTACAAGTGGGTGTCGCGCGACGTCTACGTGCCGGGCGGCGACACCTCGACGCTGCTCGAGGAAGGTCAGCTTTACGTTGCTGGCTTCGAGGACGACCAGACCGGGCGCTGGATTCCGCTGACCCCCGAGGCCACCGGCATGACCGCCGCCGAGATCGCGATCTTCAGCCGCATCGCGGCGTCGCGCGTCGGCGCCACCACGATGGATCGCCCGGAATGGGTGGCCGTGAACCCCGTGTCGGCCGAGGCCTATTGCTGCCTGACCAACAACCGCAACCGCGGCGTCGAGACCAATGCGGGTGGCGACTGGCAGGCGGTGGGCGGCCCCAACCCGCGCGAGGCCAACAACTACGGCCAGATCGTACGCTGGCGCCCGGCCGACGACGACCACGCCACCGATACGTTCGAATGGGATCTCTATGTCATGGCGGGCAATCCGACGGTGCATGACGATGCTTATGCCGGGTCGGACAACATCAATGAAGGCAACCTGTTCAACTCGCCCGACGGTATGGTGATCGACTCCACCGGCCTGATCTGGATCCAGACGGACGGCAATTACGATAACGAGGGTGACTTCGCTGGAATGGGTAACAACCAGATGTTGGCAGGCGATCCCGCGACGGGCCGGATCGAGCGCTTCCTGACCGGTCCCTACGGCTGCGAGGTGACGGGCCTGTGCTGGTCGGCTGACCGGCGCACGATGTTCGTGGGCATTCAGCACCCCGGCGCACCGTTCCCTGATGGAGAGGGGATGCTGCCACGGTCCTCCGTCATCGCGATCAAGCGCGACGACAACGCCCTGATGGGATGAACTGTCCCTGAAAACTCCGTAAGGCGCGCCATCTCTTTTTCGGAGGCGCGCTTTGCATACAGCGCAGCGCAAATCCGGCTTGAATATAGCATGTCGCAACCAAGTTGAAATGTCACCGGGCCTGCAAAGGAGGAAGATCACCCGTGAGCGCTGGCTGTAGCAAGGCTTTGCAGCCCTGAGACCTCATACATCGCAGGGCTGGAAAGCCCTGCGGAGGGCGCCCACGACCCTCGCCGACGTGATCCCCCGCTTGCGTATCACCGCGGCGCCGACAGAGCCGCGACGGTGCGAATGATCGTTGGCAGGATGGGGCGCAGTCGAGTAAGATTTGTTTGGAATCATGACGGTCGACCTGAGTGGTTTCAGGCAATTGTTTAGAGTCGCCAGATCTCCCTGAAGGCCGCCGGAAACGGCTGGATCATTCCGTTCTTCCCGGATGGCCTTTCCAAGGACCAAACTCTCGTGATCGGTGACAGCCAGCCGAAGGTCGATCGAATGGCGACTTTTGCAATTGAAGGTAACTGATGTTGCAAGCGCAGCGAATTCACACTCCCCGCCCATTGTGTAGAACGCAGGTGAGTCCGCGTCGCGGCAATCGGCAAGTTGCTCAAACTGGAGCCAACAGCGAACGTTCGAGTTATGTTCCATCTCACCGAATGCCTCCGACGTCGAAGTACTTAGGTGCGAGATACGGAAAATACATGCAGGTCAATGTCTTACAAGCTCTTCACCAAATTGGCGCAATCATTCGGTCCGGAGAACATCGGCCCGGAGAGACCGCTTACGGGCCTCCTCGCGTCGGAGCCAGTGTTCAGCCCCTCCCGCATAACCCTCGAATACAACGGAAAAATCCGGCAGCAACTGGATCAGGAGAACGCTTTCGCGGGGGCAGGTGGCGGAGAGGACGGGACCGGGTTCGAACGGTCTCCACCCTAGGTCATTGTTTCCATTTGATCCGGAACCGCACTTTGCGCATTGCCCATCAATTATGACTCGGCCTACCGGAGTCGCATCCGCTTGATGTGGCGCACTTTGTGTCCTGGTCGAACTCAATGAGCGTGCGGATTCTACCCGGTCTCTAGTGCGAGGTGATGGGCTTGATAATGCATGCCAACCGTCATCAGGCCTATGAACCCGAGGGCCCTGATGCGGTCAGGGTTGGACCCGGTCACGATCAATACCGCGCCAGCCGGATCTCCGCCGCCTGTATTGTCCAACCTTCGACACCATCCATCGTCGCTGCGTGGGCGGGGACCATGGCGCGGATCGATCGGGTGACTGCCGCGTGCTCTGAAGTCGCCTCGAAGCGGGCAGGCGGCGCGGCTCAGGTCGGAGTTCCGATCGCTGCCAAGAGTGGCGGACCGTCTCGATGCCTGGTTCGGCGAGGGCAATTGCCTGCCCGAGAAGGGCCGCTGGCAGGAGGTGGCCGCCGAACTGAACATCACGCGGGGGGGTGTTCCATCGCGAATTGGCGCGGCGCCGCGCAACAAGACTTGGAGGCTGAGCACCGACCGGGAACGTCGATGCCGCCGACGGCACTTACTCCTACTCTCGCGCAGCGCAGATTGGTCGCCCGTCGATGGTTCTGAGCGGCAAGAGGGTTGTTTCGACCGGCCCCTTGTGAAGATACCAGTAACATCCGTCGCGTGGCAGAAGGCGCGCGGTCGAGACGTCCTGGTAGGGGGCTGCCAAGGCGGCAACCTGCTCGGGGATGATATCAGGGGCCTTGTCCCCTGAGCCAATGGCAGCCGTGCATCCGCTCAGAATGGCCAAAATGGCGGAGCCGATAGTAAATTTTCGTATCAAGTCCAGTCCTCTCGCGTGGTCAGGTCGCCGGTTTTGATCGTGCACATCGATTTCTGCGATCAATTATTCGCGCCGACGTCGTCTTCCGGCGGATGCAAGTACGCTGTCACGCCGGTTTCAACCTGCGGATAGAGCGCAATGATATGGGCATTGACCATCCGTACACAGCCCGAACTCGCGCGGCCCCCGATGGAGCGGGGCTCCGGCGAGCCATGGATGCGCAGATAGGTGTCGCGATCGCCGACGAAGAGATACAGTGCGCGCGCGCCGAGCGGATTTTCCGGGCCCGGCTCCACTCCATCGGCGACATCCGCGTACAGTTCCGGATCGCGTTCGATCATGGAGCGCGTCGGCGTCCAGTGTGGCCACCGGACCTTGCGCCGGATCGTGTAGGTGCCGGGCTCGTAGAGATTGCCGCGTGCGATGGCCACACCATAGCGCATGGCTGTCCCGCCGTCCTCGATGTGATAGAGGTAGCGGGCGATAGCATCCACGTGGATGTTCCCCGGAACAAGGCCCGCCCGCGCCTCGACCCGTTGCGGAAGAAAGCGCGGATCGAGGCCCCAAGGGTTGGAGGTCTCCAGATCGAAGAAGCGCGGGGTCACTTCGGCATCCCACGCGCTTTTCTGCGCCTCGCTCGGCCAGGTATCGGCCAGAAGCGACCCCGAGACGGGCGGCGAGAACAGGGCGGATGCGGTCACGATGAAATGGCGCCGCGTCAGGCCCTTTTTTCCAGCCGCATTCATTGTTCCGGTTCCCGCGCATCGGAGACAAGCATTCGCAATTGATCCGCATTCACGACCCCGGGAACAAGGACGTCGCCGATCACGAACGAAGGCGTGCCCGTGATGCCAAGGGCCTGCGCCAGGCGCATCGAGGTCTGGATGTGCGCGTCGATCTCCTGTGCTTCCATGTCGCGGCGCAATTGCGCGACGTCAAGACCGATGTCTTCCGCAATCCGAAGGACCGAAGATTCCTCCGCGCGACCGCTCATGCCCATCATCGCCCAATGGAATTCCTCGTAGAGCCCCTGTTCGCGCGCGGCCAGCGCGGCACCGGCGGCAAAAGCCGACCCTTCGCCGAGGATCGGCCATTCGCGATAGACAAGGCGAACATTTGGATCGGCCTCGAGCAGAGCCTCGATCTCGGGCTTGACGCGACGGCAATAGGGGCAGTTGTAGTCGAAGAACTCCACCACCGTGACATCGCCATCCGGATTGCCCAGCACCGGCGCATTGAGATCGCGTTCCAACACATCGCGTTCGTTCGCGAGCACCTCGGCCTGTGAAGCCGCCTGCGCCTTGACCTGGCGGGTTTCCAGGATCGCGACGGCCTCCATGACGATCTCGGGGTTCTCCCGGATGGTTTCGAGGACCAGTTCGCGCACCCTGTCCTCGGACAGGTCCTGGGTCGCTGCCTGCAAGGGCAGCGCCAGCGAAAGCGCGATTACGATCATTGAGATGAGTTTCTTCATGTCAGGTCCCTCCGTTGGCCAGATCGGCAGCCGTGCGTTCGGCCTGCATGGCGCGCTCGCGCTCGGGCCAGGTTGATTGGATGTAGGCGAGGATGTTCCAGATCTCGCGATGCGTCAGGACATCGCCGAATGCGGGCATGCCGCTGTCGAACTCGACCCCTTGCAGCGCCAAGGCTTCCCGTCCACCGAGCTTCGTGTATTGAAACAGGACCCGGTCGGGGTGGTGCCAGGTGTGCCCGGTTTCATCGTGAGGCGGCGCGGGTAGACGCCCTTCCGCATCGGGCGTTCGCCAATCCGGCTGGGCTTCGAGGTTGGCACCGTGGCAGGCGGCGCAGCTCCGGGCATAAAGCGCCTCTCCCTGCGCAATATCCACCGTGACCGGCATTACCGGTATAGCGGGATCGAGTGCGCCCTGTGGTGCGTCGCGCATCGTCAACCACGCCCCAACTCCGGCAAGGCCAAGCGCCACCGGCGCGGCGATCAGGATCCATGTCTTCATGTCACCCGCACCCATGTCATCATTCCGGATTCGGCGTGACTGAGCATGTGGCAATGAAACAGCCAGTCGCCCGGATTGTCCGCCACAAAGCCGATCTCGCGCGTCTCTTGCGCGGCCACGAGGAGCGTGTCACGCATGGGGCCGACGGGTCTGCCGTCGCGGATTTCGCGGAAGTGCATCCCGTGCAGATGCATGGCGTGGGGAAAGACGGTCTCATTGACGATCTCCAGCCGCACCGGCTCACCAATAGAAAGATCGGCCAGCGGGGTCTGCGTCATCTCGGCCATGTCGTTGAAGGCCCAGAACCGTCCCCGCGCTGCAAGCGCGCGAAAGCCGAGACGCTCTCCGCCCAAGAGGGCGCTGTCCATCCGTCCCATGGCGCCACCCGTCATCACCAGACGCAATGGCCGGGCATCGGCAAGCGACCGGATGCCATCGCCCGGATTGGGCGGCAGGGCCGCCGGCACCGCGCGCGGCGTTTGTGCGCTGCTGCCCGAGACAGGGAACGCCACCTGAGAGACCGGTCGGTCGTCATTGCCGATCCGGACAAGATGCGCAGTCTCGCCCGCAATAGCCGTCACATCGACGATCAGATCGGCGCGTTGCGCCGGGGCGAGGACGAGGACGTCCTCCAGAGGTTCGGGCGCGGCAAGCGGCATGCCGTCGAGCGCGACCGTCCAGCCCCGCAAACCTGCAAGCTGCAACGGAAAGATCCGCGCGTTCGACGCGTTGATGAGCCGCAGGCGCAGACGGGTGTGCCGCGCGACCGGGATGGACAGGTCGAACTGTCCGTTGGTGGTGATCAGGTTCCCGATCCGGCCACCATGGCTCATCGCCATCGGCTGGTCGAAACTGGTGTCGATCAGCGCCGTCTCGGGATCGAGCAACCAGTCGTCGAGCACGAGGGTCTCGTCGCGATCTACCTCGGGCGGTTCGGCCTCTTCCACGATCAGTGGCCCGTGCAGGCCGCGGGCGACCTGCACCCAGGACCGGTTATGCGCGTGATACCAGTAGGTTCCGGCGTCCGGCGCCACGAAATCATAGTCAAACGACTGTCCCGGCGCCACGGCCTCTTGCGTCAGGCCCGAGACACCGTCCATCGCGTTGTCGACGCGGATCCCGTGCCAGTGGACCGAGGTCGGCTCGGGCAGGTCGTTGACCACCCGCCGCCGCACCCTTTCGCCTTGGAGCACCCGGATCGTCGGACCGGGTGCGCGACCCTCATACCCCCAGATAGATGTCGCCGGATAGCCGCCGGGGGCGAGTTGCACCGAGGCCTCGCGTGCAACAAGGGTTGCGGACGCGTGAGAGGCGGCAGACACCTGCCGACCGCTCACCGCCAAGCCCAGAACGGCGGCGGTCTGTCCGAGGAAGGTGCGTCGTGTCGGCATGGCCAATATCTCCGGAAACGTGTCGGGGCGGGCGAAGGTCGCGCCCGCATCCAGTCATTTGGGCGTCAGGAGTCGTGACCCATCCGGAAATCGCCTTCCATGCCAGCCCCGCGGTGGCCGGGCACGTTGCAGGCAAAGCCGATCTCACCGCCTTCGGGGAAGATCCAGATGACTTCGCCCGTTTCACCCGGCTCCAGAAGGACGCTGTTGGCGTCGTCATGCATCATCCCGGCCTCCATCATCCGGTCATGATTGATGCTTCGCGCGGTTATCATGCCTTCGCGCATCATCGTCTGCATTTCGCCACGGTGGTTATTCCAGGTCTCGCGCGTGCCAATGTTGAACTCGTGGACAGCCCGACCGACATTCACCACTTCGAAGCGGATCGTCTCGCCGGATTCGACCTCGATGGTCTCCGGGCTGTACTTCATCTCGTCCATTTCGACCGTGATGGTGCGGTCGACTTGCGCGGCATCGCCAAGTTCACCGATGCCGTCTCCGTGGCCGGGGCTGGAAACTGCGATGGAAGCGGTAAGGATGGCCGCGAGGGCGGTTCCGGTCAGAAGTGTCTTGATCATGTCTTGGTCTCTCATGTCTGGGTGTCGTTCAGGGAATTCGGTCGTGACACGGCCCGGGTGCGCGGAGGTGGAAGATCAACGGGCGCATTTCTCCCGCGTATTGTTGTTCCCGCGAGCCGCTGACGCGCGGCCTGGAAACCTTGTGCCTCGAAAATCGGCCGGGTCATGAGAATGGCGGCAGGGGAACAAGTCGGGTCGGGATGGCAGGAGCGGTTGACCGCGCCGTCGTGCGCCGCGTGCCCTGCAATCACACCATGGTTGTCCGCGACCACGACGATCTCTGAATGAGCATCCAGAGTGCAGGCAAGACCAGGCGCGGGAGCGGCAAGGACCGCGAGCGCGATCATGAGCATCGCGACAAGGCCCCCGCGCGCGACGAAAAAGGACAGCACCCGCATCAATTGATCCCGTTCTCGCGCTGCAGTTGACGGACATAGTGCACGATATACTGAACGTCGGCGCGGGTCAGACCCGCGACCGGGGGCATGTTACCGAAGGGCCAGTGATGCGCGCGCACGCCGTTTCGAACCGCCATCTGAAAGGCTTCATCGGAATGATGGCTCGGCTCGTATGTGCGGTGGATCAGCGGTGGCGCGACGCCATTCTGACCGGCCGCGTTCGCCCCATGGCATTCAGCGCATTTGACCTCGAAGGCGCGCTGGCCAATCGTTGCCTCGGGCGACAACTGCTCGGGAAGCCGAACCTCGATGATCGGCGCGCCCTGCGCTAGGTCGTTCAACGACGTCGGGTCCGGGTGGACCATGACTTCCGCCGGTTGCATGAACTGCCAGATCGCCAAGCCAAGCCCGGCGACAATGACGCCACCGACAAGAAGCCCGAGTTTGTCCACGTTCCTTGCTCCTTCTTTGCCTGTGATCTGTTCCAATCCAAAACTGCGCCCAGCGTGGCGCTGTGGTTTCAGACCGCTCGATAATTCAAGCGTTTACTACTGGCTCGCGTCGGCCTTGCAACCTGATAAGCCCGTGTTTTTTGTATCCGAATGTATCCTTGACCTTTGCCCGGAAGAGGCACCTATCGTTCGGAGAGTTGAGTGAGACGGTGAAAACGATGAACTGGAATTCACGAAACCTGTTGTCAACCGGCACAGGTGTGAAGCTTGGTGTCTGGCCTGTTGTGCCGCGATTCTTGTCCCGCTCGGCGCCTTTCTTGTGGCAGGCGGAACGCTCGGCGGGCTCGCGAGCAATCTTGGGCTTCTGGCCCCTCTGGCGCTGTGCCTCGGCGCACATGCCGTGATGCACCGCATGATGGGAGGTTCCTGCCAGGACGGCGCAGCGGACACCCGCCAGGAGGACCCCGAACAGGATCGGGAACCAATGGCGCTCGTCCAAGTCGATGCTGCGCGCTGACAAGGCAGCAACAGGTTACGGACAGCGTCTGAAGCTGGCTGTGGTCGCGCTCCTCGCGCTGGCCGGTTGCGCGACGGCCTTAAGGTAGTGCGCGAATCTCGACGCCACGCTGTCCACGCGCGGTGCGGCGTTGACGCTTCCGGATGGGTGCCGCGCGGTCCGGACCGGCACCGACGCCGTCGTCACCCTCGCCTGCGAAGGCGGAAGGGTCGGCTAGGCGTTCGGTGTGTTCGGGACAGAGGCGCAATGATCGCCGGGAGACCCCCGCACAAGGAAAGGAACTTGCCAGAGTGACAGAAAGTTTCGGCATGCTGAGGCGATTGATCGGCAGGGGAGGCTCCGGGGCCCGATCCGCGCCGGGTTCGCGCTGCCCCTTGTGGGGATCATGCACTTCGGGGTGGCGTATCTGGCCGACACACCGGCACCCCGCGCGCTCTCGGTGGGGGTCATCGACAGGATCGCCTTCGACCGGGCAGAGATCGTGCGCCGCGTCTCAAGGGGCGAGGTTGTGTTCGTGGATGTCACGGCCGACCGGTGCCTGAACTGCTAGGAGAACAAGGTGCTCGTGCGTGACCACGACCCTGTCGTTTCGGCTCTTGCCGCAGAGGGCGTCACCCCTATGCAGGC
This sequence comes from Aquicoccus porphyridii, assembly GCF_008369105.1. Taxonomy (GTDB): domain Bacteria; phylum Pseudomonadota; class Alphaproteobacteria; order Rhodobacterales; family Rhodobacteraceae; genus Aquicoccus; species Aquicoccus porphyridii. Next base: position 11,910 of record NZ_VINQ01000026.1, on the reverse strand, counting down.
CGACTGGACTTAGCCCGATCCCGTGATTTTGCGCTACCAGGAAAATTTCGAGCGCTACGGTATTCCGTTCAATGCGGTCTATGGCGCGGCCGCGCCGGACGGTATCGTCCTGCCGGAACTGCTGTGAGCCGACGCAGTCATGGCCGCGCTCGACGAGGCCGCGGAGGAAGAACGGGAATCGCGAGGTAGCCTTGCCAACGCGCTGCCGCACCCGTTCCAAGGCGCGGCAATGCATTTCATGGCATTGCAGTGAACCCGGCCTTGTCCCGTTGCGGCAAGAAGGCCGGGTAGTGCCCGCCTCACTTTTCCAGCGCCTTGCGCCGACTGTCGAACTCTTCCTCGTCGATCTCGCCCGAAGCAAAGCGTTCGCGCAGAATCTCGAGCGCATCGCGCTTTCCGCGATTGTCGCCTCCCTGGTTGTCGTTGAACCATTTCACCGCAAAGACGATCAGCGCGATGATAATGCCCCAGAACACAAGCATCATAGCCATGCCGCCCAACATGCCATAACCGCCGCCCCACATCATGTGATCATATCCTCCCTGCCAATTTTCCCCTGGGTCCGCGGCGGCCAGTGTCGGCGCCGAGAGACCGATGATTGCCCAAAGTGCCGTTTGTCTCATTTCAAGTCTCCTTCCATTGTTTCTCGTCGTTGATGGGTGCGTCCTCCGACAGCGGGATGAAGGTCGAAGCCTTCAGTCCGCCTTCGGCACGGTTTTCAAGCCGGATGTCGCCGCCGTGTCCGCGCACGATCGCCCGCGCGATGGCAAGGCCCAGCCCGTGCCCCCCGGTTTCGAGCGAGCGGGACGCTTCCAGCCGGTGAAACGGCGCGAAGACTTCTTCGAGCTCTTCCTCGGGGATTCCGGGGCCATGATCGGTGACCTCGATCACCAGATCGTCGCCCGCGCGGTGCCAGCCGACCGTCGCGCCGCCCCCGTAGCGGGTGGCGTTCTCGACCAGATTGCGAACGGCCCTGCGTAGACCAAGGGGGCGAATACGCACCGTCATCGCCGGGCCATCGATCAGTTCGAACGGCGTGGCCTTGTCGCTTGCCAGAGTCTCAAGCCAGTCGGGCACGTCGACGACCTCCGAGGCTTCGCGCCCCGCCAGCCCCTCGGCGAAGTTGAGCGTGGCTTCTGCCATGGCCTGCATCTCGTCGATGGAGGCGATCAGGCTCTCGCGGGTCTCCTCGTCCTCGACCAGTTCGGCATCAATCCGCATCGCTGTGAGAGGCGAGCGCAGGTCGTGGTTCACGGCGGCGAGAATGCGGGTGCGGTCCGCGACAAAGCGCGTCAGCCGTTCTTGCATGCGGTTGAACGCGCGGGTGAGGTCGCGCACCTCGTCGGGGCCGGAGACCGGCAGGGGCTCACCCGCGTCGCCGCGCCCCAAGTCCTCGGCGGCGCGCGAAAGATCCCGCAGGGGCCCGGTCAGGCGAGTCATCACGAACCAGAATGCCGCGACGAGGATCAGCGCGGCCGTCAACCCGAAGGTCAGGAAAGAGGAAAGGGGCCATTGCAACGGAGGGCGTTCGAACCGCGTGGCGACGTTGAGCCACTTGCCGCCGGCCAGCGCGATGGACAGGGTCATCTCGACCGCCTGCATCCGGCCACGCATCATCTCTTGATGCATCTGGGCCATTTGCGGGGACAGGTTCGGGATCGGATGGAGAGGGACGGCGGTTTCCTTTAGGTTGACCCGGATGTCGCGACTAAAGCCGTCGCCAAGCAATGCGCGGACTCTCGTTTCGATGTAGGCTGCGTGATGGTGGTCAGGCGTGGTGACGCTCGGAGCGGGCGCAAGGTCGAACTTCACGAGCGGCGAATTCGCCGCCCGCACGATCGAGGCGGAAAGATCGGGTGGCGCTTCTTCCAGCAGGCGCACGACATTTGCGGCGCGTCCCGCCGCCTCAAACCCCAGGGCCGCGCGAACGGCGAGGCTGCGCTCGTCCGCGAAGAGCCAAAGGCTCACAGCCTGCGCGATGGCCAACGCCCCGAGGATGAGGATCACGAGTTGCGCGCGCAGGCTGCCTATCCGCGGTCGGGTCATGCGACCACCTCGACATCCGCGTTCAGACTGTAGCCGTGGCTCCGCACGGTGGTGATGAGCGTCGGGCGCAACGGGTCCGCCTCGATCTTGCGCCGCAGCCGACTGATCTGGTTGTCGATCGTGCGGTCGAGCGGCCCCGCCGCACGCCCCGCCGTGAGATCGAGAAGTTGCTCGCGGCTCAAAACCGTGCGCGGACGCGCCAGAAGGACCGTCAACAGCCGAAAGTCTGCGGTTGTCAGCTGGTCGCGATTGCCATCTCGGCCTGTGATGACATGGGAATCGGTATCGAGCGTCAGCCCACCGAACCGCAGGATGCGCCCCGAAAGTGTCCCAGCCTCGCTCCTCTCCTCACGTGCGCGACGCAGTACCGCCTTGATCCGGGCAAGAAGCTCACGCGGGTTGAACGGTTTTGGCAGGTAGTCGTCCGCGCCGATCTCCAGCCCCACGATACGATCCTGGTCCTGCCCGAGGGCCGTGAGCATGATGATCGGAAGCCGCTTCTCGGCCGATAGGCGCTTGCAGATCGAAAGCCCGTCCTCTCCCGGCATCATGACATCGAGCACCATCAGGTCGTAGTGACCTTTCGCGAGCTTCTCGTCCATGTCCCGGGCATCCTTGGCCGCCGTCGCCCGCATGCCATTGCGTTCCAGGAACCGCGTAACCGAGTCCCTTATCTGGCGGTGATCGTCGACGACCAAGATATGCGGCAAGCTGCTCATCCTTATCATTTGGCAGGGTGGCGACACAGGGTCAGCACCGCGATTGTAACGCTTTGTATCAGGCACCCGCGTTGCGACGAACGGATACAAAATCGGCAATGACGCAGCCTTGGCGTTCTTTATTACTTTCCCACGTCGGTGTGGCGTTTCACACAAGAAAGGATACAGACATGAAAACCAGAGCGAAACTCGCGGCGGCTACCGCCATTCTGATGTCTCTGGGCGGTGCCGCCCTCGCCGCGGGCGATCATGGCCGTGGTGGTCAGGGAGTTCAGGGCGCCAAGGATCCAGCAGTCGGCAATCATGACATGATGCAGATGATGACGCGGATGCACGCGCAGATGATGGGGGGTAGCGGGCCCATGGGTGGCATGGGCATGATGGGGGCCGGTGGCCCCACGTCGGGCATGGGCATTGAGCGGTTCGACACCGATGGCGATGGTAGGGTCACTTCACAGGAGGCCCATGAAGGACTGCAGGCCCTGCTGGCGGAATACGACGCCGATGGCGACGAAGTCCTGTCGCTCGCTGAGTTCGAGACGCTCCACAGCGCGCTCATTCGCGAAACCATGGTGGATCGTTTCCAGTTCCTCGACGACGATGGAGACGGCGAGGTGTCGGTGGCAGAGATCGTCAAGCCGGCCGACATGATGGAGCGTATGAAGACGATGCGCGGCGGCATGATGCCCGGACCGAACGGTAGCATGCAGGGCGACGGCGGCATGATGGGGACACCCGGCCAGAGTCGGATGGGCAACAACTGAGCCCGCCGTACTGCAATCCCTTGCCCGGTTCCGCATTCTGCGGGGTCGGGCCGAACTCATGAAAGGACAGACAGAATGGCATATACGCATGACCGCCTGATGGCGGACACCGGCATCGACGACGCGGAGGCCCGCGTACGCGCGGCGCTGGCAGACGCTGGCTTCGGCGTGCTGACCGAGATCGACGTCAAAGCCACGATGAAGAAGAAGATCGACAAGGACATGGACGGCTACAAGATCCTTGGTGCCTGCAACCCGAACATGGCTTGGGAGGCCATCGGGCTGGAGCCGCGTATCGGCGCGATGCTGCCCTGCAACGTCATCCTGCGCTCGGTCGATGGCGGTACCGAGGTCAGCGCCATCGACCCGGCCGCCTCGATGCAGGCGGTGGACAATGCCGAACTGCACAAGGTCGCCGGGCAGGTCCGCGACATGCTGGTCCGCGCCGTGGACGCGGCTTGAAGGAGACAGCCGATGAGAATGGCTCATGGACGGCGCGTTTCCGCTCTGGGGCTGGCGGCATCGTCGGTCCTCCTCGCAACGTCTCGCCTCCACGTGCAGGCCCGAACCATCTGGTCAGCCGGCGAAGCCTATGACGCCCTTCTGGCAGACCGTGCCCGCGTGATCGACATTCGGTCACGCGAGGATTGGTTGGAAACCGGCGTCGGGGCCAGAATCTGGCCGATCAGCATGCATGAGGATCGTTTTCTCGATCGCGTGTTCGCGACAAAGACGTTAACCAGAGACAGGACGGTCGGCCTCATCTGTGCCACCGGCGGCAGATCGGGCTCGGTCATGCCTGCCCTTCAGAGGGCTGGTTGCGACGGCTATGCCGATATCTCCGAGGGAATGCTCGGCTCTCGCCGCAGAACAGGCTGGCTTGCTGCAGGGATGCCCGTGGTTTCGCTGGGCGCTGCGATCACATCACTGCCGGAGGAGCTCAGCTAACGTGCCCCATGAGAGCGGCAGTAGTGGAGTAGGCCAATCGTTCGTCGGCAAGGTTGCTGTGCGGATCGTCGGCGCCTTTCTGGTCCTTGGCATTGTTGCCTGGGCAGCAGGCTGGTGGTCGATCGAAATCGACCGAAACACGGTAGATGCTTGGATCACGAGCGCCGGGCCTTGGGGGCCGCTCGCGGTGGTCTCCCTGATGACGGTCGCGGTCGTTGCCAGCCCCATTCCAAGCGCGCCAGTTGCACTGGCCTCAGGGGCTGCCTACGGCCACTATGCCGGCACCGTCTATGTCGCCCTAGGGTCCGAGATCGGCGCGCTTGTCGCCTTCCTCATCGCCCGCGGGCTGGGACGCGGTCCCGTCGAGCGCCTTCTTGGGGACAAGGCTGATTATGGCCTGCTGGGATCGCAAAATGCGCTGACGCTCACGGTGTTCGTGAGTCGGCTTCTACCCTTCGTCTCTTTCGACGCGATGAGCTATGCTGCGGGGCTCAGTCGGCTCCACTTCTGGCGATTCGCCCTGGCCACGATGGCCGGTATCCTGCCCGCGAGTTTCGTGCTCGCGCATTTCGGCAGCGCGGCGATGGAGGGCGCGTTCGGCGGCCCGGAATGGATTGCGCTCGGTCTGGGGCTGATGACGGGGCTTCCCCTTCTGCTCCTTGCGCTTCGGCGTGGTGCTGCTTCGAGAAAACACGACCCGAACAAGAACGCGACGGAGGCCGGTCGATCATGAGTTCCGAGTACAAGAAGAACAGCCTCAGCCTCACCGATGCCGTGGCGATGGGAACCGGCGTGATGATCGGCGCTGGAATTCTCGCGCTGACCGGGCAGATCGCCGAACTCGCGGGCCCTTGGTTTCCGCTGGCCTTCGTCGCCGGCGCCGTCGTGACGTCCTTCAGCGCCTACACCTACGTCAAGATGTCGAACGCCTACCCTTCGGCAGGCGGGATCGGAATGATCCTGACGAAGGCCTACGGCCCGACGACCGTCGCGGCAGGCGCGGCGCTTCTGATGGCACTGTCGATGGTCATCAACGAAAGCCTGGTGGCGCGCACATTCGCGACGTACCTGCTGCGGGGTCTCGGCATGGAGCCGGGGGGCTGGCTCGTCCCGGCGATCGGCGTGGGTCTTATCGTCTTCGCCTATCTCGTGAACGCGGCAGGCAACCGCTCGGTGGGCCTTTTTTCGCAGCTCATGGCGGTCCTCAAGGTCGGAGGGATCGCGGCCTTCGGCATCGCCGGGCTCTGGGTCGGCGGCATCTCATTCGAGGCCGCGCAGGACGGAGACGGTGGCATGACTGCCGGCTTCCTCGCCTCGGTAGCGCTCGCCATTCTCGCGTTCAAGGGCTTCACGACGATCACCAACAGCGGCGCAGAGATCTCCCAACCGCACCGCAACGTCGGGCGCGCAATCATCATCTCGATAGCGATCTGTATCATCGTTTACCTTCTTGTCGCCTTCGCCGTCGGCTCCAGCCTGCCCCTCGACCGGATCGTGGCTGCGAAGGACTACGCGCTTGCCGAGGCGGCCGAACCAGCTCTCGGGCGTGTAGGCCTCTATTTGACTGTCGGGCTCGCGCTGGTTGCGACGGCCTCGGGAGTGATAGCCAGCATCTTCGCTGTGTCGCGGATGCTGGCCATGCTGACTGATATGAAGCTGATCCCCCACAGCCATTTCGGCATGCCGGGCACGATCCGCGATCATACACTCGTCTATACGGTGGTGATCGCCGGAGCGATGACGATCTTCTTCGACCTCAGCCGGATCGCATCGCTCGGGGCCTTCTTCTATCTCGTGATGGATATCTTGATCCATTGGGGCGTCTTGAGGAACCTTCGGGAAGACATTGGTGCACGGACCTCGATCCTCCTGACTGCGATCGCGCTGGACGTGGTCGTCCTCGGCGCCTTTGCTGCACTCAAATGGCAGAGCGATCCGCTGATCGTTGTCATCGCCCTAGTCGGCATGATTGCCGTCTTCCTATTCGAGCGCGTCTTCCTGGCGCTCAATCCGCCGTCGCGCGAAGCGGTTCATGGCAACCACACCTCTGCACACAAAGAAAAACACGAGCCCGCCTCTTGACCTTCCACCGACTGGAGGCCGCACATCTGGGCGGAAAGGACGTCGATCCCATGGCAAACCATCATCATCATCACGCCGCCTCCGACATCGCGCCGGGCGCCGATACCGCGACCGATCCCGTCTGCGGGATGATCGTCGAGATCAAGGATGGCACTCGAGGTCGCGACTACGGCGGCGAGACGTTCCACTTTTGCTCCGCCGGCTGCCAGGAGAAATTCGATGCCGATCCGCACTTCTACGCCTCCGGCAATGCGCAGAAGGTGGTGCACCGGGCACAGCCCGGCACGCAATACACCTGCCCGATGCACCCGGAGATCGTCCGGGACGAACCAGGGAATTGCCCGATCTGCGGCATGGCACTGGAGCCAATGGTGCCATCGGACGAGCCCAGCGAGGAACTGACGGATTTCACCCGCCGGATGTGGATCAGCGCAGCGGCGGCCATGCCGCTGGTGGTGATCACCATGGGCGAACTCGTGGGGCTCGACGTGCGCGGCTGGATGGGTCACCGGATGTCAGTCTATGCGGAATTCGTTCTTGCCACACCCATCGTTCTGTGGGCGGCGCTTCCGTTCTTCCGACGCGGGCTCGACTCGTTCCGGAACCTGTCCCCTAACATGTGGACCCTGATCTCGCTCGGGGTCGGCGCGGCCTATGTCTATTCGCTGGTCGCCACCTTCGCGCCAGGGGTGTTCCCCGAGCAGTATCGGATGGGCGACGGGGTCGGCACCTATTACGAGGCGGCGGTTGTCATCATCGCTCTGGTCTTTGTCGGTCAGGTGCTGGAGCTTCGCGCGCGGGAACGTACCGGCGATGCTATCCGCGCGCTGATAGATCTCGCGCCCAAGACCGCGCGCCGCATCCTGCCGGACGGCTCCGAATACGATGCGCCGCTCGAGAACATCGTCGAAGGCGACATGCTGCGTGTGCGGCCGGGCGACAGCGTGCCGATCGATGGCGAGGTGATCGAGGGCCGCTCCTCCGTCGACGAAAGCATGATCACGGGCGAGCCTTTGCCCATCGAGAAGACGGAAGGCGATCGTGTCACGGGCGGCACGATCAACAAGAACGGGACACTTGCGATCCGGGCGACCCAGGTCGGTGCCGACACCGTGCTAGCCCAGATCGTCGAGATGGTCGCCGGCGCCCGGCGCTCGCGCGCGCCAATCCAGGGGTTGGCCGACCGGGTCTCGTCGATCTTCGTACCGACGGTCGTTGCGGTAGCTATCGCTGCGTTCTTTGCTTGGCTTGCCTTCGGTCCCCAACCGGCGCTGGCCTTTGCCATCGCCTCGGCCGTCTCCGTCCTGATCATCGCCTGTCCCTGTGCCCTCGGCCTCGCAACGCCAATCTCGATCACAACCGCCGCAGGACGAGGCGCACAAGCGGGCGTGCTGATCAAGGACGCCGAGGCGCTGGAACGCATGGCGCGCGTCGATATCGTGATCGTGGACAAGACCGGCACGCTGACCGAGGGCAAGCCGACGCTCACCGATGTCGTGGCGCTGCAGGGCGACGAGGCGGTGGTGCTGGGTCTTGCCGCGGCGTTGGAGCGCGGCTCAGAGCATCCGCTTGCCGAGGCGATTGTCGCGGGCGCGCGGGATCGCAGTCTGTCGCCCGGGAGCGTGACCGATTTCGAAGCGGTAACCGGCAAGGGCGTGCGGGGCACCGTCGATGGACGCCGCGTGGCGCTCGGCAATCCGGCGATGATGCAGGATCTCGGCCTTGAGATCGGCACGGCCGAAGCGCAGGCCGACACGCTCCGCGCGGATGGCAAGACGGCTATGTTCGTCGCCGTAGATGGGGCGCTAGCCGGCATTGTCGCCGTGGCCGATCCGATCAAGCAAAGCACCGAAGGCGCGATCCGCGATCTGCACGCGCTTGGCCTGACCATCATCATGGCGACCGGCGACAACCAGCGAACGGCCGAGGCCGTTGCGCGGCAACTGGGCATCGACGAGGTGCGCGCCGGCGTTCTGCCCGAGGACAAGCAGAAGCTGGTCGAGGAACTGCGCACCAAGGGCGCGTCGGTGGCGATGGCCGGTGACGGGGTGAACGATGCCCCTGCGCTTGCCGCCGCCGATGTCGGCATTGCAATGAGCACCGGCGCTGATGTCGCCGTAGAAAGCGCGGGCATCACGCTGATGCACGGGGATCTCGTAGGGCTGGTGCGCGCGCGCAAGCTTGCCAAGGCAACGCTGCGCAACATCCGCCAGAACCTGTTCTTCGCGTTCGCCTATAACGCGGCGGGCGTGCCGATCGCTGCCGGGATCCTCTATCCGTTCGTCGGCTTGCTGCTGTCGCCCATGATCGCGGCGGCGGCGATGAGCCTGTCGTCGGTTTCCGTCATTTCCAATGCGCTGCGACTTCGCCGCGTCCGGCTCTGATCGAAAGGAGATAGTCATGACCAACGGGCATCGCGGGCACATGCCGTCGAGCGGGCGCGGCATGGCGATCTCCGCCTGGCTGACGGGGGTCTATTTCGTAATCGAGATGGGCATCGGCCTCTGGACGGGGTCGATCGCGGTGATCTCGGACGCGTTCCACACCTTCTCCGCGGTCGGCGGCGTATTGGTGGCAATTGTCGCCGCGCGTCTGGCCCGGCGTCCCGCCGACGCGGACCGCAGCTTCGGTTGGTATCGCGCCGAAATTATCGGTGCGCTGGTCAACGGCGGCTTCCTGCTGGGCATGGCGCTGGTCGTGATCGTAATGGCGGCGATGCGCCTGTCGGACCCGATCGAACTGCCCACCGGCCCTATGCTGCTGGCTGCCGCCGGCGGGCTGGTGACCGAGTTCATATCGCTGGGGCTGATCTGGAAACAAAGCCGGAGCGATCTCAACGTGAAAGGGGCGCTCTGGCATATCATCCAGACCTTCGTCGGCAGCCTGCTGATCATCGTGACCGCATTGGTTATCAAATTCACAGGCTTCCTGCTCATCGACCCGATCCTCGGCATGGCGTTCGGCTTCGTGCTGATCTGGGCAAGCTGGGGTATCCTGCGCGACTCCATGCACCTGCTGATGGAGGGAACGCCGGCCGATGTTAGCCTGCCGGAAGTCACGCAGGCGCTTGAAGCCCTCAACGGGGTGGCCGATGCGCACCATGTTCATGCCTGGGCCCTGACCAGCGGGAAGGATGTCTTTTCAAGTCATCTGCGCGTGCGGGAGGGCGCCGACCCACAGGAAGTGCTCAAGGCTGCATACGGGATGCTGCGTGATCGCTTCGGATTCTTCTTCGTCACGCTTCAGGTCGAGGAGCGGTGCCTCGACGAACGCGGCGCCGAGGCAATCGATATCACCCGCAGCGATGAGGGTCGCTGATGCGGGTCGTCCTGCTGCTTGCCCTGATAACCGTCTCGGAGGCCACGATCGGTGTCTTCGTCAAGCTTACCGGCGACGCAATCCCGATCCAGACGCTGAACTTCTACGCGCTGAGCTTTGGCGCCGCGTTCCTGGCAATGGCCATCCCGCGCGCAACGGGACGACCTCTACGGTTTCCCCGCGGCAACGTGAAGGACACGGTCATTATCGGGGCGCTCATAGCCGCTCAGATTAGCGTCTTCAACTATGCCATGACGCTCGTGCCGATCGCCAATGCCGTGGTGTTCTGGAGCATCGCCCCCTTCTTCGTGTTCATCTTCTCGGCACTGTTCCTCGGTGAGCCAGCGAAGAAAAATTATGTGTTGATCTTCGGGCTCGCGCTGGTGGGCATCGTGCTGGCCAAACCACTGGCGGGAGGCGACTGGTACGGCAACCTTGTCGCGCTCAGCACCGGGGCGATCTATGCCGGCATGGTCACATACATGCGCCATGAGGGACGCGAGGAGACGGGCAACGATATCTTCTGGTCAATGGCGACCGGGGCGATACTGCTGTCGCCAGCGCTAGTTCTCGCAGGGTCGGGTGAAGTCGGCAAATTCGTCGCCTATCCAGCCTTGGGTCTGTCACTTCCCGTCATGCTGTGGGCGGTCTGCCTCGGCGTCGTCTCAACGGGGTTCGCCTATTTCGGCATTTCGCTGGTGCTCAAGCAGATCACGGCAAACATCTATTCGCTGGTCGACATCATCGTCTCGCCGATCGTGGCGGCAACCCTCGGCTACCTTGTCTTTGGCGAAGTTCCGGCGCAGGGCATGATCTTCGGTGGAGGATTGTTACTCCTGTCCGGCTTCTGGCTGACGCGCGAGATGAGCCGCGGCAAGGAGACTGCGGCCGCCCACCCTTGCCAATGTGGGCGGATAAAAGCGGTTAGCGGTTGAAACAAAAGGAGGAAATGGAATGAAGTTTCACGTGCCCGGCATAAGCTGCGGCCATTGTACAGCCGCCATAGGCAGGGCCATCAAGGCGATCGACCCGAACGCCAAGATCGATAGCCACCTTACCTCGAAGACCGTCACGATCGCGTCGACCAAGATGCTGCTGCACTCCAACCCACGCCACGAGGTAAGCCATGTCATAGGCTCGCTCGACCTCGGAACCGACCATATGCGCCAGGCTCATCTCTGCCACTTCCCGCGCAATCCCCGGCTGTTCAGATGCCCAATCGCGAAAGGCTGACCGAAATCCATGCACGGTCACTCCCTCCACTTTCATGCGGCGCAAGAGCATCAACATGGCCATGTTGGGGCATTGTTGCAGAACTCAGGCCTGAGGTGTGAGTGCCCCTTTTCCCGCTGACGTCATGCCACGCGGACGATCTCGGCGGTGCCGAGGGCGTTGAAGCGGTTCATGAGGGCGATGCGGATGTGGATTTCGGCGGTCTGGCGGTCGGGGTCTCTTGCGGCGATGCGCTCGCCGAAGGCTTTCAGGCAGCGCATTTTCGCTTCGACCCGACTTCGGGTGTGATAGCCCGTCCAGCGCTTCCAGAACGCCCTCCCATAGTATCGGGTGGCGCGTAGGGCTTCGTTGCGGGCGCGTGCCGCCGGGCCGTCGTCCTTCCACAGGCGGCCTTTTTTCCGGATCGGGATGATTGGAACGGCATCTCGTTCGATGATGGCCTTGTGGCAACGGCGCGTGTCATAGGCGCCATCCGCCGTCACCGTGCCGATCGGCTCGTCTGCCGGGACCTGGCCGAGCAGGTCTGGCAGCACAGGGCTGTCCACTGCCCGGCAGTGGTTTGCGAAGCATAACCACGAGAGGGGCCGTCGCGGCTGGGGGTGAATTCCACCGCTCGGATGTCGGATGTGGCCGGGTCCATGGCAAGGTGCATCTTGCGCCATTGGCGACGGCCCTGCGGGCCATGCTTGCGCGCCTGCCATTCACCATCGCCGAGGAACTTGATCCCGGTGCTGTCCACGAGCAGGTTCAGCGGCTCGTCTGCACGGCGATACGGAACCTGAACGGCCAAGGTTTTCTGC
>NZ_VINQ01000250.1 GCF_008369105.1 Aquicoccus porphyridii | reverse complement strand
TTCTTGCCGAGCAGGCGTTTCTTCATCATCGGAATCACCAGGGCGACGGTGACCAGCACCGCGGTGACCAGGTTCAGGTCCTGGGCCTGCAAGCCGATGAAATCGCTGTTCAGCGCCAGGGCGATGAAGAAGCGGTAGACGATGGCACCGAGGATCACCGCGAGGGTCGCCAGGATCAGCCGGCGCGAGGGCAGGATGCTCTCGCCGACGATCACCGCGGCCAGGCCGATGACGATGGTGCCGATACCCATGGAGATATCGGCGCCGCCCTGGGTCTGCGCGAACAGCGCGCCGGCCAGCGCCACCAGCGCGTTGGAGATGGCCATGCCGAGCAGGATCATGCCGCCGGT
>NZ_VINQ01000249.1 GCF_008369105.1 Aquicoccus porphyridii | reverse complement strand
TCTGCATCCAGTCCTGGCTGCCGACGGTGCCGCCGGAGCCGATCACCACCTTGCTCGGGTCGGCCTTGAGCGCCTTCACCAGGTCGTCGAGGTTCTTGTAGGGCGAGTCGGTGCGCACCGCGATGGCGCCGTAGCTGGTGCCGATGGCGGCCAGCCATTTCACCGCGTTCTCGTCGAAGCGGCCGAACTTGCCCTGGGCCAGGTTCAGCAGCGAGCCGCTGGAGAAGGCGGTGATGGTGCCGGCGTCGGCCGGGCGTTGGGCGACCACCGCGTTATAGGCGACCGCGCCGACGCCGCCGGGCATGTAGGTGACGCGCATCGGCTTGCTCAGCAGCTTGGCCTCGACCAGGG
>NZ_VINQ01000248.1 GCF_008369105.1 Aquicoccus porphyridii | reverse complement strand
GGCATCGGCTCGGTGGTCGCCGCCAGCCTGGTGGCGCCGAACCGCCGCGCTTCCGCCGTGGCCCTGATGTTCACCGGCCTGACCCTGGCCAACGTGCTCGGCGTGACGCTGGGTACCGCGCTCGGCCAGGAAGCCGGCTGGCGCGCGACCTTCTGGGTGGTGACCCTGATCGGCGTGGTCGCCTTCGTCGGCCTGGCCAGGGTGCTGCCAAACGACCGCGAGGAAGAGAAGGTCGACCTGCGCCAGGAAATGTCCGCGCTGAAGAACCCGTCGCTGTGGCTGGCCCTGGGCACCACCGTGCTGTTCGCCGCCTCGATGTTCGCCCTGTTCACCTACGTCGCGCCGCTGCTC
>NZ_VINQ01000247.1 GCF_008369105.1 Aquicoccus porphyridii | reverse complement strand
CATGGCCGAGCGCCTGGTGGAGGCGCAGCGGCGCGGGCTCTGGCAGGAGCCGGGGGCCTATCGCGAGGCCCTGGAGAACCTGCTGCTGGACGTCGAAGAGGAATAGCGGAGCGGCATGGCCGCTCCCACCGCTTTCAGCGCCGCTCGGCGAGCCGCCGGGCGGCGGTTGGCTGGCGGCGCGCGGTGGCGGGCGCAACGCCGAGCCGGTGCTGTTCAACCTGTTGTTGCTCGGCCTGCTGGTGGCGCGCCTGGCTTTCGTGGTGCGCTACTGGCCGCAGTACCGCGGCGACTTCGCACAGATGCTGGATATCCGCGATGGCGGTTTCCTCGCCTGGCCAGGCCTGCTCGCCG
>NZ_VINQ01000246.1 GCF_008369105.1 Aquicoccus porphyridii | reverse complement strand
GAACACCATCGCGCAGAACGTCGGCCTGCCCAAGGCCAACCTGCACTACTACTTCGGCAACAAGCTGGGCCTCTACACGGCGGTGCTGAGCAACATCCTCGAACTCTGGGACAGTACCTTCAACACCCTCGGCGTCGACGACGATCCGGCCGAGGCGCTGGCCCGCTACATCCGCGCCAAGATGGAGTTCTCCCGCCGCTACCCGCTGGCCTCGCGGATCTTCGCCATGGAGATCATCAGCGGCGGCGAGTGCCTCACCGCGCATTTCAACCAGGACTACCGCAGCTGGTTCCGCGGCCGCGCCGCGGTATTCGAGGCCTGGATCGCCGCCGGCCGGATGGACCCGGTGGA
>NZ_VINQ01000245.1 GCF_008369105.1 Aquicoccus porphyridii | reverse complement strand
CGGGTGTTCCACCAGACCACTTCGAGCGCCGGCAACTCGATGCGCCCGGCCTGCTCGGGCACCAGCGCCTCGCGCTCCTCGCGACTGCCGATGAGGCCCTGGTCGGTGCTCTGGTCGGCCAGCTGCGGTTGGTCCGGGTAGCGCCGCAGGCCTTGCACGTCGGGCAGCGGCAACGGCGGAAGCTGGGTGCCGGAAAGCCCCTCGACCTTCAGCAGCACGTTGCGCGTCAGCGATTCGCCGACCTGTGCCTGCTCCGGCTGCGGGCTCCAGCTTTCGCTGATGCTCAGCGCGCGGGCCGGCATCCAGGGCGCGTCGGCCGGATAGTCGGCGGGCTTGGGCCGGACCTGCAGCG
>NZ_VINQ01000244.1 GCF_008369105.1 Aquicoccus porphyridii | reverse complement strand
TTCGGCCAGGCGGACAACCGGGTGGTCTTCGAACGGCGCTTCCTCGACCTCCCGCTGCCCGGCGCCAATCCAGAGGTGGCGCGCGCCTGCGAGGAGCAGTGCCGCGCCCTGCTCGCTCGCCGCCAGGTGCGCGGCGGTCTGGCCGGACGCATCCGCGACCGCTTGCTGAGGACGCCCGGCCACTTGCCGGACATGCAGACCCTGGCCATGGAACTGCACCTCACCGTGCGTACCCTGCGTCGCCGCCTGGACGACGAGGGCAGCAGCTACCGCCTGTTGCTCGACGAGGTGCGCCAGGCCCTCGCCGAAGAGCTGCTGGCCACCGGCGCGATTCGCCTGGAGGAGATCGCCG
>NZ_VINQ01000243.1 GCF_008369105.1 Aquicoccus porphyridii | reverse complement strand
AGGACACCCGCCAGGCGGTGATCGAGGCGCGCAGCCAGGGACTGGTGCCCTTCTGCATCACCATCGACAAGGAGGCGGCGGACTACCTGCCCTACCTGTTCGGCGCCGACGGCTTCGCGCTGGTCGAGCGCGCCGGGCAGTTGCCCGAGCGCCTGCTCCAGCTCTATCGGCGCCTGCGCCGCTGAGATGCCTCAGGGAGCATCGCGCGGCAACCAGAGCATCATGCCCAGGCAGAACAGCGCCAGCCCGACGCAGAACCAGGCGAAGCGCCGCTGCCGGCGACCCTGGAGCTGGTGCTGGGAAGCGCTGGGCAGCGGCATGCCGCACTGTTCGCAGGCGCTTTCCGCGCCTTC
>NZ_VINQ01000242.1 GCF_008369105.1 Aquicoccus porphyridii | reverse complement strand
GCGGGCGCGGATGGCGAACGGTTGGCGGTAATCCGCCATTCATTCGCCATCATCTGGCGGATTTTCGCCAGGTGTGTTGAACGGCAGGCCGTGCTTGCGCAGCTTGTCGTGCAGGGTCTTGCGCGGGATACCGAGGGCCTCGGCGACGCTGCGCAGCGAATTGTGCGGGCGTTCCAGTTCGGCAGCGATCAGCGAGCGCTCGAAGGCCTCGACCTTGGCGCTGAGGTTGTGCGGCTCGTCGGCGGCGTCGGGCAGGACTCCGTCGTCCAGGCTCAGGCCGAGACCCAGGGCGAAGCGCTCGGCGGCGTTCTGCAATTCGCGCACGTTGCCCGGCCAGTCGTAGGCCAGCAGCC
>NZ_VINQ01000241.1 GCF_008369105.1 Aquicoccus porphyridii | reverse complement strand
CGCTGAACCAGTTGCCTGCGGCATAGCCCAGGGCGATCACACCGATCCACGGCAGCAGGGGGTAGGAGGTTCGCAGGCGCAGGGCGTCGCCCGCTTCGATCCAGCCGCGGTCGTGGAGCACCGCCCACGGCAGGTGCCAGGCCGAGCCGGGAGCGAAATGCAGCGGATCGAGCAGGTTGTGGACGGCCACCAGCAGCACGCCGAGCGCCGCGAGCAGAGGGCGCGGCAACCAGAGCAGGGCGGCCAGGGCGAGCATGCTCAGGCCGATCGCCCAGATCACCTGGAGGTAGATCACCGTCGGCGGCAACTGGAAGGTCCAGGCGAAGTTCACCAGGGTCAGTTCCAGCGCCACC
>NZ_VINQ01000025.1 GCF_008369105.1 Aquicoccus porphyridii | reverse complement strand
TCGTTGACGGCGCGTTCATAGGGGCCGACCATGGCCGAGGCACCGGTGGCGAGGGCGATGGTGGTGGCGAGTGCTGTGAGTGCGAGTTTCATGTCGTTTCCTTTCGGGTTGAAGTGATCGTGTTGGCGATCTGTTTTGATCTGTCCCCAAGATGCGCCTTGCCGGGGGCGAATTCAAAACACCTGCGATCACCGCGCCGTGCGCGGATGCGAGAGCGGCGCAGGATTGCGCCCTTGGCGGCCGGGAGTGTCGTTTTATGGTTTGGTATCAGGGGTTTGGCTGGCATCTGAAAGACGCCCTCTGAAACATCACTCACGGATCACGGCGCCGTTGGCGAAAACCATGCGAAACGTGATCGCCACGAGGTCGTGCGACCCCTCGTGCATGGCCGCCGTGGCCCGCCACGCTGTCCGGGGCGTGATCGGTGTTACAGGTTTCAGCGCCGAATCCGGGGTGGATTGTCGCCGCGGCGTGCTGCGCAAATCACCGGATGCGCGTTCGGATCGGTCGTGCATTTTTCCGTGCTATTCGAAAATGACCCGGCTCAAAAGCAAACCGGCTTTCGCGTGTCTGCGAAAGCCGGTTCCAATTCTCTCAAGGTATCTTTTCGGGCGCGCTTCAGGCGGCCTCGGCCTGTTCGGCGGCGGCGGCATGGCGGCGCTCGCTTTCCTCGCGCGAGAGTGCGACCGAGGTGCGCACCCCTTTGGACACGAACTCCATCAGACCCTTCACAACGCGCTCGTTGGGGTCGATCCCGGCACAGCTCAGCACCTCGCGGCCATCGCGCGAGCGGGCCCAGCGGGCGATTTGTTCCGGGCCGTTGCCATATTTCTTGTCATCGGCAATAGCATCATCCAGAGCAGCCAACACAACGGCTGCAAACAGTTTACGTGCACGGTTGCCTTGCTCGTTATTGAAGGCCGTGCCGTCAACGAAATCCTTCATGTTTCGTCCTTTTTATTGGTCTTGCAATTTTGGCGTGAGGCCCCTTATGACGGGTTTTTCTCGATTCGGATAGGCCGCAATCGCATACCTTCCATGTGAAATTTGCATGTCTCTTGCGCATACCACACGATATTTCGTCGCCTTGCCCTTCGCACCAGCCCCAGATATAGGTGCGGCCAAATTCCGATCAACCTTTTACCATGGTTTTGAAACAATGCCGAAGATCAACGGAAACGAGATTCGCCCGGGAAATGTTCTGGAACATAACGGTGGCCTTTGGGCCGCTGTGAAAGTGGACCATGTGAAACCGGGCAAGGGCGGTGCCTTTGCCCAGGTCGAGATGCGCAACCTGCGCAACGGGTCCAAGCTCAACGAGCGGTTCCGCAGTGCCGACAAGGTCGAACGTGTGCGGCTGGAACAAAAGGACCAACAGTTCCTTTATGAGAGCGACGGGATGCTGGTCTTCATGGATGCCGAGACCTATGAGCAGATCGAGCTTCCGGCCGAGATTCTGGGTGAGCGCCGACCGTTCCTGCAAGACGGGATGACCATTCAGGTCGAATTCTATGAGAACGAGGCGTTGAACGCCACGTTGCCGCAGAAAGTGACCTGCACGATCGAAGAGACCGAGCCGGTTGTGAAAGGTCAGACCGCGGCCAACAGCTTCAAGCCCGCGATCCTCGACAACGGTGTGAAGGTGATGGTGCCGCCATTCGTCGGGCAGGGCGAGGCCATCATCGTCAATACCGAGACGATGGAATATTCCGAACGGGCCTGAGCGACAGACCTGATTTGACAAGCCCCCGGGTAGCACAGGTGCCCGGGGGCTTTTTTATGGCCGGATGGTGAGTGGGCGGGAAAGAGTGCATGCTTTTCCCCTGACCTTTCGGTGGGAAAAACCGCAGTCTCGGATCAGTCCAACCGCCGGTTTCAACGTGTAGCAAGGAACGCGGTTTTCCAGTGTGACCGGGGTTGGCATGCGAACATGTCCCGGGTTTGATCGGGAACGCTAGGCTTCGTGGAAGAGGGTAGTGAGTATCTGGTTGTGTTCCACGAAGGCGGGGCCGGGGTGACCCGGTCCCGTTTTCGTGTCGCGGCGCACCGGGTTCAGGGGATGCCGACCCAAGGGTATGCACATGCCCGGGGCAGGCACATGCCCGGGCCGTGAACGAACCGGACGGATTGAACTCGATCAGTCGAGACTGGCCAAGATGTCAGTCCTTTATCCAAGTGACGGCGGTATCACCTGCCATGAGTCCGTCACCCGCCCGGTCAAAGCGCAGATAGGCAATCGCCTGATCGCCCGAAACGCTGTGAAGCTCTCCGGCGGGTTTGCCGTCGCGGGTGAGTGGCGTGCCGGGCTCGGCCGGGCCCGAGAGGCGCACACGGGCAAGGCCCTTGCGCAACTGGGTCTTGTGCTTCATCCGGGCGGTGACCTCTTGCCCGACATAGCAGCCCTTGCGGAAATCGACACCGTTCAGGCGTTCGAAACCGGCCTCGAGGATGAAGCTGTCCGGGGTAAGCTCGATCCCGGTTTCGGGGATGCAATGGGCGACGCGGCGGGCAGTCCAGTCGGTGTCATCATCCGTTTGCGGCGTGTCGCGATAGGCCCGCCAGCCCATGTCGGGATGGCGTGGATCGGCGAAGCCGTCCGGTGGGGGGGGGCCGGTGCCCCGATGCAGGTGCAGCGCGGTTTCCTCGATCTGCACGTCGGCGCGCAGGCGATACATCGACAGCCGCTGGATCGTCGGGGCGGCGATCGAGGCGTCGACGTCGAGAAGGACGGCGTTATCTGCCGGAATCAGGAAAAAATCGGCGATGTATTTTCCCTGTGGCGTGAGAAAGGCCGCATAGACCATGCCATCAGCGAGCTTCGCCACATCACTGGTGACGAGCCCTTGCAGAAAACTCTCCCGATCCGGTCCGGTGATGCGATAGATCGCGCGGGTCATGTTCCATCTCCTGTCCGTTCGTCCCCGCAATATATGCGCCGGCAGGTCGCTGAACAGGGGTCAATGCGAGAAGAGTCGTGCAAGTCGCCCGATCAGCCCCCGCTGCGGCGAGGTGAGGGCGGGTTTCCCGGCGCTTGATCTGGCCAGTTTGGCCTGGGCGACACTGTCGGCGGTGGGGCCGTCGGTCTTGAACTGGAGCGCGTGAAGCCGGGCATATATACCCCCGCGGGCAAGCAATTCGTCATGCGTGCCCTGATCAACGACGCGGCCCCGGTCCATCACCACGATCCGGTCGGCGTCGCGCACGGTCGAGAGCCTGTGGGCGATGACGATCGTGGTGCGCCCTTTGGCGAGTTTTTCCAGGGCTTCCTGAACCACGCTCTCGGATTCGGCATCGAGGGCCGATGTGGCCTCGTCCAGCAGCAGAATCGGCGTATCGCGCAGGAGCGCGCGGGCAATCGCCACGCGCTGGCGCTGGCCGCCCGAGAGATTCGAGCCGCGCGGGCCGACCGGCGAATCAAGCCCGTGGGCCAGCTTGGGCAGGAAATCCGAGACATGGGCGGCCTTGAGCACCTTGTCGAGCTGTGCGTCGGAGACATCGGTGCGGCCAAGAAGGATGTTTTCGCGCAGGGATTCGTCGAACAGCGCCGCGTCCTGGCTGACCACCGAGAAAAGATCGCGCAGGTCGCCAAGGGTCATGGCCGAGGCATCGACATTGCCGATCCGGACCTTGCCCTTCTGCGGGTCGACAAGCCGGGTGAGAATGTTGAACACGGTCGATTTCCCCGCGCCCGAGGCCCCCACGAGCGCGGTGGTCTTGCCCGGCTCGGCCATCAGGTCGAGCCCGCCCAGAACCGTGGTGTCGCCATAGGACAGGTGCACATCCGACAGGGCGATCCCGGGAACGCCGCTGGGCGGGGGCACCGGGTTTGCGGGCGAGACGAGCGTTGGCCTGGCGTCGTAGAGGTCTTTCACCCGTTCCAGCCCCGAGGCCGCGACCTGCCAGAGCCCGGCCATGGCGCCGATGCGGCGCAGCGGTTCGAAGGCAAGGCCGATGGCGGTGAAAAAGGACATGAATTCGCCGACCGTCTTTTGGCCTTCGATGATTTCGCGCCCGCCGAAATAGAGCACGCCGAAAAACCCGACCCCGGCCATGACATCGACAAGGCCGGGGATGGCGGCCGAGCCTGCCGTGGTGCGGACCTCGGTGCGGATGAGATCGCGCGACAGCGACTTGTAACGGTTGGATTGATAGGCTTCGAGGCGGTTCAGCTTCACCGGGATGATCCCGTGAAACACCTCGTCCAGCCGCGTGGCAAGTCGTGCGCCCAGATCGCGGGCCTCGCGCGCGCGGGCGCGCACGAAGCGTTGCACAAGCTGGCTCGGCGCGATCAGCAGGGGCGCGCCGATCATGGCCACGAGCGTCCATTTCCAATCGACCGAGAGCGCCACCCCGATCAGCACGACAAGCGAGATGAGATCACGCCCCAGCCCGGTCATGAGCTTGGGCCAGACGTTGTTGACGGTGGTCACGTCGGTCTGCACCCGCTGGATCAGGAAGCCGGGCGGGTGGGATTGGTGAAAGCCGCCGTCCTGCGTCATGATCCCGTCAAGCAGGTTGCAGCGCATGTCGGCGGCCGTATGCTGGGCGATGTAGGACAGGGCGGTTTTCTGGCCCACGCCCGCCACGGCACGGACGGTGAAGATGCCCAGCACCGCAAAGCCGACCCAGATGAGCGCGCCCTGATCGCCGGCAACGAAGACATCGTCGAACATCGGCCGCATCATCAGGGCGAGCGCCCCCTGCATCGCGCCTTCGAGGGCCATGAAGCAGAAGGCCAGGAAGATCACGGCCCAATGCCGGCGCAGGAAATCGCGCCAGATCCACGTGATCAATTCGCGGCTGCGCGTGCCGCTTGGCAGGGCGGAGTCGTGTTCCTGGGGGGACGCGTGATCGCTCATCTCGGGGTCACCTTGTTGTCGAACCCGGCCTGAAGGGCGTCGGCGTCATACTCGGTGGCCACCCACTCGGCGAAGCCGATCGGCGCGCGGGCGGTGCGCGCCTCATAAGTGTCGAGCATGTAATCGAGAATTCCCGTTTTCGTCCATTTGAAATGAATGAAACGGGGGCTGAGCATCTTGCGGGCCTGCGCGATGCTCGCCCCCTCCTGGGTCAGAAGCCAGATGACCGAGGCGAGGCTGGCCCGGTCGGCGCCGGATTTGCAATGCATGAGAAAGGGTTTTTCCAGCGTTGGAAAGGTCTCGATCAGGTCCATGAGCCTTTCGCGCTTGGGGGCCGAGCGGGCCGAGAGGCTGCGCTCGACCAGAGTGAGGCCGAGTGCCGCGCAGTTTTCCCTGGCAAAGAGATAAGGCGGGACGGGCGATGTGGCGCGCAGGAACAGGATCGTCTTGATGCCGCGCGCCGCGTATCTTTCGAGCCGCGCGCGGGTCGGTTGGTTCGAACGATAGACGCCGGGTGCGACCTGCGCAAAGTTGGCCCAGGGGATGCGCAGGATCTCGTGGTCGATCCAGAGCATGTAGCGGTGGGCCTTGCGGCGGTCTTCGGCGGTGGCGAGGGTATTGACCTTGAGACCATCGCGCAGGTTTCGACGCCAGGTGTGGAATTTTGCGATCGGCGTCATGCGCGGCGTTCCGTCCATTCATTGGCCAAGTGTCGGCCCCGGTCAGGCCCCATGTAGACAAGGGGCGGCGATGTGGCAAGGCAGGCCGTCGCGACGATGGATCGGGGGTGGATCGGGATTGACGCCGGTCGGGCAGCGGCTAATGTCGCGCGGCATATCAGGAGAATCCCAAGATGTCAGATACTGGTGGTCGTGAATACCTTGCCATTCCAGGGCCTTCGGTGATGCCTGACAGGGTGCTTGCCGCGATGCACCGTCCGGCGCCGAACATCTATGAGGGCGCGCTGCACGAGATGACGGCCACGCTTATCCCCGATCTGAAATACGTGGCGCGGACCGAAGGCCACGCGGCGATCTATATCTCGAACGGCCATGGCGCGTGGGAGGCGGCGTTGGCCAATGTGCTCAATCCGGGCGACCGGGTGCTGATGCCTGCGACCGGGCGTTTTGGCCATGGTTGGGCCGAAATGGCCGAGGGGCTGGGTGCCGGGGTCGAGATGATTGATTTTGGAACCTCTCGCCCGCTTGATCCGAACCGGGTGGAAGAGGCGCTGCGCGCCGATCATGAGGGCCGGATCAAGGCGGTGATCGCGACCCACGTGGACACTTCGTCAAGCGTTCGCAACGACATGGCGGGTTTGCGCGCAGCGATTGACGCGGCGGGGCATGGTGCGATCCTGATGGCCGATTGTATCGCCTCGATGGGGTGTGACCGGTTCGAGATGGACGACTGGGGCGTCGATGTGGCCGTGACAGCGAGCCAGAAGGGGCTGATGGTGCCGCCGGGACTGGGGTTCGTGTTCTTCAATGACCGCGCCATCAAGGCGCGGGCGCGGGTCGAGCGGGTCAGCCGGTATTGGGATTGGGGGCCACGGGCGAATCCCGAGATCTATTACCAGTATTTCGGCGGCACCGCGCCGACGCATCACCTCTTTGCATTGCGCGAGGCGCTGAACATGATTCGCGAGGAGGGGATCGAGGCGATCTGGGCCCGGCATGCGCGCAATGCGCGCGCGATCTGGGCGGCCTGTGAAGCCTGGGGGCAGGAGGGGCCGCTCACCCTCAACATCCGTGACCGGGCGCATCGGTCGCATGCGGTCACGGCCTTGCGTATCGGCCTGCCACACGGGCCGCGCTTGCGCCGATGGGTTCAGGATCATGCGGGGCTGACGCTGGGCATTGGTCTGGGCATGTCGGAGCCGGGGGACGAGAAGGGCGAGGGCTTTTTCCGGATGGGCCATATGGGCCATGTGAATACGCAGATGATCATGGGCCTTTTGGGCGGGGTCGAGGCTGGTTTTGCGGCGCTGGACATTCCGCGCGGCGGCGGGGCGCTTGCGGCGGCGGCGGCGGAATTGGCACGGGTGGAGGGCTGACTCCGCTTTGGTCCTGCGCGCAGGGGGGCGGGGATTCGAGTATTTTTCCCAAGAAAGAGGCGTGGTCAGTTCGTGGGATCGTCAGCCCGTCGCGTGCGATGATGGCCCAGCCGGGAAATCAGGTAGTTCAGCAGCACCGCAAGAACGAGCACGGCGGGCAAGCCGAGGCTGGCCCAGATCAGCATGAAGGACCACAGGAGATTGACCAGCGCCATGACGAGCGCGGGGGTGGAGTAGTCCGGTGCTGCGCGGTTGGCGTTCTGCATCGCGATTCCTTTCCCGGGCAGTGTAGCGCGGAAAAGACAAACAGGCGGTAAAGATCGTGTCAGCCCCGGGCGGCGGCGAGGGCCTTGGGCAGGGTTTCTTCGAGCAGGGCCAGGTCGGCGGGGCGGCCGCAGCTTATCCGGATGCAGCGGTTGCCGGGGGCGGCGAAGGGCATGCGCACGAAGATGCCCCGCGCGACGAGCTGATCCAGAACCGATTTGGCGAAGGCACCGTCGGCGCCGCAATCGACGGCCACGAAATTGGTGGCCGAGGGCAACGCGGTGAGCCCGTTCGCGGTGGCGATACGGGTGATTTCATCCCGGGCATGGGCCACGTCGGCAATGGTCTGGGCGAGGTATTGCGGATCGTCGAGCGCGGCCAGCGCGCCCGCCTGTGCGGTGCGGTTCATGCCGAAATGATTGCGGATCTTGTTGAAGGAATTGATCAAGGGGGCAGCCCCCATCGCATAGCCAACGCGCGCCCCGGCCATGCCGTAAGCCTTTGAAAAGGTGCGCATCCGCACGACGCGCGGATCGTCGATGTCGATCCGTGGCGCGATTCCGGCGGGGGCGAATTCGACATAGGCCTCGTCGAGGATCAGGAGCGTGCCCTCGGGGGTCGAATCGAGCGCGGCCTCGATCTCGGCCCCCTCGGTCCAGGTGCCCATCGGGTTGTCGGGATTGGCGAAATAGACCAGTTTCGCCTGTGTCTCGGCGGCCTTTTCGAGCAGGGCGGGCAGGTCTTCGCGATCGTCGCGATAGGGGAGTTTGACAAGCTCACCACCGAAACCTGCAACGTGGTAGTTGAACGTGGGGTAGGCGCCGTCGGAGGTGATGACGCGGTCGCCGGACTCAATCGTGAGGCGGGCGAGATAGCCCAGAAGCCCGTCAATGCCTTCGCCGACCATGATGTTTTCGGGTGTCACGCCGTGGTGACGGGCGAGTGCTGCGCGCAGGTCATGGCTTTCGGGATCGCCATACATCCAGATTTCACTGGCTGTACGCTGCATGGCTTTGATCGCCTTGGGTGAGGGGCCGAAAACGTTTTCATTGGCACCGATGCGCGCGGCGAATGCGGCACCGCGGGTGCGTTCCTGCGCCTCGGGGCCAACAAAGGGCACAGTGGCGGGCAGGGATTGGGCAAGGCGGGTCAGGCGCGGTCCATGTGTCATGGCGCGAGTTAACCCGGATGCGCCGGGCACGGCAAGATGGGGAATGCGGCCCGGGTGGCGCAGAGTATGGCGCCAAGGTGTTACCAAAGGCTTGACGGGTGGGGCGGACGGGGTGTGCCGCAGGGTCAGGGGTTCTCAGCCGGGGGCGGGCGGGGCAATCTGGCGCGGAAATCCAGGGAGGAATGCCGATGGCTCGCGTGACAACGGAAATCAGGGATCATGTCGCCCATGTGACGCTCACGCGGGGGGAGAAGATGAACGGGGTTGATGCCGCGATGGCCGAGGCGATCGTGGCGGCGGGTGAGGCGCTGTGTGATGACGCGGATATCCGTGCCGTGGTGCTGTCGGGCGAGGGTCGGGCGTTCTGTGCCGGGCTCGATGTGGCGAGCTTTGCGGCACTTGCTGGAGGTGACCCGGAAGCCGCGATCATGCCGCGGCTGGAGGGGAAAAACACCAATCTTTATCAGGAGGTTGCACTGGTCTGGCGGCGGGTGCCGGTGCCGGTGATCGCGGCGCTTCACGGGGTGGTTTTCGGGGCCGGGTTGCAACTGGCGTTGGGGGCGGATTTGCGGGTGGCGCATCCGGGGACGCGGTTGTCGGTGATGGAGATGAAATGGGGGCTGGTGCCGGATATGGGGGGCATGGTGTTGATGCCGCGCCTGATGCGCTCGGACGTGATCCGGCGGCTGACCTATACCGGCGAGGAGGTGACGGCGGATCAGGCATTGGGCTGGGGAATGGTCAGCGAGATTGCCGATGATCCGTTGACGCAGGCGCGGCAAATGGCTGAACTGATTGCGAAAAAGAGCCCGAGCGCGATCCGCGCGGCCAAGCGGTTGATCGCCGTGGCCGAGGGGGATGCGGGCGAGGATGCGGTGCTTCTGGCCGAGAGCCGGGAGCAGGCGGACCTGATCGGCAAGCCGCACCAGATGGAGGTGATCGCGGCCAACATGGCCCGGCGCGACCCGAAATTCACCTGACCGCGCGGTGGGGTTAACGCGGGGTTTCACCCGGAAAATCGGGGGGTGAATCCCGGCTGTTGTCCGGCTGCCAGGCGTGCACCCCCTGTGGGCGGTGCCGGGGGGCCCGGAAATCCGTTAACGCACCGTGCGTTGCGTGACCGGTCGGGCAGGACCGGGGGTTTCACACCCCCGGACCCCCGTGGAGTATTTCCGGCAAGATGAAGCCCGGGTGTCAGTCCAGTTCCGCGAGCCGCTGCATGGCCGATTTGAGGGTCGCCTCTTCCTCCTGCCTTGCGCGGAGGTTGTCGCGGGCTTCCTCGACCACCTCTTCGGGGGCGTTCTCGGCGAATTTGGGGTTGTTGAGCCGCCCCTGAAGGCCGCCGATTTCCTTGGCGAGCTTGTCGAGCGTCTTTTGCAGCCGGGCCTTTTCCGCGTCCACGTCGATGATGTCGGCGAGCGGCAGGCCGAACTCGCCGCCCTCGACCGGAATCGTGATGGTGCCCTTGGGGAAATCATCCGCCTCGCTGAGGCTTTCGATACGGGCGAGGCGCTTGATCATCACCTCGTTGCGCGCCCATGCGGTGCGGCCCGCGTCGTCGAGCGTGCGTTGCAGCATCGGCAGGTGCAGACCGGCGGGGACGTGCATCTGTTGGCGGGCGCTGCGGATCTCCTCGATCAGGGCGATCACCCAGTTCATTTCGCGGTCGGCGGCGGGGTCGATGAGGCTCGCGCCGTAATCGGGCCAGTCGGTGAGCATCAGCTGGCCGTCGCGTTTGGCGGTCTGTTGCCAGAGTTCCTCGGTGATGAAGGGCATGATCGGGTGCAGCAGGATCAGTGTCTGGTCGATCACCCAGCGCATGGTGGCGCGGGTTTCATCCCGGGCGGTGGCGTCGTCGCCTTGCAGGAGGGGTTTGGAAAACTCGACATACCAGTCGCAAAGCTTGCCCCATGTGAAGGCATAGAGCGCGTTGGCGGCGTCGTTGAAGCGATAGTCGGCGAGCGCCGCATCGACGGTTTCACGGGTGCGCGCGACCTCGCCCACGATCCACGTGTTGACCGTGGCCTGCGGGGTGGGGATGCCGTCCGGGGCGGGGATTTCGTAAACCCCGTTCATCTCGGCGAAGCGGACGGCGTTCCAGATCTTGGTGCCGAAATTGCGATAGCCCTTGATCCGGTCGGTCGAGAGCTTGAGCACGCCGCCGAGGGCTGCCATCTGCGCCATGGTGAAGCGCAGCGCGTCGGCGCCGTATTCGCCCACGATTTCGAGCGGGTCGACCACGTTGCCACGGGTTTTCGCCATTTTCTGGCCCTTCTCGTCGCGGACCAGTTGATGCAGGTAGACGGTGTGGAAGGGTTCGCGCTCGACCACGGCGAGTTGCATCATCATCATCCGCGCGACCCAGAAGAAGAGGATGTCGAAACCGGTGACCAGCACATCGGTGGGGAAGTATTTCTTCAACTCGTCGGTGTCGTCCGGCCAGCCCAGCGTGCCGATGGGCCAGAGGCCCGAGGAAAACCACGTGTCGAGCACATCCGCGTCGCGCCAGAGCGGGTAGACCAGCTTGGTCGGGTCCCGCGTCGCCTCGTATTCGGCAAAACCTTCGGCCATTTCGTGAATGGCACTGGCGCGGTCCGCGACCTCGATGATGCGCATGTGGTTGAGCGGTGTGGGCAGGGTGGCGAGCACGTCCTGGAAGCCCGCCTTGACGTGGTCGAAATCGGGGGCGGCGTGGTGGCGTTCCTCGCCGATGAGCATGTGCTGGCGCGACAGGAAGCGCGACATTTCCACGAGGTCGAGCGCGCCGTCGCCTTCATCGTCCTTGAACCCGTGCGACGAGAGGTCGAGCCCGTACCAGACCGGGATCTGGTGACCCCACCAGAGTTGGCGGCTGATGCACCATGGTTCGATGTTTTCGAGCCAGTGGTAATAGGTCTTCTCGCCCGCTTCGGGGATGATCTTGGTGCGCCCTTCGCGCACCGCGTCGAGCGCGGGGCCGACGATCTTTTGGGCATCGACGAACCACTGGTCGGTGAGCATCGGTTCGATCACGACCTGCGAGCGGTCGCCGAAGGGCTGCATGATGGGTTTGGATTCGACGAGGGGCACGATCTTGTCGGCGCCTTCGGTGTCGGGTTTGAGCGCGGTGGTGCCAAGGCGCGGATCATCCGCGCGGGTCATCACGGCAAGGCCCTCGGCGGTGATTTCCTCGATCACTTTTTCCCGCGCCTCGAACCGGTTGAGCCCACGCAGGTGGTCGGGGACGAGGTTGATCGCGTCGATCTCGGTCTCGGTGAAGGGGGTGCCGCGGGCATAATCCTGTGCCGCCGCGGCCTCGTCTGCGTAGGGGCGGCCATCGGCGCGCATGTGGCCCCTGGTGTCCATCAGACGGTAGCAGGGGATGGCGCCGCGTTTGGCCACGGCGTAGTCGTTGAAATCATGCGCACCGGTGATCTTGACCGCGCCCGAGCCGAAATCGGGATCGGGATAGTCGTCGGTGATGATCGGGATCTGGCGGCGGTGGTCCTTGGGCCCCACGGGAATCTCGCACAGCTTGCCCACGATGGGGGCATAGCGGGTGTCGGAGGGATGAACCGCGACCGCGCCGTCGCCCAGCATGGTTTCGGGCCGGGTGGTGGCGATCGAGATATAGTCGCGTTCCTCCTCGAGGATCACGTTGCCGTCTTCGTCTTTTTCCACGTAGGTATAGGTTTCGCCCCCCGCGAGCGGGTATTTGAAGTGCCACATGTGGCCCGGGGTCTCGATATTCTCGACTTCGAGGTCGGAAATGGCGGTCTCGAAATGCGGGTCCCAGTTCACCAGCCGCTTGCCGCGGTAGATGTAGCCCTGGTTGTACATCTCGACGAAGACCTTGATGACCGCGTCGTGAAAATTCGGCGAATTTTCGTGGCCCGTTCGCGGATCGCCCGGGGCGCCGGCCATGGTGAAGGCGTTGCGCGACCAGTCGCAGGAGCAGCCGAGGCGTTTCAGCTGGTCGATGATGGTGTAGGCGTATTCGCTCTTCCACTCCCAGACCTTTTCGAGGAACTTCTCGCGCCCCAACTCGCGGCGGCCGGGTTGCTGGGTCTGCATCAGCATCTTTTCGACCTGAAGCTGGGTGGCGATGCCGGCATGGTCCTGGCCGGGCTGCCAGAGCGTGTCGAAGCCGCGCATCCGGTGCCAGCGGATCAGCACGTCCTGAAGCGTGTTGTTGAAGGCGTGGCCGACATGCAGCGCGCCGGTCACGTTGGGCGGCGGGATCATGATGCAGAAGGTTTCACTGCGCGAGGCATTGGCGCCCGCCTTGAAGGCGCCGGCGTCGTCCCATGCCTGGTAGATGCGGGCTTCGGCCTCGGCGGCGTTGAATGTCTTGTCCATTGCCATGATGAATGGTCCTGCTTGATCCGGGTGCGGTTTCGGTTTCCTCTATCTAATGAGGGCGCAAAGGGAAAGCGGGAAGGGCCTTTTTGCCCGCGGAAAGGAAGGCAGGCGATGAGCGACAGAGTGGCACTCCGGCTCGACGGGCGGGGCGGGGCGGAGGAGATCGCCTTTCCCGAGGTTATCGCGGATGCGGCTGGTGAGGGGGTTCTGTGGCTGCACCTTTCGGGGCTGGCGGGCGAGATCGACGGTTGGGTCAAGGCGTCGGGGCTTGACCCGCTGGCGGTGGCGGCGCTGACCGCCGAGGAGACGCGGCCGCGCTGCACGGTGCACGAGGATACGATCCTTTTGAACCTGCGGGGGGTGAATCTCACGCCCGGGGCGGAGCCCGAGGACATGGTGTCGCTGCGCAGCTACCTGTCGGAGCGGCTTGTCGTCACGCTTCAGCGTCGCCCGCTTTACGCGATGCGCGACATCGTGACGGAGCACCAGGGTGGACAGGCGGCGGACAGCCCCGGCGAATTGATCGCGCGGATCGCGCTGCGGCTGGCCGACCGGGCCGAGCCGGTGGTGATGGCGCTCAATGAGCGGATCGACGACCTGGAGGATCAGGTGCTCGTGGGGCAGGACCACGTGCAACGCGGCGACCTGGCCGATGTGCGGCGGATGGCGATCGTGCTCCGCCGCTACATGTTCCCGCAGCGCGATGCCTTGACCACGCTCGAGATCGAGGATGCGCCGTGGCTGCACCGGGCCGGGCGGGGGCGGCTGCGCGAGGCGACCGAGCGGGTGACCCGGCTGGCCGAGGAACTCGACGCGATTCGCGACCGGGCGCAGGTGGTGCATGACCAGATCATGGACGCGCGCGCCGAGGCGATGAACCGGCAGATGCTGATCCTGTCGGTGGTGGCGGCGCTTTTCCTGCCGCTGGGGCTGATTACCGGGCTGTTGGGGATCAACGTGGGCGGCATTCCGGGGGCGGAAACCGGCTGGGCCTTCTGGGCGGTGTGCGGGTTCCTGGGCGTGGTCGTGGCGTTCCAGTTGTGGCTGTTCCGGCGGATGGGGTTGATCGGGAAGGGCCGGGGGAAGGCGTCCGGTTTGCCGTGACGTTCCGCCGGGGGCGCGTGACTAGATGTTTACGGTTCGGGGAGGGGCATGCTTAGCTATGCCCAACCGAAGGGAGAGCGACATGGACGAGATCATCAGGTGGAGTGCGGTGGAGACCGCGAAGGCGCTGGCCAAGGGCGATGTGAAGGTGGCCGAGGTGACGCGGGCGCATCTGGACCGGGTGGCGGACTGCGAGCCGGGGCTGCGCGCGGTTGTCGATCCGCTGGACGAGGCGGCGATGGCGCAGGCCGAGGAGATGGACGCCAACCGGCCAAAGGACTTGCCCGCGCTCTGGGGGCTGCCGGTGACGATCAAGACCAATGTCGATTTCGAGGGGCACACCAACCCCAACGGGATTCCGGCGCTGAACGAGGCGATTTGCGAACGCGATGCGCCGGTGGTGCGCAACATGCGTGCGGGCGGCGCGGTGGTGATCGGGCGGACATCGACGCCGGAATTCAGCCTGCGGTTCTTTACCTCCAACCCGATCTGGGGGCGCACGCTCAACCCGTGGGACAAGGGGCTGACCTCGGGCGGATCGTCCGGCGGGGCCTCGTCGGCGGTGGCCTGTGGCATGGGGGTGATGGCGCACGGCAACGACCTGGGCGGGAGCCTGCGTTATCCGGCCTATTGCGTGGGGGGTGCAACGCTGCGCCCGTCGATGGGGCGGGTGCCCGCGTTCAACCCGTCGGCCCCGGCCGAGCGCCCGCCGCTGTTGCAGTCGATGAGCGTTCAGGGCGTGATCGCGCGCAGCATGGGTGATGTGCGCCTTTCGTATGACGTGTTGCGGCGGCGCTCATCGGATGATCCGCTGTGGAACGCGGCCCCCGACAGCGGGCGGGCGCGCGAGGACAGCCCGCGGCGGGTCGGCTGGTGTGTCGATCCGTTCGGCGACGGGGTTGATTCCGATGTGGCCCGCGCGGTCGAGGCCGCGGTGGGCGCGGCGAAACAGGCAGGATACGAGCCGGTCGAGGTCACGCCGCCGATGGCCGCCGAGGCCGCTCAGACCTGGGGCCTGCTGCTCAACACCGAGATCAAGGTGATGATGCTTGAGAGCATCCGCAAGATGGGGTCCGAGGCGGTCAACGGGTTGATCGACACGATGCTGGAGCTTTATCCGCCGCAGGATGTTGCGGGGCTTTTGCAGGCGCAGGCGCGGCGGTTGACCATTCAGCGCGAATGGGCGCGGATGTTCGATTATGTCGATGCGTTGATCATGCCGGTTTCGAGCCTGCCGCCGATGCGGGCGGACCAGGATTTCGAGGAGCCCGAATCCGTGCCCGGGATCATGAAGGCGCAGCGGTTCATGCATGTCGGCAACCTCCTGGGTCTGCCCGCGGCGACGGTGCGCACGCTGGACGCGGCGCCGATCCCGCTCGGGGTGCAGGTGGTCGGCGACCGGATGGATGACGTGATCTGCCTCGATGTGGCCGAAGCGATCGAGCGGGAGCTGGCGCTTGATCTTGGGCCGATTGATCCGCGCTAAAACGGGCCTTGCCTTGTCGAACCTATCCCGTCCGGGGCGCATTGCGGCCCGGGCAGCGCAGACGCGAACCCGGAAAAGAACCGCAAATACTAACGCCGCCGGTCGATCTTGGTCGAAAGGTGAACGAGGCTTTCGGAGCCACGCACGCCCTTGGCTTCGGCGATGCGGTCGAGCGTGTCATCAAGCTCTTCCGTGGTGGTGGCGGTGAGCGTCGCGATGAGGTCGAACCGGCCTGACGTGGTGTGGACCTCGATCACCGCCGGAAGCGATCTGAGCCGTGCCAGCACCTCGGGCTGGCGGCGTGGCTCGATCATGATGAGGGCCGTGGCGCGGATCATCGGGCGGGCCTCGCGTCCGCGGCGCAGGGTGTAACCCGCGATCACGCCCGCATTTTCCAGCCGGTCGAGCCGGGCCTGAACGGTGGTGCGCGCGATCCCGAGGCGGCGCGCGAGCATGGCCACGGGCAGGCGGGCATTGTCGGCAAGCAGCGCAAGAAGCGCTTCGTCTGTTTCGTCAGTTTGCATGAGATGATTGTCGATATGACGAAAGAAAGAGTCAATCCCGCCGTATTGACGCGCGATTCCGGGTTGGCGCCTGCACATACTGGGTGAAAACAACCCATGAGGCGCGCGATGTATCCACAGGCTTCCCATAGCGATCCGGCATTGTACCTGGCCCGCACCCGGCCCGACCACCCGGTGATGTTCTTCGATCCGGCGCGGCTTGGAGCCACGGCGCGGCGGTTTCTGCGCGGCTTTCCCGGGATGGTGACCTATGCGGTCAAGGCCAACCCGTCGCGCGAGGTTCTGGATAACCTGGTGGCTTCGGGTGTGCGCGGGTTCGACGTGGCGAGCCCGGCCGAGATCGCATTGGTGCGCGATGCGGGTGCGGGCCTTGATCTGCATTACAACAACCCGGTGCGTTCGCGTGGCGAGGTGGCCGAGGGGGTGCGCGCGGGCGTGGCCTCGTGGTCGGTCGATTGCCTGTCGGAACTGGACAAGCTCGGCGCGCCGCGGGTCGCGGGCGAAGAGGTGGCGGTGCGCCTGGCCCTGCCGGTGAAGGGCGCGCATTACGATTTCGGTGAGAAGTTCGGGCTCGCCCCCGCGCCGGCCGCGGCGCTGTTGGCCGAGGTGGCGCGGCGCGGTTTTCAGCCCGCGATCTGCTTTCACCCGGGCACGCAATGCGCCGATCCCGAGGCCTGGGCCGCCTATATCGGCGCGGCGGCGGATGTGGCGCGACAGGCGGGTGTGCGCCTTGCCCGGCTCAACGTGGGTGGCGGATTCGCGTCGCATCGCGACGGGGCGGCGCCGGACCTTGAGGCGATTTTCGCGCGGATCGGGGGGATGGCCGATGCGGCCTTTGATGTGCCGCCGGGCCTTGTTTGCGAGCCGGGGCGGGCGATGGTGGCCGAGAGTTTCACGCTTGGTCTGCGGATCAAGGCGATTCGCGGGGACGGATCGGTGTTTCTCAATGACGGGCTTTATGGCGGGCTGGCCGAGCTGCGCGATATCGGGCCGAACACGCGGTTGCGGGTTCTCGCGCCGGACGGGCAGCCCCGTGAGGCTGCGCCGTGCCCGCGCGTGGGGTTTGGCCCGACCTGTGACAGTCTCGACCGGTTGCCCGAGCCGCTGAACCTGCCGGGGGATGTGCAGGAGGGCGATTTCGTGCTGATCGAGGGCATGGGGGCCTATTCGCTGGCCATTGCGACACGGTTCAACGGCTATGGCGTGGGGGAGGTGGTGACGCTTGCCACGCCGGGGGCGCAAGGCTGACGCGGCGCGCATTTGGGCAACGTTGCGTTTTTGAGTATTTTTCCCAAGAAAGAACCGGGGGTTGCTTGTCTGTCTGCCTTTGGCCGCTAGGGTGTGCCGCGCGAGATACGAGGCGGAGGCAGCCATGGAAAAGTTTGGACGCAGTCAATCGGTGCGGCGGGTCGAGGACCTGCGGTTTCTGACCGGGGAGGGGCGCTATGTCGATGACATCGCGCCCGAGGGGGCGCTTCACTTGCATTTCCTGCGCTCGGACGTGGCGCATGGGGTGTTGGCGCCGATCGACCTTGCCGAGGCGCGGGCGGTGCCGGGGGTTCATCTGGTGCTCGATGCCGCGGCGCTGACCGAGGCGGGGGTGAGTCGCGGCCTGCCGGCGGTGACGGTGAAGAACCGCGATGGCAGCGACGGTGCCGCGCCCAAGCGGCCGCTTCTGGCCGAGGGACGGGTGCGATACGTGGGCGAGCCGATCGCGATGATCGTGGCCGAGAGCATCGAGGCGGCGCGCGATGCGGCCGAAATGATCTGGCCCGAGATCGAGGACCTGCCCGCGATGATGGCGCGTGGGCCGGGCGAGATCGACCTGCACGAAGGGGTGCCGGACAACCGCGCCTATGACTGGGGCATCGGCGATCAGGACGCGACCGAGGCGGCCTTTGCCGAGGCGGCGCATGTGGTCGAGATGGAGGTCGAGGACAACCGGATCATCGTCGCCTCGATGGAGCCGCGCGGCGCCTATGCCGAGATGGAAGGCGAACGGCTGCACCTCGCGGTCAATGCGCAGGGCGTCTGGGTGCCCAAACGGGTGCTGGCCGAGATCCTGGAAATGGATGCGGACATGATCCGGGTGACCAACCCCGATACCGGCGGCGGTTTTGGCATGAAGGGCCAGCCGCATCCCGAACAGGTGCTGGTGGCGCAGGCGGCGCGGATGCTCAACCGGCCGGTGCGCTGGATGTCGACGCGCAGCGAGGCGATGGTTTCGGATGCGGGCGGGCGCGATCTGCGCCACCGCGCGGCACTGGCCTTTGACGGTGATCTGCGGATCACGGGATACCGGGTGGAGAGTGATTGCAACCTTGGCGCCTATAATTCGCAGTTCGGGCAGATCATCCAGTCGACACTGTTTTCGCGGGTGCTGACCGGGGTTTATGACATCGGGGCGGCGTGGCTCAACACGCGGGCGTGGTACAGCAACACCACGCCGGTCGATGCCTATCGCGGCGCGGGGCGTCCCGAGGCGATTTACCTGATCGAGAGGTTGATGGACCGGGCGGCGCGGGAACTCGGGGTCGATCCTCTGGAGCTGCGGCGGCGCAATTTCATCGCGGTCGAGAAGTTCCCCTATTCCAGCCTCACCGGCGAGACGATTGATGTGGGCGATTTCGCCCGGGTTCTGGCGCGGGGCGAGGATTTTGCCGATCTTGCGGGGTTCGAGGCGCGGCGTGCGGCGAGCGAAAAGCGCGGCAAGTTGCGCGGCTTGGGCCTGTGTTACTATATCGAAAGCATTCTGGGCGATCCTAGTGAAGGTGCGAAGGTTGTGTTTGACGAGGATGGCACGGTGACGATTTACGTCGGGACGCAGTCGAACGGGCAGGGGCATGAGACGGTTTATGCCGTCTTCCTGTCCGATCAGACCGGCATCCCGATGGAGCGTATCAGGGTTGTGCAGGGTGATAGTGACCTTATCGCGCAGGGTGGTGGCACCGGGGGCTCTCGGTCTGTCACCACCCAATCGCATGCCACGCTGGCCACGGTCGAGGCGATGATCGCCGCCTTCAAGCCCTATCTGGCCGAGAAGATGGGGGTTGATGAGGACGAGGTGTCGTTCGATGACGAGCGGTTCCGCGCGCCGGGGTCGAACCTGACGCCGACCCTGATCGAGGCGGCGGAGATGGCGCGGGCCGAGGGCCGCAGGGATCTTCTGACCCATGAAAAGCGCGCCAAGCTGCCGGGGCGGTCCTTTCCCAACGGGGCGCATTTCGCCGAGGTCGAGGTCGACCCCGAGACCGGCAAGACCGACCTGGTGCGGTATCGGGTGGTGGATGACTTCGGCAATCTCATCAACCCGATGCTGGCCGAGGGGCAGGTGCATGGCGGCGTGGCGCAGGGTGCCGGGCAGGCGCTGATGGAGCGGGTCGTGCATGACGAGAGCGGTCAGATTCTCACGGCGAGTTTCATGGACTACGCGCTTCCGAGGGCCGATGATTTGCCCATGATCGGATTCGAGACCGAGCCGGTGCCGTCAACCGCCAACCCGATGGGGATGAAGGGCTGTGGCGAGGCCGGGACCGTGGGTGCGATGGCGGCGGTGAGCAACGCCGTGGGTGATGCGCTTTGGCAAAAGGGCGTGCGGCAGGCCGATATGCCGTTCACGCCGGAACGTGTGTGGAAGATGATGCAGGATGTGGAGGCAGGGGTTTAAGACATTCGCCGGGCTGTTTCGGCCCGGTTTTGGCAGGGGACACTCGGCCAAGACCCGGCACCGTGGGCCGGTCGATCACGTGATCATCCTTGATGGCACCATGTCCTCGCTCGCGCCGGGGTGCGAATCGAATGCCGGGCTGACCTACAAGCTTTTGTCGCGGACGGGCATGTCGGTCTTTTACGAGGCGGGGGCGCAATGGGCCGAATGGCGCTCGGTCTGGGGGGTGGTGATGGGGCGCGGCATCAACAGCCAGATCCGGCGCGCCTATGGCTATCTCGCCTCGCGTTATCGGCCCGGCGACCGGATTTTCCTTCTGGGCTATTCGCGCGGGGCCTTCGCGGTACGCTCGCTGGCCGGGGTGATCGACCGGATCGGGCTGCTTCGGCCCGAATGCGCGACCGAGCGCAATGTCACCACCGCCTATCGCCATTACCGCAACCCGCCGGGGAGTGCCGCCGCGCGCGCCTTTCGGGCGCATCATTGCCATGACTGGGTCGAGATCGAGATGCTGGGCGTCTGGGACACGGTCAAGGCGCTGGGCATGCACCTGCCGCTGCTGTGGCGTTGGACCGGGGCCGCGCACGAGTTTCACAATCATCAACCGAGTGCGATCGTGCGGCACGGGTTTCATGCGCTGGCCCGTGACGAGACGCGGCGTGCCTTTGCGCCCGAGATGTGGGAGGTGCCCGAGGAGCTGGCCGGGCGGGTCGAACAGGTCTGGTTCCCCGGTGCGCATGGCGATGTCGGGGGCCATCTGGCCGGGTTCGAGCCGGCCCGGCCGCTGGCCAATATCCCGCTGGTGTGGATGTTGGAAAAGCTCGAGGAACGCGGGGTTGTGCTGCCCGAGGATTGGCGGGCGGCGTTTCCCACCGATCCGCATGCACCGGCGGTGGGCACGTGGCATGGGCTGGGAAAGCTGTTCCTGATTCGCAGGCCAAGGGTGATCGGACGTGATCGCACCGAGCGCCTGCATGAAAGTGTGCACCTGCGGGCGCAGGGGCGGAGCAGCGGCCAGATGCCCGAGCCCGCCGGGTCGGCGGTCGGTCAGTCGGTCAATTCGCGCGGCACGATGAAATCGACCACCTCGCCCGAGTGAAAGGCGGCGTCTTCCCAGCTCTCGACCGGCAGGTCCACCACCAGCGTTGCGCCGGTGGGATAGTCGAAAAACGCATCGTGGTCATGCGGCGAGGTGACGATCCGGTCGGCGAAATCGGCACAGCCGGGGTTGTGGGTCAGCAAGAGCACGCATTTGCCCGCGCCATGCTGGTGCAGCGTGTCGAGAATCACCCCGGTCGACGCGTGATAGAGCGCGTCGGGATATTTCACCGGCAGGACGCCGAGCTTGAGCCCTTCGAAGGTCTCGCGGGTGCGCGTGGCCGGGGAGCAGAGCACGGTATCGGGCAAATACTCCTTTTCGGCCAGCCACTTGCCGAGCGCACGGGCGGACCGGATGCCGCGCGTGTTGAGCGGGCGGTCACGGTCGGGCAGCGTGGGGTCGTCCCAGCTC
The DNA here is from genome assembly GCF_008369105.1 of Aquicoccus porphyridii. GTDB lineage: Bacteria > Pseudomonadota > Alphaproteobacteria > Rhodobacterales > Rhodobacteraceae > Aquicoccus > Aquicoccus porphyridii. The sequence goes on along the minus strand of NZ_VINQ01000025.1, from coordinate 20,821 downwards.
GATTTCGCGTGGCGCATCAGGATCAGGCGTCGGGTCAATGAAAGGCCCTCATGTGAAAGGCGGATTGCGCGTCGAGCCTGCCATAGCTTTGACTGACCGGGCAAGCGCGGCGCGCGGCACAGCCCTGCGACATGCAATCCTGCCCGGGGGCGCTGGACAGGAACGCGCGGCAGGCGGGCACGTCATAGCCCGTGGGCGAGAGCGCGCTGACCGGGCAGGCCGAGCGGCAGGGTTGCTCCTTGCAGGTCAGGCAGGGGTTGGCGGCGGGGGCGGGCAGGGGCAGGTGGCCGGGCAGCCGCACCGCGCCGCGAAAGCTGATCATCAGCCCAGCATGGTCATGCACCAGCATCCCCACCGGCGAGACGAAGGCCCGCCCCGAGCGCAGGGCCCAATCCTGAAACGGGGGATAGGGCGGGCCGTCCGAGGGAAAGACCGCCATGCCGCCCCAGGCGGAGGCCAGCGCGCCGATCGCCCGTTTCGACCAGCGGTCGAGCGGATCGGACAAGCCGTCGGCATATTCGGGCTGGGCGGTGAAATGCGCCCAGAACCCCGGCTCGTGGGGCCCGAGCAGGAGCACCGTGTCGGCCCCGTCATGCAGCATGCCCATGATGGCCAGCGCGTGGGTTTCCGGGTCCGGGTTCATTTGCGCCCGAAGGGCAGCCACAGGCTCCAACCCAGCCGCGAGGGGCGATCATCCTGCCATTCAAGGCCGATGGTCATGCCGTCATGGCCTTCGCCGGGCTGGGCAACATAGGTGCGAAACATCCGGTCCCAGATCGAGAGCGAGAAGCCATAATTGCTGTCATGCTCGTGGCGATGGACCGAATGATGCACCCGGTGCATGTCGGGCGTGACCAGCACCAGTCGCAGCCAGCGGTCAAGCCAGAGCGGCATGCGCAGGTTGGCGTGGTTGAACATGGCGGTGCCGTTCAAGATGATCTCGAACAGCACCACGGCCAGCGCCGCTGGCCCCATGAGATAGACAAGCCCGATCTTGAACAGCATGGAAAGCGCGATCTCGACCGGGTGAAAGCGGATCGCGGTGGTCACGTCGAAATCGCGGTCGGCGTGATGCACCCGGTGCAGCCGCCACAGGATCGGCACCTTGTGGGTGATGAGATGCTGCGCCCAGATCGCGAAATCGAGGATCAGCACGGCCAGCGTGATCTCGATCCAGGTTGGCCAGTCGAGATGGTTGAAGAGGCCCCAGCCGTTCGCGCCCGCATCGACCGCCGCGCCCACCGCCAGCAATGGCAGGAACACCGCCAGCGCGCGCAGGGTCAGCGTGTCGATCAGGACGATCCCCCAGTTGGTGAACCAGCGGGTGCTGCGCGGCTGGCTGCGCGGGCGGCGCGGTGCCCATGCTTCGAGCGTGGCGAAGAACGCGAAGAGGCCGAGAAAGACCGAAAGGCGGATGAGGGCTTCGTTTTCCATATGGCATTACATAAAGCGTTTCACGCACGCGCCAAGTCACGAAACCGCAACCGGACCGGCGGGCGCGCAAATGCCGCGCCCGCCGGTCCAAGGCATGCTTCAGATCCAGCTTATGTATTTCGAGTTGCGTGCGATGGCGACCTGCCAGGATCGAAGCCGGATGCCGCCGCAGGTCGGATTGGCGAGGTTGGTGCCGTCGCAGCAATGCCAGAGCCCGACCTTGTGACCCACCTCGTGCGGGATGCAGACCGGGTTGCGGCCCTCGACCGTGAGGTAATCGGTCAGCGGCCCAAGCGCGCACCCCGCCGTGGTGCCCGGGATGTCGCGCACGGCAAAGACCACGATCTGCGGTCGCACCGGGCCTATTCGCGACGTCGATCCGAGCGAGCAGTTGAACAGCGCGGCCCTCTGGAAATAGCTGCCGGTCAACCACAGGTCTTCGAGAACGGCGGCGCCGTCGCAATTCACATCGAGCGCATAGGTCGGCGACGGCGCGGCCACGGTATGGATGCCCGACACATGAACATGGACATTCGCCTCGCGCCGGAAGGTGGCCACGGTCTCGTCGAGAAAGGGTTGCAGGGTCGGTTGATCCGAAACCGGGTTGCCCTCTTCGTCGCGCAGGATGATGACGCAAAGCTCCATCCGCTTGAGCGGTCGGATTCCGATCAGGTCGAGCACCGCCGTGGGCAGATCGATAATCCTCTTGACGATGGTCACGATCAGGTTGCCCAGCATGTCGATGATGCGCCCGATCACCGGGATCGACTGGACCAGTTCGACCAGCCACGCGATCGGCAACAGGATGATTTCGACCAGCGCCCAGACAAGGCAGACCGTGGTGGTGATCACGGTCCAGGCCACGCAAACGAGGTTCGACACCCAGACCCAGGCTACGCAGACCATGTTCGACACCCAGACCCAGCCGACGCAGACCCATGAAATGAGCTTGCAACCCCAGGAGCAGGGCCACCAGTCGCAACAGCGGTCATCCCAATCGTCGCAGGCCTCGTATCCCTGGTCTTCCCAGCGGTCACAGGCCTCGTAGCCCTGATCCTCGTATTCGGCGCATTCCTGGAATTGTTCGGTGGCGGTTTCAAGACAGAGTCGCATCGTCTCGCCTCCTTACGCGCCGTGCACCGCGCAGCGCGCGGTGGGTTTTTCGGGGGGGAGTTCCTCGGGGCCGAAATGCTGTCGCAATTCGCCCACGGCCCGGCCGAGCCTGATCGCGGCGAAGCGTTTCCCGATGAGTTTTCCAAGGCTCGTGCCGATGGCGAACCCACCCAGCGCCCAAGCCGCGGCCCGCGCCGCACCGGCCCATCCCGCGTCCGCGCCGAGATGGGTGCTCCAGCCATGGGCGGCCCCGGCAATCAGCCCGACGATGCCCAGCACGGTCGCGGTTGCACAGCCGCAGGCGAAATATCCCCGGTTGATCTCGAGCGCGAGACGGTTTTGCCGTTCGCTGTCCATGCCCTTGATATCGAGCCTGAGTTGTCCGACCTGCCGACGCTTGTGCGTGCGCAGATCGCGTTCCAACGCGGCGACATCGTCGGATGTCGAGACGATGGTTGTTTTCCTGTCTTTTTTCATGGTTTTGTCCTGAAATTGAATATCTGAAAAAGGGCCCGCCGCCGCCGCGGCCGGGCATGCGTAATAGGCAAGTGGCAGGCGGCCTGCGCTCGCCGTCTGCATGTATTCATCCTAGCAGATTTCTTCTTATGGGTGAGGTCTGGTATTCCACCGCCCCGGTTGGGGGCGCGGGCCGGGGATCAGATCTCTTCGCGGATCAGGCTGCCTGCCCCGTGCTCGGTGTAAAGTTCGAGCAGCACTGCGTTGGGCACGCGACCATCGAGGATGACCACCCCGCGCACCCCGCCCTCGATCGCGGCTAGCGCGGTTTCGGTCTTGGGGATCATGCCGCCCGCGATGATGCCCTCGGCGGTCATTTCGCGAATCTGGTCGGCGGAAAGCGCGGTCAGAACCTCGCCCTCGGCGTTCTTGACGCCCTCGACATCGGTCAGAAGGAGCAGCCGGTCGGCCTTGAGCGCGCTTGCGATGGCGCCAGCGACGGTGTCACCGTTGATGTTGAAGGTTTCGCCCGCATCGCCCGCGCCCAGGGGGGCGATGACCGGGATCATGCCCGCCTCGAACATGGTGTGCAGGATCGCCGGGTCGACCTCTGACGGCGTGCCGACAAGGCCCAGCGCCGGATCGGTCCGGGTGCAGGTGATCAGGCCCGCATCCTTGCCCGACAGCCCCACGGCGCGCCCGCCCTGGCCGTTGATCGCCTGCACGATACGCTTGTTCACCCGGCCCGAGAGCACCATTTCGACCACGTCCATCGTGGCCGCGTCGGTCACCCGCTTGCCACCGACGAACGTGCTTTGGATGCCGAGCTTTTCCAGCATGGCATTGATCATCGGCCCGCCGCCATGGACGATCACCGGGTTGACGCCGACCTGCCGCATCAGCACCACGTCGCGGGCGAAAAGTTCCATCCCCTCGTCGCTGCCCATGGCGTGGCCGCCCAGCTTGATCACCACGATCGCGCCGGTATAGCGTTGCAGGTAGGGCAGGGCCTCGGAGAGGGTCCGGGCGGTGGCGATCCAGTCGCGGTTCATGGTCTGCTTTCTCATCGGGTTTCTTTCCTTGGCGCCCCTGATTAAGCGTTTCGTGCCCCGGTGCCAAGTCTTTGCATGCCGGGGAGGAATCGGGGTTGGCGCTGCGCCCCATTGCCGCCGCCGCGCGAGTTGATAGAGTTGCGCGGATCGAGCAGCAGGGGATAGGAACGATGACGCAGAAAACCATGCTTCTGACCGGAGCGAGCCGCGGGATCGGGCATTCCACGGTGCGGCAGTTCAACCGCGAAGGCTGGCGGGTGATCACCTGTTCACGTCAGCCCTTTCCGGCCGAATGCCCATGGGGCGGCGGGGCCGAGAACCATGTCGAGATCGACCTGGCAGATCCGAACGACACGATCCGCGCGGTCGAGGTGATCCGCGAGAAACTGGGCGGGCGGCTTGATGCGCTGGTCAACAATGCGGGGATTTCGCCCAAGGGCGCGGAGGGCGAGCGGCTCAACACGCTCGACACCGATCTCAAGACATGGGGGCATGTCTTTCACGTCAATTTCTTTGCCTCGGTGGTGCTGGCGCGCGGCCTCAAGGACGAGCTGGCCGCGGCAAAGGGCGCGATCGTGAACGTGACCTCGATCGCGGGCTACCGGGTGCATCCATTCGCCGGGGCCGCCTATGCCACCTCCAAGGCCGCGCTCAAGGCGCTGACCCGCGAGATGGCGCATGATTTCGGGCCACTGGGGGTGCGGGTCAACGCCATAGCGCCGGGCGAGATCGAAACCGCGATCCTGTCACCGGGCACCGACAAGATCGTCGAGCAGATCCCGCTGCGCCGTCTTGGCCAGACCGAGGAGGTGGCCCGGACGATCTTTTTCCTCTGTTCGGATGCCAGCAGCTATATCTCGGGCACGGAGATCGAGATCAACGGCGGGCAGCATGTCTGAGCCCCGGGTGAGGGGCCAGCCCCTCACACTCCCCGGAGTATTTCGGGCAAGATGAAGGATGGGCGCAGGATGTGGTCTTCATCTGACGAAAAATGCCTTGGGGGTTTGGGGGTGGAACCCCCAAGTGCGCCCGTGCAGTCAGATCAGACCAGATCGGCGATGATGGCACGCAAGGTGGGGATGCCTTCGCCCTTTTCGGCCGATGTCAGGACGATCTCTGGGAAGGCGGCGGGATGTTTTGAAAGCCTCTCGCGCACCTGGCCGAGAATCCGGTCACGCTCGCCCGCCTTGACCTTGTCGGATTTGGTCAGCACGCATTGGAAGGTGACGGCCGAGGTGTCGAGCCGTTTCATGATCTCTTCGTCCACGTCCTTGATGCCGTGGCGCGCGTCGATCAGCACGAAGGCGCGGCGCAGCGACTGGCGGCCCGAGAGATATTGCTTGAGCAGGCGTTGCCATTTCTCGACCACCGCGAGGGGCGCGTTGGCATAGCCGTATCCGGGCAGGTCGACGAGGTAATGATCCACCCCGGCGGTGAAGAAGTTGATTTCTTGCGTGCGTCCGGGCGTGTTCGAGGCCCGGGCCAGCCCCTTGCGCCCCGTGAGCGCGTTGATCAGCGTCGATTTGCCCACGTTCGAGCGGCCCGCGAAACAGACCTCGATCCGGTCGGCGGGGGGCAGGCCGGACATCGCCACCACGCCCTTGAGAAACTCGGTCTCGCCGGCAAAGAGCAGGCGGCCCTTTTCAAGCGCTTGCGGGTCGGGATCGGCGGCGATCGGGAAGGTCAGTTTCATGGCAGCACCTCGAATGTATCGCCTTCGGTCACCGGGCCGCCGGTCGTGACGCGGGCATAGACGCCGAAATCCTGGTGGCCGTATCCGTGGCGCAGGGTACCCAGCGTGTCGGCATCGCGCTGGCCGGTTTCGGGGTTGGCCTCGGTCATGCGGCAGCGGGTGATCGGTTCGACCACTTCCAGTTCGGCCGCGCCGAGTTTCAGGCGGCGGCCCACGAGGTCGAATTCTTCCCAGGGCGCGAGCCCCTCGATCAGGAGGTTTCCACGCCATCTGAGGGGGGAGAGCGGGCGACCGATCCGCTCTTCGAGTGCGCGGTGCGAGGCCAGGTTGATGAGCGAGATCGACGGGTAGTCGGTGTCGGTCATCGCCGTGTCCGGCACGCGCACCAACCGCGACGGCGGGAACTTTGCGCCCGGCGAGATCGGCGCCACCCACGCGATGAAGTCGCGGCCCTGGTCATCGTCGTTGGGGTCGATGGTGAGGGTCGGGCGGTCGGGATGAAAGAAGGTGAGGGTGCGGTGGGCCGGATCGGTCACGCATTCGATCTGTTGCAGCGTCGGCACCGAGGCCCCGCGCGAGAAATGGCCTGGCGGGGTCCATGCGGGGCGGTCGAGGTCGAAGCCGGAGCGTTCATGCGCCACCGCCCAGACCCTGTCCCAAGGCAGGGCGTGGCCCGTCTCCAGCGTGACCATGCCGATCCGTTCGCGGCCATGGGCCTTGACCGGGTGGCGCCAGATCTGGGCGAGGTGCGTGCTCATTTATCCCCGGATTTCGCCCCGCGCGAAAAGCTCGAGCGGATATTGCCGAACAGGTCGGGCTTGTAGCCGTGGCTGCGCATGATCGTGTATTGCTGGATGAAGGTGATGGTGTTGTTGGCGATCCAGTAGAGCACCAGCCCGCTTGCAAAGCTGCCCAGCATGAACATGAAGACCCAGGGCATCCAGGCGAAGATCATCTTTTGCGTGGCATCGGTGGGGGCGGGGTTGAGTTTCTGCTGGAGCCACATCGACACGCCGAGCGCGATCGGCATCACCCCGATGAACACGAGCGCGAGGATCGAACCGGGTTCGGGCGTGCCCCATGGCATGAGGCCGAACAGGTTCATGAGCGAGCTGGGATCGGGGGCCGAAAGGTCGCGAATCCAGCCGATCCAGGGTGCGTGGCGCAGTTCGAGCGTGACGAAGATCACCTTGTAGAGCGAGAAGAAGATCGGGATCTGCAACAGGATCGGCAGGCAGCCCGAGGCCGGGTTGACCTTTTCGCGCTTGTAGAGCGCCATCATTTCCTGCTGCATCTTCTGGCGGTCGTCGCCGCATTGCTCCTTGAGTTTCTCCATCTGTGGCTGAAGTTCGCGCATCTTGGCCATGGAGGCATAGGATTTGTAAGCCAGCGGGAACAGTACCAGCTTGATCACGAGGGTCAGGCCGATGATCGCCCAGCCCATGTTGCCGATCGCCCCGTTGAGCCAGTGCAGCAGCGCGAAGATCGGCTTGGTCAGGAAGAAGAACCAGCCCCAGTCGATCGAATCGAGAAACTTGACGACGCCGTCTTCGTTCTCGTAGGCGCGGATCGTGGCCCATTCCTTGGCCCCGGCGAAGAGCCGCGATTGCACATCGACCCGCTCGCCGGGGGCGAGTTGGCGCGTGTTCTGCACGGTTTCGGTTTGATAGATGTTGCGGCGCTCGTCGTATTTCACCACCGATTTGAACGCGTTGCCGCCATCGGGGATCAGCGTTGCCATCCAGTAGTGATCGGTAAAGCCGATCCAGCCGCTTTCCTGCACGCGCGTCACCTCGGCACGGGCCCCTTCGGCAGGGTCGAAGGCGTAATCGGTCACATCGTCATAATCGGTCTCGGTAAGCTGACCATCGGCGAAGCCGACGATACCCTCGTGCAGGATGAAGAAATTCTTCATGTCCTCGGGTTCGCCGTGGCGGGCGAGAACGCCATAGGGGGCCAGTGCGACCGTCGACCCACCGGTGTTCTCGACCGATTGGGTGACGGTGAACATGAATTTCTCGTCGATCGCGATCTCACGATGAAAGGTCAGCCCCGCGTCGTTGGCCCAGCTCAACTGGATCGGGCTTTGCGGGGTCAGCGTCTGGCCGCTTTCGAGTGTCCAGAGTGTCGTCGGCCCCGGCACCGCGTCGAGCCCGAGACCGGTCCCGGGGGCCCAGCCGTAAAGCGCGTAAAAGGCGTTGTCGCTGCCAAAGGGGGACAGCAGGCTGACGATATCCGCACCCTCGTCGAGGGATTCGCGGTAACCCTTGAGCGACAGTTGGTCGATCCGGCCGCCCAGAAGCGAGATCGAACCCTGGAGGTTGGGCGTGTCGATGGTGATGCGCGGCGCGTCGGCCAGATCGCCGATTGTTCCGGTCGCACCCGTCGTGTTGGCGACGTCGCCGGCCGGGGCATCGGCGGTGGGCGCACCTGCCACCGGGGCGTCGGTGCCCTGGATCGCGGTTTCGCCGGTGGTTTGCTCCTGCGGAGGTTCGGGAGGTGGGAACATGATCGCCCAACCGATGATCACCAGCATCGAGAGCACGACGGCAAGGATTAGATTCTTGTTCTGATCGTCCATTATGGGCCCACACGCTTGCATTTCGGTGGGGCAGGTTCAACAGAGACTGGGCGCAAAGGTCAAGCCGATAGTGGGACCGGGCCCGAGAAACGGGGCGCTTTGTCTTGTCGCGCGCTTTGCTGCGGGTTTCGCGTGATCGGGATCGTCATGCCCTTGGGGTCAGGGCCATGGGCGCCGGGGGCGGAGGTTCAGCCCGAGCCGCGCCCGATCCGGGGTGGCGTGCCAAGCCGTGCGGCATGGCCGCGCATCCAGTCGAGCGTCGCGTCGAACGGCATCGGCCGCCCGATCGCGAATCCCTGGACGTGACGGCATCCCAGTTGCGCCAGCATCGCGTGCTCGCCCGCAGTTTCGACCCCTTCGGCGAGGGTTTCTATCCCGAGGCGGTCGGCCATGGTCAGGATCGCGTTGACCATGCGCTGCTGTTCGGGGTCGCCATCGACATGGGTGATGAAACTGCGGTCGATCTTGATCCGACCGATTGCAAAGCGGCGCAGCGCGGCGAGCGAGGCGTGACCGGCGCCGAAATCATCGAGGTCGATACGGCAGCCCATTTCGGACAGGCGCGCGAGGTTGCGCGCGGTCATGTCCTCGGGTGCGCCGGCGACCACCGATTCCAGCACCTCGATGGTCAGCCGCCCGGGCGCGAGGTCGAACCGGTCCAGTTCCCACCGCATCCTGTCGGCCAGTTTCGGATTGCGCAGTTCCTCGCCGGTCATGTTGATCGCGATGGTCGGCACCGGGGCGCCCGCGGCGTCCCATGCGTTGACCGCCGTGAGCGCGCCATAGAGCATCACCTCGCCCAGCCGCTCGATCTGCCCGGCCTCATGCAGCACCGGCAGGAAATCGGCGGGCGGGATCAACCCGCGTTCGGGGTGAATCCAGCGTGCCAGTGTTTCGAACCCGGTGACATGGCCGGTATCGGTGGATATCTGCGGTTGAAACCAAGGCAGGATCTCGCCGTTTTCGAGCGCGATCAGCGCCTCGGTGCAGAGCGTGTCGCGCCGGTGGCGGATCTGGCCCATTTCGGGGCTGTAGGCGCGCACCGCCGAAGGGCCACTTCGCCGCGCCTCATCGAGTGCGATTCCGGCACATTCGACCAAGGCCGTGCCGCTGTCATCGGGGCTGCGGCTCGACAGGCAGAAGCCAAGGCCCGCCGAGAGATAGATCGTCCGCCCGTCATGCGCCAGCGGTTCCTCGATCGCGGTTTGCAGTCGCGTCGCCATCTGAATGCCGGTTTCAAGATCGAGACGCGGCATCGGTGGTAACACCACGCCGAACCGGGCCTCGCCCATGCGAAAGAGCCCGTCATCGTTGCGCAAGATGGTCTGAAGCCGGGTCGCGGACCGTGCAATCAGCGTTTCCGCGGCGCCGGGGCCGATACGTTCGGCGATGCGGCCGAACTCCTCGATCTCGATCACGAAACAGGCGGTCTTGAGCTTTGCGGCGGCGGCATGGGCCATCGACGCCTCGGCCATTTCGATCATCGCGTCGGATTGTGGCAGGCCGGTTGCAGCGTCATGCGTGCCCGCTCCGTGCGTACCTGCGCCCAAGGCCCCCGCGATCAGCACCAGAATCGGCATGCCCAGCGCCACCACGATCAGCGCCTCTTCGCCGCCGAGCCAGAACGCACCGAGCGCGAAGGCGGGCAGGAAGGCCAGTGCCTGTGGCCCGTTCAGCACCCGCGTGAGCGTATTGCGCAGGGTCTGTGGCAGGAATGCGTGGCGCCCGGCCATGGGCAAAGCTCCTCTGACGGTTTCAGAGGGCAGGCTAGGCGGGAGCGTCTGAAGATCCGTTTAACGCCGGTTCGCGGGTGGCGCGAAGATGGCTAAAACTCGATCTACTGACCGTCGCCGCCCCCGGCGGCGCGGGTCAGCCCGGCGAAATCGAACAGGCCGGGATCGAGCAGATGCGAGGGCCGCGCGTTCATCAGGGCGCGGAACATCACCTGTCGGCGGCCGGGGCTGTTCCTTTCCCATCCGTCGAGGATCGTCTTGACCTGCTGGCGTTGCAGCCCGTCCTGGCTACCGCAGAGATCGCAGGGGATGATCGGATAATCCATCGCCCGGGCGAACCGCTCGCAATCGGCCTCGGCGACATGGGCGAGCGGGCGATAGACGAAAAGATCACCCTCTTCATTGACCAGCTTCGGGGGCATCGTGGCCAGCCGCCCGCCGTGAAAGAGGTTCATGAAGAAGGTTTCGAGAATGTCGTCGCGGTGATGGCCGAGCACCACCGCCGAGCAGCCCTCTTCGCGGGCGATGCGATAGAGATTGCCGCGGCGCAGGCGCGAACAGAGCGCGCAGAAGGTCCGGCCCTGGGGGATCTTGTCCATGACGATCGAATAGGTGTCCTGGTATTCGATCCGGTGGGGCACCTGCATCTTTTCGAGAAACTCGGGCAGGACCGTCGCCGGGAAGCCCGGTTGCCCCTGATCGAGATTGCAGGCCAGGAGTTCGACCGGCAGAAGGCCGCGCCATTTCAACTCGTAGAGAATGGCCAGAAGGGTATAGCTGTCCTTGCCCCCCGAGAGACAGACCAGCCATTTCGCACCGGGTTCGATCATGCCGTATTGCTCGACCGCCTCGCGCACGTTCTGCACCAGACGCTTGCGGAGCTTGCGAAACTCCGTCGTCTTTGGTGCCCCGTGAAAGAGCGGGTGGATATCGTCGGCCTCATCAAGCATGGGGCGCGATATGCCATGTCGCGCGCGTCGGGGGAAGGGGGCGGTTGCGTTTTCGCCGTCGCCCCGGCATGCAGGCCCGCGCGCTTTCAGATCCGCCCCATGGCGTGCAGCTCCGCGCGCAGGTCCACGGCACGCGCGTCGCCCGCTTCGAGTGCATGGACAAAGGCATGGGTGAGGTAAAAGCCGCGCGCCACGTCGCTGGCCGCAGTGAGGGCGGCCTCGTGATAAAGCGCGATCAGCGCCGGGCCGTCGCCCGCGTCTTGCGCCGCGCGCATCCGGGCGTCGAGACCGTTCATTCCGCCGCGAGGCCCTGCTGCCGGTGCGTGGCAATCTTGCCCGCCACCCAGGCGTGAAACAGATGCGTCGGCCCGTCCATCGCGGGCGAGAAACGCCCGCCGTCGAAGCCGGGGGTGTGGCGGCCCTTTTGCATGCCCTCGACGACGAACACGTCCTCTTCGAAGACCTGTTTCCACTGTGCGGTGTTTTGGGCGCGCAGGGCATCGTCGGTCTCGGGGGTGGCATAGTAGAGATGAACATGCTCGACCGTCCGGTCGAGGGCCACGGGTTCGAGGATGATGGCGAAGGCATGATCGCGCTGCGCGCCGAAAAGCACGTTGGGATAGAGCGCCACGTATTCCGCGCCCGCGTCCCATTTCCGTGAAAGGCCCGGAAAATCGGGGAACACCGTGCCGTCATCGCCCCTGATCTGGCGATAGACATGGGTGCCCTGGCCAGAATAGCACCCCGGCGCCTCGATGTGGTAATGGTCTTCGAGCCGCGAATAGCTGTTGAGGCCCGGATGCACCCAGGGCAGGTGATAGCTTTCGCAGTAATTCTCGACCGCGAGTTTCCAGTTGGTGTTCACTTTGAGCGTGAAGCGGCTGTCGGTGCCGCCATGGTAATGCGGGCTGTCGAATTCGCGCCACCGATTCAAGAGGTCGGCATGAACATCCTCGAACGGGGCGGCATTGCCGTTGAGGTTGACGAAGATCACGTCGCGCCAGATATGGCTTGGCACTTCGACAAGGCCCAGAGCGTCGCGGTCGATCCCGTCATGGGTGTTCATGCCCGGCCCGCCGACATGGGGCGTGGCGACGAGGCGGCCGTCATGGGCATAGCACCAGGAATGATAGGGGCAGCGGATCGCGCCCTCGATCTTGCGCGGCTCGGAGACGAGGATCATGCCGCGGTGACGGCAGATGTTGTGAAACACCCGCACCAAATTGTCGCGCCCGCGCAACAGGAGGAGCGGCACCCCGAGGAACTCGACCGGTTTCGCATCGCCCGGTTCAGGCACATCGGCGGCCACGGCGAGCCCGGCCCATTCGTCGAACAGCAGGGCGGCGCGTTCCTCGGCGAAAACATCCGGGTCGGTGTAATGGGCATTGGGCAGCCCGTGGGCGCTGGCGATGGGGCGGATTACGGTCGAAAGGTCGGTGGTCATTTGTGGCACTCCACGATTCGAATGAATGAATCCTAGAGTGATTTGCCGTGACGGCTTGTCTCACCGCGACCAGCACCTGACGCAAGGCGACCCTCGGGTTGCGGTTCAGCCGTGGTGATCGTGATCGCAGCGCGGGTTCTGCCCGGCGTCATGCGCGGGGCCGGCACCGGGCACCGGATCGTAACCGCTCGCCCCCCAGGGATGACAGCGCAGGATTCGCCGCAGCGCCAGCCACCCGCCGCGGATCGCACCGTGACGCTCCAACGCGTCGAGCGCATAGGCGCTACAGGTGGGTTGATAGCGGCAGCCATGCCCGACCCATGGCGAGAACAGCAACCGGTAAGCGCGCACCGGCAGGGCAACGATATGGGCCAGTGGGCTCATGCGCCGTGAATCCGGTTGAGCGCGTGAACGAGATCGCCCTTGAGCGCCTCGAACGGTCGGTCGATCGTGGCCCCGGCCCGCCCGATCAGCACGTAGTCCCATCCCGGACGCCCGTGTTCCGGCAGCACCATGCGCGCGACTTCGCGCAGGCGGCGCTTGGCGCGGTTGCGCGCGACCGCGTTGCCGACCTTCTTGGAACAGGTGAAACCGACGCGGATCGGGCCATCCGGGTCGTCGGGACGCTGCCGGGCCTGCACCATCATTCCGCGCGTGCCCTGCCGCTGCGCGCGGGCGCAGGCAAGGAACTCGGATCGGGATTTGAGGATCTCGGGGGCGGGTGTCATGATCCGGCCTTATCCACAAACGCGGATATCGGACAAGCGAAAACCGCCCGGGCCTTGGCCCCGGCGGTCGCGGAAAGGGTCATCTGTGCAAATGCCCCCGGCGCAGGGATACGCCGGGCCGAACGCTTACGCGCTCAGGCTCTTGCGGCCACGCGCGCGGCGGGCGTTCAGGATCTTGCGGCCGGCCTTGGTTGCCATGCGGGCGCGAAACCCGTGGCGGCGCTTGCGAACCAGGTTCGAGGGTTGAAAGGTGCGTTTCATCGCTCCGTCTCCGTCGTTTGGGAACAGGCGCGGAATCGCGGATGTCCCGGAAATGCATCGAAGCCCGGTCTATAGGGCCGCGCGCACGGCCTGTCAAACAGCCAGTGCGGGGTTTTGCAACAAAACCGGGGTCGGGCGGGGCCAAATGTTACAATGCTGCGGTTTCGGCGGTAAATCCTCACGTTTCGCCGGTTTGCGTTCAACGCGACGTGAGAAACATGGGTTCCTTGCGGCGCGCGGCGCATTTTCATGCCAGACAAGGGCGTGAAGGAGCCACTATAAAGATGACCGATATGACACAACCTGGCGGAACAGAGCGAAAATCCGGCCTTTTGCGCGCCCTGCCGTTCCTGCTGATTCTGGCTATCGCGGCGGTGGGTGCCTTTGTCCTGCGCGACTGGCTGACATTCGAGACGCTGCGCGATCACCGCGCCGCGCTGCTGGAGTTTCGCGACGCCTATTATTGGCCTTCCGTCGCGGTGTTCATCGCCGCCTATGTGGTGATCGTGGCCTTTTCGCTGCCCGGCGCCACGGTGGCGACGCTGACCGGCGGGTTCCTGTTCGCCACATTTCCCGGGGCGCTTTACAATGTAGGTGCCGCGACCATCGGTGCGACGCTGATCTTCCTGGCTGCACGCTGGGGGTTTGGTGAACGCCTTTCGGCGCGAATCGAGGCGGGCGAAGGCACGATCAAACGCATCAAGCAGGGGATCAACGAGAATCAGTGGTCGATGCTGTTCCTGATCCGACTGGTGCCCGCGGTGCCGTTCTTCGTGGCCAACCTGCTCCCGGCCTTCCTAAACGTGCCGCTGCGGCGCTTCGTGATCTCGACCTTTCTGGGCATTATTCCCGGCGGGGTGGTCTATACCTCGGTCGGTGCCGGGTTGGGCGAGGTGTTCGAGCGTGGCGAAAGCCCGAATCTGGGCGTGATTTTCGAACCGCATATCCTGTTGCCGATCCTCGGGCTGTGTGCTTTGGCGCTGTTGCCCGTGATCCTCAGGGCGGTGCGCGGGAGGGCGTTGTGATGGAGCGGATCAAGGCCGATATCCTGGTCATCGGCGGTGGCTCGGGCGGGCTTTCGGTCGCCTCGGGAGCGGCGCAGATGGGCGCCGATGTCGTGCTTCTGGAAGGGCACAAGATGGGCGGGGATTGCCTCAACTATGGTTGCGTGCCCTCGAAGGCGCTGCTGGCGATGGGCAAACGCGCCCATGCCGGGACCGGAACCAACCATGCCGAGGCGCTGGATCATGTGCGCAAGGTCATTGCCACGATTGAACCTCATGACAGCGTCGAGCGGTTCGAGGGTCTGGGCGTGCGGGTCATTTCCGACTACGGCCATTTTGTCTCGCCCACCGAGGTCGAGGTGGGTGGAGCCCGCATCACCGCGCGGCGGATCGTGATCGCCACCGGCTCTTCGCCGCTGGTGCCGCCGATTCCCGGGCTGGACAAGGTGCCGTATGAGACCAACGAGACGATCTTCGACCTTGAGGAAACGCCCGGTCATCTGCTGATCATCGGCGGTGGGCCGATCGGGGTGGAAATGGCGCAGGCGCATCGGCGGCTGGGTTGTGACGTCACCGTGATCGAGGGCATGAAGGCGCTGGGCAAGGACGATCCCGAAGCGGCAGCGGTGGTGCTCGATGCGCTGCGGGGCGAGGGCATCGCCATCGAAGAGGATGCCATGGCCGACGAGGTGCGCGGCAAGCCGGGTGCGATCGAGGTCGAGGCCAAGGACGGGCGCATCTTCAAGGGCACGCATCTTCTGGTCGCGGTGGGGCGCAAGCCCAATATCGACCGGCTGAACCTTGAGGCCGCCGGAATCGAGACGACCCGGGCGGGCGTCAAGGTGGATGCGCGGCTCAGAACCACCAACCGGCGCGTCCTTGCCATTGGCGACGTGGCGGGTGGGCTGCAATTCACCCATGTCGCGGGCTATCACTCCGGGCTGGTGATCCGGCAGGCGCTGTTCGGCCTGCCCGCAAAGGCGCGGACCGACCATATCCCGTGGGCCACCTATACCGACCCCGAACTGGCACAGGTCGGGCTGACCGAGGCAGAGGCCCGCGAGGCGCATGGCGACCGGGTCGAGGTGGCGCGCTTCGACTATGCGGGCAACGACCGGGCCATCGCCGAGGGCAGGACCGTGGGGTTCGTCAAGGTGATGGTCGTCAAGGGGCGCCCGGTGGGCGCGACCATCGTCGGCCATCAGGCGGGCGAGCATATCAATCTCTGGGCATTGGCGCTGGCCAGCAAGCTCAAGATGAGCGCCATCGCGGGCATGGTGTCGCCCTATCCGTCGCTGGGCGAAATCAACAAGCGCGCGGCAGGCGCCTATTTCTCGCCCCGGCTTTTTGATAGCAAAGGTGTGAAACGGGTGGTTGGCTTCGTGCAACGCTGGCTGCCGTGAAGGGGTGAAGATGCTTCGGGTTGAACGGCCGATTTTTCAGGCAATCCGCTCGCTGGGCTGTGCGCGCGCCGTGTCCACCGTTAAGATGCGGGGGTGTGTGCCATGCTGAACACGCTTTCGGGCCGGTTCCTGATCCTGACGATCATTTTCGTGATGCTGGCCGAGGTTCTGATCTTCGTCCCTTCGATTGCGCGCTTTCGTGAGGATTTCCTGCTTTCGCGCCTCGAACGCGCCCAGATCGCCAGCCTCGCGTTGCTGGCCGATGACATGATCGACCCCGGGCTTGAGGAAGAACTGTTGCGCAATGCCGGGGTGTTCAACGTGGTGCTGCGCCGCAACGAGGCGCGGCAATTGATGCTGTCATCGCCGATGCCGCAGCCCGTGCATCAAACCTATGATCTGCGCGCGGCCACGGCGATGACCCTGATCCGTGACGCGGTGGCGCGGCTGGCCGATCCCGAACCGCGGGTCATTCGCGTGATCGGCAACCCGGTGCGAGAGGCGGGGCTGCTGATCGAGGTGTCGATGGAAACCGCCCCGCTGCGCGCGGCGATGATCGATTATGGATTGCGCATTCTCGTGCTGTCGGCGGTGATCTCGGTCATCACCGCGGCGCTGCTCTTTCTCGCGGTGCGCGCGATCCTGGTCAAACCGATCAAGCGGGTGGTGGCGCAGATGCAACGTTATGCCGCCGATCCCGAGGATTCGCGCCGCATCATCACCCCCACCGCGGGCGTGGTCGAACTGCGCGAGGCCGAAGAGGCGCTCAAATCGCTCGAAACGCAACTGACCGCGGCGCTCAAACAAAAGGAACGCCTTGCCCAACTGGGCGGCGCGGTGGCCAAGATCAGCCACGATCTGCGCAACATCCTGACCAGCGCCCAGCTTTTCACCGACCGGATCGAAATGAGCGAAGACCCTGCGGTGCAGCGCCTGGCGCCCAAGCTCGTCAATTCGATCACGAGGGCCGTCAACCTGTGCGAGACCACGCTCGCCTTCGGCAAGGCCGAAGAGCCCGAGCCCCGGCTTTCGCGGGTCATTCTGGCCGAACTGGTGGGCGACGTGGTCGCCAGCGAGCGGCTCGCCGTGGGCGAGGCCGATGTCAGTTTCGCTGAGGACGTGCCCGCCGGTTTGACCATACTGGCCGATCCCGAACAGCTTTACCGCGTGCTCTTCAACCTCGTGCGCAATGCGCGGCAGGCGATCACGGGCAGCGGGCAGGGCGGCGAGATCGCGGTCGCTGCGTATGAGGATGACAGCCACTGGATCATCACCGTGACCGATACCGGCCCCGGACTGCCGCCCAAGGCACAGGAACATCTCTTCACCGCGTTCCAGGGCGGGGCGCGCAAGGGCGGGTCGGGTCTGGGCCTTGCCATTTCGGCCGAGCTGGTGCGTGGGCATGGTGGCAAGCTGCTGCTCGAATACACCGGGCCTGGCGGCACGGCGTTCACGATCCGCCTGCCCCGGGGCGAAAGCGGTGCGGGCTGGTCGGAAGGGGCCGAAGCGGTCAACGGCGTGGCGGCGGAAAAATCCTGATTTGCCCCTTGCATTGCCCCATCCTTGGGGCTATCTCACGCCCCCACGGACCGATAGCTCAGCTGGATAGAGTACCTGACTACGAATCAGGGGGTCGGGGGTTCGAATCCTCCTCGGTCCGCCACTTCCCACTCTCAAGACGATGACCTGGCGGGGCAATTCGATTTCCCCGGGAGTCATGCCGTCAAAAGACGTGCCATTGTTGGCAAGTGGCCGTCGTGGCCCAGCAATGATTTCCGTTTCGCGCGCGACAGAGAGATCATGGCGAAGATCGCGCTTCATGTTGCGAAAAACATGGTCCCCCGCAAGGTAAGCGCCAGTCGAACGTTCTTCGACCGTGAACCGTATTGCCATGAAGCGATCGCGATAGGGCTTGCGGTGAATGAAGGGGCATTGAACCGAGAGGGGTTCGACATGGCCTTTGTATCAGGGGCCCTTTAACGCCAACAAGGTCGTTTCGGTGCATTCGATGGCCTGATGTAGCAGATCGGAAGCGGCACGCATGGCCTGGCTTCCGTCGGGGCGGAGGCGCGAGACGGCCTGAATGACACGCAGGGCGTGTTCCACCATCGCCAATCCGGTAAGGCCGGAAGACCCGAGTGCGGAGTGGATGGCTTCGCGCCTCTTCTGAGTGACGCCCGAGAGCAGGATTTGATCACGCAGGTTGCGGGCTTCGTCGAGTGCGCGCTTGGCGAGCGAGAGGGCGATCTCTTCGCCCATATCTTCGCGCAGTTCTTCAAAGAGGCTTTGGTTGAGGACCGCTGTGGGGCGCGGCTGTCTGGTGATCGGCGCGGGTTCGGCGAGAAGGGATGCCACGCGGCGACAGAGCATGTGCGAGCCGATAGGCTTTTCGATCATCGTTTCGATCCCGAGGGCATCGCAGGCTGCGCTCCAGTTTTCGCCCTGGTGACCGCTGAGGGCCACGATCCGGGGCATGGGTAGTGGGGTATCGTCCACATCTTCACGCAGCAGTAATCGGATAACCAGGGCAAACCCGTCGATATCCGGCATCTCGAGGTCGAGAAGCACGAGATCGTATTCCGCCGTCTTGGCGGTCAGAAGATCGAAGGCGTCTCTGCCTCCAGGGGCGACCGAAACCGCTGCGCCGACGTTGGAGAGACAACGTTCGAACAGGCTCCGGTTGACGTCGTTGTCCTCGACGACAAGTAGGCTGGCCCCGGCGAGAAGATCATCTGCCCGGTCCACCTCGGCCGGGTCTGCATCGTGTCCTGCCTCCGAGATGGCGAGGGGCAGCGAAAAATTGATGGTAAAACGCGAGCCTTTGCCTGGGCGGCTTTCAATTTGCAGCTTACCGTCGAGCGCGGCAATGGCCTGTTGAATGATGTGAGTCCCAATTCCCGTGCCGGAAAAAGGAAGCTTGCCAGTTTCTGTGTGGAAGGGGCTTGGGTAATATGCGTGACCGGTTTCAGAGATCCCGATGCCGGTATCCTGGACGATCAGGATAAAGGCGCGTCGCGTCGGATCGTCGGAGTGGGGGCGTTCGGTAAGGGCAACGCGAATGGTGCCGTCATGGGTGAACTTCGCTGCATTGCTGAGCAGGTTGGTTGTGAGCGCTTCAAGCGACGCGGCAGAGCCAAACACTCGCGGGCCATCCGGAGGATCGGCGATATCGGTGACGAGGACGTTCCCGTTTCGACGGGTGAGGGGGCTGAGCCGTGCAACGGTGTCGCGCAGGAGGGCGGCCACCGAAAAGTCGGTATCCTTCTGGGCGACAGGGCGATACTCGGTGCGGGCCTGGTCGAGAACCTCGGTGATGAGCGTGAGCGCTCGGCTGGCCGCACTGGATAGGCTGTCATGTAGAGGCGCATCGTCGGGTTCGGGCCTGCCTAGCATGTCGGCGGCTGCGACAATCGTTTGCAATTCAGTGCGGATATCATGAACCGCTTGGCCGAGGAGCCGCGCGCGTTCGGGTTCGTCCACGGGGGCTTGAAGCAAGAACAGGGCGTTCGCCCCTTCTCCGATCCGGCTGATAAGGATCTGGCGTGGGGGCGTGTAGCTCGAAGGCTCGATGGTGGGGCTGTCGATTGATCGATATAGAGCCGACACGGGTAACGCCGCCGGAGCAATCGGCGCAGCATCACGTAGCGAGGGCCAGTCTGCGAAAGCGAAGTGATGCGCGCCAACCTTCTCCCCGGCGGGGTTGGTGAGAAGCACACGTCCATCTGTGTCAAGCACCTGGCAAGGAGTGACGACAGCACTCAGCGACGCGGTGACAGTATCGGGAAGATATGTGCCGTCAGGGCCAGTCGTCGACGAGGTCATAAGGCTTCTTCGTGGTGTCTGTGTGCGGCACGGATTTTGCCCCTTCATAAACGCTGTGAGACCCGCAATTGCAAGGAGTTTCCCGTGTTTGCCGCTCTCGACGCCTGAGAAAGCAGGCGATTCGCCGATTCATGAGAGTTGTGCAGGCGATTGCGGGGCGGTTGTTTCCTGCTCCAAGCCAATGCGGGGGAAGTTTTTGAATTGTTCACCGGGGCCGCGTTGTCCGGATTTGTTCCGGTGGCAGGTTGGCTGCGGTTTTCAGTTATTTTCGTGATTTTCCGACTTTTTATCAGGGTATCCACCCGGAGTGATTGACAGGAAATACGAAAAGCTGGTTATACATACTAAAGGCCATAGTTATGCACCTTTGGGGCTGCCTTGCATCGATAGTTGAGATGTATGGTGGTGTAGCGCGATGGCTTTGATGCTGAACCGCTCGGTGGTGCGGTCGGGAGTCCGATCAAGCCCGTGGGCAAAAATCTGTGTTAAGGATCAGGAACCAAAGCTATGTCGACAAAAGTGCTGAAGGCTGAGAAGCCCACCGACTTTCAGATCAACGTCAAACGTGCCGATGTGGATAATTTCTTCCGCAGCGGTGATAACCTTGTGGTTCGTTTGAAGAATGGTGATCAGATTGTAATTGAAGATTTCTTCATTGTTGGACCCGATGGAGAGACGAGCAAGCTCTCACTCATCGATGGTCCCTACACTTTCGAAAGCGCAGATCTTGCCGGCGCCGAGGATGCAGCGGCTGGCGCTGGTTCAGGTCTGGCGGACGCGTTTGGTATGGGAGAGGAAGATCTTGCGGTAGCAGCCGCCGTCGGGGGAGGCGGTCTGCTCGCTGCGCTTGCCGGTGGCGACGATGACGATGATGGCGACGCGGATGCCGATGCGGATGCTGACGCCGATGCGGATGCAGATGCCGATGCGGATGCGGATGCGGATGCCGACGCGGATGCTGATGCCGACGCAGATGCTGATGCCGACGCGGATGCGGACGCTGCGGGTTTCAGTAATTCCCGGACAAGCATTTCAGTAATTTCCGGACACGCGTTTCGGTAAATCCCGGACAGTCATTTCGCTAATTCCCGGACAGCTCCGGGAGGGCTTTGGGCCGGTTGGTCATCGCCTGCGCCGTTACGGCATT
>NZ_VINQ01000240.1 GCF_008369105.1 Aquicoccus porphyridii | reverse complement strand
ACCGAGGGCAGGCTCAGGCTGGCCGGGTTCAGCGGTTGCGGGCGCTGCAGTTCGAGACCGCGATCGGGCCCCTTGCCCAGCAGCACGGCGAGGGCGATGCGGGCGCTGGCGATGTCCTGCTCGGCGGCGCTGAGCTGCTGGCGGGCGGTGGCCAGCTGGGTCTGCGTCTGTTGCAGCTGGACCTTGCTGTCGAGCCCGGCGCTCATGCGCTTCTGGCTCAGCTCGGTCATGCGCTGCGAGCGCTTCAGTTCTTCCTCGGCGAGATCGCGCACGGTAAAGGCGTGGGCGAGGTCGCTGTAGGCGCGGGCGATGCTCGCCGAGAGGCCGATGCGCGCGGCCTGGCTGTCGATCCG
>NZ_VINQ01000239.1 GCF_008369105.1 Aquicoccus porphyridii | reverse complement strand
AAGCGGGTCGGCGCCAGGCGGTGCAAGGCGGTGGAGATCGGCACCACCAGCACGCCGTGCTTGAGCTGCGGCAACTGGTAGAGGGCGGCGATGCGCTGGGAAATGATGTCCTGGTGCGGTGAAAAGACGTCGTAGGGCAGGGTTTCCCAATCGGGGAAATGCAATACCGGCAGGTCGGGGGCGAAGAACCGCAGTTCCTGTTCCAGGCGTTCGGCATTCTGGCTGTCGGCGGTCAGCAGCAGGGTGAAGCGCTTGGCGGAACTGGCGGCCTCGGCGACAGCCAGGCTCAGCGCGGCACCGGGGAGGTTGCCCCAGTGTTGCTTGCCGGCGCTGGCCGGCAGGCTGGGAAGACG
>NZ_VINQ01000238.1 GCF_008369105.1 Aquicoccus porphyridii | reverse complement strand
CGGCGGTGCGCTACGGCTACATCCACCCCGAAGACAACCCCGCGCACTGGGGCGCCGACGTGATCGTCGACCACCCGCGCGAACTCATCGACGTTCTCGACCGCGCGCTCTGCGACTGCTGATCCGCAGCGCCGCCGACAGACAACGACCCGCCGCCAGGCGGGTCATGCATTCAAAGGATTCGACATGTTCCAGTACTCCGCCCGCCCCGACCTGCTGAAAGACCGCGTGATCCTGGTCACCGGCGCCGGCCGCGGCATCGGCGCCGCCGCCGCCAAGACCTTCGCCGCCCACGGCGCCACCGTGCTGCTGCTGGGCAAGACCGAGGAGTACCTGAACGAGGTCTACGACGCCA
>NZ_VINQ01000237.1 GCF_008369105.1 Aquicoccus porphyridii | reverse complement strand
GGGCCAGCGCCAGTTGCTGGCAGAGGCGCCGGTAATCGGCGGCGAAGTCGTCGCTGGAGCCTTCCAGCTTCTTGCCTTTCTCGAGGAAGGCGAGGCGTTTGTCGAAGCGTAGCCAGGCGGCCTGGTGGCGCTGTTCGAAGAGGCTCTGTTTCATGCGCTCTCCTGACGCAGGCCGAGAAAGCCGCGGGCGATGCCGTTGATCTCGGCCTGGGCGCGTACCGGCTCGACGCCCAGCGGTTCGGCGAGAATGCCCGCCAGTTCCTCGCGGCGTGCCGAGGAAAGCGCCGCGCCGCGTTCGGCGAAACCGAGGAAGGCGCGCTGTTCTTCCAGGCTCATGGGGAAGGGCGGCAGTTGCG
>NZ_VINQ01000236.1 GCF_008369105.1 Aquicoccus porphyridii | reverse complement strand
GCCGCCGCGGCCAGGCGCTGCGGGTCGACATCCCGCGTGCGGAATTCCAGGAAGGCATGGCAGCTGACGTTGCCCAGCACCTCGCCGGCGCCACGTCCCAGCCAGTAGGCCTGCTGCACGGAAGACAGCTCGAACGGCTGGTCGCGATCCTGCGCCGCCGGCAGCGCGACCGTTGCCGGGGCGGACAGCCGGTCCGCGCAGGCCAGCAGGTCGAGCCAGGCCCCCAGGCAGGGGCGCTGCGCCAACTGGGCGAAGTCCAGCGTCGAGCCACGCGCGCGCAGGCGTTCCTGCAGGTACATCAGGCGGATCGAGTCGAGGCCGCAGCCCAGCAGGTCGTCGTCGTCCGCCAGGGCGCG
>NZ_VINQ01000235.1 GCF_008369105.1 Aquicoccus porphyridii | reverse complement strand
CGGTGGTCGGCGTCACCACCTTCAAGGACGAAGCCGAGGCCCTGGCCATCGCCAACGACACCGAGTACGGCCTCGGCGCCGGCCTCTGGACCCGCGACATCAACCGCGCCTACCGCATGGGCCGCGGGATCAAGGCCGGTCGCGTGTGGACCAACTGCTACCACCTGTACCCGGCCCACGCCGCGTTCGGCGGCTACAAGAAGTCCGGCGTCGGTCGCGAGACGCACAAGATGATGCTCGACCACTACCAGCAGACCAAGAACCTGCTGGTGAGCTACGACATCAACCCGCTGGGCTTCTTCTAGTAGGACCCCGGACCGGCCGCGACCGCTCTTTCCCGGAGCGGTCGCGCCGGCTCG
>NZ_VINQ01000234.1 GCF_008369105.1 Aquicoccus porphyridii | reverse complement strand
CTGCGGGGCGACGCCGTTGTTCCAGACGTCGCCGGTGAAGCGCACGCCGAGGTCCTTGCCGTCGACCAGGATGTCCTTGACGCCGATGGTGCGCATTTCCACGCTGCCGCCGATCGCGCCCGAGCGGGTCGAGGGACCCTTGTCGACGGTCACGCTGCTGACCAGGTCGGGATCGATGTAGCTGCGCTGCTGGGTGCCGGCGTAGCCGCGGTAGACGTCCAGCGCCTGCTCCGCGCCGTCGACCCGCACCGCCACCCGGCTCTGCCCCTGGATGCCGCGGATGTTGACGTCCAGCGCGCCACCGTTGCGGCTGTCGCCGACCTGTACGCCCGGGATGCCCTGGAGCAGGTCACCCACGGA
>NZ_VINQ01000233.1 GCF_008369105.1 Aquicoccus porphyridii | reverse complement strand
GGCGCCACGGAATACCTCTTTGGGGAGGCGACCGGCAGGTCGCAGCTGCGGTACAATATTCCTTAAAGCTATTAAATATGAATAATTAATTCTTTTTAGGTTTATTGCGGATATTTTACTGTTTATTACCCACGCGCTATAAAGCGCGGGAAATAACGATTTCTGAAACGTGGCGGTAACTCGCCAGAAAGGAAGCTGTAATAGGCGGTTTTCTGCCGACACCCTTCGGCCCGTCAGCCGGGAGAAGGGCAGGAAGCCCGAGAGGACGCGAAGGCGGAGCCCGATGGAAAGATTGGCTTACAAATTGCCTTCACTGGCGGTGGGTCGAGACACCCGCCGCACAATAACAAGACACGAGTAC
>NZ_VINQ01000232.1 GCF_008369105.1 Aquicoccus porphyridii | reverse complement strand
AGCGGACAATGATGTCCTTGAGAATCTTGTTGACCGCGTGACCGATGTGAATGCTGCCGTTGGCGTACGGAGGGCCATCGTGCAGGACGAACTTCGGACGGTCGCCGCCAATGGCCCGCAGCTTCTGGTACAGACCGATGTCGTTCCAGAACTTGAGGGTTTCCGGCTCGCGCTGGGGCAGGCCGGCTTTCATTGGGAAGGCGGTTTCCGGAAGGTTTAGCGTCGCTTTGTAGTCGGTCATCTCAGGGCCTGTTCAGGATCTCTTCAATCAAGCGGTTGGCCCAGCCAGTAGGCCCGGGCGGCGGCGATATCCGCGAGAATCGCCGCCTTGAGTGCCTCCAGGGAGGCAAAACGCTGCTCG
>NZ_VINQ01000231.1 GCF_008369105.1 Aquicoccus porphyridii | reverse complement strand
CAGACCGAGGTCGGCAAGCTGACCCCGGCGTCGATCCGCGACATCGCTCTCAAGCGCCAGGATATCCACTATCCGAAGCCGCGCGTGGTGACTCTCACCCAGGCCACCGAGGTCGGTACGGTGTACCGCCCGGACGAGTTGAAGGCGATCAGCGCCACCTGCAAGGAACTCGGCCTGCACCTGCACATGGACGGCGCGCGCTTCTCCAACGCCTGCGCCTTCCTCGGCTGCTCGCCGGCGGAGCTGAGCTGGAAGGCCGGGGTCGACGTGCTCTGCTTCGGCGGCACCAAGAACGGCATGGCGGTGGGCGAGGCGATCCTGTTCTTCAACCGCGACCTGGCCGAGGACTTCGACTACCGCTG
>NZ_VINQ01000024.1 GCF_008369105.1 Aquicoccus porphyridii | reverse complement strand
CAAGAACCGCGCATAGCGCCAACCCGGACCCCCGCAGGCCCGCCGCCGCTGCGCTATGTGAGGGCTACGCAGCGCCGGGCCTGCTCAGCTCAAAGGGGTCAATTTTGAATGCCGATAGGGGGTCAGCTTTGGATGCCGATTGACAGCCAAGCGAATGAAATATGGTCCCTGTAAGGGCTTCGAACCTCTCAATAAATAGCGTTTTGGGGGTATCATTTAGGGGTATTTGGCAAAACCACACGGGGATTGATCTATAAACTACAAATAGTTGACAGAAATATAGGAGTCCTCTCCTGGGCACCATTAACGACCCGTAAATTATTGAATTTACAATATAA
The DNA here is from genome assembly GCF_008369105.1 of Aquicoccus porphyridii. Taxonomy (GTDB): domain Bacteria; phylum Pseudomonadota; class Alphaproteobacteria; order Rhodobacterales; family Rhodobacteraceae; genus Aquicoccus; species Aquicoccus porphyridii. The sequence goes on along the minus strand of NZ_VINQ01000024.1, from coordinate 43,145 downwards.
TTAGAGATTACCTCTGCCTGTATCCACCCCAATATCCACCCTTTGCGGTTTGGCGACAAGCTGTGTGGCGGCGGCGCTTCGAAATCTTTCTCCCACGCCATCGCGCTGCTAAATTGCGCTGCTGCACACACCCAACGCGAAAGCCCGTCAATAAGCAGCCCACCGCTTCCGCTGCGCCTCAGAAATCCGCGCCTTGCCCTCGGGCGTCCGGGGGCCAGTCGACTTCCCGCCGTGAAACTTGCACCGGCGCTTGCCCGGTTCGGACAGTAGGCGGCACGGCTGGCCCTTCCGTGTCGTGGCCCCGCAAGGTTGCCGGTAGCGCGCCGCAATATCCTGTGCTTTGCGATGAAGCCGGTCGTTTTCCCTGTCCAACCGCTCCTGTTCCCAGTCCCGCCAGCCCTGTAAGACCCCATCCCCCCGCGCGCGTGGCGAGGTCTGAAAATCTTGCAAATCGACGCCCAACGCTTGCAGCATTTCATTGGGTCTACCGTAGCGCATGTCGTAGCGGGTGAAGGGCAAGACCTTTCTTTCCCAGTAGCTGATGGTTTGACGAGTGGTTCCAATCAGTTCGGCCATACGGGTCTGATTGATGCCGAAGTTCCGGCGCAGGGATTTTAGCTCTGGACCTGTCAGGATGTAGAGGTTCATGCTGTTACCCTACAGCTCAAGTCCGCCGAACCTTTCCGCCACATACACCATGAAGCCAAGGCCCGACTCGCGGTCCCAATGCTCCATTTCTTCCACCAGGCGGTGATAGGTTCGCCAGTGCATCCCCTTGGGCTTCTGGCCGTACATCAACTCCGGGTCCGCGCTCCAGCCCAGCCGCTCTTGGATTTTCTCCACCCGTCGCTGGCTGCGCTCGAAGGACTTTTCCCGCTGCGACGGATAGGCGAGTTGGTAGCAATGACGGCAGGCGAAAATCCGGCCGCCGTAGAGCACCGCAACGCGGCGTCCGCATCCCCGCGCTGGGCAGGCGAACCAAGTGCGATGCCCGCCGTAGTGGCATGGCGTCGTCAGAAGGCGCACGGGATAGTCCAGACTCTCCCATTCATCGCCATGGCTCCGGCTTCGATATATGAGGCGTACACGCCCCGGCTCTGACCGCGCCTGAATGCTGGCGACCGTCTCGTCGTCGATAGACCATTGCCAGCCGAACAAGCGCCCCGGCTCCAGAAACCCCTCACGCGCCCAGCGCCGGACGTCGATGCTGCGATAGTCGTTTGTCGTGCTCTTGGCGTCCCAGCGCCAGCATCGTCCACTGCCTATGCCACCCATGCCCGCCTCCAGATTTTGTCGAAATCATTAGGGAAATGGTATGTCTTGGACTATCAGATGTACCATCTAATAGCTTGGCTTCCTGAGAAAAATCCTTTTCGCCCTAGTCGTAGGGCGGCAACCTGTTAGCCCATTTGTATCGCTCTTCGGGGTCACTAGGCGGCGTTGGCGCATGTACATTCTCATTCTTCAACCAAGCTACGAGACGCTTATGAAACGGCACCTTGGGCTCAATGCGGGCACCGCGCGATGCTCGTTCTTCCCAATAGAAGCTCCATAAGAGTACCGCACCAAGGCCAAGCGAAGCAATCGCCATGAAGGGAAAGAGAAACACCCAGGCAGCGACATAAGCGACAACACCCAAAAAGCCCTGTGCTGCGGCGTATGCGAACATCCACGCTGCCCCCATGAAGCCCGCGACCAGTACTAGGAAAGCCAAGTACAGTGCCAAAAGGCCCAGAACTATTGCCCCGATGACCAGAAAGATTGTCACTATCCAAGTCGTGTCGTTGCCCATGGCGTTTCCGTTGCCGTCCGTCATCGGTTCACGTCGAGCCGAACAGATTGCCAGCTCGGAAGTTTGTGCGCCAGCTGCATGCCGCATATCTCAGCTTGCTTCGCTGAGCATCAAAACGCAATTGCCTATGGCTAGATGTATATGTGTCACGGTTTCTGGGCATCGGAGACATTGCCAAATTTCAACCTCCTGCCCCAAATTTTGGGACGGTCCCGCGTTCTGACCCCGGATTACCGGCCCGAGTGTCACAGCCATTGGGACGGGGCGTCCCAGATTTTGGGCGAGGGTTTTCTATTTTAGGCCAATTTAGAAACCCCTTGGTCGCAGGCTTACGGTCCGCCGTGGGTATCTCCTGCAGTGCCCATAGTGCTGCCTGTCCGATGCCGGAAGGGCCAAGGTGCGGGCCTTGGGTCATCGCTATCAGCCCGCGTGCCTCCAGCTCCTTGAAGTATGGCCCAACCGTGTTTCGGCTGACATTGATGGCTTCGGCGGCCTGCCGGTGGCTCAGGATGATCCGGCCATTGTTGTGCCCGTTGAACCGGCGTTTCAACTCGATGTAGAGCGCGCGCGGGCCAGGGCTTAGGCTGGCCCACGCTTCGCTTGCTTGCAGGTATTCGGGGAGCTGGACATGCCGCCCAGCGCCCCTCTTGCCTTTCCTGTATAGCTTTCCGACCATCTATACGTCGCCAGAATAGCGCAGTTCTGAGATGGCCCGCGCGATGGGGCGGGAAAGTCCGAACTGGTGACGGATGCGACGCTCAAACTCGTCGCGCGGGGCAGCGCGGTGCTCGTCACGCCGTATCATGCCATATGCCCCTCTGAGCGTGTCACACGTGCGCGCAGGATGTAGCGGGCATGAGTGCCAGCGAACGGCCCGTCATGGGCCTCTGTGACCGTTTCTATGGGCACACCCAACTTGCGCAGGTTGTGGACATATCCGCTCCAGCGCGGGCCGGGCGTCTCGATGGGCGTGCAGCCATTAGGACCAGCCGCTATGAGCGCCTCCAGCGCCCAACGGTCGCGCCCTGTGACAACGACGCGGCTCGTCTTGCCCTCCTTCGGATGAATGTCGTATGGGGCAGCGCCCCAGTTCGTTTTGTCAGCCATTCTTGGCCTCCATGGTTGATCCACGAAGGCGCTGGGCGTATGTGAGAGGGGTATCGGCTAAGATATATTCCCGCTCGATCCGCCCTGCGTCCGCGCAGAGGGTTGAGCGGGTCTTACGCCGCATGTGCCGCGATTGCGGCGTCGATATCGGTTTCGGCCCAGTAGAGGCGTCCGCCGATTTTCACAGGCTTCGGAAGTCGGCCCAGTTCGACATCGCGGTAGATGGTCGTGCGGCCTCGGCCCCCGAGTTTTTTCTGAAGGTCGCTGAATGTTAAATAGCGCATTGGTTGACTCCTTGGTTGGCCGGCGCCCTACTTTGCCCCGGTGCTTACCTCGGTGCTCAACTTATCCTGTCGTTGATTATCTATCGCCCCCTATTGTTCCGGGGGCAACCTAGGTAACGCGCTACCCAGTCGCCGCGCTGCCCGGTCATACTGATCCGCATACTGCTTTTGTGCATCCGCTCGGAACTCGTCCGGTGGGATTAGCGCAAGGCGGTTCTTGATCGGGCGCAAGTTTAAGGGCTTGAAAACGTAGCTTGTCGCTGCAATTTCAATAGGTAAGTCAGTTTTTCGGCAAATTGCGTCGGCACGCGGAAACGCGACGGATATGCCGTGTCCATGAAGCGCTGCCGCTGCGATGACGCAGGCACAAATCGGCGGTGGCTCTTGAGAGAGGCGAGATTTTGTTGCTCCTAGCGGCAGGCCGAATGCGGCAGATATCTTCTTTGCCACGCCAGCAAGTAGGGTATCTCGGTGCCGCTGAGATTTCTTCTTTTTCGGGGCCGGTGGATCGGCCATACCATTGGCAAGCATACCGGCGAACTGTTTCGCAGGCTTTGGCATCGGATAACCGTTTTCGATGTTCACGGCCAACCTGAGTCGAATGTACTGCGCTGCTCTTGCGCTTTGACGAAAGTGGCCCTGCCATTGTTCTAGACTGATGTCCGAAGTCTTGTAGCCAACCAATTCCTTGCTTTCGTTATCGTAGCCCACAGTCTGGTGAACGGCTTGGAAGTTTGCCAATGCCTCCATCACTGGGGCGTCAATGAACGGTATGTATACCTCACCCCGCCGTATCCATGGGCCCATTACTTCAACAGCGTAGGACAGCGCGGTCGGCAATTTTTCTTCGCCGCGAATGTCAGGAGGCTCAAGAGTTCCGGCAATGCCCAATAAATTGGCCAAGTAATTCATGTCGCGGTCAACCTGACAACGTTCGAGTTGCTAGTTGCTAGTTTAGCCCACCGCTCCATTAGCGCGCGCCGCTGCTCAAGATAGTCTGTCCGCCGGTAACTCCGTTCGACCGATCCGCCCACCACGTGACACAGCGCCGTCTCCGCCACGTCATGCGGCGCATTGGTGGCCTCTGCCAGCCAATCCCTAAACGAACTGCGAAAGCCATGCGGGCGTGCCAGCATCCCGCGCCGTTCCATGAACTTGCCCATGGTCATGTCGGAAATCACGCCCTTGCGCACGCCCGGAAACAGGAAGCCGTCACGGGCGAACGGGGCGGCCTCTGCAATCACCTTCTGCGCCTCCTGCGACAACGGCACCCGGAAATCGCTGGTCGCGCCCACGCGGCCTTTCATGGCCTCTGCGGGGATGGTCCAGGTATCACCGTCGATCTGGTCAAGGTGCAGGAAGCGGAGCGGATAGCTGCGCACCGCCGTCAGGATGAGCAAGCGCAGCGCCAGTTCCGTGACCGATCCGCCGTCCAGCGACTGGTAGAACGCGGGCACGTCCTGCCACGGCAAGGCGGGAATGTTCTGGGCCTTGTGCCGTTGCTTGCCCAACAGGGCCTTGGCCTTGTCGGTGGCCTGCAAGTCCACATCCAGCCCCAGCGCCGCCGCATGGCGTAGGCAGATGGACAGCCGGTTCATGGCCTTGCGTGCCGTGTCGGCCTTTGTGTGCCAGATGGGGGCCAGGGTGTCGCGGATATCGCGCTGTTCGATCTGCGACACGGGCATCTTGCCCAGTTTGGGCAGGACGTGCAGTTCAAGCGGGCTGAACCACCGGCCCGCCTTGCCATCGCCTTTGAGGTCCGCCTTGCGGCTCTCGAAGGCATCGCGGGCAATGTCATTCAGGACATGCAGGTTCTGCTCTGCCGCCCTGCGCTGGCGTTCGCGTTCCTTGATGGCATCCTTGCCTTCGCGCACGACCGCTTGCCACCGCTCGGCTTCCGCGCGCGCCTCTTTCAGCGAAACGGCGGGAAAGCTGCCCAGCCCCATTTCATGCCGCCGTCCGAATATCGTGTAGCGCAGGAACCATTGCGCGCCGCCGTCGGGCCGCATGTGGAACCAAAGGCCGCCACCATCGGAATGCTTGCCGGGGGCCTTGGCCTTGAGTTCTGCGCTTGTGAGCTTGTGCTTGGGGCGTGCCATTCGCTGTCCACCTCTGTATCCACCCCTAGATATGGCATACAACGGGTCAGAATGGAACAGTCTGGGGCAGAAAAACCCTTATTTTTATAAGTTGTGGGAATTTTCGGCGCACCACGGCACCCCAATATATAGGAATTGGATGCCTCTCCTGGGCACCATTTCTCCCGATCATTGCTGACCACAATATTGCGAAAACATGGACCTTTTGTCCGTTTCGCAAGCCGGTCATTCGCCATCGTTGCGGAATTTGAGATCCCGGTGCTGCCCGCGAGCAGGCCCGGCGTCCTGTTGGCATGACGATACCGCATCTGAATGGCCAGGGTCCTCTGTCGCGGCGCAGCCTGCGTGAGGAAAACGGGAACGAACCCGCCCGGCCAGGCGCAAGAGGGCGGCAATCTTCCCCGCGAGCAGTCTTCCATCCTCAGTGAACATGGATTCCCGCTGAAACTTGCGATACTTGATCGGTTGGTAAAATTAGGCCACACTTTTGGTGTTGGTGAGCGGACGTCTCTTGGAGATGTCGATATTTGTAGTGCTGCCCCGACACTGCCATGGTCCTTTGGCATGGTTGCCTGACACCCGGCATGCATGTCCTGGAAGGGCAAATAGCGGGCACAATCAGTGGGGCAGAACCCTGTGATATTTTTGCGCGGTGTTGAGAAACTGATAGACGCGATTGCAGAGGCCGCAGGTTGGATTGGCTGGCTGCTTGTACTTTATTGCATGGTGCTGGGCGTGACCGATGTCTTCCTGCGCTATGTGATGAACCAGCAATCGCTTTGGATCGGCACCACCATGCAGGCTGCCATGGTACTGATGGCCTGCGTTGGCGGTGCCTATGCGATCAAGTACGACGCTTTTGTGAAGCTGGACGTGTTCTATGCTAATGCATCCAGGCGCAACCGGGCGATTCTGGATATCGTGACCTCCGCCATCAGCTTTCTGTTTCTCTATGTTCTCATCACGAAAGGCATAGATGCGGCACAGTTGTCCTTGCGGCTTGGCCAAGTAACGCCAACCGCCGTGCCGATCCCGTTGTATCCGATCAAGGCGGCAATCCCCGTGGGGGCGGCACTGGTGCTGATCATGCTGATCCGCAATTTTGTGCGCAATGTGCTGATTGTCGTGGCCGAGCATCCGCCGGAAGAGAACTGAGGATTGGGCCACCCGAAAAGGACAGGACTAACCAACCAGCAGAGGAGAATAACGATGACGAGATCAAGACAGATGTGGAAGGCAGGATGCCTGGCGACTGGCGCTTTGGCGTTGTCCACGACCATCGCGCTGAGTGACGATCATGGGCCCCCCGATAGCGTCACCAACTGGGTGTTCCAGCCCTGTTTTGACCAGACCGATGCCGGCTGGGACAATGGCGTTGTTCCCTGGATCGAAGCCGTAGAAGAGGCGACCGAGGGCACCGTTCAGATTCGGCTGGAACCCGCAGGCGCCCTGATCAGCGGCGGTGAGGCGTTCGGAGCAACCATCGCCGGCGCGATTGATGTCACCGCTTGCTGGGCCACCGTCTATGGCGGCGACATGCCTGAGGGGATGCTTGCCTTCGGCATGGCAATGGGTGCCGAAACCACCGAACAAGCGTGGGAGGCGATGTGGGGCGACCCTGATTATCGGATCGGCGAACTGGTCCAGGAGGCCGCGATGTCGCGCAACCTCTACTGGGCGGGCTGGAGCAATCAGGGCCCGAATGCCATGTTCACCAAGTTCCGGGTCGATAGCCTTGACGATCTGGCCGGGCGGCCGATGCGGGCAGGCGGGCCACAGGCGATATTCCACTCCACCATGGGCGGCTCGCCCGTGTCGATGGGCGCGGGCGATATCTACACCGCCATCCGCCTGGGTACGGTCGAGGGCACCTATTGGGACACCGGTGGCATCAACGACATGTCCTTTCACGAAGTCGTGGACTACGCCATCATGCCCGGCTGGAACCCGGCGCAGCATCAGGAAATCTTCATCAACCTGGATGCCTGGAACGCCCTGACGGACTGGCAACGTGAGCAGATCGATGGCGTCTTCGAAGAGGTCTACTTCAAGACCAGCGAGATGCATGCCGAAGGGGTCGAAGAGGCGCTACAGGATCTGGTCGATGCCGGAGGCGAGGTCATCCACTTGTCGGACGAGGAAGTGGCGCGCATGCGTGCCGTCTCGATCGCCGAGGTCTGGCCGCAGGTTGCCGCCCAGTCCGAACTGACCGCGCGTGGAGTCGAACTGTGGACTGACTATCTGCGAGAGGCCGGGTTGTACTGAGTCCCGCCACCTCGGGCATGCTGGCTCGTGATGTGCCGAAAGGCCCACAAGCATGGCAAGAAAACGGGACGCCGACCCGCGTTACATCAAGGGTCGGCGTGCCAGCACAAGAAAACCCTGAGACCCCCGTCAGTGTGGCAACGCCATCTGCCCGGTGTATTCTGAGGGACAGGCGGGTGTACCTGCTGCGGATGCGGGCGACCTGGGTGATCTAAAACAGCATGGCTTGCCAGACCGGCTGCCACCCAGCTTGGGGAAACACATGAGCCTGGAACTCATCACGGCGCTTTACTTCATCGTTTTATTCATCGTCCTGTTCATGGGACTGCCCGTTGCTTTCGGGTTGGGCGGGGTAGCAGTTCTATTTGGCATGATCATCGAACCGCGTGCACTCATGGCGGTGCCTAGCGCGTTCTACTCAACCCCTTGGACAACGATCCTGGTTACAGTGCCGCTATTCTTGTTTATGGGCAGCCTGATCCGTTTCTCTGGCATTGCCGAGGCTGCTTATGACGCGGTCTACAAACTCATTGGGCATATCCATGGTGGCCTTGCCATCGGGACGGTCAAGGTCTGCACTATCTTTGCTGCCGTTACCGGGATCACGCCGCCAGCCACGATAACCATGGCGCAAATTGCCTACCCCTCGATGATGAAATACGGTTACGACCGGTCCATCGCGATCGGTGCCATCGCGGCCGGTGGCGCGCTGGGCGCGCTGATCCCACCCAGCGTGCCATTCATTTTCTACGGGCTGCTGGCCAAGGTATCGATTGGCGATCTCTTTCTGGCCGGGGTGGTGCCGGGCCTGATGCTGGCGACCTTCTATGGCATATACATCGGTATCCGCTGCCGCCTGCAGCCGCATATCGGGCCAGCGTTGCCGGCTGACAAACGGTTCACGGCACGCGAAAAGGCGCGCTCAGTCATGAATATCTGGCCGTTCGCGGTGCTGATCTTCATCGTGCTGGGTGTCATCTGGGGTGGGATCGCGACACCGGCCGAAGCTGCGGCCTTTGGTGCCGCCGGGGCTTTCCTGATCAACCTGATCTATGGTCGCCTGACATGGCAGGTGCTGCGCGAATCCTTGTCCTCCACGATCATGTTGACCGGCATGGGGTTATGGATTCTGATTGCCGCAACGATCTTTCTCAATATCTTCAACACGATGGGCAGTCAGGATCTGTTGACGCAGTTGGTGCTGTCCATGCCTGGCGGCACCAACGGAATCCTGATCATGATGATGGCAATCATCGTGGTGCTGGGCATGTTCATGGATGATTGGGCCATCATCATGCTTTGCACGCCGCTTTTCGTGCCGATACTTGAGCCGCTCGGTGTCGATAAACTTTGGTTCGGCGCGTTGTTCATCGTAGCGATCCAGATCGCCTATCTGACGCCGCCATTCGGGTTCGTGCTCTTCTGGCTGAAGGGGGTGCTCCCGAAGGATGTGACCATGGGCGACATCTACCGTTCGGTCGGGCCTTTTGTGGTGCTGCAGCTGCTTGGGCTGGCGCTGGTGTTCCTGTTTCCCGGCATCGCGTTGTGGTTACCGTCAGTTCTGGACTTCTAGTGACGCAGGCTGAGAACTGGCTCAGAAATCTAGATGCCTCGATGCAATGTCGCGCAATCGAACACTCGCCAGCGGTTGCGCGGGGCGTTATCTCAAGCGGGCGACCGACTGAACGTCATCCGCTGCCTTGTCGGCCAAGCTGAGGTCATGGGCCACCAGGGCGATCACCTCGATCAGGTGAGGGCTTACGGTACACCCGCGCGGCGAAGCCCATCCAGAAAGAACTCCAGGTGCGTGGGATCGCGCACGAAGAAGAGCCGCGAACGTGCAAAATCGCGGGTAAAGCCGGGGCATGTGCGCATCAGCGCCGGGACGTTTGCGCGCGCCATGGCAATGTCGCCGGAATGAGTCAACCACGAGACCAGTTTGGCGCGTGCCCAATAATGCGCGTTGGGCACCAGTGTCGCGCTACGCGCCCAGTGCACGGCCGCCGCATGGTCGCCGAGGAACATGTGAGCGAGCGAGCGATAGGCCATGAAGGCCCAGCGAAACGGGTCGTGCGGGCTGAGCGCCAGCGCGCGCTCGAAGCTGGGAATGGCGGCCTCGGGCCGGCCGTCCGAGACAAGTGAGTCTCCCAGCCCGCAATGTGACAGGGCGTGGCAGGGATTAAGGTCGAGCGCGGTTTCGAGCGCGTCGATCGCCAGCCCGTATTCGCCGCGCGCCAGTTGCACCCGCCCCAACGCGAAAAGGGTGTTGGCCTCCTGCTCGTCCAGCGCCACGGAACGTTCGGCCAGTCGCAACGCCTCGTCCAGGTGGGCTCCGTCTGTCGGCCCTTCGAAATAGACACTTTCAAGCACCATCGCATAGGCCAGCCGGGCATAGGGTTCCGCAAAGCCGGGCGCACGCGCCAGCGACTGACGCATCAGATCCTGACAGCGCCGGTTGCCCTCGCCGGTGAATCGATAGAACTCGGCAGTCCCGAGTTGGTAGAGTTCCCATGCGCCCAGGTTGGCGGGCCTGAGCCGCGCCGCTCGCTTCTGTTCGCTGATGCCGAGCTGGCTGGCGATGCGCGCGGCAACGAGACCCGAAAGCTCATCCTGAAGATCGAAGATGTCGCAAAGATTGCGGTCGAATCGATCCGACCAGATGCAGCGCAAGCCCGGCGCCTCCGTGAGGCGGATCGAGACGCGGACTCGGTCGCCAGCAAGGCGCACACTTCCCGTTACGGCATAATCTGCCCCCAACCGATGCAGAACCTCATCAAGCGGTTCGCCCGACCGCCCCAGTGCGAAGGCGGCATTGCGGGCAACGACGCGCATCCAGCGATTGCGTGCGAGCGCGTTGATGAGATCCTCGGTCAGGCCCCCGGCGATCACCGCTCCCCGTCCATCGTCGCCCGGCGCGGCACAGGGTAACACCGCGATGCAGGGGGCGGTGTTCTCCCGGTGATCCGGCGCGATCGGGGTGTTCGGCGCAGGATTGAGCGTGACCGTGGCGTTGCGCAATCTAAAGCCGCGGCCATGGACGGTGGCGATGACCGCTTGGCGCGTGCCGTCGTCGCCCAGCGCCTTACGGGCCGATCGGATCTGGCTGCTGAGTGCGGCATCGGAGACGAAGCGCCCGGGCCAGACTTCGCGGAAGATTTCGTCACGTGTTACGGTACGGCCGCGATTGCGCGCGAGCAACGCAACCAGATCAAAGGTGCGCGGCTCAAGCGCGACGAGCGCACCCTCGCGGCGCAGCTCGTAGCGGTTGAAATCCAACTCGAACGGGCCGAACCGAAGGGACTCGATGGGTTTGTTGCGCGCATTCGATGCCTGGGCGCCCTCCAGGTCATCGGGAATGCGCCCAATCATGTCCGTATCTGTGGCCTCCCGCGAAGCCATCTCGTCCCTTCTTCGGCGACCCGGTCTTTTGCGACCGCACCGCATGTTTGACGAATACTGGAAGTGTAGCGGATCTGGCCCCTCGGCTCAACGTGGGCTTCGATCACAGCGTCTCAGTTGCCGGGGTTTCGCGCGCTGATCACCCAAGATGAGCTGTCGATCACGATGCCGTCTGAGTCGCGCGCCTGGCCACCGATGGCCTCGGCCAGCGCCGCTTCGATCTCGGGCCGTTTCTGTTCTGCCAGGTCACCGGCTTCACGGAAGACCTCGCCTGCCGGACCGATGGCAAGCTGGAAGGCGATGGCATCCTCGACGTCGTCGCCCACGCGCACCGGGGCGTCGACACGTTCGAACGCGATATCGGTGTAGCCGGCGATCTCCATCATCTTGCGCACCGTCGCCTCGTCTGCCATCGAGAATGGGCCGGGTCCGCATGTGCGCGCGTCCTCGCCCGGTGCCGGCAGATATTGCAGCACAATGTCTTTGGCCATCGACAGCCATGGATTGTCGGCCGGGTCACGCCAGACGATATGCGCCATCCGCCCACCTGGACGCAGCGCGCGGCGCATGTTGCGCAAACCGGCCACCGGATTGGCAAAGAACATCGTGCCGAAGCGCGCGAAGACGAAGTCGAAATTCCCTTCGGGCAGCGTAACCTCGGCATCGCCGCGCAGGAAGGTCACGTTCGTCAGATCCGTCTCGGCCAAATCGGCCTTCGCATCGGCGAGAAAGGCATCACAGCAGTCGATTCCAACCACCTCGCCCTCGGGCCCGACGACCCGAGCGAGTTTTATGGCCGTGTCGCCCCAGCCGCAGCCCACGTCGAGCACACGATCGCCGACCCCGACAGGCAACTTCGGGAACACCGCTTCACTGTGATATGTGAGCCCACCCACGAGTACATGGCGGAAGCGGGTGAATTTCGGTGCCAGGACTTCGTTCCAGAACCGCACGAATTCCGTATCTTCGAGCGGGGCGTGGGTTTCCGAGTCGGCCATGCTCATGGCGTGCTCCTTTCTCTTGATGAAGCGTCCTGCCGCCCACTGAACCCAGTGGCTCGGCATGTTCATTCTACCCGGCTGTGCATCCGCATGCTTGAGGGAGTCGTGTGGATTCCCTGAGGAACGGCGAAGGCTGTGTACCTGCAATCCGTTGCATTCTCAGGCCATTACACCGTTTGCAGAACTTGCGCAGACAATCGTCAACCTTTCACCAAGCTCGTCCCGCCCCGATCACCTACCCTTGTTTGCAAGGCGTATGAGCTGCGCCCGGCCAATCTTGGCAAGTCAGGCGATACGGAGGAACAGAACCCATGAAACGAGCAAGCATGTTGACAGGTCTTGCAACGTCTATCGGTCTTGTGGCCGGAACCGTGGCGGCAGACGGAATGTTCATCACCCATGATCTCGACATGGAGCGTGCCGAGGCGGTCGCGGCCATCCGTGACCGGGTCGAAATCAACGAGGACTGGCTCTTCCTGGCCGAGTTCGGACTGGCTGGTGGTGCCGTTACGGCGTTGAAGATCTGCTACCTGCCGCTGGGTGGGGATATCGTCGCTGCCGGCCTGCACGTCATGGCGATGATGCCATGCGGCAACATGGCCTTCTACGAGACCGAAGACGGCGGTACGGAGATGTCCATGCTGGATCTTCGTTTCATGACCGAGCTTTCCGACGCCCCCAGCCTGAAGGCAGCCGTGGAAACCGGAAGGCCCGCCTTCGAGGCATTGCTGTCGGACACGCTGGACATTCGGTGAAACCCGGGCCGGTCAAGCAAAGGAGACGAGACATGGCAGATGAATTGGCAGTCGTGATGAGCCACGGCCCGACGGACGAGCGCGCATCGGTCGGTTTTACCATCGTCAATGGTGGGCTTACCGCCGGAATGAGCGCATCGGTTTTCCTGACCACTGACGCAGTGGACATCGCCCGACGCGGCGCTGTCGACCTTGTCCACGCGCATCCGATGGACCCGCTAAAGGACTTGGTCGCCGATTTTCTGTCGCGCGGCGGCACGCTCTGGGCCTGCCCGCCCTGCGTAAAGGCGCGCGGCTATGGTGAGGGCGACCTGATCGAGGGGGCTGAGATTGTCGGCGCGAGCGCGCTGCACGCGCGCATTCAGGCCGGGGCCGCCACGCTGTGTTTCTGATCGGCGCAAGACAAGGACACGCAGATGAAACACGCAACCCGGCCCGGTTCCGGCCCCGGTTGGCTCGGCCTCGCCGCAAGTGCTCTGGCGTTGCTATCCTGCTACGGCACCCTCGCGGCGGTGGCGCTCCTGTCGGCGCTGGGGATCGCACTCGATCCTGATGAGGGGATCTGGGCTGCTGCAATCGCCCTTTTTACCCTGCTGACGATCGGAGCTGTGGCGCTGGGCTACCGGCGTCACCACAATGTCGGGCCGACAATCCTTGCGGTCTTGGGCGCCGGTCCGATCCTCTGGACCCTGTTCGCCCGATACGCTGTCATCGTGGAACTGACCGGATTCACGGCCCTCACTGCAGCGGCCATCTGGGGTTGGTGGCTCGGACGCGCGCTAAGCTGAAGGGGGCAACACACGGGTCATGGTGTTCATGACGCAAAGCCTGATCAGGAACGCAATCACGCGTTGTTCGGGCCATGACCGTCGGCGTCGACCCAACACGCTTGACCCGAGCGCAAGATCGCGCGACCTTGCCCCCAAGCTTCATACTGCTTGGGGAATGTTGGCCCAAGGTGGTGGTGTTGACCACGCCGGTCGGTGAAATCGAGAATGACCTGCACCGCGTTTTTGACGATCTGGCTCTGGTGCGACGAATTATCGACCGGCTGCCAAGCGACGCGCCGACAATTTGGCCCAACGCCCTGTTTACACGCGAGGGATATTTGACATGCGCATTCTGTTTTCATCGCTTCTGCTTTCGTTGACCGCTCTATCGGCCCACGCCGCCGACGACGTCATGGTGGTTTTCGACGGCTCAAATTCGATGTGGGGCCAGATTGACGGCACCGCCAAGATCGAGATTGCACGCGACGCGATCGGCAACCTGACCGCCGAACTGGACACCGACACCAATGTCGGCCTGATGGCCTATGGTCACCGCCGCCGCGGTGATTGCGGCGATATCGAGGTGATCCTGCCGCCCGCCCCGCTGGACCGCGCGGCGTTCCTTGATCATGTCGCGCGCATCACGCCGACCGGCAAGACGCCGCTGACCGATGCGGTGGAGCAGGCAGCCGAGGCGCTTTCCTTCCGTGACCGCCCGGCAACGGTTCTGCTTATCTCGGACGGGCTGGAAAGTTGTGACCGCGATCCCTGCGCCTTGGCTGCAACGCTGGCACGTACCGGCGTTTCGTTCACTGCCCATGTTGTGGGCTTTGGCCTCGGTGCAGGCGCGGATACCGCGTCGCTGGCCTGCATCGCCAAGGAAACCGGCGGTAAATTCCTCGCCGCCGACGACGCGGCAACGCTGGGCGCCGCGCTGAGTACGGTCGGCGCCGAGGTCGCCCAGGCACCACCCGAACCCGAGCCGGAACCAGAATCCGAGCCGGGGCCGCAAATCGAAATTTCCGCACCGCAAAGCGTGACGCAGGGGGCAGAGTTCGCGCTGTCATGGGCACCCGTCGGTGACAATCCGCGCGACTACGTCAGCATCGTGCCGATGGGCGCTGACGACGATGCCAGCGGCGCCTATGTCCGCGTGAGTGATCGCAGCAGCGGCACCTTGGTCGCACCCGCCGATACCGGGCTCTACGAACTGCGCTACATGCCCCAGTCTGGCGACACACCTCTGGGCCGCGCCGCGATCGAGGTCATCGCCGCCGAGGTTAGTCTCTCGGCCCCCGACACCACGCTCACCGGGGCCGCCTTCGATGTCAGTTGGACGGGCACGGTGCATCCGCGTGACTTTGTCACCATCGTGCCGATGGGCGCCGACGACGATGCCAGCGGCAACTATTTCCGGACCGGCGGCGACGATGGCACGAAGAGCCTGAAGGCGCCCGCCGATACCGGGCTTTACGAAGTGCGTTACGTACTTGACGAAGGCAGGCGGGTGATGGCGCGCACCACCATCGAGGTGACCGAACCCGAGGTGACAGTGAGCGCCCCCGACACCACGCTCACCGGGGCCGCCTTTGACGTCAGTTGGACGGGCACGGTGCATCCGCGTGATTTCGTCACCATCGTGCCGATGGGCGCCGACGACGATGCCAGCGGCAACTATTTCCGGACTGGTGGCGACGATGGCACGAAGAGCCTGAAGGCGCCCGCCGATACCGGGCTTTACGAAGTGCGTTACGTACTTGACGAAGGCAGGCGGGTGATGGCGCGCGCCACAATCGAGGTGACCGAACCCGAGGTGACAGTGAGCGCCCCCGACACCACGCTCACCGGGGCCGCTTTCGATGTCAGTTGGACGGGGACGGTGCATCCGCGTGATTTCGTCACCATCGTGCCGATGGGCGCCGACGACGATGCCAGCGGCAACTATTTCCGGACCGGCGGTGCCGATGGCACGAAGAGCCTGAAGGCGCCCGCCGATACCGGGCTTTACGAAGTGCGTTACGTACTTGACGAAGGCAGGCGGGTGATGGCGCGCACCACCATCGAGGTGACCGAACCTGAGGTGACAGTGAGCGCGCCCGAACAGTTGCGAGTCGGTGAACGACTGCGTGTCGAATGGACGGGCGCGGTGCATCCGCGCGACTACGTCACCCTGGTGCCGCGGGGCAGCCCGGACGATACCAGTGGTCAGTTCAAGCGTGTGGGCAATGCTGCCCGGGCCGATCTGTCGGCCCCCGATGCGCCCGGGCTCTACGAACTGCGCTACGTCTTGAACGAGGGCAGGCGCGTGTTGGCGCGCGCACCGGTCGAGGTGTTGGCCGAGGATGCACAACTTTCCACCGGGGCAACCCTTCAGGCACCTGAAGCCGCTGCGCCCGGCGCGGTGATCGAGGTATCCTGGACCGGTGGCGCCGACAGCGCGGACCAGCGGATCACGCTGGCACGCGGAGATCAGGCCATTTTCACCTGGGTGCTGGCGAAAAAGATCGACGGGCCGCCGCCGTTGCGCCTGACATTGCCCGACACGCCGGGCCTTTATGAGTTGCGTTTTCTCGACGTGAGCGGTCAGCAGGTGCTCAGCAGGGCGCCGATCGAGATCAGGTGACACCGGTCCGGCCGGAGCCGCTTTCCGGGTCGGACCGATGCATTCGTATGCCGGCCGGAGGCGTCAGACCAATTTGAATTCGTCTCGGTTGGGACGATCGTTCTGTCTCTCACTCCGCGCAGAGCACCGGTGATGTTGAGGATCGTCTGGCCGAGCGCGGAGTTATGGTCAGCTGCGAAATGTTCCGGATCTGGCTCAATCAGTCTTTTTCGCGCTTGGACTGGCGCATGCCGATTTCTTGCCCCGCCGCGATCAGGCGCTGGCCATATTCGGAAATCAACTCCTCTGGCTCCACCATGAACGAGGGCCCACCGACGTTAAGCGCAAATACCCTGTCCCCGCTGAGCGAGACAACCGGGACCGCGATTCCGTTCACCTCGGGCCGCCAGGATCCGAAGGAGGTGGTAAACCCATACTTGGCATAGCATTCCAATGCCTCGGCAAGCCCCTGCCGGATCTGTTGGGCCTTGTCGGGGCGTTCATCTATCGCCAGATGGGTCATGTGTGCGCGTTCGTCTTCCGACATGGCCACCAGAACGGCCCGGCCGATGGCAGATTGAAACAGGGGCAGGCGCGCACCTACCTCCATCGTCAGCGATACCGCCTGATTGGAGCGCCTTACGGCCATATACACGATTTGCAGGCGGTGGCGCTCGCCCAGCGCAGCAGTGACATAGCGATTTGGCCCCTCGCACAGTTTCCGCATCTCTTCCTTGGCCAGATCCGCGATGTCCATCCCTGCCAGCGCACTATAGCCGAGCGCCAGAACACCCGCACCCAGACGATAGGCGCTATCGTTGTCGCAATGGACCAGGTATCCCAGTTTGCAAAGCGTATAGGTCAGACGGCTGATCGTGGGTTTTGGTAATCCTGTGCGTGATGCGATCTGCTGATTGGTCAGCGTCAGATCAGTGGGCTTGAAGCTGCGTAACACGTCAAACCCGCGGGCAAGCGCCATCACGAAGTTGCGGTCGGTCCCGTCGGCCAAATCATCATGCGCCTTGTCATCGGATTTCATACTTGGTTCCTTTCGGATCGCATGGTTGGTGCCGCGCATGAGGCTGGCCTATCCGACACATCGTATGTGTCGAGCAAGCGCTTCTTGTCCAGTCCCGGCATGGTATCGGGCCACGTTTCGAAACGCGGTGTCTTAATCCGGAAAGTTTCCCTTTCCAGTGCGCACAGCCTGATCGTCGAGCGGCTCATGCGGGTTTTCCTCCTCGTCCCGGATCAAATATAGCAATGTGCCTTTTGTTCCGCAAAGCAAAACTCAATTCCGCAATATTGACCGACGCTGCCATTTGGTGCACCAAAGGCGCACGAGGGGGAGGAAATCCATGTTTGACCTGAAAGGCAAGGTTGTGGTTGTCACCGGTTCCAGCCGGGGGATTGGCCGCGCCATAGCGGAAGTGTTCGCCCGGCAGGGCGCGCGGGTTGTCGTTTCGAGTCGCACCGCCGAGGCCTGCACCCCGGTCGCCGAGGCGATCAGGAACGCGGGCGGCGATGCCTTGGTGGTGCCCTGCCATATCGGCAAGAAGCAGGACCTGCGTCAACTGGTGGACAAGACGATCGAAACATGGGGCCGGATCGACGTTCTGGTCTGCAATGCCGCAATCAACCCGGTCTATGGACCGATGTCGGACCTGACCGATGAGGCCTTTGACAAGATCATGGGCACGAATGTCAGATCAACCTGGCAATTGTGCGAAATGGTGCTGCCCGGCATGGCCGCGAATGGCGGCGGGGCGGTGGTGATCCTGTCTTCGATCGCAGGGTTGCGGGGCAATGCGGTGATCGGCGCCTATGGCATGTCCAAGGCGGCCGAAGCGGCGCTTGCGCGCAATCTGGCCGTCGAATGGGGGCCAAAGAACATCCGCGTCAATGCGTTGGCGCCCGGTCTGGTCAAGACCGATTTTGCCCGGGCGCTGTGGGAAGACCCCGAGCGTCTTGCGCGGGCCGAAAACCAGACACCACTGCGCCGCATCGGCACACCCGAAGACATCGCCGGCGTTGCGCTGTTCCTGGCCACCGATGCCTCGGCCTATGTCACCGGCCAGACAATCGTGGCCGATGGTGGAGAGGTGATCCGCTGAACCCAGCCGCTGCCATCATCTTAGTATTCACCAGACCTTACCAAGGAATCCTACCATCATGACCCATTCAGACCCGCAGAACGAGTTGAACAATTTGGCCATGTCCGAAAGCGCAAGGCCGCTACTGGACAAGGTCATCAAGCACATCCGCGAAAACTGTGACCCTGCGCTGGCAGAATACGAACGTCTGGGCGAGGGCCGGGCAGAGCGGTTTTCCTATGCGCCCGGTCAGCTCGAGATCCTGGAGGATCTGAAAAACAAGGCGCGGGCGGCGGGGCTGTGGAACTTCTTTTTGCCCAATGCGGAAACCGGCGAAGGGCTGTCCAATCTCGACTATGCCTATATCGCGTTCGAACTGGGCAAGAACCCGTTGGCGGCGCAATCGCTGAACTGTGCGGCCCCCGATACCGGCAACATGGAGGTGCTGGAACGTGTCGGCACGCCCGAGCAAAAGGAAACATGGCTCAAACCGTTGTTGCGCGGCGAAATCCGCTCGGCCTTTGCCATGACCGAACCCGATGTCGCCTCGTCCGATGCGCGCAATATCGGCACGCGGGCGATTCTGGAAAACGGCGAATGGGTCATCAACGGCGAGAAATACTATATTTCGGGCGCGGGCGATCCGCGCTGCAAGATCATGATCGTCATGGTCAAGACCTCGCCCGATGCCGAACCCTTCCGCCAGCAAAGCCAGATCCTGGTGCCCATCGACACCCCCGGTGTCGAGATCGTCGGCCCGATGGAGGTGTTCGGGCATGATCATGCGCCGCATGGTCATATGCAGATCCGGTTCACCGATGTGCGCGTGCCCGAGGAAAACATCCTCTGGGGTGAGGGCCGCGGGTTCGAGATCAGCCAGCTTCGCCTTGGGCCGGGACGTATCCATCACTGCATGCGCTCGATCGGGGCGGCGGAAAAGGCGCTCGACCTGATGATCCACCGCGGCCTGACGCGCGAAGCCTTCGGTAAGAAGATCATCGACCTGGGCAAGAACATGGAAACCATCTCGCGCTCGCGGATCGAGATCGACGCCATGCGCATGATCGTGCTGAAGGCGGCCAAGGCGATGGATGTGCTGGGCAACAAGGAAGCCCGCATCTGGGTGTCCAAGGCCAAGGCAATGGTGCCCGAGAAGTGCTGCAAGATCATCGACGATGCGATGCAGGTGCACGGTGCCACCGGTATGAGCCAATGGTCCGAACTGCCCGAGATGTATATCAAGCAGCGCACCCTGCGTTTTGCCGATGGCCCGGACGAGGTGCATCATAACGTCATCGCCCGCGCCGAGCGCCGCGATTTCGAAACATCCAACGACCGTCAGGCCGTGGTGCGCGCCGCCCTCGGCCGCGATCGTCGCTAGGGATTAGCGGAACAACACGCGTGTCGCCTGCTCTGCCGACAAGGGCGTTGTCCGGTGGCACGCGAGGAAAGGAACAAGCATGGATATTCGCGACCGGATCGTTGTCGTCACCGGCGCCGCGGGCGGAATCGGTCGGGCGCTGGCGCTGGCCTGCCACGGGGCCGGTGCGCGCGCAGTGGTCTGTGCCGACCGTGATGAGGCTGGCGCACAGGAAACCGCGCAGATGATCGGCGGGGTCGCGCGACGGGTGGACGTGTCGCAAGAGGACGAGATCGCCGCCCTGATCGCCGAAACCGAAGAACAGATCGGGCCGATTGACCTCTTCTGCTCCAACGCGGGTATCAGTGTGCGCGGTGGCGAGGATGTGCCGAACGACAAATGGCAGGACATTTGGGAAATCAACGTCATGGCCCATATCTGGGCCGCCCGTCACATGATACCGCGCATGGTCGCGCGGGGCGGGGGGTATTTGCTCAACACCGCCTCGGCGGCAGGATTGCTCAGCCAGGTCGGATCGGCCCCCTACGCGGTCACGAAACACGCCGCCGTGGCCTTTGCCGAATGGATCGCGCTGACCCATGGCGATGACGGGATCAAGGTATCGGTCCTGTGTCCGCAAGCGGTGCGCACCGACATGATCAAGGGCAATGAGGGCGGAGTTGCCAGCGTCGATGGCCTTCTGGAACCCGAGCAGGTGGCGCAGGACTGCATCCAGGCAATCGCGGATGAAACCTTCCTGGTGCTGCCTCACAAGGAGGTACTGGACTACATGCGCCGCAAGACCGCCGATTATGACCGCTGGATCGGGGGCATGCGCAAACTGAACCGCCAGTTCAACCCGCTTAAGCCCGGCACCTGATCCCGCCCCGTCAGACCGATTGGTCCGCCTCCGCCAGACAGGCGGCGCGGATCGCGCGCCGGTCGGTCTTCTCGGTGCTGGCGCGGGGCAGCGGATCATGCTGGCACCAGATCCGTTCCGGGATCTTGAAATGCGCCAGGCGGTCACGCAGAAACGCGGCCAGCGTGTCACGGTCAAGCCATGCGCCGGGGCGCAGGTGCAACGCCGCCCCCACGACCTCGCCCAACCGGTCATCGGGCAGGGCAAAGGCGCAGGCCTCGATCACGTCGGGATGGCGATGTATCGCGCCCTCGACATCCAGGCAGGCGATGTTTTCGCCGCCGCGGATGATGATGTTTTTCTTGCGGTCCAGAATGGTGACGAAACCGTCAGCGTCGACCATGCCCAGATCGCCGCTGTGCAGCCAGCCATCGCGCAAGGTGTCGGCGGTCGCCTCGGGTTGGTTGAGATAGCAGCGCATCACCGCCGGGCTCTTGATCACGATCTCGCCGACCTCTCCGGGGGGCAGGTCGCGCCCGGCGTCGTCGATGATGCGCATTTCCTGCACCGGCGGGTGTAGGTGCCCGGCCGCTTCAGGGCGCAAACTGTATTCCTCACCCGTCATGCCGATCCCCAACGCGCAGGTTTCGGTCATGCCCCAGCCCGTCGCGATCATGGCCTGGGGGAACTGCTGCGCCAACTGATCGACCTGTGCCGCGGGCCGCTTCGCCCCGCCCGCACCGATGAAACGCAAACTGGGCAGTTCGGCGTCACTCTCCTCCACCGCCGTCAGAAGATCGGCCGATTGGGTCGGCACACCAAGGAACCGCGTGACGGCGTTGCGCCTGATGATGTCGATCGCCTCATGCGCGTCCCATTTGTACATCAGCGTTATCCTGGCCCCGCTGGGCAGGCTGAACAGGAACAGTGGATACATTGCCGTGACATGAAACAGTGGTGTCGTGATCAGGAATGACGGCGGTAACGGCGCGGGATCGTTCGGCGCGGGGGGCTGGCGCAGGGGCGCAATCGCGGCCTGCATCATCCAGCAGTAAACCGCCGTGACCGCGGCGCGATGGGTCTGGACCACGCCTTTGGGATGACCCGTCGTGCCCGAGGAATACATGATGGCGAAATCATCCTCGGGCATGATCTGCGGGCGGGCCGGGGTGCCGCCCTGCCAGGCGTTTCGCAATGCGCGGTAGCTGTGTTCGCACATTCCGTCCCCGTCCCGCAGGCCGATCAGCGCGAAACCGTGCCGATCCTTCAGCGGCATGATCGCGGCCACCCGTGCGCCGTCGGCAAAGACCGCCCTGGGTTCGCAATCGCGCAGGGCGTAATCCAGTTCGGCCCCGGTCCACCAGGCATTCATGAACACCGCCGTGGCGCCAAGCGATGCAACCGCCAGCGTCAGGATCGGCAGTTCGGGAAAATTGCGCATCACAAGGGCAACCCGGTCGCCCCTGCGCACCCCCAACGTGCCATGCAGCACGCCCGCCATGTGACGCACCTCGTTGCAGAATGCGCCGTAACTCCAATGCTCGTCTTCGAAAAACAGGTAAGGCGCCGCACCGTCATCATGCGCGAGCATCCCTTGCTCCATCAGGTCGGACACGGTTTCCGGTATATTGCGAAACGCCTTGTAGCGGATGCCGTTCAGCGTGATCTCGGTCAGTTCAAAGGCCGGGTCATTTTCGATCAGGTGCTGCGTGGCCTGCTCGACCGTCATGGCCGCCGGAGCCGCAGCCCGCGCTGTGGCTTGCCCTGCGAGCGATTCTCCGGGCGCGGCTGGGGGCGTGGTGTCCATTGCTGTCTCCTGTGCCGGTGCCGTTCTGATCGGGCGTTCCGGCTGTCCTGTTACGAAGCGTTTCAAGAAGCGTAGAGAAAAAAACCTTGACTGCCAATCCCGCTGTGCGGAATGCTGTTTCGCATACATCTTGTCGCGATCGGACTGCCCGGGCTTCTATGGACGACGGGACCGGGCGCAAGGCGGGCCGCGTCAGGTTTGCGGAGGAGAAAAGAGGGGGAGTCTTGAGACCGGCGAAGAGCGAATGCCTCTGCCTCCGCGATAGGCGCTGCATGAAGTCATGACCCGCCAATCACGGCCAAAACCACCACGAAATTCCAGACCAACAACAATATCCAAGGGAGGAGAAAATATGCCACGAACACCGAAGAAGATGCTACGCCTTCTCGGCACGGTTTCCATCGCGCTGGGCCTGTCGGGCGCTGCATTGGCCGAGGATGATTTCGAATGGCCGCGCCTCATGGTGATCGGAACGCCGGGCACCGCCTCGGGCAGTTTCGCGTCCACCAACGGCTGGGCGCCGGTCCTGCAAAGCGAGACCGGCACCACGGTGCGCGTCGTGCCCGAAGACAGCGAGCCGATGCGCCACCGTCGCCTGACCGATCGCCGCGATATTGCGATCGCCTCCGTCTCGGGGGCCGAAATGCGCTCGCAGATCGAAGGCACCGGCGGCTATGCTTCGATGAACCCGGTTTCGCAACGGATCATGTGGCATCATAACGATACGCCCTGGGGTTTTGTCGTGTCCGGCAACTCGGACATCCAGTCGCTGGACGACTTGAAGAAGGGTGGCTATCGCGTCACCAATGGCATCTTTTCACCGACCATCGTGGAAACCATGACCGTCGGTCTTCCGGACTATCTCGGCCTGTCGCAGGAAGAGGCGCAGGAGCTGATCACTTTCGTCCCGGCCTCCAGCTATAGCGAAAGCTGCCGCTCGGTTGTCGAAGGCAAGTCCGACGTGACCTATTGCTCCCCGATCAGTTCGGTCCTCTCCGAAATGGAGGGTGCGCCCGGCGGAATCCGCTGGCTGCCAATGCCGGCTTCCAACACCGAAGGCTGGAGCCGTCTTCTGGCGACACGGTCGATGCTGGTGCCGGCCGAGATCTCGATGGGTGTGAAAACCGCGCGCGGGCTTGAAAGCGCCACGTCGAATTTCGTCTATGCCGTGCCAACGGATGCAGACACCGATTTCGTCTACAACATGTCGAAATGGATGCACACGTCGCACGATGCCTACAAGGGCACCCACCCGCTGGCCACGCGCATGTCGCTGGAAGAGTTCCGCAACTACCTCGATAACACGCCGATCCCGGTGCACGAGGGCACGGTGCGCTACCTTCGGGAAATCGACGCCTGGACGGATGAGGATGACGCCTGGAACAACGCCGCGATCGAGCTCGAGGCGGCCTGGATTGCGGCCCGTCAGGCCGCGCTGGACGAGGCGCGTGAGAAACGGGTCGAGATCAGTTTCGAGAATCCCGAGTTCCTGACCATTCTGGAAACCAAGACCGAGGGGCTCCCCATCTTCCGGTCACGGCTGTGATCTGATCCCTGCGCGGGCTGGCAAAGCGGCGTGGTCGCCGCTTTGCTCTATCTCTCGGCGCAGGTTTGCGCGCCATTCTCATTCATCCGGGTGATCCCATGTCAAATCAAAGCACCACCGCCGCTGTGACAGATGACGGTATGGCCCCGTCGCGCCTGGGCGACATCTATTCCCTCTGGAGCCTGGTTTTCATGACGCTGTGTGTTCTGGGGCTGGGTTCGGGGATAGCCTATATCTTTGGCATTCCGATTGGCGGTCAACGCTTGCTGGAGGGGCAGTATTACTGGGTCTTCATCGGTTTCTTCACCGCTGCCGGGTTCATCGCGTTGCCGGCCTATCGCGGGCAGACCAAGGTTCCGTTCTATGACGTGATCGCCGCGGTGGTGGTTCTGGCAATCAGCCTGTATTTTTCCGGGCACGCCTGGGAAATGATGCAATCGAGCTGGACCAACATGCCCATGGGCGTCGTGATCTGGCTGCTGATGCTTGAGGTGGCGCGGCGCTCGGGCGGGGTGCCGTTCCTGTTGGTCTGCCTGTTGCTGGGGTTGTATCCGCTGGTGGCAGACCGTTTTCCCGGCCTGCTCATGGGCATCCCCTATTCGTTCGAATACATGATCGAGGCGCATATCTTCCGCGTCGAGGGGATGATGGGCATCACGACCAAGATCGTGGCCGAGATCGTGCTGGGCTTTCTGGTCTTTGCCGGGGTTCTGATCGCCACCGGGGCGGGGGATTTCTTCATCAATCTGGCCAGTGCCGGATTTGGCAAATACCGCGGCGGCCCGGCCAAGGTGTCGGTCGTGGCGTCGGGTTTCTTCGGCTCGCTCTCGGGGTCGGTGTTTTCCAACATCGCAGGCACCGGCTCGATCACCATCCCGACGATGAAACGGGTCGGATTCCCGCCCCATTACGCCGCCGCGATCGAGGCCTGCGCTTCGACCGGGGGGGTGCTCATGCCGCCGGTGATGGGGGCGATTGCCTTTGTCATGGCGATCACCATCGGTGTCGATTACGCCACCGTCATGATCGCCGCGATCCTGCCGTCGCTGCTGTTTTACTTTGGCGTGTTGTTGCAGGTCGATGCCTATGCCGCGCGCAAGGGGCTGGCGGGCGTCATCGACCCCACCTTGCCCAAGGTGCGCACCATTCTGGCACGCGGTTGGCTGTTCCTGCTGGTGCTGGCGTTCCTGGTCTGGGGCCTGCTCTACATGCGTTGGGAATTCTACGCGCCGTGGTATGCCTGCATCCTGCTGCTGGTCCTGTCCTTCCTTCAGGCCCACACCCGGATGAACCTGCGCAAGATGGTCGAAATGGTGCGCCAGACCGGCAAGCTGATCACCCAGACCACGGCCATCATCCTGCCCATCGCCTTTGTCGTCAGTGCGCTGACGATCACCGGCGTGACCGGGTCGGTGACATCGGGGCTGATCGCGCTCGGGGGTGAGAATATCTATCTGATCATCATGTTCGGCGTGCTCGCCTGTTTCATCATGGGCATGGCCGGTTTGGCGATCGTGGCCTATATCTTTCTTGCGGTCACGCTGGCCCCCGCGATCATCGAGGTCGGTGGCTTGAACACCATCGCGGTGCATTTCTTCATTGTCTATTACGCGATGTTGTCGGGGATCACCCCGCCAGTCGGTGCCGCGGCCTTTCTGGCGGCAACGATCGCGGGTGCGCGCCCGATGCAGACATGTTTCACCGCGATGCGGTTGGGCGTGGTGATCTATTTCGTTCCGCTCTTCTTCCTGTTCCAGCCCGCGCTGGTGCTACAGGGGGATCTGACACCGCTGCTTTATGTCCTGCCCTCGATCGTTCTGGGCATCATCCTGCTCTCCGGCGGGTTGGAGGGATTCTTGCTGGGCGTGGGCCATGTGCGGCGCCTGCTGCGGGTGCCGCTGGCAATCGCCGGGTTCGCGTTCAGCTTCCCCGGGCCGATCACCACGCTGACGGCGGGCGGCATCGCGGCGGCTCTGGTGGCGCTGATCTGGCTGGACAACCGGCGCGGGGCGGTTCCCGCGAGCCAAGCCTGACCCACGATGGCCGCCGCCCCGTTCGCTTTTGACGGGGCGGATCACTCCACCCGCAGCACCACCTTGCCCTGAACCTTGCGGTCCTGCATCATCTCCAGCGCCTGCGCGGCCTCTTCAAGGGCAAAGCTGGCGTGGATGCGTGGCTTGACCAGACCCTTTTCGTAAAGCGCGAACAGATCGGCCATGTTCGCGGCGTGGCCTTCGGGTTCGCGCCGGACCGCCGCCCCCCAGAACACGCCGACGATCTGGCTGCCCTTGAGCAAGGTCAGGTTGAGCGGGATTTTCGGAATACCGGCTGGAAAGCCCACCACCAGGAATCGCCCCTTCCACGCCAATGCACGCAGGGCCGGTTCGGCGTAATCGCCGCCGACGGCATCGTAAACCACGTCGACCCCGTCACCCCCGGAGAGTTCCTTGATCCGGTTGGAAAACGCCTTTTGGGCATCACGGTCCATCTGGCGCGGATAGACGATCGTTTCATCGGCCCCGATCGCGCGGCAGAAATCGGCCTTGTCGTCTGACGACACGGCGGCGATCACCCGCGCGCCTGCCGCCTTGCCCAGCTCGATCGCGGCGGCGCCCACACCCCCGGCGGCCCCCAGGATCAACAACGATTCGCCCTTTTGCAGCGCCGCGCGGTCTTTGAGCGCGTGATGTGACGTTCCGTAAGTAAAGATGAAGCAGGCGGCTTCCTCGAACGGCATGGCATCCGGAATCGGCAGCACGCGGTCGGCTTCGATCACCACATGGGTGGCAAACCCGCCATGGCCGGTCGTGGCCAGAACCCGGTCGCCGACGGAAAAGCCGCTGACGCCTTCGCCAATCGCGTCCACCTCGCCCGCCACCTCGCCACCGGGGGCAAAGGGGCGTTCGGGCTTGAATTGATAGAGATCGCGGATGATCAGCGTGTCGGGAAAGTTCAGGCCCGCGGCGCGCACCCTGATGCGAAGCTGCCCCTTGGCAGGGGTGGGATCGGGCAGTTCGGTCAGTTCCAGTGTATCGGGTCCACCGGGGGTTTTGCTCAGCATTGCTTTCATTGCGCTCTCCTTCGAATGTCCTGGACCCCAGTAGGATCGCCAAGAAAATAGCTTGTCAATCGGATTTCGAAATGCGATTTTGCATAGCGGAACTACCGACGCAAGGGAGGAGACCTTTGTGAACCACGGGCGACTGACTCGCAGGGCCTTGGCGGATCGCACAAACACACCCGGCCGCTTCAAGCGCCGTCAATGCTATTCCGGGTGCCGGTCGGTGAATCGCAACGCGCTGTCCGAAATGTCTGCGGGCCTGTTCAGGGTTCCGTGAAAATGCCGCCGATCATGACCCCCGTGATCGGCATCTGATCGAGGCGGGCCCGAGGTTCAGGCCGCTTCGCCCAAAGGGGGACAGAACCGCGCAACGTCGCGGCGACACCTTGCCAGCCGGAACGGCTGGCGGAATTTCTGCAAACCGGGAGGAATATCAAGATGACCAAGATCACAAGCTCACTGAACCGCCGCGCCATGCTGCGTGGTGCCGCGGTGGCGACCGTTGCGACCCCCGCACTGATTGGCAAGGCGATTGCGCAGGGCAAGACGACGTGGCGCGTCCAGGCACATTGGCCCAAGGCGTCCGGATCATTCCGCGACAGTCTCGGGGTCATCGCCGATCTGGTCGAGGAACGAACCGACGGCGCGTTCAAGCTCGAACTGCTGGGCGCAGGCGAATTTGCCGGCGGACCGGACATCTATAACATCGTGCGCCGTGGCGTGGTGCCGATGGGCACGATCAGCGCCTCGTATATCGTGGACCGGGCGGAAACCGCATCGTTCATCTATGGCATCCCCGGAACGCTGCGCGAATCCTGGGAAATGCAGCACGCGGTGACCAATATGGGCCTCGAGGCGATGCTGAATGAAGAGCTCGCCTCGGATGGTGTGCGGCTGATGTCGGAAAAGGTTCTGCCCACCGAAATGACCCTGTCCAAGCGGATCGAATCCGCCGATGATTTCCGGGGTCTGAAAATCCGGTCGTCGGGAACCTTGCTGGACTACCTGGCCGCTGCCGGTGCGGCACCGCAATTCGTGCCGGGTAGCGAATTGTATCAGGCACTCAGCTCGGGCGTGGTCGACGGGGCGCATTGGGGTGCCGCCATCGGTGCGCAATCCATGTCGCTGTGGGAAGTCTGCAAATACCACTACAAGCCGGTGCTGGCCCAGACGACCGACTCTTTCATCTTCAACCAGAAGGCGCTGGACGATCTCGACGACGATCTGCGCAGCGTGCTGACCCAGACGATCGAGAGCCGCTTCTTCCTGCGCACGGCCGAGTACCAGCACAAGGAAGCCATCGCCCTTGCCGAAGGTGTCCGCGACAACGGGATCGAGGTGGTGCACCTGCCCGATGACGTGTTGGAATTGTTGGCGGCGGCATCCGTCGATATTCTGGAAACAGAGGGGCAGAAGGGCGAGAAAGCCGCCAAGGCCGCCGATATCTACACGACACTGATGCGCGATCTCTCCTATATCTGATCGCATATGCCTTGCGATGCGGGCAGGTTTCTGGCCCGCATCGCGCCCCCTGAAACGCCCCGTAACCTGACTCAACAAGGAGCCGGAGCCATGTTCCTTCTGGCCAGCGCGATCACGCGCATCAACCGTTTCATCGGACGGTGGGCTTCACTTGCTGTTCTCGTGATCTTTGCCCTGCTGCTGGCCGATGTCGTCCTGCGCTATCTTGTCGGGCAACCGGCGATCTGGACGGCGGAACTGGCTACGTTGATTTTCGGCGTCTACGCGATCATCGGCGGCGGGTATCTTCTGGCAGAGCGCGGGCATGTCAATGTCGACATCTTCTATGGTGCGCTGGCCCGCAAGCGGCGGGCATTGCTCGATATCCTGACTTTTCCCCTGTTCATCCTGTTTGTCGGCGTTCTGCTGTGGCAGGGCTGGACGATTGCCTCCGAATCCATCGCCGATATGGAGCGGTCGAATTCGGTCTGGAAGGCCCCCCTTTGGCCGACCAAGGCATTGATCCCGGTCGCGGCGGTCCTGCTGCTGCTTCAGGGGTTCATCCGGTTGTGGTCCGATATCCGGGTGTTGATGAACAAACCCATTCCTGACGATGTTTTCGGCCTGCCGGGCGCCCCGGACCCCGATGAGACCACCACCCCGGAGGCTGGCAAATGAGCGTCGAACTTCTGACCCTGCTGTTCTTTGGCTGCCTGCTTGTGTTCCTGATGATGGGTGCGCCGCTGGCCTTCGTGCTGGGCGGTGTTTCGGTCGTATTCCTCTATTTCGAACTGGGCTCGATCGGGTTCTACCTGCTGGCGTCCAAGATGTGGTCGACCATGCAATCGCCCACCTTGATGGCGATCCCGTTATTCGTCTTCATGGCGATCCTGCTGGAGCGATCCGGGGTCGCCAACGACCTGTATAGCATGATGCATCAATGGTTTGGCGGGCTGCGCGGCGGGCTGGCCATCGGGACGGTGGTGATCTGCGTGATCTTTGCCGCGATGTCGGGCATTTCCGGCGCGGCCGTCGTCACCATGGGCACCATCGCCCTGCCCAAGATGCTCGAACGTGGCTATGACAAGAAACTTGCCCTTGGCGCCATCAATGCCGGTGGGGGGTGGGGTATCCTGATCCCGCCCTCGATCCTGATGGTGCTCTATTCGCTGCTGACCGAAGTGTCGGTGGGCCGGATGTTCGCTGCAGGCGTGGGGCCGGGGCTCCTGCTGTTCGTCCTGGTGTCGTTCTATATCGGCACGCGCTGCTGGCTACAGCCCGAGATGGGCCCGGCCCTGCCGCTGGATGAACGCGCAAGCTGGCCCGAGAAGCTCCGCTCGCTGCGCGCGGTGATCCTGCCGATCATGATCGTCACATTCGTTCTGGGTGCGATCTTTGGCGGTTTCGCCACCCCGACCGAGGCCGCCGCGATCGGCGTGTTCGGGTCGCTGGTGGCCACGCTGGTGAATGGTCAACTGTCCTGGCGGGTGATCCACGACGCCGCGATTTCCACGCTGAAACTGACTGCGCTGATCATGTGGATACTGTTCGCCGCCCACG
Organism: Aquicoccus porphyridii; assembly: GCF_008369105.1. Taxonomy (GTDB): domain Bacteria; phylum Pseudomonadota; class Alphaproteobacteria; order Rhodobacterales; family Rhodobacteraceae; genus Aquicoccus; species Aquicoccus porphyridii. The sequence goes on along the minus strand of NZ_VINQ01000024.1, from coordinate 13,324 downwards.
CGTTTTCCGCCGCTTACACGGCGCTTGGCGCACAGAGCCTGATCGCCAACCTGATGAGCTATATCCCCGGCGGTGAATGGGGCGCGCTGTTCTTCATGCTGGTGGTGCTGTTCTTCTTCGGCATGGTGCTGGACCCGGTCGGGATCATGCTGATCACCCTGCCGGTTTTCCTGCCCGTCGTGCAAGCGGCCGGGTTTGATCCGATCTGGTTCGGTATCCTGTTCATCCTGATGATGGAAGTGGGGTACATGACCCCGCCCTTTGGCTTCAACCTGTTCTATCTCAAGGGCGTGGCGCCTCCGGGCGTGACGATGGGCGACATCTATGTCTCGGTCATTCCGTATGTTCTGGTCACGCTTCTGGGTGTCCTGATCATCGTGCTGTTCCCCCAGATTGCGCTTTACCTGCCGACCCTGTTCTACGGGTGATTCAGAACCGGGCGCGAACAGTAGCGCCGGCTTTTCGGGCGCAAGATCTGGGGGCTGTCCCGTGAGAACGTCTTCTGTCGCCATGACCGGGTGACGTGCCCGACCATGCGCAATATAGTCGCGCCGACTCAGACAGGATTGCGACCATGCCCGAGACCAGATTCATCAGCGATATGTTCCGCCGCCTTGCCGGATCGGGCCTTGGCGTGCTTGGCCGGACGCGCGCTGGCGAAGACCCGGTGGATATGTGCCACTCCCTGCTCGACACCCGCAGCGAGGTGTCGGGCCTCGTTCTTGCGCGCCATATCCTCGACCGTCTGGAACAGGCCACGCCCGAGGACCGCCGCGCCGCGTTTTCCCGTATCGCCGCCGAATTCGGGCCTGATGAAACCCGGCTGCAACATGCGCTCTCCACCTACGTCCCCGGTGATGTCGCGGCCGCACGGCGGTTGCATTTCGCCGCCGAACCCCGGTCACAGGGACTCATCCGCGCCTTCAACCGCGTGCCCGGCGCCACCGCCCGGCTGGTGCGGCTGCGGGCCGAGTTGCTGCGCGACACCCGCTCCGACCCGGCGCTGGCCAGTCTCGATCAGGACTTCCGCCACCTCTTTGCCTCGTGGTTCACCCGCGGCTTTCTCGAACTGCGCCGGATCGACTGGCGCACGCCCGCGAACGTGCTGGAGAACATCATCACCTACGAGGCGGTACACGAGATTCGCGGCTGGGATGATCTGCGCCAGCGCGTCGGTGATCCCGACCGGCGGCTTTTCGCCTTTTTCCACCCGGCCATGCCCGACGATCCGCTGATCTTTGTCGAGATCGCGCTGACCCGCGACATCCCCAAGGCCATCGGTCCGATCCTCGACCGCGACCGTGACCGCATCCCGCCGGAAAAGGCCCGGGTCGCGGTGTTCTATTCGATCTCGAATTGCCATGTCGGTCTGCGCGGCATTTCCTTCGGCAATTTCCTGATCAAGCAGGTCGTCGAGGAATTGCGCCGCGACATGGAGCAGCTTGCGACCTTTGTCACCCTCTCGCCGGTCCCGGGCCTGCGCCGCTGGGTGGGCGAGGAGATGCAGACCGAGGAAGGGCTCATTCCCAAACGCCTGCGCAAGACTCTGTCCGAACTGGAAGGTGACACGCCCCCCGATCCCGCAACGCTGCGCGAGGTGACAGCGCTGTACCTCACCCGTGCCCACCGGGCGAGCGGTGGCGCGCTCGATCCGGTTGCGCATTTCCATCTCGGCAACGGTGCGATCCTTGCCCACGCCCATGCCGAGGCCGACGCGAGCCCGCGCGGCATGGCGAATTCATGGGGGGCCATGGTCAATTACCTCTATGATGACAGCCGGATCGAGACCAATCACCAATCCTATGCCAATACCGGCGACATTGCCCTGTCCTCCGAGATTCGCGCGCTTGCGTCACAGGCGGCCAAGGGCTGAGTGCGGGCCGCCGAACTCGCCCCTTGATCTCGTCCGGGCCACATCTGATAAGACCCCAACGGCCCGACGGGGCCACACTTGACAGCCAGAGGCGCAACCCACATGGCCAACCATCTCTATAATGGCGACCTTCCCGACGGGCTCGATATCGGTCTGGTCGTCGCGATCGACTGTGAAACCATGGGCCTCAACCCCCATCGTGACCGGCTTTGCCTCGTGCAGATGTCGGGCGGCGATGGCGACGCCCATCTCGTCCAGATCATGAAGGGCCAGACCGAGGCACCCAACCTGACCGCGATGTTGTCCAACCCGGACGTGCTCAAGCTCTTCCATTTCGGCCGGTTCGATATCGCCGTCTTGCTGCACACATTCGGCGTGATGACCGCGCCGGTCTACTGCACCAAGATCGCCTCGAAGCTGGTGCGCACCTACACCGACCGCCATGGGCTCAAGCACTTGTTGCAGGAATTGCTGGGCGTGGACATCTCCAAGCAACAGCAGATGTCCGACTGGGGTGCCGAAGAGCTGAGCGAGGCCCAGCTTGATTACGCCGCCTCGGATGTGCTCTATCTCCACGCCCTGCGCGAAAAACTCGAAGAGCGGCTTGCCCGCGAAGGCCGCACCGAGATCGCACAGGCATGTTTCCGCTTCCTGCCAACCCGCGCCGAACTCGATCTGGCGGGCTGGCCGGAAACGGATATCTTTGCCCACACATGACCGACCATGAAACATTCCTCGCCACCGCGCGGCGCGTGATCCGCACCGAGGCCGACGCGCTGAGCATGCTGGCCGACGGGCTCGACGATGGATTTGCCGCCGCGATTGACCTCATGCTGGCCGTTCGGGGCCGCGTGATCGTCTCGGGCATGGGCAAATCCGGCCACGTCGCGCGCAAGATCGCGGCGACGCTGGCCAGCACCGGCACGCCCGCGCAATTCGTCCACCCCGCCGAGGCCAGCCACGGCGATCTGGGCATGATGGTGCAGGGCGACGTGGTGCTGATGCTCTCGAACTCCGGCGAAACGCCCGAACTGGCCGACATGATCGCCTATACCCGGCGCTTTTCGATCCCGATGATCGGGGTTGCCTCGCATGCGCACTCCACGCTTCTCAAACAGGCCGATGTCGCCATCGTCCTGCCCCCGGCGGACGAGGCCTGCGGCACCGGCGTCGTGCCCACCTCCACCACGACCATGACCCTTGCGCTGGGCGATGCGCTGGCCGTCGCGCTGATGGAGCACCGCGCCTTCACCCCCGAGCATTTCCGCGAGTTTCATCCCGGCGGCAAGCTGGGCGCGCGGCTCAGCCGGGTGCGCGACCTGATGCATGCCGGCGCTGCGCTGCCGCTGGTCACCGGTGAAACCCCCATGACCGACGCGCTTCTCGAAATCAGCAGCAAGGGCTTTGGCGTGGTCGGTGTCACCGACGCGGGCGGTCTGCTCGACGGCATCATCACCGATGGCGATTTGCGCCGTCACATGGCCGGGCTTCTCGATCACAAGGCCGGTGACGTGATGACCCGAACCCCCCGCACCATCGCCCCCGAGGCGCTGGCCGAAGAGGCGGTCGCGGTGATGAACGCGGCCAAGATCACCTGTCTTTTCGTCACCGACGCGGGCAATGGCGGTCGGCCTCTAGGGCTGATCCATATCCATGATTGCCTGCGCATCGGGCTGGGCTGAGATGTTCGGGCGGGGCGATTTCTATTCGCGCCTCGTCGCGTGGCTCAAGATCCTGCTGCCGCTGGCCGCGCTGGGCATTCTCTCCACGCTGTTTCTCCTGTCGCGCAATATCGACCCGGCGACCACGATCCCCTTTACCACCATCGACCTGCGTGAACGGGCGCGTGACGAACGGGTCACCGCGCCCGAATTCGCCGGGGCCACGGAACAGGGCGACCTGATCCTGTTCCGCTCCTCCTCGGCCCGTCCCGACCCCGAGAACCCGTCGCGCGGTCTTGCCGACACGCTCTCTGCCCGGATCACTTTCGCCAGCGGCGCGACGATCACCTTCACCGCCGAGGAAGGGATCGTCGATCAGCGGCGTGACCGGGCCGAGCTGAGCGGCGATGTCGTGGTGACAAGCTCCACGGGCTATGAAATCACGACCGAGCACCTGATTTCCGGCATGCGCACGATCCACGCCGAAACCCCCGGCGCGGTCGCGGGAACCGGGCCACCGGGGGATTTCACCGCCGGGCGTATGTTGCTGACCACGGATGAGAACGGCGAAAATGCACGGCTGCTCTTCACCGATGGTGTCAAACTGCTATATGATCCGCAGGATACCAAGGAATAATCCAGTGACCAAAACGCTTTTACGCCCTCTCGCCGCTGCCCTCTGCCTTGCCCTCCTGCCCGTGATCGCGGCTGCACAGGGGGCCGAGATCGCCTTTGGCAATGTCGAACAGGACCCCTCCCAACCGGTCGAGGTCACCGCCGAAAGCCTCTCGGTCGATCAGGATGACGGCACCGCGATCTTTACCGGCGACGTGTTGATCGTGCAGGGCGAAATGCGCCTCGCCGCCCCCAAGGTCGAGGTGTTCTATGACGAGGCCGGAAACCGCATCCAGCGGCTCAAGGCGTCGGGCGGCGTCACGCTGGTGTCGGGCGACGATGCCGCCGAGGCCGCCAATGCCGATTACTCGGTCGAAAGCGGCACGATCTTCATGCAGGGCGACGTGCTCCTGATGCAGGGGCAATCGACGCTCACTGCCGACCGGATGACGGTCGATACCCGTGACGGCACTGCCCGGATGGAGGGCCGCGTCAGGACGGTGCTGCAATCCAATGACTGACGCAGCCGCAAAACCCGGCCTCACGCTCACCCGGGGAAGCTCGGGCCTGCGCATCCGCAACCTGCGCAAAAGCTACAAGAAGCGCGTCGTCATCCGCGATGTCACCATGGATCTCGAACGCGGAGAGGTGGTCGGCCTGCTCGGCCCCAACGGCTCGGGCAAGACGACCTGCTTCTACGCGATCTGCGGGCTGGTCTTCCCCGAGGGCGGGCAGGTGCTGGTTGACGGGCGCGACGTGACCGGCCTGCCGATGTATCGCCGCGCGAAACTGGGCATCGGTTACCTGCCGCAGGAAATGTCGATCTTTCGCGGCATGAGTGTCGAGGACAACATCCTCTCGGTACTCGAAATCTCGGAATCCGACCGTCACAAACGCCGCGAGCGGCTCGAAGAGCTGTTGTCGGATTTTTCCATCGAGCATCTGCGTCGCGCGCCCGCGCTGGCCCTCTCGGGCGGTGAGCGGCGGCGCGTCGAAATCGCCCGCTGCCTTGCGGCCAACCCCAATTACCTCCTGCTCGACGAACCTTTTGCCGGGGTCGATCCGATCAGTGTGAATGACATCCGCCACCTTGTCGCCGATCTCAAGAAACGCGGCATCGGTGTGCTGATCACCGATCACAATGTGCGCGAAACCCTCGAAATCGTCGACCGCGCCTATATCCTGCACGACGGCAAGGTCCTGATGTCGGGCAGCCCTGTGGACGTGGTGGAAAACGAAAATGTGCGCCGCGTCTATCTTGGCGAGAATTTTCGCATTTCGTGAAGATAAACCTCTCGCGATGCGACACCGGATTCGATTGACTTGCCCGCTTCGATTACTCCAAACTGATCTCATGACAGTCGTGGATACCGCCCTGCCCCCCGTTTTGACCTGCATGTCAGGCGACGATGGCGGACAAGTATCGCGGCGGTCATGTTTCAGCATTCGGGAATAACAAGAACCGCGGGACAACCCCCGGAAAACGCCCGAATTGTCACGCAAAGGAGACAAGATGCGCTATCAGATCAGCGGAAAACACATCGACATCGGCACCGCACTCCAGACCCATGTTCAGGACGAACTCGGCGCGGTTATCAGCAAATATGCAGAACGTCCCACCGATGCGAACGTCATCTTTTCCAAAAGCGCGCACGAGTTTGTCTGCGAAGCCATTGTGCATCTCTCGACCGGTCTGACCGCGTCGGCCAAGGCCCATGCCACTGAAATCTATTCCGCTTTTGATGCTTGCGCTGGCAAGATGGAAAAGCAATTGCGCCGCTACAAGCGGCGGTTGAAGGACCATCACCGCGAGCGGGCCGAACCGGTTGAACTTATGCAGGCGTCCTCGTATATCCTCGCCTCAGATCACGAAGACGAGGATTCGGAACCCGAGAACCTTCAACCCATCATCGTGGCCGAGATGGAAACCAGTATTCCATCCCTTTCTGTCGGAGAGGCGGTCATGCATATGGAACTCGCGGGCGCCCCGGTTCTTGTTTTCCGCAACGAGGGAAAAGACGGGCTAAACGTCGTATATCGCCGCGATGACGGCAATATCGGCTGGATCGACCCGCAAAACTGAGGTGATCGGGTCGCGCCGCGTCCCGCATTGTCGGAGCGACAGAGATACAGATGGAACTTTCCAGCATCCTCAAGGCAGAGGCGGTCAAGGTCATCTCGACCGCCTCAAGCAAGAAGCGCCTGCTTCATGAAATGGGCGAGATCGCGAGCGCGGTCTATGGTATCGACACCGCCCGCGCGGTCGACGCATTGCTCGAGCGTGAAAGCCTCGGTCCGACCGGGGTCGGCCATGGCGTCGCCCTGCCACATGCCCGCATCGAGGATGTCGATCAGGTGATCGGCGTGTTCGTGATGCTGGAAAAGCCCATCGAATTCGAAGCGGTCGATCGTCAGCCGGTCGACATCGCCTTCGCGCTCTTCGCCCCGAAAGAGGCGGGCGTCGAACATCTCAAGGCGCTGGCGCGGGTGTCGCGCACCCTGCGTGATGCCGATGTCTGCACCAAGCTGCGGGCCAATTCCGACCCGGCCACGCTCTATACCATCCTGACCGAGAACCAGTCGGTTCAGGCCGCATAGAACCAGCGTTCAGCCGCGCCAGGCCCCGAAGCCAAAGACCATGTAATCGCGCTGATAGGCGTCCTGCGCGGCGGCCTCGATCTCCTCGTCATAGATCTCGGCAAGGGTGATTGGCCCTTCGGCGGGGGCCCCGCCCGGGTTCGGCGCATCGGCATACCCCACCTGCTGGGCAATCGCCGGCAGGTAGGCGGCCAGCTCCTCTTCGCGCAGCACGAAATCGGGCAGGGCGAAACTGCCCATGCCATGCAGAATACCCGCCTGGCTGGCCCAGGCCGCATCCTGCCGCACCGCGCTTTGCCCCGACAGGTTGGCCTTGACGAAATCAAGGAACGCCAGGAATGCGGCGCGATGCTCGACCGGGCCCCAGGCGCCATCCGGTTCCACGGCGGGAATGGGCAGCTTGTGAACCCGGCGAAGCGTCTTGCGAATATTGGCGAAGCTGCCCGTCCCGGTCATCAGGATGCGGCTGACAAAGGCATGATGCGCCCGCGCCACCGGATGCCGCAGCACGGTGAACGACCGGTGCCCCGGGTTGCTCCGCATCCAGTGCCGCAGGCTCTTCTGGTTGAAATCGCCCAACAGCGCCGTCTCGTCCACCCCGTCAAGCGCGGCCATCCACGCGCGCATCTCGGCCTCTGGCCCCGACCGGATCGGCAGATACATCAGCGGCGCCTTGGCACAGGCGACATAGCTTGGCACCACCGCGCCGCGCCGCGGCTCGAAATTCGGGGTCCGGCTCAGGTTGAACCGGTCGAGATCGGCCAGCGCGTCGCGCATCTCGTCGAAATTCTCGACCTTCTCGGAAATCGGCTCGGGGTTCTGCCGCTTGAGGTTCTTTTCCAGGCTGTCGAGCCGGTCCGGCTGACCCAGCCACCGGGCGATGCCGTTCATCACCTCGACATCCTGCAAATCCTCATAGGCGACATGGAACGCGGTCTGCCCCGTGGTCTGAAGCGCCCTGAGCAGCATCACCTGGAAATCCTGCAACTCTTCGAGATGCGCCTTGAACTCGCCTGCGTCGAATCGCGCTTTCGCCTCCTTGCGCTTGTGCACGTTGGTCAGCTTCCATTGCCCCGTCGCCTGCGCGATCTTCCAGCTTACGTAGCTTTCCACCGGGTTGCGCGTCAGGATGATCTTGGCACAGCGCGGGTCCGACAGGATGGGTTCCAGAACCCTCGGGTCGTGATCGTGAAAGAACCGGAACCCCGCGATGCCCTGCGCGTGTTTCACCGCATGGACGAGCGTCATCGGGTCGTGGTTGCGCGTCTCCTCGCTCACGCCAAGACAATCCTCGCGATTGGGATAGCCGATGAAATGCGGATTGAACGCCTCGCCCAGGCAGGAAATGCCCGGAAAGGCGTTGAGGTTCGATTCAAGGAAATTCGAACCGGTCCGCATCTCGGCGAACACGACAAAATAATCGAACGGGCTCTGCATCTATTGCACCAGGTAGGGTTTGCGGGGCTTTCCGTTGTCGCTTCCAACCGGTTCGCCCACCACCGGAAAGTCGCCCATCAGATAGGGGTGCATCCCCTGGTTCTTGAGGTTCTGCAGGAACTGCCCGAACCCGGTCAGATCGGTCATTCGCGGCGCTTCGGCCAGCCGCCGCAACCCCCTGTTGCCGATCTCGTCGATGATGGACTGAAGCGATTCCATCGGGCTTTCGATGAAATCCGCCATGGTCCAGATGCGGATGCGCGCCTTGGAATAGGGGCTGCGCAGCACGTCGAGATGCTCGCTCTCGATTTTCTGAAGCTGCGCCGCCTCGGCCCGGATATCGGCGAAATTGCGGTTCGATTTGAACAGGGGCACGGCCCAGGCCCCGCTGATCACGCTGATCTGGGCATTCGGGTCGCGCGCGATCATCCAGCTCAGGTTCGTGTCGGGCTCGTCCCGCGGAGTCTTGCCGGGACAGGGGATATCGGCGGGGCCAAGCTGAAAGCATTGCCGCTCGCCGCGCGTGTTCCAGATCAGGCTGGTCAGGAACGCATTGCGGTTATAATCGCGCGCCACCGGACTGTTGGACAGCGCCCCGTTGACGACGGGCTGGTCGCCCGCATATTCCACCCGACCCGGCGCAAACAGATGCCCATGCACCCGCGCGCCGGTGGCCTTGGCGAGCCACGGCTCGAAATCCTCGAACAGTTCGGCAAACCCCTGGAATACCGAATACTGCCCGCCCGTCATGCCGTTTTCCCAACCCTTGTTGGGGAACCGGCTTTGCATGAAAAGCCCCGGCCGCCCGCGTGTGCGCCGCTCCACCGCCTTGGCGAAAATCCGGTCGATCTTGCCGGGGTTCGGCTCGGTCCGGTTCATCGCGGCATCGGGACCGGTCAGGAAAACCTCGTAAAGACGGTCGGCATGGGCCCAGATCTTGCGCGCCACGAAACAATCCGACCGCCGCAACAGTTGCAGGTGGTCGTCGTAGAAAATATGCGGCTTGCCCTGGAAATCGAACTTCGACAGGGTCAGCGAACGGCTCTCGATATTGGTGGAATAGAGCCGGGCCAGCGTCTGGAAATAGCTCTCGTCGGGAATCCAGACCCGCCGGAAATAACGGTCATGTGTCGGCCGCTCGGGGTCTTGAAGAATGGCCGAAAGGGTTTGCCGCGTCAGGCACCACCACTGGCTGCCCATATGCGGCAGGATATTGTGGGGAATCTTCCGCTTGAACCCGACCGCCCGCTGGATCGCGACGTAGCGGTCAAAGAGATGCCGCTGCCGCTTCCACGAGAACGGAAACCGCAGGGTAAAGCGTTCCTCGTCCAATCCCCCCACGGTCCAAGGCACATCCGCCGTTGTCGCGCTTTCGATGAAATCGGTGCGCGGCCGCTCGGCAAGGTAGTCGATCAACTCCTGCACCGGGCGCAACGGCAGGCACGACCCACTGGCCAGGTAGACATGCCGCACCTGTGGAAACTGCGCCAGCATCAGCTCGCTGGCTTCCTGCGTCGCGGCAACGATACCCCACGTGCCCCATTCACAGCGGTGGCGCTGCGAAAACTGGATATCCGGCAGATCCGCCAATGCCGCGCGAAACGCCTCATAGGCCTTCTTCGGCGTGGACTTGTCGCAATGGATCACCACCGGGCAGCCCGCCGCATGCCAGTGCCGCGCCACCTGCTCGGCCCGGCCCAGCGCGGTATGCACCAGCATCACGATGCCGACGCTGCCCCAATGTGGCGGCCTGCGGGTCATGCCCAGTTCCCCTTGGACATCAGCCCCAGAATCTCAAGCTGCCGCCAGTTGATGTATTTCTCGCTCCACTTGCACCAAAGCTCGGGGTTCTGGGCAAGGCTCTCGGCATAGGCCTTGTATTCGATGCTGGCGGCGTAATGCTGTTTGCGGTCCAGCTCTTCCTGCGCCTTGACGGTGAACGTATCGAGGAACTTCGTGTGCAAGAGCACGCCGCTGGCCTTCTCGCCGCCCCATTCGTCATAAACGAGGTTCAGCCCCCGTGGCAAAAGCATGTGGGTCGAGCTGACATAGGCATAGCGCCGGTCCCACTTGACCAGCGGGATCTTGTTGAGCGCCGGGGCCTTTTCCGGCATGTCGCGGAAAAACACCCGCGCCCGTGGCCCGCCCTGGACCCAGAGGTTGCCGAACTTGCCGTTCTTTTCGATCGTGTAATTGCCGCTGTCGAACCAACTGGTGATTTCCAGCGGGTTCTGCCCCTCCTGATAGGGCTGCGCGTCGATCCGCCCCTTGGGATACATGTCGAGCAGCATCGCGCTGAACGACTTGATCGACGACGCATCGAGCCAGTCGGTCAGCGCCCTGAGCGGCCTTGTATCGCAGAACGGATAGACAAGAAACTCGTCCGGATCGACCACCAGCGTCCAGTGCCCGTGCCCGTGCTGCCATTGCAGCCAGTTGAGCCAATCAACCCCGAACCGCGACCGCTTGTAACTCTTGCGCGTGTGCCAGACCGAAACATCGGGCTGTTTCATCAGGTATTCAAGGCTGCCATCGTCGCTGTCATTATCCACGATCAGGAAGTGATTGACCCCCATCTCGCGATAATAATTCAGGAAATAGGGCAGGCGGATCTTCTCGTTGCGCTGGGTCGAGAAAAGCAGGATGTCATCGGGCCTGATCTGTGCCGTGCGATCCGAAATGGATCGCAATTCACGCCGCTTGCGAAACGCGCGGATTCGCCAACGCTTGCGTTGAAGCCTCAGACGGTATGACTGCACAACGCCCAATGACGCCCCTCTTTACACATGGCAGGAAGTCGCGGAACCGCCTGAACCCTATCACGCCATCTTTAAGACCGCGTTGAAATGCCTGTCCCACGTCGGAGGCTCGAAACCCTTGGCCGTGTGGCCGGTTTCTGCCTTGCCTGCCCTCTGACTGTTTGCCAAAGACGCTATTCTTCGTTGCCAGAGATAGCTGTCCTTCAGGCTTGCGTAAACGGGAATATCCCCAAGCACGTCCTTGTAAACCGGCAAATCGGCACAGATCACCGGAACCCCCATCGCCGCCGCCTCGGCCATCGGCAGGCCGAACCCTTCGGCAAAGCTGGGATAAAGCGCGCCCGCCGCGCCCTGCAAAAGTGCCGCGATCGCCCCGTCGCTCAGGTCGCCATATTCGTGAATATGCGCGCCCAGAAGCGCGGATCGGTCAAGGCGAAAGAACAACTCCTCGTTCATCCAGCCCCGCTGCCCGCAAATGACCAGATGCGGCATGTCCTGCGGGATCGTCTGTTTCACCATCCGCTCCCAGATATCGAGCAGAAGCGCATGGTTCTTGCGTGGCTCAAGTGTGCCGACGGTGACAAAGTAGACCCCCGCGGGCGGCAACCCCTTGGGAAGATCGCCGGGCCGTGGCTCGGTCACCTCGACACCCAGCTTCGCGACCAGCCCCGGCGGAACGCGCCCGATCTCTTCCAGATGGCGCTCGGCACTTTGCCTCGTGTGGCGCGAATTATAGATGACAAGGTCGGCATCGCGGCTGACCCGCCCGATCATCTGCCGGAACCGCGCGATGCTCTCGGGCCGTTGGTAAAGCGGATGGTCAAGCGGGATCGTGTCATGCACCAACACGTTCACCGTGCCACCCAACCCCTGTTTCACCGCCCGTGTCACCCGTTCGGTCAGGTTGGTATGACCCACGTTGAAATAGCGCGTGCCCTGCGGCAGGTGCCGCCGCAGCATCCGTTTCAGACCCGGGCGCACGGTCCGTGCCCGCGCCAGCCGCCGCGCGTCCGACTGCCCGCGCCGCTGCGCCGGGTCAAGCCTGCGCGCGAGCCGCGACAACCGGTCCGCTGTCCCCCACGGCACCCGCCCCTCGACCCGCTCGGCAATCGCGCGCATGCCGTCCTCGTCCAGCAGGATGTAACCCAGCGACGTGCGCACAAGGCCAAAACCGGGCACCTTCGCCGCCAGCAACGCCCGCAGATAGGCCAGTTCCACCCGGTCCACGCCGGTCTGCACCCGCCCCGCCCGACTGATCAGCCGGGTCAGGTCCAAAAGCCGCGCCTCGCCCGGTCTATCGCTCATAATGGCCCGCCTGGTGCCAGCGCCACGCATCCGCGATCATCCGGTCCAGCGTCGACCGGCCCGGTGTCCAGCCCAGTTCCTGCCCGGCCCGCACCGACCCCGACACCAGCCGCGTCGCATCCCCCGCCCGCCTTGGCCCCTCGACAATCGGCACCGTCCGGCCGGTCACCGCCTCGGCGGCCGCGATCACCGCGCGCACGGAAAAACCGTGCCCGGTGCCAAGGTTGAACACCCGGCTGCCCTTGCCTGCCTCAAGCCAGCGCAACCCCAGGACATGCGCCTCGACCAGGTCGCTCACATGCACGTAATCGCGGATGCAGGTGCCGTCGGGCGTGTCGTAATCGGTGCCGAACACCGTGAGCGCCCCGCGCCGCCCGTCAACCGCGTCAAGGATCAGCGGCACAAGATGCGTCTCGGGCCGGTGAAACTCGCCGACCTCGGCCTCCTCATCCGCGCCCGCCACGTTGAAATAGCGAAAGATCACCGATCGCAGCCCATGCGCCGCCCCGAAATCCGCCAGCATCTCTTCGATGGCCCGCTTGGACTTGCCATAGGCGTTGATCGGATGCTGGGCGCAACCCTCGTCCAGAACCACGTTGTCCTGATCGCCATAGGTCGCACAGGTCGAACTGAACACGAACTTCTCGCACTCCGCCGCCACCGCCGCCTCGATCAGGTTGAGAGAACCCGCAACATTGTTGCGCCAATATGTGCCGGGTCGCGCCATGCTCTCGCCCACCTGGCTCAGCGCGGCGAAATGCATCACCGCGTCGGGCCGGTGGGCGGCAAACACCGCGTCGAGGCGCGCCCGGTCGAGAAGATCGCCTTGCTCGAACGGGCCGAACTTCACCGCCTCCTGCCAGCCGGTGGCAAGATTGTCGAACGTGACCGGCGTGATCCCTGCCCGCGCCAGAACCTTGCATGCGTGCGAGCCGATATAACCCGCTCCGCCCGTTACCAGAACTGTCGTCACGATTGCCCTCCGGCCCGGAACGCGGGCTTACTGCGCCGCCCTGTCCACATGCAAAAGGTCCTGAAGATATTCCATCAACCCGTCGCGCAGATCCTCGCGCGCA
>NZ_VINQ01000230.1 GCF_008369105.1 Aquicoccus porphyridii | reverse complement strand
GCCAAGGGCCTGATGCGCTGGGTGCTGACGACCAACCACAAGGACATCGGCACCCTCTACCTGTGGTTCAGCTTCATGATGTTCCTGCTCGGCGGATCGATGGCCATGGTGATCCGCGCCGAGCTGTTCCAGCCCGGCCTGCAGATCGTCGAGCCGGCGTTCTTCAACCAGATGACCACCATGCACGGCCTGATCATGGTCTTCGGCGCGGTGATGCCGGCCTTCGTCGGCCTGGCCAACTGGATGATCCCGCTGATGATCGGCGCGCCGGACATGGCCCTGCCGCGGATGAACAACTTCAGCTTCTGGCTGCTGCCGGCGGCCTTCGGCCTGCTGGTCAGCACCCTGTTCATGCCCGGCGGC
>NZ_VINQ01000229.1 GCF_008369105.1 Aquicoccus porphyridii | reverse complement strand
GCCTGCAGGGCGAGATCGGGCGTTTCCAGAAGGCCCGCGAAGACGCGGAAAGAACCTATGCCGCCGACCGCGCGCGGCTCTCCCAGCTACTCGGCGTGAGTCCCTGATTCCACTGGCGACTGTCGCTCGAACGCCCTGATCTTCTCGCGCAGCCAGTCCGGCAGGGGCTGGCTCTGTCGCTCGTTCGCATCCGCATAGACGTAGACCAGCTCGCCGACGGTGAGCAACTGCTCGTCGCGCCAGATGCCCAGCTCGAAAACCAGGCTGCTGCGCCCCAGCCGCGCCACGCGGGTGCCGATGTCCAGCCAGTCGTCGAAATGCGCCGGGGCGCGGTATTCCAGGGTGCTCTTCACCGCGAACAGGT
>NZ_VINQ01000228.1 GCF_008369105.1 Aquicoccus porphyridii | reverse complement strand
GAGCGGAAAGCCGGCTGCCCGGAGCGGATGACGCCTGCGACGTTATCCGCCCCGGGCACGAAAAGCGGCTCAGGCCGCCTTCGGCTGCGCCGCGTCGCGGCGGTAGGCCCAGACCATCAGGGCAATGCCGGCCAGCACCATCGGTACGCAGAGCACCTGGCCCATGGTCAGCCAACCCCAGGCGAGGTAGCCGAGCTGGGCATCCGGCACGCGGACGAATTCGACGACGAAGCGGCAGATCCCGTAGCACAGCACGAACAGGCCGGAGACCGAGGCGGTCGGCCGTGGCTTGCGGGTGAACAGCCAGAGGATGATGAACAGCTCCACGCCTTCCAGGGCGAACTGGTACAGCTGCGAGGGATGC
>NZ_VINQ01000227.1 GCF_008369105.1 Aquicoccus porphyridii | reverse complement strand
CTCAAGCGCCGTCTGCGCGGGCACGGAGGAAATCCGAAATTCAAGCAGCTGTCCGAGCGACTGGATGCGCTGAAGGATCGCTTTGAGTCCGGGCAAATCAACAGTGTCGAATTCCTGAAGCAACTGCTAGAGATTGCCAAGGAAACCCTGCTGGCCGAAAAAGAAATTCTGCCCGAAGAGGACGAGGATCGTGGCAAGGCTGCTCTGACCGAGCTGTTCAACGAAGTAAAAACAGCCGAAACGCCGATCATGGTCGAGCGAGTGGTTGCGGACATCGATGAGATCGTGCGCTTGGTACGCTTTCCGGGCTGGCAGGGCACTCAAGCTGGCGAGAGTGAGGTGAAGAAGGCATTGCGCAAGGCCCTC
>NZ_VINQ01000226.1 GCF_008369105.1 Aquicoccus porphyridii | reverse complement strand
CGCCCTGACCACGCTGTTCATGCTGATCGGCGTGCTGCCGATGCTGGCCCTGCAGATCCAGGCGGTCACCGATTCGATCAGCATTCTCACCCGCGACCCGGCCCAGGAGCGGGTCGCGTTCGTCTTCTGCACCCTGATCACCCTGTTCGCGATCCTCTTCGGCGCTCGCCACATCGCCACCCGCGAACGCCACGAGGGACTGGTGTTCGCCATCGCCTTCGAGTCGCTGGTCAAGCTGGTGATGCTCGGCAGTATCGGCCTCTACGCCCTGTACGGCGTCTTCGGCGGGCCGGAAGGCCTGGAAGTCTGGCTGCTGCAGAACCAGACCGCGCTGACCACCCTGCACACGCCGCTGGCCGAAGGTCC
>NZ_VINQ01000225.1 GCF_008369105.1 Aquicoccus porphyridii | reverse complement strand
TCAAGGATGTCACCAGGGACAGGGCGAACAATGTCGAAAACAGGGCACGCGTACGGGGGCCAGCCATGGCATTCCTCCTGATAGGCCTGAGTGAACATAGACCGCTGCCGCTCGGCCAGGGTTCGCCGCTCCGCTGGCTGGCCCTGCTGTTCGGCCTGCTGGCCTGGCATGCCGGGGCTGGCGAACGGGTGATCTATCCGCGCCATTCCGAAGGGCGCAACCCCGAACCCTACGTCGTCGAGCTGCTGCAACTGGCGCTGGCCAGGAGCGGCGGCGACTACCGCCTGGAGCCCAGCGCGCAGCCCATGCCGCAGTCCCGTGCGCAACTGCGCCTGGAGCAGGACGATCCGGGCCTGCAGGTGATGTG
>NZ_VINQ01000224.1 GCF_008369105.1 Aquicoccus porphyridii | reverse complement strand
TACGCGATGCGGCGCTGGCGCAGAAGCTGGCGTTCCGCGACCCACGCAGCCAGCCGACGGTGCAACCGCTGCCGACCAACAAGGGCGTGACCCTGGCTCGCACCCGCCTGGCCGGGATGCTCGGCGTGCCACTGTACGACCTCGACCGTCTCGACCTGCGGGCCAATACCACCCTCCAGCACGAGTTGCAGGAAAGCGTCACCGCCTACTTGCAGAAACTCGCCGACCCGGACTACGCCGCCCAGCTCGGGCTGATCGGCGAACGCCTGCTGACCCCGACCTCGACCCGCTCGGTACGCTACAGCTTCACCCTGTTCGAACGTACGCCGAGCGGCAACCAGGTGCGGGTGCAGACCGACAACACCGAC
>NZ_VINQ01000223.1 GCF_008369105.1 Aquicoccus porphyridii | reverse complement strand
TGGCGGACAACCTGTTGCACAGCATCCAGTTGCTGGCCAACGTCAGCCGGCTGCTGGCGGACAAGGCCATCGCCAGCTTCAAGGTCAACCAGGGCAAGCTCAGCGAGGCGTTGGCGCGCAACCCGATCCTGGTCACTGCGCTGAACCCGATCATCGGCTACCAGAAGGCTGCGGAAATCGCCAAGCAGGCCTATCGCGAGGGACGGCCGATCATCGATGTGGCGCTGGAAAACACCGATCTGGACCGTGCGCGCCTGGAGGTGTTGCTGGATCCGGAAAAACTCACGGCTGGCGGCCTCTGAGGCCGCCCCACCACTGGAGGTACCGCCATGCGTCATTGGCAACGAACGATCGAACAGGGCAACCGC
>NZ_VINQ01000222.1 GCF_008369105.1 Aquicoccus porphyridii | reverse complement strand
AGCCCGCGGTAACGCTCGACCCGCAGCAATCGCAGGTATTCCGCGCCTGGTTCGTGCGCATCGCCCAGGAACAGTTGCGCCAAGGGCCGAGTCCGCGCTGGCACCAGCAGGACTGCGCCGGCCTGGTGCGCTTCGCCGCCAACGAGGCGCTGAAAGTCCACGATGGCAAGTGGCTGCGCGCCAACGGCCTGTCCAACCGCTACCTGCCCCCGGAGCTGGCGCTCAGTCCCGAGCAACGGCGCCTGGCGCAGAACTGGCAGCAGGGTGGCGGCCAGGTCGGGCCCTACGTGAATGCGATCAAGCTGGTGCAGTTCAACAGCCGGCTGGTCGGTCGCGACCTCAACCAGGCGCGCCCCGGCGACCTGATGT
>NZ_VINQ01000221.1 GCF_008369105.1 Aquicoccus porphyridii | reverse complement strand
TTCCCGCCCAGCCGGAGGCAACGCGTAACCAGCAACTGCTGCTGTCGTCGGCCTGGCCCTCGCGATCCCAGTGGAATTGCACCTTCACCCGACCGTAGCGGTCGCAATGGATTTCCTCGCCCTTCGGGCCGGTCACCACCGCGCTCTGCGTGCCGAGGATGCGCGGCTTCGGCGGCGTCGGCGGGGGACGGAAGAACGCCTCCCAGGGCGTGGCCTGGAAGCGGTTGCGGTAACCCTGCCGGAAGTCGTCCGGGCTCGCCGAGGCGTCGGAGACGATGCTTTCTTCCAGCACCTGCGGCTGCCGCCCCTCGTGAATCACCTCGGTGAGCAGCCAGAGGTCGTTCCAGCCCGCCTGGGGATGGTCGGCCA
>NZ_VINQ01000023.1 GCF_008369105.1 Aquicoccus porphyridii | reverse complement strand
CTTCAAGAACCGCGCATAGCGCCAACCCGGACCCCCGCAGGCCCGCCGCCGCTGCGCTATGTGAGGGCTACGCAGCGCCGGGCCTGCTCAGCTCAAAGGGGTCAATTTTGAATGCCGATAGGGGGTCAGCTTTGGATGCCGATTGACATCAAACACCCAGAATGTCGGCGAACGACCGAATTCAGCCCCCTTTGAATAAGTGCTCCCAGCGCAATTAGTTGTGGCTCGGCATGTAGATTTTCTGCCCTCTCGCTTACCTTCGAGAACGAATCTGGACCTGCATCTTGGGGATTACCGTCTCGGGCGCGAGCTTTCGAAATACCTTTCAAGGCGCAAGCTTCAATTCATCCCGTTTGATCCGGCTTGGGTGCTCGATTGCGAAACACTCGACTGCAAGACGGTTGTCGAGCATGTGGAGCGGTCCTTCGCTGATGCACAGGGAGAGTTTCCAGAAGCGGAGCTTCCGCCCTATGAGAAGATGATCAGCGAGAACCGCAAAGTCGTTCGCGCCTTCGCGAACAAAGCGAAGCCTTTGCTGGGGCGTGGTGCAGTAAGACCAATGTCGATCTTCCGGATGTGTGCGAGATCGGAGAGGCTCGGGAGGTTGTCCGTATGCGCGAGAATGTCGGCTTGCTTGATTTCGAGCTGGTGGATTTGCACCGCGTACCCGCTCTGTGCCAGCGCGCTGGCCCTCGTACGCAGAAGGCGGCCCCCTGAAAACCCACGAAGGCGGCGGCTACCAAGTCCGGATGGGACGGCCAAGGCATATGCCGTTCATGCGTCCTGGCTCCTCGGAACGGGCGACACCTGAGTGACGATTGATCAGGCCCACCACCGCAAGAAAGAGGGACGGCGAGCCTCTTTCACCCACCGAACCGCTTGGACCAGCCGAACTTAAATACGCTGTAAATTCAATATGGCTCAACCGGTCCAAACCGTTCAGTAGCAAACAATGCCATGTGAGGGGCGCAGGAGGGGCCGGCTTTTCCAGGATAAGCCTCTTTATTTGTTGGTTTTTACGATATTTCATGCATCGGATTGCTTGGCGGTGAATGCGCATATTGGCGGCCTTCCGCTACATCAATCGATGCGAAACTGGACGGATACGTCGACAGAACCCACAAACGCCCTGAATTGGTCGTTGCGCATTAGAATAAACGCGCATCATAGCGTTCCGTCGCGGCGGAAAAGATCATCAGTGCATCAGCTTTGGCTGGCGCTCCGGTCAACCCGGCGAGTGAGGATAACAGCGGTGACCAAGGCTAGCAACGTCAAAGCCAAGCCGACCGGATAGTCCAGCAGCTTTGCCGGGTCTCCATTGAGTAGTGCCAACGTCTGGCTGAGCGAAACTTCAAGCCGGGGGCCGAGAAAGAAGGCAATGATGAAAACGACAACCGAGATGCCGAGGGATGTCATGACGTAAGCAAGAACGGCGAACACAAGCATCACACCGATGCCGAAGAGTCCGCCCGAAGCAAGGTAAACCCCGGCAAAGCACATGAGAAGTGCTGACGCGAATATGAAACTTTCAGGCGCCGAAACCACCCGCACCCAGAATCGCAGTCCAAACAGGCCGATTATGAGATTGCCAAGGTTGGCCAGAAGCATGGCGCCAAAGAGACCGTAGATCAGACGGCCTTGGGTGTCGAACAGGAAGGGGCCGGGCTGTATGCCGTGGATCATGAAGGCGCTGATGATCAACGCCGCGCTGACCGAGCCGGGAATGCCCAGCGTGAGAAGGGGGATCATATTGGCCCCCATGACCGCGCTGTTGGCCGACTCGGTGGCGGCGATGCCTTGAATATTGCCTTTTCCGAAGCTCTGCGGGTCTTTGGCGGCTTGCTTTGCTGTGGCGTACGACATGAAGGCGGCCGCCGTGGAGCCGATGCCGGGGAGAGCCCCGAGTAACGTGCCGATCGTGGCGCCGCGTGCGAGCGTGAAACGGCAAGCCCAGTATTCGTGCCAACTGACCATGCTGTCTTCGCGCGGTTGGCCTTTGGGAAGTCGAACAGCCGGGCGCACCTCGCGCCGGCTTTCGCTCAGGCGGCGCAAAAGCTCGGATATCGCCAGCATGCCGATGGCGATGGCCGGCAGCGGGATTCCATCATAAAGCTCGAACTGGCCGAAGTAGAGCCGAGGTGTGCCGTGCTCGGGGTCGGTTCCGACCATGGCAGCAAGCAACCCCAGCGCTATTGCAATGACGCCTTTGACGAGCGAGCGGCCCATAAGCCCTGCAATTACTGCAAAGGCCAGCAACATCAGGCCGAAGACTTCGACAGGCCCCATGCGCAACGCAAGGATGGCAAGCGGGGCCGAGACGGTAATGAGGACGATATCGGAAACCGTGTCGCCGGTGACGGAGGAGTAGAGCGCCATTTTTGTGGCTTTGAGCGGCTTGCCTTGCTTGGCGAGCGGGTGCCCGTCAAGTGCTGTTGCAGCTGCATCGGGTGTACCGGGCGTGTTAAGCAGAATCGCCGGAATGGCTCCGCCGACGAGTCCGCCTTTGTTGACGCCGACGAGAAAGCCGATACCTGCGAGCGGGTCCATCCCGAAGGTGAAGGGAATAGCGATTGCCATCGCCATGACCGGGCCGATTCCGGGAACCGCGCCGACGAATTGTCCGACGAGCACCCCCGCAAAGACGAAAAACAAATTGGCCGGTGTGAACGCATCGCCGAGACCGGCGAAGATGATGGTGAGTTCAGGCATTGTGCGGCCTCATGGCAGGGGGCGCTCCAGCAAGACCGTGATCACAAACCAGATGACAGCGGGCATGACCAGGCTGCCAAGGAGTAGCCAAGGCCAGCGCCGCTCGTAGGCAAGCCACATGAGGCCAAATGCCAATGGCGGCGCAGTGTAGACAAAGCCGAGCACATCCAAAAGCCAAAGCGCGAGCGCCAACACCCCAGCAAAGAGAGCCGCGCGCAGCCAGTTGAATGTAGACGGCTGGGCATCACCCACGGGATTGAACATGAGCGCGATGCCGCAGAGGCCAAGCACGAGCGCAAGGAGAAACGGGAGCGTGCGCGGCTTGAGCCAGCCATATTCGGCAGTTTCAACCTGCCAGGGGATGATCCAAAGATAAAGAATCACCCCCAGCAGGGCAAAAAACGCGCCGGTCAGCCTGTCGGTCAGCATGAAGCGCGCGCTTTCAGGTCAATTCGCAAAGAGCGCGCCGACATTTGTGACGCCGTCGCGCATCATGTTCTCTGTGCCATCCGGCCCCATGTTGTGGATTGGCGACTTGAGCGTGTTTAGCACCACATCTTTCACCGTATCGGATTCGAGAGCGGCAGCGAGAGCTTCGGTGAGCGCCTCGCGCGCATCATCGGGCGTTCCGGCCGTGGTCGCAAAGAAGAAGACCGGATCGACATAGATGTCGTAGCCCTGCTCTTGCAGCGTGGGCGTGTCGGGCGCGTAATTGTGTCGGCTGTTGTTCATTGAGGCGATCATCTTGATCTCGCCTGCTTCGAGAAATGGGATATGTTCGCCGGCTTCAAACGCCGCAATCGCTTGCCCGCCAAGCACGAGTTTTGCATTTTCCGCGCCGCCCTTTGTAGACAGAAACTGGAACTCAGCCCCTGACTGCGCCATGACAAAGCGCATCGCGAGCTCTTGAGGCTTGGCGTCGAAGGCGACGGGCGCGTCGTTTGCCTTGGCGTAGTCGACAAGCCCTGCGACGTCGTCGAACGGGGCATCGGAGCGGGCGATGAGGGCCAGTTGCGCGCGAGTTGCAGTGCCGAGGTAGTCAAAACTGTCGAGGTTGAATTTCAGCTTTTCAGGGCGATTCACGAGATTGACGAGGATCGGCATGCTGACGCCAAGCCCGATGACCGAGCCGTCAGCAGGGCGGTTGGCGATGCCTGTGAACATGGCGATGCCGCCACCGCCGGGCTTGTTTTCGGCAATCACGTTCCAGCCGGTTTGCTCTTTCATGACCTTCGCCACAACTCTGCCGATGGTATCGGTTGAACCACCAGCGCCGAAGCCGATTTGCAGGGAAATGTTGCCTTTTGGTGCCCACTCCGCCTGCGCGGCGCTGGCCAGCATCACTAGCGAGGCAGCAGCAAGTGCCTTGAATTTCAGTGTGATTTTCACGTCTTCCTCCCTTTCAACCGACATTCCCCAAGTGGCCTGCCGCTTGACGCAAGTTTGCAAGATTCTGCCAGTTGATCAAGTTTCCCGTGCCGCGCTGATCAGAATATCGCGATGTAAGAGGATCTTCACCCGAACCGACCTCAAGAGAAATGGCGTCGCCGCTCGCGCCAGGTGGTGTGATCTCTGCGCGAGAGAAAGGGCAGGCAGTCTGCCCTTTGGAAAAGCGTTCTCTCGATCCGGCTGCGGTCGA
This sequence comes from Aquicoccus porphyridii, assembly GCF_008369105.1. Classification (GTDB taxonomy): domain Bacteria; phylum Pseudomonadota; class Alphaproteobacteria; order Rhodobacterales; family Rhodobacteraceae; genus Aquicoccus; species Aquicoccus porphyridii. The sequence continues at coordinate 45,633 of NZ_VINQ01000023.1, read as the reverse complement.
ATTTTCTCGCTGTTTTCGAGGGTTATGCGGGGAGGGCTGTTCGTCTGCACCGGATCAGTCCGAGATGGTGATCGGAGAACACGGTCAGCAGGAATGCCGCGACGCCGACCAGCGGCGAGATGGTGAGCGCGAGCGGGTTCGACCCTCCTAGCCCGAGCAGGAACGGCAGGCCGATGAGCATCAGCGCGACCAGGTGGTCGAACCGGGCGTGAATGGTCTTGGTGATGAAGCGCATGGCGCAAAGTCCTTTCGGTTGCAGGTCAGGGCCGGTGGTTCACCTGTAGCTCACCCGATCCATCTATCAACCGCGGGACGTTGAAGTTCAGTTTGCCCGTAGTGTCTTGCAGAACGTCCGAATGATCTGTCATGCCACGTCGCGCCTTGCAAAGCCCGACTGCCGGAATGCGGCGGGCGAGACGCCGATTTCCTTCTTGAAGACCCGGCTGAACGCCGATTCCGAGGCGTAGCCAGAAATCTCCGCCGCTTCGGCGACCGACAGGCCCCGCTGGACCAGCGCTTCGCGTGCGATCTGCATCCGCCACGACGTGACATAGGCCATCGGCGTGACCCCGATGCGCGCCGTAAAGCGGTCGGCGAATCCGGTGCGCGACAGCCCGGCCTCCCGGGCGAGTTCGGCCACCGTCCAAGACGCCGTCGGCGCACGGTGAAAGGCCGCCAGCGCCCGGCCGAGATGCGGGTCGGCGAAGCCCGCCACACCGCAATCGACCGCTCGCGATTGCTCGACATGGGCGCGGATCGCCTGGGCGAAGATCGCCTCGGACATCTTCAGCGCGATGAGATCACCCCCGAGCCGCGCCCCGCCGGCCTCGGCGCCAATGACCTTCAGCGTTGCCTCGAGCCAGGGCCCGGCTTCATCGCCGTAGCCGCGGAGATGAATGAAGGGGGGAAGCCGGTCAAACAGCAGGTGCCTCGATCCCTCGGCTAGGGCGAAGTGCCCACAGATCAGTTGTGTGTCACGCGGGCTTTCGTCGCCGCCCCAGACCAGCATGCCGTGGCCCGGGAAGCCCGAGCGCGACAGAATATCGTCGAGCGGTAGCGCCTCTTTCGGGCTGGTGTGACGGCAGGAAAGCACATGCGCTGTCCCATGCGGGATGATGACGAGATCGCCCTGCGCCAGATGCACCGGCGCGGACTGGCCCGCGACGCGCACCAGCGCCTCGCCGCGATGCGCGAAATGAAACCGCGCCACGTCGCGGAACGCAGGGACGCGCACGCCCCACGGCTCGGTAAAGCTTGTCCGGAAGTAGAGCGTGCCCCGCAGCGAGAGGCGGGTGAGGATGTCACTGAGCAGGTCCAACATGCTCCGCAGTTTACCAGCAAAATCATCGTCGTCCAGATATCCGGACGATTGAGCATGAAACCTGAACCATCCGGCATTCATACGTCGGCCCCGCTCTGACATCCCTATCGCATCGAAACCCGATCAGGAGATCAACCGATGAAGACCCTTGCTCTTGCTGTCGTCCTCGCCGCCACTGCCGCCGACTCTGGCGCCCGGGCCGAGGAGCCGATGAACGATCTCGAAATCGCGCACGCCGCCTATACTGCCGGCGGGCTCGACATTCGCTATGCGCACCTGGCGCTGGCAGTGTCCGAGAATGACGCGGTGCGCGACTTCGCCCAGACAATGATCCGCGACCATTCGGCGGTGAATGAAGCAGCCGGCGCGCTTGTCACGGAATTGAACGTGACACCGCAGGACAACGCGCTTTCCCAGGCGCTGGTTGAGGGGGCGGCGGCCAAGCGCGCCAAACTCATGACGCTGGATGGCGCCGCTTTCGACTGCGCCTACGCCAACAACGAACTGGGCTACCACCAACTCGTCAACAAGACCGTCGCGGAAAGCTTCATTCCAGCGGTGACAGTCGCGCCGCTGAAGGCGCTGCTCGAGGATGCGCTGGTCACATTCCGCGCGCACGAGAAGCATGCGGCGCAAATGGTCGCGGGGCTGCGGTGCGCCGACTGACGCACAAGACGCGCCGGTGGTTCGGTCAGGGTCTGGGCTGTGCCTTGGGTATGGCCGGGGCGCCCCGCACCGTCAGGGCGCATGACAGGGCGCACGAGGTCGAGGTGCGCATTGCGCACTTCGCCTTCGATCCCACCTGGATCGAGATTCTCGTCGGCGACAGCGTGATATGGATCAACAACGATCTCGCCCCGCACACGGCAACAGCCAAAGATGCGGCATGGGACACCGGCTCGATTGACCGGGGAGACACCCGCCGGATCACGTTCGAGGCGCCCGGCGAGCATCCGTATTTCTGTGCGTTTCACCCGCACATGAAAGGCAGTATTCTTGTTCGTTCCCGCAGTGAAGGCTGACCGCCCCGAACATGCATCAGCCCATAACCCCCGTGAGCCATTCGATCACGTTTAGTTCTTTGGTCTGCTTCGGCATTCTATACCACCATCCTCGCCACCAAAAAATTTGCCACTCAGCGCAAATCCCCGTAGCGGTTCGCGAGATGACGTGGAGATAAGGTCATGAGAAATAGGTTGGAAACCATCACTTTTGCGATGATCCGAAACTATGTGCACATCGTGTGTGGCTGACTTCCCCTCCACCTGCATGTACCGTCGGCAAAAGGCATGAGATTTTTGCAGGATCGTGCGCCACATGTCGATTGCCATGATCAATCAGACTTTGCGGCGCAGGTTGTCACGAAACTCACGCAGTGAGAACGCACCAAGAAGTTGGCCCAGCCCGAAATAGCTGGTGATCCCCGCGCCAATAAGGATCAGGAGTGCGAGGTAACGCCAGCCGGGTGCGGATATCATCGGGCCCAAGAGCAGGTTCACGCCCCATAGAACCGCCCCCATTAACACCGCGGCAAGGGTGATACGCCAAATCCGACGGCGGAACCTGTCATCGAAACGTGCGACGTCGCCCATGGCGCGCGCGCCGCGCGCCAGAAGCCAGACCATCACCCAACCGGCAAGCGTGGTGGCCAGTGCGGCGGCGATCCAGCCGATGTAGATATGCAGCCCGATCGCAACCACCGCGTTGATCATCATCGCCCATAGGGCGTACCGGAACGGTGTACGCGTGTCCTCACGTGCAAAATAAAGCGGTTGAAGCACCTTTTGCAGAACGAAAGCGGGCAGACCCAGACCATAGACAGCAACAGCGAGTGCGATGGCGGCACTGTCATCGGAGGTTTGTGCGCCGCGCTCGAACAGCACCGACACGAGGGGCATCGGGATCACAATAAGCGCCACGGAGGAAGGGATGGTGAGGGCCAGTGAGATCTCGCCGGCGCGGGAAAGGGCATGGCGTGCGCCGTCACTGTCCTTGTCGCGCAAACGCCGTGACAGGTCGGGCAACAAAACAATACCCACAGCAATTCCGACGACGCCGAGCGGCAGCTGATAGAGACGGTCGGCGGCGAAGAGCCAGCTCACGGCGGCGTCATAGCGCGAGGCCACTTGTTGGCCGACGAGTAGGTTGATCTGCATCACGCCCGAGCTGAGCGCCGCGGGGATGGCCACGACCACGAGATGCTTCATGTCGGGGGTCCAGCGGGGTCGTCCGGGGCGAATGCGCACCCCGGCGCGGGATGCTGCCGACCAGACCAGTGCAAGCTGGGCCAGACCGGCAAAGGGAATGGTCCAGACCAGCCAGACGATCACGGTTTGTCCGAGCCAGACTGCGATCGCCATGGCACAGATCACGAAGATGTTGAGAAGGACCGGCGCGGCGGCTGCTACGGCAAAGCGCCCGGTGGCGTTCAGAACACCCGAGAACAGAGCCGAGAGCGACATGAACAGGATATAGGGAAAGACGATCCGTCCGAAGCCCACGGTCAGGTCAAAGCGTTCATCCCCCGCAAAGCCTTCGGCTGTGGCCCAGACCAGGGCCGGCATGAAGATCATCGCCAGCGCGGTCAGGATCAGCACAATGAAGGCCAGACCGCTGAGGGCTTCGCGGGCAAAGGCCTGTGGGTCTTCGCCTGCCTCGTAGCGTTTGGCGAACATCGGAACGAAGGCAGCATTAAAGGCGCCTTCAGCGAAAAACCGGCGGAACATGTTGGGCAGTCGGAAGGCCGCCACGAAGGCATCCATCACCGGCCCGGGTCCGATCAGAGCCAACAGCATGATCTCGCGCAGAAAGCCGAGGATTCGCGAGGCGAGCGTCCAAAACCCCACGGTGAGAAAGCCGGAGACGAGGCGGATGGGTTTCATGATCTGCTCGGGCCCTTGTTTGGGGCGTTTTAACCTGCCCTGCGCCTGTTGGGAATGTGGCTTGGCAAGGACGGGCTAAAAAATCCGTTCAACGCGGTTCAGCGGTGTTTTTTGCCGTGGCAGGGAGCGATGGCGTCACAGGTACTGTTTCCGGTGACGACAAACAGGTTAAGTTCCAGTTTGGAATTCGATTGCCTCAGGGCCTGCGGGCACGTTCCACGCCGGTCTCGATGGCTTCACGAAGTCTTTTCTCAAGTGCTCTTTGCTTGGCCTTGGAGTGTAGTTTCAGACCGAACATGTCTTTGACATAAAAGCTGTCCACGACTTGTTCGCCATAGGTCGCGATCACCGCCGAAGCGATATAGATATTGGCGTTGGCCATGGTCCGGGTCAGGTCGAAAAGAAGGCCGGAGCGGTCGCGGGTGTCGACCTCGATGATGGTATAGATCTCTGACCCGTCATTATCGAAGGTGATTGATGTCGGCACGCGAAACGCTTTTTCGCGCGTCTTGAACTTGTCGCGATCCGCGATCGCATCGGCGGCGATGATCTCGCCCTTTAGGGTCTTGTGGATCATGCCCTCGATTCGTTTGAGCTTGCCGGCTTCGAAGGGGTGGCCCGCGGAATCCTGAATCCAGAAGGCGGCCGTGGCATATCCGTCTTTGGTGGTGAACGTCCGGGCATCGACGATATTGGCGCCGACAAGTGCCAGCGCGCCGCACATCCGGCTGAAAATCCCCGGGTGGTCGGCCATGGCGAAACAGGCGCGGGTGGCGTCGCGGTCATCGTCAGGATGCAGATCGATGCGGATCTCGTCATCCTCGATACCCTTCAGAAGCCGGGCAAAGACGACATGGGCAGTGACATGCAACCCCTGCCAATAGGGATCGTAGTGGCGCGCGGTTTCGATCTTGAGATCGGCCGCATCCCAATCCGGCAGTGCCGCGCGCAGGTTCTTTTTCGCTTCGGTGCCGCGTACTTCGCGCGAAAGCGCCTCGATCCCTTCTTCGAGGGCAAGCCGGGTCTGCCGGTAGAGCGCGCGCAGGAGCACTGCTTTCCAGTTGTTCCAGGTCTTGGGGCCGACGCCGCGGATATCGCAGACGGTCAGCAGCAACAGTAGGTCGAGCCGAGCCACGCTGCCTACAGCCTTGGCAAAATCGCGCACGGTGCGCGGATCGGCAATGTCGCGTTTCTGCGCCATGTCGGACATCAGAAGATGGTAGCGGACAAGCCACTCGACAGTGTCGACCTCTTTCGGCTTGAGCCCCAGCCGGGGTGCCACACGCCGCGCGATCTGGGCCCCGAGGATCGAGTGGTCGACGTCGCGCCCCTTGCCGATATCATGGCACAGCATCGCCACCATCAGGACCTTGCGGTTGAGCCGTTTGCGTTTGAGAATATCCGCGGACACGGGCAGCTCGTCGTCGAGCTCTCCCTGTTCGATGGCGTTGAAATTCGAGATCACCTGGATCGTGTGCTCATCTACCGTATAGGCGTGATACATGTTGAATTGCATCATCGCCACGATCGGTTCGAATTCGGGAATGAAGGCGGCAAGCACGCCCAGTTCGTTCATCCGCCGCAGGGCACGTTCGGGGTTGCCGTGCTTGAGCAGAAGATCAAGGAAAATGCGGTTGGCTTCCCTGTTTTCGCGCATCTCATCGTCGATCATGTCGAGATTGGCCGTGACGAGCCGCATCGCGTCCGGGTGGATGAGCATCCCGGTGCGCAGGCCTTCTTCGAACAGTCGCAAGAGGTTCAGCGGGTCGGAGAGGAATGCCTTTTCGTCCTCGATCGCCAGCCGTCCATGGATTTGCAGATACCCGGGCTTGAGCTTGCGGCGGCGCTTGAACAGCCGCTCGAGCAGGGGTTCGGCCTTGGCGTGGGCGGCTTCGAGCTTGGTCAGGAAGATGCGTGTCAGGTCGCCCACGCGGGTGGCCTGACGATAATAATCCTGCATGAAATGTTCGACGGCACGCCGACCGCCCTTGTCGGCATATCCCATCCGGTCGGCGACCTGTACCTGTAGATCGAAGGTGAGCTGATCATTCGGGCGCCCGGTGATCAGGTGTATGTGGCAGCGTACCGCCCAGAGGAAGGTCTCTGCCTTGTCGAAGGTACGGAATTCGTCTTCTGAAAAGACCTTGAGACGCACAAGATCACGCGCGTTGCGCACATCGTGGATGTATTTCGCGATCCAGAACAGCGATTGCAGGTCACGCAGGCCGCCTTTGCCCTCTTTCACATTGGGTTCGACCACATAGCGTTCCCCCTGTTTGGCATGCCGGGTTTCGCGCTCGGCCAGTTTCGCCTCGATGAAGTCGCGCTCGGTGCCTTTGAACAGATCTTTACGCAGGCTCTGGTTCAGCCGTGTCGCCAGCGGGGTATCGCCGGTGATATGTCGATGCTCGAGCAGCGCGGTGCGGATGGTGTAATCGTCGCGCCCGAGGCGCAGGCAGTCCTTTATCGTGCGGCTGGCATGGCCGACCTTGAGCCGCAAATCCCACAGGATATAGAGCATGGATTCGATGACGTTCTCGGCCCATGGCGTGATCTTGCGGGGCGTCAGAAACAGCAGGTCGATATCCGATTGTGGGGCCATTTCACCACGGCCGTACCCGCCCACGGCCAAAAGCGACAGGTGTTCACTCGCGGTCGGATCGGGCGGGGGATGGATGTGGGTGGTAACGAGATCGAAGACGCTGATGATCAGGCTATCCGTGAGCCAGCTATAGGCGCGGATGGCGGGGCGGGCAGCGAACGGGTCAGCGTGCAGGCCCGCTTCGATGGCGGCAAATCCGTTCTTGCGCGCATCGGACAGCACGCCAACAGCGGCGCTTCGCAACTCGGTTTCGTCGCGGGCCGTTGCTGCGGCCGCGTTGAGCGTGTGCGAAATCGCTGCCCGGTCGAAAATCGCGGCGGCCAGGCAGATCAGGTCGTCAGGTATGTCGGCAGGCGCCGTTGCGGCGGTACCGAACGGAGCGGACGGGTCAGAGCCCGGCGCCGCCGAAGGCTCTTGGGGCAGGGTCAATCACAACCACCTGTTTGTCACGGATCTGGGCCACGGCGAGGCCCCGTTCATTGGTGCCGTCGGCAAGGAGGCGGAAGATGCCCGTGGCCCCTTGGAACCCCGCACCCTGGGTCAGGGCGCTGGTTGAAAGCGCATTGGAGCGACCGGATCTCACCAACGCACCGATTGCGGCGATGCCGTCATAGGCCAATCCCGCGATTGGATGTGGCGCACTGTCGTTGGCGGCGGAATAGCGCGCGGCGAAGCTCTGGGTCCGGCTTGGGTCGGGCTGTGCGAACCAACCGCCTTGAACACCGGGCATTTCAAGCGTTTGCGGTGGAATGTCCCAGCGGGTCAGGCCGATAAACTGGGCCTCGTCAGGCCCAAGCCCGGCCTCCGGCAGCATCTGGGCGAAGAGTGGCAGTGCACCGGCTGTATCGGCCGTGAGAAAGATCGTGTCGGCCTGACCCGAGCGGGCAGTGGCCTTAATACGGGGAATGGCGGAAATGACCCCTTGTTGGCTGAACGTATATCCGACCGAGCCGACCAGCGTGGCGCCGTTGGCAGCGACCGCGTTCTGGATGGCGCGACTGCCGAGCTGGCCCGACAGGTTCTCGGAATGGACCACGAGAACTCGGGATTTGCCTTGGCGCCGGGCGAATCCCATCAGCCGGTTGGCGGTGTTCTCGAATGTGGGGCCGAGCACGAAGACATTTCCGCCCGCAATGGTGGTGTTGTTGGAGAAGGCCAGGACGTTCACACCCTTGTTGGCAACAGCGTTTCCGACCGCATTTGCGGATTCGGCATAGACCGGGCCGAGGATGATCTTTGCCCCGTCGGCCACGGCCTGCTGGGCCGCGCTTTGTGCCTGAGCTGCATTTCCGGCCGTTGCGTAAACCCTGAGATCGACCTCAACCCCGTCGAGATCGGCCGCGGCGAGTCGCGCGGCATTTTCGAGGCTTTGGGCAAGCACGTTATCGCCGGGCTGTTCCGACCCGCGCGGCACGAGCAGCGCGACAGGCACCGGGGCCGAAGGATTGATCGACGGGCCGCGCATTCCGGCGCCAGACCGGTTGACTGGATCACAAGCCGCAAGCCAGATCATCGACAGAAGGGCGATGAGAGGCGCGGCGCTCTTGCGGATCGGGGTCAAAACAGCAAACATGGGCAAATGAACACTCCCTTTTGGCCACCCCCCACGGGCGGCAGCATTTGCAGGGAATAATAGACGTCACATCCATGGGGTCCAGTGGTGAATCCGAAATCCGCCGATCTTGACGGAGGTCTCTACCTTGTTTCGGTGCCGATCGGGACGGCGCGGGACATCACGCTCAGGGCGCTTGACGTTCTGGCGGGCGCGGATGTGATCGCGGCCGAGGATACCCGCTCGATGCGGCGGCTGCTGGAAATCCATGGCGTGGCTCTGGGGGATCGTCCACTGATTGCCTATCACGATCACAACGGGCCAAGGGTGCGGCCTAGGTTGCTGCAATGGCTGCGCGAGGGCAAATCGGTGGCCTATGCCTCGGAGGCGGGAACACCGATGGTCGCCGACCCCGGTTTCGATCTCGCCCGGGCGGCGCGAGACGAGGGAACGCCGGTCACGGCGGCCCCCGGCGCAGTGGCTGCGATTGTGGCGCTGACGCTTTCGGGCCTGCCGACTGACCGGTTCCTTTTCGCGGGGTTCCTGCCAAGCAGCAAGGGGCGGCGAAAATCCGCCCTGCAAGACCTGGTCGCGATACAAGCGACTCTGGTTCTTTACGAATCGCCCAAGCGCTGCGCGGCGGCGCTGGCCGACATGGCAGCGGTTCTTGGTGGAGACCGTCCTGCGGCGTTGTGCCGGGAGTTGACAAAGAAGTTCGAAGAGGTGCGCCGCGGCACGCTGGCCGAGCTGGCCCTCGGCGCGGCAGAGCGGCAGGTGCGGGGAGAGGTCGTCATCGTGGTGGGTGGGGCCGATGGGGATTCATTGAATATTAGCTCCAATGATGTCGATTCGAGATTGAAAGAGGTGATTCCTGGGATGTCGCTGCGCGATGCGGTGGACCTTGTGGCGGCGGAAAGCGGTATGAAACGAAGGCAGGTCTATCAGCGGGCGCTTGATTTGATCGACCGTGATGCGGCCAACGCACAAGGCGATGACAAGGAACCAGGCGTGGCAAATGACGCTGAAGCGAATGGCGAAGATGGAATGGATGCGGAATGATGGCTGAGGTCAGGGATGAGACCTTTGCCGGAGCGATGTCGACGCCTGCCCGCAAACGACGTGGTCGGCGCGCCTATATCGCCGGGGCTTTGGCCGAGGAACAGGTGGCGCGGTATTACGAGCTGCGCGGGTTGCAGCTTGCTCATCGGCGCTGGCGCGGGTCCCGGGGCGAGATCGACCTTGTTCTGCGCGACGGCGATGCCGTGGTTTTTGTCGAGGTGAAATCCGCGCCGACCCATGCGCGTGCCGCCGAAAGCCTGCGCCCTGCGCAAGTCAGGCGGATCATGATGACGGCGCAGGAATTCCTGGGCCGGGAACCGCGGGGAGAATTGACCGAGATGCGTCTGGATGTGGCGCTGGTCGATGGGCAAGGCGTGATCGAAATCGTGGAGAACGCGCTTTCGGATTTCTGAGCGCCGGACCGGTTGGTGAGGATTGCGCTGGTCGCGGGCTTGGGCCATGTAAGGGGTTGACCTCGAGCAGCTGAGCAAGGGAGCGGCGCATGAAGATCGCAATCCAGATGGACCCGATCGGGCCGATCGATATCGACGCGGACAGCACGTTCCGAATCGCCGAGGAGGCACAGGCGCGGGGGCACGAACTTTTCTATTATACACCGGATCACCTGTCCTATCAGGGGGGGCGGGTGACGGCGAAGGGCTGGCCGCTGGAGGTGCAAAGGGTCAGGGGAGATCATTTTCGGCTCGGGGAGCGGCAGGTGGTCGATCTGGCCGATTTCGATGTCATCTGGCTGCGACAGGACCCGCCGTTCGACATGTTCTACATCACGACCACGCATCTGTTGCAGCGCCTGACGCCCAAGACGCTGGTGGTGAATGATCCGTTCTGGGTGCGCAATTATCCCGAGAAACTGTTGGTTCTCGACTTTCCGGACCTGACGCCGCCCACCACCATCGCCCGGGATCTCGACACGATCCGGTCGTTCAAGGACAAGCATGGCGACATCATCCTCAAGCCGCTTTACGGCAATGGCGGGGCGGGTGTGTTTCGCCTTACCGAGAGCGATCGAAACCTGTCGAGCCTGCATGAGATGTTCACCGGCTTTTCGCGCGAGCCGTTGATTGCGCAGAAGTTCCTGCCCGATGTCTCGAACGGGGACAAGCGCGTGATTCTGGTTGACGGGGAGCCGATCGGCGCGATCAACCGGGTGCCGGCCGAGGGCGAGACGCGGTCCAACATGCATGTGGGCGGGCGGCCTGAAAAGATAGAACTGAGTCCGCGTGACCGCGAAATCTGTGACCGGATCGGCCCGCTTTTGCGCGAAAAGGGGCAGATCTTCGTGGGGATCGACGTGATCGGGGACTACCTGACCGAGATCAACGTGACCTCGCCCACCGGCATTCAGGAACTTGAACGCTTCGACGGGATCAACGTGGCGGGGCGGATCTGGGAGGCGATCGAGGCGCGCCGGGCGTGAGCCTTGTCCGGCAGATCCTGAACCGCGGTCTGCGGCTTTTCGAGAAACGGCAGCTTGCACGGGCGCGGTCGCATGAGAAATTGCGGCGCTCGTTCGAGTTCAAGGCGCGGCTGTTCTTTCATGCCCCGCGGGGTAGCCGGGTGCAGGCCGATCATCTGAACGGGGTGCCGGTCGAATGGGTGTCGGGGCCGGGTGTGGCGCGAGGCGCGGGACCGATCCTGCTTTATTTTCATGGGGGTGGCTATGTCTTTGGCTCGCCGCGCACGCATCGGGCGATGTTGGCGCGGGTTTCGGGGTTGAGCGGTCTGCCAGCCTGTTTGCCCCAGTATCGCCTTGCGCCCGAGCATCCGTTTCCGGTGGCGGTTGAGGATGCCTTGAGCACATACCGCGCGGTGGCCGGGCGGCCGGGGGGCGTGATTCTGGGGGGGGATAGTGCTGGTGGAGGGCTGGCGCTGGCCTTGCTTGGAGAGATATTGCGACAGGGTGAGACCCTGCCGAAGGGTCTGTTCGCGTTTTCCCCACTGACCGATCTGAGTTTTTCAGGGGCCAGTATCGAGGAGAATGCGCACGCCGATGTGATGTTGCCACCGGGCAGATTTGACGAGGTGACCGAGATGTATCTGCCGCAGGGTGAAGTGCAGGACCCGCGTGCGTCGCCGCTTCTTGCCGATTTCGCCGGAGCGCCACCGGTCTGGCTTACCGTGGGGGACACCGAGATCCTGCGCGATGATACTCTGCGTATTGCCGAGCGGATGCGGGATCAGGGCGTGGTGGTCGAGGCTGTGCTGGAGCATGATCTGCCGCATGTCTGGCCGATCTTCCAGCCCTTTCTGCCCGAGGCCATGGCGACGCTGCGGGGCTTGGCGCGCTGGATCAACTCTCTTTCAGAGCGGTGATGCGATAGCTGACCGCTTCTGCGACATGCGGGCGGTGGACCTCGTCTGAACCATCGAGATCGGCAATGGTGCGGGCGACGCGCAACACCCGGTGATAGCCGCGGGCCGAGAGGCCGAAGCGCTCGGCGACGCGGGTCAGGAGCGCACGCCCCTCGGCGTCGGGCGTGGCGATTTCTTCGAGCAGGGCACCCTCGACATCGGAATTGAGCCGCGTGCCGGGGTGATCGGCAAAGCGTTCGGCCTGACGGGTGCGGGCGATGGCGACGCGGGCAGCGACCGCGCGGGAGTCGTCACCCGAAGCGGGTAGGTCGAGATCGGTGAAGGCGACGGGCGGCACCTCGACGCGCAAGTCGAACCGGTCCATGAGCGGGCCGGAAATGCGGCCGAGATAGTCCTCGCCACATTGCGGCACCCGCGCGCAGGCCCGGGCGGGATCGGAAAGATAGCCGCATTTACAGGGGTTTGCCGCGGCGACCAGCATGAATTTGCAGGGGTATTTCACATGTGCGTTGGCGCGGGCGATCATCACCTCGCCGGTTTCGATCGGCTGGCGCAGGGTTTCGAGAACGGCGCGGGCGAACTCGGGGAATTCGTCCATGAAGAGCACGCCGTTATGGGCGAGGCTGATTTCGCCGGGTTTTGCATGCCGCCCGCCCCCGACAATGGCGGCCATGGAGGCGGTGTGATGAGGTTCGCGAAACGGGCGGCTGCGTGAAATGCCGCCCTCGTCGAGAAGCCCGGCCAGTGAATGGATCATCGAGGTTTCGAGCGCCTCGCCGGGATCGAGCGGCGGCAGGATCGTGGGAATCCGGGCGGCCAGCATCGACTTGCCCGAGCCCGGCGTGCCGACCATGATCAGGTGATGGCGCCCGGCGGCGGCGATCTCGATGGCACGCTTGGCCCGTTCCTGCCCCTTGACGTCGCGCAGGTCGCGGGCATGCGGCGCCTCCTTGACCTCGCCGGGTTCGGCGGGCGAAAGCGGGCTCTGACCGGTAAGGTGGCGCACCATGTCCGAAAGTCGCGCGGCCGCGATCACCTGGGTTGCACCGACCCATGCGGCCTCGGCCCCCGAAGCGTCGGGGCAGAGGAGGATGCGGTCCGCTTCGGCGGCGGCCATGGCGGCGGGGAGCGCGCCCACGACGGGGATGAGACAGCCGTCGAGCGACAATTCCCCGAGTGAGGTGGCCGCCTCCACCGCATCGGGCGGAACGATTTCGAGCGCCGCGAGCAGGGCGAGCGCGATGGGCAGGTCGAAATGGCTGCCTTCCTTGGGGATGTCGGCGGGCGAGAGATTGACGGTGATGCGCTTCGACGGCAAGGCAATGGCCATGGAATTGAGCGCGGTGCGCACCCGGTCGCGCGCTTCGCTCACCGCCTTGTCGGGCAGGCCGACGATGGAGAAGGCGGGGATGCCCGGGGTGACGGCGCATTGCACCTCGACATTGCGCGCCTCGACCCCTTCGAAGGCAACCGTGTAGGTGCGAGCGACCATTCTGACCCCGAGGCTTGGTTAAACTTGGTTAACCCGTAGCGTGCGGACGGTTTACGAATGGTTAATTCGGAATGGGGTTTTCGAAAGGCACGTCCTTTCGCGCCACGCGCGAAGGCGCGTCAGGGGAGGTGATTGACCCGTTCGGCGTGCCAGCCGGTATTCGTGCGATTGAGTTCGGTCACGGAAAGATTGTCGATCTTGAACGAAAATGTCTCGTAAGCGGTGAGGCCGAGGGCCTTTTGCAGTTGTGTCAGGATCACGCCGAAATGGGCAACCGCGATGATGTCACTTTCGGGGTATTGGTTAAAGATGCGGTTAACGGCCCGGTCGACGCGGGCCGACAGGGTGTTCCAGCTTTCGCCGCCGGGTGGGCCGAGGTCGCCAGGAGTTTCCCAGAAGGCGCGGGCATGGACCTGGTCCTCGATCTCGTTATGGCGTTTGAGTTCCCACGCGCCAAAATGCATCTCGCGCAGGTCGGGATCGTGGGGCAGGCGCGGGCGGTCGCGGGCGATGGCGTCGGCGGTGGCCGTGGCGCGGATGAGATCCGACGAAATGACGGGTGCCTCGCGCGGCAGGAAATCGGCCAGACGGTCAAGGCGGTCGCGATCCGAAAGGTCCGCAGGCAGATCGGACCAGCCGACCATGGATTTCGCATGGGTCGGCCCGTGGCGCACCCAGAAGATGCGGCTCATGCCACCGGGCCCTTGAGCGTGACCGGCAGTCCGGCGGTCACGAGGATCACCCGTGCCGCGCGGGCGGCGATGGATTGATTGAGGCGGCCCTGCGCATTGGCGAACCGCCGCGCCAGCGCGTTATCCGGCACCCCGGCGAGACCGACCTCGTTCGAGACCACGACCAGGTCGGAGGTGCAGTCGGCGAGCCCGGCGAGGAGTGCATGGGTTTCGGCCTCAAGGTCGCTATCGGAAAGCAGGTGATTGGAGAGCCAAAGGGTCGCGCAATCGAGCAGCACGCAATGACCCGCCGCGATGTCGCGCAGCCGCTGGGCCACGGCGAGGGGTTCCTCGATGGTGTGCCAGCCAGGGCCCCTTGCCTTGCGGTGGCGCGCGATCTTTTGCGTCATCTCGTCATCGAAGGCCTGGGCGGTCGCGAGATAGATCATCGGCTTGCCCGATTGCCGCACCAGCCCCTCGGCGAAGGCCGATTTGCCGCTGGCTATGCCGCCGAGAACCAAGGTCAGTTGCGCAGGCATGGGCGTCTCCTTAAACAGGTCGGAGTTAGCAGAGTGCAATGGCGGAGGGAAGCATGAGAGGGTTGATCATCGCGGTGTTGGCGTGGGCCGCGAGCGTCGCGCAGGCCGGGGTGCCGCAGGAGATGCGCGCGGCGGATGTGGTCATCCTCGGCGAGGTGCATGACAACGCCCATGCCCACACGCGGCAGGCCGAACTGGTGGCGGCGTTGCAACCCAAGGCGATCGTGTTCGAGATGCTGAGCTCGGAGCAGGCCGGGCGGGTCACGCCGGATCTGCGCAAAGACGCCGGGGCGCTTGCGCAGGCGCTGGGCTGGGCCGCGACTGGTTGGCCGGATTTCGCGATGTATCACCCGATTTTCACGGCGGCGCCCGAGGCGCGCATCTTTGGGGCGGCGGTGCCGCGCGGGGCGGCGCGCAAGGCGATGGAGGCGGGCGTGAGTGCGTTCTTTCAAGGGGATGCGGCCCTTTATGGCCTCGATCAGCCGCTGGACGCCGATCAGCAGGCGGCACGGGAACGGTTCCAGTTCGAGGTGCATTGCGAGGCGCTGCCCGAGGAGATGCTGCCGGCGATGGTCGATCTGCAACGGCTGCGCGATGCGGAACTGGCCCGCCAGACGCTGGTCGCACTTGATGAGACCGAGGGCCCGGTGGTGGTGATCACGGGAAACGGTCATGCGCGCAAGGATTGGGGGATGCCGGTCTACCTGGGCCGCGCGGCACGGGGCGTGGCGGTATTTTCGCTGGCCATTGCCGAAGAGGGCCGGGTTGAGGGCGCGTTCGACGTGGTCGAAGACGTGCCAGTGGCGGAGCGCGAAGACCCGTGCGCGGCGTTTGGCAAGCAAGACTGATGCCATTGTTTTCGCGCCCCTTCCACCGTAACACTGTGGCGTGAGCACCGGGGAGGTCGCGATGCTGGGCGGCAAACGTATTCTTCTGATCATCGGCGGCGGGATCGCGGCCTATAAATGCCTCGACCTGATCCGCAGGCTGCGCGAGCGCGGGGCCGCGGTGACGCCGGTGATGACCCGCGCGGCGGGCGAGTTCGTGACCCCGCTTTCGGTTGCGGCGCTGGCGGGCGAGACGGTGCATTCCGACCTGTTCGATCTGACCGCCGAGGCCGAAATGGGCCATATCCAGCTTTCCCGAGTGGCCGATCTCGTGGTGGTGGCCCCGGCGACCGCGGATTTGCTGGCCAAGATGGCGGGGGGGCATGCGGATGACCTGGCCTCGACACTGTTGATGGCCACGGACACGCCGGTCCTGGTCGCTCCGGCGATGAATGTGCGGATGTATGAGCACCCCGCCACGCAGCGCAATATCACGCTGCTCAAGGGCGATGGCGTGCGCTTTGTCGGCCCGAACGCGGGCGACATGGCCTGTGGCGAGCACGGGCCGGGGCGGATGTCGGAGCCGATGGAGATCGTCGCGGCGATTGAGCAGGCGATGGGCGACGGGCCATTGCGGGGCAAGCGGGTTCTGGTGACATCGGGGCCCACGCATGAGCCGATCGACCCAGTGCGATACATCGCCAACCGGTCGTCGGGCGCACAGGGCACGGCGATTGCCAAGGCGCTGGTCGCGCTGGGGGCCGAGGTGGTGTTCGTGACCGGCCCGGCCGATGCGCCGCGCCCGGTAGGGTGCGAAATGGTCGAGGTGGAGAGCGCGCAAGAGATGCTTGGCGCGGTTCAGGATGCGCTTCCGGTCGATGCAGGGGTGTTCGCGGCGGCGGTGGCCGATTGGCGGGTGAAGGTGGCGAGCGGGTCGAAGATCAAGAAAGAAAAGGGAAAATTGCCCACGCTCGAATTCATCGAGAACCCGGATATCCTGGCCACGGTCAGCCAGATGAGTGAGGGCCGTCCGGGGCTGGTGGTGGGGTTCGCCGCCGAGACCTGTGATGTGATCGGGAATGCGCAGGCCAAGCGGCTGCGCAAGGGGTGTGACTGGATCGTGGCCAATGATGTGCGCCCGGAAACCGGGATCATGGGCGGGACGGAGAACGCGGTGCATCTGATTTCCGAGGGTGGGGTCGAGGATTGGCCGCGTATGGGCAAGGACGAGGTTGCGCGGCGTCTGGCGGTGCGGATCGCCGAGGCGCTGGCGCGTGAGAGTTGATGTCTTCGGTGGGAGTATTTCGGCAAAGATGAAAGGCAAGGCGTGGTTCAAGTCAGGTTGAGTTGGGTTGAGGGGGCGGATCGGGACGTGCCGCTTCCGGCCTATGAAACGCCGGGCGCGGCAGGCGCGGACCTGCGCGCGAACCTGCAGGAGCGGGGGCGCGTGGTGCTGGAGCCGGGCCAGAGGGCGTTGATTCCGACCGGATTAAGGATCGAGATTCCAGTCGGTTACGAGGTGCAGCTGCGACCGCGTTCGGGGCTGGCGCTCAAGCATGGGATTACGCTGCCCAACAGCCCCGGCACGATTGACAGCGATTACCGCGGGGCATTGGGCGTGATCGTGATGAATGCGGGGCAGGAGGTTTTCGAAGTCGCCCATGGCGAGCGGATCGCGCAGATGGTTGTCGCGCCGGTGGTGCAGGCGGGTTTCGTTCTGGTGGACAGGTTGAGCGAGACGGCGCGCGGCGGGGGCGGGTTCGGCTCGACAGGCCGAGGCTGATGCTGGCGGTACTGGGGATCATGGCGGTGGTCTGGGGCATGGGCCGTGCGCTGCGCCTGCCCGGCGGGGTGGTCTGGTCCCTTATCGCATTGGTTTATATTGCGGTTCTGGTAATTCAGCTGGTTTTTCCCGATGCGCATCCCCTGCGCGTGGCGACCGGGGGCGGGCCGGAGGGGTGGCTGATCCTTGGAGGAGTGGTGGCTCTGGTGGGGCTCTACATGCGGGGGCTGGCGTGGTTGAAGCGGCGGGCCGCGCCGGTTGAAGAGGCCGAAACCCCGGCGCAGGGGGTGTTCGCTCCGGGGGAGTTGAACCGCTATGCGCGGCATGTGGTGCTGCGCGAACTGGGCGGGCCGGGGCAAAAAAAGCTAAAGCAATCCAAGGTGTTGGTGATCGGGGCCGGGGGGCTGGGATCGCCGGTTCTGCTTTATCTCGCGGCGGCGGGCGTGGGGCGGATCGGGGTGATTGACGACGACGTGGTGGAGGCGTCGAACCTGCAGCGGCAGGTGGTGCATACGGATGGGCGGACGGGGATGCCGAAGGTGCAATCGGCGATGCAGGCGATGGAGGCGCTCAACCCCTATGTCGAGGTTCGGCCCTATCAGCGGCGGCTGACCGGGGAGATCGCCGGGGCGCTTTTTGCGGACTATGACCTGGTGATCGACGGGACCGACAATTTCGATACCCGATACCTGGCCAACCGGACCTGTGTCGATGCGGGCAAGCCGCTCATTTCGGGGGCGATCGCGCAGTGGGAGGGGCAGGTTTCCCTGTTCGACCCGGCGCGTGGAGGCCCTTGTTATCAATGCATTTTTCCCGAGGCCCCGGCGCCCGAACTGGCGCCCTCCTGTGCCGAGGCGGGGGTGGTTTCGCCCTTGCCCGGGGTGGTCGGGTCGATGATGGCGCTGGAGGCGGTGAAGGCGATCACCGGGGCGGGCGAGACCCTGCGCGGTCAGATGATGATCTTTGACGGGTTGCATGGTGAAAGCCGCAAGATGCGCCTCAAGCCGCGCCCCGATTGCCCGGTTTGCGCAGGCCGGGGCGGGGAAGGTTAACGCCACCGTGCGGTGCCCGAAAGGGGGGGGTGACATCCGGCTGCTGCCCGGCTGACATCCGGCTGCCGGGTAAAGTGGTTTCATATGTAACCGTTTGGGGTTAACGGGGCGTGCGGTGGGCCCTTGAGACGGGTCGGAGTGGGGGTCAACCCCCACACCCCCGAGGTATTTGCAGTCAGATGAAGCACGGCGCGGCATGGCATTGTGGGGGCCTGCGCGAGTGGCTATGTCTGGGCGCGAAACTGACAGGAGGCCGCCATGACCAACCCGCTTTTGACCGACTGGGACACGCCGTTCGGGATCGCCCCGTTCGACGCGATTTCGGACGAGGATTTCGCTCCGGCGCTGGAGGCGGCACTGGCCGAACACGAGGCGGAGATCGCGGCGATTGCCGGGGATGCGGGGCCGGCCGATTTCGACAACGTGATCGGGGCTCTGGAAGCGGCGGGAGAGAAGCTCGACAAGGTGTTGTCGGTGTTTTTCACCGTGGCGGGGGCGGACAGCAACGATGCGCGGCAGGCATTGCAGCGCGATTTCTCGCCCCGGCTGGCGCGGCATTTCGCGGCCGTGACGGCGAACAAGGCGCTTTATGCCCGGATCGAGGCGGTATGGGAGGCGCGCGCGGAGCTGGATTTGAGCGAGGAGCAGGCGCGGGTTCTGATGTTGACCCGGCGGAGTTTCCTGCGCGCGGGCGCGGCGCTTGAGGGGCAGGCCGACGCGCGCATGACCGAGATCAAGGCGCGGCTGGCCGAGCTCGGCACCGCGTTCACCCAGAACCTTCTGGCCGATGAGCGCGAATGGGTGATGGAATTGACCGAGAGCGATCTGGAGGGGGTGCCGGGGTTCGTGGTCGAGGCCGCGCGGGCGGCGGGCAGGGAGAAGGGGGCGGATGGGCCGGTGGTCACGCTGTCGCGCTCGCTCATCGTGCCGTTTTTGCAATTCTCGCCGCGCCGCGATCTGCGCGAGCGGGCGTTCCGGGCCTGGGCCGCGCGCGGTGCGAACGGCGGCGAGACCGACAACCGCGCGATTGCCGGTGAGATCCTGGCGCTACGCGAGGAGCGGGCGAAGTTGCTCGGCTATGGCAACTTCGCCGAATACAAGCTCGAGACCGAGATGGCCAAGACGCCGGAGGCGGTGCGCGAGTTGTTGATGGCGGTGTGGGAGCCAGCCAAGGCGCGGGCCGAGGCGGATGCGGCGGTGCTCGAATCCATGATGCACGAAGATGGCGTGAACGGGCGGCTCGAGCCGTGGGACTGGCGCTATTACGCGGAGAAGCGGCGCCGGGTCGAGCATGATTTCGACGAGGCGGAAGTGAAGCCCTATCTTTCGCTCGACGCGATGATCGCGGCCGCCTTTGCCTGTGCGAACCGGCTGTTCGGGTTGGAGTTCAAGCCGCTGGAGGTGCCGCTCTACCATCCCGATTGCCGCGCCTGGGAGGTGACGCGCGAGGGGCGGCATGTGGCGGTCTTTATCGGCGATTACTTCGCGCGCGGCTCGAAACGCTCGGGCGCGTGGTGTTCGGCGATGCGCGGGCAGGCCAAGTGGCCACGGGAACAGGCGCCGGTGGTGATCAACGTGTGCAACTTTTCCAAGGGCGATCCGGCGCTCTTGTCCTATGACGATGCGCGCACGCTGTTTCACGAGTTCGGCCACGCGCTGCACCAGATGCTGTCGGCCGTGACCTATGAGAGCGTGTCGGGGACATCGGTGGCGCGTGATTTCGTGGAATTGCCGTCGCAGCTTTATGAGCACTGGCTCGAGGTTCCGCAAGTGCTGCGCGAGTTCGCCCGGCATGTGGAGACGGGCGAGGCGATGCCTGCGGCGCTGCTCGACAAGGTGCTGGCGGCGGCGAATTTCGACCAGGGGTTCCAGACGGTGGAATATGTCGCCTCGGCCATGGTGGACCTTGAGTTTCACGACGGGGCGGCGCCGGGCGACGTGATGGCGCGGCAGGCCGAGGTGCTCGAGCGGCTGGGGATGCCGGATGCGATCGTGATGCGCCATGCCAGCCCGCAATTCGCGCATGTGTTTTCGGGGGATGGGTACTCCTCGGGCTATTATTCCTACATGTGGTCCGAGGTGATGGACGCCGATGCCTTTGCCGCCTTCGAGGAGGCGGGCGATGCGTTTGACCCGGATCTCGCGCGGGCGTTGGAGGCGCATATCCTGTCGAAGGGCGGATCGGTCGATGCGGCGGAGCTTTATCAGCGGTTTCGCGGGCGTTTGCCCGGGGTTGAGGCGCTTTTGAAGGGGCGGGGGTTGGTCGCGGCCGAGTGACCGGCTGCACTTGGGGCGTCGCGCGGGTTGGCGGACCGGGATTGAGTATTTGGGCCAAGAAAGAGCAGGGGTGCGGGTTCAGCCAGCCCGCTGGTCTCTTTCTTGGAAAAAATACTCATTGTGCCGGTACGGGCAGGCGCAATGCATGATGTATCAGATCGTCTGATCGTAGGCGCCGACGCCGGGTTCGGTACGGATCACGGTGTCGATATCCGCGAAGATGGCGCGCATTTCCGCCTCGGAGGCCGAGCTTTCGCAGACCACGACGAGGTTGGGCGTGTTCGATGAGGCGCGCACGAGGCCCCATGAGCCGTTGTCGAGGATGACGCGGGCGCCGTTGACGGTCACCACTTCCTTGATGGGGCGGTTGGCGATGGTCTCGCCCGCTTGGTGTTTGGCCACCAGTTTTTCCACGATGCGCGCGAGGATGTCGTATTTCTCGGTATCCGGCGCGTGGGGCGACATGGTGGGGGTCGCCCATGTTTTGGGCAGGGCGCGTCGCAGGTCGGACATGGATTTGTCGGGGTTGCGGTCCATCAGCTTGCAGATCTCGACCGCGACGCGCAGCCCGCAATCATAGCCGCGCCCGATCGGTTCGGCGAGGAAGTAGTGGCCGGATTTCTCGAACCCGGCGAGCGCACCGATTTCCTTGACCCGGCGTTTCATGTGGGAATGGCCGGTTTTCCAGTAATCGGCCTTGGCGCCGTTTTTCTGCAACTCGGGGTCGGAGGCGAAGAGGCCGGTGGATTTCACATCGGCCACGAAGGTCGAGCCGGGA
Organism: Aquicoccus porphyridii; assembly: GCF_008369105.1. Lineage (GTDB taxonomy): Bacteria > Pseudomonadota > Alphaproteobacteria > Rhodobacterales > Rhodobacteraceae > Aquicoccus > Aquicoccus porphyridii. The sequence goes on along the minus strand of NZ_VINQ01000023.1, from coordinate 24,464 downwards.
TAGAGCTTGGAGAACTCGCGCGCCATGATGACGCCGACCTTGTCGGCGAAAATCTCTTCGCCCTCGTCATCGACCACGCCGCAGCGGTCGCCATCGCCGTCAAAGCCGAGCGCGAAATCGGCGCCGCTGGCTTTGACCGATGCCGCCATGTCGTGGAGCATTTCCATCGCTTCGGGGTTGGGGTTGTAATGCGGGAAGGTGTAGTCGAGTTGGTTGTGCGAGGAGATGACCTCGACGCCCAGTCTCTCGAACAGTTCCGGCGCGAAGGCGCTGGCGGTGCCGTTGCCGGTGGCGCAGACGACGCGGAGCTTGCGGGTCATGCGGAAATCGCCCACGAGATCGTCGAGATAGGCCTCTTTCACGCCATGGACGAATTCGTAAGAGCCGCCGGGGGCGGGCTCGCCCTGGCCTTCAAGCACGATGTCGCGCAGCTCGGCCATTTCGTCGGGGCCGTGGGTGAGCGGGCGTTCGAAGCCCATCTTGACGCCGGTCCAGCCATTGGGGTTGTGGCTGGCGGTGACCATGGCGACGGCGGGGGCGTCGAGGTGGAACTGGGCGAAATAGGCCATCGGGCTGAGTGCCGGGCCGATATCCTTGACCTCAATGCCCGCCTGCATGAGGCCGAGGATCAGCGCGTTCTTGATGGACAGCGAATAGTCGCGGTAATCGTTGCCGACGGCGATGACGGGGTCGATGCCGCGGCGGCGCATCTGGGTGCCGAGGCCCAAGCCGAGCGCGGTCATGCCGGGCAGGTTGATCTCGTCGGGGTATTTCCAGCGCGCGTCATATTCGCGAAAGCCCGTGGGCCGGATCATCGGGTCGCGCAGGAATTCCCACGTGTTGGGGGCCACGTCGCTCAAGGGTCTGGTCATGATGAATGCTCGTTTGTTCAAATCGTGATCGGGTCGGCCTTGGCCAGCCGGTCGAAGGCCATGAGGGAGCGCACGAGCCCCTGCATGGCGTCAAGCGGGATCATGTTGGGCCCGTCGGAGGGGGCGTTGTCGGGGTCTTGATGGGTTTCGATGAAGACGGCGGCAATGCCGAGGCTGACGGCGGCGCGGGCCATGACGGGGGCGAATTCGCGCTGTCCGCCCGACGCGCCGCCAAGCCCGCCGGGCTGTTGCACGGAATGGGTGGCGTCCATCACCACCGGGTAGCCCAGGCGCGTCATCTGCGGCAGGGCGCGCATGTCGGCGACTAGGGTGTTGTAGCCAAAGGATGTGCCGCGCTCGGTCAGCATCAGGCGCGTGTTGCCGGTCGACTCGAGCTTGGAAACCACGTTCGCCATGTCCCAGGGGGCAAGAAACTGGCCCTTCTTCACGTTGATCGCCGCGCCGGTGCGCCCGGCGGCGAGCAGGAGATCGGTCTGGCGGCAGAGGAAGGCGGGGATTTGCAAGACGTCGGCGACCTCGGCCACGGGGGCGCATTGATCGGGCAGGTGCACATCGGTGAGCACCGGAACGTCCAGCGCCGCTTTCACATCGGCGATGAGCCTGAGCCCCTCGTCGAGGCCCAGCCCGCGCTGCCCGGAAAGCGAGGTGCGGTTGGCCTTGTCGAAACTGCCCTTGAAGATGAACCCCGCGCCCGCATCGGCGCAGATCTCTTTCATGCGCCCGGCGATCATCAGGGCGTGATCCACGCTTTCGAACTGGCAGGGGCCGGCGATCACGGTGAGTGGCAGGTTGTTGCCCAGCGTGAGCGGGCCGAGGGAGACGTGTTTCATGTCAGGAGGAGACCTGTTCGCGCAGGATGGACGAGGTGAGCGAGACCATGAGATAGATGCCGGCAAAGATCAGGAAGGCCAGCAATGTATTCTCGAAGGCGCGCGGATAGGCAGGCGCGTCGGCGGCGATCGGGCGCACCGGGACGGTGAGGTAACGCACCTGCCGGTTGGCTTCGAGCGCGGTCTGTTTCTCGTTCTGGAGTGCCGATTGCAGGAACAGGTCGGCGGTGGCGAGATCGGCCTTGGCCATCTCGATCCGGGCGGCGCGCGCGGCGAGCGAATCCGTGCCGGATTGGGCCTCGGACATCTCGGCGGTGAGGCGGGTCAGCAGGTTTTCAAGCCGTCTTATGTCGCCGCTGGCGCCATCGACCTTGGCCTGGTTGGGGCGCGCGTTGTCGAGCAGCGCCTGAAGCTGAAGCTGTTTTTCCTGCAACTGCATCTCGTATTGCCCGATCTGCTGACGCAGCACGGCAAGCTGTTCGGTCGGATCAACGCCTTGCGTTTCCTGGAGCCGCACCAGCGCCTCTTGTGCCTCGCGACGTTCGGTCTTGGCCTTTTCGAGGCTTTCGCTGGCCGAGCGCATCGCGTCCTCGCGTTTCTGGCGCGACAACTCGTCCACCCGTTCTTCGGCATAGGTGATGAGATGCGAGGAGAAATCGGTGGCGATCTGCGGGTCGGCGGCGATCACCTCCATCCGGACGACGCCTTCGGTCGGGTCATAGCCGATCTTGATGTTTTCCTTGTAGAGCTTGTAGGCGTCTTCGTTCGTGGCGTCGGGGGAGAGCCGCTGAATCGGGTCGATCCAGTCCTGCGAGAAATGCGCCTTGTAGCCCATCTCGTCATCAAGACGCTGCATCGCGTCCTTGGATTGCAGGTAGGATTGCACCGCGATGCTGTCCTGGCTGGTGGCGTATTGCGTGGGCAGGAAACCGCCCATGCCGGAGCCACCCGCGCCGTCGGCCTGAAGGATCAGGAATTCGGTCTTGGTGGAATACATCGGTGTCGCGACAGCGAAATAATACCAGCCCGCGAGGAGGGTGGGCAGGAACACGAAGGCCGCCAGCCGCGTGAACAGCAGGATCAGCCGCTTGCGGCGGCGGCGCATGATGTCGCGCTGGATCGCCATGATCTCGGAAGCGCGTCGATCGGCGGGCGAGGTGGTGTCGGTCGAGGGCAGGTTGGTCTTGCCGGGTTGGACGGTCTGGGGCAGGTTCGACGTGGCCCCGGCGGGAAGATTGCCGGTATCGGCGATGGCGGCCCTGCCACCCGCGTCCTTGGGGACGACCAGTTCGAGCATGGTGGAGCGTTGAAACGGGTCGATGCCGCGCAGGCGCAACTGTCGCACCGCGTCGAAGTCGGAGATCGGGGCGAGCCCGTGTTTCTGGGCCACGCGGCGGGCCATGCGCAGTTGCCGCCCGGTCAGGCCCTCTTTGCGGATCGCGTCGATATCGGTTTCGGTCCGGGTTTCGCGGGCCGATGCAACCTCGCCGGATCGGGCGGGTCCGGATTGGGAATTGGCCGGAGAATTGGCCGGGGAAGCGGCAGAGGCGTTGTCGTCCGCGGCTGGCGCGGCCTGGGGGTCGCGCAACAGTTTCTCGGGGGTCACGGGATCGCGCAGGGCTTTGGCCGCGGCTGGCGATGCTTTGCCGTGGCGAGCGTGATCCTCGGCAACGCGGGCTTGCGCGCGCTGTTCCGCCCCCGCAGCCGCACCTGGCGCTGTCCGGTGGATGCGGAATTTTCTAGCCTTGGGTTTCGTAGTCATAGAGCTGTTTCGCTTCTTCCAAGGTATCGAACATATGAAGTTTGCCAGCCATCAGAACGGCAGCGCTGCGCACGAATTTCTCTAAAGTCTCGGGTTGGTGCGAGACAATGACGGTCGTCGTATTCTGCAATCTTTCGCGCAGGATGTCGCCTGCTTTCTTGTTGAATTCCACGTCCGTGGAGCCGGGCATGCCCTCGTCAATGAGGTAGATGTCGAAATCGAGCGCGAGCATCAGCGCGAAGGAGAACCGCGCCCGCATCCCCGAGGAATAGGTGCCGAGCGGTTGCTCGAAATATTCGCCGAGGTTGCACAGCCAGCGGCAGAACGCCTCGACATAGTCGGGATCGAGCCCGTAGAGGCGGGCGATATAGCGGCTGTTTTCAACCGCCGAAACCTTGGACACGACCCCGCCCATGAAGCCCAGCGGGAAAGAGATGCGCGAGCTGCGCCGGATCGTGCCTTCGTCGGGTTTTTCAAGCCCGGCCATCATGTTGATGAGCGTCGTCTTGCCCGTGCCGTTGGGGGCGAGGATGCCGAGCGAATTGCCAAGCTCGACCCGGAAGGACACCTGTTCGAGGATCACCTTCCGTTGGGAGCCGGTCCAGAAGGACTTGCTGACGTTTTCGAACTCGATCATACCCTGCTCCGATTGTTCGCGGGCAGCCCCCTGATACCCGGGTTGCGTGAAGGCATCATTTAGATTGGCCCTCACCGGCCGCGATCTTTCCATAGCGTATATACCCAACTTTTAGGCAAGAATAAGCCCCCTGAGTGTTGGGATGTCGTTTTAACGCATGTGCGGACCGGCCCTGTCACGGGCCGGTCCGTTGGTGTCGTGGTGTCCGTGCCGCGATTTCAGGCCAGCGCGGCCCAGCCCAGCCCGGCCAGCATCGCGCCGAGCACCGCAAAGCCCATGTAGGCGGCAAAGACGCGCGGCTTGACCAGGGCCCAGACCGCGATGGCGGCGGGCAGGCTGCTGACGCCGCCGGCGATCACGAAGCTCATCGCGGCGCCCGGCGCCATGCCCTGTTGCAGGAGCGCATCGACGAGCGGCACCGCGGCATAGCCGTTGAGATAGGCCGGTGCGCCGACGAAGGCCCCGAGCAGGATCGGCCGGATACCGTCGCCACCCAGCACGCCGGCGATCATGTCGGCAGGCACGTGGCGGATCATCAGCGCCTCCAGCACATAGGCCAGCGACAGCCACTTGAGCAGGAAGACGGCGTTCTGCAGTGCGTTGTCGCGGAAGGTCGTGCGGCGCTCGGCATGGGCCCAGAAGCGCCAGACGGGTTGACCCGAGAAGGGTTTCTTCGCGCCACAGCCTCCGACCGTGGGTTTCTCGCGCAGGGGATCGGCAAAGACGGCAGAGGATTTGAACAGCATCGTGCCGAACCCGCCCATGAGGCCGAGCGCCACGGCGAAGCCGGTCTTGGCCAGCGCGAAGTCGAATCCGAGCGTGCCGGCGGTGATCGAGAACATCGCCGGGTCCATCAGCGGCGAGGCGAGCCAGAAGGCCATGACCGCCGAGAGCGGCGCGCCGACCGCCAGAAGGGCGGCGATAAAGGGAATGACCTGGCACGAGCAAAACGGCGAGAGCCCGCCAAACAGCGCCGCCAGCAGGATCATCCGCATCTCGCGCCCCTGGAAGGCGCGGGCCAGAAGGCTCTCGGCGCCGGTGGCCTTGAGCCAGCCGATCGCCAGCACGGCAAACAGGATAAACGGTGCGGTGCTGGCCAGCGCGCCGGAGGCGAAGTCCAGCGTGGGCAGGAATTGCGCCCGCTCGAACACGGCCACGGCCAGAAGGATCAGCCCCAGCGCAATCCAGGCCCAATCGGGCCGCAGGCGGGACAGGCGTTGCGGGATAAGGGAGGTGTCAACCATTGTTCAAAGGGTCCTTTTGGCCTGGTTCTGGTTGGTTTGGTCATGATCGTGCGCAGTCGATTGCGGCGCATCGACACAGCATTGTCGGGTCAGGAAGTCGGTGAGCGCGCGCAACTCGTCATAGGCGACGGCGGCGCAGATGATCTGTCTCCCCTGCCGCTTTTGCGTGACAAGCCCGGCCTGCGCCAGCGTCTTCATGTGGTGGGTGAGGGTTGAGCCGGTCACGCCCGAGCGTTCGCCCAGCGTGCCGATGGTCAGCCCCTCCGGCCCGGCGCGCACGAGGGTGCGCAGCACGCCGAGCCGCTGTTCACTGCCCAGCGCCGCGAAGGTCGAGGCGGCCTGAACAAGGTCAAGATCGTCGGTGTCTGAATGTTTCATGATTCTAGAAATATCGAAATGATGGCGCCGTGTCCATAATTATTTTCATGAAGTTCGAAATGTTTGATGTGGCCGCGCTTTCAGGTAAGCTGGAGCAATGAAAGATTTGGCTTCTGAAATAAGAGCTTGCCGGTTATGTGCCGAGACGTTCGCGACCACGGCAACCGGCCATGCACCACGCCCGGTGGCGTGGTTCGCGCCGGGGGCGCGGCTGTTGATCGCGGGTCAGGCGCCGGGCATGCGGGTCCATGAATCGGGCCTGCCCTTCGATGATCCCTCGGGCGAGCGGTTGCGCGACTGGATGGGGATCGGGCGGGACATCTTCTATGACAAGAGCCGGATCGCGATCGTGCCGATGGCCTTCTGTTTCCCGGGGTATGACGCGCGCGGCAGTGACCTGCCACCGCCCGCGATCTGTGCGCGGACATGGCATGCGCGGGTTTTGGCGTCGCTGGCGGATGTGCGGCTCACGCTGCTGGTTGGGGGACATTCGCAGCGTTGGCATCTGGGCACGCGCATGGGGGTGACGGAACTGGTGCGGAGCTGGCGCGATCATGCGCCGCGGGTTTTCCCCTTGCCGCATCCGTCATGGCGCAATACCGGGTGGTTGAAGAAAAACCCGTGGTTCGAAGAGGAGCTTTTGCCGGTGCTTCGCGACGAGATTGCCGGGGTTCTGCGCCCGTGACACGAACACTGCTCGAACAGGCGCTGGCCGCGATGCAGGCCGCCCCCGGGGACGAGGCCGCGCGGCTGGCGTTCTTTGCGACGCTGGCCGATAGCGAGGTGATGCTGCTCTTGACCGGTGAGGCCGAGGGCGACCGGATCGAGCCGGAATTGATCGAGGCGGACGGGGCGCGGTTCGTGCTGATCTTTGGCAGCGAAGAGCGGCTTACTGAGTTTACCGGCGCCCCGGCCCATTATGCGACGCTGTCGGGGCGGGCGCTGGCCGGGATGTTGGGCGGCGAGGGTCTGGGCCTTGCGCTGAACCCCGGAACGGAAGCGGGCGCGGTCCTGCTCGGGCCCGATGAACTGGGCTGGCTGGCCGAAACGCTGGCCCCTGCACCCGACGAGAGCCGCGCCTTGCCGCGAAGCCTGCATGCGCCGGACCTGCCCCAGGAGGTCGTGGCGGCGGTCGATGCGCGGCTGGCCAAGGCGGCGGGGCTGGCCCGCGCTGCGTGGCTGGCGGGGGTGACATGGGCCGATGACAGCGCGGGGCATCTTCTGGCGATCACCGGCGCGCCCAAGGCGGCGCAGCCCGCGCTGGCGCGTGCGATCTCGGAGGCGGTGCTGTTCTCGGGGCGGGATCTGCGCGTGGATGTGGGGTTTTTCGCGCCGGACGATCCCGTGATCGCCCGGCTGGAGCGGGTGGCGTTGCGGTTCGATCTGCCGGAGCCGGAGACGCCTGCGGCATCTGTGCGCCCGGCGCCGGGATCGGACCCCGAGAAGCCGCCGATCCTGCGCTGAGGCAAAACGAAGGGCTGCCGGAGAGCGTGTGCCTGTGAGTATTTGGAACCAAGAAAGAGCAGGGGGCTACACGAAGATCATCGTGTAACCTCTTTCTTTCTTGGGGAAAATACTCAATCCAACCTGTGCTGTCGTTCTTTGGTCAATACCCGGCGCTGCGGTCGACGAGATGTAGGAAGGGCGCGCCCTCTTCGCCGCGGCGCACGTTCTCGGCGATCACTTCGGAGGCGGGGCCGGGGCGGGTGTCGGACGCAATATGTGGTGTTACCGTGACCTTTGGGTGCGACCAGTAGGGGTGGTCGGCGGGCAGGGGTTCCTTGCGGAAGACGTCGAGCGTGGCGTGGGCGATCTGGCCCGACTCGAGCGCGGCGAGCAGCGCGTCATCGTCGATGAGCGTGCCGCGGCCGGGGTTGATCACGAAGGCGCCGGGGGCGGTGAGGGCAAGGGTTTCGGCGTTGAGCGTGTTCTCGGTGGCCGGGGTGTTGGGCAGGAGAAGGATAATGATTTCAGCATCTTGAATCGCGTCCTTCAAGCCGGAATCGCCGTGGTGGCAGGTGACGCCCTCAATCATCTTGGGGCTGCGCGACCAGCCCGAGACGGCGAAGCCGAGACCGGCCAGGGCGGTGGCGCAGGCGCGGCCCAGTTCGCCCAGTCCGAGGATCGTCACCGACCGCTCATAGGCGAGCGGCGGGGGCGAAGGTTTCCAATGATTTGAAGGGTTTACGATATGGGCATCCATGCCGAGATGGTGCCGCAGCGTGTGGCCGGTGACCCATTCGACCATGCCTTCGGTCAGCCCGCCGCCGACCATCCGCGCGAGGGGGATGTCGAGGGTCGGGTTGGGCGCTACGTGTTCGACCCCGGCCCAGAGATTGAGCACCGCCTTGGCCCGGGTGAAGGGGGTGAAATCCTGCACTTCGGAGTTCGGGGCATAGATGATGTAATCAACCTCTTCGGGGGGGAATTCAGTGGAAAGAGAATAGCTTACCCCGGTCTTTTCAAGTGCCGTGCGCAGCGGTTTCTCGTATTCGGCCCAACTGTCGGGGCGAGCGGCGAAAAGGATGTTCGCGGTCATGATCTGCCTTCTGGAATGGTTCGTTCGCGGCGCAGGGTGGACCGGGGCGCAGGCCGATGCAAGGGGGCCACGACCGGCGCGCGGTGGGGTTAACGTGATTTTTCGCGGAAAAATCGGGGGGGTGATCTCCGGCTGTTGTGCGGCTGCGATGCGTGCACCGCCGCGTTGCAGCAATTCTTAACGGGATATTCAGTAAATGCAGCGTACGCTGCCGATGGGTCGCGGCCCGGTCTCCGCCTAGCCGATCAGGGAGAAGTGGTGGCGTTCGGTGCGGATGCCGTGCGCCTTGAGCAAGTCCTCGAAGGGGCGATGCGGCGGCGTGGCGGCGTGGGGCAGGCGGATCTTGCGCCCGTCGCGCAGGATGAGGGTGATCCGCACCGAGAGATCGAGCCGCGTGTCAAAGCGCACCTTGTCGATCAGCGCGAGCGGCAGGCTGTCGCCGGTGGTCCGGGTCTGCCAGCCAAGGCCGCGATCATCGAGGGTGAGCGTGGCGCGGGGGTTGGTGATGAATTCCCAGAGTGCCGGCAGGGTGAAGAGCGCGAAGCCGAGCGCGATCCACCAGGCCATGTCGATGAGCATGACGAGGGCGATGAGGGTGGCATAGGTGAGGGCGAGGGTGATCAGGGCCGCGCGGCTGCGCCCGTGGCTTTCGTGGGTAAAGCCCGGGGGCAGCGGGGGCGGATCGGGGGGGCGATCACTCATGCCGGGTCATCCGAGGATGCGGGTGATCATCTCGGTGGTGTCGCCCGAGAGGTTCGGCGTGGCGAGGATGCGGTGCAGTTCGGCCTCGATCAGCGCCTGCCGGTCGGAATCGTAGCGCCGCCACGTCTCGAACGCGGTGCACATGCGGGCGGTGGTCTGCGGGTTGAGCGGGTCGAGCGCGATCAGGTGATCGGCGAGCAGCGCATAGCCCTTGCCCGAGGCGTGGTGAAAGCCCGCCGGGTTCATTGTCAGCGCGCCCAGCGTGGCGCGGAAGCGGTTGGGGTTGCGGATGGTGAAATCGGGGTGCCGGGTGAGGGTCTCGGCGGTTTCGGCGGTCTTGTCGGGGGGGGCGTTGGCGATCTGGACCGAGAACCATTTGTCGATCACGAGGCGGTCATGGTTCCATTGTTCGTGGAACCGTCGCACGGCGTCATCGCCACGCCCCGCCGAGATCAGTGCCGAGAGCGCGGAGAGCTGCTGGGTCATGTTGTCGGCGCTGTCGAATTGTTTCTGCGCCAGCGTGCCGCCGTCGAGCCGGGTGAGCATCGCCATGGCGGCGTTGGCAAGGCTGCGGGCGGCGGATTGCGTGGCATCCGGGGCATAGGGCGCATCCACCTGGTATTGCGCGTAAAGCCGCGTGGCGGTGTCGTGGAATGCCTGCGCGCGGGCCTGTTTGAGGGTTTCAAGCGCTTCCCAGATCGCCTGTGGATCGGGGGTGTGGCCGTGATCGTGGAGCGTCTGGGCCAGTTCGTCCTGCGAGGGCAGGCCGAGGGCGAGGGCGCGGAAGGCCGGGTCCTGTTCATCGTCGCGGATGAGACGGTGCAGCGCGTCGAGATAGCCCGCATCGGGGGCGGCGCCGTCGCGGATCATGGCGATGAGGCAGTCGAGCGCGAGATCGTGGCCCGCCTGCCAGCGGTTGAACGGGTCGGTGTCATGCGCGAGCAGGAAGGCGCGGGTGGCGTTGTCGCTCGCGTGGTCGAGGATTACCGGGGCCGAGAAGCCGCGCAGGATCGAGGGGACGGGTTTCGCGGTGAGCCCGTCGAAGGTGAAGCTTTGCTCGGGTTCGGTCATTTCGAGCACGGTGGTGGGCAGCACCTCGTCGCCATTGGGACCGAGCAGCCCCACGGCGATGGGGATGACGCGCGGGGCCTTGTCGGATTGGCCGGGGGTGGGGGGCGTGTGCTGGCGGAAGGTCAGCGTGTAGCGGCCGTCGCCGAAGTCATCGCTGACCGAGAGGCGCGGCGTTCCGGCGTCATCATACCAGCGTTTGAATTGTGAGAGATCGCGACCGGTGGCATCCTCGAACACCTTGAGCCAATCCTCGATCGTGGCGGCGTCGCCGTCATGGCGGGTGAAATAGAGGTCGAGCGCGCGGGCATAGGCCGCGTCGCCCACCAGCGTTTTCAGCATCCCGATGAGTTCGGCGCCCTTTTCATAGACCGTGGCGGTGTAGAAATTGTTGATCTCGACAAAGCTTTGCGGTCGCACGGGATGGGCCAGCGGGCCGTTGTCTTCGCGAAACTGGCGGGCGCGCAGCGCGATCACGTCCTCGATGCGTTTCACGGGTGCGGAGCGCATGTCGGCGATGAACTGGCTGTCGCGAAAGACGGTCAGCCCCTCCTTGAGGCACAGTTGAAACCAGTCGCGGCAGGTGATGCGATTGCCGGTCCAGTTGTGGAAATATTCATGCGCGATGATCGCCTCGATCCGTTCGAAATTGGCGTCGGTCGCGGTTTCCGGGCTGGCCAGCACGCAGGAGGAGTTGAAGATGTTGAGGCCCTTGTTCTCCATCGCGCCCATGTTGAAATCGTCGACCGCCACGATGTTGAAGAGGTCGAGATCGTATTCGCGGCCATAGACCTTTTCGTCCCATGTCATGGATTTCTTGAGCGCCTCCATGCCGAAGGCGCATTTGCCCTCGTCGCCGGGGCGGACCCAGATGTTGAGATCGACCGTCTTGCCCGACATGGTGGTGAACGTGTCGGGGTGATTGCGCAAATCGCCCGCGACGAGGGCGAAGAGATAGGCGGGCTTGGGCCAGGGGTCGTGCCATTCGGCAAAGCCGGGGCCGGATGCGCCGGGATTGCCGTTGGAGAGCATCACCGGCACGTCGCCCTCGATGCGCACGGAAAACGGCGCCATCACGTCGGGGCGGTCGGGATACCACGTGATCTTGCGAAAGCCCTCGGCCTCGCATTGGGTGCAATACATCCCCCCGGATATGTAGAGCCCTTCGAGCGCGGTGTTGGCGGCGGGGTCGATCTCGACCTCGGCCTCGAAGGTGAAGGGGGTGTCGGGGGCGTCCATCTCGATGCCGCCCTCGACATGGCGCGGGGTGATCTCGGCGCCGTCGATCCGGGTCGAGACGGGTTTGAGGTTTTCGCCATGCAGGAAGAAATGCCGGTCGGGGGCGTCGGGGTTCGGCGAAAAGCGGATCTTTGAGAGGACGCGGGTGGCCGAAGGGGCGAGGCGGAAGGTCAGTTCGACCTCATCAACCGTGAAGCCGAAGGGGGTGTAATCCTTGAGATAGACGGTTTGGGGGCTGGCGTCTTTCATGCGGTCTCTCCTTCGGGGTCGGGTTGGGGGACGTTAGGGGCGGATGCGCGCGGCTTCAATGGGTGATCCGTTGCGCGTGCGTGGCCCGCAACGCGTGGCGCATGAGCCGCGCAGGCGGGTTTATGCCTGTCGTGGCAATTGGCTTTGGCCGCGGTTTGTGACACTTTGATAACGGTATTTTGGAATGCCTCTTCCGGCGCAGGTCAAGGATTTAGGTGTGCTCAAGGTCTCGGGCGAATCTGGCAAGTTTTGTATTCCGGTGAACAAGATCGCGTTGTCGGGGCGTGATCGCGTGGCGCGCGGGAATGACCGGGCGGTGTATTTTCACCCCGATTACCCGGATGTTCTGTTCAAGGTTCTGCTCGACCTGTCGGAAATCAGGCTCAAGGGGTTTCGCGGGTGCAGCCTTCGGATGTTCCCGTCGACGCGGATGCGGGCGATTTTCAAGGAGTTTGAGTGCTATATCTCGGTGCAGACGCGGGTCGGCACGGCCGAGGGCGATCTGCCGATTCCGCGCATGCTCGGCTTTGTCGAGACCGATCTCGGGTCGGCGTCGATCGTCGAGCGGATTCAAGACGGTGCGGGGGTGATCGGGCCGAACCTTTTGAGCATGCGCGAGAGCGGCGCGTTCGGGCGCGAGCATGTTCCGCTCCTGAACGATTTCGCGCAACGCCTGCTGAGCTGGAAGGTGCGCACGACCGACATGAACATGCTCAACGTGAGTTACGGCATCCGCGACGGGCGGCCGCAATTCGTGCTGGTCGACGGGATCGGCGACAATTTCGCCATTCCGATCCGAACATGGTCGGAACGCGCGATGAAGCGGGGCCATAGCCGGAGTTTCGCCAAGATCGCCCGGCATTTCGATCTCGTCTGGGACCCGGTGGCGCACCGGTTTGTGGAAGGCTGATGCGCGATGACGGGCGGGGTGCATCTTTCGTGAAATTGCGCGGGAGCCGCGGATTATTCGGATTGGTTTGATAATCCTTCCTCCTGATTGGTAAAAAAACATAACCAGTTTTGTTGCCGCCCGGTAATCTCTTGGCTAAACATGGGCTGAATTGCCGCGAAGGAGGGCGTCATGAGCGAACGGATCGAGAAGCACGGGTTGCAGGTGGATGAGCGGCTCGTCGCTTTCGTGGAGGCGCGCGCGCTGCCCGGGACGGGGGTCGAGGTTGACGCGTTCTGGTCGGGGCTTGCGGCGCTGGTGCATGAGCTTGGCCCCGAGAATCGGAGGCTTCTGGCCCTGCGTGAAGACATCCAGTCGCAGATCGACGCCTGGCACCTGGAGCGGAAGGGTCATGGGCATGACGCGGCCGCCTATCGGGCGTTTCTGGAGGAGATCGGCTATATCGTGCCCGAGGGGCCGGATTTCAGCATCGAGACCAAGGGCGTCGATCCCGAGATTGCCGAGGTGCCGGGGCCGCAACTGGTGGTGCCGATCACCAATGCGCGCTTTGCGCTCAATGCCGCCAATGCGCGCTGGGGCTCGCTTTATGACGCGCTTTACGGCACCGACGCGCTGGGCGATCTGCCGCAGGGCGGTGGGTATGATCCGGCCCGCGGGGCGCGGGTGATCGCCTGGGCCAAGGCGCATCTCGACAAGGTGGTGCCGCTGGCGCGGGGGTCATGGGCGGATGTGCGCGCGCTCGGGCTTGCGGGCGGTGTGCTCGTCCCGGCGCTGAAGGATGCGGGGCAGTTCGCGGGGCATATGGGCGACGCGGATTCGCCAAGCGGTATCGTATTGAAAGTCAATGGCTTGCACATCGTTCTTGATGTAAAGCCTGAAGGCGAGATCGGCCAGAACGATCCGGCGGGGATCAACGATATCCGGTTGGAATCGGCGATGTCCACGATCATGGATTGCGAGGATTCGGTGGCCTGTGTCGATGCCGAGGACAAGGTTCTGGCCTATTCCAACTGGCTTGGCCTGATGGATGGCAGCCTCGCCGAGGAGGTGAGCAAGGGCGGGCGGACCTTCACCCGGGTGCTCAACCCCGACCTGGAGTTCACCGGGGCGGACGGTGCGGCGCGGGTGCTCAAGGGGCGGTCGTTGATGCTGGTGCGCAACGTGGGGCATCTGATGACCAACCCGGCGATCCTCGACCGCGATGGCAACGAAGTGCCCGAAGGGTTGATGGATGCGGCGATCACGGTGTTGATCGCGATGCATGACCGGGGGCGCAATGCCGCCCATGGCTCGGTCTACGTGGTCAAGCCCAAGATGCATGGACCCGAGGAAGTGGGGTTTGCCGACGAGATATTCACCCGGGTCGAAGGGTTCCTGGGCCTGCCGCGCTACACCGTGAAACTGGGCATCATGGACGAGGAACGGCGCACCAGCGTCAACCTCAAGGAATGTATCCGGGCGGCGAAACACCGGGTGGCGTTCATCAATACCGGGTTCCTCGACCGGACGGGAGACGAGATACACACCAACATGGAAGCCGGGCCGATGCTGCCCAAGGGCGAGATGAAATCGCAGCCCTGGATCACGTCCTACGAGGATCGCAATGTCGATATCGGGCTGGCCTGCGGGCTGCGCGGGCGGGCGCAGATCGGCAAGGGGATGTGGGCGATGCCGGACCTCATGGGCGACATGCTCGACCAGAAGATCGGCCATCCGAAGGCGGGGGCCAACTGTGCCTGGGTGCCGAGCCCCACGGCGGCCACGCTGCACGCGACGCATTACCACGAGATTGACGTGCTGGCGCGGCAGGACGAGATCGCGGCAGGCGGGCCGCGCGGGACGCTGGACGATCTCCTGACCATCCCGGTGATGACGGGCCGCAACCTGAGCGGTGAGGAGCTGACCCGCGAAATCGAGAACAACGCGCAGGGCATCCTGGGCTACGTGGTGCGCTGGATCGATCAGGGGGTGGGCTGTTCCAAGGTGCCCGACATCAACGATGTGGGGCTGATGGAGGACCGGGCGACCTGTCGGATTTCAAGCCAGGCGCTGGCCAACTGGCTGCATCACGGGGTGGCGGATCAGCATGCGGTGATGGAGGCGATGAAGCGCATGGCCAAGGTGGTGGACGGGCAGAACGCGGGCGATCCTGCCTATCGCCCGATGACGCCCGGGTTTGACGGGCTGGCGTTTCAGGCGGCCTGTGACCTCGTGTTTCGCGGGCGGGTGCAGCCTTCGGGCTATACCGAGCCGGTGTTGCACCGGCGGCGGCTGGAGCTCAAGGCGCAGGGGTAGGCCCGGTTCAGGTACTACCCCTCAGGTGCCCGGCGGTAGAAGCGCCTCGATCTCTGCGGTGATGCCGCGCGAGAGGGGTTCGGTGCGCGCGCCGTAGGTTTCGACGACCTGCCCCTCGGGGCCGATCAGCACCTTGTTGAAATTCCAGCGCGGGGTGAACCCGGCCTCGGCGCGGAGCGAGGCATAGAACGGGTGGGCGTCGGGGCCGCGCACATGGGTGATGGTGGTCATCGGCAGGTCGAGGCCGAATTGCACCTCGCAGAATTCCTTGACCTCGGTATCGGTGGCGAGTTCCTGTCGGAAATCGTTCGACGGCACGGCCAGCACGACAAGGCCCCGGTCGCGGTAGCGGTCATAGAGCGTTTGCAGGCCGTCATATTGCGGGGTGTAGCCGCAGCGCGAGGCGGTGTTGACGACGAGAACCGGCCGCCCGGCCCATTGCTCGATGGAAAGCGTGCCGCCGTCGATCGACTCGAAGGGGGTTTCGAGGTCGAGGGCGTGGGCGTTGGTGCCCAGCAGGATGGCGACGGTAAGGGCGAGAATGCGGATCATGGCGGGCCTCCTTTGGTCAGGTTACGGGGCAGGGGGCGGAGTGGATCAGTTTGGCGGTTGGGCCGGGGGTGGGTGGTGGTGGTTTGAAACCGTGGGCGGACCTTTCGACGGAAGGGCGGTGCCCGGCCGCGGGTGGGCGCTTGCACCGGTTTTGAGAGGCACTTTATGGTGCCACATATTCCGACGATTGTCGGTGGTCAGGTGGTGAAAAGCGCCCGCCCGGGGGGCGGTCGGGCGCTGCCCGGGCGGCTTGCGCCGCTGTTCCGGGCGGCTTGCGCCGCGCTTCAATCCTCGCTGTGGGTCAGTTGCGGGACGTCGGCGGCGCCGGCGGTGCCGCGACCCGAAAGCGAGGGGTGTTCCATGAAGAAGCGGTGGCAGGAGAAGGCCAGCCCCTCTTCGGGCGGGGCGGCGCGGGCGAAATGGCCGTCGGGGGTCATCACCCAGCTTTGCGCCACGTCGGCCATGTTGGCGGCCATGATCTGTTCGGTGATCTGGGCCTTGACGGTGGGGTTGCCGATCTCGACGAGGGTTTCGACGCGGCGGTTGAGGTTGCGGCCCATCCAGTCGGCGGATGACATGAAGACCCGCGCCTTTTTATGCGGCAGGCCCTTGCCGTTGCCGAAACACACGATGCGGGAATGTTCGAGGAATCGCCCGACGATGGATTTCACGCGGATATTCTCGGACAGGCCCTGGACGCCGGGGCGCAGCCCGCAGATGCCGCGCACCACGAGGCTGATCTTCACGCCCGCGCGCGAGGCGGCATAGAGCGCGTCGATCACCTCGGAATCAATGAGCGCGTTCATCTTGGCCCAGATCTCGGCCGGGCGGCCGGCCTCGGCATGGGCGATCTCGGCCTCGATCATCTCGAGCAGGCGGGGCTTGAGCGAGAGCGGCGAGATCGCGAGGTTTTCGAGGCTTTCGGGCTGGGCATAGCCCGAGAGGTAGTTGAACACCTTGGTGGCGTCGCGCCCCAGCGCCGGATCGCAGGTGAAGAACGAGAGATCGGTATAGATGCGCGCGGTGATCGGGTGGTAATTGCCGGTGCCGTAATGGGTATAGGTCACCAGCCGGTCGCCTTCGCGGCGCACCACGGTCGAGATCTTGGCATGGGTCTTGAGGTCGAGAAAGCCATAGACCACATGCGCGCCCGCCCGCTCCAGTCGGCGCGACTGGCGGATATTGGCGGCTTCGTCGAAGCGGGCCTTGAGCTCGACCAGCGCGGTGACGGATTTGCCGTCCTCGGCGGCCTCGCAGAGCGCGTCGACGATGGGGCTGTCGCGCGAGGTGCGATAAAGCGTCTGCTTGATCGCCACCACGTCGGGATCGCGCGCGGCCTGCGCGAGGAAACGCACCACCATGTCGAAGGTTTCATAAGGATGATGCAGCAGCATGTCCTTCTGGCGGATCGCGGCGAACATGTCGCCGTCGAAATCCTGCACCCGTTCGGGCACGCGCGGCGTGAACGACGGCCAGAGCAGGTCGGGGCGGGTATCGAGCACCAGCTCGTCGAGATCGGCCATGCCGATCAGCCCGTCGATCTCGACCACCTCGTCATCGGAGACATGGAGTTCGCGCTTGATCAGGTCGAGAAGCGCGGGCGGCGCGTCGGCCGAGACCTTCATGCGCACCACCTCGCCGCGACGGCGGCGCTTCAGTGCGGTCTCGAATTCGCGCACGAGGTCTTCGGCCTCTTCCTCGACTTCGAGGTCGCTGTCGCGCAGCACGCGAAAGGCGCAATGGCCCTTGAGCGCGTAGCCCGGGAAGAGCGAATCGATATTGTCGAGCAGCAGTTCCTCGAGCGGCAGGAAACGGTGCAGGCCCTCCTTGGCGGGCAGCGGCACGAAGCGGTCGATCTGGTGCGGGATCGGCAAGAGCGCCTTCAATTCGCGCTTGTCGCGCTTGCGTTCGAGTTGCAGCGCGAGGGCAAAGCCGGTGTTGGGGATGAAGGGGAAGGGATGCGCGGGGTCGATGGCCAGCGGCGACAGCACGGGAAAGACGCGGGCGAGAAAGACCTCGGAGAGGTGCGTGCGGTCGCTCTTGGACAGGGTTTCACGGGTGCAGATCGAGATGCCCTTGTCCTGCATCTCGCTGGAGAGCGTGTCATAGGTGGCCTGTTGATGGGCCATGAGGTTGCGGGCCTCGGCGTTGATCAGCTTGAGCTGTTCGGCCGGGCTCAGCCCGTCGGCGGCGGGGGTGGTCACGCCGCCATGGGCCAGTTCGCGCAGGCCAGCCACGCGCACGGTATAGAATTCGTCGAGATTATTGGCCGAGATCGACAGGAAACGCAGCCGTTCGAGCAGCGGCACGCGGGGGTTCTCCGCCTCTTCGAGCACGCGCCAGTTGAACCCGAGCCAGCTCAGTTCACGATTGAAAAAGCGCCCCGGCCCGGTGATGTCGAGATCGGGCATATCGGTCGGGTCGATGAACGGGTTGGCGAGAAAATCTGCGTTCGGCATGGGGGCGTTATGCGGGTTTCTTGTAACGGTTGGGTGACGACGGGCGAGTGTGCGCCCTGTGGGGAGGGTTGTCCAGTGCTCGCGGGTGGGTGGGGGTGCGGGGCTGCGATATGTGGGGTGATTGGCATGATGAGTTTGGGAGCGATCGGTTTCACTGTGCGTCGCGCCATGAATGAGCATTAAATAGGCGAAATTTAAGAACCATTGATTCAAGTACAGAATTTTATGCAAGAATTTTCAATAAAAGCCTATTTTAAAAGATGTTTATTAAGCTCATGATGAAATCTCATAAGCGCTGGAGAAGCCAATGACCAAGATCAATCGAAATCGCCTGAGTGACCTGCTCGACCGCTATCCGCGCAGCCAGAAGGAACTGGCGGGAGAGATCGGCACGGACGTCGGTACCCTGTCTCGCTGGAAGACCGGTAGGATCGAGAACATCCGGAGCGACAAGCTCGCTAAACTGTGCGAGGCGTTGGGCGTCACGCCGACTGAGATTTGCGCCGAGGGCCCCCTGCCCGAAACCGCTGCGGGCGGAGAGGCTGCACGGCGGGATCAGATTTCGATGGTTCTCGACACGGGCTGTCGCAACGCGCTGGCATTGGTCGCTCGCCGCTATGGCGTCACCCGGCAACAGATTGTCGAAGTCGCTCCGCTTTTGTTTGCGATCATGGCCGAGCAATCTCTCAAGGAGCGGCGCCTAGAGTTGCAAGCGCTTAAGGATGCACTTGTCAAAATCGAAGGTTCCGCTCCCCGACACCTTCGCAACCGGCTGCACGCATCATGGAATCCAGACGATCAGGAGCTGCTGGAGGCCGAAGAAAGCTCAATCGAACACCGTGATCTGTTCGCCGTGCGCGTGGGGCACTGGGATGAGAACAGTGCCAAGGACAACCCATTTGCGCGCTTCCTCAACGCGAGGCTGTCCGAAACCGGCCTGCCAAATGAAGAAGGCGTCGCATGGGATGATGACGACGCGCCACGCTACGGGGTCGGTATCGAGGAACTGGTCGATATTCTGGGCGAGGATGAGAACGCGCGCCGTCTGATCCTCGACGGCAAGGTCGCGCTTGCTGAAATGCCGGGCGATATCCGCAAAGCCACGCAAGACGAACGGGCGGCGTGGGTGAAGAAAGAGGCCGATGACGTCTTGAAAACGACGAGCGAGTTGGACCCTGCTACGCTTGTCAACAAGGCGCGGGAGCCCGTCAGGAAAAGGCGCGCGCCCGAGAAGGGCGATGAAGATGACTTCTGAAAGGGAGGAGGCCATAAACGCAATGAAATTGAAACTGACACCGCATGCAGCCATGCGGTTTGCCCAACGCGGCTTTCGCGACGGAGATGCGGAGTTGATCATGGCGATCGGCACAGAAGTCGAGGGCGGGTATCTCATGCGGGAGAAGGATGTTCGGGAGGCGGAAGCCTGGTTGAAACGCCAAGCGCATAAGCTCCGTCGGCTAGTAGGGAAACGTGTGATTGTCGCAGGTGATATGATTGTCACGGCCTACCACGCCCGACCGAGCAAGCAATGGCACCTGCTGCGGCAGGCCCGTGAGTACAACTGATTTAGCACTGAAACAGGAGTTTGGAGATGAAGGCCAAGGGTAAAAAGCCCGCGGGGCGTCTGATTGTCACCGATGCGATAAAGAGAAAGGGGAAGAACATGGTAGAGAAATTTCTTGATGGAAACCCCGAGGCGAAATGCTTTTTCGAAAGCCGGAAGGGGAGAAAGACCGCCAAAGCAGAACGTAGCGGGATCACGCTGAACGACGAGGATGCCGCCATCGCCAAGGGCATGTTGGCGCGCGGTGACCGACAACATGACATCGCCGCATGGTTTGGTGTGAATGGTGGGCGGATTGCCGACATCAAAACGGAAAAGACATTCTCGCATGTTGCTCCGGTTTACGACAACCTGCCTCCGGTCGGTCCTTATCTCTCTGGTCGAGCCAGCAATGCCGCGCATGAGACCATCGCAATGGTCGTCAAGGAGCTTCGTGATCTGGCTCAACGTCTGGATCAGCGCCTGAAAGAGACTTGACCAAGTGCAGTATCTTGACCGGAACGTTGGTCTTGTCCGCTCCACCGCAACAACGCACCTGCCCCTCCATCTTTCCCCAACCCAGAGGAATGTTTGCAAGGGTGTGCAAGAGGCTCAGCCTGCCAGCCTGCCCACCAGTTCGATCGCGAGGCGGCGGTTGATCTCGCGCCCCTGGTCGAGCGCGGCCTCGTCCAGTGCCGCCACGATCCGCCGGGCGGTGTCGAAGCTGCGGTCGATATGGCGCAGCAGGTAGGGGATCGTGTCGGGGGTGGGCGAAAGCTGGCGGTCGGTGAAGAGTTTCATCAGCACCGCCGCGAGCAGATCGTCATCGGGCGGCGCGATGATCACGGCTGTGGTGCCTTCCATGCGGCTTTGCAGGTCGGGCAGGGCAAGGCCCCAGCGGGCGGGCGCGGTATGGGCGGTGAAGAGCAGCGCGTGCCCTTCGGCCAGCGCGAGGTTGTGCAGGTGAAAGAGCGCCTCTTCGGCGCGGATGTCACCGGCGATCATCGGCACGTCCTCGATCACGAGGCTGGTGCGGGCGAGGCGAGGGATGTCGTGACCGGCGAGATCCTGCGCGGCGACGATCGTGGCCCCCGACAGGGCGGCCCAGACATGGGCGAGATGGGTCTTGCCCGCGCCCGACGGCCCGAGCAGTGCGAGCTTGCGCCCGGGCCAGTCGGCCCAACCCTCGATCATGGCGACGGCCTGGGCATTGGCGGGCGAGACGAAGAAATCCTCGCGCCCGTGCGCGGTGCGGACGGGGAGGTCGAAGCGAAGCTGTCGGGCCATCACGGTTCGTCCTGCGAATCCAGCCCGCGATAGAGGCGGCTTGAGCGGTAGCTTTCGATCCCGAACCGGGCGAGAACGCCCAGCGTGGCGGCGAGCGGCACCGCCACCAGCATCCCCACGAAACCGAACAGCGTGCCGAAAACCGACAGCGCGAAGATGAGCCAGACCGGGTGCAGGCCGACCGAGCCTCCGACGAGTTTGGGGGTGAGGACATTGCCTTCGGCCACCTGTCCGGCGACGAAGATCGCGGCAACCAGTCCGATCGTGATCCACTCGCCCCAGAACTGGAACAGCCCGAGGCCGATGGCCAGTGCCCCGCCAAGGATCGCGCCGACGTAAGGAATGAAGGTGAGGGCGCCCGCGACAAAGCCGACGACCAGCCCGAATTGCAGCCCCACCACCATAAGGGCGACGGCGTAATAGGTGCCGAGGATCAGGCTGACCGTGCCCATGCCGCGGATGAACGAGGCCAGCACGGTGTCGATCTCGGCCGCGAGTTGGCGGATGACCGGCGCGTGATCGCGCGGCAGGAGCGCGTCGATGCGGGCGACCATGCGGTCCCAGTCATAGAGCAGGTAGACCGCCACCACCGGCACGATCACGAAGAGCAGCACGATATTGATGATCGAGGCGGCCGAACTCAGCACCGCTTCGAGAAGCTCGCCGCCGCGGTCCTGGACCTTTTCGCCCACCGCGAGAAGCGATTTGCGCAGGGTGCTGTCGGCGTCGACCAGTGACGGGAAACGCTCGGTGAGAAACGCCTGGAGATCCTGGGCCAGCTGTGGCGCGGTGTTGAACAGCGCAATCGCCTGTTGCACCAGCGTGGGGATGACCAGCAGGGCCATGAGGATGAAGACGAGCGTGGCGACGATGGTGATGATCGCGGTCGCGACGCCGCGCGATGCGCCCAGCCGTTCGAGCCGGTCGGCCACGGGATCGAGGAAATAGGCGATGGCGCCGCCCAGCACGAAGGGCAGGATCACGTCGCCCAGCGCCCACAGCACCACCACGAAGACAACCGCGGCGATGCCCCAGTACCTGACCTGATCCCTGACCGGAAGCGCCATGTGTTCCCCGCGTGATCCCTTGCCCGTTGCGCACCTTATGTCGCCGCTGGGGCCGGGCAAATCAAGCCTGTTCTGGCCTGCCGTCGGCGGGATGCCACGAAAAACCCCGCCCCCGGGGGAGGGCGGGGCGTCTCACCGCGCGGGCGAGCCCGGGCCGATCAGCGGATGATCAGCAGTCCGGGTCGTTGCCCGGCAGGAGAACCTTGTCGACGACGTGGATCACGCCGTTGCTGGCCTCGATATCGGCGACGATGACATTGGCCATCATGCCGGAGCCGTCGTCGAGCATCACGCCCTCGCCCCGCGTCACGCAGAGATTGGCGCCGTCAAGCGCCGTGCCCGAGGCCATCGTGCCCATGGGAATGTCGCCCGACATCACCGCGCCGGAGACGACGTGATACATCAGCACGTTGGTCAGATCGTCCTTCATGCCGGGTTCGAGAAGCCCCTCGAGCGTGCCCTCGGGCAGGGCGGCGAAGGCATCATCGACCGGGGCGAAGACGGTGAACGGGCCTTCGCCCGAAAGGGTTTCGCCGAGATCGGCGGCGGTGACGGCGGCGACGAGCGTGCTGAACCGCTCATCCCCGGCGGCGATTTCGACGATGTTTTTCATCCCGTGACCGCCGGCCAGCGCAGGCAGGGCGGCACCGAACGCCGCGATGGCGGTGGCGGACGCGGCAATGAAATTGGTGAAACGGGTCATGAAGACCTCCTCGTGTCAGGTGATTGCGTTGTCGTTTCCTGTGCGGCCACACGTGAAGGGTTACGGGGGCTGCTCGGGTGCGGATCACGGGATCASGGGAGTGTGATTTGGGGKGGGCTAGTTGGAGGTGGGTTTGGGGGGTGGGGTGTAGGTGGCGGGGTTGGAGAGCCATTTGCGCCATTGGGTGTAGAAAGTGGTTTCGTCAAATGGGGGCAATTCCCAGCCAATCCGATGGATGGGGCGGTTCGGCAATTCCCAGTCAGGCCAATGGACGGGGCGGGTGATGCGTTTGGGCAGGGTCACGCTGGCATCGCCGAAGGTCGCGTCGACCTGTTCTTGTGTGATTCCCACGGATGAATAATCCACATTCCGCAGCGCAGCACCTTGCAGCTTAGCGTCGTGGAGGCCTGTGTGGCTGTCCATCCGCGCCTCGCTGAAATCCGCCCCCTCCATCCGCGCTCCGAAGAGGCCCGCCCCCTCCATCCGCGCCTTACTGAGGCCCGCCCCCTCCATCCGCGCCTCGAAAAGCAACCCCCCTTCCATCCGCGCCTCGAAAAGAACCCCCCCTTCCATCCGCACGCCCCAGAGGTCTGCCCCTTCCATGCGCGCCCCGCCGAGGGCTGCCCCTTCCATGCGCGCCCCGCCGAGGGCTGCCCCTTCCATCCGCGCCTCGCCGAGGGTTGCCCCTTCCATGCGCGTCCCGACAAAGTTTATCCCCTCCATGCGTGTTCCGCCGAGGGTTGCTCCTACCATGCGCGCGCCGACGAGGACTACGCCCTCCATCCGCGCCTCGGTCAGTTGGGCGCCAGCGAACACCGCGTCCGAGCCGTCGGGCTGTTTCGCGGCCATGTCGGCACGTTGCAGGTTGGCCCCGCTCAGGTCCAGCCGATAGCCGCGATAGGCATCGAGCGTCGCTTTCCACTCCCGGAGGCTCGCCATGAACGCATCCAGTTCCGCCTTGCTCAGCGCGTCCGCGCCCGGGTCATCCGGCAGGCGCGCGAAATCACTGTCGAAGGGCCAGACAGTCGTCTCGGTCGGCGGATCTGGCCATGCGGCTTCGACCCTGCGCTGCTGCGCGTTGCGCCGCCCGATCACCGTCAGTGCGAGTTGCACATCGGTGCGGGGCTTGGGCAGGCTTTGCGCCCATTCCCGGGCGTTGCTGTCAACAATATTTCCGAACCGCGCTTTGCGCCATTCCAGATGCGCGGTGCGTTCTTCCTCGGTTGCGTCGGCTTTCAGCGGCTCCCAGTCGATCAGCGGGAAATCCACCGGCTTTCGCGCGTTCGAGTTCTCGCGGATATAGGCGCAGAGGATTTCCATCACCCGCACATGGTCGCGGCCGTTGTCGTGGCTGGTCGAATCCTGTGCGATGCGCTCCAGCGACAGGATCGCGCCGATGCGGACCTCGATATTGGGTTTGGTGGTTTCGTCGCCGTCCTTCTTGACGGTCTTCTCCGCCCCCAACTGTTCCACCGCCTTGTTGATCCGGTCGGTGATGTGGCCTTCTTTCTGGTAGCGCACGGTCTGGTGTTTCAGCACCGTGCCCCAGATCACGAAGGGCGCGCCGAGAAGGGCGGCGATGAGGGCGCCTGTGCCGAGGCTGGCCTCGCCCCTGCCAAAGAGAACGCCGTAGATCAGAAAGAAGGCGGCGGCATAGGCCCCCGCGATCAGCAGCGCGAGAAAGAGGGCAACGAGGGGCCCGAGCGGACGCGCGACCCGCCAGTCGGGGGCCTTGGAAAGCGCCATCCAGTCGAGGAGGTCTTTCGGCTGCTTGTCATCCATCGCACGCCCTTTCACCTGCACCTCGGCAACCCTTGCGGGATATGGGCGTGGGATCAAGGGTGAAGGCGGGCGATCCCCGGGCGGGGCGGTCAGCGGGTGAGGATCGAGGCCACGATGGGGGGCAGCATCAGGTCGATGCCGGGAAGGCTGGGGTGGTTGCCGTCGGAGTAGAGCAGGGCGCCGTCGCGCACGAGGCCGCAGGTCTCGTCGGTGCAGAAGCTCTCGGCGGGGTCGACGATCCGCACGCGCCCGGCGGGCAGGCCGCTTTCGGCGAGGGCGCGGGCAAAGAGCGCGCGGGCCTGGTCGCCGGGCCGGTCGGMGAGGG
>NZ_VINQ01000220.1 GCF_008369105.1 Aquicoccus porphyridii | reverse complement strand
GACATTCTCCAGCAGCGCTGGCTGTCCGAGGAGAAGGCCACGCTGCACGACCTGGCGGAAAAGTACAACGTCTCCGCCGAGCGTATCCGGCAGCTGGAAAAGAACGCCATGAGCAAGCTGAAAGGGCGGATTCTCGCCTGATCGCCGCGCCTCGCGAAAACCGCACCCCGCAAGGGTGCGGTTTTTTTCTGCCCGGAGGAATCCCATGCCGCGCAATACCCGCTGGCTGTTCTACCTGTCGCTGGCGGTCCTGACCTTCGTCGTCGGCGCCTGGCTGGTCCGTACGCCGGAACCGGCGCGACCGTTGCCGTGGCTGGCCGACTGGCAGGAGCAGGTGCTGGCGCCGTTGGCGGACAACGCCCTGACCCTG
>NZ_VINQ01000219.1 GCF_008369105.1 Aquicoccus porphyridii | reverse complement strand
GATGGCCAGCCGGTAGGACAGGCCTGGCGCCTGGCCAACCGTCATGGATTGATCGCCGGCGCCACCGGTACCGGCAAGACGGTGACCTTGCAGCACCTCGCCGAATCCTTCAGCGATGCCGGTGTCGCGGTGTTCGCCGCCGACATCAAGGGCGACCTGTGCGGCATCGCCGCGCCGGGCAACCCGCAGGGCAAGGTCGCCGAACGTATCGCCAGCATGCCGTGGCTGAACTACCAGCCGAAGGCCTACCCGACCACGCTCTGGGACATCGCCGGGAAGACCGGCCACCCGTTGCGCACCACCATCAGCGAGATGGGCCCGCTGCTGCTGGCCAACCTCCTGGAGTTGACCGATAGCCAGCAGGCCGCGCT
>NZ_VINQ01000218.1 GCF_008369105.1 Aquicoccus porphyridii | reverse complement strand
TTTCGCCAATCTGCCGGACGACGACGGCGACTCGGCTGAACTGCTGGGGCCGGCGCGCGTGGTCGAGCATCGCGAGCCATCCTTCGACGAACAGGACCTGCCCAGCGTCAGCGCCCGCGAAGCCAAGGAACGCAAGGGCGGCAAGCGCCAGGAAGAGCCGCGCCAGGGCGATCTGGACCTCGACGAGGGGCTGGCCCTGGAGGCGGACCCGAGCGATGCCGCCGAGACGGTGGAGCCGCGCAAGGGCAAGTCGAAGGGCCGCAAGGAGAAAGAGCGGGAGAAAGCCCCTGCGGTTGCTGCCGAACCTGCCCCGGTCGACGAGGTGCTGATCATCAACGTCATCGCCCGCGACGAGAGCGGCTTCAAGGGGCC
>NZ_VINQ01000217.1 GCF_008369105.1 Aquicoccus porphyridii | reverse complement strand
AGGTCGAGATGATCCTCGGCGACACCCGTCGCACACCGGACCAGGGGCCGACCATCGCCAGCGCCAGCATCCAGGTCAGCGCCGTGCCGCTGCGCCAGGCCGCCGCCGAAGCCCGGCGCTTCCTCCTGCGCCAGGCCGGAAGCCATTTCCCGGTGCATCCGGACAGCCTGCGCAGCGAAAACGGCCAGGTCTTCGCCGCCGCCAATCCGCAGCGACGGATCGGCTACGGCGAGTTGCTGCGAGGCCAGCGCTTCAACCTGAACATCGACGGCAAGGCGCCGCTCAAGCCGCGCAGCGAGTACCGTCTGGTCGGCAAGCCGGTGCGTCGGGGGGACATCCCGGCGAAGCTGACCGGTCAACTGACCTATGTCCA
>NZ_VINQ01000216.1 GCF_008369105.1 Aquicoccus porphyridii | reverse complement strand
TCGGTGTCGGACATCGGCGGCAGGACTTTCTGGAACCAGGCGAACAGCGGACCGCTGAGCACGCGCCGGCGCAGGTCGGGCAGGGCGAGGGGAAGCGCCACCGCCAGCCAGAGCAGCCAGAAGACCAGCAGCAGCCAGCCGGGCGCGTGGCTGAACACGCCCATCAGGATCAGGTAGGCGGCGCTGATGCCGAGCGCGGGAGCGGGGGGGGTACGCCGATGGGCGAGGTAAGCGACACCGAGTACCAGTACGACTAACCAGAGCAACAACATGCGGAATCCTCCATGAAGACGCCAGGCGGCGTCTCGAGCTTAGCCCGTTTGCCGCCGTTTGGCGGCAGGGCCGGTCAGCTTGGCCGGTTTGTCACGTTATAG
>NZ_VINQ01000215.1 GCF_008369105.1 Aquicoccus porphyridii | reverse complement strand
CGCCAGCGCAAGGCCATGCGATTCGAGAAGTTATTATGAATCACCAGTTAGCCCCGAAGGGCATTGGTTTTTAATCTAATAAATACACCCCTTCCGAAGTCGGGGTTTTTAGCATGTATTAGCTCTAGAATTACCACGGTTATCCATGTAGTAAGGTACTATCAAATAAACTATAACTGATTTAATGAGCCATTCGCAGTTTCGCGGTTTAATTGCTTAAACTTAGACATGCATGGCTTAATCTTTGAGACAAGCATATGACTACT
>NZ_VINQ01000214.1 GCF_008369105.1 Aquicoccus porphyridii | reverse complement strand
GGTGCGCGCGCAGTTCGTCTTCGCTGCCGAAGCCGTAGCCGACGCCGATGCAGGCGACACCGTTGCGGCTGGCGCCGAGCAGGTCGTGCATGCGGTCGCCGATCATCAGGCAATGCTCCGCTGCCAGGCCTTCGCTGTCGAGCAGATGGCGGATCAGTTCGTCCTTGTGCGTGCGCGTGCCGTCCAGCTCGCTGCCGTAGATCGCCTTGAAGTGACGGTCGAAGGCGAAGTGGCGGGCGATCTCGCGGGCGAACACGCCGGGCTTGCTGGTCGCGACGTAGAGCGTGTGGCCGCGTCCGACCAGGGCTTCGAGCAGCTCGGGAATGCCGTCGAACACGCGGTTCTCGTAGAGACCGGTGACCCTGAAGCGCTCGC
>NZ_VINQ01000213.1 GCF_008369105.1 Aquicoccus porphyridii | reverse complement strand
TGCGCCCACTGAGACGCTTGAGCGTTTCGTTGACGGAGGTCTCGGCCTTCTCCTGCAGGATCGGATCGAAGCTGGTGAAGATGCGCAGCCCTTCCTCGGTCAGGTCCTCGTCGCGGTAGTCCTGGCGCAACTGGCGCTTGACCAGGTCGAGGAAGGCCGGATAGGAGCTGTCGGCCATGCTGCCCTGCCGGGTAACGCCGAGCGGGCGCTGCTTGGCGGCGTCGACTTCCTGCTGGGTCGCCACGCCCTGCTCGGCGAGCACGTCGAGCACCAGGTTGCGCCGCGCCAGCGCACGATCCGGGTAACGCCGCGGGTTGAAGTAGGACGGTCCCTTGACCATGCCGACCAGCAGCGCCACCTGGTCGAGCTTGAGCTC
>NZ_VINQ01000212.1 GCF_008369105.1 Aquicoccus porphyridii | reverse complement strand
CGCTCGGCGATGGCGTCCACCCGCGCACCCGAGAGGCCCTGGGCGACGAACTCGTCGATGGCGGCGCGGAGGATGTCCTGGCGGGTCTTCTCGGGATTGTTCTTGCGTCCCTTGCCGCGCGGAGCGGATTCCTCCACGACGGCGGGATCAGGCTTGGACATCGGTGACTCACTCGTGGCCGGCGGGAATTGCGGCCGATTATGCGGGGCCCGCCCGGCTGTAGGAAGAGCACCTGCCGGAGCCCCGACAATTCTCACAGCTTGACCCGGCGCACACCCCGCCGCGCTTGCGCCATCGCCGCCAGGCGCACCGGCACGTTGGCCGCGCCGTAGCCGGCGTAGTCGTGGCGGCGCTGGAGGATCTCGAAGAAGAAGCGC
>NZ_VINQ01000211.1 GCF_008369105.1 Aquicoccus porphyridii | reverse complement strand
AAACTTCGTGGCGCTCGCCGCACGGGCGTGTTTCCCGGCCACGGCTAGGCCATACTTGGGGTTTGCGCGGGCCGAACTCAAGCGCGACGCCAGGGTCGAAACGGACTGGTCGACGCTTCGAGCCCGCCCATCCACCGTCGCAAAAGGAATCCCATGCGCCTTCTGAAATTCGCCGCCCTCGGCAGCCTGGTCGTTCTGCTGAGCGCCTGCCAGAGCCTCTTCAAGCCCGGCCTCGACGACCCGCTGCCCACCGAGCGCCTCGCCAGCGAGCACCTGAAGCCCGGCTGTCAGGGCGAACAGTGTCCCTTGGTAAACATCGACACCTTGAAGTTCCCCGACGAACCGCAGTTGGACCCGATCGTCGAGCGCGCCCTGCT
>NZ_VINQ01000022.1 GCF_008369105.1 Aquicoccus porphyridii | reverse complement strand
GGGGACAGATCAAAACAGATCGCCAACACGATCACTTCAACCCGAAAGGAAACGACATGAAACTCGCACTCACAGCACTCGCCACCACCATCGCCCTCGCCACCGGTGCCTCGGCCATGGTCGGCCCCTATGAACGCGCCGTCAACGACAACCAGGCGGGCCTCTTCACCCAGGGCGCACAGACCCAGACCGGCGTCGAAACCCAAAGTGACAGCCCCGAGGCGGACTACGCGATCGGCGGTGAGAAACAGATCACCGTGTTCTCGGCCAATGCCTCGGATACGCGTTCCTTCAACGGCTACGAGGGCCGGTAACCCCCGCCCCCTCGAACCCGAAAGCGCCCGGGATTTCCCGGGCGCTTTTCATTTCAAACCTTCGAAATGCCGCCTTCGGCTTCAATCCAGTTCATGCGCCGCCAATGCGCGGTGGATTTCACGGCGGACAAGCTTGCGCACGTTGCGCGTAATCCGTTCCCCCAAGGTGCCCTGAAGCTCCTGACGCACGATATCGGCGACCATTTCGCGCAGCACCTCTTCGTCGATCAACGTCTCGTCCGCGCCGAAAAGATCGACATCCTCGTCCATCGCTTCGGTGTCTTCCGGCACGTCGAACTCTTCGGCATCGGCGACCCCCTGCGCGTCGGCCGGGTCCGTATCGAGCCCGGCATCCTCCAGCGACCCCGGTCGCTCCTCTTCCGCCGTTTCCTGGAATGCAGCCGCGGGTTCGGCGGCATGGGCGAAAATCGGCTCGGGCGCGGCGCCGACATCATTCTCGTCAAGTTCGACAAGCTCGGCTTCTTCCACCTCGCCTATCCTGTCTTCCGACCAAACGTGCTCGGGCGCGTCGGTGCTGTCCTCGGCCTCCTCGACATGATCCTCCCAGGCCAGCGTTTCCACCGGGGTGCCGGCATAGGCATCCTCGCTGTCGCCATCGGGTTCCCAGTCACCCTCCTGTTGGGCAACCACCGTTTCCAACTCCGCGATCCGCTCTTTCAGGCTCTCCCCGGCCCCGGAGGCACGCGATCCCAGATCATCCCCGGCCGCCCCCCCCGATCCCGATTCGGAACCGGCCTGCGGGCGGGCCATTTTCGCCAGCGCCTCGCCCAGCGCATCCTTGACCACGCTTTCAAGCGACTCGGCAGACGACGGATCATTATCCGTTGCCGCGTTTTCCGGCGCGGGCGCAGTTTCGGGTTCGGACACGCGCAACGCCGGTGTCAGGACAAGCATATCATCCTGCCCGCCGCCTTCCGGCGACTCTTCGACCTGCTCCACCGGGCCTTCCGCCCCGCTCCGCTCGGCCGGGCGTGTTGTCGCACCGCGACCGTTTTCGGATACCAGCCGCCGGATAGAGGACAGGACATCCTCGATTTCAACATTCGTCACGGGATCAGTCATTTGGTCACCACTCTGCCTCGCCCACGATTGTAGCGCAGCGACAGGATTCCCACAACAGATAGGGCGCGTCTTGCGCGTCTGCCGCTATTGCTTGCCCAGGGACCGCAACGCCTTGTCAAGCTGCTGGCCCTGCCGCGATCGTTTGGCCGGGGCGTCCTTGACCAGGTTGTAATAGGCCGCCGGATCATAGCGCGGCACCCGCAGGTTCAATCTCTCGGCCGTCAGGTATCCCATGGCCGACAGCAGGTTATAGGCCGCCACATGCTCGTCCACCATGGCCGAAGCCAGGTTGGTTTGCGCGTCCAGCAACTCCTGCTCGGCATCAAGCACATCAAGCGTCGTGCGCGCGCCCAGCGTTGCCTCTTCACGCACCCCGCGAAACGCCTCGCGCGCCGCGCGGACCTGGCGTTCGCTGGCATCCCGGCTCGCGCGGGCGACCTGAAGCCCGGCCCATGCGTTGCCGACGGCAAGGGCAATGTTGTGGCGCACGACATGCAGACCCGCGCGCGCCTGGTCCCGCCGCGCCATCGCCTGCCGGGCCAGCGCACTCAACCGCCCGCCCTGGTAGATCGGCCCGCCGATCTCGACCCCGACGCTGCCACCGTTGGAGAATCCCCTGTCATCGAGGTTCTGGGTCAAACCATAGCGCCCGGTCAGCTTGACCTGCGGCTTCATGCCCGCCTCGGCTGCCAGAATGGCCAGCTCGGTCGCGGTCACCTCGTGTTGCACCTTGAGCATTTCGGGGTGATTCCTCAGCGCCACCGCCTTGGCCGCATCCACCGATTTCGCGGTCGCCGGCACCCGGCCAAGACCGCTCAACTGTCCGGGCTTGCGCCCAACCGCTGCGCGGAATTCCTCGTTCGCCTGCGCCAGTTGCCCCTGCGCCGCAGCCAGTGCCGCACGCGCCCCGGCCAACCGGGCCTCGGCCAGCGACACATCGGTGCGCGTCACCTCGCCAACCTCGAACCGGTCACGCGCCGCTCGAAGCTGTTCGGAAATCACGCGCACGTTGTTCTGCCGAAGCCGGACGAACTCATTGCGCCGCTGAACCTCGAAAAACGCGGTCGCGGCGCGCAAAAGCACCTGTTGTTCGGCCGAAACGAGCGCCTGCCGCGTAGCCAGGACGGTTTCCTTCTGCACGCCGATGCCGATCTTGCTGCGCCCGAAATCATAAAGCAGAAGCTCCGCCGCGAGCCCGATCGTTGCATCCGTGCCAGACGATGACCGCGACGCGGCCATGGTGCCCGGGGTGAAACTGCGCCCGCGCGAATAGGTCATGTCCGCCGACCAGTTGAGAATGGGCTTGAGCGCGGAAACCGCGATCGCCACATCCTCGTCCGCCGCCCGCAGCAAGGCGCGGTTCTGTTCGATCAGCCCGTTATGCTGATAGGCCGCCGCCATCGTGTCGGCCACCGTTTCGGCCTGCGACATCACCGGCACGGCAAAGGCAAGAATCGCCGCAGCCACCAGCCGCGCCAAGGGTTTCCGTTTCATCGCGATCCGCATCATGCCGCTCCCGTCACACCTTGTTTCTCTGCCGATAAGCCGCTCATAAAACAAAGGCCGTATGTTTCTCGAACCCCGGCAGCACCGGCGCCCCCGCATCGAACGCGAACCGCCAGTTCATGCGCCCGTCGATCTTGTATCCGATCCGCACCTGGCCCTGCTCGCTCTCGCCCCCGAACAGGACCGCCATGCGCCCACCATCCTTGAGCTGGTCAGTCAACGCCTCCGGCAGATGCGCCACCGCGCCTTCAAGGATGATCACGTCATAGGGTCCGTGCTGGGCCGCGCCCTCGGTCAACGGCCCCACATGCATGACCACGTTATCCGCACCGGCCTCGACCAGGTTCGTCTGCCCGGTCTCGGCCAGGCTCTCTTCCTCTTCCACCGCCACCACGGCCTCGGCCATGCGCGCGATCACGGCCGCGGAATATCCCAGCCCCACCCCGATATCGAGCACCAGCTCATCGTTCTGAATATCCAGCGCATCCAGCATCTTGGCCAGCGTCCGGGGATCAAGGATGACGCGGTTTCCGCCAAGGTCGATATGCTCGCCCATATAGGCCACCTCGCGCTTGTCCGTCGGCACGAACATCTCGCGCGGGACCGAAAGCAGCGCCTCGATGATCGGGTATTTCGTGACGTCCGAAGGGCGGATCTGGGTGTCCACCATCATCGTGCGGCGCATGGCGAAATCTGTCATGGTCTGAGCCCTGTCAGTAGCTGTCGGAGTTCTTTTTGTGTTTTGACACATCTCCCGCGTGGCGGCAATGTCTGCCGCGCCGCCTGCGACAGCGCGCGCCAACGCCCGTGCGCAGACCCGCACCATCCACCACCATTCTTCCCCCTATCCATACCTCCCAAATCGGCTCCACGACGTCTGGACAAGCCGCGCAAAAACAGCGATAAGCCAGCCCTGACACCACGGAGGGCGAGTTGGCGGAGTGGTGACGCAGCGGATTGCAAATCCGTGTACACCGGTTCGATTCCGGTACTCGCCTCCATTTATTTTCAATGGGTTTACTGAGAACCCGCGTTCCTTCCTGAGCGCAAATCCAACCGAACACCGGGAAAGCGTGTGCAACGCGTGTTCCCCTGCCTTGATACCCCCAACGCCCGCAGCCTCTTCCACAATCGCCGATCGGTGCCCCGACACGGCCAAACCCTGGGCAATCACGGCACCTTGCGCGGCGGCGGGGCGGGGTGGCCTGCCTCCAGAACCCGGAAGTGATTCACGACCGCCTCGCGCGCGACGCCGATGTGATAATCCATCGCGGCGCGGGCCTCGCCCTCATCGCCGGTTTCCAGCGCGTCGATGATCAGCAGGTGATTGCGCGCGATCTTGTGCGGATCGTCGAACACCCGGTCGATCAGGGCCGTGCTGGCCTGGATCTCCGAGGCCAGCGTGTCGAACACCGCGAGGAACCGGCTGTTGCCCGAATTCTTCACGATCAGGCGGTGAAACTGCAGATCGGCGGCGATCTGGTGGATCACCTGCCCATCGGCCGACCGGCCCGTCATTTCATCCAGTTGCAGATGCAGATCCGGAACCACGCCCGCCACGCCACCCACGCGCACCAGCCGTGCGGCCGCCTCGCGCTCGATGCACAGGCGCAGCTCGTAGATCGAGTCGAGATCATCGGCGGTGATCGTGCGCACGAAAAACCCCCGGTTGGCCTTCGACACCAGAAGGCCCGCACTTTCCAGCAGGCGACCGGCCTCGCGCACGGGCGCGCGGCTGGTGCCCATCTCGCGGGCGATGGCGGATTCGCTGACCCGGTCGCCCGGTTTCAGGCGGCCCGACACGATCGCCTCGGTCAACGCCTGCGCGATCCGTTGCGATAGCGCATCGCGCGCCAGCCTTGGGAAAAGCGGAGGGGGTTTCGATGTCATATCGGGCAGGCTAGCCATGAAACTGTCGTTTGTCGACAATTTAACTTGACTCGACCGCCCCCCGCATGAACCCTGAGACATATGGCCAACAGGCCGATCCCGCCACGCGCGGGCCATCCAGACGGGGTGTCGGCCACAACGCCGACACGACAACAAATCAGCCCGCGCATACCTTGCAACAGGGAGACGACAATGAGAAATTTCCTGATTTCGACCATTTTGGCCACCGGCCTTGCCTTGCCCGCCGCGGCGCAAGAGGCCGGTGGACGGCTCGACATCGTGGTGCAGCCCGAACCGCCCAGCCTGATGCTGGGGCTGGTGCAGAACGGCCCGACACAGCTTGTCGCGGGCGATATCTATGAAAGCCTGCTGCGCTATGACACCGATCTCAACCCGCAGCCGTCACTGGCGGAATCCTGGGAGATTTCGGATGACGCGCTGACCTATACGTTCAACCTGCGCGAAGGCGTCAAGTGGCACGACGGCGAGGATTTCAACGCCGATGACGTGGTGTTCTCGGTCGATGAGTTCCTGCGCGAAACCCACCCCCGCCTGCGCGTCAGCCTCGAACATGTCGAAAGCGTGACCGCGCTCGACGATCACACCGTTGAATTCAAGCTCAAGAACCCCTTCGGCCCGTTCATCGGCGTGTTCGAAAACGGCACCATGCCGATGATCCCCAAACATATCTATGAAGGCACGGATTACGCCAACAACCCGGCCAACAACACGCCCATCGGCACCGGCCCGTTCAAGTTCGAGGAATGGAACAAGGGCAGCTATATCCACCTCGTCAAGAACGAGGATTACTATCTGGAGGGCAAACCCTATCTCGACGAGGTCTATTATCGCGTCGTGCCCGATGCGGCCTCGCGCGCCGTGGCGTTCGAGAACGGTGAAGTCGACGTGTTGCCCGGCGGCTCGGTCGAGAACTGGGATGTGCAGCGCCTGACCGCGATGGATGGCGTCTGCTCGACCGGCCAGGGCTGGGAATATTTCGCACCGCACGCCATGGCGTGGCTGAACACGCGCGAAGGCCCCACCGCGAACAAGGATTTCCGCAAGGCGCTGATGTACGCGATGGACCGCGAATTCGTGAGAGACGTGATCTGGAACGGCTTTGGCAAGGTCGCCACCAGCCCGGTCTCGTCCAAGACGAATTTCTACTCCGACGATACGATCATGTATGATCAGGATCAGGACAAGGCACGCGAACATCTTGAGGCCGCAGGTTATGACGGCGAAACCGTGCGCATCCTGCCCCTGCCCTACGGCGAAACCTGGCAGCGCTGGGCCGAGGCAATGAAGCAGAACCTCGAAGAGGTCGGCGTCAATGTCGAACTGGTCGCCACCGACGTGGCCGGCTGGAACCAGAAACAGTCGGAATGGGATTTCGACATCGCCTTCACCTATCTCTACCAATATGGCGATCCGGCGCTAGGCGTGGCCCGCAGCTACCTGAGCTCCAACATCGCCAAGGGCAGCCCGTGGAACAACGTGGCCGGGTATGAAAACCCCGAAGTTGACGCGATGTTCGCCGAGGCCGCCGTGGCCGCCACCCCCGAAGAGCGGCAGGAGATCTATACCAAGGTGCAGCAGACGCTGGTCGATGACGTGCCCGTGGCCTGGCTCCTGGAGATCGAGTTTCCCACGATCTATCGCTGCGAGGTCAAGGATCTCGTCACCACCGCCATCGGGGTGAACGACGGTCTGCGCGACGCGTGGGTCGAAAAGTAAGCGGGGCAACCCGCAGACCCGGGCCCGGGATCTCTCCCCGGGCCCGGGAACTGACCATAGAATGAACGATCCCAACCAACAGGGCTGCGCGTAACGATGGGCATTGCATGGGCCATTCTCAGTCGGCTGGCAAAAGCGGCGATCACGCTTTTGCTGATCGTGATCCTGAACTTCTTCCTGATCCACGCCGCACCGGGCGATCCGGCCGCCGTGATGGCCGGCGAAGCGGGCGCGGCGGATGAAAAATTCATCGCCCAGCTGCGCGCGCAATTCGGGCTGGATCAGCCGCTTTACGTGCAGTTCTGGACCTATGTCTCGGGGGTGGTGCAGCTCGACCTCGGCTATTCCTATCGCCAGCAGATGCCGGTGCTGGACCTGATCCTCGATCGCCTGCCCGCCACCTTGCTGCTCACACTGACCGCGTTTTTCATGTCGCTTCTGCTTGGCATCGTGTTCGGCCTCGCCGCCGCTGCCCGGCAGGGGCGCTGGGGCGACAGCGCGATAACGTCGGTCGCGTTGCTGTTCTATGCCACGCCGCTCTTCTGGGTGGCGCTGATGGCGGTGGTTCTGTTCTCGGTCAAGCTGGGATGGTTCCCGGCCTTTGGCTATGGATCGGTCGGGGCCGGGTATACCGGGTTCGAACTGCTGATCGACCGGCTGCGCCACCTCTTTCTGCCCGCGCTGACGCTGGGGCTGTTCTTCATGGCGGTCTACCTGCGCATGACCCGCTCCTCGGTGCTCGAAGTCAGCCAGATGGATTTCGTCAAGACGGCGCGCGCCAAGGGGCTCAATGAACGGGTGATCCGCCGCCGCCACATCCTGCGCAACGCATTGCTGCCGGTGGTCACGCTGGCTGGGCTTCAAGCCGGGCAACTGGTGGGGGGCGCGGTTCTGACCGAAACGGTCTTCGCCTGGCCGGGGATCGGACGACTGATGTTCGAAAGCCTGACCGCACGCGATTACAACACACTCCTCGGGGTTTTCCTTGTCTCGGC
The DNA here is from genome assembly GCF_008369105.1 of Aquicoccus porphyridii. Classification (GTDB taxonomy): domain Bacteria; phylum Pseudomonadota; class Alphaproteobacteria; order Rhodobacterales; family Rhodobacteraceae; genus Aquicoccus; species Aquicoccus porphyridii. Next base: position 49,360 of record NZ_VINQ01000022.1, on the reverse strand, counting down.
GGCCATGGTGATCGCCTTCAACATCATCACCGATCTCGTTTATCGGCTGATTGATCCGCGAATCTGAAGGGGGCCGGGGACATGATGGATTTCCTGAAACGGTTTTCGCGCAACAAGGGCGCGCTTCTGGGGGCACTGATCCTGATCGTGGTTGTGCTGCTGGCGGTGTTCGCGCCGCTGATCTATCCCGACAGCCCGTGGAAGATGGTGCAGCGCCCGTTCCTGACGCCGTTTTCCACCGACGGTTTCCCGCTGGGCACCGATACGCTGGGTCGCGACGTGGCGGCGGGGCTGGTGCACGGCGCACGGGTGTCGCTGATCGTCGGACTGGTCTCGACCCTCGTGGCGCTTCTGATCGGGGTGCCGCTCGGGGCCCTTGCGGGGTTCTATGGCGGTCTGGTCGATGACGGGGCGATGCGCTTCACCGAATTTTTCCAGACCATCCCCAATTTCGCGCTGGCCATCGTGCTGGTGGCGATCCTTGAGCCGACCCTGCCCACGATCACCCTTGCCATCGCCATCGTCAGCTGGCCGCCCGTGGCACGCCTCGTGCGGGCCGAGGTGCTGTCGCTGCGCAACCGCGAATTCGTCGATGCCGCGCGGCTCGCCGGCCTGTCGAACATGCGCATCCTCTTCGGGCATATCCTGCCCAACGCGATGTCGCCGATCATCGTCATGGCCTCGCTCATGGTGGCCACGGCGATCCTGCTGGAAAGCTCGCTGTCCTTCCTTGGCCTCGGCGATCCCAACATCATGAGCTGGGGCTACATGATCGGCGCGGCGCGCACGGTGATCCGCAACGCCTGGTGGCTCAGTTTCATCCCCGGCGTGGCAATCCTGTTGACGGTGCTGGCGCTGAACCTGATTGGCGAGGGGCTGAACGACGCACTCAACCCGCGCCTGGCCAGAAAGGGGCGTTGAGCATGGCAGATCCCGTCCTGACGATCCGCGACCTGGCGATTTCGCTGCCCCCGGGGGCGGATCGCGAATTTGCCGTCCAGAACATCACCTTCGACCTCTACGCGGGCGAGATCCTCTGCGTCGTGGGCGAATCCGGCTCGGGCAAATCCATGACGGCGAATGCGCTGATGGGTCTCCTGCCCGAACAGGTCGAGGTCGCCAAGGGCAGCGCGCATTTCGAATCCCGCGACCTGATGCAGCTGCCCGCGCACGAGCGGCGCAAGCTGCGCGGCGACCGCATCGGCATGATCTTCCAGGAACCGATGACCGCGCTCAACCCCTTGATGCGGATCGGCGACCAGATCGCCGAGGTGTTCGAGGCCCATAACCGCCACAGCCCGGCGGAACGGCGGCAAAAGGCGCTGGCCCTGATCAACGAGGTCGGCCTGCCCGACCCCGAAAAGATCATCCGCGCCTATCCGTTCCAGCTTTCGGGCGGGCAACGCCAGCGCGCGATGATCGCCATGGCGCTGGCACTCGATCCCGCGATCCTGATCGCCGATGAACCCACCACCGCGCTCGATGTGACGACGCAGGCGCAGATCCTCAACCTCATCAAGACGATCCAGCAACGCCATGGCATGTCGGTGATGTTCATCACCCATGATTTCGGCGTGGTGGCCGAAATCGCCGACCGCGTCATCGTCATGCGCTACGGCGAGATCGTCGAGGCAGGCACCGCCCAGGCGGTGCTGGACGCACCACAGCACGACTATACCAAGGCACTTCTCGCCGCGATCCCGTCCGACACCGTGCCCGACCCCGCGCCGGTCACGGCACAGCCGGTGTTGCAGGTGCGCAACCTGCGCAAGACCTTTGTCACCTCGGGCGGCTTCTTCAAGCCCAAGCGCGAGGTGAAGGCGATCGACGACGTATCGTTCGAGGTCGCCCGCGGCGAGGTTCTCGGCATCGTCGGCGAAAGCGGCTCGGGCAAATCCACCGTGGGCCGCGCCATCGTCCGGCTGGTCGAGCCGGACAGCGGCGAGATCATCCTCGACGGGCAGGACATGAACACCCTCACGGCCGCGGAATTGCGCAGCGCACGGCGCCGGGTGCAGATGATCTTTCAAGATCCCTATGCCTCGCTCAACCCGCGCAAGACGGTCCTGCACGCGCTCTGCGAAGGGCCGATCGTGCAGGGCGTGCCCCGCGACAAGGCCCATGCCCGCGCGCGCGAATTGCTGGAAATCGTGGAACTCGACGCAGGCGCGGCCGACCGCTACCCGCACGAATTTTCCGGCGGCCAGCGTCAGCGCATCGGCATCGCCCGCGCGCTGGCGATGGACCCCGACCTTATCATCGCGGACGAGGCCGTCTCGGCGCTCGATGTCTCGATCCAGGCCCAGGTGCTGGACCTGCTGCGCGGTCTGCAACAACGGCTCGACCTGTCGCTCATCTTCATTACCCATGACATGCGCGTCGCCGCCCAGCTCTGTGACCGGGTCGCGGTGATGCAGCTTGGCAAACTGGTCGAGATCGGCCCCGTCCACGAGGTGTTTCTCAACCCGCAGCAGGAGTATACCCGCACCCTTCTGGCCGCGGTGCCGGGAACCGACTGGCAATTGGGCGCGGCCTGAGGCTCGACGGGCACAGGCCCTAATCCAGTTCCAGCCCGCTCAACTCGTTGAGAAGATCGAGCAACCGTTCCACCTTGTCGCGCCCCAATTGCTCTTCGAGCCGGGCAAAGATCGCCTGGCTCTCGGGTGCCGCCGCCCTGAGCAGGGCCACCCCCTCGGGCGTGATGTCGAGCAGCACCTTGCGCCGGTCGCTCGGGTGGTCCTTGCGGCGGATCAACCCCTTGCGCTCCAGATGCTGCATGATCCGCGTCAGGCTGGGGTTGAGCAGGCACGCCGCCTGCGCGAGGTCCTTGGGGTCCAGCGTGCCACGCTCGTCCAGAACCCGCAGCACCCGCCATTGCTGCTCGGTCACATCGACCTTCTGCAACATCTGCCGGATCGGCGCCATCATCGTTTCACGCGCCCGCAGCATCACGATGGGCAGCGAGCGCGAGGTCTCCGGCAGGTCGGGCCGGGTCCGGGCCCCTGCGTCGGGCCGGTCTGGATCGGGTGTCGTCATGGCGCTTCAATGGCCGATTTCAACGCTCTGGGCAAGTGGGCGAATCGTTGCAGCCCCGCACGCAGGTGTAACAAACGCCGCCGCGCCAATGCTGCAACGCGGCGGTGCGCGCCCGACAGCCGGGGCGCAGCCGGGAGTCACCCCCCGGTTTGCGCTGCATTGCAGAATGTTAATTACCCCTCCGACACCCCGGCCTCGGCGAATGTCGCCATGCCCGAATGACAGGCCAGCGCCCCCTGCAAGACGCCGATCGCCAGCGCCCCGCCACTGCCTTCACCAAGCCGCATCCCCAGCCGCAACAGCGGCTCTTTTCCAAATTCTTTCAATATCTTGGAATGCCCCGGCTCGATGCTCTCATGCCCCGCGACCGCGTGATCCAGCGCGCCGGGCACCGCCCGCTCGAGACAGGCCGCCGCGGCGCAACAGATGAACCCGTCAAGAATGACCGGAATCCGCAACACGCGCGCCCGCGCCATCGCGCCCGCCATCGCCGCCAGTTCCCGTCCGCCCAACCGGCGCAGAACCTCGAACGAATCTCCCAAGGCATTGGAATGCAACGTGATTCCATCACGCACCACCTGCGCCTTGAGGGCCAATCCCGCCTCGTCCACGCCGGTTCCCCGACCCACCCAATCCTCGGGTGCGCCGCCATATAGGCCACAGGCCACCGCCGCCGCGCTGGTGGTGTTGCCGATCCCCATCTCGCCCGTCACCAACAGGTCGGCCTCCGGGTCCACAGCGTCCCAACCCGTTTGAATCGCTTGATAAAACTCCGCTTCGTCCATCGCCGGGCCTTGGGTGAAATCCCCGGTAGGGTGGTCGAGGTCGAGCGCGAAAACATCCATCCGGGCGGAAAAATTTTCCGCCAACTGGTTGATCGCCGCACCACCGGCGCGAAAATTCTCCACCATCTGCGCCGTGACTTCCGCCGGAAACGCCGAAACCCCTCGCGCCGCAACCCCATGATTTCCCGCGAAAACAATGACTTGCGGGCGCTCCACCCGTGGCCGCGCATCGCCGCGCCACCCCGCGTACCAGATCGCCAGGTCCTCCAATCGCCCCAACGCCCCCGGCGGTTTGGTCAGCACCGCGTTGCGCTCTTCCGCAGAAACCCGCGCCTTTTCAATGCTTTGCGGTGCGGTTTCGAGAAATTTACGAAACCCGGAAATATTCGTGAAATCGGCCATGGAAACCCCGTTGATCTGATCCCTTTGGGCGTGTTTAACCCCCCAAGGCGCGTTCACAACCCGAAAAACGGATTCGATCATGCTCGACCCCCGCCCCTCGGCTTCGCTGCGCGACCTCGCGGTCGCGCTCTCGCTGCTCACGCGCCTGCCCGTCCACCTGCCCACCGCCGCCTATGCCCGCGGCGCCGCGAGCGCATGGAGTTGGCCGCTCGTCGGCCTGATGCTGGCCGGGCTCGCCAGCTGCGTCGCCGTTACCTGCCAAGCCATTGGATTACCTAAAGAAATCATCGTTCTCCTTGCCCTGCTCACGCTCGTCATCCTCACCGGTGCGATGCATGAAGACGGTCTTGCCGATATGGCTGACGGGTTCTGGGGCGGTCATGATCGCGCCCGCCGGCTTGACATCATGCGCGACAGCCGGATCGGTGCCTATGGCGTCATCGCCCTGGCCCTGGGCCTCGGGCTTCGCGCCATGGCACTGGTTTCCTTGGGTATTTTCATGATCCCGGCGATCATGGCCGCCGCCGCCCTGTCGCGCGCCGCGATGGTCGTGACCATGGCCACACTCCCCCATGCCCGCACCGACGGTCTCTCGCACGCAACCGGACGCCCGGCAGCCATCATCGCCGCCACCGCCTGCGCCATCGCTCTCTTCGCCACGATCCTGCTCACCGGCACAGCCGCCCTGCCCGCCATCCTTGCCGTCGCGATCATGACCGCCGCCACCATGCGCATCGCCCACGGAAAGATCGGCGGACAGACCGGCGACGTGCTCGGCGCCACCCAGCAAATCACCGAGATCACGGCCCTGATCGCCCTCTCCGCCGCGCTCTGAGCGTCCCTCTTTCTTGGCGAAAATACTCATTTCCCGCCCTCACCAATGGCCCGCACGGTGCGCGAGCGCCGCGCTGCGGTGGTGGCGGGGAGGGTGGGCCGGGAGCCGCCGCCGCAGCGCCTCGACGAGCGGCCAAAAGTAAAACCGCGCCCCGATGGGACGCGGTCAATACCTTGATAAGACGCTGGAAATCAGGCCGCGCGCGACAACAGAACCTCGTCCAGTTGCTTGGCAGCAGTAATCTCGTCGCCGCCTGCAACAGCGGCCATTTCCCGGGTCAGCCGTTCCAGCGCCGCCTCGTAAAGCTGGCGTTCGGAATAGCTCTGTTCGCGCTGATCGTCGCTGCGATGCAGGTCGCGCACCACCTCGGCAATCGCGATCAGGTCACCCGAGTTGATCTTCTGCTCATATTCCTGCGCCCGGCGCGACCACATCGCGCGTTTGACCTTGGCCTTGCCCTTGAGCGTCTTCATCGCCTGGCTCACCACATCCGGGCTCGACAGTCCGCGCATACCGATCTCGGTGGCGCGGTTGGTCGGCACCCGTAGGGTCATCTTGTCCTTTTCAAACGAGATCACGAACAGTTCGAGCTCGAAACCCGCGACCTCCTGCTTTTCGATCGACACGATCTGGCCCACACCATGGGCCGGATACACAACATAATCATTCGGACGAAACTCCGACTTCTTCGCCTTGCTCATGCAATCATTCCTCGCATTGCATTCCCGAAACCCGCCCGGTCACTGCGAAAACAACTCACACAGGGCGTAACACACGCCCCCGTGCAGATTGATTTTGCGCAAATAAAACCACCCAAGGAACAGAAGCTCGTTTGGATGGTGTCAGGCAAATCTCATCATTTGTATCAGGAATATAACACGAATCGCGACCAAATCAAAGTGCCCCTGCGTCAATCAGGGTATTTTCCCCGATCTGTCAGGCACTTGGCCGCCATTCCGTCACGCCGGAAACGCCGAATCAGCCGCCCTCGCCCGGCGTTTCCGAGAAATATTTCTCGAGCTTGCCATCCTCGCCATCGCGCTCTTCCGCCTCGGGCAACGGGTCTTTCTTGGAAATGATGACCGGCCACATTTCCGAGTATTTGCGGTTGAACTCGACCCAGTTTTCCATCTCCGGCTCGGTGTCGGGCCGGATCGCGTCGGCGGGGCATTCCGGCTCGCAGACGCCACAGTCGATACATTCGTCAGGATGGATCACCAGCATGTTCTCGCCCTCATAGAAGCAATCCACCGGGCAGACCTCGACGCAGTCGGTATATTTGCAGGCGATGCAGTTGTCGGTCACGACATAAGTCATATCGGGAATCCATCTTAGGCGGCGTCAGGCTCTAGCTAATTCACTCACCGGGATCATTCAAGCGCCCGGTTGTCACATATCGTCCGATCCGCGCAGCGCGTCAATCGCGCGGCGGTCGCGCTTGGTCGGCCTCTCCCCGCCCGAGGGCGCGCGTGGCTCGGCCTGCGGCGTCAGGTCTTCGTAGAGCCCTTGCGCCTCGGGCGCGGGGCCGCGCCTTTCGCCCATGGCCACGATCCGCACTACCCGGATCACACGCCCCTGCGCAAAAGTCAGAACATCGCCCGGGCCAACCGCATGGGCGGGTTTGAGCACCTTGTCGCTGTTGACGCGCACGTGCCCTGCTCCCACCTGTTTCGCGGCAAGGCTGCGCGTCTTGAAAAACCGCGCGAAAAACAGCCACTTGTCGAGGCGTATCCGCGCGTCCCCCGCCAAGGCTCAGCTCTTGTCCTTCAGCCCCATGAGCGCGGCGGCAAAGGGGTTGTCGGGGTCGATGCGATCTTTCTTCTTCTCGGGCCGGGCCTCGAAACGGCGCGCACCCTGCTGCGGTTTCGGGCCCTTCTTGCCCTTGTTGTCCTTGGGTTTGCCCTTGGACGCGTCCCCACGCGGGCCACCCTTGGCCCCATCCTTGCGGGCATCGCGGCGCGGCGCCTTTTGCGTCTCCTGGTGACCACCCGCCTTGCGACCGCCCCATGTGAAGGTAAAGAACACCTCCATCTCCGGCGCGTCGTCGGCATCCGGCCCGGTAAGGGCGCCTGTCGCCTCGGGCGTTTCGCTCACGGCAGGCGCCGGCTCGGCATCCGCAGGCGGCGTTTCAACGGGCGGCGTTTCAACCGGCGTGGCTTCGGTGGGCGGCGTTTCTGTCGATGCGGTGGCATCGCTTGCGTCCGGCTGCGCCACAGCCACCTCACCGGCCTCCGCGACCGGCTTCACCTTCACGCGCTCACCACGCTCAGCCTTGTAGCCCAAGCCCTGCATGAGGTCCGTGAATTGCTCCAGCGTCATGCCCGTGATCGACAACATGTCCGGGTTGGCCTCGAACCCCGCACGACTGTTCTGCGCACGCAGCATGTCGGCCAGCCGTTCGAGCATGTCGATGCGGATCGCCCGTTCACCGGCAGTGTGATAGCCGCACATCGCGTCCACCCCCGGGATGGCATCACGCGGCGCGGGCACGGTCACAAGGCCCGGCGGTGGCGCCTCGGGGAAAGTATCGATCCCGCGGGCCAGCGACCACAGCACAAGGCGCAACCGCGTCGGCGCGGGCTTGAGCAGAAGCGGCATGAAAATGGTGAACTGCCCGAACCGCACCCCGTGCTTGCGCAGGCTGCCACGGGCGTCCTGGTCCAGCGCCCTTACATCCTCGGCCACCTCGGCGCGCGGGACGATCCCGAACCCCTCGACCAGCCGAAAAGCAAAGCCCCGCGCCAGACCGCTCAGAGTCTCGTCACGGCTCATCGCCAGAAGCGGCTCGAACTGCGTGGCGATCTTCCGGTCGATGAAATGCTGCAACCGGCGCGTGACCTTCTGGACCACCTCTTCGCCCGCCTCTTCATCAACAAATGCCTTGACCTGCGGCTTGAGCGGCTCGGACCCGGCGACAAGCTTGCCCACCGCCTCGCTACCCCACATCAGCCCGCCCTGCTCTGTGAAATCGATCTCGGTATCGGGCGCGTTATAGAAACGGTCGGCACGCAGGTGGAAATGCGGCACAAGCGCCTTTTCCGCGGCCTGCCGCAGGGTCTTGGCCTCCTGTCCGCTCGCCGATTTGTCCAACACGAACCGGAACCCCTCAAGACGGCCGGCGAACTCGCCCTCGACCGTCACCTCGCCCTTGTCATTCACCTCGGCCAACATGGCCTCCTTCTGCTTGAGTCGGCGCAACAGCACGCTGGTGCGCCGATCCACGAATCTCTGCGTCAGCGCGCCATGGAGCGCATCCGACAAGCGATCTTCTACCGCGCGGGTCGCGCCGCGCCAATGGTCTTCGTCACGCAGCCACCCGCGCCGCTGTGCGACATAGGTCCATGTTCGAATAAAGGCCAGACGTTTCGACAATGTGTCAATACCGCCATCGGTCCGGTCGATTCGCTTGACCTGCCGCGCGATCCAGTCCTCGGGAACCGCCCCGTGCTCGTGCAGGAAGCCAAAGATCGCCTGCAACAACCCGGCGTGCTCGGCATGGCTGATACCGCGGAAATCAGGGATGCGGCACACATCCCACAAGAGCCGCACCGAGCGGCCATCGCTGGCCCGTGCCCGCGTCTCGACCTCGTCAGAGAGCGCCCTGAGCGCCACCAGATCGTCGGCATCGCGCGCGCGCGCCAGCAATTCATCCTCAGGCTTGGCTTCAAGCGAATGGATCAACGCGTCGACCGTCCCGAACTGCAACGCCGCGTTGCGCCATTGCAGCTTGCGCACCGGGGTAAAGCTGTGGCCCATGATGGCCTCGGCCACCTCGTCAGCCAGCGGTGGTGCCTCGCCGGTCACGCCGAAGGTACCATCGCTCATCCCGCGCCCCGCCCGTCCGGCAATCTGGGCCAACTCGTTGGGCGCCAGCGGCCGCATCCGTCGCCCGTCGAACTTGGTGAGTGCCGAAAAGGCGACATGGTTGATATCGAGGTTGAGCCCCATCCCGATCGCATCCGTCGCCACCAGGAAATCCACGTCGCCGTTCTGATAGAGCTCCACCTGCGCGTTACGGGTGCGCGGGGACAGCGCACCCATCACCACCGCCGCCCCGCCCCTTTGCCGGCGGATCAACTCGGCGATGGCATAGACGTTCTCGACCGAGAATCCGACAATGGCGCTGCGCGGCTGCATCCGGCTGATCTTCTTCGGCCCGCTATAAACAAGCTGGCTCATCCGCTCGCGGGCAACGAACTCGACCCCCGGCACCAACGCCCGGATCGGCCCGCGCATCGTGTCCGACCCCATGAAAATCGTCTCGTGCTGGCCACGGGCCCGCAACAGGCGGTCGGTGAACACGTGGCCGCGCTCGGGGTCGGCACAAAGCTGGATCTCGTCCACCGCCACGAAATCCGTGCCCATCCCCTCGGGCATCGCCTCGACCGTGCAGACCCAGTATTGCGCGCGATCCGGCACGATCCGTTCTTCACCCGTGACCAGCGCCACCACCGACGGCCCGCGTGCCTTGACGATCCGGTCATAGACCTCGCGCGCCAAAAGCCGCAGCGGCAAGCCGATGATGCCCGAGCGATAGCCCAGCATCCGCTCGATCGCGTAATGCGTTTTGCCGGTATTCGTGGGGCCAAGGACCGCCACGATCCGTCCGTCTCGGCTCATGGGAAACTCGTCTCCGGTTCAGAGCTCGACGCCGTTCACCCCACGGTCGAGCCGCTTGATCGCTTCTGCCGCCCGTTCATGGTGCGGATGCAGCCGGAGCACAAGCCCGAATGCGTCATAGGCCGGGCCGGGCCGATCCAGCTGTTCGAGGATCACCCCCAGCCCGAAAATCGCCTCGTATTGTCTCGGGTCAAGCGTCAGCACGCGTTCCAGATCGGCCAGTGCGAGGCCGTGGCGCCCTTGCGCGAAAAACGCCTTGGCCCGGCCATGCCACCCTTCGGCATAATCCGGCGCATGGTCGATCAACGCGCCGAAATGCTCGATCGCCGCGTCGAAGTCCTCTCGCTCCAGCGCCGTGCGCCCGCGCTTGTGCAAAAGGTCCATCGCGGGCGAGCCGGATTTGCGCCATTCCATACGGATTTCACGCTCGATCTGTGCCGCATCCCGCGAATCAGCGGCCCCCTCCAGCCGGTCGAACAACTCGTCCAGCCGGTCGCCTTCAGCGGCCAAAGGCATGGAATACATGACTAGCCCGATGGCTGCCGCGACGATAGGTTTGAGATCGGGTCGAAACATGCTCATAGTGTGACCGAGTTTAACGCCGCTTGTGGAAAATGGCACCCCCGCATTCGAACTGAGAAAGGCAATGAAGATGAGCGATGTGATCACCCAGGCCGTCGAGGCCCTCAATGAAAAGATGGGCGGAGAGGGCTTCTCCGGCTCGGCCAAATTCGTGATCGAGGGCGAAGGATCTATCGTCGTCGATGGCGCTGGCGCGCGCGCGGCCGACGAAGACACCGACGTGACCCTGACCGCCGACGCCGATACGTTCAGCGCCATGCTCTCGGGCGAATTGAACCCCACCGCCGCCTTCATGTCCGGCAAGCTGTCGGTCGATGGCGATATGGGCATGGCCATGCAACTCGGGTCGGTTATCGGCTAAGCCATGGAGAGCGCACCGTTTTTCGAAGACATCGCCGACGGGCCCAAGGGCGGGACCGCGTGGTGGCTCACAACGGATGACGGTCTGCGCATTCGCATCGGTGCATGGGGGCACGGGTCGGAGGACGGGGCGAAACACGGCACCATCCTGCTCTTTCCCGGCCGTACCGAGTATATCGAGAAATACGGCCGCGCGGCGCGGGATCTGTTGTCGCGCGGCTATGCAACCCTCGCCATCGATTGGCGCGGGCAGGGCCTTGCCGATCGCATGGTCGACGACCCAGTCACCGGCCATGTCCACCGGTTTTCCGACTATCAAAAGGACGTGAAGGCGATGGTGGCCGCCGCCGAATCCCTCGGCCTGCCCCGGCCATTCTTCCTCTTGGCCCATTCCATGGGCGGCTGCATCGGGCTGCGGGCGCTGCACGAGGGCCTGCCCGTCACTGCTGCCGCCTTTTCCGCACCGATGTGGGGGATCGCCATGGCACCGACCACCCGCCCCGCGGCATGGGCGCTGGCATGGGGGGGCAAGATGTTCGGGTTCGGCCATCTCAATGCGCCCGGCACCGGCGGCGACTCTTACGTGATGATCGCCCCGTTCGAAGACAACCTGCTCACCACCGACCCCGATATGTTCGCCTACATGCAGGACCAGGGCCGCGCCCATCCCGAACTGCTGCTCGGCGGGCCGTCGCTGCGCTGGCTGCACGAGGCGCTCAGCGAATGCCGCGCACTCGGTCGTCTGCGGTCACCGCATCATCCAACCATCACGTTTCTGGGCAGCAACGAACGCATCGTCGAACCCGACCGGGTGACCGCACGCATGGCACGCTGGCCAAACGGCGAGCTTGAGATGATCGAAGGCGGCGAGCACGAAGTTCTGATGGAAGGCCCCGCTACCCGCGCCCGGATATTCGACCGGATGTGCCGCTTCTTCGCCGACCACGCCAACGGCACGCCCCATGCCATCGGGGCCTGATCATCCGTCGCGCCCGACCTCCTGGCGCTGCACACCCAGCCCCTCGATACCAAGTTCCATCACGTCGCCCTCTTTCAGGAACCGTGGCGGCTTCATCCCCATGCCCACGCCCGGCGGCGTGCCGGTGGCGATCACGTCGCCGGGGTTGAGGCTCATCAGCGCGCTTAGATGCGAAATGATCTGCGCCACGCTAAAGATCATCTTCGACGTGTTGCCGGTCTGTACCCGCTCGCCATTGAGATCGAGCCACAGGTCTAGCCCTTGCGGGTCGTCCACCTCGTCCGGCGTGACCAGCCAAGGACCGACGGGGCCAAACGTGTCGCAACTCTTGCCCTTGGTCCATTGGCCTGACATCTCGGTCTGGAATGCCCGCTCGCTCACGTCATTGACGATGGTGTATCCCGCCACGTGATCCAGCGCCTCGGTCTCGCTGACATACTTGGCCTTCTTGCCGATCACCACGCCCAGTTCGACCTCCCAATCGCCCTTTTTCGATCCGCGCGGCAACAGCACCGTATCGTTCGGCCCGCATATCGCCGAATTGGCCTTCATAAAGACAATAGGCATCGCCGGCGGCTCCATACCCGCCTCTGCGGCATGGTCGGAATAATTCAACCCGATGCAGATCAGCTTGCCGATCGCGCCCACCGACGGCCCGAGGCGCGGGTTGCCCTGCACCAGCGGCAGGTTCTCGGGATCCACAACCGGCAGATCGGTCAAAACATCGCCCGTGATGTCGCCGACCACGCCCGCCAACTCGCGCAGCCGACCGTCTTTGTCCAGAATCCCGGGCTTTTCCTGCCCCACGTCGCCAAACCGCACATATTTCATGTCTCGCTCCCTCAATGATCTTCCATGACCTGTGCGCACCTTACGGCCTGCGAGGCGATTGGCAAGCGATCCGCCCTTGAGACCGCACCGCGCCCGGCCTATGTCTGGCCGGATCCATGATGCACAGAGGTTTTCCCATGTTCCAACTGCCCTTTCCCGTCCGCGATTCCAATGCCACAAACGGGAACAAGGATCTCGGCGACCTGCCGGAATGGGATCTCTCCGACCTCTACACCGCCCCTGACGCGCCCGAGCTTGCAACCGATCTCGACTGGCTCGAAACGGAATGCGCGAGCTTCGCCGCCGATTACGAGGGTCGGCTCGCAGGCCTCGACGCGGCCGAACTTCTGACCTGTGTGCAGCGCAACGAGGCGATCAACACCCGCGCCGGGCGCATCATGTCCTATGCCGGGCTGCGCTACTACCAACAGACCACCGACGCCGACCGCGCCAAGTTCCTTTCCGACCTTCAGGAAAAGATCACCAATTTCACCACGCCCTTGGTGTTCTTCACGCTCGAGCTCAACCGTGTCGAAGATGACAGGCTGGCCGCGCATTTCTCCGCCAACGCCGATCTGGCGCGCTACAAACCCGTTTTCGACCGCATCCGCGCGATGAAGCCCTATCAACTCTCCGACGAGCTCGAAAAATTCCTCCACGACCTCGGCGTCGTCGGCGATGCCTGGGAAAAGCTCTTTGACGAAACCATCGCCGGGCTGGAATTCAACGTCGACGGCGACGAGTTGGGCATCGAGGGCACGCTCAACCTGCTCACCGATCCAGACCGCGCCAAGCGCGAGGCCGCCGCGCGCGAACTGGCCCGCGTCTTCGACGAGAACGTGAAAACCTTCGCCCGCGTCCACAACACCCAGACCAAGGAGAAAGAGGTCATCGACCGCTGGCGCGACATGCCGAGCGCACAAACCGGGCGGCACCTCTCCAACGATGTTGAACCCGAGGTGGTCGAGGCCCTGCGCAACGCCGTCACCGCCGCCTACCCCAAACTCTCGCACCGCTATTACGAACTAAAGCGCAAATGGCTCGGGCTCGACCGGATGCAGGTGTGGGACCGCAACGCGCCCCTGCCACTCGAAGAGCCGCGCACCATCGCGTGGGACGACGCCCGCGAGATGGTGATGACCGCCTATGAAGGGTTCGATCCGCGCATGGCCGAGATCGCGACCCCCTTCTTCGACCGCGGCTGGATCGACGCGGGCGTGAAACCCGGCAAAGCCCCGGGCGCCTTTGCCCACCCCACCGTGACCGAGGTGCACCCCTATGTCATGCTCAACTACCTCGGAAAACCGCGCGACGTGATGACCCTCGCGCATGAGCTGGGCCACGGCGTGCATCAGGTTCTGGCCGCCGATCAGGGCGAAATGCTTAGCCATACGCCTCTGACCCTCGCCGAAACCGCCAGCGTCTTCGGTGAAATGCTCACCTTCCGCCGGATGCTCGACAACGCCACATCCCAAAGCCAGCGCAAGGTGCTGCTCGCGGGCAAGGTCGAGGACATGATCAACACCGTCATCCGCCAGATCGCGTTTTACGATTTCGAATGCAAACTGCATGACGCAAGGCGCGGCGGCGAACTCACTCCCGAAGACATCGGCGCGCTATGGATGAGCGTCCAGGGCGAAAGCCTTGGCCCGGCCTTCGATTTCATGGACGGCTACGAAAATTTCTGGTGCTACATCCCGCATTTCATCCACTCGCCCTTCTATGTCTATGCCTATGCCTTCGGCGACGGGCTCGTAAACGCGCTTTACGCGGTCTACGAGGAAAACCCCGACGGCTTCCAGGACAAATATTTCGACATGCTCCGCGCCGGTGGCTCGAAACACCACAAGGAGCTCCTCGCCCCCTTCGGCCTCGACGCCAGCGATCCGAAATTCTGGGACAAGGGGCTCGGCATGATTTCCGGGCTCATCGACGAGCTGGAAGCGATGGAGTGACGCCCGGCGCGAAGGGCGCCACTACCCTTGCGCTACAACAGCTTCGGTCATGAACTGTTCAGGCGGAGCCTGCGGGAGACGATTTTCGCATGCCATCCCGCGATGCTTCCGTCGGCACCAGCGCGCGGACCAGTTTCTGCATGTTCAGGTAACCGGCCTGTTCCCCATTGCGCAGGACTTTGTAGCTTAATGCAGTATCCCCGCCCGACAGGGCGATAACGGATTCCAGCGTTGCATCGGCATCAACCTCACCCGCAACAGCGGGCGGGTCATCCGGGGACGTATCCATGACGGAACGTACCCGAAGCACGCGGGCGCGATTGATGTCACTGATGAAGTCCACGATGTAGGGATCATTCGGATTCAGCAGGATTTCCTGCGGTTCGCCCTGTTGGACGATCATCCCGTCCTTGAGGATCACAAGGTGATCGGCAAGTTTCAGCGCCTCGTCCAGATCGTGGCTGATGAAGACCACGGTTTTCTGCAACTCCTCCTGCAATTCGAGCAACAGATCCTGCATGTCAGTGCGGATGAGCGGATCGAGCGCCGAAAATGCCTCGTCCATCAGCATGACCGGCGAGTCGGAGGCCAGCGCACGGGCGATGCCGACGCGTTGCTGCATCCCGCCCGAGAGTTGATGCGGATATTGCCCTTCCTGCCCGTCGAGGCCCACGCGTTTGAGCCATTTGATCGCGTCATCCTGGTAGTCTTCCCTGCTCTCGCCGCGCACGGCGCGGGCCATGCCGGTGTTTTCCAGCACGGTCTTGTGCGGAAGCAGTGCGAAATGCTGAAACACCATCGACATCTCGTGGCGCCGCAGCCGCCGCATGTTCTTTTCGTCATAGGCCAGCACATCCTCGCCATCGAGCAGGATCTCGCCTGCCGTGGGCTCGATCAGCCGGTTGAGGTGACGGATCAGCGTCGATTTGCCCGACCCCGACAGCCCCATGATGACGGTGATCCCGCCGCTTTGAATATCGACGTTGATATCCTGCAAGCCCAGCACATGGCAGTGCTTTTCCCACAGCTCGGGCTTGCCCATGCCCGCGCGCACATGTTCAAGCGCGCGCATGGGATTGGGGCCGAAAATCTTGTAGAGATTGCGGATCGAAAGCTTGACGTCTTTTTCCATCGGTGCGGCCCCGTTCATGAGTTTCTCTGCGCCGCACTCGCGGCATTGACGCGCGCGAGCGCCGCCTTGGTCACCCGGTCGAGGATCACCGCCAGAAGCACAATGCCGAGACCCGCAATGAGGCCAACACCCAGCTCGAGGTTGCGGATACCGCGCAGGACCAGAACGCCCAGCCCCGGTGCCGACACGAGCGAGGCGATCACCACCATCGCAAGGCTCATCATGATGGTCTGGTTCACACCCGCCATGATATTGGGCAGCGCCAGCGGGATTTGCACGCCGTAGAGCTTTTGCCGGTCGGTCATGCCAAAGGCGTCGGCGGCCTCGATCACCTCCTTGTCCACCAGTCGGATACCCAGATCGGTCAGTCGGATCACCGGCACGATGGCGTAGAGGATAATGGCGATACCGTAGAGCTTTGGCTCGGTCACGGAGAACAGGAAGATCAGCGGAATGAGATAAACAAAGGGCGGCAGCGTCTGGAGCATGTCCAGAACCGGTATGGTCATGCGCTGCATCGTGTCGCTTCGGGACATGGCGATGCCTATGGGCACACCCAACAGCACGCATAAGAACGCACAGACAAAGATGATTGCCAGCGTCTGCATCGCGAAGTGGTAATGGTCGATGAAGGCAAGAAAGAGGATCGAGAAGGCCACGAAGCCGACGAGTTTCAGCGACTTCGACGCGAAATACACCAGCGCCAGCAAGAGCGGAATCATGATGAACCACGGCGTGTTCTGGAAGGCGTAAAGCGCGCCTTCAAGAAACCAGCTTAGCGGCTGGGTTACGGGATCGAGCACAATCTTGAGCGTGTCCTTGATGTCGAGAAAACTGGTTTCGACGCCCTTGGTCAGGTCGCGCGTACGGGCGATGGCCGGACAGGCCTTGTTGAGCGCGTCAAGCGAGGGAAATGGCAGATCCCAGGCCGAGGTCGTCGGCCCGCCCCCCGTTCTTTGAGCCAGCAGATCGGCCATGCTCATCGGGCCAGTGGTCGCGTCTTTGTCGCACCAGTCCCGCAGGCCGAGCCCGTTGAAAATGAAATCATATGTCGCCATTGTTCGGCTCTCCCTGCGCAGGCCCTTGACGGACCTTGTCTTGTTTATTGGGCAAACGGGGCCGCGCGCGTGGCGCGGCCCCGCCAATGGCAGGTTTTACTGGATGATCTCGCCGAGCTTTTCAGCCGCAGCATCGTTCACCCAACCCTCCCAGGTGTCCTTGTTCTGGGTCAGGAAATAGACTGCGGCCTCTTCGGCGGAAGCACTGTTGTCGGCTTGCCATGCCAAGAGGTTGCTCAACTCCTGCGTCCCGAACGAGATGTTGCTCACCAGTTCGAAGATATCCGGATTACGCTCGGCGAAATCGGCGGTCACCACGGTCAGCACCGGCGCGGCAGGATAGGACGAGATGCCCGGGTTCTCGCAATCCTGGGTCTGGTTGCAGGCATGAATGTCCGGGTCATGCGGCCCCATATCCACCGCGACCATGTTGTAGCGGCCGAGGATGGCCGTCGGACCCCAGTAGTAGCCGAACCACGGTTCCTCGTTCTCATAGGCCGAGGCCATCGAGGCGGGAAGCGTGTCGCCCGATCCATGGTTGAACACCTCGATCCCGTGGCCTTCGAAGTCGAACGCCTTCACGAGGTTGTCATTGGCGATCCGGCAACCCCAGCCGTCCGGGCAGTTGTGGAACCGTCCGCCCACCAGCTCGGGATTGGCGAGCACACCCTCGATTGTGGCCAGTTCGGGGTGTTCCTCGACAAGGTAGTCAGGCACCCACCAGTTCTCGCTGCCACCTTCCGAGAAGACATCAGTGGCCTTGAGCACCTTGCCCTCTTCATTGAGCTTGAAATAGGCCGGGGCCGAGTTGACCCAGAGCTCGGGCACGATGTCGGGCTCGTTGTTTTCGGCCAGCGAGGTGATCGCCGTGGTTGTCGCCGAGGGTACGACCGTCACGTCGCAGCCATAACCTTGCTCCATGAGGAACTCGGTGATCCGGGTGATGATCTGCCCCGAGGCCCAGTTCATCTCGGCGACCGAGACCTCGCCGCAATCGGCAAGTGCAACGGTCGGCAGCGCAAGCCCTGCAAAGGCTGTTGCGATAAATGTTCTCTTCATTGGTCAGTCTCCCTTTCAAGTGGATGGGTTCGTGGTTTCATGGCTGCGCGGGTCAGTCATTGTCGCTGCCTCGTGCGCCTGCCCCGGCCAAGGACTCCGCCGAAGATGGTACAGTGATGCATAGCATCAGGGCGGTAAGAGTGGCGTATTGGCCGGAATCGATCGTCCCGGAATGCGCCCGGGGCCAACACGACCTTGCAGTTTCAGTCGCCCTATGCGGCCCAAGTCGCACAGTCAAAGGGCCAGTCGCGTTGATGTCACCCGTCAGTGCCGGGGCCTCACCCGGCACAAGGATCGCAGTTGCGCCGTCCGAGGTCAACCGTAGGGTCTGCCCGGACCGGGCAGCGGTACGCGCGGCAAAGGGCAACAGAAACCCCGGGTGATGCAGGTCAGGAAGCATTTGTTCGCAATGGCTTGCGCTCTCGGGCAGGTCCGAGAAATCCGTGATCGCCATCCCCGCGCGCAACGGGCAATGCGGCGAGTTGATGGGGATGGACAGAACCCCGATCAGCGCAGTTGCCCAATCCAGCCCGGCCCGGGCCAGCCAGCACGCGGCCTCGGCGCCCTCTTCCGCTTCGCCCCATGACCGGCCCGCGCCGCGAATGGCCCGCAAGGACAGCGCTCCGATCTCGGACAGCGACAGATGCAACGCCGGTGCCGTTCGGGCATGCCCCATTGCGGATACATCATGCATCATGCGCACCCTCCACCCATGTTATCAGGATAGGGCGCGCCCTGAAACAGGCTGATCCGCACCCAGCGATCCGAGCGCGGATCAAACCGCGTCGCGCCGAAAAACGCCAGTTTGCAACGCAGGAGATCAATCGGCAGCATGTCGGCCGCGATCAGGTTCTCACGGATTTCGGCGAACGGGTGGCGCGCGGTGATCTGGGCACGGCGCAAGGCCGGGCGATGCTCCGGCTGGGCCAAAAGCAGATGCGCGACAGCCATGTCGTCCGGCTGCCCCTCGAGCGCGCGCCCAAGCGCCGCGGCCTGCCGCCCGGTGTCGAGCGGCAATTCGCGCTCGGCGCCCGGTTCGTCAAAGCGTTCGCCCAGCCGCGGTTCAAGCTTGTCCTCGGAGATATACCAGAACCGGGCGCAATGTTCGCGTGCCGTGTAATCAACATCCAGCGCCCATCCATAATGCGCTTGCAGGATAGCGCGCAGGTCGGCGACACGCATGGCACCATCAATCGGGAAATGCACGCCCTCATCGGCGTCCATGCAATCGCCCAGACCGTCGATCAGCGCGCCATGCGGCTCCAGCATCGCGGCGAGCAGCGCCTCTTGCCCTTCCAGCGGCAGGTTGTCCTGCCCCCAGCGCCAAAGCGCGTTCCAAGGGTGCGGCCCGCTTAGATCCCAACCCTGCGCCACATGTACCATGATCTGATCAAGACTGCTGCGAAGTTCGGTCAGTTTCGTTTGCTGGATCGGATGTGCGCTGGCCCAGAGGCGCGCATTCTCCTGCGCATCCCGCAGGGCGTTCTGCAACCCTGTCCGTTCTACATCGCCCACGGTATCCTGCGCCCGCACCCGCGCCAACGCCTCTTCCCGCGCCAGCATCCAGTTGTTCAAGAGCACCGGATGGCGGATCAGGAACGGTGCCATGCCAAGGCCGGTGGAATTGCCCACGCCCAGCCCGCGCTTGAGGTCGGGCGCCAGCCGCACAGCCCGTTCGCCACCGCGTGCCCGCGCCAGATGCTCGACCAGATCGACGGTGAAGGCGCGAGTCAGCCAGACCGACAGCATCTCGGCCTGAAACGGCGCGCGCATCTCGGGGCGGTCGACAACCTCCGCGCGGTCTGCCGCACCGAACTTTCCCGATCCATAAACGGCGGTGGTCCGCATGAGATAGCCGGTTTCCAGCAGCATCGCCGCATCAGGCTGCATACCCGATGCCAACCGGTCCACGACGTGGTCGAATAGCCGCACCGAACGATTGGCCCGGCTCAGGCTCAATTCGCTTGAAGAGATGCGGCCCGCCTCTTGCAGCGGCACATTGGCGGCAAGGCGCTCGAGATCGTCAGCGTCGGGCGTGCCGTCATAGAGCGCGAAAGTCGCATCCCAGGCGGTGGCGATCACCCGATCCGAGCGTGCCTCGGGCGGCAGGTCATGCGCAAAGGCGACAAGGCTGTAGGTGCGCACAGGCCCGATGGCGCGGTAAACCGCCCGCCCCACGCCCTGCGCGTCGATATCCCAAACCGGCCGGTCGAAACGCCAGCCTTCGGTTCGCATCCGCCGCAAGAGCTGACGCAGAAAGGAAAGGCGCGTGGGATGGCTGCACCCCATGCGGGCCAGGCGCATCACCTCATCCGGGTCACGCCGGAAACGCGCGGCACCGAGCATGGGGTTCTGCCCTGCGCAGCTCACTGCGCGGCCTCCCGTCGAAGGGGTTGCGCAGGCCCAAAGCTATCGGCAAAGAAGCGCGCCCAGTTGCCACCCATGATCGCGGCCACCTCCGTAGGGGAAAGCCCCACCTCGCGCAGGCCCGCCTCGATACGTCCGAAATCGCGGTTGTCGTGGAACCATTCGGGCATGGGCGGAAACCCGGGGTTGTCGGCGCTGCCTTCACCATAATCGCGCGCCTTGGTCCAACGGCCCGTGCGCATCCAGTCGACAACGCTGTCAGGCTGGTCCTGGCACAGGTCGGTTCCGATGCCGATATGCTCAACCCCCATCAGATCGGCGGTGCGGGCGACCATTTCGCAGAATTCAACCAGGGTGCAATCGCCGCCCCCACGCAGGTGGTGCGGGTAGGCCGAAAAGCCCAGCATCCCGCCGCTTTCGGCCAGCGCGGCCAAAACCCGTTCGGATTTGTTGCGCAACGCCGGGTGCCAGCTTGCCGGGTTGGCATGGGTGATGGCAATGGGGCGCGTGGACTGGGCAATCGCGTCGAGTGTCGAGCGTTCGCCCGAATGACTCATATCCACCACCAGCCCCACGCGGTTCATCTCGGCCACCACTTCGCGGCCCATGCGGGTCAGGCCGGTATCCTCGGACTCATAACAGCCAGAGGCGAGAAGCGATTGATTGTTATAGGTCAGTTGCATGAAGCGCAGGCCCAGCCGGTGCAACACCTCGACAAGACCGATATCATCCTCAATGCAGGACGGGTTCTGCGAGCCGAAAAAGATCGCGGTGCGCCCGGTCTGGCGGGCGAGATCTATGTCCTCGGCGGTAAAGCCCTGAAAGATCAGGTCGGGGAAGCGTTCGAACCAGCGATTCCAGCCTTCGATATTCAGCACCGTCTCGCGAAAAGTCTCGTGATAGGTGATGGTCACATGCACCGCATCGACACCGCCCGCGCGCATCTGGCGGAAAATCTTCTCCGACCAGTTGGCATATTGCAGCGCGTCGATGCGTGGGGTCATGCTGGAGCCCCCGAATGGATATAGGATGTCTTGACGATGGTATAGAATTCCTCGGCATAGCGGCCTTGTTCGCGCGGGCCATAGCTCGACGCGCCGCGCCCGCCGAAGGGTACGTGGTAATCCGTGCCCGCCGTGGGCAGGTTGACCATGACACAGCCCGCCCGCGCGTTACGGCGGAAATGCGTGGCGCGGGCCAGATCGCGGGTCATGATCCCCGCGGTCAGGCCAAATTCGGTGTCATTGGCGATATGCAACGCCTCGTCATAGCTGCCCGCCTTGATCACACAGGTGATGGGGGCGAACATCTCCTCACGGTTGATGCGCATATCGTTGCGCGTACCTGCAAAGACCGCAGGGGCCATGAAATGCCCCTCCGTCGCGCGCTCCAGCCGCGTGCCGCCACACAAGAGTTCTGCGCCCTCTTGCTTGCCGGTTTCGATATAGTCGAGATTGGCGGACAGTTGGTCCGCACTGACCACCGGGCCGATCTGCGTGCCCTCCTCCAGCGCGTGACCCACTTTCAACGCCTGCGCCGCTGCCACCAACCTTTCGACAAAGGCATCATGGATGCGCTCATGAACGACAAGGCGGCTGGCGGCCGTGCATTTCTGACCCGTCCCGCCAAAACCCGCGTTGACCGAATGGGCCACGGCCAGATCGAGGTCGCAATCCTCCATGATCACCATCGGGTTCTTGGAGCCCATCTCCATCTGCAACTTGGTCATGTTGGGAATGGCCGCCGCCGCAATGCCGCGCCCGACGGGGACCGAGCCGGTAAAGCTGATCGCATCCACCGCCGCACTTTCCGACAGTGCCTGCCCGATCGCGCGCCCCGGCCCCATGACCAGGTTGAACAGACCCCTGGGCAAGTCCTGTTTCGCAATGATCTGCGTTAGCGCCACGGCGCTGGCGGGTGTCTGGTTGGCGGGTTTCCAGATCACGGCATTGCCAAAGGCCAGCGCAGGCGCGATTTTCCACGCAGGCGTGGCCACGGGAAAATTCCATGGGCTGATGATCGCTACCACGCCCACTGGCTCGCGGCGCACGTCGATCTCGATATCCGGGCGCACGCTGTCGGCGGTCTGGCCCAGCTGCCGCAGGGCTTCCGCCGCGAAATAGGTAAAGAACTGGCCCGCGCGGTAAACCTCGCCCCTGCCTTCGGCCACTGGCTTGCCTTCCTCCCGCGCGACCAGGGTGCCGATCTCGTCGGCCCGCGCCATCAACTCGGTGCCAATGGCCATCAGCACGTCATGGCGCTTTTGCGGGCCGGTGGCGCCCCATTCGACCTGCGCGCGATGCGCTGCGGTCAATGCCTGATCCAGTTGCGCTTCATTGGCTTGCGCAAATGCACCGATCACGTCTGACAGGTCCGACGGGTTGCGATTTTCGATGGTGGCCGCGCCGTCCTGCCATTCGCCTGCGATGAAATTACGGGTTTCCAGTGCCATCTCGCTCCTTCTCGCCCCTCAGGCGGCCTTGATCCTGTCCATAAGCGTGGCGTCAACCGTGACGCCCCCGCGCTCGATCCGTGCGCGGTTGGCCGCACGGCGCGCACCGGGCAGACGCGCACCCTCCTGACTCGTGATCGCTTCCGTCAGCCGCGTCATCGCCGCGCCAAACCCGTCGTCTGAAAACGCAGCGGGATCGAAGCCGATAAAGAATTGCCCCGTGCCCGGTGGTCCGCCCTTGGGGCCCGAAAACGGGCTGGCCTCCATCCCCAGGTTGCCCCCGGACAGCGCGGCGG
Organism: Aquicoccus porphyridii; assembly: GCF_008369105.1. Classification (GTDB taxonomy): domain Bacteria; phylum Pseudomonadota; class Alphaproteobacteria; order Rhodobacterales; family Rhodobacteraceae; genus Aquicoccus; species Aquicoccus porphyridii. Next base: position 26,611 of record NZ_VINQ01000022.1, on the reverse strand, counting down.
CAAAAATCTCGACCATCAGACCCATACCAAAGCCCTTCTGCCCGCCTACAGGCAGCATCGAGCCGGCCAGCGCGGCCTCGGCATCTTCGGTCGGGTGACCCGCTGCATCCAGCGCCCAGCCCGGCTCAATGGGTTCGCCCTTACGAGCGCGCAGAATGATCTCCGACTTGGCAATAGCGCTGGCGGACTGGTCGATCACCAGACGCGCACCGCCCGATCCGTCGGGCACCGCCAACGCAAAGGGGTTGGTGCCGATCACCGCCTTTGTGCCCCCGATCGGCGCCATCGAGGCGGGCGCATTGGTAAAACACAGCCCCACCAGCCCGGACTCGGCCAACCGTTCGGCGTGATGCCCCAAGACACCGCAATTGTAGGATCGGGACACCGCCATCGCCGCGACGCCCTGCTCGCGCACGGCCGCGTCAAACTCGGGCCAGCCGCTGTCAATCGCGGCATGGGCAAATCCATGCGCAGCATCGACATGGATCGCACCGGGGCGCGGGCGTGTGACCGTTGGTACGGCGGCCCCCAGAACCTTGCCGCAACGCAGATGCTCGGCGTAGATCGGAATGTACATCAACCCGTGGCTGCGTACACCGTCACGCTCGGCCAGGCGGGTCGATCGCGCGACCGAAGCCGCCTGTTGCCGTGATGCCCCCGCGCTCACCAGCGTCTCCGTTGCAAGCGCTTCAACCTGATCCAGCGTCAGTGTCAAATCTGTCATGCCATACCCCCAACTTACACCTTAGGAGGGATAGATTTTTCAGATCAATCGAATTAAAGTGTATTTTAATTCAATAATTCTGAAATAAATCGACATGCTCCGAACCCAATCCTTGCGTGTTTTCGTGACCGTCGCCGATTGCGGAAACATACGCGACGCCGCCAAAAGCCTTGGGCGAACGGTTTCCGCGATTTCGATGACTCTCAAGCAGTTGGAATCGCACCTCGGGGCGCCCTTGTTCGAAACCGATCGCAAGCATACCCTGACGGCGCTCGGCCATGAGGTGCGCAAGCTTGCCAACGACCTGCTGCGCGAACACGACCGCACCACCGAACGCATTGCTGCAATTGCCGCCGGGCGCGAAGGGGCGCTTCGGATCGCTGCCGTGCCATCGGTCGCGGCGCAACTTCTCCCACCGATCCTGACCGACATGCTGGTTGATCACCCTGGCATCCGGATCGAGCTTCTAGATACCGACAGCGCCAGTGTACATATGCTGGTCGAAACCGGCGAAGTCGAACTTGGCATCGGCGGAAAACCCGAACCCCGCGCAGGATTACAATTCGTTCCGCTGTTCAACGACCCGTTTCGCCTTGTCTGCAACAAGAACCACCCGCTTGCCCACGCAACTTCACCCCTGACACGTGCTGACTTGCAGGGGCATCGGTTGATCAGCAACAAATCGACAATTGGATTTCCCGACTTCAGAAATGGCAACCCCGACGTGGCATCCACCCTCAGCGCGCGCAATGTCATCTCGTTACTGGCATTGGTGCGCGCCGGCGCCGGCGCAACGATCTTGCCGGCCCTCGCAACACTGTCGATAAATGACGATCTGTGCTCGCTTGCACTGGACGATCCCACAGCGCTGCGGACAGTAGGGTTCATCTTGCGGCAAAACGGCAACCCAAGCCCGATCTGCGCCGCATTTCAGAACCGTTTCCTTGACCTGATCCAAAAGGCCGGAACTACACCTGCCACAGAGCCGGGCTTGCCGGTCATCTGGCCCGACAATCTTACCTAAATGCGCGTCGAAGCAACAAACTTATGAACGACCTGCGTTGACGTCCCCAGAGCAGGTCACATTTGATTGCTTCTGCATCCTCGTTGGCACCAACGCCGGTTTGAAACTTGGCGCCCCGCGTCGGCATGGCATCTGCCAACTGATCAAGATCCGAAACGCGTATCTGTCTACCACTAAGGGTTTTCCGAGACACGAAGTTGCACCTACTTGAGTCCGCCTGCCACCGCATCAGCCGTTTCACGATCCGCCGGAAAGAACGACTCGATCGTCACTTCGGCCAATGTAACATCGACAGCCGTCCCGAAAATCGTTGTTGTGCTGATGAAAGACAGCGGTCCGTAGGCGCTCTTCAGTCGAAGTGGAACGGCGATTTCTTGGGTTCGGTTCGGACTCCGCTTCCGCTTTTCCGCCTCGGGGCATGGTAGCGCCAACAATTCGGACCTGAGAGTCGCAAGTCGCGGGTCCGCCGTCACCTCGATCTCATGATCCAGTCGCGACAGGATATGCCCGCGCCATTCACCGAGGTTGAGAATGCGCGGGGCGAGACCTTCCGGATGGAGACTGAGGCGCAGGACATTCACGTTCCCCTCCAGCAGATGCGGCGCGACGTCCGTCAGCAAGGTAGCCACGGCAGCATTCGCAGATAGCAGCGTCCAATGACGATCGACAGCCAATGCCGGATGCGGAAGATGTCCACGCAGAATCCGGTCGATTGCCTCGCGCGCCACGGAAAGTTCGGGCGCATCCAGAGGGCGCTGCGGAAAATGCGGCGCATATCCGGCCGCATTCAGAATGACGTTCCGCTCGCGCAGAGGCACGCCAAGGTGTTCAGCCAACTGCATGACCATGTCCCGGCTAGGGTGCGCACGCCCGGTTTCCATGAAACTGAGGTGACGTTGCGAAATCTCCGCCTCGATCGCGAGGTCAAGCTGGCTCAGTCGGCGGCGATGTCGCCACTGCTTCAATAAAGACCCTACTGTGTCTTGCTGCTCCATGCTGGCGACCTATCCGACCATTTGCTCTGATCCAATTACCTCTCAAGTAATCGACAGACGTTCATTGCGGCAAGATATTCGGCCCATCTCTTCACCTCCCGCACCCGGTGGGAGCCAACAAGCGGAGCTCAGAATGACCGAATATCCTCACCAACGCACCTTGAAGACCATCCTAGTTCTGGACGCGGCGACCTGCACCGGTATGGGGCTGCTACTTATTCTCGCCTCGGGGCTCGTCGCCCGGATAACGCAAATCCCCGCGCCGCTGCTGTTCTGGGCGGGTTTGCTTCTTCTGCCCGTCGCGGGCTTCATGGTACTCACCGCCAGAGACCCGCATGCCTCCGCCTGGGCGGTGCTTGTGATTGTGGCAGGGAACCTGCTCTGGGTCCTCGCCAGCCTGGCGTTACCGATGATCGGCGTCATCGCGCCGAATGCCTTGGGCTGGGCCTTCATACTGGCACAGGCCATTGCGGTCACCCTGTTCGCATGGCTGGAATGGTCGGCGAGGCATACGGGAGTTGCGGCAAGCTGACCCGTGTGCGGTCCCATCCTTCCGCGTTCCGATACGTCAATTCCGATTTGCGCCGCCGCCGAATGGCGCCGCGCAAATCGGACAGATCCTCACCCAGGGTGAAGCAGCCAAGTATGCGTCACGCAAAGCCGCGGAGCCACACGAAGGCGGAGGCTTCTGCCGAACGCCGGTCGTTCAAGCGCGCCTTCACCTCAGGGCTCATCCACGTCCAGAACGAATGCACCGCTTTCGATCCGGTTCTCGATCATCCTCAGAATTTCAGACCGGATCGCGCCATCCCGCGGATCGAACAACCCGGTCCGTTTCAGCGCAGCCCGCAGATCGATATCCCGCCCCAGGAATTCCAGGGCAACCTTTGACGCCCCGGGTTTGCGACCGCGGCGCGTCGGGCCGCCTGTCTGAATACCCAACAGGATATCCAAACGGCTGCGATGACTGGGATAGAGCGTGGCCTGGGTGATCGTGTTCAACTCGATCGACTCATATTCCATCAGGTAGATCCGGTCGGCCAGATAGAACAGCACGCCCTCGTATTTGTTCAACCCCCGCGAGCGGCCCGTGGCGGGATCGCGCAGAACCTCGATATTCTTCCAATAGTATTTGTCGTCTTCACTATAGACCTGCGCCAAGGAGCGGATCACCAGACCGGGATTACCGAAGGAGTAAAAGTAGCGAAAATAGTAGCCAACATACTTTCCGAGCTTCTGACTGCGTTGATACAGACGGTCGAGATGGCGCAGCGGTTTGCTCAACTCCTCTTGCTGAACCGGTTTGCGCCTGATCGCAATGATCCCCTCGAACAGACTGGCTTCCATCAAAAGTTCCGCCTCGGAGACGCCGAAGAAATCGCAGATACGGCGCATGTTGTGGCGCGAGGGGCGTGCGCTGCCGGCGAGATATTTGTTGAATTGCTGGCGGTTGATTTCCAGCTTGCGGCACACCTCGGCGATAGAGGGGTGGTAACTGCAAAGCAGCGCGAGGTTCTGGGATAGATCTTCCGACATGCTCTTATGTAACTTGGCGCGATTTTCGCGTCAATCCGCGAAGCCGTGCGAAGTTTTGGAGCGACACGAATCTGCTAGCCTCGACGAAAGGCGCGGCCCGCGTCCTTGTCCGAGCCATTCAGGAGGTTTCTCGTGCAGTACATGGATCGATTTCCGCATCCGGTCGAAGAGATTTTTCACACCGAGATCGAGATGCCCGACGGTTGCAAGCTGGCCGCGCGCATCTGGATGCCCGAGGGTGCTGCGCAAGCGCCGGTTCCGGCGATCCTTGAATATCTGCCCTATCGCAAGAACGATTTCACCACTGCGCGCGATGCCTCGATGCAGCCCTATCTGGCCGGGCATGGCTATGCGGTGATCCGGCTCGACCTGCGCGGCGCGGGCGATTCCGAGGGGCTGATGGTGGACGAATACCTGCCGCAGGAACTGCAGGACGGGTGCGATGCCATCGCCTGGATCGCAAAGCAGCCCTGGTGCGATGGCAATGTCGGGATGATCGGCATTTCCTGGGGCGGTTTCAACGGCTTACAGATCGCCGCGCTGCAACCGCCCGCGCTGAAGTCGGTGATCACGCTGTGTTCCACCGATGACCGATACGCCGATGATATCCACTATCTGGGCGGCTGCCTTCTGGGCGAACAGCTCAGTTGGGCCTCGATCATGTTCGGACGCAACACGCTGCCGCCAGACCCGGCCAACGTCGGCAACAAGTGGCGCGACATGTGGCTCGAGCGGCTGGAGGGTAGCGGGTTGTGGCTTAGGAACTGGCTGGAGCACCAGCGCCGCGACGCATTCTGGAAACACGGATCGATCTGCGAGGACTGGTCGAAGGTGCAGGTACCTGTCTATGCGATTTCGGGCTGGGCCGACGGTTATTGCCGCAGCGTCTTTCGACTGATGGAGAACCTTCAGGGACCAAGAAAAGGGCTCGTGGGGCCTTGGGCGCATCGCTACCCGCATCTCGGCGAGCCCGGACCTGCCATCGGCTTCCTCCAGGAGGAATTGCGCTGGTGGGATCATTGGCTGAAAGGACGCGACACCGGCATCATGGACGAACCGATGCTGCGGCTTTTCATGCAGGACAGTGTGCCCCCGCGGGGGCACTATACCGAACGCCCCGGACGCTGGATCGCTGAACCGTCATGGCCCTCGCCACAGGTGGAGCGGACGTTGTTTCACCTTACGCCAGAGGGCGGTTTGAGTAGGGATGTCTCGCCAAACAATGCGGTACGGCCCCATTCAAGCCCTGCCGATGTCGGCATGGCGTCTGGCAAATGGTGCGGCTACTCCACACCTGGCGATGCGCCGGTGGACCAGCGCCGCGATGATGCGGGCAGCCTGTGTTTCGAGATCGAGGTGCCCGAAGGCGGGCTTTCCTTTGCCGGGGACGCCAATGTGCATCTGCGGCTGAGCGTGGACAAACCCGCGGCCCAGATCGCCGCGCGGCTGGTGGATGTGCACCCTGACGGGCGGGCGACGCGGCTTTCTTTCGGAGCGCTGAACCTGACCCACCGCAACGGGCATGAAACGCCTGAACCACTCGAACCCGGACGCATCTATGACGTGATCGTCCCGATGAAGCATGTCGCCCAGTCCCTGCCCGCCGGCCATCGCCTGCGACTGGCCCTGTCGAGCAGTTATTTCCCGATGATCTGGCCGTCGCCCGAACCGGTCACATTGAGCATCCACACCGAGGGCAGCGCGCTTGAATTACCATTGCGCGCGCCCGCACCGCTGGACGATACGCTGGCCGATTTTGACGCGCCGGAAGCAGGACCACCGCCCGAAATCGAACAGGTCGCCGACCCCGATACGTGGTTCCGCATCGTCGAGGATGCCGCGCGCGGCGAGGTGCAGATGCAGATCGCCGATGGTGGCGGGATCACGCGGCTTCTGGCCAATGACCTTACGATGCACAAGCAGGGTTATGAGACCTTCGGCGTGCCTCTGGGCGATGTAACGGGGGCTTGGGGGCAGACCGAATGGCACTATGGACTCGGCCGCGACGACTGGTCGATACGGTCCGAAACCCGCACGACACTGCGCGCCGACCCGGATGCCTTTATCATCAAGGCACATCTTCGCGCTTGGGAAGGCGACGAACTTGTTGTCGAAAAACACTGGGAGGAGCGTGTTCCCCACGACAATGTGTAAGCGATATTATGCGATTTTAGCGTCACTTCGCGAATATTTGCGAAATGTGCGGATACGCCCCTCTATGCCATGCTTTCGCCAGAACACTGATCAGGGAGATACTATAATGACACGACAAGGACCAACACGCCGCGGCTTTCTCGGAACGACAGCCGCGCTCGGGGCGATGGGCCTGATGCCCGCATGGTCGACGGCAGCGCTGGCTCAGTCCGGCACCGTGCTGCGCCTGCGGATCGACGGCGACAATGACGTGCTCGACCCCGGCTTCATGACTGGCGGCACCGAAATCGAAGCGCAGAAGCAGTGCCTGCCCTTCCTCGCGCAATATGCTCGCGATGGCGATACCTTCAATTGGGAGCCGAGCTATTTCGTCAACAAGCTGGAACAGCGTGACGCAACGCATATCGACTTTGAACTGGCCGAGGGACTGGCCTGGTCGAATGGGTATGGCCCGGTTATGGCCTCGGATGTCAAGTTTTCCTACGAACGGATGAAGGACAGCGACTGGTCGGGCTATTTCGACGCGCTGGACCATGTCGAGGTGACAGGCGACCGCACCGGGACCATCGTGCTCAACAAACCCTTTGCGCCCTTCATCATGATCACGCTTTGCCACGGGCCGGGCGCCGTGCTGAGCGAAAAGGCCATGGCGGATGTCGGCGGCAAATTCACCACGAAGTTTCCCGCCGTCTGCGGCCCCTACACCTACGAGGCAACGCCGGGCCAGCGCGCGGTGTTCTCGGCCAACCCCGAATGGACCGGACCGAAACCGGCCTTTGACCGGGTGGAATGCAACGTCATCACCGAGGTCAAGGCAGCGGAACTGGCCTTCGAGGCGGGGGAGCTGGATTGCACCGAGGTCGGCGCCGACACGCTCGCCCGCTATACCAAGGACATGCCCGAAGATACCGGCATCGCCGTTGCGGGCGAGCTGCAATACATGTGGATGGGGATGAATACCGAACATCCCAAGTTGCAGGACATCCGCGTGCGCCAGGCGATCCAGCACGCGGTGGACGTGGATACGATCCTTCAGGGCGCCTATTCGGGGACCACGGCAAAGTCACATGGCATCATCTGCCCGGGCCTGACCGGCCAACGTGACAGCACGGGCTACAGCTACGACCCGGACAAGGCGCGCGCGCTTCTGGACGAGGCCGGGGTGTCCGGCCTCGAGGTGACCCTGCGCACGCTGAACAACCAGGAGCGAATGCTGGCGGCCCAGATCATCCAGGCCAACCTGATGCAGGTCGGGATCACCGTGAAAGTGCTGCCACTCGACAGCGGTCCGTTCTGGGAAATGGGCCAGGAAAGCAAGGGCGACACCTGGCAGGAGCTGGAGCTGTGGCTGATGCGGTTCGGCACCACGCCTGACCCTTACGAGGCGACGCAATGGTTCACCTCCGATCAGGTCGGGGTGTGGAACTGGGAGCGATGGGCCGACGAGGAATATGACCGCCTCTATCAAGAGGGCATCAATGAAACCGATCCGCAGAAACGCCATGACATCTACGTGCGCATGCAGGAAATCATGGAAAATACAGGCGCTTATGTCTGGATCAACCACGAACCCGAAGCCTTCGTGCATCGCACCGATGTGGTCGTCAACGCCGCGCCCTCGGGCGAGTTGAACTATCGCCGGTTCGAAAAGGCGTAACCATCCCGACGATCATCGGACCGGCCCGCGCCACGCGAATGGGCGCAGGCCGGTCCCGCCCGTATCCCGGGCAACAGGAGGATCAACGTGCTCTTCTACCTGACCAAGCGACTTGGCCTGTCCGCCGTGGTGATCGGGCTCGTGGTGCTGGTGCTGTTCTCGCTGTTACATCTCATTCCGGGCGATCCGGCCACCATCGCATTGGGGCCGCGCGCCACGCCCGAAGCAATCGCGCGATATGCCGCAAAGATGCATCTCGACGCGCCCGTCTGGCAGCAGTTCCTGATCTATGTCGGCAACGCGATGACCGGTGATCTGGGGATTGACGTGTTTTCCGACCGCCCGGTGACCGCCATCATCATGGAGCGTATCGGCTTCACCCTCGCGCTGGTCTGCGCCGGCATGGGCTGGGCGATGCTCTTGGGCATCCCGCTGGGCTGTCTGGCGGCGGTCAAACCCAACAGTTGGCTCGATCGCGTGACCGGGGTGCTGTCGGTCGGCACCATCGCGGTGCCCTCGTTCCTCGTGTCGATCTGGGCGCTGCTGATCTTTGCGGTCCATCTGCGCTGGCTGCCCGCCATCGGCGCGGGCGAACCGGGCGATACCGCCAGCCAGCTGCGTCACCTGATCCTGCCCGCTTTCGCCATCGGGCTCAGTTGGGTGGGATACCTCGCGCGGATGGTGCGCGCCTCGATGCTCGAGGTGATGGGCGAGAACTACATCCGTTCGGCCCGCGCCTTTGGCCTGCGCCCGCGCCGGGTGATCTTCGGCTACGCGCTGCGCGTCGCCATCCTGCCCACCATCACGCTGATCGGCATGGGCTTCGGCGGGCTCATTTCCTCGACCGTCTTCGCCGAGATCATCTTCGCCCGCCCCGGCATCGGCAAGCTGATCTTCGACGCCGTCATGGCGCGCAACTTCCCGATCGTGCAGGGCGCGGTCCTGGTGGCCACCGGCCTCTATATCCTCGTCGTCCTGTTTTCCGACATCCTCATAGCCTGGTTTGATCCCCGTGTCCGAGAATCGCTCTGAACCCGAAACCGGCATCCCGGCCGTCGATGCATCGGGCCTGCCCGATCACGTGACCGAGGCCGATATCCGGGAATCCGCCGCCCGCGAACGCCGCGAGAAACTGCGCATGTTCCTGACCAACTGGCAGGGGCTGATTGGGCTGATCCTCGTGATCCTGTTCTTTGCCAGCGCCATCTTCGCGCCGTGGATCGCACCCTATGACCCGAACGCACTCGACGTGCCATCGCGCCTGTCGGGACCCACATGGGACCATCCGGCCGGAACCGACCAGCTGGGCCGCGACACGCTCTCGCGTCTTCTCTATGGCGGGCGCGTCGCGCTGAAAATCGCGGCCATCGGCGTCTCGGTCGCCCTGGTCGTTGGCCTGATCCTCGGCATGATCGCAGGTTTCGGGCCGCGCTGGCTCGACAACCTGTTGCTTCTGGCCTTCGACACCGTGCGCGCCTTTCCGACCATCGTTCTCGCGCTGGCCATGGTGGCGCTTACGGGTCCGAGCCTCGGTATGGTGCTGGCCATCGTGATCATCACCTCGATCCCGCAATATGCCCGCGTCGCACGCACCGCGACGCTGACGCTCAAGAACACCGATTTCATTCTGGCCGAACGGTCGCTGGGTGCCAGCATGACCCGCACGCTGCTGCATCATGTCATGCCGAACGTGGTGGGTCCACTCCTGATCCTCGCGGCGATGGACGTGCCGGTGGTGGTCACGGTCGAGGCGGGGCTCAGCTTTCTCGGTCTCGGCGTGCTGCCCCCCACAGCAAGCTGGGGCACGATCCTGAACGAGGGGTATCTGGTGATCCGCGACGCGCCCTGGATGGTGATCGCCGGGGGCATTCCGCTGATCCTGACGACACTGGGCTTCACCTTTCTCGGCGAGGCGCTGCGCGACGTTTTCGACCCACGCATGGGGAAAGGACGCTAGGATGCCCAAGGATACCACGGACACTCCCGAAACGCTGCTCGATATCCGCAACCTGTCGGTCGATTTCCGCACCCCGCGCGGGCGCGTGAAGGCCTTGCGCGACATCAGCTTTCCGGTTCGCAAGGGCCGGATCGTCGGCATCGTCGGCGAAAGCGGCTCGGGCAAGTCTACCGTGCTCTGGGCGCTGCTGGGCCTTCTGGCCAAGAACGCCGAGGTCACGGGCGGCGAGGTCCGCTTCGGGGACCGCGACCTGCTGCACGCCAGCGAGGCACACTTGCGCGCGACCCGCGGCGAGGAAATCTCGGTGGTCTTCCAGGACCCGATGACCAGCCAGATCCCGGTGCTGACCTATGGTCGACAGATGCGCGACATCCTCTACCGACGGCCGGAGCTGTCAGCCAACGAGAAACGCCGCATGGCGGTCGAGATGCTGGGCAAGGTGGGAATCCCCGACGCGGACAAGCGCATAGACCAGTATCCACACCATTTCTCGGGCGGGATGCGCCAGCGCGCGGGCATCGCGATGGCACTTCTGACCGGGCCGCAACTGCTGCTCGCGGACGAGCCGACGACGGCGCTCGACGTGACGATGGAGGCGCAGATCATCCACCTGTTGCAGGATTTGCAAAAGGAACTGGACGCGACCGTGGTCGTGGTCTCACACAATCTCGGCCTGATCGCGGAACTGTGCGACGACGTGGTGGTGATGTATGCCGGAGAGGTGGTCGAGGCGGGCGAGGTGCGCGAAATCTTCCACAACGCACAGCATCCCTATACCCGCGCGCTGCTGGAATGCGACCCGGCGCGGATCGACGACGTGTCGCGCAAGCTGCCGGTGATCCCCGGCGACATCCCCGATCTGACCCGCGCCCTGTCGGGCTGCATCTACGCGCCGCGCTGTCAACGACGGATGCCCCTCTGCAATGGCCAAACCCCGCCCGAGGTGGCCCGAGGCGAGGCCAGTTTCGCCCGCTGTCACCTGCTGGAGGGTCCGCATCACGATCCCGACTGGCCGCCACCGCTCGACGTGATGACCGTGGGGCTGGATGGCGCGGCCAAGAGCAAACCCACCCATACGAAACGTGGCGAATCCCTGCTGGAAATTTCCGATCTCAACGTGCGTTTCGAAACGATCGGCCCGCTGCGCGCGCGGCTCAAAGGCATCGCGGAACGCCATGTCGACGCAGTGTTCGATGTCAGCCTCACGGTCGGCCCTGGCGAAACCGTCGGCTTGGTGGGCGAAAGCGGCTCGGGCAAGACGACACTGGGCCGCGCGGTGCTGAATCTCGTTGCGTCGCAGGCAGGTGCAATCCGGTTCGAAGGACAGGATATCCGCAACATGCCGGAAAACCGGTTCAAGCCGCTGCGCCGCGACATGGCGATGATGTTCCAGGACCCCGTCGGCTCGCTTTCCCCGCGCAAATCCGTGCGCGCACTCATTACCGAGCCGTTCCATATCCATGGCCACACCGGCGTCAATCTCGACACCGAGGCCGAGCGGCTGGCCGAGATGGTGCGCCTGCCCAAAGCCTTCCTGTCACGCTATCCGCATGAACTGTCGGGCGGACAGGCGCGGCGTGTCGGCGTGGCGCGCGCGTTGGCCCTGAACCCCAAGCTGATCATCGCCGACGAACCCACCGCCGGGCTCGACGTGTCGGTGCAGGGCGAGATCCTGAACCTGATGGCCGATTTGCAGGCCGAGCACGGTCTGGGCTATCTCATCATCACCCACAACCTGCCCGTGGTGCGCCACATCGCCGACCGTCTGGCGATCATGTATCTCGGCCGCATCGTCGAAGAGGGCCGCACCGCCGAAGTGTTCCGACACCCGGTGCATCCCTATACCCGCGCCCTGGTCGAAGGCGTGCCCCAGCCCGACCCCGACCGGCGGCGCATGCATGTGTCGATCTCGGGCGAGGTGCCCAGCCTGCTCAACCGGCCGAAGGGCTGCGATTTTGCCGGGCGCTGCCCGCTGGCACAGGATCGCTGCCGCGCCGAGAAACCGCCCCATGTCACGCTGGCCGACGGGCGTCGCCACGCCTGTCATTTCCCACTGACCTGACGCACGAGACAAGAGAGACGCATCCATGAGCTATGGTATCTATATTGGGCGCAACCGCACCGCCGACGGCATCGCCTACCTCGCGGGCTATGGCGACGAGCCGAGCAGCCACTGGCTCGAGATATGCCCGCGCGCCACGCATCCCGAGGGCAGCACCATCACCGTCGGCGTGACGCAACAGGCCGACATGCCCGGCCATCTGAGCGCGATCCCGCAAGCGCCCGAAACGCTGCGCAACATGCGGGTGAGCTATAGCTACTATCTCGGCGTGCCCGCGCCGCTCACCAATGGCGGGCTGAACGAATGTGGCGTCGCGGTGCGTGACATCTGGTCCACTTCGCGTGCCGAACTGCGCGCGATGACCCCGAAGGACCAGACCGGCCCCAACTATTCAGACCTCGCCCGGATCATCGTGGAGCGCGCCCGAACCGCCCGCGAAGGGGTCGATCTGATCGGACGGCTGATCGCCGAGCACGGCTATTCCACCTATGGTGGCAATTCCCACATCATCGCCGACCCCGAAGAGGGCTGGGTCGTGATCGAATTTGCCGGTGGACGCGGGCTCTGGTGCGCCGAACGCCTTGGCCCGGACAGCATCCGCGCCTCGCGCCCCGGCTATATCGGCGAGATACCGGAACGGCCGAACGAGAATTTCCTGTTCCCGCCGCATTTCTTCGACACCGCCCGCGAACAGGGCTGGTGGTCCCCAGAGGACGGCCCGTTCCACGTCAACCGCATCTATGGCGACGGCAAACATCGCTGGGACGGCGTCGCATGGATCGAAGACGAAATGCGCGCCCGCGCCGCACGCCCCGAAAAGATCACGCTACAGGATGTCTTCTGGTCGATCAGCACCGAACGCCTGACCGGCGACACCGCCGGCTATGGTCAGGTCGTGCCGCTGACCCACCCGCGCCACGATGCCCTGCGGATGATGTGGCATGCCCCCGTCGGGCCGGTAACCGCGCCATTGCTGCCGGTGTTTCTCAACCAGCCTTCGGTGCCACCCGCCTGGCGGCAACACCGCTACCTGACCACCGGCGAGAGCCACCGTTTCCTCGATAGACGCAAGGAAGAGGCAGACCCGGATACGGTCTCGCAGATTCCGCAAGGGATCGAGACGGGACCTTCGGCCTTCTATGCTTTCAAGCGGCTGATGCACCTCGCCTTTCAGTGCCCCGACCCGATCCTGACCGAGGTCTGGAGGCACTGGCGCGCGGTGGAAACCAGCACCAATGCCAAGCTGGAGGATACCCTGCGCGCCGCCTCGATCCTGCTGGACGCGGACGAGGACGGACTTGCCACGCAGGTTCTGGGTGAATTCAGCGAGGCCAGGTTTGCCGAGGCGCTTGCAGACTGTCAGGCACTGTCCGAGGCGGCCCATGTCAGGCTGCGGGCCATGGGTGCCTTGAACATGACACGCAAACCTCTCACGCCCGAGCAAATCTGGTAGCTTCCAACCGGGGCCGGACCCACCGATATCAAACACCCGGGGGGCACATTGCCTTCAAGCGAACCCTCATTTGCCCCAAACCAAGGACAGCGCCCGCCCCGGGTCGGGCGTTGCCCATCGCCGACGAGAATTGCCATCGCACCGAAACGGTTGGCAAACGCTATCTCGTTGACCCGGGCAGTCTTCCCCTGAGGCATGGCCGCCCCCAACGCCTTGACCGGCTGCTCAGCGATGCTGTCGACCTTGGCCGGAAGACCATCCAACCACAAGCCCCAGACAGGATACTGATTTCATGAAGATAAAACCAACATGTCGCCCGATATAGTACCGATAAGGGCAAGATGTTTGGCTCCGGCGGTAGGGATCGAACCTACGACCAATTGATTAACAGGCGATTTTTCGAGGCCTCTTCAAGCACCTGAAAAGGTGACGAATTCCATACCTATTGCACTGTAAGACACTGTTTTAGTGTGACAATACACGCAGACCAATTGACAATTGACGACACGCGACGCCATGCGCTACACGTTTAAACAGTGACAAATCCGGTGACACGCCCGACAGGGCAAAAGAGCGGGTTTTGGTGACATGCGACCAATTGAGCGGCCTTCGACCAATAGGACGGATTCACATTGCGACCTGGCTTCGTTGACGCTTTGGGCGGCAGATTGCCGGTTTTTGCGTTTGCCACCGGATTTGTCACCTTAAGGGGGGCGTAAATGGCTAAAATCACTGACGGAAATCGCGGCACGATTGCCAAGGCGGAACTGCCCGCCAAGGGACAACGGTTCATGTTTGACGATCACCGGGACGCGCCGCGCGGCTTTGGGCTGCGCATCACCGCCGCCGGGGGCAAAGCCTTCATTCTGAAATACACCATCGACGGGCGCGAACGCCGCAAGACCGTAGGCGACTGGCCGACATGGAGCCTTGAAGCGGCGCGGGCCGAGGCACGCGATCTTGCCCGCGACATTGCCCAAGGCAAAGACCCTTTGGAGGCCAAGCGGCGCAGGCGCGAGGTACCGCTGCTAAAAGACCTTGCCGGGGAATGGCTCGACAAGCACGCATCCGGGCTGGCGAGCGAAAAGGCAATTCGCGGATACATCAACAATGATCTGGTGCCTGCCATTGGCAACATGAAGGTTTCAGACATACGCCGCCGCAACGTGATCGAGGTTGTCGAGGCCAAGGCCGAGAAGACCCCGCGCGCCGCCGCGCAGGTGTTGCTATACGCCCGCCGCCTGATGGACTACGCGACCGACCGCGACTATATCCCGGCGAACCCGCTGGCCGGGCTGAAACCGTCCAGCATCACCGTGAAGGGCAAGCGCAACCCGCTCAAGGCAAAGGTGCGCGCCCGCGTGCTGGATCACGACGAAATCGCCGCCTTCTGGACCAATGCCGAGACAAGCGGGCTGCACCGCCTGACCGCGCTTGCGCTGAAATTGGTGCTGGTGACGGGGCAGAGGCCGGGCGAGGTTTGCGGGATGCGCGAGGATGAAATCTTGGGCCGCTGGTGGACCATCCCAGCCGACAGGCGCGGCAAGACCGATTCCGCGCACACCGTCTATCTGACCGACGCGGCCTTGCAGATCATCGCGGATGCAAAGGCCGAGATTGATCGCCTGTCACGGCGCCGGGATGAGCCTTGGAGCGGCTTCATATTGGAGGCCAGACCGGGCAGGCCGATCACAAACGCCGCCTTGTGCCGCGCGGTGGACCGCCAACATATCGCACTCGGGGCAAGGGTAGTGCAGCCTTGGGGGCGGTGGACCCCGCACGATCTGCGCCGCACGATGCGCACCGGGCTTTCCGCGTGCCGCGTGAGGCCTGACATTGCCGAAATGACCATCGGGCATGTGAAGGGCGGGATCATCGCCGTTTACGATCACCACAGTTTCGACGCCGAGCGACAGGCGGCATGGGAGGCATGGGACGCCCGGTTGTCGCGGATCGTGGCCGGGCAAGACCCGGACGCCGCGCAGGCCGACAACCTGGTGTGGCTTGGGGTGGCGAGGTAACACGCCGCAAGGTGAAGGTGACTTGCTCCCCTTCGATGCCGCTCTACAAGTCGTAAAACTCTCGCCAAGGGCGGTAGAAGGTTCGGGGGCGGACCAGAACCCCCGCAAAACGATCAAGCCGCTATCGCGGCGCAGCCGAACGCCTTGATCAGGCGTTCCTTGGATTGAAAATGCGATCAACTGTTCAAGCGCTTGATTTTTGACTGAACTCGAAGCAGCGTGAATTCTAAGATTGTTTGTTTGAGTTGTTGATTCATATCAAGTTTGATTTGGTGGGGTCATGGTCGCGTGGGGAAAGGCAGATCGGGAAGACCAGACGCGCCATCACCTTGCGCATCACAGTGCAGATGTGGCTGCTGTCCTGATCTCCCTGTTGAAAATTCCAATCTTTCGTAACAAGGCTAATGCGGCGGTCGGTCGACCAGTTTCGCACGGGGAAATTGCATGCTTGGGCGCGCTTGCTTTTCTGCATGATATCGGCAAGCTCGCTACCGGTTTCCAAGTCAAGGGGTGGCATCGCAACCCGGGCATAACGCCGCGTGGGCACGTGCAGTGCGGTTGGCTCTGGCTCAGGCAGGGCGAGGCTTCGGAAGCCCTGGGCGGACATGCCGCGCTGCTGGCGCACTGGGCCGATATCATGCTCTGGTTCCGCCTGCTTTTCGCGCATCATGGCCGCCCAGTTCCCGACCCGGGCGAAAGCTGGGGCCTTGATGCGTTCGACCCGGCACCGGGCTATGACTGGAAAGCCGAAGAGCACGTGATGGGCGAGGCCCTCATCACATGGTTTCCCGAAATCCGCGATCATGCGCCACCGCCCCTCACACATGAATTCGCGCATTTCTTCGCGGGAGTGCTGGCGCTTGCGGATTGGGTCGGATCGGATCGCACGGCGTTCGATTTCGTCGAAAAGTTCGACCCGGCCTACTGGACCACTGCCCTTGAAAAGGCGCGGCGGCGCTTGCGGAGCATCGGCCTTGATCCGTCGAGCACGCGATTGGCCGGAGTGGCGGCGTGGCCGCTGTTGTCGGATCATCCTGCGCCACGACCGGCGCAGTGGGCCGTCGCGGATGTCGAAACGTCCGAACGGCTGGTCATCCTTGAGGCCGAAACCGGCTCAGGCAAGACCGAGGCGGCGCTGTGGCGCTTCGCACGACTTTTCGAGGCGGACGAAGTCGAGGCGCTTTATTTCGCAGTGCCGACGCGTGCCGCAGCGCGCCAGTTGCAGACCCGGGTCAACGACGCCCTGAAGCGGATGTTCGCAGATCCTGCCCCCGAGGCCATTCTTGCCATCCCCGGGCAAGTGCTGGCGGGCGAGGCACGGGGGCATCGGTTGCCAGAATTTCGCACACGTTGGAACGATACTGACGACGCGCGCCCAGCCCGCTGGGCCGCAGAACACGCCACACGGTTCCTCGCTGCACAAATCGCCGTCGGAACTGTCGATCAAGTAATGATGGCCGGCCTGAAGGTGAAGCACGCGCATCTGCGCGGGTCTTCCATGTCGCGAGCGCTGGTTGTGATCGACGAGGTGCATGCCTCGGACGCCTGGATGACAGAAATCCAGCGATCGCTTGTCGACTCCCACCTAGCCCTAGGTGGACATGCAATGCTTATGTCTGCGACGCTTGGCTCAGTGGCACGTGCGACGTGGCGAGGCGAGGCGCTACCATCTTTAGAAATGGCACAGGCTACTGCATACCCTGCCGTCTGGACAAAAAACGAATGTTTCACGGTGCCTGATACCGAAACCGGCCAGAAAACCGTTTCGATCCGGTCACAAACCGGCTGGAGCGGCTCGCAAGCGGCCGAACTGGCGGTCGCGGCAGCGCACCGGGGCGCACGTGTTCTGGTGATCCGTAACACGGTCGACCGGGCGCGGGAAACATGGTGCGCCTGCATCGAGGCCGCGCCGGACCTGGTGTTTTCGCTCGAAGGGGTTCAGACGCTGCATCATAGCCGGTTCGCCGCCGAAGATCGTGCGCGCCTTGATGCACGTGTCGAGGCGGTTCTGGGTGCCGGGCGCGACACCGGCGGCATGGTTATCGTCGGCACGCAAACGCTCGAACAATCGCTGGATATCGATGCGGATTTCCTGATCACCGACCTGTGCCCGATGGACGTTCTCATGCAGCGCATAGGGCGGCTCCACCGCCACGCGCGGGACAGGCCACGGGGGTTCGATACCCCGGCGGTTGCGGTGCTCTGCCCCGAATATGGCCTAGATTCCCTGACTCGCGAACCCGAGAATGGCCTTGGCGCTTTCGGCAGGAACACCTCGCTTTCGGGGGTCTATCTCGACGTGCCCGGGCTGGCCGCGACCCTGGCCGAGATCGACAGCACCCCGCTTTGGCAGATCCCAGACATGAACCGCACGCTTGTCGAGAAGGCGACGCATCCCGAGCGATTGGACGAGATCGCGCGCGAGAATGGTTGGCAGGAGTATCGCCGCCGCGTCACTGGCAAGGCTATTGCCGAAACGCAAGGGGCGGAAATGGTTATTCTAGACCGGGCGGCGGCATTTCCCCATCAGTTCCCCGATGACGAGGTGATCCGCACGCGCATTGGCGAACAGGGCGCGATCCTGACCCTGCCCGAGGGCACAATCGGCCCGTTCGGGCACCCGGTCAAGACACTGGCCTTGCCCGTGCATTGGTCACGCGGCCTGACCGGCGACGAAGAGGTCGTCGTCGAGGACGATACGCCGCTGAGGCTGTCCGTCGGGGAAAAGCGGTTTGAATACGGAGCTGACGGCCTGACACGTGTGGAGGAATAAAGCGGTGAAAATGAACCTTCTGACCGAACCGCTGATCCAGACGGACCGGGACATGATGAGCCTCCCCGGCCTTCTGGCCGCGATGGCACGGGGCGAGGTGGCCTCCTTTCCCGCCCTGCGCCCCCATCAAAGGCCCGCATGGCACATGTTCCTGGTGCAACTGGCAACGCTCGCTCTGTCCGACGGTGATGCGCCCACCCTGCACGAAGATGAAGGAAGCTGGCGCGCGGCGTTGCGGGGCCTGACCGCGGACTTTTCCGATGATGCGCCCTGGCACCTCGTGGTCGAGGATCGCGGCAAACCCGCCTTTCTCCAGCCACCCGACCCCGGTGGCCTCACGTGGCACGATGTGGCGACGCCCGACGCGCTCGACATGCTGATCACCTCGCGCAATCATGACCTCAAGCGCGAGATCGCCCACAAGGCCGCGCCGCAGGACTGGATCTTTGCGCTGGTCAGCCTGCAGACGATGGAAGGCTTCGGCGGCGCGGGGAATTACGGCGTCGCGCGGATGAACGGCGGTTCGTCCTCGCGGGTCATGATCGGGCTTGCCCCCGCCACCGGTGGCGGCCGGGTCATTGATCCGTCGGCGTGGTGGCGGCGCGACGTGCAACATCTGTTGTCTGGGCGCGATGGTGTCATCGGCAAGACGCTGTTGTGGTGCTTGCCCTGGCCCGAGCGGCAACAGCTCGATCTTGCTCAGTTGGACGCACTTTTTATCGAGGTGTGCCGCCGCGTGCGCCTGACGGAAGGTGAAGGCGAGCTGCGCGCAGAGCGCACCACGTCCAAGGCCGCGCGTATCGCGGCGAAAGACGCCAAGGGCATGACGCAAGACCCTTGGGCACCAGTTCACCTCGGCGAAGCGAAAACCCTGACCCTAGGCGACCGCGACTGGACCTATGGCCTGCTGACAGAGCTTTCTTATAGCGGGAAATGGCAGATACCGCCGCTGGTGAAAGAGGCTGGACGGGAAAGGGAGAGCGCAATGGTGCTGATCGCCGAGGCCTTCGCACGCGGCAACTCCAAGACCGACGGCTTTAAGTCCCGCATCATCCCGGTGCCCAAGGCAGTACGAAAGTACATGTTTGGCACCAAGGCGGTTGAGCTTTCGGATGAGCAGATCAAGACGATCGACAAGATGGACAAGGCGTTGCGCGACGGGCTGGCGCTTATCGCGGCAGAAGGCGATCGCGATAAGCTGGGCAAGGCCGAATACGCCCGCACGGCACCCGCCCGGGCGGCACTGCACCGAGTGGCCGACGCGCTGTTCTTTCCCACGCTGTGGGACAAGCTCGCGGCCGACACCACCGATGATCGACACGAAGTGCACATGCGCTTTGCCCGTCAATTGGCGCAGGCGGCGCGGGACGAATTTTCGTGCTCCGCACCAGGCATCCCCTGCGCCCGGATCATGCGCCCCAGGGCCGAGGTGCGGGGGCGCGACGCGCTGAATGCAGGCTTGAGGCGAATATTCAAGGAAATCGGCGTAAAGGAATTCGAGGATGCCTGACGACAAAGACGATGTGGCGCGCCGCGCCTTGGGGATCGCAAGTACGCTTGCGCACGCCGATCCCGGCGAGCGCGCCGCCGCCCGTCGGATGGGGCCAGAGGGCGCTGCGGTGTTCTGGCGCATCGTGGCCCGGCACGGGATCGCCCCGCGGGACGAGGAAACATGGCGCCGCATCACCAAGCTTCTGGCGCTACTGACGCCGGCAAGCGTTACCGAAAGCGTGCACGAATCCGGCCGGCATATTGGCGCAGTGCTGGCCGACGGGGGCGATGCGCAGGCGCGGCTGGAAAAGCCGGTACTTTCCGAACAACGACTGGCCCGGCTGCTTGCAGCGCGGGGGCAAGCGCGGTTCGACGCGCTGGAACGCGCGATACGCGCGCTGGCACGCAACCGGCCCAAGGTGGATGGGCCAAGCCTCGCCTGGGCCGTTCTCAACAACGACACCCGCGCCATCGCGCGGGCCTATTACACCCGGCTCGACCGCCGCGCCGATGTTGCTGAAAAGGAAAAAACAAATGACTGACCCGAGGTTCCTGCAAATCCATTTCCTTGCGCCCTACACGGCGGCGCTGCTCAATCGCGATGATGCCGGGCTGGCCAAGCGCCTGCCCTATGGTGGCGCCCTGCGCACAAGGGTCAGTTCGCAATGTCTCAAGCGCCACTGGCGGCTAGCGGATGATCCGCACGCCCTCGCGGCCATAGACGGGGCCGATGCCGCCTACCGGTCGCGCGAGATCGTCGAGCACAAGGTGTTCGGCGATTGGGCTGCGGAAGTGGATGACGCGGTTGCGAACGAAATCAAGGACGCCCTGCTCAAGGTTGTCTACGGGGACAAGGGAGCCGACAAGAAATCGCGACAGACGCTGCTGCTGGGTGAAGTCGAGGTCACCTACCTGACCGAGCAGGCCAAGGCACTCGTCGCCGAGGCGGCCGGCGACAAGAAGGCGGCGAAGGAAATCGCGGTCCGTTGGCTGAAGGAGCACAAGGCCAATCTCAAGGCAATGAGTGAGGGGGCTAAGCTCCCCGGCGGCCTCACCGGGGCACTGTTCGGGCGCATGGTCACCTCGGACCCGCGCGCCAATATCGACGCGGCCGTGCATGTGGCCCATGCCTTCACCGTCCATGCGGAGGAGGCCGAAAGCGACTATTTCATAGCCGCAGACGATCTGGCCCGCGAAGAAGATACCGGCGCCGACACCATCCAGGAAACGGAACTCACTTCTGGCCTCTTCTACGGCTACGTGGTGGTGGATGTTCCCGGACTGTTAGCCAATCTCGGTGGCGACGCGGAGCTTGCTGGAGCGGTATTGCACAACTTGGTCTACCTCATCGCCGAAGTATCCCCGGGGGCCAAGCTGGGCTCGACGGCACCCTACAGCCGTGCTTCGCTGATGCTGCTGGAGGCCGGTGACCGGCAGCCCCGATCCTTGGCCGAGGCGTTCCGCGCGCCCTGCCCGCCCGAGACGGGTCAGGCCGTCGCGGCGCTGTCCGAACATCTTCACACCCTCGATGGGGCTTATGCGACGGGCGAGACGCGCCGCGTCATGACCTTGGCCAACCGGAGCGTGTCTGAAGCCGAGCGGGGCACGCTTGCCGATCTGGCAGCGTTCGCGCGTGGCCTGCCCGGGAGCTTGGGCGGGGTTACATCGGCATGAGCTTCGAATGGCTCCACCTACGGCTCGCCGCACCGCTCATGGCCTTCGGGGGCGTCGCCATAGATCATGTCGGGCCGACGCGGGAGTTTCCCTCGGTTTCAGCGCTGACCGGGCTTCTGGCAAATACGCTGGAGCTGCGGCGCGAAGAAAGTGCGCTTCATCAGGCGCTACAAGACAGGTTGATCTTTGGCGCGCTGTCGATCATGCCCGAGAGGCGTAATGTGCCGCTGGTCGTGACCGACACGCAAAACGCGAAGCTGGAGAAATCCGACCGTGGCTGGACAACTTGGGGAGCACCCGAAAGGCGTGCCGGTGCAACCTATGACAGCCCCCACCGGCGCCGCCGCGACTACCTTGCTGATCATGAAACCCGCGTCGTGCTCCGCCTCGCCCCCGGCGACGGACCGACGCTTGACGACGTAGCAACAGCGCTCGACCGCCCCGCGCGGCCGCTCTTCATCGGGCGTAAACCCTGCCTGCCGTCATCACCTCTACTGGCTGGTCGTGCCAGGGGCGCGACCGCCTATGAGGCGCTTCAGAGCCTCGGGATCGGCGGGCGTGCGATCTGGCCCGACGAAGGGGATGGACCTGACAATGCTCTTCGCCACAACATTGCGGACCTGCGCAACTGGCACAGCGGCCTGCACGGCGGCAGCCGCGTCGTGATGGAGGGCCGCATCGCATGAGCCTTCACCTGATCGAAATGCCACTCTCATTGCCGGCACTGAACCGCTGGGCGGGGCAACGGAACATCGGACACGGCTTGTTCGATGAAGGGCTAGCTCTGCACAACCTCCTAGGCGAGGCATTCGGCCCAACTGTATTGCAACCTTTCCGCCTGCTCGTCGCCCCGCGCGCGCGGACCGGCACGCTCTATGCCTACAGCGCCGCCCAAGCAGAAGAGTTGCGCAACGCTGCGTCACCCGTGCTGGGACCATCTGAGGCCGAGGTTGTGTCGCTTGACGCCCTGCGCTCGGTCGAACGCCCCGAAACTACGTGGCAGGAGGGGATGCGCCTGGGTTTCGACCTCAAGATCCGGCCCGTAGTGCGATTGGCTTCGCCACTCAACGGTGCTGACGGGCGGTTCCCCAAGGGCACCGAAGTGGACGCATTCCTTGCTGAAACGCTTCGCAACGACCATGCCCGGCCGCGCGAGGATGTATATCTCGACTGGCTTGCAAAACGCCTGGCACCTGCCGCGAAACTAGAGCGGGACGCGTGTCGGCTACACCAGTTCAAGCGTGTGCGCAGCCTGCGCGGCGGGCGTCGAGTCGAAGGCCCTGAGGCCGTCATCCACGGCACCCTCATGGTGCGTGAACCCCGGGAATTTGCCGGGCTTCTGGCGCACGGCGTCGGACGGCATCGCAGCTACGGATACGGCATGCTGCTTCTACGGCCGCCACAGCAAAAGAGGTGACGTGATGCTCAAGGGCCGTCTCGGGCTGGACAGTGCCAAGGTTCCGCATGCCGACCGGGCGGGGTGCCTTTACCTCGCGCGCGGTGCGTTGACGGCGCGGGACGGGACCCTTGCCTTTCTGCAAGGTGCGGCAACGGAGGCGGATGCGCTTGGTCCCGGCGACTACGCGATACCCCTGCAAGGCGTCTCGATCATCCTGCTCGGTCCCGGCTCGACCGTGAGCCACGACGCGCTGCGCCTGATCGCCCACGCACGGACGGCGCTGGCCGCCGTCGGCGAAGACGGAGTGCGTATGTATACCGCCCCGCCGATGATGCCTGACCGCTCCGGGCTGGCACGTCTTCAGGCGAGAATATGGGCTGATGACGACCTGCGCCTGATGACCGCGCGCCGAATGTATGCGCTGCGTCTGGGCGAGCTATTGCCACACCGCGAACTCGACGTGCTGCGCGGGATCGAGGGCGCGCGGATGAAAGAAGCCTATGCGCTCTGGGCCAACCGCATTGGCATCGACTGGCTTGGACGCCGCTATGACCGCGCCAATCCCAACGCCGCGGATCTGCCGAACCAGGCGCTGAACCACGCCGCCAGCGCAGTGGAGGCGGCCGCAGCCATTGCTGTGACCGCCACCGCGACAATTCCGCAACTGGGATTTATCCACGAGGATGCCGGCCAGTCATTCGTTCTCGACATCGCGGACCTGTACCGGGACACCATCATCATTCCTTGCGCATTCAAGGCCGCGCGCCGTGTATCCGAGCACCATGGCGAAAACATCGAACGCACAACACGACGACTGACAGGTAAGGCGCTTTCCGACGAAAAGGTCATCCCCGACATGATCGAACGGATAAAGGCACTAATCGAGGGGCGCGACTGATGCCCCTAACCGTGATTGTAACCCGCGACGTCGAGGCCCGCTACCGCGGTTTTCTCACGTCTGTAATGTTGGAGGTGTCGGCCGGTGTCTATGTCGCGCCAGACATGTCCTCAGGTGTGCGGAAACGGGTCTGGGCTGTCGTATCTCATTGGTGGGAAACGCTGAGGCGTGGCTCTCTCGTAATGGTCTGGCGCGACAAAGCGGCAACTGGTCATCTGCACATTGAAACACTCGGTGAAGCGCCGAAGAAAATCGTTGACGCAGATGGCGTATTGCTCGTTAAGCGCGAGTGAGATCAGAAAAACTCACCCGCACGCTCTTTGACAATTGAATAAAAACAAATCACTACTTGTGAGAGGCTCCCCCGCACTCGCGGGGATAGACCCCATGATCTACGAACGCCGCCGCAAGACGCTGCGGCTCCCCCGCACTCGCGGGGATAGACCCATAGAAAACGGCGTTTCCGGAATTAACGGTCAGGCTCCCCCGCACTCGCGGGGATAGACCTCACGCGCTTTGTGTGCAGGACGCGCTGCGCCAGGCTCCCCCGCACTCGCGGGGATAGACCCCACGGCGGATATCGCCTCCAATATCCTGAGCGGGCTCCCCCGCACTCGCGGGGATAGACCCCAGATCCGCTATGCCAATGCGCTTTTTGGCGCGGCTCCCCCGCACTCGCGGGGATAGACCCGTGATCGGCCGGGAATGACATGATCCCGGCGAGGCTCCCCCGCACTCGCGGGGATAGACCCCGACCAGACCACGGCGGATGATGACGGGTGGAGGCTCCCCCGCACTCGCGGGGATAGACCCTTCGAAAATCTCGTCGAAGGCAACAATCGCCGGGCTCCCCCGCACTCGCGGGGATAGACCCCAGAAGGACATGAGGCATGTTCGCAGCAGTCGGGCTCCCCCGCACTCGCGGGGATAGACCCTGCAATCGGAGCGTCCCCACGATGGGAATTGAGGCTCCCCCGCACTCGCGGGGATAGACCCATGGCTCAGGCAAAGATTGCCGAGATCAGGACGGCTCCCCCGCACTCGCGGGGATAGACCCACATGTGTGCCCGCCGGCGCATGGCGCAGGCTGGCTCCCCCGCACTCGCGGGGATAGACCCCCAGCGCGAGCTGAGCGCAAGCCAGCGCATCGGGCTCCCCCGCACTCGCGGGGATAGACCCCCATGATCTGCGGTGCGCCCCAGCTCGTCGCCGGCTCCCCCGCACTCGCGGGGATAGACCATACCTGATCGAAGGGCGCTGCGCGGCCAGTATGGCTCCCCCGCACTCGCGGGGATAGACCCCTGCGCGGCACGGAAGTCGAGTATTCCGAGATGGCTCCCCCGCACTCGCGGGGATAGACCCCAAACAGCTGCGCCATTGCGGCCTCGTTGCCGGGCTCCCCCGCACTCGCGGGGATAGACCCATCAAGGTCGCAACGATGCGCGGGCACCTGCGGGCTCCCCCGCACTCGCGGGGATAGACCCGCCGGGGGCGAACGGGAACTGCCCCATATATTGGCTGCCCAGCCCTTGTGTTACACCAAGACCGAGCACTTGTGGTGCATTATGGTTCACTGATAATCTGAAAATCGCAACACGCACATCTGCCAAGTTACCACATTGAGGCCACAGAAATTCAGCAGGAAATTGAGGGTAGGGTCATCCTTAGATCCGCGAATCTCTGGAATTTGAAAATGCTTTCGGTGTTCACGGCTCCCGATGGCAGCTCGATCGCGCTTCTGAACTACACGCACCTGACCGGCATGTGCAGGGGCGGCGCGACATCAGGCACGCCGACAAGTCGCGCAGTCATCTAAACCAGACCTTCATCGGCACCGAGAACTGGGCAGCCGAGGCGCTCGAGATTATCCAGGAAATCCGCCTCGAGAACTTCCTCAACGAGGTGACCGCGCGGCGTGAAGACGCTATGCGTCAGACCATGATTGAACCTGAACCGGAATATGAGGCCCGGCTAATTCTCACGAACCCGACCCATGAGCCGCCGAAGGACGATCCGAAGTCCCGGTTCACGACCGAACGCCCGTATCTGGCGAAAAACAAGCGATATGGCCTGTTCTCACTTCGGTGAAAAAAGGCAAAAGTAGTTTAATGGTTAAACTACGCACTTTTTACGTGTGCAAGAGATATTTTTACACTTTTAAGTTCTTTTCGTTTATGACCGCAAGGGCTTGGATTTTGAAATAATCTTTCGTCTTCAGTGAAGTAAATTGCACTGCAGCATTTTCAGAAATCCTGAATCCGCGCCTTGCGCCAGGCCCGATCCCGGGCCTGATCGTTTCACTGCAACTGGCTCTAGGCGCTGGCGGGGTTGACCAGAAGGGGTGCCGTTGCGCAGAGCGCACATGCTAGTCCCTTGTTTTTAAACACTTTGAGGGTTTCACTGCAATCCTCTCTTTTATTTCTTTACTTTTGAACTCTTCTTAAGAAAGAAAAGAAGAAAGAAAGAAAGAGGGATAGTAATAGTTAGAAAGTCAGTTAGTCTAGAAGTAATAGTTTCAGTGAAATTATAATATTTAAGTAGAAGGATATTACTACTCTTACTAGCCCGCTTTTTCAACCAAGCCCGATCCCGGGCCTGATCGTTTCACTGCAACCCACCCTTATCCGATGGAGGGTAACATGAGACCTAGGGTCAGGATGCATTGATTTCCAACGCGCTGCGTGATTCACGGCTCGGAAAACGGAGCGGTGACATGAGCGACCTTTTCTGGCTGACCGACGAGCAGATGGCCAAGCTTTCCCCTTTCTTCCCGAAGTCGCACGGTAAGCCGCG
>NZ_VINQ01000210.1 GCF_008369105.1 Aquicoccus porphyridii | reverse complement strand
GTACGAGGGGTTGCTGGTATGGGCCACGCGCAGCGGGCCTTTCACCGAGCCGTCGGAGCCGTCGAAACGGTATACCTGGAAGCCTTCGCTGGAGCCTTCGGTATAGGTCCCAACCAGCAGGTTGTAGAGGCTGGCGGCCTGGGCCTGGGGCGCCACGCCGGTGAGCGGCGCGAGGGCCAGCAGGCAGAGGGTGGGCAGTCTTCTCATGGGCAACTCCTTGGCTCGCTATTGTTCTGATGGCTCGGGGTTGGACCGGAGCCAGGCCGTTGGGTTCGCCCCTGGCCGCTCAGTCGCCGGCCTAGCCCAGCACGCCGCGCCAGCGTTCGAAGGCGGCGGTCGCGTAGCCTTCGCGCCAGACCAGCCAGGTGTCTACTTCGGC
>NZ_VINQ01000209.1 GCF_008369105.1 Aquicoccus porphyridii | reverse complement strand
AGACGGGCTGTTCCAGTTGCCTTGCGATATTCGCCTCGTCGGGCTGGTCGAGCAGCGCCAGTTGCGAGGCCAGGCCTTCCACCAGGTGCATGCGGCCTTCCAGCCAGCTCTGGATGTTGCTGGCGGTCAGGGTGCCGATTTCCCCGAGGTAGTTTTCCGTGTCCGTGCGCACGGCCTCGCGCTGTCGGTAATCGTTGTAGAGGATGAAGCAGCTGAAGGCGAAAACTACCACCAGCGCGGCGGCGAGAAGGATTTTCTTGGCAAACGACAGCGAGCGAAGCATGAGCGATGCGTCCTGGCAAAAGCCTCAAGAAGGGCGGGGAGCCCAGGCCACCAGGTAGGGAGCTTGCGGGGGAAAGCCATGATCCAGCGCCTGAACG
>NZ_VINQ01000208.1 GCF_008369105.1 Aquicoccus porphyridii | reverse complement strand
ATCCACGGCGGTGTGCGCCAAGCCTGCTCCGAAGCCCTCGGAGGCATCAAAACCGCCCCATGCGACCAATATGAGCCGATATCAGCAAGCTGGCTGAAGTTGCGCCCCGGAAGGCTGTAGCCGTCGAGTTTCCACACAGCCTCGGCCCAATGTGGTCATTCATAGATGATAATAGATGCTGCGCTGCGGCTCACAGAAGCGGACGTTGATGCTGAACGCAGCATATTTTCAGTTCTAGGGTCAGGATTCATAACCAGTAGATGACGGTTGCAGCGAGTGCGATGGCTGAGAGGAACACCTTGGGACAGCGGTCATAGCGTGTCGCCACGCGTCTCCAATCTTTGAGCCTGCCAAACATGATCTCGATGCGGTTGCGCCGCT
>NZ_VINQ01000207.1 GCF_008369105.1 Aquicoccus porphyridii | reverse complement strand
GGCGCGAGGAACGCCGGCAAGCCACCCAGCGAGGCGCCGAATACGATGGCCAGCGCCGCGCCGAGGGCCGCGCCGCTGGACACCCCGACCAGCCCTGGATCGGCCAGCGGGTTGCGGAACAGGCCCTGCATCGCCACCCCGGACAGCGCCAGCACCGCGCCCACGGCCAGGCCGAGCAGGGTCCGCGGCAGGCGGATCTGGCCGAGGATCATTTCCGCCTGGGCCAGGCCCGTTCCATCGAGCGGCAGCCCGGCCAGGCGCAGCGCGGCGCGCAGGGTATCGCCCAGCGGCAGGCTGACGGGACCGAGGGCGAGGGACAACCAGAGGACCAACACGAGCGAAATCCCCAGCGCACCGAACAGTGCGCGGGGACGAACAACCG
>NZ_VINQ01000206.1 GCF_008369105.1 Aquicoccus porphyridii | reverse complement strand
TTACGCTTTCTTTAAAGGGTGGCTGCTTCTAAGCCAACCTCCTAGCTGTCTAAGCCTTCCCACATCGTTTACCACTTAACCACAACTTTGGGACCTTAGCTGGCGGTCTGGGTTGTTTCCCTTTTCACGACGGACGTTAGCACCCGCCGTGTGTCTCCCATGCTCGGCACTTCTGGGTATTCGGAGTTTGCATCGGTTTGGTAAGTCGGGATGACCCCCTAGCCGAAACAGTGCTCTACCCCCCAGAGTGATACATGAGGCGCTACCTAAATAGCTTTCGAGGAGAACCAGCTATCTCCGAGCTTGATTAGCCTTTCACTCCGATCCACAAGTCATCCCCTACCTTTTCAACGGGAGTGGGTTCGGTCCTCCAGTCAGTGTT
>NZ_VINQ01000205.1 GCF_008369105.1 Aquicoccus porphyridii | reverse complement strand
GCGGCGCAAGCTGGGGCTGTTCATCGGCCCCGGCCTGCTGGTCTCGGTCGGCTACATGGACCCCGGCAACTGGGCCACCGCCATCGAGGCGGGCTCGCGCTTCGGCTACGCGCTGCTGTTCGTAGTGGTGCTGGCGAGCTTTTCCGGGATGCTCCTGCAAAGCCTCTGTTCGCGCCTGGGCATCGCCACCGGCCGCGACCTCGCGCAGCTCTCCCGGGAGCGCTACCGCCCTGGCGTGGCGCGTGGCCAATGGCTGCTGGCGGAACTGTCGATCGTCGCTACCGACCTTGCCGAGGTGCTCGGCGCGGCGCTGGCCTTCCACCTGCTGCTGGGCGTCTCGATTACCACCGGGGTGGTCCTCACCGCCTTCGATACCCTGATC
>NZ_VINQ01000204.1 GCF_008369105.1 Aquicoccus porphyridii | reverse complement strand
GCGCTGACCTCGATGGCGTGCTCGTCGATCAGGTCCTGGCCGAAGTTGTAGATGATCTCCAGGTCGCCCTGCAGCGCGCGCTGGTCGTAGGCGCGGGCGGCGGCGCGGGTCTGCTCGCGCTTCTCGACGTAGGCGGCGAAGGCCGCTTGGCCATGGCGCTTGCGCAGCATCTTCTCGGCGATTCGCGGCGACAGCACCACGCCGCTGGCGTTGTTGCCGCCGAAGCCCTTGGAGTTGATGAAGCATACCTCCAGCGGCTTGTCCTGGCGCATGTCGCGATTGGAGATGCTCAGGCGCTGCTGGTGGACGTCGTCGGCGACCTTGTCGATGGTCTTGATCCCAGGGAGGATGCCGTACTTGAAGGTGCCCAGGGCGGAAATCAG
>NZ_VINQ01000203.1 GCF_008369105.1 Aquicoccus porphyridii | reverse complement strand
CAGGTCGGCCTTGCCGTCGACGATCTGCTGGAAGATCGTCACGTTGTCCGGATGCACCAGGATCCGGGCCTTCTTCAGGTTCGCCCGGGCGAACTTCTCGTTGGTGCCGCCGGGGTTGACGATGGCCGTCACGCCCGGCTGGTCGATCTGCTCCAGGGTCTGGAAACGCGCTTCTTCGCTACAGAGGGTGATCGGCGTCTTGCCGTCGCGCAGGTAGGGAATCGAGAAATACGCCTGGCGCTGGCGCTCCAGGTTGATCGAGATGCCGCTCATGGCGATGTCGAAGCGGTCGTCGGCGAAATCGCGCATCAGGTTCGGCCAACTGGTCGGCACCACTACCAGCTTGGCCCCCAGGCTCTCGGCCAGGCGCTGCGCCATGTCCAC
>NZ_VINQ01000202.1 GCF_008369105.1 Aquicoccus porphyridii | reverse complement strand
CTGAGTCGAGGGAAGGCAGGATTCTAGAATCTGGTTCCGGATTTTCACAGCCTGGCGAAGGTCGAGATTTCACAGGGTTCCGTTCGATCAGCGAACCGATAAACGATTATCGGATTGCCACTCCCCATGGCCCTCCGTAATGTGTCTGCACCCCGGCAGGCCGAGCGCCTCCGCTACAAAAACAACAGGGGAATCCCGACATGCCGCAGCACGCCTTGCCTTCCGCCGCCTGCACCTGAGCCACGCGTCCGACCCTCGTCCCACGCCCTCACTCTCGCCGCGGAACCCGTCCCATGAACAGCCCCAGCCTGCCCGCCGTCGAACGACTCGACGTGCAAGCCTTCATCAATGCCCAGCCGCTTTCGCCGTACCAATGGCGGATCGT
>NZ_VINQ01000201.1 GCF_008369105.1 Aquicoccus porphyridii | reverse complement strand
CTCGGCCAGGCGCTTGCGCCCTTCGGCTTCGTTGATCGACTTGTTCTTGCGACCGTCGAGCAGAGCCTTGAACTGGCTCTGGTAGCAGCTTTGCGCCGACTTGGCGTAGGCCACGCTACGGTTGATCTCGACGGTGCTGCGGTCGACGTCGGTACCGTAGGAGCCGATGCGCGCGCGGTCATCGCTGATCTGCTTCTGCTTCTCCATGTAGTAGCCCGCCGCGCCGCCGGCCAGGGCGCCGCCTGCGGCAGCGAGGGCGGCATTGCGGCCGCGGTTCTCGTCGCTGGCCAGGCCGCCGGCCAGGCCGCCCAGGAGGCCGCCGGTAATGGCGCCGGTGATGGCCGAATTGCGCACTGCGTTATCGGTGCTGCGCAGGTGCGACACC
>NZ_VINQ01000021.1 GCF_008369105.1 Aquicoccus porphyridii | reverse complement strand
GCCTGATCTTCGCAATCGTCTCCACAACCAACATCCCCAACTCGCTCCCTCATGCATCTGAGGAAGCATCAAAACAGAAATATCAGGGGGGTCACTTTTGGACGCCGATTACCCCGCTACGGGGTCAATTTTGCACGCCTGTTCACACGTTGGCCATTGAGCATCCCGATGCCAGGTTGCTGTTTTCTGGTGGCAGTGGGCGCTTGCGCAACACGGTGATCGGGCGCCCGACCGTTCACAGCGTGGCGGTGGATTTCATCGTTTCGCTGGGCATCGATCCAGACCGGACCAATTGGGAAGAGCAGTCCCAGAACACGGCCGAGAACGCCCGGTTTTCCTACGATGTGGCCGGCCCTGCCCCGGGTGAGACCTGAATTCTGGTTACCAGCGAGTTTCACATGGGGCGCGCGCTTGCCAACTTCGAGGCCGCCGGTTGGGGCGCGATCACGCCCCACCCCGTAGATTTTCGCACAGGGCGTTTCAGCGCAGGTATTGGCTGGGGCCTTGTTGGCAATCTCGAGGTGTTGAATATCGCAATCAAGGAGTGGGTCGGGCGACTGGCGTATCGGCTCGCCGGTCGCTAAAGCCCAGATCGCTCCAAGCCACGGCGCATCATCTCGCGCTTCCGTTCCAGCCGCGGTACCAATCGACAAACTGCTGGCCGCGGAGTGTCACAGGCTCGACCTGCCCTACGCCACATTCAACGTTGGCACCTGGCTGACATCGATTTCCCGTTCGGCATGCCATGCGTCATATGCGCCTTGCATCCGGATCCCGAACAATGATCCATTTCCGAAGTGCGTTCCCAGTCTCGCCGCGACTGGTGCACTGACGGGCTTCTATTCATTTACGATGTCATCGAAATGCCGCCGAGAGATGCCAAGCATCTTGGCGAGCTGCGTTTTGCTGTACTCCATGCTCGGCAAGATATCGTCCCGCAGAAATTCACCCGGATGCGTCGGGCAGCGCTTGCGATCTCTCGAGATCATTTTCCATGCTCCTCAGCCTAATGCTCGCAGTCGACACGGTAAGCGTCGCCGGCGCTACCGTATGCTGCGTTTACGCGCCCTCAGACTGTGCAATCAACTTGATGTTGAGCGAGGCCAAAACCTTGAGAACGGTGCCGAACTCGGGGTTCCCGCTTGCACTCAGAGCACGATACAGGCTCTCACGGCTTACTCCCGCGTCCTCAGCCACGTTTCGCCCGCGCAACAACACCAATTGCATCGGCGATAAATGCGGGATCTTGCGTTTCCAGTGCATCCGAAAGGTATCCAGCGATCATTTCATCATTGTCGAGATACTCTGCCGGATCAAAATCTGTAATTTCATGCGTCATTTCCTGGCTCCTTCCAAAGGCGATGCGCCCGAGCGATGTTTCTCTTCTGGCTCTTCTTGTCCCCTCCACAAAGCAGGAGGATGAGCACATCCCCTTGATGGCGAAATTAGACGCGATAGCCTTTCCCTTCGTGGATACGAAGCTCACTGACAGCGCGCCCTATTGGTTCAGCGTCGCCGAAATGCCCGAACTTCAGGCGCTGCAGCCGTCCGATGATCTTTTGCTTTGCGCGCTGGTCTCGCAAGCCTCGCAGCCATGTCGAGAAGGCGTCTGTTTGCCTGATTACGCAACATAACAGTGTGTAGCCCATGGGTTACAGATTTTCAAGAGCCTTGTAAGCACGGAAGGTCCGGGCGTTTCCGCCTTAAATCGTCCGCAACTGGTCGGCCCCTACGGCCACCTGTTCCTGCCCGCACATGATCTCCATCAAGACCCAGACGCGGCGAACCTCATGGGAAGCCTGTCTGTGCTGAATACCGCGATCCGCGAGCATGTCGGGCAGCTTGCCTATTGCCTGACCGGGCGCTGACCGGCCGCCGCTATTTCACCGTCACGCCGGTCAGCAATACCCCGCCCGCTCAAACAAAACCATCGCGCTGCGCCACATGCGTGATCGCGTCAAGGTATCCCTTGACCGAGCCGCAGTCAAACCGCTGGCCGCGGAGCGTCACGGCCTCGACGTGACCTGCGGCCGCTTGTGTGTTGATGGCGTCAGCAAGTTGAATTTCCCCTCCCGCGCCCGGGCCCTGGTCGCGCAACGTCTCGAAAATATCCGCTGTCAGAACGTAGCGCCCGATCGACGCGAGGTTGGACGGCGCGTCCTCGAAGTGGGGCTTTTCGACCAGGCCTTCGACGCTGCCAGCTCGATTGGCTGGTTGGACCACACCATATTTGGAGATGTCCGGTCCGTTCACCTCCATGACAGAAAGCTGTATTTGACCGGCCGCCTCGTAGGCTTTGACCAGATCAGCGGTCACACCCGCACCATCGTAGGTCAGAAAGTCATCGGCCAGCAGCACCGCGAAGGGATCATTGCCGACCGCACGTTCGGCGCAGAGAACGGCGTGGCCAAGACCAAGCTGCACGGGCTGGCGGACAAAGATGCATTCCACGCCCTGCGGCAGGATGCTGTGAACCATGTCCGCCTGCTCGGTTTTGCCCTTGGCGCGCAAGGCGGCTTCGAGTTCCGGATTGCTGTCGAAATGGTCCTCGATCGCGCGCTTGTTGCGCCCGGTCACGAAGATCAGCGTATCGATGCCCGCGGCAATTGCCTCGTCGACGGCGTATTGAATGAGCGGCTTGTCGACGATGGGCAGCAACTCCTTCGGCATGGCCTTGGTGGCGGGCAAAAATCGGGTGCCGAAACCGGCGACAGGGAAAACAGCTTTGCGAATGGGGGGCATATGGGGATCTTTCTAAAGGGTGTTTCGTCTGTGAAAGTCTAAGGTAGTGCCAGCGCTAGGCTATCCGGAATACCCACCGACTCGGTACAAGCGCCAGGCATCGGCGATCATGTGCGGCAGCGTTGAGCGCTCGGGGCGCCAATCGAGCTCTTCGGCCGCCCGGCGGCTGCCAGAGACCAGGGCAGCACAGTCTCCGGCCCGTCTGGGGCCAAAGCTGTGCGGGACGTCATGCCCGGTGGCAGCATTGCATTCGGCAATGATCTCCTTCACCGAGAATCCCGTCCCTGTTCCTAGGTTGAACACCCGGCTCCCTTTGCCTTCGAGCAGCCATTCCAGGCCTTTGGCGTGTGCGGCAGCGTGATCCATCGCATGGACATAGTCGCGCACACAGGTGCCATCGGGCGTGGGAGAATCCGTGCTGTGCATCGTCAGGGCAACGCGCGCGCCGGCGGCGGCTTCGATCATGACGGGTATCAAGTGGGTTTCGGGCTGGTGCCATTCACCGATCTCGGCTTCAACGTCCGCGCCCGCAACGTTGAAATATCGAAACACCACCGCTTCGAGACCATGGCTGGCAATAAAGTTGCGCAGGATGTCTTCGACGGCCCGCTTGGAGCCGCCATATGCATTCAGCGGCAGCTGCTGGCTCTGCTCGTCGAGGACAACGCCATCCTGATCCCCGTAGGTCGCGCAGGTCGAGGAGAACACCATGTGCCTGCAGCCCGCCTCCACCATGGCCTCAACCAGGTTGAGCGAGCCCTGCACGTTGTTGCGCCAGTAGCGCCCGGGCTCTCGCGTCGCCTCGCCCACCTGCCTCAGGGCCGCGAAATGCATCACGGCGACAGGTTCGTATTCTGCGAAGGCGGCATCCAGCGCATCACGGTCCAGCAGATCGCCCTCCACGAAGGGGCCGAACTTCACGGCACGCACCCAGCCGGTCACGAGGCTGTCGAAGGTCACCGGCACATACCCTTGGTGCGCCAGGAGCTTGCAGGCGTGCGAGCAGATATACCCCGCGCCGCCTGTCACCAAAACATGCGTCATGACTTCGGCCCTTCCAATACCCGCGCCATCGCTGCCCGCATTAAATCGTCCGCAACTGGTCGGCCCCTAGGGCCACCCGTTTCTGCCCGCCCATGATCTCCATCAACACCCAGACGCGGCGGTCCGGCGCGATCTTTTCGACCTCGGCCACGAAGTTGGCGAAGGGGCCCTTGGTCAGCGCAACCTGATCGCCGGGCTTGAGCACCTTCGGGGGCAGCAGCTTTCCGTCGGCGTCGCAGCGCAGCATGATTTGTGAGACCAGATCAAGCGGGACCGCCGTCGGTTCCCTGCCGAAGCTGACCAGCCGCGTGATGCCGTAGGTCGAGTTGACCTGCCGCCAGAGGCCGCGAGCCGCATCGAAGGCGACGAATATGTAGCCCGGAAACAGCGGCCGATCGGCGGTGACGAACTTGCCATTGCGCTGCCGCGTTTCCTCTTCGAGCGGCAGTAAGGTCCGGAAGCCCTGCCGTGTGAGGTGCTTGTCCGCAATTCTGGCGCAGTTCGGTTTCAACTGCGCCAGAAACCAGCTTGTACCGCGCTCGTGTCCCGTCATTGCTCCCCCTTCTGTCGTTGCCCCCATGTATCGCTCAAATTCGAGCACTTGCAAGCCGGGTTTGCCGAACTGATGTGACGCTTTGATGAACACGGCGCGGCGATCTCCCCTTAGCGCATTGATATCCTGCAGGAATTCCCACTCTCGACTTGATAAACCCTGCCACCCACGCAAACGTCCCCTGACGCAATTTCGGGCATCAGAGACCGAGTTGGACGGCAGCGGGGCGCAACAGGCAGAGTTTCGGGCGGCGCAATATGTGCGCTTGTCGACCGAGCACCAGCAGTATTCCACCCGGAACCAGGCCAAGATCATCGAGGATTATGCCGAACAGCGCGGCATCGAGATCATCAAGACCTACGCCGACGACGGCAAGAGCGGGCTTTCGATCGGGGCCGCGCCTCTCTCAAGCAGCTGATCGCCGACGACGAATCCGGGACCGCCGAGTTCAACACTATCCTGTTCTATGACGTCAGCCGTTGGGGGCGGTTTTAGGATGCCGATGAGTCCGCCTATTACGGATACATCTGCAAGCGCGCCGGGATTCAGGTCGCCTATTGCGCCGAGGAGTTCGAGAATGACGGCTCGCCCGTCTCCACCATCGTCAAGGGCGTCAAGCGCGCCATGGCCGGCGAATACAGCCGCGAGCTGTCGGTCAAGGTCATTGCCGGCCAGTGCCGTCTGATCGAGATGGGCTACCGCCAAGGCGGCACCGCCGGCTTCGGGTTGCGCCGCGTGCTGGTAGACGAGCGCGGCGAGATCAAGGGCGAGCTGAAGCGCGGCGACCACAAGTCGCTGCAGACCGACCGCGTCATCCTGATGCCCGGGCCCGACGAAGAGGTGGCCTGGGTGAACAAGATGTACCGCTGGCTGATCGAAGAGGACCTGTCCTTCCGCGAGATCGCCGACCGGCTGAACGAGAGCGGCGTGGCGACAGATCTCGACCGGTCCTGGACACCCAGCACGGTGCGCACCGTCCTGACCAATGAGAAATACATCGGCAACAACGTTTACAACCGCAGCTCCTTCAAGCTGAAAAAGCTGCATGTCGACAACCCGCCGGACATGTGGGTGCGTAAGGAAGGCGCTTTCGACGGGATCGTGCCGCTCGAGTTTTTCATGACCGCGCAGGAGATCATCACCGCGCGCTCGGCCCGTCTTTCGGACGAGGAGCTGCTGGACCACCTCAAGCGTCTCTACGCGGACGCGGGCCAGCTCTCCGAGGTTCTGATTGATCAGGCCGATGACATGCCGTCTGCCGCAACTTACCGATCCCGCTTCGGCTCACTGTCGCGGGCCTACGAGATGATCGGCTATCGCACGGACCACGATCATGAGCGCATCGCGCTCAACAAACGTCTGCGCGCCCTGCACCCGGAAATCATTGAACGCACCGCGGCGGCGATTGCCGATGTGGGTGGCCATGTGCAGCGCGACCCGAAGACGGATCTGCTCACATCAATGACGAGCTAATCGTCAGCTTGGTTCTGGCGCGCTGTCAGCCCATGGGCGACGGGCGGCTGCGCTGGCGCATCCGGTTCGACCCGATGCGCTATCACGAGGATGTCACACTGGCGGTGCGGCTCGATCCGATGAACGCGGGCGAGCTCGACTATTACCTGCTGCCCTGGGTCGATCTGCCCCGGCAGGAAATCCGCCTATGCAACCGCACCTCCATCGCCTTCGAGGCCTTCCGCTTCGAGGATCTCGGCTTTTTCTACAGCATGGCCGAGCGCGTGGGGATCCTTCTGTGATGGGGGGCGCGAAATCAACGCAACCAGCGAGGTGAACGAACCATGAATACCATCAAGACAAGGAGGCCGGCCGATGAGTCCTGACACACCCGACAGCGTGGTGATGGTGCCAATCGAGAGGATCGAGGTGCTCAACTCGAGCGACCGCAACGTGAAGGTCTTCGAGGAGATCGTTGAAAACATCCGCAGCATCGGCCTGAAAAAACCGATCACCGTGAGCGAGCGCGAAGGCGCCGACAGCGCGTCCGCCTATCTGCTGGTCTTTGGCCAGGGGCGGCTCAATGCCTTCCGCCTGCTGGGCGAGACCTATATCCCGGCGCTGGTGGTCTCTGTGAGCGATGAGGACGCCTTCATCATGTCGCTGGCCGACAACATCGCCCGGCGCGGCCATCGCCCGCTGGAGACCCTGGCCGACATCGCACTTCTGCTGGCGCGCGATTACACCATCGAGGACATCGTTCAGCGCACCGGGCTGTCGCAGAAATACGTGCGCGACATCGTCTTCCTGCTGGAGAAGGGCGAGGAACGGCTGATCGAGGCGGTCCAGAACAACACTATCCCGCTCACGGCCGCGCTGGAGATCGCGCGCGCCAAGAACGATGACGACGATCTCGGCGAGATGTTGGAGGAAGCCTACAAGACCGGCCACCTCAAGGGCCACGAGCTGACCGACGCCAAGCGCCTCGTGGAAAAGCGCCGCGAAAAGGGCCCGAAAGCCACCTCGCGGCCCAAGCTGTCGAACTCGGCGCATTCGCTGGTCAAGACCTACCAGAAGGAGGTCGCCCGACAGCACAAGATGGTGCTGAAGGCCGAGCACGCGCATCAGCTGCTTCTGCTGGTGGTCGAGGGCCTGAAATCGCACTACGCCGATGAGAACTTCGTCACGCTCCTGCGCGCCGAAGGGCTCGACACGCTGCCCAAATACCTCGCCGACTGCATTGAAACCGCTGACCAAGGAGCCTGACATGACTGACACGAACGCCATTGCACCGATCTACCCTGGCGCCTTCCCGCCGCCCGACGTCGAGGCGGACGGAGCACCCGACTACCCCACGGCGCCGCTGAACCTGACGCTGGGCTTTGATCTGGAGACCTACCAGATTCCGATCGACGAGCTGATGCCCTCGAAAAAGGCCGCCGATGGGGTGATGACCACGCGCATGTTCAAGCAGATCGTCTCCTTGATCCGCGAGATCGGGCTGATCGAGCCGTTCTCCGTGATCAAGCCCGATCCGGACGCCGTAGGCTTCCTGCTGCTTGAAGGCAATCTACGCGTGCTGGCGCTCAAGGAACTGGGCCATGATGTGGCGCCCTGCCTCATCGCCCGGGACTTCGAGACCTACACCTACAACCAGCGGATCAATCGGCTCTCGATCATGCAGGAGCATTACATGCTGCGCCGTGCCATCGACAAGGGCGTCAGCAAGGACCGGCTGGCACGCGCCTTCAGTGTGAGCCTCTCGACCATCAATAGCCGGATCAACCTGCTGCATGGCATCTGCCCGCGCGCCAGGGAGTTGCTGAACGGCCATCAGTTCACGCCGGATGTGACTCGGCACCTGCGCAAGATGAAGGCCACCCGGCAGGTCGAGGCGGTGGAGTTGATGATTACCGCGAACAGCATTACCGCCGCCCAAGCCGGAAGAGTCCAAGGGCGATCCACTGGAACAGATCGTCAAGCTCGAACGCGAAATGACCCAGGTCCAGGAAATGTACAAGGATGCCGAGAAGAGTTATGGCTCGGAACTGCTCAACCTGGTCGTCGCGAAGGGCTATCTGACCAAGCTTGTGGCCAATGAGGCAGTCAGGTCGTGGCTTGATCGCAATACGCCGGAATTCCTCGAGCAGTTCGAGCTGGTCATCAACACCGCCAGAATGGAAGAGGCGATGGAGCAGCAGGCGCGCCATGGGACCGATGAGCCGGATGCGGCCGCGGAGCCGACGGCACCGCAGGACGAGGCATCGGGCGGGCTGGCGGCGGAGTAGACGGGCCTGCTGCAGCGGGCCCGCCGGGGCGTCTGGATCGGCCTCCTAATGGGCTCTGCGGTGCCGCCGCCTGGCGGGTTTTGCAGGCGCAGCATTTTACGGTTGTCTTGGCGTGATTTGTGCAGTAGCTATTCACCTACGATGCGTAGCTGCATCGTGCAGGCATGACCCGTCGTCCGAGCGGACGAAGATCGCGCCACCAACCTCCCCCACCGCTGACATTTCCTGTTGCTTGATGGCCCGGGCACGTGTATCGCTCAACACTGAGCAATCATGTCGATTATGCTTCACATTGCGAAACAATTCACCCCGAGGAGGCCCGCGGGCAGTCCTTGTGCGGTAGCCTGCGCGAAAGCCCCGAAACCATGACCACCCAGCGTGACAAGCTGCGCGAAGACGTGCAGTTCCGAATCCTGCGCCTGTTGAAAGACAATCCCGATTTGACCCAACGTCAATTGGCCAAGGCCGTCGGGGTCAGCAATGGTGGCATTCACTATGTCCTCAATGCGCTCCTGGAAAAGGGCATGGTCAAACTGGGCAATTTCACGGCCGCCGAAGACAAGCGGCGCTATGCTTATGTGTTGACGCAAAGAGGGATCTCCGCGAAGGCCGATCTGACCAAGCGGTTCCTCGTGCGCAAGATGGCCGAATATGAGGTGATCAAGGCTGAGATCGAAGAGGTAGGGTCTGATCTGTCCGAGGCCGAGCTCGCCGAGCTGAAGGCAAAAGGTGTTGAGCAATAAAATGCTTCTCCGCGTCGATCAGATGTCGCTCACAATTACCGAACCGAGGTATTTATTTTGAAAATAGCAATGATTGGCACCGGCTATGTCGGTCTTGTCTCCGGGGTCTGCTTTTCCGATTTCGGACATGACGTGATCTGCGTCGACAAAGCGTCTGACAAGGTCGCGCGTCTGACCCAAGGCGAAGTGCCGATCTACGAGCCGGGTCTCGAGGCCGTTCTGGCGCGCAACGTGGCGGCCGGGCGGCTGTATTTTACCACCGATCTGGCCCGCGCCGTCGACGGGGCCGATGCGGTGTTTATCGCCGTGGGCACGCCGACGCGGCGGGGCGACGGCCATGCCGACCTGACGCATGTGATGGCGGCGGCCTCAGAGGTCGCGCAGGCGCTCACAGGTTATGCGGTCGTTGTGACTAAATCCACAGTGCCGGTGGGCACCAACCGCAAGGTGGCCCAAGTAGTCCGGGAGGCAAACCCCGAGGCCGACTTTGACGTGGCCTCCAACCCCGAGTTCTTGCGCGAGGGGGCCGCGATCGACGATTTCATGAAGCCCGACCGGGTGATCGTTGGCGTCGAGAGCGACCGCGCCCGCAATGTGATGAGCGACATCTACCGCCCGCTCTACTTGCGTGATTTTCCCGTCGTCTACACGGACCTTGAGACGGCCGAGATGGTCAAATACGCGGCCAATGCCTTTCTGGCCACGAAGATCAGCTTCATCAATGAGGTCGCGGCGCTGTGCGAGCGCGTGGGCGCCGACGTCAAGGAGGTCGCGCGCGGCATGGGGCTCGATGGCCGCATCGGCAACAAGTTCCTGCATGCCGGGCCGGGCTATGGCGGGTCGTGTTTTCCCAAGGACACCTCGGCGCTTGCCAGGACCGGTCAGGAATACGGTGTGCCGCAGCGCATCACGGAAACCGTGATTGCGGTCAACGACATGACCAAGCGCCGC
Organism: Aquicoccus porphyridii; assembly: GCF_008369105.1. Taxonomy (GTDB): domain Bacteria; phylum Pseudomonadota; class Alphaproteobacteria; order Rhodobacterales; family Rhodobacteraceae; genus Aquicoccus; species Aquicoccus porphyridii. Next base: position 51,002 of record NZ_VINQ01000021.1, on the reverse strand, counting down.
ATGATCGACAAGGTCATGAACCTTTGCGGCGGATCGGTGAATGGTTGCAAGATCGCGGTCTTGGGCGTGACCTTCAAACCCGAGACCGACGACATGCGCGAGGCGCCCTCCCTGACGATCGTGCCCGCGCTGGTGGGCGGCGGCGCGCAGGTTTGCGTCGTCGATCCGCATGGGCAGCGCGAGGGCGAAGCCCTGCTTCCCGGCGTGACCTGGATGGACGATCCCTACGCCGCGGTTGAAGGCGCCGACTGTCTGGTCATCCTGACCGAATGGAACGCGTTTCGCGCGCTCGATCTCAAGCGACTTGCCACGTCCATGGCGACACCCAGCATGGCCGATCTGCGCAACATCTATGACCCCGCCGATGCGCTGGCAGCGGGTTTCACAGCCGTGGAAACTGTGGGGCGCGCCGGGACGGCAAGGCCCGCCGAAAGCGCGGAGGCCGCACAATGAGGCGCGCCTTCGTCACCGGCACGGCCGGTTTCATCGGGTTTCATCTGGCCGAGCACCTGCTCCTGAACGGCTGGGAGGTCGCTGGTTTCGATGGCATGACCGACTATTACGACGTGACGCTCAAACGCCAGCGCCACACGATGCTGCAACAGCACGGTGGATTTTCCGCCGTCGAGGCAATGCTCGAGGATCAGACGGCGCTCGACAGCGCCGTTGATGCCTTTCTGCCGGATATCATCATCCATCTCGCCGCCCAGGCGGGCGTGCGCTACAGCTTGGAAAACCCGCGCGCCTATCTCGACGCCAATGTCATCGGGACCTTCAACGTGATGGAGGCCGCACGGCGGCTTGAGGTGAAGCACCTGCTGATGGCCTCGACCAGCTCGGTCTACGGCGCCAATACCGAGATGCCCTTTGTCGAGACCGAGAAGGCCGACATGCAGCTGACGATCTATGCCGCGACGAAGAAGGTCAATGAGAGCATGGCGCATTCCTACGCGCATCTTTACGACCTTCCTACCACGATGTTCCGGTTTTTCACCGTCTATGGTCCTTGGGGTCGCCCGGATCTGGCGCTCTACAAGTTCGTCGATGCGATCCTCGATGACCGTCCGATCGACATCTACAACCACGGCGACATGTACCGCGACTTCACCTATGTCGATGATCTGGTCCGGGCGATCCGGCTGCTGATCGACGCCGTGCCCGAACGCCCCAAAGACGGCATGGTGCCGGAGGGCGACAGCCTGTCGCCCGTGGCGCCTTACCGCGTGGTGAACATCGGCAATTCCGACAAGGTGCGCCTGCTGGATTTCGTGGACGCGATCGAGGATTGTCTCGGCCAGAAAGCCCAGCGGAACTACATGGGCATGCAGACCGGCGATGTGCCCGCGACCTGGGCGAATGCAGAGCTGTTGAATACACTGACAGGCTATCGCCCACAGACGGATTTCCGCGACGGTATTGCGCGCTTTGTCGCGTGGTACCGTGATTATTACCAGAAGTAGGCAGGTTCCAGGCGTTTCATGATGAACGATTTTGAAAACAAGACCATCGCCGTTATCGGCCTGGGCTATGTCGGGCTCCCGCTCGCCGTCGAGTTTGGCAAACGCCGCCCTGTCATTGGCTTCGACATCAAACCCGCGCGCATCGCTGAGCTGCGCAAAGGCCACGACGGCACGCGCGAGGTTACGCCCGAGGAGCTGGCAGCGGCTGAGCACCTGACATTCACCGATGACCCGGCCGCGCTGCGTGCCGCCAGCATCTACATCGTGACCGTGCCCACGCCCATTGATGCGCACAAGCGCCCCGATCTCACGCCGCTTCTCAAGGCGTCCGAAACCGCGGGCGCGGTGCTAAAGGCAGGTGATGTCGTAATCTATGAAAGCACGGTATATCCTGGTGCCACCGAGGAAGACTGCGTGCCGGTGCTCGAGCGCGTCTCGGGTCTGCGCTTCAACGAGGACTTCTTCTGCGGCTACTCGCCCGAGCGGATCAACCCCGGTGACAAGGCGCACCGCCTGCCCGATATCTGCAAGGTGACGTCCGGCTCGACCCCGGAGATCGCCGACGCCGTCGATGCGCTCTACGGCGCGATCATCACCGCCGGCACCCACAAGGCGCCCTCGATCCGTGTGGCCGAAGCCGCAAAAGTGATCGAGAACACGCAGCGCGACCTCAACATCGCGCTCGTCAACGAACTGGCGATGATCTTCAACCGCATGGATATTGATACCGAGGCGGTCTTGAAGGCCGCTGGCACCAAGTGGAATTTCCTGCCGTTCCGCCCCGGGCTTGTCGGCGGGCACTGCATCGGCGTCGACCCCTACTACCTGACCCACAAAGCCGAGGCGACGGGATACCACCCGCAGGTCATCCTGTCGGGGCGGCGCATCAATGACGGCATGGGCGCCTACGTGGCCGGGCAGTTGGTCAAGGCGATGCTCAAACGCGGCATTGCCGTCAGCGGTGGGCGCATTCTGGTCCTTGGTCTCGCGTTCAAGGAAAACTGCCCGGATCTGCGCAATACCCGCGTGGTCGATGTTGTCGCAGAACTGAGCGATTACGGTGTACTTGTCGATGTGCACGACCCTTGGGTCGATGCGGAGGAGGCGCGGGCGGAATACGGGCTGGAGCTCGTCGAGACCCCGGAAACGGGGGCATACGACGGTGTTCTTCTCGCGGTCGCGCATGACAGCTATCGGGAGGTTGGCTATGCCGGCTTGCGGCACCACGGATGCCCCGACCATGTCTTCTGCGATCTCAAAAGCGTGTTTGCGCGCGATGAAAGCGATTTGAGGCTGTGACTAATCTTTATACTCGTGGGAATGCTTGCGAGCAGTTGCCGGAGGTAAACGGAACCGGTTCATTTGATGTTTGCAACCAACCCCGAGTATCCCCAACCTCATGATGATGCGTGCCGCACTTTGGGTGTTTGCCGGAAAACTGGGCAACCAGGTGATAACGCTAGGGATCGTCATGATCCTCGCTCGCCTCCTGACACCACAGGATTTTGGGGTCGTCGCAGCTTCACAAGTGATCCTGACCTTGTCTCAGGTCGTGGTTCGTTTTGGCATCGGCGCTTATCTCATTCAGGCAGAAGCGCTCACGCCGCGGATCGTCGGGACGGCCCAGACGCTGATGCTTACGGTAGCTCTGTTGATCAGCGTCATCCTATTTTCATTTGCAGGTCCGATCGGCGATGCTATCAACGTTCCTGAGCTAGTTCAGATCATGCCAATCCTGCTGGCCAGTTTTATGCTATCCGCAGCGATCAACCCATCGGCGAGCCTCTTGTCACGGGACATGGACTTCAAGTTTCTCGCCCAGACAGAGATCTCCAGTCAGGCAATCGGTTATGGCGGAGTGGCTGTTGCCTTGGCTGCGCTCGGCTTCGGGTTTTGGGCCCTTATTCTTGGGACTTTAGCACAAACATTGATGCGCGCCGTGCTGGTATTTTGGCGGATGCCTGTATGGCCAAACCACTCGATGACCATGTCTGAAATCAAGCCAATGCTTCGCTTTGGTGGTGGGGTTTTCCTGGCCCAGCTCATGTCGAACACGGCACAACGCGTGGACAACCTCGTCATAACGTCCGTGATGGGGCCAGCTGCGCTCGGCTTCTATGGTCGGGCCTACAGCCTCATGGAGATCTCGAACAAGCTGATCGGATCGGTTTTTCGGGAGACCTTGTTCAGCGGCTTCTCGAAGAAGCGTCGAGAAGGCCAAGGCCATGGGCGGGATAGCATGTTCCTGATGGCGCATGCCTTCGCCGCGTTCCTGATCCTGCCAATCATGGCCTTGATGTGGCTGCTGGCGGAAGAAATCGTCTGGGTCATTTTGGGCCCGAAATGGGATGCCGCCGTGCCCGTTCTGGAAATCCTCGCCTTGGGCATGTACTTCCGACTGGGTTACAAAGTGTCAGGCACGTTCATTCTGTCGGAGGGAGCCGTTTACAGCCTAGCGTTGCGCAACTTGGCTTACGCAGTTCTTGTCGCGGCAGGGGCTTTGATCGGGTCACGGTGGGGACTCCCCGGCGTTGCATGGGGGGTATTTGGCGCGTTGGTCATCCACTTTGTGTCGATGACGACGACAGCCCTTAATTTTTCCGGATCGCAATGGCGTGCCTATGGCAAGACCGCGTCGCCCTTCCTGATTGCGGGTAACTTGGCGTGGGCGTTAGCCTATGGCGTCCAAAAAGGACTTGACGAAATGCCAACGCTGTCCGCATTGGCAGCGGCGGCAACATTTGCGGCGGTTTATAGTGCTGGGTTGTTCATTACACGTCGACACCACGCAGTTCAAGTTGTGGCGATACGAATTGCCAAATCACAATGGCCTAACCGTACTATAAGGCAAGTTGAATGAAAAGCTATTTTGGAAGTCTCAGAATATATCTGGGAGACATGACAAAGCTACCCGGAAACATAAAAGCACGGTTAAGAGGAGTTCAGCTGGGATCTGGCTCTAAATTTTCGTGGGGAGCGAAAGTTTTTAAGTCAAAGAACTCGAAAATTGTTTTTGGTAAAAACTGCAAGATTCTGAATGGCGCAATTATTGCGCCCCATCCTCACGGATCGGTTGTTTTTGGTGACAATTGTTCCATTAATCCTTATTGTATGATCTATGGTCATGGTGGGCTAGAGGTTGGGAGTAATGTGCGCATTGCAGCACACACTACAATAATTCCCGCCAACCATCGTTATATCTATCAAGAAGGCCAGATGAGCCATACTGACTTGGCTAGATCTGGTATTGTGATCGGCGATAACGTTTGGATAGGTTCCGGCGTTAGGATTCTGGACGGTGTAGTGATTGCCGCCAACACAATAATTGGAGCAGGATCTGTTGTAACGCGATCAATTGAAGTTCCGGGGGTTTATGGTGGTGTACCCGCCAAGTTCATCAGGCCACATGGGCCGTAAATTACTCTTTTCATCATTTGCGGATAATAGTGGAGAACAAAATCATGGTACTTGGAAAACGGATGGTGCGATATGTACGCGGGACATCAAGCTTACCACCTGCCCGCGCTGCTCGGGTTTGGTCGAATAGCGAGATTGCCTTTATAGCGCCATACGTCACCGGCGATGTAGTCAACGTCAGTGCATGGGAAGATCAAGACAAGGAGGGACGACACTATCGGGATTACTTCTCTTCTGCGGACTCCTATGAAACCACGAATTTCGAGGGCTGGCGCGGTGCAGGCGTGCGCGCAGACCACGTAGTGGACCTCCAGAGTGCAGCACCGGATGATCTGCTTGATCGTTATGATCTGGTATTCAATCATACTACGCTTGAACATATCTTCGATATTCATCAGGCGTTTCGTACGATGGGGTCGATGTCCCGCGACGCGATGCTGGTCATTGTGCCGTTTATGCAGCATCTACATGGGCCAGAGGATGGTGATTTTTGGCGCCCATCGCCATATGCTATGCGTCGACTGCACAAGGAGTCTGGTTTGACTGTGCTTCGCGAGGCAGCTGGGCCGAAGGGAGGTAAAGTTCGTTATCTTTCCTATTTTTCAAGCAAGAAACCAGATCGATGGAAGGACTCGGGCATTGAGTCCAAAGGCGATTGTGAAGCGATACTGCGCGATCCACTTTGAAAGCCAAGTCTATACCCATGGAACGAATCACGAAACCAAGAGCGGGAAGCGGCAAAGAGGCCATAGGTCCTAAGATCGTGTATCTGATCGGTGCCGGACATTGTGGGTCAACGCTGCTCAGCCTTGCGTTAGATCAGCATTCGGATGTGGTATCGGTTAGCGAAATCGTTGGGCTAAACGCTCGTACAAACGGATACGCTGGCGAACAAGATCTCAGAGAGAATGAGTTTTGGTCTCGTGTCGCTGAGAGGTATCAGAGAGATCACGGTGAGAGCTTCTGGTCGGTTCCCTTCGCATCTCCGAGAAAAACCTCAAGCTTCTCGGAAGATGAATGGGCAAGGCAAAATTATAATGCTTATTTCAGCATCGCAAAGACAGCAGGTGTTTCGGTTATTGTTGATGCTTCGAAGCAACCGCGACGATTGGAGGTTCTTCTAAAAGAAAAAAAAATAAACATTCGGGTAATTTATCTTGTTCGTGACGCCAGGGCCATTGTTCATTCATATGAAAGGAAATATAAATCGTTATGGCGTGGATTTCGTCAAATCGAGCGGCTTGATCGGCGTGCCAGATCAGTCAAGCGGCGCTTTTCAGATGTTCCCTGGATGACTTTGCGTTACGAAGATATGACTGGCGATCTTGATGGAACGGTCAGAAAAATTTCCGACTTTTGCGAAACTACATTCCAAGATGGCATGTTGCGCCCAAATACAGACGGCTTCAATGGAGTAGGCGGCAACAGGATGCGCGACAAGCCTGTAAAAAAGATAGAGACAGACATGACATGGAAGCGCGAGATGGCTACGTGGAAGAAGCTCCTTGTTGGTCTTCTCATGCAGGGGTATCAGGTTCGCTTGGGGTATTCGGTATTGACGCGAACTTTTTGGAAAGGCCGATTTGAATGAAACGCCTCTACAACACCCGTAAGAGAGTTCTCGTGACTGGAGGCGCGGGGTTTCTGGGCTCGCACCTGATCGATCGGCTGCTGGAGCGCGGAGATGAGGTTCTGTGCTTGGACAATCTCTTCACCGGCACCAAGGAGAACCTCTATCACCTGCACAACCATCCTCAGTTCGAGTTCATGCGTCATGATGTGACCTTTCCGCTTTACGTCGAGGTAGATGAGATCTTTAACCTCGCTTGTCCCGCGGCGCCTGTGCACTACCAGCATGACCCGATCCAGACGACCAAGACTTCGGTCCACGGTGCAATAAACATGCTCGGGCTGGCCAAGCGGCTTGGCTGTCGGATATTTCAGGCGTCGACTTCCGAGGTTTATGGCGATCCATCGGTGCACCCACAGCGCGAGGATTACTGGGGCAACGTCAACCCGATCGGCCCACGATCATGCTATGACGAGGGTAAGCGCTGCGCCGAGACGTTGTTTTTTGACTACCACAATCAACTGGGCCTCGACATCAAGGTTGCGCGGATTTTCAACACCTACGGGCCGCGCATGCATGCCAATGACGGACGCGTGGTGTCGAATTTCATCGTTCAGGCGCTCCGTGGCGAAGACATCACGATATATGGCGATGGCAGTCAGACGCGGTCATTTTGCTATGTCGACGACCTGATCGACGGGTTCCTGGCGTTGATGGACAGCGCGGAGGGTTTCACCGGGCCGGTGAACCTTGGCAACCCAAGGGAGTTCACGATCCGGGATCTGGCCGAGAAGGTGATCGCTTTGACCGGGTCGCGGTCGACGCTAGCCTTCAAGCCGCTGCCTCAAGACGATCCCATGCAACGCTGCCCAGACATCGGGCTAGCGCGTCTCGAGCTAGGCTGGGATCCTACCGTGGCTCTCGAAGAGGGGCTGGAGCGGACCGTGGCGTATTTTTCTGGATCACTGGAGTAGACCAATGCCGCAAAAGCCGGCCCTTTTAAAACCGTCCAAAGCGCAGGTCGCGCTCTGGCTTGCGGCAAGGCCACGCTTCTGGCCTGATTTTTGGCGCCGGACCAAGCAGAACATAGCAGGAAGGATGCTTCCCGCGCCCATGGGGCAAGGGCGCGAGGCCGCAACGGCATGGGCGCAAGACATCGCGATCAGTGAAGCTGATGCGCTTTCAAGGCTCGGTCTTCCGATAGCGGCCGACATGGCTACAGCCCATCAAAATCTTGTGGCGCGCGCCATGGAAATCGAGCGCACCAGTGCGGAAACTCTCGGTGGTGGCGGGGGCATAAACCTGATCTTCCGTATATGCGAAGCGTTGCGGGCAACGACCGTCGTAGAAACCGGCGTGGCCTATGGCTGGTCGTCACTTGCGATCCTAGCCTCTATTGGACCCCGATCTGGGCACCTCTACAGTGTGGACATGCCAAACCCGATGTTGCGGGACACCGGGCTGACTGGAGCCGTCGTTCCAAAGGAAATGTGGGATAGTTGGACGCTCGTGCGCGAACCGGATTACACCGGCCTGCGAAAAATATTACGTTCCCTGTCGCAGATTGATTTCATTCATTACGACAGCGACAAATCGTATCTTGGGCGGGCAGCTTCCTATCGGGCCTTGTGGCCGCGAGTCCGCTCCGGTGGAGTTCTCATGTCCGACGACATCACCGACAACACGGCCTTCCGGGATTTCGCGGTAGAGGTCGAAGTACCGCCAGTGGTGATCCATTCGGAAGGAAGTGGGTCGGCGGGTTCGCGCTATGTCGGCCTGCTCAAGAAGCCCTGACAGAATGACGCTCAGAATTGTTTTTCCGAGCCTGTGTCGACCGGCGTCGCGCGATGCGAATGCGATTCAGATCGACCGGATGTGCGAGTCCTTCGTCCAGGCGGGGCATACCGTGGTCCTAACCGCCATCGGCGCTCGTTTGCAGCGTGGACAGGGTTATAAAACGATAACCCTACCGTGGCCCTCAAGACGCCTTCGCAATCGTCTCATGCTGAGCATCACAAGGCTATTCCTTTGGCGAACGCGCCCTGACCTCCTTTTCACGCGCTCGCCGCTTCTTGCACTGTCAGGACTTCACTACAGGGCGCAGATCGTGCTTGAACTCCACAGTCTGCCTGCTCCTGGGACTAAAGCGCAGGCCGCGCTACGCCGACTGCTGCAAGAGAACCACCTGCGCCGCATTGTCACGATCTCACAGGCGCTGGCCGATGATCTATTGGCGGAATACGGTCCTCCCCACCACGGCTGTGATATCGTGGTGGCCCATGACGGGGCCGTCGCCGGGCCGCGACCGGGACCTGCGGAATCGCACGGCGGGTCACTGAAGGTGGGCTATTTTGGGCATCTCTACCCAGGGAAGGGGATGGAGACGATTGCAGCGCTTGCACCGCTTTTGCCGGAAATCTATTTTGAGGTCTATGGCGGCACCGGGGAGGACATCGCGCGCTGGCGTGGGACATGTTCAGAGCAGATTAATCTGACCTTGCACGGGCATATCCCGCATGCCGAGGTGGCGGCGAAAATGGCTGCGTGCGATGTGCTGATCGCTCCCTATGCCGCACAAGTTTCCCACGTTGGTGGTGGCGATATCGGTCGCTGGATGTCGCCGCTAAAGCTCTTCGAATATATGGCTGCCGAACGTCCTGTAGTCACTTCCGATCTTCCCGTGCTGCGCGAAGTGGTGAGCGACGGCGAGACTGCGCTGCTATGCCCTCCGGGAGATACTGCGGCCTACGCGACTGCGCTGAGGCGTTTGGCAGCCGATACAGAATTGCGCGTGCGGATCGGTTCAGCGGGCCGCGACCTTCTGGAGACGGAGTACACATGGGAAAAGCGCGCGCGGCGTGTACTCGAGGGCATAGTTGAGCTCAGCGACCAATGATACCGCCACACATCGTGTTTGCTGCCTATCAAGTCGAGCGGGGCTCGAATGGCGGGATGGAAAGTGCCACGCGGATTTTTGAGGCGCTGGCCGACGATTTCCGCTGGACCTTGCTGACCAACCGCGAGACGCCGCGTACCGAACGTTGGCGAGCGGGGGGAGCACGTGTGGTGCAGTTCGGGTTTGAAGAAGAGGCGGGGAAATTCGCCCGTGGTGTGCAGCTTAGCCTTGCGGCGGCACGGGCCTTGACGCTGCGGGCAGACATCCTGCATTCCAACGATATTCGCGGCGCGCAGGTTCTGCTGCCCGCTGCGAAGCTCAGCAATACACCTTTGGCGCTAACCTTGCGCGGAATGAAGCCAGAGCGCGAGCACTATGGTGCCAATTGGTACCGTGTCTTCCGTCGACTTGACGCGCTGATCACACTTTCAGATGACATGGCGCAGCAAGTGGATGGTCGTCTCCCTGTCCCTCTCGAGCGGATACACACGATCAGTAGCATTGTTGATCTTGATACATTCCGACCGGTCAAATCTGCTGACAGGGCAGAGGTACGAGCCAAACTGCGGCTTGAAGATCATGAGATTGCCATTGGCCTGATTGCAGGCGTGTTTGAAATAAAGCGTCAACTCGATGTGATACGCGAAGTTCTCGCCCACCTGAAAGACCTGCCCATTCGGTTGCATCTGGTGGGGGATTTCAAGCCTACTACAGACAAGTACGCGCGCGCTTGCGCCGATATGGTTGAATCACAAGGGCTGGGTGATCGTGTGGTCTTTCACGGATTTCGCAGAGACGTTGCGGACTGGCTTGTGGCGGTTGACGTCGCACTCGTAGCCTCCCGACGTGAAGGGCTGGCTCGATGCATGATCGAAGCGATGGCGTGCGGGACGCCGGTGGTATCGGTCGATGTTTGCTCGGCGCGTGAAATGCTGCAAGAGACCGGAGCAGGGATTGTCGTTGGTCTGGATGATTGGCCAGGGCTTGCCATCGCGCTTCGCGAACTGTGTAAGGACCCCGACAAGCGGGCAACCATGGGTCGGGCCGGGCGTGACGCGGCGGTTACGCGGTTTTCAACGCAAAAAGTGGCGGATGATTGGCGTGATCTTTATGCCAGCCTCGTCAAAATGAAGGTGAAATAAATTCTGTGGTTAATCGATTTGAAGTGATGTTCTTTTTGCCGCAACTTGGCGGTGGCGGGGCTGAGATGAACGCCGTACGGCTGGCGTCGGGCCTTCTGCAAGCCGGTATCACTCCAGTCTATGCCGTGGCCCGCGGCCCGGGCAGCTATGCAGAGCTCTTGCCCGCGGGAGTGGAGGTGTTTGTGCTGGACAGCGGAAACGTCAATTCTTCGACCCTGCGCCTCATTCGCGCGCGGCGTTCACTGGCCCGCCTGATTGATGCACGGCGTCCTGACGTGCTGTGCCCCGTGATGGTCACCCCGGCACTCGCCGGGCTGTCAGCATTGCGGCATGCGCGGCACAAACCTGCTGCAGTGCTGTCCATCCAGAATTCCCTCAGCGTCTCGCACGAACAGGAGCCTACGCTACTGGATCGGATCGAGATGCATCTGATCCGTCGCTGGTTTCCCTCCTTCGACGGTGCGATCGCACTATCCGGGGGCGTGGCTGATGAACTACGACGCATCGTTCCCGCGCTGAAAAATCGGGTGGAGGTGGTACCAAACATCGGTTTGCCATTGCCATCACAGATGGGCGAAGCAATGGCGCTTGAACGACCCGAAGCTGGAGCCGATTGCACAATACTTGCTTGTGGACGGCTGACTAAACAGAAAGATTATCCAACACTCTTTCGTGCCTTCGCACAACTTTCCGGCACCGGGCTGCGTCTGGACATCCTAGGCGATGGCGATCTTCGGGAGAACCTGTCGAAGATGGCGAAAGACTTGGACATCGCCGATCGTGTCACCTTCTTGGGATTTCATCGCGATCCGTTCAGCCACATGCGACGCGCCGACATTTTCGTGCTGTCGTCCCGTTGGGAGGGGTTTGGAAACGTGCTGGTCGAGGCGATGGCGATGGGCACACCAGTGGTGTCGACTAACTGCCCGCACGGCCCCGGCGAAATCATCGAGAACGGGCGTAACGGCCTGCTGGTTCCAACCGAAAACCCCGATGCGTTGGCCGCAGCGTTGCAACGCCTGATCGATACTCCTGAACTGCGGAAGCAGCTCGGGAAGGCCGGAGAGACGCGTGCTCAGGATTTTTCGGCCACGCAGATCGGGGATGCCTATGCGCACCATTTCCGCTCCATTGCGGCCCGATCCAATACGGGCAAGAGCGCTGCGTGACGCCCAACCTTTTTATAGTCGGCGCGCCGAAATGCGGTACGAGTTCGCTTTTCGACTGGCTGGAGAAGCATCCTGATATCCGGGGCAGCCGGGTGAAAGAACCATTTTTTCTCACCGATCCAGAGCATCCGCTGTCCCGCCGACCGAACCTGGCCCATGACGGGATGGTTGCCTATAATGAGTTTTTTGCGACGGAAGACACAGATGCGCCAATCCGTATGGAAGCGACCACGCATTACCTTTTCGATCCCGTTGCGCGTGAGGTCATCGCGTCCATGGCAGATGTGCGTGTCATTATCGTGCTCCGCGAGCCGGCCATGCGTGTCTACAGCTCGTTCCAATATACTGCCAACAACCTTGCCCGGCTTTCACCTGGCCTGACGTTCGCCCGCTACGTGGCGCTGATCGAGGCAGGAGCGCCGTTGATCCCCGAGTGGTGCAGCCACGAAGCCAGCGCTTATGTGCTTCAACGGGACATTGGTTACAGCCGTTATGTGCAACATGTGGCTCCGTGGATCGCCGCGTTGGGAAACGGTAGGGTAAAGATCTTGGTCATGGAAGAGATGGTCAACAATCCGGATAATACCGTGCTGGAACTACTAAAATGGTTGGAACTCGACACCGGAGATATTGTACCGGTCGACCGCGCAGGCCGAAACCGTACGGAACAGGTGCGCATGCCGAGATTGCAGGCAATCGCACGGCGTCTCAACGCTCGCATCCGTCCGCCAGAACCGGTTCGTAGTCTAGCCAAACGAACCTATGGCGCGCTGCAATTTCGAGGCTCCAGAACGATGACAACGGAAGACGCGTTGGCGCTTCGGCGTCTGCAACGGAGTTACGTTGGAGACAATGCCTCGCTCGCCAAGATATCGGGGCTCGACCTGAGCAGCTGGCAAGGAGCTGATTGAAGTGGGACGCCTATCTTGAGTGATACCGCGCTGCATCAGCGTCTGGACGCTACCCAGGCCCGTAATCCTTTTGTGCGCATTTCAAATAGCGCTAGAATTCTCATCGCGGTTTATTTTCTTTTTTGGCGCCTTCTTCCGTCCATCTCCGGTCTTGACGCTCAGACTGTCGCGCATGCAGGCTATACGATTAGAATCGCCATTTTGACTGGTGCGACTGAGCTTCTGATACTGCTTCCGTTCTTGATGAAGCGCTTTTCTGGCACGCCTATCGGTTGGTTGCATCCTCTGATCATGCCAACAATGTTCGGCGTGGCGTTCGGCCTGCTACGCAATCCCGCAAGTCTACTTACTCCGATCTCTATCTGGTTTCAAACAGAATCAGTGCCAGATCATATTCTGCTTAACCACTGGCCCGACTCACAAGTTTTGGCGGCCCAGTTGCAACTTAACTTCATAAATCTTCTGGCTCTTGTCTGCACGTATGCCGGGTTTGCGATGGTCCGAACCCGCCGCCGTCCAAAATCAGGTCGCCCGATACGTGTCGACGGGTTCAAACTTTCGATCTTTTTCCTGCTTTGCCTACTGGTAGTTATGTATTTCTTGCAATCTCAGGGAGGTATTCTCAATCATATAGCCACACTGGCATATGGTCGATTCCGTATGCGGGAGCTGAGTGGACATTTCCTCGTGATCAACGGGTTCCTGCCGTATGTAATGTTACTGTGGTATGCTTACCAGCCAAAAGCGCTGCGCAGCCCATTGTTCCTATTGGGCTTTGTGATCGCGTTGTTACTTCAATTCGTTGTCACCGGGAGCCGGTCAGGATTGTTTTCACCGATTGCTTTGTTGCTTGCGGTCTGGATGTTTCACAACCATCGGCTGCCTGCGCTTCGCGGTATGCTCTCGGGCCTCGTTGCAATCCTTATGTTGGGCGCGTTAGGTGATATTCGGCGAAGCGGATTTAGCGGTTCGGTTGACTTCAGTGCACTTTTTGAATTCCGGGTCACCTCTGCATGGGAGGATACGCAGGAGGAACTGGAGGCGCGAAGCACCGACACTGGGCTCGCCGTAGCTGCGCTCGTACCGGATCAGCGCAGCTTTCTCTATGGCAACACCTACGTCGCTGCTCTGGCCTTCTGGGTGCCGCGTTCCCTATGGCAAGGCAAGCCACGCGGCGCCGGCGCGCATGCGGCTGCACTTTTGTTTGGTGGGCGTGATACAATGGACGGCTATCAGGGCGGCGGGTATCCCGTGAGCGGCGGACCCGAGGCCTATTGGAATTTCGGATATCTGGGCGTCATCGGGATATTTGGGCTCTTTGGTATGGTATTGAGTGCCGCGTCCCGATGGGTCTGCCGGGATCCGGAAAACCCCTATGCACTTATTGCACTCTTAATCGTGAACTTTGGCCTGACAACGCCAAGTACCACAGCAATCGTGCCGGTCTTGCAGACTATGGTTTTGCTTTACCTTCTTTACTTGTTTGCTTCCCGCCTGCGTGTGACAAGGTGAAAGCAATTTTTGCACATGATCACCGCTTCATCCCAATCGATGGCGCGGTTTGGTCAGAAAGTCAGTTTGAGGCTGCACTTTGGTCTCGTTATCTCAGTCACTTCGATTCCCTCACGGTGATCGGACGGCGTGGTGAATTGCCGCCTGGTAAGACCGTCGGACAGCTCGAGAAGTCATCAGCACCCGGTGTTGAGTTCAACCTATTCCCCAACCTCTCCAGCCTTCAGGGTTTGACACTGGCCCGGCCAGCAGCGATGCGCCAAATGCAGGAACTAGTCGCCGCCCATGATGCGGTTATTGCTCGACTACCTAGCGAAGTTGGCTTTTTAGCCATCGCCGCGGCCCGCGCCACCGGCAAGCCATGGGCTGTGGAAGCCGTCGGTTGTCCTTGGGATGGTATGTGGCACTATGGAAGCCTAACGGGGCGGGCCTATGCCCCGCTTGCTTGGCTGAGAATGCGAAGAGCCCTGCGTCTTACTGATCACGCAATTTACGTAACCCGAGATTTTCTGCAGCGCCGGTATCCAACGCAGGCACAAAATACTGGCGCGGCATCAAATGTGGTTCTGCATACAGTATCTAACACCACGCTAGTAGCCCGGACGGCTAAGATCACCGCGATGCCTATGAGACCCCAAACTCAGCCATTGCGGCTTGGCCTAATTGGGACATTGCACAACCGGTACAAAGGCATCCAAACGCTGATGGCCGCTATCGGAAAGTCACGGAATCATCTTCCGCCGCTGTCCTTACATATTCTGGGTGGAGGCGATCCGGTACCGTGGCAGGCTGAGGCAGAGAGACTAGGTGTTGGTGACTTGGTTCATTTCGAAGGCACGCTTCCCGCGGGCGCCCCAGTCTTGGAATGGCTGGACGAGATCGATGTGTATTTGCAGCCGTCATTTCAGGAGGGTCTTCCTCGGGCTCTGATCGAGGCTATGAGCCGTGGTTGCCCAGCACTGGCATCGACAGCTGCAGGCATCCCGGAACTTCTGCCTGCCGAGGACCTGATCAAACCGGGCGACACCGCCGCGCTGGCCGCGCTGCTGCGTCGGTGCGTCACGGATCGCGATTGGATGGCGGACCGGGCGCGCCGGAACTGGGCCGAGGCACATGAGTATCAAGCCGAGGTGCTGGATGCACGGCGCGTGCGGTTCTGGCAGACCTTCCGGCAATCCATCGAGCCACCTGCGATATAGATAAGGATAACCCAGTATTGACCTCCATCCTTCGCCTTTTCGTCAAGGCCAAGGTCTGGCTGTCCCAAAGTTTCGACCGGCTTGTACGGTTCCCCCAAGTTCGACAAAATCTTCCAGAAAAGGCGTCATCTCCGGGGTCCAACTGCGTGATTTCAGTGATTTGACGACCCGTTCGGCGTGAGACCTGTAGTTACACGTCCATGCATTTTGAATGTTGCAGTGCAGGGTTTCTGTTCGTATTCTTCATTCCATGTTTACGCGCATCACCGAGAGTGACGGCCGACGCTATCTGCAGATCGTTGAGTCCTATCGCAACGACGCTGGCAAACCCCGGTTGCGCGTCATTGCCAAACTCGATGCCCAGGACGAAGGCCGGACCGCGCGCCTCCGACAGAGGCGCCTACAGCCGCTTTGTTCGCGCCGTGGCCGAGGCAGAACTGACCCGCTTCATCAAGGCTGACCTCCAGGCCGACCGCTTCGCTGGAGCATAGATGAGCAGGCGATAGCAGACGCGGAACTCTTCGACGGCAAGCTCGCGCTGATCACCAACGCCCCCGATCTGACGCCCGCTACAAAAGCCTGGCCGACATCGAGCGCGGCTTTCGCGTCCTAAAGTCCGACATCGAGATCGCACCGGTTTATCATCGCCTTCCCGATGGCATACGGGCCCACGCGCTCGTCTGCTTTCTCGCCCTCGTGCTCTACCGCGTTATGCGCATGCGCCTGAAAGCCAAGGGGCACAGCGTCAGCCCGCGCACGGCGCTCGATCTGCTCGCGCGCATTCACCGCCATCAGGCCCGGATTGCCGATCGGAACCTTGAAGGCATCACAACCTCAAGTCCCGAACAACTGGAGCTCTTCGATACCTTGAACCTGCCAAAACCCGCCTGAGCACACTCGGGTAGTTACATTTTGGCCTATCCGGCCATAACAATATCAATCACTTAGCGGTTTTTCTGTCGAAGTTCGGGGCTCCCGCCGCGAAACAAGGGCGTATTGGACGCTCATGAGCCGCGCGCCCTATTCGTGACCGCCAAGAGTATCGGAAATATCGGCGGCGGGAAGAAGCCTTACGCGCATGCCGCCAATCTCGATGTGAACAGGCGTGCAAAAATGGGTCTGACGCAGATTTGGTGCAGTTCCTGCATGCCTAACGTTATATTTCGGCCATCTTTGGAGGATGGTTGCCGATGGCGTCATGGTTTTCTCGACGGGATTTTCTGCCCGCAGGTCTCAAGGCCGAACAGGTCGAATTGGTTGGGAACACGATCCGGGTCCACTCCCGTTCCGTCAAAACGGCGGCGGCCTGTCCACGCTGTGGCATGATTTCGCGTCGTGTGCACAGCAGGTATCGGCGCCGCCCGGCCGATCTTCCCGCGCATGGTCGGGCGGTGGAACTGGTCTTGTTGGTCCGACGATTTCGGTGCCGTGCTGTGCATTGCCCTGCCAGGATATTTGCAGAACGGTTTCCGCCTGCCGTGACCCGGCCATATGCGCGGCGCACGTCACGCCTGCAAGGGTTGGTCCGTCATTTGGGTCTAGCTGTCGGCGGACGTCCAGCACAAGCGCTTGCCGGACGGCTCCTGCTGCCGGTCAGCAAAGATACCTTCCTGCGCAGCATTCGAAACACGACGGAGGCAGCGACCAACGAACTCCGCGTCATCGGCATCGACGAATGGGCATGGCGTAAGGGGCAGCGATACGGCACCTTGATCTGCGATATGGAGCGGCGCCGGGTTATCGAGCTGCTGCCGGACCGAGAACCTGCCACAGTCGAGGCTTGGCTGCGTGCTCGCCCCGGGATCAAGGTCGTCGCACGCGACCGCAACGGAGGCTATAGCGGTGCGGTATCCCGCGCCTTGCCGAAGGCGGTTCAGGTTGCCGACCGCTGGCACCTGTTGGAGAACGCGAGTACAGCCTTTCTGGCCGCCGTGCAGGGGAACATGCCTGCCATCCGCAAGGCGATCGGAGCGAAATCGCTCGATCCGAAGCTGCTGACGGCGGTGGAAAGGCTGCAATACGAGGGCATTCAGCGCCGCCAGCAGACCAACCGGATGGTTCGCCAAATGGCCGATGACGGTGTGCCGACCCGGCGGATCGTCCGCCAGACGGATCTCAGCCGAAAACTCGTCCGGCAGATTTTGCGCGGGGAGCGCGAGGACGTATTCCGCATCCGTGAGAGCAGTCTGACTCCCTGGCTTCCACAGTTGGAACGGGAATGGGCGGGCGGCTCCCGGAATGGCGCCGAACTCTGGCGCCGGCTGCGGGCCGGTGGGTTCCAGGGCAGCCTTCGTGTCGTCGGAGAATGGGCCACACGCCAGCGCCGTGCCGAGTAGGCCGTGCCGTCGGGAACAGAAAAGTCGCCGCCCGCGCGCAAGATTGCCCGCCTCCTGACCATAGGAAGGGATCATCTGTGCAAGGCGGATGCTATCCAGGTCGCAAGGATCGAGGCCGCGGTGCCAGCCCTCGCCACCGCCCGAAGGTTGACAGACCGGTTCACAGATATGGTGCGCAATGCTCGCGAAGACGCGTTAGACGCATGGCTGGATAAAGCGGAAGAGAGCCTGCTCGGTGCCTTCGCCCGCGGGCTCCGGCGGGATCGAGCTGCGGTCGCCGCAGCTCTGCGGGAACCATGGTCGAACGGGCAGACCGAAGGGCAGATCAACCGTCTCAAGACCCTCAAACGCCAGATGTATGGCCGGGCAAACATCGATCTGCTCAGAGCCCCGCTCGTTGAAGCGTCCTGACAGGCAAGGATCCGAAGCTGCACCAAAATTGAGTCAGACCCAAGATTGCGTGCCGATTG
Organism: Aquicoccus porphyridii; assembly: GCF_008369105.1. Lineage (GTDB taxonomy): Bacteria > Pseudomonadota > Alphaproteobacteria > Rhodobacterales > Rhodobacteraceae > Aquicoccus > Aquicoccus porphyridii. The sequence goes on along the minus strand of NZ_VINQ01000021.1, from coordinate 32,920 downwards.
ACAGCCTAGACATCGCCCGACCGGGACGGGAGCTATGTTGGAAACTGGGTGACGCGGCTTGATTAAGCGGCGCGATTTTCGGTGTCGTTCTCGGCGACACCGTCGGTGAATGTGACGCCTTTGATGACCAAAGGCAACTGGTTCGCCCCCTTCAGGCGGCGCCAGGTCTTCGCGGCGGCCTGAACGAGCTTGAAGACCATGAGCTTTGCCGTCTTCTGTGACAGCGCCCCCTTGGTTCGCACGGTCCGGTGCCGAACCGCGGCAAACACGCTCTCGATCGGATTGCCCGTGCGCAGGTGATCCCAGTGATCGGCCGGGAAGTCGTAGAAGGCGAGCAGCGCCTTGCGGTCCTTGGTGAGGCAAGTCACTGCCTTTTCGTACTTGGCGCCGTATTTCTCGGAGAAGGTTTCCATGGCGGTTTCCGCCGTGGCGCGGGTGTCGGCCTGCCAGATCTCGCGCAGGTCGGCCTTCACCGTCGGCTGCATGGACTTCGGGAACTTGTTCAGGACATTGGCGATCTTGTGGACCCAACACCGTTGATGGCGCGTGCTGGGGAAGACTTCGTCGAGCGCCCTCCAGAACCCCATCGCCCCATCCCCGACGGCGATCTCCGGCGGAACCGCAAGGCCGCGAACCTTGATGTCGACCAGCAGCTCGCGCCAGCTCTGCGCGCTCTCGCGAACGCCGACCTGGAAGCCGACGAGTTCCTTCTTTCCTTCGGGCGTGGCCCCAAGAATGACCAGCATGCATTCGGCCTGCGGCTCCATCCGGGCCTGCAGGTAGACGCCATCCGCCCAGATGTAGACATACCGCCGGGCCGAGAGGTCTCGGCGCTGCCAGCGATCATATTCCTGCTGCCATTCTCCGGTAAGGCGCGAGACCACACCGGGCGACAGGTTCGGCGCATCTTTCCCCAGGATCGCGGCCAGTGCATCCTGGAAGTCCCCCGTGGAGATGCCGCGCAAATAGCACGGGCAGCAGAGCATCGAGGCTGCGCGAGCGCCGCGCCCATTTCGGCAGAATGCCAGAGGTGAAACGGATCTTCTCTTCGGCCGGCACATCGGTGGCGCGGTCGCGCACCTTCGGGCGTTGCACATCGAGCGCGCCGATCCCGGTCTGGATGCTGCGCTCCGGCCCGAAACCGTGTCGGACAACACGCTGGCGGCCGTCCGGCAGGGTCTCTTCGGCATGCTGCGCGACGAAGGCGTCAGCCTCGGCCCTCAGCGCGGCCGCCAGCATCCGCCGTGCCCCGTCGCGGGCGATCTCGGTCAACGGATCATCCACAGTTTCCGGCTGACGAAGGGCGATGATGTCTGTACTCTTCTCCATGGCGTATCGTTCCTCTTGGAAGTTCTGGCAGGCTTGGACACCCGCCACGATACGCCGCCTTCTCAAACCCCGTCACCCATTTCCCGGCATAGCTCCCGGGACGGCAATCGCGACCGCTCTCAAAAAAAGCTCAGTTGAAACGCAAACCAGACCCGGCCTGAACGATTGACCGCCTCGATCAATCCGATGTCATCAAAGGACAGGCTCCAAACCTCGACAAAAGACCGTTCCAACTCGTCATCCCCCCAACAACGCCAGAAACAGGCTCCCGCCTTCAAGCTGCCCGGTCAACAGGCGGCTCGTTCATGGTATGTTCTATCAAATGTCCAAATATGCACGCCCGGGCCTGTTGGGCCTAGTGTAGCCGGTTGCGGCAGGGAAATACCCAATGCACCGGTGACATTTGAAACCCGCCATCGGAGTGCCGAATATGACGAGACGCCTACCCGGAAATACCGCCCGTAAGACTCAGATGCCCCAGTTTGTTATGACCGATGCCATGCAGCGCCGGATGGAGGCTGCGTTCGCAACCGTCGGCCGCACTGCCGACAAAGTGGCCCGCAAAGATGACAAGATCCAACGCGAGGCGCGAGAGGCCTTCGCCAACACCTTGGACATCTGGTTGGACTGGTTGTCCGAAGAGAACCCCGAGCAGATTGAAGAGATTTTCTTTGAGTTCGGCTGCTTTGGCAATGCAACCAGCCGCCGTCGGCTGCTCAAACACGCCTTGGCGCCCGAAGGCGTTGGCGAGCGCATCGACGCTCAGCTGGAAGAGTGGAAGGCCGAGGAAGAGGCCGCGAAGGCCGCCGCCCAATCTGAAGCTGCGGCGAAAGAGGGCGAAAAGGCTGGAAAAGAGGTTACCGCAGAAGATGACACTGCATCGAAAGTGGTGCCTGACGCTCCGGCGACCTGATCAGGCCGCAACCCTGAAATTAGTTCGGCAAAGTCTATACCTCCCTCTCGCAACCAATTTGCGAAAATAAAGCAAACGCTTGGCGGCGGGCAAAATAATACCACAGCTATTTTGCGCGTTTGCGTCAACACTACGTCAATACCGGACCAGAAAAACTGAATAGGCAGGTGATCGCGCGCGCAAGCGTGCATTCGACAGCATTCGAGGGGTCCTTGAACCGGCGTTGACCAAGGGCGTGCCCGTCAGGAGACACACCCCAACCTGTCCCGTGCGAATGGAGCCGCCAAGCGTCGGCCCCTCCCAGACGTTGTGAAGTTCGGTGTCACTATGCCGCTCGCCTGTGGTCCGCGGCGTGCTGGGCGCCTGCAATTTCCTTTCTGGCAACGTTGCAGTATCAGATGCCAAAAAGCGATTCCGGTAGCAAAAGGCGGCCACATGCACATTATGATGACAGTGAACGCCGCCTGGAACATCTGGAATTTCCGGCGACCCGTCGTCGAGGCGCTCTTGGCTGACGGGCATCGTGTAACGGTGCTGGCGCCGCCTGACGACTCGGTGCCCGGCCTCGAGCGGATTGGCTGCCGATTTCGCTCGCTCGAGATGAGCGTGAAGGGTCTGAACCCTATCGAGGACCTGAAGCTCCAGCGCAGGCTGACCCGGATTTTCCGGCAAGAAGCCCCGGATGCTGTCTTGAGCTACACGATCAAGAACAACATCTTCGGGGCCCAGGCCGCGCGAGCGGCCGGTGTGCCGTTCATTCCAAACGTCACGGGGCTGGGAACGGCCTTTTTGTCTGGCGGGCTGTTGCAGACCATTGCCGAGCAGCTCTACCGGCGCGCCTTTGGCAAACTGCCGGTCGTGTTCTTCCAGAACGAAGATGACCGCGATATGTTCCTTGACCGCAAGCTCCTGCGTTCGGGTCAGGCACGCCTGTTGCCCGGCTCTGGGATTGATCTCTCGCGCTTTGCTGCGGCCGACATGCCTGAAGTTGACACGCCGCCGGTATTCCTGATGGTCGCGCGGCTTCTGCGCGACAAGGGCGTGATCGAATTTGTTGAGGCGGCCCGTCAGGTCAAGGCGCGTCATCCCGAGGCACGCTTCCAGCTGCTGGGGGCGACCGGTTCGGAAAACCGCACCGCCATCGACAGCGCGACCGTCGAGGCGTGGGTGACCGAAGGCGTGGTCGCTTATCTCGGAACCACCAATGACGTGCGTCCGGCGATCGCCGGCGCCGCCTGCGTGGTCTTGCCATCCTACCGCGAGGGGGCGCCGCGCACGCTGATCGAGGCGGCGGCCATGGCGCGGCCGCTCATTGCCACCGACGTGCCCGGCTGCCGCGCAGTGGTCGATCGCGAGGTCTCCGGCTTTCTCTGCGAGGTGCGGAGTGCGGACAGCCTGGCGCGGGTTATGGAGCGCTTTCTCGCCCTCACGCCGAAAGAGCGTGAGGGCATGGGCCGGGCCGCCCGGGCGAAGATGGAGCGTGAGTATGATCAGGCCTTCATCGTTGAGGCGTATCGTGCGGCGCTCGCCTCCGTCATGGGCGAAGGGCAGAGGTAGTCTCAGTGGACACGGTATTCTTCATCGCGTCCAAGCTCATCGGAGCACTGCTGCGCCCGGATACGTGGATCATCATTGCGCTGGCTGGCATCGTGCTGGCGCTTGTCGCGGGACGCAGGCGGGCCGCGTTGGGGATCAGCAGCCTCACACTGGCCCTGCTTGTCACGCTGAGCGCCCTGCCCGTCGGTGATATGCTCCTGCAGCCCATTGAGCGACGCTACCCGGCCAACCCGAGGCTTGAGGCCGCCGATGGCATCATCGTGCTCGGCGGTGGCGAGGACGCGCGCGCCAGCGTGTCAATCGGCACGCATGTTTGGATGCCCCCTTCGATGCAAGGATTCGTTGATCTTCTGAGCATGTGATCGGGTGCGGTCATGTTTCAGGCCTCTCAGGTGCGGCCTTGACGTGCCGCGGGCCGGTATGGTGATGCGCGGGCCGGGGTCCAGATCAAAATTGCGAGCTCGCGGCTCGTTGCATGCCACTGGTTTGCCCAACCCGGATCTTGTCGATCATTTGCCCATGCTGTCGTCTTCCTCCTCACATCGCCGACGCTCCGGCGGCCGCGGTCAGCAGACCGCGCCGGTCGGATCTCGGTAGTCCTCATTGCGCGAGAGCATGGCCCAGACCATCCGGGCCATCTTGTTGGCCAAGGCAATGGCGACCAGCATGCGCGGTTTGCGGGTGTCGTAGTACCCTAATAAAAGAGAAATTACCGCTTCTGGCCTATTTTGGCGATTTCTGTGCCTCTATTTAGGATATGTCCACAGGTTTCGGCGACCTTCGGATGAGTGGTTCCGTCTGCCAAATCTCTTGCGCGCGGAGCAGAAGTGCATGTCGATCAGTGTTGGAGCCGAGTTCTTCAATTGCGCGTCGTGCCGCATGAAGCGCTCTCTCGGATGGCACAAGTCCAGTTGTTCCGAGCCCTCGTGTTCTAGCTCGGCGGCCTATGGCTCCCTGGTCTGCATATCGATATTCATGAAGTCGGGCCCAGCTCTGGAGATTCTCCAAAGCCTCACTCTGTCGCGGAAACGTACGCAACAGACTCCGCGCTGCCCGGTTGTTTCGCGCCACCCGATAGGCAGTGCGAAGCAACGGGTGCTTTGATCCGAGTTCAATCGCAGCGAGAACAATTGTTCTTTGGGCTTGGTTCTCAGAGATCAGCGCATCTGCATCCGCCAATTTCCACAATCGCAGAAGGTCTGACGTTTGTCTGAACTGATGCAGGCTTTGTTGGTCGCCAGAGACTACAGCTGACGCCAATCTTTTAGCCCCCTGAACCGCACGCGCTTTCATACGCTTTGAGATACCAGCATGCGGACATGTCGATACCAGAGACCGACCGCAACTTTCACAGTTTGTCGACCAAGCAAACCGCCAGTGGCGCAATACCAGATCCGGCGTTTGCTCTTGGCAATATGTGCAGGTCTGAAAGTCATGTGTTGCCAGATAGTTCAATGAGCGGGCGCTCAAATTTGGCAATGTCATCGCCGCAATCTCGGTACGTTTTCTTCCAACAGCCGCGCACAATCGGTCTACACAAACTTGCTCAAGGTCGCTCGAGCGGTCGGGCACCCTGCCCCTTTGCAAGCCAAGATAGCCGCACAGTTCTTCGGTTGAACAGTGATTGGCTTGTGCCAGCCGGGTAAGCCAGCTCGAAAGCAGTTCATCGCATAGGGGTGGTGGTCGGCGGGGCAGAAGCTTGATGGTCACTCGGCCTCAACGGCCGTCTCAAGCGGAACCGTCCACGCATGTTTGTTCCAGGTCGGCCGCCATGTCGCGACAGCCTCATCCGTAATCCTCTCTTCCCCAGAATGAATCGCATCGATGGCCAGAGACTTAATCATGATAAAGACGCGGGACGTGACCCCGCCGGTCACCTTCAGGATGGTTCGGAGCGAAGCAACGGTCAGGCCCGAAGGTTTTTCCAGCGCCATGGCCGCGATCAGTGTTTGGATCAGACGTGAGAACTCTACATCGTCTTCCCAAAGCGGCAAAAAATGTTCATCCAACCGGCGCGCAAGCTGGTCATCGCCACGGACGGCATCAAGCGCTTCGTTAACGCCAAAGACCACGAGCGATACGCTAAGCTCATTTGCGAGGAACCGTAGCATGTTGAGGAACCGACGTTGCTCCCTGTAACTGCCGGCAAGCAGATTGTGCACCTCGTCAATCATGAGCATTTTCAGGTCCATGTCTCTGAGATGGTTCAGCGCCCGAACCTCCAGTTCCGAGACTGTGCGACGCCCCCACATGGGCGCGCCAATCGTAGATAGTAAGTGTTGGTAGAACCTTCTCTCATCCGGCGCGGGTGGTGCCTGAAGCAGCAATACAGGTGTCTTGGTGATCCCGAGATCACTCTTGTATTGAGTGGGATACTTGCTCGCCATACGTTTGGCGATCATCGTCTTCCCGATGCCAGAGCTCCCATAGACCATCAAACCTGGCATGCGACTTTGTCGCGGTGTTTCCATCAATGATGTCAATCGATTGAGGACAATCGTTGCACGATCAAAAGCGATCCAATGGTCGCTGCGAATGCGGTCAATTCTTTCGTTTTGGGTCATGAAATTCATCTATGGGATAGGTTGGAAGATCAGGGTTGCCGGTATCAATCGCGAACATTTCACGAGAAGGGTCGCGCTGCTTTGGGGCCTTTGACAGGCGCGCATCCCGCTCTTTACCCAGCCTGGCTGCCTTGGTTTTCTGGCGCGCTGCCTCGGCCAGACGCCTTTGCGCGTCTACCATATCAAACAGCGCCTTTTCGTGGATCCGCCCACCGTGCTTTTCTTTCCATTCTTTGCGGGCGCGGCGACTTTCCCAAAGAGAGATTTCGGGATGACTGAGATTTCGGTAGCGCGCTTCGATCATGCGACCATCGTCTACCTGCACCCAAATCTTCGATAGGTTCCGCGGATCAAATCTGACTTGCGCCTTCTCTTTGCCCCGCCCGATCAAGGACGCAAACGCATCATTCCAGTAGCGCACTTCAAAAAGCGTGATCCCTGTGCGGCCAAGCTTGCGCCATTCAAAAGGCATGAAGCTCGATCGAAACGCGTCCACATCGACAACTTGCCGCCCTGCTGTATCGCCACCCAAATCGCTCCAGGCAGCAAGAGGTGTCCGGCCAAGAGCCCGATGCGGGGTGTTGTGATACCGACAGATTTCAAGATGAAGCCAGTCTTCAAACTCAGCAAGCGTCAAAGTCGCGTTTTGTTCGCTGTTATAGTCACCCTTGTCTTTGGGTGACGAGTGCGTGGTTCCAGGCAATACGTGAACCGAACCCATAGTTGTACCGATCAAGCGCTCAATGTGACCTCCGTAATGCTTGCCGCCCTTGGGACGATAGGAAACATCAATGCCCCAATCCTCGCACGCGGACTTGAACGCTCTGCTGCGGAACTCCTGGGCATTGTCCACATGAACAGCCTTCGGAATACCAGCCGTAGGCCAGGTAAGCTCTTCAAGGGTGCCGGGCACATGCACTGTCTTTCGGCGCACGCAATGGTCGAGACAAAGCGCAACCGACAGAACGGACGGTGCATCGAAACTCACGTATACGCCCAACACCACACGCGTGGTGACATCGATCGCCATCGTCAGGTTCGGCCGCGCAAGAGGCTGTCGATCGATGTGATCGACCAAAAATACATCGGCCTTGGTATGATCGATTTGCACGACGTCGAGTGGGTCGGGAACGTCGAGTTTGCCAGGACGCGCTGCGAACAATTGTCCAGCTACGTCCGCGCCATGTCGCTTTGAGATGACCTTACGCTGGTCCATCGCATCTAGCCGCCGCTTAACTGTTCGACGGGTCGGAGGCTGGAAGCCCTTTGCATCACACTCTGAGCGTATCTCACGCCAAATGCGCAAAAAACTTGAACGTTCTCGAACCAGATAGTAGCGGCTAAGGGTGGTGCTGATGATGCGCTCCACATCCGGAGCAAGACGCCCTTTTCCAGGTTTAGGCCCGCGCCGACCCGGTTGCAGCGCAACGGATCGAGCATCGTTCTCTTTGAGACGACGGTAAAGCTTCCAAGTATAGCTTTTGGAAAGACCCAACTCCCATGCCGCGTCGCCAATGGCACGACCAATTGGGTCGCCCTTTTTTTCAAGCTCAAGAAGCGGCCGCAGAATAGCAGCACGATGTTTCGCAACGGCTTCAGATTTCACAGCGCGTCTTCATCACAAATCGCCGAAAGTTATCCACAGATAATCTTGTATCCTAAATTAGGGTACAGTATCCTAATTAAAGGTACAATGCCACAAATAGAGGTACAAGCAGCCATTGAAAAGTCAGGGAAAAATTAGCCTCTATTCTCTTTAATTAGGGCACAACGACAGCTGCGCCCAAGATCGTTGGCTTGAATTGCGATCTTCAGCACTGTTGCGCCACGAGCGGCGCGGACATGTAGCCTGTCTGATAGACCATCTGACGGATGCCTCGCCAAAAGGGGTCGATCACAGTTTCCGCAAGTCAGCGACCAACCGTAGCGCCAGTGGCGCAGGATCAGTCCGGGCGTCTGATCCTTACAGCTTTCGCAAACCTGGAAGTCGTCACGCGATACGCATTGAACGGGGAGAGGGGTCGTGTCCGGAAGAGCCATGGCCTCGATCTCATTCCGGGTCCGTTGAACCGCCGAGCAAAAGCGAACCCAGTTCACCTGTCCGAGATCGTTCATAAGCTCCGGCACCCTGCCCTGCCCCAATCCGAGATACCCGCAGAGGTTTTCGACGGAACAATGATTGGCCCGGGCCCGCCGCCTGATCCAGCTCGAGAGCAGCTCGTCGCGTACCGGCGGCGGACGGCGTGGCAATGGTTTGATTGTCACCCAAACTCTGCCATTGGCCGATGTGGAGTACGCCACGCGTGCTTTGCCCATATCGGCTGCCAGAACTGAACGGCATCATCGGTGATCCGCTCCTCACCCGTCTCGATCGCCTCAACAGCCAAAGACTTGATCATGATGAACACGCGCGACGTCACACCACCCGTCACCTTCAGGATCGTCCGAAGCGACGCGACTGTCAGGCCTGACCGTTGCTTGAGTGCCATCGCGGCAATCAATGTCTGAATGAGCCGAGAGACCTCAACCTCCTCCTCCCAGAACGGCAGGTAGGGTTCGGCCAGCCGTCGGGTGCCGGCGGCGCCTGAACCAGCAGGATGCAAGCCGAGCCTTTACCGTTTTTCGCGGCGGGGGCTGAAAACCCCTTGCGTCGCATTCCGAACGGATCTCTCGCCAACTGCGCAGGAAACCGGCTCGCTCGCGGACCAGATAATAGCGTCGCAGGCGCGCAACGATCAGGTTTTCAACTTCTCGTGCGATCCGTTTCGACCCTGGCTGCGGCCCGCCCATCATTCTCGCGCAAACGGCAATAAAGGGACTAAGTATGGCCTTTCGCCAGACCCAGTTCCCAAGCAGCACCTCCGATCGCGGCACTGATCGGCTCACCCTTCTTCTCAAGCTCTAGGATCGGACGCAGAACCGAAGCGCGATGTTGTGCAAGACGCTCACTGACCACACCAATCCCTTGCCCCAAGTGGTCGGTACTTATCCACAAAACCGACCGTGTGCTCATAAAGGGTACAATATGAAAATTAACGGTGCAGCCCGCTGCGGAAAACAAACGAAAACTTCAGCCGAAATTCTGATTAATTACGGTACAGCGACAGCTAGGATCGGAAACCATTGCATCCAGCACCGTCAGCGCCGCCCCGGACCGAAAAGCCACAGTTTCAAGGGTTTCGGCACGCCCGGAGATGACCCATGTCGGCAGTTTGGGTAGGATATTCAAGTCGTCAGAGATCGCGGCAGGCTGATAGGTCATGCCACAAAACTAGTCTCTCACGGCGCTTTAGTTATTATATGATGCCCAAACCGCCTCACCCTGCGGTTCATTTATACGCCCAATAAGTTTGCCTTATTGGACATAGGGGAATATGCTGCAGCACAGTCTTAAAATTAACGGGTTTTTTGTCGGATGACCGGAATTCATGAGATTCAAGCACTTCCATGAGAAACGAGCTGGGGTTCATGAGATTCTGTACCGGTATTTATGAGACTGGATGAGTCGGTATTTGTGAGACTGGCGTTGTCTTGCGGCTTTTTCGGCAGACTGGCGTGCTCTCTCGTCGCGCTCAGCGCGCCAGAACCGGGCCGAGATGCGTCGCTTCAACGAGAGAGGCCATGGGCTAATCGCCTGCCGGACCCTTCCCTGCCCCTCCGCATCGCTCACGAGCATGACTGAGATCGCCCATTTGACCGGATCCTCAATGATCCGCCCGATGCCGACCGTCAGCGCGAAACACTGCAAGAGCGAGCCCTGTGCCAGGGCGTGGAGACCCGGTCGCACCGGCTTGGCAAGCACTGGCGCCGCCTGATCGTATTCGGGAACTACGACTGTCAGCGCCTGTCGGAGGATCGGCGTGGTCAGAAAATCTTGATAGTCCCGCCGGTCTTTCAGAGACATTCGAGGCTGCTCGTCGACGTTCGGCGGCGAGGCGCGGCGATGCCGCGCCGTCAGAACTTGAAGCACTTCGGGCGCTTTCAGGTCGCCCTGCCCCGCGCCGCACGCCCAGGCATCGAGATGGGCGGCACCGGCCTCGGCATGCCCTTCAAGTTTCTTGAAGCAATCCGCTCCGAACCGGTCGGATAGAGTCTCGCCGGTGGCGTCCCGAAACTCCACACCATGCACCTTGCAGCGAAATCGCCACGGCTGCGCGGCGGCTTTGCGATGCAAGTCTTCGGGACAGTGCGGGCACGCAGACCGGCTCTTCCGCGCGATCATCATGCGCGCCGCAGCCCCCAACTCCCGGAAAGTCATGGCCTGCACCGCTTCGGGCGAAAGGCCGGTCCGAGCCGCGATCAGAGCCCCCTGCCCTTCCGAAAGACGCCATTCCAGGTCGAACACGTCGTGCCCCTTCAGGCCAAGCGCGGCGACGAATTCCGAAACCGTCATGGCGTAAAACGGAGCCATGCGCGCGGCCCAGGAAGACAGACGTTCGTCGGCCTCGGGGAAGTAGACAACCGGCAGGCGCCCGTGCGCCGTCACACCGGCTCTCCCAGGACCGCCTGCAACCGGTCGCCGCCCAGAATATCGCGCGAGAGGATGCGTTCCTCGCCGCTTTCGATGGCGGCGATCGCCAACTGCGACAAGATCGAAAAGATGGCCGAGGTGATGCCGCCCGTCACCTTGATCATCCGCGTGAGTGCCTTCTCGTCGATCTGGCTTTGGCGCCGAAGCGGCAGCGTGCGCGTGAGCGTGCTCATCAGCCCGTTCAGATCCTCGCCCTCGCGCCAAGGCGGCAACGCGAAGGCCTCGAAACGGCGCACCAGTTGATCATCGGTGCGCAGCGCGTTGCGAGCCTGCGCCGTACCGACACAGACCAGCGGGATGCGCAGCTCGTTGCCCAGGAAGCGCAGCATGTTCAGGAATCGCGCCTGTTCGCGGATCGTCCCCGCCTGCAGGCTGTGGATCTCGTCGATGACCAGCATCCCCGGACGCAATTCGGCGAGCAGACGCAAGGCCAGGCTTTCCAGCACAGACAGTGTCGCCTGCGGCGGCTCCGGGGCGCCAATCGCCGCCAGGATTCGGCGGTAGAAGCGTGATTCATCAGGCCCAGACACCATCTGCACGGCGACGACCGGCATATGCAGCCGTCCGCTGGTCTCGTCGAAGCTCGATGCGTGATCGCGGGTGAACTTCTCGATGATCATCGTCTTGCCCATGCCGCTGTCACCGACAATGAGCAGGTTGGGCATGCGGGCGCGCTCGGGAAACGACATCAGCGTTTCCAGCTTCTCCAAGGCGGCCTCGGCCCTGGGATAGGAGATCCAGCGGTCGGCGCGAATCCGGTGAATGCGCTCCTCGGTGCCGAGCGCGGCGATCTTGCCGGCCCCCGGATAGAGATGCAGGAACTCAGTCATCCTCGTACCACTCCTCGACCTTGAAGCCGGGATGGCTGAGGAACGGGCTCCCCTCCCCTTCCGGCGCAGGCAGGGCTTCTCGCACGGCGATATCCGGTGTCACATCGATCATCGGCAGAGGTGCGAGATGCGCCCGCCGCGCCTGATGGCGCCGTATCGCCTTGGTCTGTCGCTCGGCGCTGTCGACGAGGTCGCGCTGCGCTTCGATCGTCCTGAAAATCAGGTCCTCATCTACCGACCGGCGCCCGGCCTCACGCAAAGCCCGTCGCGCCGCGCGGTGCTCCCAGAGCGTGATCGCAGGCCGTGTCAGATCCGCCGGTCGGGCTTCAATGATTCCGTTCTCTGTCAGCACGAAGAGGCGCGAAAGATCGCGCGGGTCGTATTTGAGCGTGAACTTGCGGCTTTCCCGGCCCATCAGCCAGCGCAGCTCGTCCGACCAGTAGCGGATGTGGAAGAGATGAAAGCCATCGCGCTGCAAAACGCGCTGCTCTGAGGGCAGGAAATCGACCAAGAACTGCCTGAGATTGGCCGGCATGCGCAACCGCGCCCCATCTACCTTGGCCGCCCAGGCTGCAGAAGGTGTGGTTTCCAGCGCGCTGTGGACCCGCGCATGGTAGGAGCCGGTGATCTCGAGAGCGAGCCAGGTTTCCAGCTCATCGAGCGTCATCACCGCCTCGGCTTCGGCGTCGAGGTCGCCGCGCTCGAAAATGTTCGAGAAATGCGACCCCGGCAACAGGTGCACCGCCCCCATCATCGTGCCGATCAGCCGCTCGATATGCCCGCCATAGCGCGGCGTGCCGGGCGGGCGGTACTGCAGGTCGATCTGGTATTCGGAACAGGCAAGCTGAAAAGCCCGGGCATGGAACTCCGCGCCATTGTCCACGTAAATCGCGTTCGGGATGCCCCGCGTTGGCCAATCCGTGCTGATTCCACGCGCTGTGAGCCAATGCGACTTGTCCATAACCGCATGGGTCAGACACAGTGCGACGGCCAGTAGCGATGGGGGCTCCAGCGACAGGTAAAACCCCAGAACCATGCGGGTATTCACGTCGATCGCGACCGTCAGCGTCGGCCGGCCGAGTGGGCGTCGCGTCACCGGGTCGACCACTGTCACATCGGCCTTGGTGTGGTCGATCTGGACGATATCCAGCGGATCGTTGGCCGCCAGTACCCCAGGCGTGGCCAGATAGCGCCGCTCGGCCTTATCCTTGCCCTCTCGCCGGGCCATCAGTTTAGCTTGGTCATGTTGCTCAAGCCAGCGGCCCAAACGCCGGATCGAGGGCGGTGCCAGCCCTTGAGCCCGACAATCGGCGGCGACCTCCCGCCAGAACCGCGTCCTGGTCGGTTTGCGGCGGGTGGCATAAAGCCCCTTGAAATGGCGGGACACGATCGCTTCCACCGCCGGGTCCAGGGGCTGCATGCCCGGTTTGGGCCCCCGGGTATCCCGTAGCAGTGCACTGGTCCGCCAGTCTTCGCGGAACTGCTTCACCAGACGAAAGAGCGTGGATCGGCTGACATTCAACTGGCGCATGGCCCAGTCGACATTGCCCTGAGTGAGCTGGACCGGCAGCTCCGCGAGCACCCGGGCGCGGTACTCGGCCTCTTCCCAATCCTTGTCAGCCGGAAAATTATCGGACATAACTTACTCAGTGTACGGATACCGGATGGTCTCACCAATGGTGACTCAATTTGGCGTCCAGTCTCACATACCCTGAATCGGTTTCAGAAATGCGACACAGGCAAGCTATTGAAAACAAATGAAACGTAGTCTCAGAAATTCCGGCAGACCGACATAGTTTCATGGGTGGATTCGGCCGAAATCGCCTCTCTCGTCGAGGAAATTTCCATTTAATCGGTGGACCGGCCTCTTGCTCAATCTGTGGACTCGTTCTGCGCTGGCTTCAATCGTGCGCTTTCCTTTGCGGTTCCGCGCATCTCGACTTTGCGCCAGCCACGGCATAGGGGCCGCACGCCGAAACAGGACGAGGGCAGCCTCCGGCAGGACCGCGCCAGGCACGAGTTCTGCCCCGAAAAGATAATGCAAGATCACCAGCGTCAGAGCCCGCCAGCGCACCGAGAGATGCTGGAGTGGCGCAGAGCTACCCACGGCAGCGCGAGCCTCATAAGGGCAATTCCATCCCGATTGCTCGAACCAGAGTGCAAGGACCGGTCTAGTCGCGCCGTCGCGATCGAGCGGTGCCCACAGAGTACGAATTGCTTGCTCGAGGCGAACAAGGCGGCTTGGGTCACGTCTGATGATCCTACTGATCTGACGTTGGAACTCGAGGACACCAATGGCGAAATCCCTCTTCGATGAACCCTCCTCCCCTCCCCTGCTGGTCAGAACGGCGTCGCACTTGCGACAGAAGGGGCGCAGCATGCCGTTCAGCAAGCGAAAGGAAGGCCGCAGCCGGCCGCGACAAGTGGGACAGAGGTCCAGGAACATTGTCCGGTGCGCCGGGCAACCCACCTGTTCCGCCAAACGCCAATGCCCCCGCAGATAGGCATCGCGACAGGCAGCAACATCAGCATCGAAACAGGCAAGACAAACCGGCACAATCTCGGTCAGCAACCAGCCCTCCGGCCGATCAGGATATCGGGAAGCCAGTGACCTGCGCCGAAGCCGTTCCGGATCGATCCTGCAAGCCTGAGCCCAAAGCCTGAGCAACTCCATATCCGGCGCCACATCGTCAACCTGCCGCGCGCCTGCGTCTCTACCCCCCTGCCCCGCCAGGTACACCATCAGCTCTCGCGGCTCCGACCCGTAGCGCGCGGCGACCCGCGCCATCCAGGACGAGAGCAGTTCGTCCATGAACGGACGCGGCGCGACGGGCAGTCGGGCCGACACCATCATGCCCCGACCCGTTGTTGCACGGGCTTGCCCCGCCGCCGAGAGGTCTGGGTCATCGAGACCAGCGGCAGCACCAAATTGTCGCCAAAACTATCCGCGTCGAGGCGCTCCTTCCCCGACCGGACCGCATCTTCCGCCGCCGTTTCGATCAGGCGGAAGATACGCGCCGTCACGCCCGAGGTCAGCTTGTGAATCCGCTCTCTGGCCTCCCCGCTGTTCAGATCGGAGGCCTCGCGCAAGGGCAGGATGCGTTCGAAGCTTTTCAGGAGCCCGGCGAAGGCGGCATCGTTCTGCCAGGGCTTGAGATGGAACGCCTCGAAGCGCTCGGCCAGTTGTGCATCGGTCAGCAGGGCCTGCCGTGCCAGATCCGTGCCGGCACAAACCAGTGGAATCCGCAGGTCATTGGCCAGAAACCGGATCGCATTGAGAAAGATGCGCTGTTGCCGGAAGGTGCCGGCCAGCATGCCGTTCACCTCGTCGAGAATGATCATCTTAGCCCCTACGGTCCGCAGCAACGACCGGCAGATATCCTTCTCGCGGGCGAGCGTGCCGCCCACCATTGCCGGCGCACCCATGCTGGCCATGAGTTCGCGGTAGAGATCGCGCTCGATGGGCTCAGAAGGCACCTGCGCGACAACCACCGGGCGGTGGTCAACGCCGGTCACCTGGCTGAACTTCGGCGGGTGATCACGTTCGAACTTGCGCACGATCTTGGTCTTTCCCATGCCAGTTTCGCCATAGATCAACAAGCACGGCATCCGGTCACGCGGCGGATAGGTCAGCAGATTCTCCAGACGTGCCAGGGCTGCCCCGGACTGCTCGAATCCAATCCAGCGGTCGGCCCGGATCCAGGCGATGCGCTCAAGCGGGAGCGCTTGAGACCAAGATCGCGGCAGGCCTTGAGAAATTCGGCGCGGTCCGGTGAAGCCTTGCTTGCAAGGCGGCGGATCACAGCTTCTCGCGCGACCGCCTGTTCCCATGCTGCATCGTCGACGGCGTTGATGTCTGATCGATCGACCATGGCCAAACCCGGAAAATAAGTGTCTTATGTCCGATAATGAAACTATAATCCGGGAATGAAACAAGAACATGAACATAATGATATCAATACGTTAGTGTCCACCAATGGAACAAGAACGACATGAGCAGTCTCACGAATAACGGCACCAGAATCGAGGATTCCGACGCGTCTGACGCAGAGATTTCGAGCTCAGCGTCCTATGACTCGCTGAACAGTGACGAACACGACGAGAGAACCTCTCGGGACCGAGCCTCAATCGCTCTGCCCGCTCATGTGGCCGGCTCCGGCGCGCTCGACCGGCTGATCGACACCGCGCGCGACTACGCCGAGGCCTCAACAGCTGAGAACACCAATAAGGCCTACTCGGCCGACTGGAAACACTTCACCCGTTGGTGCCGGTTGAAAGGGACGGATCCCCTGCCCCCCTCGCCCGAGATGGTCGGGCTCTATGTGGCGGACCTGGCCGCCGCGACTGGTAAGGCCCCTGCTCTCTCGGTCTCCACCATTGAGCGGCGCCTCTCCGGCCTCGCTTGGAACTACAGGCAGCGCGGGTTCACTCTTGATCGCAAGGACCGCCATGTCGCCACCGTTCTGGCCGGGATTAGGCGCAGACACGCGCGTCCGCCGGTTCAGAAGGAAGCGATCCTGCCCGATGACATCCAGGCCATGGTGGGCACCCTTCCCTATGATCTCCGCGGGCTTCGAGACCGGGCGACCTTACTTCTGGGCTATGCTGGAGGTCTCCGTCGCTCCGAGATCGTGAGCCTTGACGTGCACAAGGATGATACACCGGACTCCGGCGGTTGGATCGAGATTTTCGAAGATGGCGCTCTGCTGACGCTGAACGCCAAGACCGGGTGGCGCGAGGTCGAGGTCGGGCGCGGCTCAAGCGACCAGACCTGTCCTGTCCACGCACTTGAGCAATGGCTGTATTTTGCAAAGATCGACTTCGGGCCGGTCTTCGTGCGAACATCGCGGGATGGCAAACGTGCGCTCGAGGCCCGCCTTTCCGACAAGCACGTCGCACGGCTGATCAAAGCAACCGTTCTGAAGAGCGGCGTCAGATCCGATTTGCCGGAAGCCAAACGGCTGGCAATGTTCTCTGGCCATTCCTTGCGCGCCGGGCTCGCCTCGTCGGCAGAGGTTGATGAGCGTTATGTTCAAAAGCAACTCGGACATGCGTCGGCCGAGATGACCCGGCGCTACCAGCGCAGGCGCGACAGGTTCAGGGTGAACCTGACCAAAGCCGCAGGGCTGTGAAGCTCAGGAATCTTGACGCGTTGGTGAAGCGCTAAGATGAAATTCCAGCGCTTCAGTTTCAGCTTACTGCTTCAATTGAAATCAGGAACTAAACGCGACAACCAGAGATCCTCTTCGTGAGTCTCTTCATCCTCCTCGATGGTGATGAGGGGGTCATCGAAATCATCAGTCAAAGCGGATGCTTGAGGTTTCATATGTGCAAAATACTGTGCTTTTGCACATTACCCAAGTGATTTTGTGGCGGTTGCTTTTGCTCTTTATATAGTATGCGCGCGCGATTGCCGGTGAAACCTCTCAGATCGCCCTCAGCACAAGGAAACCGAGGGTTTTTGGACGAGCACGACGAGCGAGCACCTACTTGCACTCGTTTACAATCGGTCGTTTAGTATCCACGCCGTGGAGCAAACCCTCCGACTTCCAGTCGGACCCGCTTCAGCGTGAAAGAATCGCGTTATGATCGTACCCTCAGAAAAATGAGCCGCAGCCGGGTCGAAGGCTCATTTTTCTGAGGGTACGATCATGCAATATGACACCGGCAAACACTGCGTTTTCTATCACCGCTACCACATCGTCTGGTCGACCAAATACCGTTACAAGGTGCTGACCGGGGCATTACGACTGCGAGTGCGCGACATCTGCCGGCAGGTGTGCCGCGAGAACGAAGTCGACATCTTGCGCGGGGTGCTGTCGAGCGATCACGTCCACATGTTCGTCTCGGTGCCGCCGAAGCTCGCCATCTCGGATCTGGTGCGCAAGATGAAGGGCCGTTCGTCCCACAAGGTGCAACGGGAGTTTCCAGCCATCCGAAAGCGCTACTGGGGTTGCCGGTTTTGGGGCCGAGGGTACTTTTCAACCACCAACGGTGCCATCACGGAAGACATCGTACTTCAGTACCTGGAACAGCACATCGCTGATCCTACCGGCGCCAGCCGGTAGTCGTTCAGTAACGGTATATGAAATTGCAAACGGCCCGTTTTCATGCCCCTGATTGGCTATGCGCGCGTCTCTACAGACGATCAGACCCCCCTGCCCCAGTCAGAGTCCCTGCAATCTGCGGGATGCGTCGAAATCCATGAAGAGCACGCTTCAGGCGGCAATCGCGCGCGTCCGGTGCTTGCTCGTGTACTTGAGCGGGTCAAGAGCGGCGATACGCTGGTCGTTGTGCGGATCGACCGGCTTGCGCGGTCTCTGTCGCATTTGCTGGAGGTGATCGAGCATCTGGAGGCAAAGGGAGCCTTCTTTCGGTCCCTGCAGGACCCGATCGATACTACCTCGCCTCAGGGCAAGTTCACCTTGCAGGTCCTCGGTGCCGCGGCGGAGTTTGAACGCGCTCTGATCCGCGAGCGTACCAAGGCGGGTCTTGCCTCTGCGCGCGCCAAAGGTCGCGTTGGTGGCAATCCTGGGCTAAGCGCCAAGGATCCCGCCGCGCTGCGTAAGGTGCGGCTGGCAAGACAGGACGGCTACATGGAGCGCCTGAACGAGACGGCACAAGACTGGGTGCCCCATGTCCGTCGGTTGCGCCCCGACTTGGCTTGGGAAGACGTGGTGCGCATCATCAACGGCCCCTTGCCCGAGGCGCGTTGCTGGACCCAAAGCCGCCTGCTACGCGCTGTGAAGGCCTACGTTCGCGACGGCTTCCTGCCTACCGAGGTGCTGGCCCGCGCCGGGCGCCGCGAAACGGACGATCGCCTGCCCGCCATTATTGCTGGCATCAAGGGCGCGGATCCCGACATCACGCTTCAAGCGATCTGTGAACGGCTGGAATCTATGCGCGAACGCACACCACGTGGCCGAACGAGATGGCAGCCTTCTTCGGTTAAGATGCTACTGGAGCGGGCTGAGAGGTTGGGGCTGCTTGAGTAGCACAGAAACCCCGCAAATCATGCACGACGTGGAAGGATTACAAGGCTAAGGCCAGCACCAGACTCAGAAGCCGTCCGCTCATGCAAAGGGGTTGACGATGCGAAGCTGGCCTTCCACCAGCAGGCCATCTTGCATGTCCTCGCTCCACAGCGTGGTACACCCCGCAACCAAAGCGCTGGCCACGATCATCGCGTCGTAGATCGAGAAGCCGTAGCGTTCCGCCAAAGCGCGGCCGACATCATGGGTCTGCACGGTGAGATCCTCGACGGGACACAAGGCGCGCACGCCTTCGAGAAAGGCCGCTGCTTCCTCCCAACTGAGGCCAGCTTTGCGGCGGCAGTTCACCAGTGACTCGTTTAGAACCTGAACGCTGATCCGGGGCCCCTGCCCCAGGATGACCTCGGCGCGATCGGCCTTCGGACCGTCGTCGAGCAGGTAAAGAACGACATTCGTGTCCGCAAACTCAGCGCTCATGCGCGTCGTCGCGGCTCAGACGTTCTGCTGCGGACAACTTGCCCCGGAAGCGGCGCAGGCCGGTCAGCACCTCATCTGCACGAGCAAGGCGACGGACTCTGACCCGTCCGTCGTCCTTGACCAGGTCGATCTGATCACCCTCCTTGAGACCAAGCTCTCGGACGAGCTCTGCGGGCAAACGGACGGCCAGCGAGTTACCCCATTTTGCGACCTGCATCTTGACCTCCCATGCGGATATACGTCTTGTAATGTATATCCAAAAGGTTCCTAAGACAAGCCTGCCCACGAACCCGAGCCACTCTTGTGCATCACGCAGCGGCTGACACCACATTTAGAAAGAGCTTGCACGAATCTGACTCCTCCGGCAATAGTCACGGAAAAGGGCGACTAAACGCCATAATCCGTGAACACGCCCCAGTAAGAAAAAGGGGTCGCGCGAGGGCAGATGAGCAGAGCCGATACACAGGAAGACCTGAACGCCGTGATCCGTCAGCACTCCGAGTTGCTGGCGGCGCAGCTGCATTCGCAGCGTGAGAGCCTGTTCCCGCCCGACGCATCCAAGTCTATGCGCAAATTCACCTCTGGGGAAGCTGCTGCTCTGCTGGGCGTCAACGACTCATACCTCAGAAAGCTCCACCTTGATGGCAAGGGCCCGTCGCCAGAAGTTTCATCGGGGAACCGGCGGCATTATTCGGCTGAAGATATCCATAAATTGCGGGTTTTGTTGGAGAAAACGGCTCGAAAGCCAGGAGACTACCTGCCCGGTCGTCGCGCCGGTGACCATCTGCAGATCATCGGCGTGATGAACTTCAAGGGTGGGTCCGGAAAGACGACCTCCTCGGCGCATCTTGCTCAACGGTTGGCCCTCAAGGGTTACCGTGTCCTGGCGATCGACCTTGATCCGCAGGCTTCACTTACGGCCTTGCATGGGGTTCAGCCGGAATTCGACCTTCTGGACGGCGGTACGCTCTACGATGCGATTCGTTATGAAGACCCGGTTCCGATCGCCGAGGTGATCCGCAAGACATACATCCCGAACCTCGACCTGATTCCTGGGAATCTCGAACTGATGGAGTTCGAGCACGAGACGCCACGGGCACTTTCTCGCGGCAACGCGGGTTTGTTCTTCTTCCGTGTGAAGGAGGCGCTGGCGCAGGTCGATGAGCAATATGACGTCGTCGTCATCGACTGTCCTCCGCAGCTCGGATTTTTGACCATGTCCGCGCTGTCGGCCGCGACAGGCGTTCTCGTGACGATCCATCCCGAGATGCTCGACGTGATGTCGATGAGCCAGTTTCTCAGAATGACGGCCGACCTGATGGACGTCATTGCCGACAGTGGGGCAGACATGTCGCATGACTGGATGCGGTATCTCTTGACCCGGTATGAGCCGACAGACGCACCGCAGAACCGTATCGTTGCCTTCCTGCGGACGATGTATGGCGACAAGGTCTTGAACGCGCCGATGCTCAAGTCGACGGCCATCTCGGATGCCGGTTTGACCAAGCAGACCCTTTACGAGGTCGAACGCAGCGCCTTCACTCGGACGACCTATGACCGAGCCATTGAAAGCCTGAATGCGGTCAACGACGAGATTACACAGCTCATTCAGAAGACTTGGGGGCGCTGATGACCGACAGCAAGAAAAAGCGCATGTCCATGCTCGATAGTCTGGCTGCGGCGGGGACGTCCCCTGCCCCCGGTAGCATGATGTCAAGCAATCGGGCCCTGCGGTCGGCGCGTGATGCTGTCGATGCTCACCATGTCTGGGAGCTCGATCCGGTCGAGATCCAAGACGAGCGATACTCGGACCGCCTCGATCCAAAGGATGTGCACGATCTTCGCGCGTCGATTGAACAAAACGGGCAAACTGTGCCCATCCTTGTTCGGCGCCATCCGACCGACCCCAATCGGTATCTCCTCGTCTATGGACGCCGCCGTCTTGAGGCCATTCGTGCCTCCGACAAAGTGAGCAAGGTTCGCGCCCTCATAGCTAACCTGGACGATACCGCCGCACTGCGCGCTCAAGTCTCAGAAAACACTGGTAGACGTGACCTGAGCTACATCGAGCGTGCCCTCTTCGCTCAAGAACTGCTCGATAGTGGCTTTGGCTCTCAGGCACAGATTGCCGAGGTGCTGAACGTGACCCGCTCGGCGGTATCGATGTCGGTCTCTGTTGCCAAGGCGATCGGAACTGCCTTGGCCCACGCAATCGGACCGGCTCACGGCGTCGGCCGTCCCAGATGGGAAGCACTAGCGAAAGAGCTTTCCGACAGCCGGATCGATATCGACGAACTTTCCCGGGTTGCTCTTGATGTTCGTGCCAAGACCGCCGTGAGCGAACAGGCCGACGAGGATCCTAAGGTTGATCCTTCGGTGGCGGCTTTTGAAGCCGTTGCACGGCACATAAAAAAGAGTGTGAGTCCGACGCTCGGCAAGAAGCCGAGATCGAAGACCACTGCCCTTGTCATTGATGGCACGCCAGTGGGCGCGATCAAGAGATCTGGCCGGGCGCTTCGCCTGGACCTGACGGATGTGGATGATGCCTTTGCGGAGTGGCTTGATGCCCGCGCGCAGGACGTCCTCGAAGAGCTTCACGATCGCTGGAAACGCGAGACATGAAGAGAGGCAGAGCAGCAACAAAAAGGAGGCACGGTACAGGCTAAAGAAAAGGTCCCGCAAAGCTTGCGCTCCACGAGACCCCAACTTTGATCTTAGCACTTTCAAGGTAGTGGGCCAGCGCGCAAACCGCAAGTCATATGTGATTCGCGGAACAGCTTTTCTATGCCTTCGTGAATGACATCATGGATTACACACCGATTTCGCCGTTTATGCGGCCGATCTCGTACGCCCATCTGCGCGTGGTCGAGCGTCCTGAGGCGTCTGTTCCAGGCAAGCCCGTCAACAAGTGGGAACTCCTCCGCGAGCTGTCCAAGGCGCAGGCAGCCTTTGGGGTTTCCGAGCGCGATCTGACCGTTCTTCAGGGACTTCTCAGCTTCTTTCCGGACGATGCGCTTGGCGGGAACACCGAAATGGTCGTCTTCCCATCCAACAAGGCGATCTGCGAGCGGCTGAACGGCATGCCTTGCTCGACGATGCGCCGTCACCTCGCCCGGTTGGTAGAGGCAGGCTTGCTAAAGCGGCGCGACAGCCCCAATGGGAAGCGGTATGTGCGCAAGCGTGGCGAAGATCGCGTGGCCTTCGGCTTTGACCTCTCACCGCTGCATTGCCGGGCAGAGGAGATTGCACGGGCCGCAGAGGCTGTGCGTGAGGCCGAGGACCGCGTGCGGCGACTGAGGGAGGTGGTGAGCCTCATGCGCCGCGACCTGGCCGCTCTGGCGGAATTCGGCGAGGAGATCCAGCCCGGGCTTGGCCTATGGGACCAGCTCCGCGACACGGCCGCCCTCACAGCCCGCGCTCTTCGCCGCAAGCTTTCGCTTGAGGATCTGTCGGCATTTCGGACTGAACTGAAGACCCTTCTTGACCAGGCGCGCAATGTCATTGATGGCCCTGAAACAGAAAAAATGAACACCAATGATGCCCATTTTGAGCGTCACCATCATAATTCAAACAAAGAATCTATAGATCTTGAACCTGCCTTAGAAGAAGGCGGGGCGGCGGGCGGCGCGCCTGATGATGATAGGGGTGAGCCCGTGGCTGACCTTGAAGAGCCTGACACGAGGCGGGTGCCGAAAATCCCACTCCACCTGGTAATCGCCGGCTGTCCCTCGCTCAAGACTTTCTATCAGGGCGACATTCGACACTGGCACCAACTTTTCGACGCGGCTTGTCATGTAAGGCCGGCTATGGGGATCAGTGCTTCCGCTTGGGAAGAAGCGCAACGCTGCATGGGACCAGAGCAAGCCTCGATCGTCGTCGTGGCCATGTTGGAACGTTTCTCTGACATCAGATCACCGGGTGGATACTTGCGGGCGCTGACGTCCAAGGCCGCGGCGGGCGAGTTTTCCTGCGGGCCGATGGTCATGGCGCTAATCGGACGACGGAGCGCGGCGTGATGTTCACAGCTGTGAACTCCTATCGCCTCGACCGTTCATTTGCCAAAGTTCACAGCTGTGAACTATCTCCACCGGCGCGGGAACAAAGGGTAGCGAGAGGGAAAGGAGTGTTGGTTTGAGGGTGACGGGAAGTGAGATCGGGAGAGTGGCTTCCGGCGCCCGTCGTGGAGAAGATCTGATGACCAAAGCTGTCCAGAAAATCACCATGTCCCCTTCACGGGATATCCCTTTCGACAAGCTGGTGCTGAGCCAGTCCAATGTGCGGCGCATCAAGGCTGGCGTGTCCGTCGAGGAACTGGCCGAAGACAGCGCCCGCCGCGGCCTCTTGCAGAGCCTGAGCGTGCGGCCCGTGTTGGCTGACGATGGCACCGAGACCGGCAAGTCGAGATCCCGGCCGGTGGCCGTCGGTTCCAAGCATTGTCCCTGCTGGTGAAGCATAAGTGTTTGGCAAAGACCACGCCCATTCCCTGCATCGTGCGCGATGCTGCGTCCGACATCCTGGCCGAGGATGATTCCCTTGCAGAAAACATGCATCGCGTCGCCCTGCACCCGCTCGACCAGTTCCGCGCGTTTGTGGCGCTGCGGGATAAGGGCCAGAGCGATGCAGAGATTGCTGCCGCCTTCTTCGTGACGCCACAGATCGTGAAGTAGCGCCTGAAACTCGCTTCCGTCGCCCCTGCCCTGCTTGAGGTCTATGCCGAGGATGGCATGACGCTGGAGCAGCTCATGGCCTTCACCGTGAACCCCGATCACGCGCGTCAGGTTCAGGTCTGGGATGTGATCCATTCATCCTGGAACAAGGAGCCATTCCAGATCCGGCGCATGCTGACCGAGACCTCGGTCCGAGCGTCCGACCGGCGCGCGGTCTTTGTGGGTGTTGAGGCCTACGAAGAGGCGGGCGGCACGATGCTGCATGACCTCTTTCAGGGCGATGACGATGGCTGGCTCGAGGACCCTGCCCTGCTCGATCGGCTGGTGACGGAAAAACTCCAGGCCGAGGCTGAGACGGTTGCGGTTGAGGGCTGGAAGTGGATCGAAGTCGCGCTTGACCTGCCCTACGGCTACAGCTACAGGCTGCGGTCCCTATCCGGCGATCCGGCACCGATGACGGATGAGGAAGGTGCGGCCCATGCCAAGCTGCTCGCCGAGTATCGGGCGCTGGAAGAGGAATACGCGGGTCAGGATGAGATCCCCGACAAGGTCGACACGCGGCTTGGCGTATTGGAAGCGGAGATGGAAAGGATCGAGACCCGGCCGTTGATCTTCGACGCGGAGGAGATCGGGCGGGCAGGGGCGTTCGTCACGCTCGACCGCTACGGCGCGCTGGCCGTCTATCGCGGCTATGTGCGGTCAGAGGATGAGCCTGTTGAGGAGGCAGCGGTCCAGGATGGTGCTGATCCTGCGGTGGCGGGGCAGGGGGCTGATCGTGATCTCACCGATGGCCATGGCAGTGCCGCTCATGGCGGAACCGTCATTATGTCGGGTGGCCAGCCGATCGGAGCTGACCTGCCGGAGGATGAGGATGACGGGGCGCTGAAGCCCCTGCCCGAGCGGTTGGTGATGGAGTTGACGGCCCACCGGACGCTGGCGCTGCGTGAAGCGATCGGGCGCTCGCCGGATGTCGCGCTGACGTTGCTGTTGCTGAAGCTTGTGACGGACACCTTCCGCACCTCCTCTGCTTCGGGCAGCTGCCTCGAGGCTTCGGTGCGTCAGGTCTACATGTCGGCGCAGGCGCCCGATCTCAAGGACAGCGTGGTGGCCAAGCGGGTCGACGAGCGTCACGCCGAATGGGAAGCCGATCTGCCGCTTGGCGATGATGCAGCACTCTGGGACTATCTGACGGTCCTCGACCAGGGCAGCCGTCTGGCTCTGCTGGCGCATTGCCTCAGCTTCGGCGTCAACGCGCTGCATGAGAAGGTGAACCCTTACGGGGCAGGCATCTCTGCAGGCGGTCTGACCCGGCGGATGGCGCATTCCGATCTCGTGGCGCGCGCCACAGGTCTCGATATGGTCGAGGCTGGATGGGAGCCGACGGTCGACACCTATCTCAACCGCGTGCCCAAGGCCCGCATCCTCGAGGCCGTGCGGGAGGCGAAAGGGGAGGGGACTGCCCAGCTTCTCGATCACCTGAAAAAGGGCGAGATGGCCAGTGAGGCCGAGCGCTTGCTGAAGGGCAGCGGCTGGTTGCCCGAGGTCCTGCGCCGGAACGATCTTATGGCACTGGACGGTGAGGGCCATGCCGAAGGGCAGCGGGCGGATGTCGATGCCGAAGTGGCCGACAGCGTCAGTGAGGCTGACCTTCCTGCATTCCTGACGGATGACCTGCCTGCTGAAGGCGCGTCGATGCTGGCCGCGGAATAACGTGATCCAGCGGGGGGCGGAGATTCCGCCCCCAATCACCCTATAACGTAACAATATCAATAAGATGAGTGCGATTACTCGCATTCGGAATGAGGAATCATGTCTGCAACAATCATCATCGACACTGCCCCCCTCGGGGCGCTCATTCGCTACACCGACGGCAGTCCCAAGCCACCGGCACGCTTCACCAAGAAGCTGGCGGCCTGGGAGCGTTCGAACGGTGTCGGCCGCCTTGTGAAAAAGGAACCACCCCGGCCTTACCCGACCTGGACAGCTCCCGCGTCGTTCACGCTGCATGAGGGCAACTTCTCCTCGGACGGGGTGATCCTCGTCACCATCATGCGTAGCCATTCTGCTGACAGCGCCCTCGTCTTCGAGGTGGCCGAAGAACCGAAGCCCGGGCAGGTGCGCGTGCTTCTCGACTTCGGCGGCAACACGGAGCTGCTGCATCTGGCGGAGTCCGTCACTGCGGCCGAGCTTTGGATCGCCAAGGAAGGATACCGCAACGCGCGGCTTGAAATCGTCGGCGATGAACAGGGCGAAAGGGCAGGGGGCGCGGACCTGGCCGCCTGAGCCCAACTGAAACCGAGGAGCCCGCCCAAGCGCGGGCCTCTCATCCATCACAACCCCGTCCCGCGAAGTCGCGGGGCGCCAAAGGAACCATCCCCAACGAAGGACGTCTTCAACCAAGAGCCTGCCCGGGAGGCTGGCGGTGTTAGAAGCATCAGCGGGACAACCGGCTCCAGTCGTCAGGGCACTATCCCTCGCTCGCCATTCCCTTCCTTGCCCCGAATCCTGTCTTCGAGATCAACCCGCGAGGGGTCGGACTACGGGCAGGCCCGTGCCGCCGGGCGGATTCGGACGAGCCGAACGCACCCGGTGATGTCAGCCAGTATTCGGGCCTTCGAGGTCGTGTCGCGCGGGGGATGGTCCCCCGCCTCCAAGACAGGAGCCAAACAGATGTCCCGCAAAGATGCACAAGCCTTCGCCGCCTCCCTCGCCGCCACGCTCATGGTCTCGATCGTCGTCTTCCAGGCAGGGGATGGAACCTTCGGCGCCGTCCCCGCCGATGAAATCGACGGCGACGAGGTTCAGGTGCTGGTTGAGATTGACCCGTGGGCTTAGGCCCACAGTTACCTCAGCAGGCTCACGCGGAGGCGCAGACGCGCCTCCTGCTGCGTCGTCGCGCCGGTGAGGAACTGCGGACGATCGATGGTACAGCGCCAAACGACCTGAAGCCGCAGAGGCGCCAGTCACAGCGCGACCGCCACAACGTCAGGATGATCGACGTGTTCGGCCCATAGCTGCCGATCGGCAATATCGCAGGCAGCGTCCGCTTCGCGCCGCCCCTGTCGTCGCTGCGGTGATTCTGTACCAAACTCCAATGCTGATGCTCTATCAGGTCCGAGTGAGCAGCGGCGAATGCGCCTGCATCGGTCATGCCAGCTTGCGAACTGCCGGGCCGGAAGGTTGTAAATGCTATTGCATTTGAACGGATTGAAACCGAAAGTGAGGGCACTCGGAGGAGCAATGCAGCTTGAGCGCGCGCGCATCAAAAACTTTAGATCGCTTCGAGATGTAGAAGTCGACTTCGGTGAGCATACGGCGTTCATCGGCGGCAATGGCGCTGGCAAGTCTTCGATACTAAAAGCGATCGAAAAATTTTACTCGACGTCGAAGGATTGCGACGCTGACGATTTCTTCGGGCGCGATCAGGGTCAGCCGATCGAGATTGAACTTACCTTTCATCAACTGAGCGATCGAGAGGCGGCATCATTCGAGGACCGGGTTCGCGACGGCAAGCTGGTCGTCACCCGAATCTTCGATGGTGGCGCCACAAGCGGGCGCTATCACGGTGTCGTTCCTCAAATCTCCGACTTCGTCGCGATCCGATCGCAATCTACCGCGACGCAGAAACGCGCGGCCTACAAGGCCCTGCGCGAAAACAATCCGCCCTTCGCGGATCTACCCAACGCCGGCAGCGCCGCCGCGGTTGACCAGGCGCTGCTGGATTGGGAGGCGGACCATCCCGAGCAACTGGTCCTATTGCCCGATGACGGACAGTTCTTTGGATTTCAGAATAACAGCCGCGGCAAGCTCCAGAGGCATACGAGCTTCGTGTTTGTCCCGGCTGTGCGCGAGGCATCGGCCGATGCGGCCGATGGTAAGACGAGCGTTATCGGCAAGCTGCTCGAGTTGCTGGTTCGTAGCCAAATCTTGCAGCGACCCGACGTCCAAGCCTTCAAAGCGAAGATGACGGAGGCCTATCAGGCATTGGTATCGGCGGAAAACATGCCCGAGCTTGGCACCTTGGCGGGGGCGCTCACCGCGGACCTGCGAGGCCTGTACCAAGATGCGGAGGTCGACCTCAACTGGCGGGAGATCGGAGAGATGCCGGTCCCGTTGCCGATGGCGGACGTGTTTCTCAAGGACGACGGTTTCGGTGGCCCGGTCGATAGGCAGGGGCACGGCCTACAACGCGCATTCATATTCACCCTTCTCCAACATCTGGCGCGCACGGCGGTCCCGGGAGCTGAAGATGCGGGTACCGAGGATGCCGGTGGCAGCGCTCCAGACGATCCTTCGGGGGCCGACCAGGCGCCGACATTGATCCTCGCGATTGAGGAGCCAGAGCTCTACCAGCATCCGACTAAGCAGCGGCATTTTGCCGAAGTGCTGCGCGGGCTGAGCAGCGGCACGCTTCCGGGCGCCCAAGGGCATACCCAGATCATCTTCGGCTCGCACTCGCCGATGTTCATTTCGATGGGCAAAGCCCACGAGATCCGCCTCACCCGCCGCTCAGCCTGCACTGACAGCGCGTTCAAGCAGTGCAGTTTGCAGGCCCTTGATCTCGGTATCGTGGCGCAGAAGCTCGAACGCGGCTGGGATAAACCCGCCGGCTCGTACAGCGCACAAACCTTGATGCCGCGGCTCCATATCCTTGGCGCCGAATTGGCCGAGGGATTCTTTGCGAATGGCGTCATCTTGGTCGAGGGCCGCAGCGACAAAGCGGCGCTCATGGCGACTGCACGGATGCTCGGCGTCAACTTTGAGGCGGCCGGGATCGCCATCCTTTCAGCCGAGGGTAAGTCGAACCTCGATCGTCCTTACGTCATTTTCCGGGAGTTGGGCATTCCGACCTTCCTGCTCTGGGATTGCGATCAACATCTGCCCGAATCCAAGCGCAAGCCCGCAACCGACCTTGCCTTGAGCAAGCTCGCAAGACCAGACAAAGAGTTCAATGCCGCCCCGACCGACGACCTTGTCAGCGATTGCTATGCGCATTTCGGTAAGGCGCTGGAACACCGTCTCAAGGAGGATATCAGCCCGGACATTCACGCCGCGTGCCTTGCTGCTGCCTGCGAACCCTTTGGCGTGGACCCGAACAATGACACCCAGAAAATCCCTGAAGTCGTTTATGAGACATTGCGGCGCGCCAAGGAGCAGGGTCGAGAAAGCGACATGTTAAAGAATGTTATTCGCGCAATGTGGCGCTTTTTCCACGATGAGGACCTGCCTGACCCACCGCAGGCGCAAGCGACGGTCGGCGTCGCGTGAACGTAGACAACGGCATAAGCGAGGTGTTGTCGGCCCGAGAGCGCCTCGCGCACGGCCCTTGGAGCGACCTCGCTCTACATACGATCGGTTGGCGTGCATTCCAGGATCTCTGCTCGCAGGTCTGCGAAGTGGTTCTCGGCCGTCCAGTCGAGATTTTCCGGGAAGCGCAGGATGGCGGCCAAGACGCGGTATTTCTGATACCGTCGGGACCGGATGCGCCGTCCATTGGCACTATTCAATGCAAGCACACCTCAGAAGCGGGCAAGGCACTGAGGGCGGGCGACCTATCGGTCGAGATTAAGAACGTCGAGGAGCTGGTAAAGGCCGGTCTGGCCGACACTTACGTCTTCATGACAAACATGAGCATCGACGCGCCTGTCGCCGCCGCGATGCGCGCGCGACTACGTGCGCTCGGCGTGCGCAAACCACATATCCTTGGCCGCCAGTATATCGTCCGGGTCATCAGGAGCAGTGCTCGCCTGCGCGCCCTCGTGCCACAGGTCTATGGTCTTGGCGATTTGACTTCGATCGTCGATGAGCGGATCAGCGAACAGAGCCGGGCGCTTCTCGACAGTTGGATTCCAAAGCTGCGAACTTATGTTCCGACCAAGGCCCATCGCGACGCCGTTAACGCAATCTCGGATCATGGCATTGTGCTCTTGCTCGGCAATCCGTCGAGCGGCAAATCGGCGATCGGCGCCATCGTTTCCACTATCGCATCTGAAAACTCGGATAACACAGTCCTTGCTCTCACGAGCCCGCGCGATTTCGAGGCGGGCTGGAATCCGAACGACCCGGGGCGGTTTTTCTGGATCGACGATGCGTTCGGTTCGAATGTGCTACGCGACGACTATGTCCATGACTGGGCCTCTGCGTTTTCGAAATTGCGTGCGGCAATCAAGCACGGCAATCGCTTCCTGCTGACGTCGCGCAAGCACATCTATGAGGGGGCGCGGCGGCGGCTCGGCCAGCGCAATCTCGCGCAGTTCATAGACGGAAGCGCCGTCGTCGACGTGGGCGATCTGACGTTCGACGAAAAGGCCCAGATCCTCTACAACCACATCAATTTCGGCGAACAGAGTCAGAGCTGGCGGTCGAGCGTGAAGCCACACCTGTCGGCTGTTGCCGCCGTTGACGATTTTCTTCCAGGTATTGCCGAACGACTTGGAGATCCGAACTTCACTAAGGGTCTGGCGCCACGCGAGTCCTCGCTGGTCCGCTTCATGGAAGAGCCGACCGAGCACCTTGTCGATACCGTCAACGCCTTGGACTATCAGCTACAGGCTGCCCTCATTCTGGTATACGTCCATCAGGCCGGTTTCGATCCGAGCGACCACGATGCGTTGGCTGCGCATGCGGTGGCAGAACTGACTGGCTACTCAATCACCAAGATTCAAGATAGCTTTGCAGAGTTGCAGGGGTCGTTTCTCAAGCGCTCCGGACCAAGATGGACCTTCGCACATCCGACGATCTCGGATGCCCTGACAGAGGTCATGCGGCAGAAGCCACATATGATGGCGGCGTTGATCCGAGGCGCACCGATCGACACCATTCTCGGAAGCTTCACGTGCGAGGGATCGCCGCTCATCCGGGACACGCTGGTTATCCCAACCGCACTGGATGACGCCTTGGTCGCCCGCCTCGGCGGTACGCCCGACGAGATCCAGCGGAATCGGATGCTGTTCCACTTTCTGTCCTATCGGGCCAGCGATGTGGTCTTCTCCAAGGTGGTTGAGCTGTATCCTGATTTGTTGAAGCGATCCTCCTGGCAGACCTATCCAGTCGCTAACGACCCGGAGCTTGCCACCTACGGTCGGGCAAATCGCCTGGGACTCTTGCCCGATGATTTGCGCCTAAGAGCAGCAGACAGGCTTGAATCGGCGCTGCAAAATGAGCTCGACGCCTCCTTCTTAGACGAAGAAGATATGCTCGGGCTTTTGTCTCCGTTACGTTTGGTCAGCATGGGTATGGGATTGCGGACCACGGTCTTGCCAACCCTTGAAGATCGGATCGACGAGATTACGGTGGATGCTGATCTCGATGACGAACCTGATAGCCATTTCGAAAGAATGCTCGACCTTCTGGATCGCGTGGAGGCTATTGGGGTCGACGCCGACGCCGCCGACTTAATCGACGAAACTCGCGACTTGGTCAGACACTCGGTTGAGGCGATCGAAGAGCGCAAGCGCGAGCGGGATGAAGAGGACGAAAATAATACGGACTGGACTCACATCGTAACCCAAGAGAAGGAAAAAGCGCGCGTAATGCCCGTGCCCGCGGCGACGCGATCGAGGTTCGACGACATTGATAAATAGGGCCGATCAGTCCTGAGCGTTGATTGACGCACTGCCAACTGCGTGACTTTATTCAAGCTATCTCCGGCCGTCAGAGCACGCCACAGCACAATCGGCCAGGCCACCTATGCGATTTAGCGGCTTAGTTGCACTGAGCGGTTCATCGTTGAAAATCCGCTTGTCTGGGTATCTTCTCGGCATCTGCCAACGCACAATCGGCACTGAAGCTGCCATCCGTCTATGATGCAGCGAAGGACCGCTCTCCGCCCGCTCTCTCACGGTCGCTCGAAGGTGCTAGCTACACTGAGCGCCCAGATTGGGCCGCTCCTGTCCTGCGCTGGCGCCAGGCCCGAATGAATGGGTCGGGCAACGATCCGCCTCGGACTCTTTAGCCACAGGGTTGGTGATCCTTCAGCGAATTTCCAGATCACCAGCAGTTGTGCCAGCAGCCAGCGCGTCTACGAACCACTGCGGTTTACGCCCGCGACCAGACCAGGTGACGGCCGGGTTCTCAGGGTGCTGGTATTTTGGTGCGACTGGAGCGCGCTTGGCCTTGCTATCTGTCCCGACCAGTTCCGTCAGGGAGTAGCCCATTTCTCTGGCCACAGCTTCTACCTTGGTGCGGGCTTCCGCCTTCTGTCGATCCTCAAAGGTGGAGATCGCCTTGGCGATGTCCTTCTGCATTTTCTTCAGCTCGGGAAGCAACAACGCCTCGAGATCGTAATCAGCCGTGCTATGCCTCGTGTCCTTAATGTTCCGGTATCGATAGCCCGTCGCAGCATGGCCCTGCAACTCCTGCCAGGCAAGGCGAGGGGTGGCGGGAGCCGGTGATCGTCATTTTTGCCGCCAGTGGGGTGCTTGGCTTGAGTTCAGGCAGTCCCGAATGGCAAGATGACAGGGTCTGGCATGGGCTCCCCGCGCCTCTCTGGCTTCTGGTCCATCCCTTCGACTGACAATCCCCTAATCCCGTTCGGGCTCTCGCGCGCAACCCCGCGTCAGCCCGGGCCGTGTTGCCCCTTTGGGGCTGCCCGCTCCACCCCCGGTCCTTTGGGGGTTTCCGGTGTCCATGCTGTCCACCGTGCACGCATCACCCGGCGGGCTTTTTCAGGGTCTTGTCGAAGGGACGGTCCCGAAGACAGGAAACACAGGAGCTAATCATGCAAAACATCGTCATCCTCGCCGGCAACATCGGTCAAAAACCCGAAACCCGCACCACCCAAGGCGGCACCAACATCACCAACTTCAGCCTCGCCACCTCACGCCCCCGCCTCTCGGAAGGTCGCGTCCTGCGCGACGAGAACGGCTACCGGATCATGGACACCGAATGGCACCGCATCACCTGCTTCAACGGTCTTGGCAAGACGGTCGCCGAGCATTGCGAAAAGGGCATGAAGGTCCTCGTCCACGGCCGCATCCACTACAGCAAGTGGATCGACAGCATGGGCAACGACCGCTACGGCTGCGAGATCATCGCCGAGAAGGTCGACTTCCTGAGCCG
>NZ_VINQ01000003.1:85000-383732 GCF_008369105.1 Aquicoccus porphyridii | reverse complement strand
GCTGGAAATGCCGCCCGACAGGAAATCGGCACGGTTGAACGTCTCCGGCGCGGGTGCCCCCGAGCCGCCACCGCTATCCGCCGCCATCACGCCAGCCCCCGCCAGACCAACACCCGCCGCCAGCGCACCAGCGTTGATCCCGCCGCCCACGGCCGCCATTGCGGCGACCTCGGTGACCAGCTCGGCCGCTGCGGCCGAAATCAATACCTCGCCCGAGGCGGCGACCGAAACGTCGCCAGCGCTGACCACGACGCTGCGCCCGTTTTCCAGCGTCAGTCGCGCCGTGCCGTCGTCGAGTACCTGGACATTGCTGACGCCGTCGACGCCCGCGGCCTCTACGAAGCCTTCTGTGCCGGTCTGCGCCTGCGCGACGAGCGGCAGCACCAGAAGCGAGCCGCCGACGGTGCCGGCGAGCTTTTTCTGTTGCCGCGCGATCCAGTCGCGAACGTAAGCCTTGCGATCGGTTGCGTTTGCCACCGTCTCGGGCGTTTCAATGTCATTGTTTACGGGATGCTGATTGCGAGAATAGAATGTCATGATAACCCCTCGAATTTAATTTTCGCCTTGGTTTCCCTTACACAATTTCACAAGTCGAGGAAGAAAAAAAGATGTATCTGCGTGTCCCGCTGCGCCTGCCTATGGCGCGGTTCCGGCTTTTCGGGCAGAGCGGCAACCGGCCTCAGCTCCGAGACCGGCAAACGGCTGACGATCGCGCCGCTGGCCTTGTCGATCGTTCACGGCAGTTTTCGGTCGCAAGGGTTCCCTGTTTTTCAAGGTTTTACGAGAAGCTTGCCGGTACTTTTCTGCTTGCGGTCATTCCCGTTATCTCCAAGTTATCACCAATTCGCGCCGCCATGCGGTGTTCCTTTCCCGGGCGCGCGCATGTCCGGCGTTTGGCCGCGGTCAGGGGCGTTATGTCAAAATGATACAGTGGTCCGATTGCAAAACCGCGCCGGTCATGAGATGTCATATGAAACAAGATACCGAAACAAGATGAAGACCGAACCGCATTCATTTTCCCCCATCAGAACGCTGAGGAAGGCCCGCACATGCCCGGCATGCGGCGCGGATGCGATTGGTTTTTCCAGCGACTATCCTTCGAATGTGAAGCCGTTTTCGAAGAAGACCTTGCTTTATTGCACCAGATGCGGATTGGGGCATGTGCCGGATTCCGCCCGGATGCTCGCCGATTATTACCGCGAGGATTATGCCAAGACCAACCGCAAAGATCGCAGCGTTGATCCCGAGACCTATTTCTCGGAGGCACATCGCGAAAGCTCGCGGGGGATGAAGCGCTATTTCAACCGCGCCCGGGCGCAAATCAACCGGCTCAAGAAACACAAGGGGCGATTCAACCGTGTGCTCGATTTTGGCAGCGGGCCTGGATATCTGCTGCATACCAGCCAGGCGGTCGAGCCGCATGCGTTTGAGCCCGACCTGGAAAGCAAGAAATACCTCGATTACATCGGTGCCCGGCAATATCAGGCGCTGAGCGAGATCCCGCAGAATTATTTCGACGTCATCGTTGCTTCGCATTCCATCGAACACCTGGTTGCTGAAGAGCTGATCGAGACACTGCGCCACCTGCTTGGCGCGTTGCGCGCGTCCGGGCTGATGCTGATCGAAGTACCGCAGGGCGGTCATTCCTACCTGCACCTGGGTGGCGTTCGACAGGACCCGCACACGCTGTTCTTTACTCCCCAGGCGCTGGTCGAGGCGGTCGAACGCGCCGGGGGCGACATCGTTTTTGCCGATGCCGTGGCCAAGCCCCTGATCCCGCGCAGGGATACGCCGATCTACACGCCGGTTGGATCGGATTTCAACAAGGCCAACCGTGGTGGACTCACCGTGATCTGCCGCCGCCCCCCGGACGGGGAATAAGCCCGGAACGATAGAGGCGCGGCCCCGAAAGCCGGTGGATCTGATCGCGGATGAATCGCCCTGTTGTCTTGCGTCCGCGGGGCGCACGCATGAAGCGAGATTTCGTTGATATTTTGGGGTTGACCCTATCCGACCATCTTTCTAGATAAGCCCCCTAGTGGGCCGTTAGCTCAGTTGGTAGAGCAACTGACTTTTAATCAGTGGGTCGCAGGTTCGAATCCTGCACGGCTCACCACTGAAATCAATGATTTACCGGAACGTGGTCGGCTTTGTCCATTCTGTGGGTAAGTGCAGGGCAGGCTTTTGGGCGCGCTTATTTCTGGGTTTCCATCACAGGTTGCCCCATGCCCATCGGCCGCGTGCTGGGCTGTGACGTATCGTTCTCCAAACCGGGCGCCGCCAGCACGCAGTCGGGGTTGCCAGCAAAAACCCGTTTGTGTAGCAATAATTGAAACCTGGAGGGAGAATATCCATGACACTCACGTTCCGCGGGTTGGCGGTTGCCAGCTCTCTTGTTGCTTTTGGCCTTCCGGCGCTTGCCCAGACCGAAGTGAAAATCGGCTACGCACTTGCGCCCGATAGCCATTACGGTGTGGCCGCCGAGACGTTCGAAGAGGTTGTTCTTGCCGAAACCGGTGATCAGTTCGCGTTCAAGCATTTTCCATCCTCCGGTCTTGGAGGAGAGCGGGAAGTGATTGAAGGACTTCAGATCGGCACCGTCGAGGCAACCATCGTTTCGTCGGGCACATTGGCGAATTTTGTCCCGGATACGGGCGTTTTCGACATCCCCTTCCTTTTCCGTGATCTTGCCCACGCGCGCGGCGTGCTGGACGGGCCCATCGGTCAGGACATCCTTGCCAAGTTCGACAATGTCGGGCTTCACGGGCTGGCCTGGGGAGAGCAGGGTTTCCGCCACATCACCAACAACCGCAACCCGATCAATACGCCTGCCGATGTCGAGGGACTGAAGATCCGCACGATGGAAAACCCCGTGCACCTGGCGGCTTTCAACGCGATGGGCGCCGCCCCGACCCCGATGGCGTGGCCCGAGGTTATCTCGTCGTTGCAACAGGGCGTGATCGACGGGCAGGAAAACCCGCTTTCGGTCATCGTATCGGTCAAGCTGAACGAGGTTCAGAAATACCTGACCCTGTCCGGTCATGTCTATTCGCCCGCGATGCTGCTGGTATCCAAGCCGTTCTGGGATGGGTTGGACGACGCGCAGAAGGCCGCCTTTGAGAAGGCCGCCGCAGAAGCGGTTGTCGCGATGCGGGGCTATGTCGACAACGTCGAGACCACCGGCGTTGAAACGCTCAAGGAGCGCGGCATGGAGGTGAACAACCTCTCGACCGATGAAAAGGCTGCATTCCAGAGCTCGATCGCGACCGCCTATGAAGGTTATTACGAAACCTATGGCAAGGAGCTGGTCGACTCGATCGTGAATTTCGAGTGACAATCTTTCGTCGGCGCCCGCGCGGCGCCGACTCCTTTTCCGGGGTTGCGCCTTGAAGCGGCTGGAAGACATCTTCGTTGCGCTGAATGGCTGGATGCTGATCCTGATGCTGTCGGCCATGGCCCTGATCGTCGGGGGGAACATCTCGTTCCGCTATCTGACGGCACATTCCTTTCCCTGGGCCGACGAGGCCGCGCGTTACCTGATGATCTGGCTCACCTTCACCGGTGCCGGGCTGATCCTGCGCCTGGGGGGGCATGTTGCCATCACCAATTTGCAGGATGCTCTGCCTGCGAAGGGGCAGATCGTGTTGCGCGCGGCGATCGTGATCGGCCTGCTTGTTTTCTTTGGATTCATGGTTCATGTCGGGCTGCAATATGCCCAGCGTATGCAGTACCAGGTGAGCCCGGCACTGCGCATCCCGTTTCTTTACGTCTATGCCGCGATGCCGGTGGGGTTTGGATTGCTCATCGTGCATTTGCTGTTGATCGCCCGGCCCTTTATCACCGCCGGCGCTTACAAGCGGCCCGATGAATCCGGCACCGAGGCTTCGGGTCCGCTGCCCGGGGGCGGCAATGGCTGAAATCCTGTTCCCGGCGCTTTTCATCCTGCTGGCCCTGGGTCTGCCCGTGGCCTTCGCCATGGCGATTGCCGTTTTCGTCGCGCTGATGCTTGGCTCCAGTTATCCCAATCTCGTCGTGGTGAAGGAGATGTTTGCCGGTCTCGACAGTTTCCCCCTGCTGGCCGTGCCATTCTTCATCCTCGCCTCCGAAATCATGACCGGCGGGGCGGTGACGCACGCGATTCTTCGGTTGGCGCAATCGCTCGTCGGGCATATGCGTGGCGGGCTTGGGCACGCCAACGTGGTCAGTTCCGCCATGTTCGCCGGCATTTCCGGCAGTGCCCTGGCCGATGCCGCCGGTCCCGGCACGATGATGATCCGGATGATGGAAAAAGGGGGCTATGACCGGGCCTACGCGGGGGGGCTTACGATCGCCAGTTCGGTTGTGGGTCCGATCATCCCGCCTTCGATTACTATGATCATCTATGCCATGCAGGACCAGGAAGTATCGGTGGGTTCGCTGTTCATGGCCGGTGTCTTGCCCGGCGTTCTGATCACTGGCTTTGTGCTGCTGGCCAACGGATATGTGAGCCGTCAGCGAAACTATGCTTCGGGCTCGCCGATGCCGCCCCTTGCCGAGATCGCGCGCATTGCCCTTTACGCCGTGCCTGCGCTGCTTTTGATCCTGTTGATCGTCGGCGGAATTCGTTTTGGTATCTTCACACCAACCGAGGCCTCGGTCATCGCGGTGTTCTACGCGCTTGCGATCGGCATGTTCGTCTACCGCTCACTGCGCCTTCGGGATCTGCCCGGCATCGTGCTGCGTGCGGCGCTTACATCCGGGGCGGTGCTGTTGATCCTCGGAGCGGCACGAGCCTTTGCCTGGGTGCTCATCATCGAAGGAATCCCGCAATTCCTGGCAGAAACGATCATCGGCTGGGATCTGTCACCTATCGTCTTCCTGCTGGCGGTGAATCTGCTGTTGATTGTGTTCGGTCTGTTCATGGACCCCCTGCCGGGGGTGATGATTCTCGTTCCGATCCTTGCGCCGATCAGCTTTGCGCTTGGCATCGACCCGAACCATTTTGCAATCGTGGTGATCGTGAACCTCACGCTCGGCCTGACCACGCCACCCGTTGGCAGCCTGATTTTTGTCGTCTCGTCCACGGTCGGGATGAAACCATCGACCCTGATCCGGGAAATGCCGCCCTTCTTCCTGGCGTTGGCGGTGGCATTGTTGCTCATCACCTTTGTGCCGAGCCTGTCAACCTGGCTGCCGAACGTAAGCGGGTTTTGAACCACGACATTACCAGTGCCCAGAGGCCAAATCGCGGCAAAAGTGGGGCCGTCCAACCGCATAGCAGATACAGGTTCCAATGCAGCAGCCCCGGTCAGGCCGTTGCGCCCAGACGATCCTTGATCCATCCAAGCAAGACCTCTTCTTCGCCGTGGTCCAGAACCTGGATGTTCAGAAGTTCCATCGCGCGGATGCCGTGGATTGCAAGAAACGTCAGTGTTGCCATTTGCGGGTCCGACGCATTGGCCCTTATCCGGGCCAGGAAATCCCTTTCATAGCGGCGGACCGGCGCCAGCATGTTGGGATCTTCGGCCAAGGCTGCGAGAAGCCCGGAGGGGGGTGGCTTGTCGCCCTGACGCTCGGATCGGAACTGCGCCATGTAGGCGCAGATGACAGAATCCGGTTCGCCGATGCGTTCTTCTGCGCTGATGGCGGCGTCGAAACGCACCAGATAATCCTCGACCAAGGCCTCCATAAGGCGGCTTTTCGACGGGAAATGATATAGCAATCCGCCTTTTGAAACCCCGGCCTTTGTTGCAACCGCGTCAAGTGACAGGTTGCCCGGCCCGGTGCATCGCGCCAAGGTCTGTGCTGCGTCAAGGATGCGGCGGCGCGTGTCGGACCTGGGTATGCGGTTCTTGGCTTGTCGTGAGATGGCAGAACCCTTGCATGGCATGTTGACGTTACCGTCCAGACGGTATAGCAACCGGTGTCGAAGATCAAGCAATGCCGTTGCGTGACGGTGCATGCCTCCGAGTGTCCGCGCTTTCCACGTCGTCGCGCAGGGGCCTTACATCGTCCTGTCGCATTCAGGGTGCAACGGGTCAGAATCAGGATTGAGTTCATGGTCAAACGTCTGGTGATTGCAGTCATCCTGTTGGCATTGGTCGGTGGCGGGCTGGTCGGCTTTAACGTGTTTCGCGATCGTATGATCGAGCAGGTGTTTGCCAACATGCCCGTGCAGCCGTTAACCGTGGAAACGGTCGTGGCGCAGCCGGTCACATGGCAGCCGGTGCTGAATGCAATCGGCACGGCCAATGCGAACCAGGGTGTGGAGCTGACGGTGGAATCCGCCGGTATATTGCGCGAGATCCTGTTTGAGCCGAACACACAGGTCGAAGAAGGGCAGCTTTTGATCCGGCTTGATAACGTGGTGCAACGTGCCGATCTGGAAGCCGCCCGCACACAGCTTGAGCTGGAGCGTGCGAACCTCGCCCGACAACAGGAACTTCAGAGCCGCGGCATCGCAACCAGCGCCATTCTGGAGGCGACGCAGGCGGCGTTCCGTGCCGCCGAGGCGCAGGTGGCGCGCGCCGAGGCCGTCGTCGAACAGCGCGAAGTGCGCGCGCCGTTCGAGGGCACCATCGGGTTGTTGCGGGTCGATCTGGGCCAGTATGTGCAGCCCGGCACGATCATTGCCACGTTGCAGGATTTGGGTACCATGCGGGTTGATTTCAGCCTGGCTGAGCAAAGCCTCCCAGACTTGTTCATCGGTCAGACCTTGCATCTGAGCAGTGATGACGCGCGACAAACATTCGAGGGACAGATCAGCGGTATTGATCCGCGTGTCGACCCGTCCAGTCGCCTGGTGGCGGTGCGCGGTACGGTGGAACAATCCGACGACAGCCTGACCCCGGGCCAGTTCGTGCGTCTTCGCCTCGATCTGCCGGAAGAGGAAGATGTGATCGCGTTGAATCAGACTGCGGTCGTCAGCAGTCTTTATGGTGATTTCGTCTATGTCGTGCGTCCGCGCGAGGATGATCCCGACGCGCTTGCCGTGCAGCAGGTGTTCGTGAAACCGGGCCGTCGTTCGAAYGGGATGATCGAAATCCGCGAAGGTATCTCAGCCGGTGACAGAGTGGTGACCAGCGGCCAGAATCGCCTGTCCAACAACGCGCCAGTAATTCTTGCCGATGCACAGGCCGATGACGAGGCGGAAGAATGAGCCTGTCTGACCTGTTCATCAAGCGGCCTGTCGCCTCGACTGTTCTGGGCCTGCTTATCATCCTGCTGGGCCTGCAAGGGATGTTCAACCTTCAGACTCGTCAATACCCCGAGGTGGACGAAACCGTGATCACGGTCACCACCGTCTATCCGGGCGCTTCGGCCGATCTGATTCAAGGGTTTGTCACTTCTCCCATCGCGGCGGCGGTGGCCACGTCCGAAGGCGTGGACTATGTTACCACCGTATCGCGGCCCTCGGCGTCGGTCGTGACCGTGCAGATGCGGCTGGGTGAGAACCCGGACACCGCCCTGACTGAGGTGATGTCCAAGGTCCAGCAGGTTCGTTCGCGCCTGCCACGGGACGCCGAAGATCCCAGCATCGTCAAGGGCACGGGGCAGACCTTTGCCACCATGTATCTGGGCGTGCAGAACCCGGCGATGACGCCCGAGCAGGTCACCGAATACATCGAACGGGTGATGGTGCCGCGCATGTCCACCATCGAGGGCGTGGCGGAATCCCAGGTTCTGGGCGGGGCAAGTTATGCCATGCGCGTTTGGGTCGATCCGGTCCGGTTGGCGGGTCAGGGGCTGACTGCATCCGACGTCACCGCGGCGATCAACGGGTCCAACTTTCTTGCGGCCCCCGGACGCACCCGCAACGAATTGGTCACCTACGCCATCACCATGGAATCCACCCTGCAGACGCCCGAGGAATTCGGGCTGCTGCCGATTTCGGGCAGCGGCGATGATCTGGTTCGCCTCCACGATGTGGCGCGGATCGAACTGGCCGCCGAAAGCACCGACACGATCGTGAATTTCAATGGTGAACCGGGAACCTTCATTGGTGTTTTCCCGACGCCTTCCGCCAACCCTCTGGACACTTCGGCCAACGTTCTGGCGGAACTGCCCGCGATTCAGGACAGCCTGCCCGAGGGCATGACAGTGACCCTGATGTACGATGCGACCGAGCAGATCGCGGCCTCGATCAACGAAGTGCTGCGCACCATCATCGAAGCGACACTGATCGTGGCCGTGATCATCCTGCTGTTCCTCGGCTCCATACGGTCGGTCATGATGCCGCTCGTCGCGATTCCTTTGTCGCTGGTGGGGGCTTTGTTCATCCTGTTCGTGATGGGCTATTCGATCAACCTCCTGACCCTGCTGGCGATGGTTCTGGCCATTGGCTTGGTGGTCGACGATGCGATCATCGTCGTTGAGAACGTGCAGCGCCATATCGACGACGGGCTCAGCCCGATGCAGGCCGCCTTCACCTCGATGCGCGAGCTTTCGACGGCGATCATCGCCATGATGCTGACACTGATCGCGGTGTTTCTGCCGCTGTTTTTCACCGGCGGGTTGACCGGCGCCTTGTTCCGCGAATTCGCGGTGACGCTGGCGGGGGCGGTGTTCATCTCGGGGATTGTGGCGCTGACCATTTCACCGATGATGGCGGCGCGGCTGCTGAAGAAGGGTGGGGAAAACCAGTTCCAGAAACGGCTCAACAGCGGCTTCACCCGGTTTGAAGGCTGGTATGAACGGCGACTGTCTTCATCGCTTGATTATCTGCCGGTAACGGTACTGATCGTCGTCGTGCTGATGGGGGTGACCGGGTATCTCTTTGTCAAGACGCCGTCAGAATTGGCACCGGAAGAAGATTCCGGCGCGCTGTTTTCATTCGTGAACGCCCCCAGCTATGCCACCAGTGACTATACCCAGCGCTATGTCGACCAGATGCGCGACCTGACCAAAGACCTGCCCGAGCTTGACGCCAATTTCTCGATCACCGGCTTTGGCGGGCAGACCAATTCCGCGATCATGCTCTGGGCCTTTGACGACTGGGCCGACCGCGACCGGACCCAGGCGGAAATCCAGGCCGATCTTCAGGCACGCCTAGCCCCGGTGGCCGGGTTGCAGGCCTTCGTCTTTGCACCACCGTCGTTGCCCGGCGCGGGGGGCGGTTTGCCGATTTCCTTCGTGCTGCAATCCACCGGCGACCCCTCGCAGGTCTATGAGGTGGCCGAGCAGATCCGGCAGGAGGCGCAGGCCTCGGGGCGTTTCATTGTCGTGCAGAATTCGCTCAATTTCGACACCACGCAACTGGTCATACACATCGACCGGGACCGTGCCGCGGCGCTGAATCTGCGTGCCAGCGAGATCGGAACGACGCTGGCCCTGCTGGTGGGCGAGGGATCGGTGTCGCAGTTCGACCGTGATAGCAACAGCTATGACGTGATCCTTCAGGCGCCGCAGGAATACCGCGACAACCCGGAAAGGTTGGGCGAGGTATACATACGTGCCACCACCGGGGACATGGTGCCGCTTTCGGCCGTGATCGAGGTGGAAACCCGCGCAGCGCCCGCCAGTATCGAACAATTCAACCAACTGAATTCGGCCACGATCACGGCGCTGCCGATTCCGGGGGTGTCCACGGGCGATGGCCTTGCCGCGATCGAGCGGATCGCTGCCCCGCTTCTGCCTGCGGGCTTCTTCGTTGACTACTCCGGGCAGTCGCGGTTGGAAAAATCCGAAGGCAGCACGATTGTCGTGGCTTTTGCGCTCGCCATCGTGGTGATCTATCTGGTGCTGGCGGCACAGTTCGAGAGTTTCCGCGACCCGCTGATCATCCTGATGTCGGTGCCGCTGTCGATTTTCGGGGTGGTTGTGCCGCTGAACCTCGGGCTTGGAACGTTGAACATCTATACCCAGGTGGGGCTGATCACGCTGATTGGGTTGATCACGAAGCATGGTATCCTGTTGGTGGAATTCGCCAATCAGTTGCGTCGTGAAAGGGGGCTCAGCCGCGCCGAAGGCATTGTCGCATCGGCCCGTCAGCGCCTGCGGCCCATCCTGATGACGACGGCAGCCACCGCTCTTGGTGTCGTCCCGCTCATGACGGCGGACGGTGCGGGGGCCGCGGCGCGATTCGCCATGGGGTTGGTGATTTTTGCGGGTATCACCGTGGGCACGCTTTTCACGTTGTTCGTGGTGCCCGCTTTCTACGCGATGATTTCACGGACAGAACTGGTCGTCGCTCCGGAGGAACCCGAACCGACGGCCCCGGCATCCTGAAGAATTTGCACAGGTGCGAACGGAAACGTACTCCGGGTCGGCATGGCGTGGCGGCAGGATGGTCCCGTATCGCGCCCCAAGGCTGGTGTGCCGCTACGGCTGGGCGAGCCGGGAGATCATTTCGATGTCGTGTCACGATTGATCGGGGCGTCGAATGTCTCTCCTTTCCGCACGTTGATCCTGTGCGTTCGTTCCGTTTCGTACATAAATCCAAGGCGCGAGCCGCGGCGTTATGGTCCGGTCCCGTGGAGGAAGAGATGCGCGATTTCGCTGGCGCGTCTTTGTAGCAGAGGCAGGTGACCGCGCCCCCGGCCCAGCGTCATGCGGAGCTTTGGCGCGTGGAAGGAGAGCGTCGCGAAGAGCCGCCCCTGCGCATCCGCGATCGGCACGGCGAGGGCGACCATGCCCTCGATCGCCTCTTCGTTGTCCTCGCCCCAACCACGCTCGCGGGTCAGGCGCAACTCGTCCAGTAGGCGCGCGGGGTCGGTGATGGTGTTGGGCGCGCGTCGTTCCAGTTCCGAACAGCTCAGCAGCGGGCGCAGCTGGTCGTCGTCGAGGCTGGCCAGCCAAACCTTGCCAGCGGCCGAGCAGTGCAACGGCACGCGGGTGCCGATCGGCAGCGCGATCTGAAGCGGCCATTTGGTTTCGACCCGGTCGATATAGACCACCGCGTCGCCGTCGCGCTGCGCGATGTTGCAGGTCTCGCCGATCTCTTCGGACAGGTTGCGCAGCACCATAGACACTGCCGCGCGATGACGCATCGAGGC
This sequence comes from Aquicoccus porphyridii, assembly GCF_008369105.1. Taxonomy (GTDB): domain Bacteria; phylum Pseudomonadota; class Alphaproteobacteria; order Rhodobacterales; family Rhodobacteraceae; genus Aquicoccus; species Aquicoccus porphyridii. The sequence goes on along the minus strand of NZ_VINQ01000003.1, from coordinate 372,759 downwards.
GACCATGCCGGCGGCAAGCCGCTGCATGCGGAGCCCCGAGATATAGCCGCGCCCGTCGGGGTGGCGGCGGATGAAACCTTCGCCCTCTAGCGTCGAGAGCAGCCGATGGGCCGTGGGTTTCGGCAGGTCCATTTCCGCCATGACATCTGCGGCAGTTACAGGCGTTTCGCTGCCGCAGATGCGTTCGAGCAGCACGAGCAGCCGCAGGTTTCCGGAAATCGTGGGGGGCTGTTCTGCCATCGGCCCTGATATCGTCCTCTCTAGAGCGCGCGACGGTCGGCGCGGATTATGTCGCTGGCCTTTTCACCGATCATAATGGCCGGCGCATTGGTGTTGCCCGAAACGATTTCGGGCATGATCGAACAGTCGGCGACCCGGAGGCCGCGCACTCCATGCACGTTCAGGCACGAGTCGACAACCGCCGATGGGTCCTGCCCCATGCGACATGTTCCCGAGGGGTGATAGATCGTTGTGGAGGTATTGCGCACCCAGTCAAGGATCGCAGCATCGTCATGGGTGCCCGGGCCGGGGCTGTGGGGCACGCTGATGCGCGAGGCCAGCGGCGCCTGTGCGGCGATGGCCTGCGCCTGGCGGACACCGGCGACGATGGTGCGGCAGTCGGTTTCGGTGCTGAGATAATTCGCGCGGATCACCGGGTGGTCGCGCACATCGCCCGAGCGCAGCGTCAGGCTGCCCCGGCTTTCGGGGCGCAACTGGCAAACCGAGGCGGTGAAAGCCGAGAAGGGATGCACGCCCTCGCCGGGGCTGTCCGCCGACCACGGTTGGATGTGATACTGGACGTCGGGTGTTTCCAGCCCCTCGCGGGTTCTGGCAAAGCCGATCACCAGGCTTGCCGCCATGGTCATTGGCCCGCGCCGGAAAAGTGCATAGCGCAGTCCGATCCGGGCCTTTCCGAAGAGGCTGCGCACCTCGTCGTTCAGGGTCGGCTCCTGGCACTTGAAGACCAGCCGCGCCTGAAGGTGATCCTGAAGGTTGCCGCCGACGCCGGGCAGATGCACCAGCGGTTCGATGCCGTGGCCGGCAAGCGTTGCGCTATCACCGATGCCCGAGAGCATCAGGATCTGCGGTGAGCCGATTGCGCCGGCGGACAGGATCACCTCGCCGCGCACCTTGACGGCATGTTCGGTCCCGTCGCGGTCGAGATAGCGCAAGCCGGTCGCGCGACCCTCGCTCAGCTCGATCCGGCTGGTCTGGGCGCGCGTGATCACGGTGAGGTTTTCGCGTTTCATTGCCGGACGCAGAAAGGCCACGGCGGCGGAACAGCGTCGGCCGTTCTTCATGGTCAGCTGGGCATTGGTCATGCCCTCCTGCTCGGGCCCGTTGATGTCGGGGTTGTAGGGGATGCCCTGGGCCTTGGCGGCCTCGATCCAGGCCTCGCAGATCGAGCGGGATACGCGCATGTTCGATACCGAGAGCGGGCCGCCCACCCCATGCAGATCATCGGCGCCGCGTTCCTGATCCTCGGACCGTTTGAACAGGGGCAGCACATCGGACCAGCCCCAGCCGACATTGCCCATCTGGGCCCAGCGGTCGTAATCCTGCGGCTGGCCGCGCACGTATAGCAGGCCGTTCAGCGAGGATGAGCCGCCCAACACCTTGCCGCGGGGCCAGTCGAGCGCGCGGCCGTTGAGCCCGGGATCGGGTTCGGTGCGATAGCACCAATCCACCGCCGGGTTGTGCATGGTCTTGAAATAGCCGACCGGGATGTGGATCCACGGGTTGTTGTCCGGGCCGCCCGCCTCGAGCAGCAGGACGCGATCCCTTGGATTCTCGCTGAGGCGGTTGGCAAGCACGCAGCCAGCCGACCCTGCGCCGACGATGACATAGTCGAATTCGGCCCCGTCCATCCGCATCCCTCCCCGAAGCGACATGATTTTTCTTGCAATCGAAGCATAAGGTGGCGTTAATGAGACAACAAGTCTCATTTCTGGGAGGAGAATGAGGTGACACTTGCTCCAAACCCGGTGCGCCGGTCAGCGACCTATTGCGCGGTCATGCTGTGACCCCTGAGAGAGAGCATCGCATCCGCCGGATTACCCATTGGCTGGACATGCCGGCGATGATCGTCGGCAAGGTGGCGGCCTGGCTGATCCTGCCGATGATTGTGGCGCTGGTCTGGGAGGTGGTCGCGCGGTTCGGATTCAACCGGCCGACGGCCTGGGCCTATGACGTTACTTATATGCTTTATGGCGCGATGTTCATGCTGGGCGCGGCCTGGGCGCTGGGGCGGGATTCGCATGTGCGCGCCGATTTCCTGTTCAACGTGCTGCCGCCGCGCTGGCAGGGGGCGATCGACGCGCTGTTCATCGTCTGCCTGTTCTTTCCGGCAATGTATTTCTTTACCGTAGCAACCTGGGAATACGCGGCCAAGTCGTGGATGCGGGGCGAGCGCATTCCCACCAGCCCGATGATGCCGATCATCTATCCATTGAAGACCGTGATGCCGGTCACCGGGATCCTGCTGATGATTCAGGGGGTCAGCGAGCTGATCAAGAGCCTCTACAACATCGCCACGAACAGACGGTTCCGCGACGGTGAAGGGGGGCTGGCATGAGCGAACCGATCCTTGGCCTGGTGGCGCTGGGGCTGGTCTTTGTCGGCCTGCTGACCGGCTATCCGATGGCGTTTACCTTCATCTTCATTGCGCTGCTGTTCGGCTTTGTCGGGATGGGCGACCGGGTCGTGAACCTGATGCAGTTCCAGTTCTTCTCGCTGATGCGCAACACGACGATGGCAGCGATTCCGCTATTTCTGTTCATGGGGTTCATATTGGAGAAATCCGGGCTGATGGAGCGGATGTTCCTCGCCCTGCGCCTGCTGCTCGGGCGGCTCAACGGATCACTCTACCTGGTGGTGCTGCTGGTGGCCACGGTGTTCGCCGCTGCAACGGGCATTGTCGGCGCCTCGGTCACGGTGCTGGGCGTCATGGCCGCGCCGATCATGCAGCAGACGGGATATGACACGCGGCTCTCGGCAGGGGCTATCGCTGCGGGGGGGACGCTGGGCATCCTGATACCGCCCTCGATCCTGCTGATCGTGATGGGGCCTGTGGTCGGCGTGCCGGTGTCAGATCTGTTTACCGCGGCGATCGTGCCGGGGCTGATGCTGTCGACGATCTATATCGTCTACACGCTGGTGCGCAGCTATCTGAATCCCACGCTGGGCCCGCCGATCACCGATGCCGAGATCGCCGAGACCTCGCTGGGTGGAAAGCTGAAGGAGCTGATGCTGGGCGTGATCCCGGTCTTCCTGATCATCGCGGCGACGCTGGGCTTCATCATTGCGGGCATCGCCACGCCCACAGACGCGGCCGCCACGGGCGCGCTGGCCTCGCTGCTCCTGGCCGTCGCCTATCGCAAGCTGGGCTGGAGCGCGTTCAAGCAGAGCGTGTATAATACGCTGCTGCTGACCGCGATGATCATGTTCCTGCTGGCCTCGGCAAATTTCTTCGGCGCGGTGTTCTCGCGGTTGGGCAGTGGCGAGTTGCTGACCCATTTCCTGCTGAACCTGCCATTCTCGCCGATGGTGATGCTGCTGATCATCCTCGGCATCGTGTTCGTGCTGGGCTCACCGCTGGAATGGATCCCCATCGTGCTGGTGATCGTGCCGATCTTTCTGCCGACGATGATCGAGATGGGCTATGATCCGTTGTGGTTCTCGATCCTTGTCGCGGTGACGCTTCAGACCTCTTGGCTAACGCCGCCGATGGCGCTTTCGGCCTATTTCCTCAAGGGCGTCGTGCCCAACTGGTCGATGGGCGACATCTATCTCGGCATGGTGCAGTTCGTGGTACTGCAACTCATTGTCGTCGGCCTGCTGATCCTGCTGCCCGATTTGGTGCTGTGGCTGCCACGGGTGCTGGGAAATTAATCCGGTGCCGCGCCGGGTGCGCGGCCTGCAATTAGAAACGGGGGCGCAACCCCGGCGCAACCCATGACGTGCAACCAAGGAGGAGATATCATGAAAATTCGACTGACCGGCCCGTTCAAGGGCACGCTCTGCGCGGTCGCGCTGGCCGCGGCGGGCGCGATGCCTGCGCTAGCGCAGGAATACCGCATGGACATCCAGACCGCGGTGCCCAATGCAAGCCTCTATTTCAAGCTGACCGAACAGTTCGCCAGCGATGTCGAAGAGATGTCCGGCGGGCGCATCACGGTCAACGTGCTGCCCGACGGGGCCGAGGTCGCGGCGTTCGAGATTCTCGACGCGGTCAGCGACGGGGTGGTGACGGCCGGCTATGCCTGGCCGCATTACTGGTCGGGCAAGCATTCGGCCTATGTGCTGTTCTCGAACGTGCCCGCAAGCACCGGGATGGACCAGAACAGCCTGATGTCCTGGTACTACTCGGGTGAGGGGCAGGAGCTGTATCGCGAGCTTATGCAGGAGAGGATGGGCTATGATGTGGAGCCCTTCCTGATGCAGCCGATGGGGCCGGACCCGCTGGGCTGGTTCTCGCGGCCTTTCGAGAATCTGGACGAGTTCAAGTCGATCAAATACCGCAGCCCGCCGGGCATCGCGGGCGAGACCTACGCCGCCATGGGCGTGCCCGCTGTGGCCATGCCGGGTGGCGAGATCGTGCCCGCCGCGCAGCGCGGCACCATTGACGCTGCCGAATGGATCGGGCCGGCCGATGACCGCAACCTGGGCTTGGACAAGATCTGGGATTACTACTATCTTCAGGGGCTTCACCAGCAGACCGATATCGGTGAACTTCTGATCAACAAGACCTGGTATGATGAACTTCCCGAGGATCTGAGGGCGATCATCCGGGTCGCGGTCAAGGCCAATGCAACCCAGACCAATGCGGCCAACCTGCACGAGAACTCGGTCGCGGTGAAGGAATACGAGGAAGCGGGCATCAATGTTCTCGACGTGCCGGAAGAGTACTACACTCGCTTCATCGAGGCCCAGAACGGGGTCATCCAGAACTATATCGAGGCAGACGAGTTCTTTGCCAGAGTCTATCAGTCGCAAGAGGACTTTGCCGATCTCGTCTATCCCTATCACTCCCGCGTGGTGACGTTGCATCGCAACGTCGTCGAGGGCGCGGAGGCAGCCCGCAACAAGTGATGCGGGCGAGGCGCGCCCCGGGACGATGTTCCGGGGCGCTGCCAGCAGGACGCCACTGTCCGGCTGCACCCATTTTCGACATCTATTTTGGGAAACGACCGGTTAAGTCCGACACTCTGGTCGAAGGCAGGAAAAACTGTTCCATCCAGCGGATAGGCGCCGCCATTGATTGGGCATGCCCGCTATCTTGGCTTCACGGGCAAAGCAGCGATTTCAACCGTGATCTGTTCTCACTGGCGGAAGGCACATGCCAGCGCCTTCCGCCGAAAAGACCTTATCCTCAATTGTCGGGCAAGAAGGTCATAGGTTCAGGGATTTCCCATCCCGCTTCACGGTAGTAGCGCTCGGCCCCGGGATGCAGGCGGCTCGCAATCAGTTCGAGCGCCGTTTCCCGCTTGATGGTCGAGGGCATCCATTGTGCGGTCTCGTGGATTTCATCGATGTTTTCCCAGATCGCTTTGGTCACCTGGTAAACGACCTCTTCCGGTACATGCATCCCCGCGCTGAAGTTGACGATGGCACCATGCGTGCGCACATCTCCGCCGTGGTGATTGTCGCCGTAGGCGCCGGCGGGGATCGTGTTGATCGTACCGCCGGTGAACCGTCGGATGTTGAGTTTGTCGACGTCGACGTCGAGGATCCTGATTTCCTTGGTCAGGGCGAACTGCTGGATCGCCGGGCTCGGGATGTTCGTGGGCAGGACGATCACGTCGATCTTGTCGTCCTGGAAGGCCTGGATCGCGGCGTCGAAACCGTAGGTCTGGACATCCATATCCGCCTCTGTGAGGCCCGTGATCGTCTCGATGTTGCCCAGAACGACCGTCCTTGCCGCGCCGCCCGGCGGGCCGACAAAGACCTTCTTCCCTTCGAGATCTTCCAAGGTCTTGATGTCCGAACCCGCATCCGTGACGTAGTGATAGGGCCCGATCTGGTAGGAAAAGATCATGCCGAGTTCTTTTTCAAGCTCGGGCGCGGCCTCGAATGTCTTGAAGGGTCCGATCCGGTTGACCATCAGCCAGTTGATGGTCGGAGAGCCGAAGAAGAAGTCGACCTTGCCCTGGGCGGCATCCACCAGGTGCTTGGTCGCCGCTCCGGTGGCGCGTACCTGGAAATCGACTCCGTCCACATGTTTATTGACGACCTTGGAAATCGCAGTGTTGACCACGAAGGGCGCCATTCCGGGTGCGGTCGACGTGACCTTGTATAGATCCGCTGCGGCGGCTCCGGCCGTGAATGCGATGGCGGCCAAGCTGGCAGCAATCGGTTTGCGGAAACGTTCAAGTCTCGAATTCATGTGATTGACTCCTCTTGTTGGTAGGTCAGGTTGTCTGCCGCATCTGCGTGCGGCTCAGGAAACCGAGGGCGAGCGTGGCGACGACCGCCGGCACCCAGATCGTGGGAAGCGGGAACATCGCCGCCGCGCCGATGACGAGCCGAACCGCCCGCTGTCCGGCGCCCAATCGACCCAGTCTTGGGTCTGCGCCGCCGAGGGCGCTGGCCAGCATCCAGATCGCCGCCAGCAGTCGGCAGATGGTGAAGCCCAGCTCGCTCCAGCTGAACTCGCCGGCTACGAGCAGGAGCGACGGCGAGAACACGAAGACATAGGGCACCAGCAGACCCACGACCGAAATCCGCAGCGCGACAAAGGAGGTCTGCAACGGATTGCCCCCGGCAATGGGAGCGGCGACATAGCAACCATAGGCGATGGGTGGCACGATGGAGGAATAGACCGCGAAATAGAGCACGAACATGTGCGCTGCCAGCGGCAGAACCCCGGCCTTGATGATGGCCGGCGCGATCATGATCGCAATGATGAGGTAGGCAGGCAGGGTCGGCAGGCCCATTCCGAGGATCAGCGCCCCGAACATCGCCAGGATCAGCGCGAGGATCAGGCTCTCCTCGCCCGCCGACGCGATGGACGTTGCAAAGCGGATCGCCACGCCGGTCTCGTTCACCACCGCCAGAACGATGCCGATCACGCCGACCGCGAGCATGATCTGCGCCGCGCTCACTCCGCCATCGGCAAGCGCCTGAAGCAGACGCTGCGGTTCACGGCGGAATTTGGGGTTCAGCACCAGTCCGGTCGCAATCGCGGTGACCACACCGATCAACCCGGCCATCGCAGGGCTCTTGCCCATGATAAATGCACCCATCAGCGCCATGATCGGCAGAAAGATCAGCGCGGAATCAAGCCAATCCCGTGATGTTAGCACCGGAATCTGGTCTTTCGGCAAAGGCTTGATGTCGAGCCGCACCGCCTCGGCATAGACCTGGGCGAATAGGCCAATATACTTGAAAACCGCCGGCAACGCGGCCGCCACGATCACCAGGGCAAAAGGCATGCCCACGAGATCTGCCATCACGAAGACGGCGGCAGCCATGATCGGCGGTGTGAGTTGCCCACCCGACGATGCGGCGGTTTCGACGGCGCCCGCGAAGTTGGGGGAAAATCCCTGCCGCTTGATGAGAGGGATGGTGAAGACGCCGGTCCCTGCGATGTTGGCAGCGACACTGCCCGACATCATGCCAAAGACGGCGCTGGCCACGATGGCCGCATGCGCCGCGCCGCCACGGATTCGGGCCGTCAACGCCGTCGAGATGTGGATCAGACTTTCGCCCGCCCCCGTGCGTTCCAGAACGGCGCCGAAGATCAGGAAGATCAGGACATTGTCAGCAACAAGGCCCGTGACGCGCCCGAACACCCCGTCGAAGGAATACCAGGCGATCTGCATGAACCCGCCGATTTCCATGCCGAAATGTTGCAGGATGCCGGGGAGGCTTGGCCCGGCAAAGCCGAAGGCCACGAAGACTGCCGCCATGATCGCCAGAGACCATCCCCAGGCTCGCACCGACAGTGCCACGAGTGAGACCAGACCCAGCACGCCGGCCGCAATATTCTCCGGAGTGGCCATGTAGAAACCAGTGTAAAGTTCCTGCTTGACGCGAAAGAACCAGATTGCGGAGTAAAGGAACGCCGCGACCAGCCCGATATCGACAAGCCAGCCTGCGCGCCCCAGGCGATTATAGATGGCAACGGGTCGGGTCATCGCGACGATGACGACGCTGATCGCCAGTACACCGAAGCGGGCATTGGCCTCGTCCAGGACGAAAAAGGCGATCACGGCGATGATGATCAGGGAGAAGACGAATGCCAGAGCGCGCCCGAACTTCTGGATACCGTGCAGTTCCGGTTGCGAGGTTGCCGTCATTTTGCCCTGCTCGTCTCCAGTTTTTCCACATTGTGCGTCACAAGCTTGTCGATCAGGCGTCGGAACTCGGAACGTTCATCGGCGGTGAAGACCGATGTCATGATGGCGTTTCTCTTTGCGGTGAACCTTAGGGCCTCGCGATGGACCGTCTCCCCGGCCTCGGTCAGGCGCAATTCGATCTGGCGCGCGTCGGTACTGGATGTATTGCTGACGATCAGGTTCCGATCCGATAGGGAGCTGATCACCCGGCTCAACTGCCCCTTGTCGAAGTAGAGAAGCTCGCGCACGGCAGAGAAGGTCACTGGCTGTAATGCCCCGGTGATGCCGATAACACGCCAGTCGTTCAGGCTAATCCCGAACTCGGACCGGAAGATTTGCCCGGCCATGCGTTCATTGATGGCGGCGAGCCGTGCGATGCGGAAACTGAGCGCGTCGAGTAGTGACTGGAGCGGTTCTATCTCCACATTTTCGGCAGGCGGTGTGTGGTACCCGGCTAGTGTCATGGAATCCCCCCTTCACTTGTTAATAATGCAGTTTGTTGACAAAATCAACGAAAATGATTACCCCCCGACCAAAAGGATCGAGGAGGCAACAGGAATGGTTCATGCAGACAAGGTCTTCACGGGGGGTGTGATCCTCACCATGAACCCCAGGCAACCAGTCGTTGAAGCGCTGGCGGTGAAGGACGGTCGGGTACTGGCCACCGGGTGCGATGCGGAGATCGACGTGTTGACGGGCCCGGGCACTCAACGTGTCGATCTGCATGGCCGCTTCGCGATGCCTGGCTTGATCGAAAGCCACACGCACGCCTTGTGGGGCGCTTGTCGGGATCTGTTTCAGGTCTATGTCGGATACACCGCGACGGTCGATAAGTTGGCCGATGCGATCCGGCAGCGCGCTCGGAGCCTGTCACGCGGTGATTGGATTACAGGCGGTCCCTGGCGGCTCGAGATGCGGGCAGAGCTTGGCATGACCCCGCGCGCATGGCTTGACCAGATCGCACCAGAGCACCCGGTCGCCGTGGCCGACACGTCGCAACACGCGTTCTGGTGCAACAGCGCGGCGCTTGCACAGGCTGGAATCAACCGCGACACGCCGCATATTCCGGGTGGCGTGATCGAGCGGGACAGCGCGGGCGAACCCACGGGAATGCTGGCCGAGACCGCCGGCGCACCGGTTCGCAGATGCACGACATGGACGCAGTCGCAACTTTCGCAGGCAAGTGAGTATTTTATAAAGTATTTCAACAGTCTGGGCTACACGGGTTTCAAGGAGCCGATGGCCGATGAGGAGGCGCTCACGGCCTATGCCGCGGCCAGCGACAAGGGACATCTGAGCCTGAACATGGCAGCGCATATCACCGCCTTCTCGCCACTCACAGGAACACTTGCTCCGATCAGGGAGATTGACCGGCTGTCCGCCAAGTATGAGCGCCCCGGCATCCGGCTGGGCTATGCGAAACTCTTTCTGGACGGTGTCGCACCGGCTTATACGGCCTCCTTTCTGGACCCCTACCTGCCGGCGCCCGGCTACGACCCGGACTCCCACGATCCCGACGCGACGCTGCTCATGGACCCGTCGACACTGAATGAGACGGTCACGGCGCTGGACGCAGCGGGATATGTCGTGAAGATGCATGCGGTCGGTGACAATGCCGCGCGCAAGGGGCTGGATGCGATCGAGGCGGCCCGGTACGCCAACGGATCATCCGGCCTGCGGCACGAGATCGCGCATTCGACGTTCATTTCCGATGCGGATCTTTTCCGTTTCGCCGAACTGGGGGCCGTCGCCGAGGTTTCGCCCAAACTCTGGGCTCCCAATTCGGCGACCGCATCGCAGCGCGCGGTTCTGGGCGAGGAGCGGTTGACCCGCATCCACCGCATCCGGTCGCTGATCGAGGCAGGTGCCGAGGTTATCTTTGGCACCGACTGGCCCGCCTCGGCGCCGGATGCCAACCCGTGGACCGGGCTTGCCGGGATGCTCGACCGGAAGGATCCGACCGGGCAGTACCACGGGACAATCGCACCGGATCAAGCGATCCCACTCGATGCAGCCCTTCGGCTCTTCACGGTCAATGGCGCGCGCGCCATGGGCATGGCCGGGGAGGCGGGTCAACTCATGGCGGGTGCCTGGGCAGACATGGTCGTGCTGTCCGATGACATCCGGAACATGACGCCTCCGGAAATCGGCGCAATCGAAGTTCGGCAGACGATCTGGCATGGCCAATGCGTTCATGAGCACTGACATCGGAGAGGGCGAACTCCGTTGTGCTGCGCCTCCGACGCAGATCTCGACGGCAGGCTGACAGAATCCCGCGGCAAACTTGTCGCCTGATCCCCAGCTTCTTCCCGTTCCCTGGCGGTCCATATGCGCCCCCCGGCGCCGGGGTTCGCGCAGGCGCAAAAGGCATGAAAGCAAGGTAGATCTGGCGCCGTCCAGTGTCATTCGGCAATCTGGACGGGCTATTTTCCCGGTTCCAGTTCTGCGCTCCGGAGGCCGTCCCGCGCCCAATGCGCGCAAAGGTGGATCAGAATGACCAGCATCGCGATCGGAACCACTGCAACGATCCAAAGCAAGGAGATCCCCAATGTATCGGCCACAAGGGTGGATTGCCGTCCGAGGAAACCGCGCCCGAATTGCCCTCTCAGATCGAAGAAGCAATACCACAGTATCGGCACGATGAATACAAGCACAGCCAGAGTGTGCAAGGCATCCGCCATATATCCCAAGACGTTTGGACGATCTGGAAACACGCTGGCCAAAAGAACGGCGTCGGTTTTTGTCTTGAACGACAGCGTAGCCCCGAGAAGGCCAGTCCACACCATCATGTACCGCGCTACATCCTCGGTCCAGACTGGCGGGGATGAAAAAACATAGCGGGCAATCACCTGAAGCATGACCGTGCAGAACATCACCACGATCGCCGCCACGGAAAGCCGCCGGATGACCGCGTGCAACGTGTCGCTTACGAAAATAACGGCTTTGCGCATCATAGTCCTGCCTGAATGAAAGCAATCGGAAAACCACGGGGCACAAGGCGAGAGGCAGTCAACCGCCCCGCCTTGTGCAGCGCTCTCAACGCATCTCGTCTGCGAGGGATGTCCAGCTTGCCACGTCTTCTGCCGACACGACACCGGTTTCATAGACGGATCTCACGCCTTCACGAAATGCCGTCAGTTCCTCGGTTGTCAGGCGCTGCACGGTCACGCCCAACTCTTCAAGCTGTTCCAGGGCAGAGCCCGATGCTTCGTCAAGCCAGATGCGGTTTGCCTTGTCGCCGGCTTTGACCGCCTCGGTGACAACCGCCCGCTCATCGTCGCTAAGGCTGTCGTACCACAACCGCGAGGCCAGGACTGCGCGCATGGGGATGATCACCTTGGCATCCGAAAAATTGCGCACAACGTCGGTCTGACCAAAGGACATGGGCACAAAGGGCGAGTTCATGTAGCCGTCGACCACGCCCGTCTGCAATGCCGTCATGATCTCGCTCCATGACACGATAACGCCGGAAGAGCCCCAAGCCTCGTACATGGCGAGCTGCGCGTCATCAAGCGCGCGCATTCGCAGCTTGGCGATATCCTCAGGCGTCCTTATCGCCGCCTCCGTAGTGATGAACCCCGACGCTGGACCGATCGGAACGATGGCGAGCAGAACAACATCCTGTTGGGCAAGGTTTTCGTTCACCCGTTCGAAAAAGTCACCGGCCTCGAGCATACGGTCCATGTGGGCGGCGTCGTCGAACAGATAGGGCAACCGCAAGCCGTAGATATACGGGTCAATCCGCGCCACTGCCCGGACATCCGATTGCGACATCTCAAGCAACCCGGTCGACAGTTGATCGAAAATCTCGTCTTCATTGCCAATCGACCCTCGGGGCATTTCGCGGACGTCCATGCCGTTTTCGGACATGACCTTTGAAAAGCCCTGAATCCAGTTATAGGTTCCAGAAGTTGCAAGGTTGGGGGGACCGTCAAGTGCGACCTTTACCTCCGCGGTAGCCATTGTCGCGGCCATCAAAAGGCTGGTCGCAAGTGTCATGATCTTCATTTTCTTCTCCTCCTCCAAGGTTGGTAGCGGGGTCAAAATCCCAAGGCGCGCGGCAGCGCCAAGGTGAGTTCAGGAAAACGTGCAAGCACGAAAAGCAGCGCGATCTGAACAAGTATGAACGGCATCGCGACCCACGCCAGCCGCCAGTAGTTCAGCGATGTCAGTGCCGCGACGAGCACCAGGCACTTTCCAAGAGGCGGGGTGATCAGGCCGATGCACAGGTTCAGGCAGATCAGGATACCAAGATGGACCGGATCGACGCCCTGATTGATGGCCTGCACGGCAAACAGGGGGACCATCAGCGTAACCGCAACCGTTGTGTCCATGAACATCCCGGCAATCAGGAAGATGACCATAAGGAACACGAGGAATCGGAACCCTGTCAGGTGAAATGCCTCGACCCAGTGCGCCAAGGCTTCGGACCAGCCCATCTGCCCTGCAAGATAGCCCAGGATCGAAATCGCGGCGAGAATGATAAAGATCGTGCCGGTCATGCGTGCCGTCGCCTCGATGGCGTCGATCAGCATCGACCAGCTTAGCCCGCGATAGGTCAGCCCTGCCAGGATCGCCACCAAGACCGCGATCGCGGACCCTTCTGTGGGTGTGGCCAGCCCGAACACGAGCGATCCCAGAATGACGGCAGGCAGGCAAAGTGCAGGCAGTGCCCTCAGAAGACTCGGAAAGAACGGGGGAATTTCCGACGCCTTGCCGCCCGGATGATCGTAACGATAAGCCATGAAGACGTTCAGGGCCAATAGCACTCCGGCGAGCAAGAGACCGGGCACGATTCCGGCCACGAACAGGGCGGCCACCGATGTGCTGGTCAGGCCACCGTATATGATCATGATGATGGATGGCGGAATGATCGGGCCGATCATTGACGACGCGGCGGTGATCGCACCCGCATAGTATTTGTCATAACCTCGGTTGACCATTTCAGGCACGAATGACCGCGAAAGCGAGGCGCTATCCGCGACCGCGGACCCGGACACCCCGGCAAAGAACACGCTGGTCAGGATATTGACGTGACCCAAGCCACCCTTGAAACGCCCGACAACGGACAGGGCGAAATCGACCAGGCACCGCATGACGCCTGCACGTGTCATGATCTCTGCGGTCAGAATAAACAGTGGCATCGCCATGAAGGCAAAGACATCAAGCTGCGAGAAGATGCGCTGCGGCATGATCGACAGGAACTGCGCCTTGTCGAGCGTGATGAACGTGATGACCGATACCGCGCCCATCAAATAGGCAAAGGCCGTGCCGCAGATCAGGAACACTACGAATGCTATCGGTATGAGCCACATGTGGTTTGGCCTTTCTCAAACAGCGGTGCGTGCCGAGGTGGGGTCTGCGTCCGCATGCCTGGCGCTGTCGATAATGCTGCGCGGGTCGACCGGGGCGGGTTTCAGCGCGGCAAAATCGGGGCGGGGACGGGCGGTAGAGTCGTCTTGCTGAAAGAGCGTTTCAAGCGATTTTCCTATGGCCAGAAGCCGGGCATCGCCCCCAATTGCACCAAGCATCTGTAGGCCAAAGGGCATTCCGCTGGCGTCGCGGCCCGCGGGCAGGGTCAGGCTGGGTCCGCCACTCAGAGAGCCGCGATAGGTCAGCGCCAGCCAGCGGTAATAGATATCCTGCGGTTGGCCGTCGATGGTATCGGCAAAGGATTGTGTCCATGGGAAGGGTGATACCGGTGCGGTTGGCAAGAGAATGACATCGACCTCCCGCATCAGGCGGTTGAAACGCCGCAGGATACGTGTCTGCTCGGCATGCGCCCAGGCCCGGTCGTCCAGGGTCATTTTACGTCCCACGGCGACATTGGCCCTGACCTGGCTCGGGAAGTCATCCGAACTGCGCTGAACCCCGATACCGAAGGCCGCAAGGAAACTCTCCGCGCGCAAAATGTCAAAGACGCGGTCCATGTCACCCAGAGCCAGATCGACCTCTTTCAGGGACGCAACATGAGGGGCTATCAGATCGATTCTTTGACGAAAGGTCGCTCGGATCTCGGGATCGACAGGCAAACCGCCAAAATCCTCGCTGACGCCGACGCGCAACCGCGCAAGCGGTGTTGGCCGAATGTTGTTGAAGCGATCTGCTGCGGCAGGAGCCGACAACGGATCATCCAGATCGGACCCGTGGATGCAGCCGAGCATCAGCACAAGATCATCCATCGTGCGCGCCATTGGGCCAAGCACCGAAATCGCCGACCAGCCCAGCGGGCGATCGGGATGAGCGATCACATTCGCAGAGGGGCGAAACCCCACCACGCCGCAGAGTGACGCAGGAAGCCTCAAGGACCCACCGGTATCAGATCCGGTGCAGAGCGGCAGCATGTCCGCCGCAAGTGCCGCCGCGGAACCGCCTGACGATCCACCTACAATCAGCCGGGTGTCGAAGGGATTGCATGTTGCGCCCCAGACCGGGTTCCTGGTGTTTCCGCCGGCACCGAACTCGGGCACGTTGGTCTTGGCTGCGACGACCGCGCCGCTGTTGCGCAACCGCGCTACGATCGCCTGATCGCGCGCAGCGAGATTATTGCGAAAAAGCGGGCTGCCATGGGTGGTCGGCAAGCCCCGGACATCCTGCATGTCCTTGATGCCTATCGGCACGCCGTCCAGCCGCCCGAGGGGCTGACCTTTGGCCCAGCGGCGGGTCGAGGCCTGCGCCTGTTGCGAAGCGCCCTCGGTATCGATTGTGGTCAGGGCGTTGATGGTCGGATTCCAGCGCGAAATCCTGTCCAGACAAGCCGCAAGCACATCATCGGGCGTAAAGCGGCGTTGCGCAAACCCGCGCAGCATCTCAACGGCTGACAGCTCTGGCAAACTGGCCTCAGACATGCCGAACGCCTGATTTCGCTGCGTGAACCAATCTCACCCCAGGATCCTCCCCGATCATGTGAAGAAAGTGTGCTACAGACGCTAGGCGACGACGACCTGTCAGAAAAATGAAATCCCGGGCGGCAACCATAACTTTTGGTTATTCATTCCTCTGAGCCGCACTTTGTTCGATGCAATGCAGGAAGAGGGATTTGCTTTTGTCTGTCGGCCTGTCGGATCGCCAATAGCAGCGCACTTCGGAAAGCAGGTTACCGGCATCCAACGGCAGTATGGCCAAATCCCCTCGCAGCGCATGCGCCTTGGCAAGCTCCTCGGGAAACAGGGTCAAGACATTCATTTCCTTCATCAATGCCATGTTCAACGTCAGTGAGATCGACGCGGTAACCCTTTCGGGTGTTGCCAGACCATATTGCGCAAACAGCGACGAAATCCCTTGGCGTGCGACCGAAGTCTCAGGAGAAAAGACCCACGGCCAGCTTACGACGTCGGGCCATGACACGTTTCGGGCCCTTGTCAGTGGATGTTTTGGGCCGGCGACGACACGCAACCTTTCTTCATACAAAAGGGTTTGTGCAATACCCGAGTATTCCTGTGGCTGCCATGACCGCGCGATAAGGAAATCAATGCTGTTGTCGTTCAGCAAGGGCAGCATGGACACAAAATGCCCCTCGATCACGGACAGGTTCACATTCGGGGCCACGCTGTTCATGAACGCGATTGCTCGGGGCAAGAGTGTCGGCGCGACAGACCCCACGGCGCCGACCGCCACGGCGCCGGAAATGCCTGCGGCAAGCCCGTCGATATCCAGCGCGGCGCGTTCGATCTGGGCCAGCACCAGGCGTGCGTGCTTGGCAAGGCGCAGGCCGACCGGGGTAAGATACAGCCTGTTTCGTTCACGCAGGACAATGGGGCTTCCCACGATCTGCTCCAGATCCGCGATTTGCTTGGATACGGCAGGCTGCGTGACATTCAAAGCCTCGGCAACTCTCGCAACGAGGCCAAGCCGTTCAAGGCTGTCGATCATCCTGAAATGTCGGATGGTCAACCTGCTATGCCATCTCGCGCCCGTCAAGAAAGACCTCCGAAACCGCCCAATCCGATGTGCTGATCCATGCAGCACGACTGTGGTAAGCAAGCATAGCGGTAGAGTTATTGGCGGTCGATACGGTTGGACAGTTTGGAATGCGCGCTGGCTGGAGTTGGGCGATAGCCTCCCTGTGCGCCCAATCCCGGCGAATCAGGTCACGGACATGGCATTGAGCGAGTCCGAGCCTTTCGCCATGGGCAGCGGCCTCGCCACTTGAGCTAGGGCCGGGGGGCTAGAACGGACCGATTACCAACCACCGACAACCGAGGTCGTCACGGACAGGCGCGGTTCGAGATTCCACGCAAAAGGCCTTCGAAGATCCGGGCGAACACACCTATCTCGCCCCAACATTTCCAGCGATTGCAGCGGGTCTTCGCTGGCCATGCTCCTTCGCAGCAGCGCAAGCTATTGCGGTTTATGAAGTTAATGCCGCTCAGCACGCGCCGATCATCGCCGCGTGGCTTGCCAGGGCTCTAGCGAAAGAACGGCTGCAACAGCGCCATCTGCTCGTCGGTCAACCAGAATAGAGTGCTCACACGCCCCTCAGTTTGGGAACGTGACTCACGCAGCCTATCCAACCTCGAGCCACTTAACGGGTCCTGAGCTTACATGTTCGAGGAAAATATGTTTTTGGGGGTGATGCTGGATTCAGGGCCCGGGCAGGCGTATATGCCGGTCATGAACATGCGCGCGACACATATTCCTTTCATGAAGATGCACGGGCTCGGCAACGATTTCGTCGTTGTGGACGAGCGTGGCCTTGCGCCGATGGTCGACGAGCAAACCGCCGTGCGGTTGGGGGACAGGCATCGTGGTGTGGGGTTTGACCAACTGGCGGTGATGCGCGACAGCGCCGAGGCCGATCTGCATCTGACGTTTTTCAACGCCGACGGTTCGCGCGCGGCGGCCTGCGGCAATGCCACGCGCTGTGTTGCGCGCTACGTGATGGATGAGACCGGGCAGGGTTCGGTGACGATAGCGACCGACCATGGCGTGTTGCCCGCGCGGGATGCGGGCGATGGGTTGACCTCGGTCAACATGGGGCATGCGGCGGTCCGCTGGGACGAGATCCCGCTGGCGCATGAGGTGGACACTTTGCACCTTCCGATCAAGGGCGGGCCGGTGGTCACGTCGATGGGCAATCCGCATTGCACCTTTTTCGTCGAAGATTGCGAAGCCGTCGATCTGGCGGCGCGTGGTCCGGCGATCGAGCATCATCCGCTCTTTCCCGAACGCACGAATGTTCAATTCGCCCATGTCGAGGGCAACAACCGGATCCGGATGCGGGTGTGGGAGCGTGGGGTCGGCGTCACGCTGGCCTCGGGATCGTCGTCATGTGCTGTGGCCCATGCTGCGCATCGGCGTGGGCTGGTGGCCCGGGAGGTGCGTGTGCGGCTCGATGGCGGGGTGCTGGACATTCGGCTGGCCGATGATGGCATCTGGATGACCGGCCCGACGGCGCATGTGTTTGACGGGGTCTGGAGGGTCTGAGATGTCGGTATCACCCAAGTTTCCCGTGCCGAAATTCACCACGCTCGGCTGTCGCCTCAACGCCTATGAGACCGAGGCGATGAAGGAGTTGGCGGCGCAGGCGGGGTTGGGCGATGCAGTGGTGGTCAACACCTGCGCGGTGACCGCCGAGGCGGTGCGCAAGGCACGGCAGGAAATCCGCCGCTTGCGTCGCGAGAATCCGGATGCGCGGGTGATCGTCACCGGCTGTGCCGCCCAGATCGACCCCAAGAGCTTTGCCGCGATGGACGAGGTCGATGCCGTGATCGGCAACAGCGAGAAGATGCAACCCGAGACATGGACCCGGCTTGCCCCTGATTTCACTGGGGAAACCGAACGTGTTGTCGTTGATGACATCATGAGTGTGACCGAGACCGCCGGGCACCTGATCGACGGGTTCGGCACGCGGTCACGCGCTTATGTGCAGGTCCAGAACGGGTGTGATCACCGCTGCACGTTCTGCATTATCCCCTATGGTCGGGGCAATTCGCGTTCGGTTCCCGCCGGCGTGGTGGTGGACCAGATCAAACGGCTGGTTGACCGGGGTTACAACGAGGTGGTGCTGACCGGGGTGGACCTGACGTCCTGGGGGGCTGACCTGCCTGCGGCACCTCGGCTCGGTGATCTGGTGATGCGGATTCTCAAGCTGGTGCCGGATCTTGCGCGTCTGCGGATCAGTTCCATCGACTCGATCGAGGTCGATGACAACCTGATGCAGGCCATTGCCACCGAACCGCGCCTGATGCCGCATCTGCACCTTTCGCTGCAACATGGCGACGACCTGATCCTCAAGCGGATGAAGCGCCGGCATTTGCGTGATGATGCGATCCGTTTCGCCGAAGAGGCGCGCGGGCTGCGCCCGGACATGACCTTTGGTGCCGACATCATCGCGGGCTTTCCGACCGAGACCGAGGCGCATTTCGAGAATTCGCTGAAGCTGGTCGAGGAGTGTCACCTGACCTGGCTGCATGTCTTTCCCTACAGCCCTCGCCCCGGCACGCCGGCGGCGCGGATGCCGCAGGTTCATGGCACGGCGATCCGCGAACGCGCTGCCCGGCTGCGCGCGGCGGGCGATGCGGCGGTGGCCCGGCACCTCGGCGCGCAACAGGGTCTAACCCATTGTATCCTGACGGAAAACCCGCATATGGGGCGGACCGAGCAGTTTGCGGAAGTGATGTTCAATGTGCCTCAGCCAGAAGGCAAGATCGTGACCGCCATGATCCGCGGGCAATCGGGCAACAGGTTGATGGCCTGACGCGCTTCGCGCTCTCAGGACGTCGGGACTGCAGGGTGCGTCAGGCCGTTCCTGAACGGTGCCGCCGGTCTCTGCACAGCAAAGGTTAACGCCGCTTTGGGGCGGGATTTCGGGGGGTGACATCCGGCTGACATCCGGCTGCTGCCCGGCTGCCGGGCAAAACTTGACAAATCCTTGCCCCACCGTGGTTAACGCAACGGTCGCTGCCCCGGGATCTGCCCCTTTTGTGTCGACGCCCCGGAGTTCGGCACCTGACACAAGATACCCGATGAAGGCAGGGCAACAGGCTGGGGTCCATTTGCTCTGAGCGAAACTGTGGGATGACCGTTTTGAGGCCTTTGCGGACGGTCAGACCTGCCGCCAATGCTGCGGGCGCATTTGGCGGCTGTCAGCCCCAAAGCAGACGCTTATTTCCCTGCTCTTTGCAGATAAGCTCTGACCCGAGCAAGAGTTGACCAACACTGTCCGCAAGTCTACCGATTGGACCAGTAAGATGGACTTCGTAGGTTAATCTGTATGAAAAAAATTGCGTTTATTTGTTTGCTACTAGTTTTGGGCGGCGTCGCTTTTGTATTTGCCCTCACCAAGAACACCCCTGCTTCTCATCCGGTCTTGCGCGCGAGCGATCTGCCTACGCTCATCCCGACCCGCGCGTTCTATGCCAATCCGCGGTCAGAATTTGGCTATGTAGCCTCCCATGACGGCGTCTACACCATATCGGAAAAAGCGAGCCTTTTCGGGCGGAGCATGGTGGTCAGAGAGATTGCAAGCGGAGAGCAGATCGCGGAATTCCCCATTGGTTTGTCCGGTATCCGCTGGCACCCGGACAAACCCCTTTTGCGCTTTATCTTCGAAGGGCATGATTGGGAGGCTGATCCCTTCAATCCGGAGCGGGAGAACTGGAGGCGGACCAGCCCCGTGAAACTGTCGGGTGGCTGGAACCTCACTCAATATGCGACCAATGCGGAAGAGCCGGTTCTTTTCTGGGGCCGTACAAGCCGGAGCGAACTGGGACACATGTGGCGCGTTTCGCAAGATGGTCTGGATGTGGAACGAATGGCCGAGGGAAATTCGAGAAGCCATTATTGGGTTTTCAACAAGGGCAAGACAAAGCCGATCTTGCGGGTGGATTCACTGAACACTTCCACGCAGCGCGTGTTCAGAAAGACCGAAAGCACGTGGGATGTGCTTTTTGACCTTGATCTCAACGATGTGTTCGAGCCGTTGAGCCCGGTTGATGAGACTGGCCATCTTGTTGCGCGCTCGTCGCGGGGCCGTGACAAGGCCGCGCTTGTGAGGCTTGACACAACCACAGGCGAGGAAACTGTTCTTGTTGAGAACCCTGACGGGGATATCGGGGCGGCCACCGCGCTGACCTATGATGAGGGTCCGGATATCATCCGCATGGGGCTTGATACGCTGGACAGGGTGGCGCTTACGGACCGTGGGGAGGTGTTTCTGAACATATTGGCGGAATTTCCGCAGCCGGTAAGCCTTGGTTACACCTCGGCAACGCCCTCGGGGCGCTATGTCATCCAAGCGATATCGCCCCAGAGCAAATCCTGGATCTATCTTTTGATCGACCTCGAAAATCAGTCTTACGAGGTTCTGGACGAATTTCATTTCCGTCGGTTTCAAGACCGCCTTGTTCAAGAGAAAAGTGTCAGGTTCCAAGCGCGTGATGGCCTTCAAATCCCCGCTGTTTTATCGATGCCACGAGGGGTTTCGGGCCCCATTCCATTCATTGTCCATATCCATGGGGGGCCGGCAGGCGCTTCGGCACTGGGCTATGACCATGACACGCAGTTTCTGGTCAACCGGGGCTATGGTGTTTTGTCGGTGAACTTCCGTGGCTCCAAGGGGTTTGGCAAAGCCTTTCAAGCCAAGGGCTTCGGGCGATTTGGCAGGGCGATGCAGGATGACATCGCCGATGCTGCGCAATGGCTTGTGGAGGAGGGCCTTGCGGATACCGATGCCTTGGTGGCCATGGGCACCAGCTATGGCGGATATTCCGCGGCGCTTGCCATGACGCGTGACCCGGGCCTTTTTGATGCGGCGGTTGTCGAGTTTCCGATGCTGGATGTGGAATTTCAGTCGAAATACCATCCCGGCTTTTGGAACAACGGGATCGACGGCTGGTGGCGATACTTTGGCCAACTGGACGACCCGGATGATCTTGCATTGATGCGTGACTATTCGCCGGCAAATCGCATCGACGATATTCATGGCCCGATACTGATTCACGGTGGCCTGCGCGATCAGATTGCCGCCGTACAACAAGTGCGGGACTTTGAAGCGGCGGCTTTGGCGGCCGGTAAAGATGTCACCGTTCGGTATTTCCCGAACGCGGGCCATGGAACACAGCACTGGCGCGACAATCTGGACCGTGCCCGGTCTATCGAGGATTTTCTGGCCAATCACGCCGGTGGCCGGTCCGGTGGGTTTGAATTCGTGGAGTGGGCCCCCGGTGTCATAGATTGATGAAAGGGAGCGTTACAAAGGAATGCGGAGCCGGTCACAATCTGTGGTTCTTGATTCCTGAGTAAGCTCTGGAGTTCGCACCCCTACGATGAGTTGGCATTCTCGGCCATTTGCCTCCGGAAGATGCCGGGGTTCGAGTGAAGTGCTGGTTCGGCAACGAACCATGTAACGCTCTGCGGGCTTGAGCCAGTCGCGTCGGAAAGGCGGTCAAGGTTCTTAACTTTGCAAACTCCGCTCCCTGCCCACAACCGCCGTTCAGTCTTCACCACGTCACACCCGCATCGAACGTCCGCAATGCCCCGCATTGCGACCCCGTGGATTTCTACCCCGCAACCCCGCGTACTCTATTCCCAGACGAGACGGATGGCGAGTGCCCCGAAGACAAGCGCGGTGATGCGATTGAGCGTTTTCGAGACCCGGCCGAGGGCCGTGCGCAGAAGGCCCGCCGTGGCGCCGTAGCCTGCCGTGATGCAAAATCCGGTGCTGGCGAAGACAGGGCCAAGGATCGGGATCTGGTGCCAAATCGGACCCGCGGCAGGCGTGGTGAATTGCGGCAGAAACCGTACATCCATGGCGGTCTTCCTGTTTGAACAACCGCTACATCAAAGCAACCAACCCCCAGGTTTTGCCCACTCCCGACAGGCTCATTCGGCGGCCTCCCTCGGTGTCAGATTGTGCAGCAACTCGGCGATCTCGGGTCGGCAGGAGCCGCAATTCGTGCCTGCGCCCAGCGCTTCGCCGATGGCCTCCACGCTCAGCGCTCCGCTGGTCTCGACCGCATCGATGATGGTGTTGACGCCGATGCCGAAGCAAGAACAGAGTATCGGGCCGGGATTGGGCGCATCCGCGGGCGGACGGCCTGTCAGCGCATCGGGGCTGTCGGTGCCGGGCAGGGTGGCGAGGTAGTCGCGCATGATGGCCACGGGCTCGGGCGCCACGAAGAGCGCACCAATGATCATTCCGCCTTCCTGCAACACGACACGGGCCGACCCGCGATTTGCATCCACGATCGTGGCCGCCGTCGCGTGCGGTGCGACAAACAGCCTGCGGGCTTCGACCTCCCAATCGTCGACCGGCGTGGACCCGGCGAGTTCGGCCCGGTAGCCCTGTCGGGTCCGGGCCCGTGCCCAATAGTCGGATCGCGGTGCCATCGGCCCCGCCGAGACGGCAAACCCATACCACGCCGCGTCGAAACGGGAGACGGTCACGACGCTGGCCTTGCTTTCGGGCTGGCCAGAAACCGGGTCCGTCATGGCCGCGATAAGCGCGTCGATCCGGCCCGAGGGCGCGGTCTCGCCGGTCCAATGCATCGGTGCAAAGACCTGACCGGGCTGGACGGCATCGGTGATGCGCGCGCGGAGGATGGCACGGCCTGTCGGACTCTCGACATGCACCAGATCGGCGCCGCCAATCTTGAGGCGGGCGGCATCCGCCGGGTGAAGCTCCAGAAACGGTTCGGCCAGATGCGCCGAGAGCCGGGGGCTGAGGGCCGTTCGCGTCATGGTGTGCCACTGATCCCGTATCCGCCCGGTGTTGAAACGGAACGGAAAGCGCGGCTCGGTCCGGGCCACAGGCGGACACCAGGTGACGGGCACGATCCTGCCCCTGCCGTCGGCGTGGAAAAACCCGCCATCCGCGAAGAACCGACCCCCCTTGCGTTTCGACGTCACCGGCCAGCGCTGCGGCTCCAGCGCGTCATAGGCACTGTCGCTCAGATCACCGAGGCCCGAGATATCGAAATCCCGGCCAAATTGCCCGGCAATGCCCGACAAGGCCGCATATTCGCGAAAGATCCCGGCTGGAGTATCATAGTCGAAGGCGCGCAGATAACCCATGCGCCGCCCGACCTCGGCCAGGATGTCCCAGTCGGGCCGTGCCTGCCCCGGCACAGGTAGAATGCGGCGCTGGCGGCTGATGGTGCGGTCGGTGTTGGTAACGGTGCCGTCCTTCTCTCCCCAGGCGCTGGCGGGCAGGATCACGTCGGCCAGCCGCGCGGTATCGGTCTGCGCGGTGATGTCGCTGACAACGGTAAAGTCGCAGCCTGCGATGGCGTCGCGCACCGCGTCCGCCTCGGGCATCGACACGGCGGGGTTGGTGTGGATGATCCACAACGCCTTGATCCGTCCGTCACCGACAGCGCGGAACAGGTCCACAGCTTTCAACCCGGACGCGTGCGGCACATGCGGCGCGTTCCAGAAGTCGCGCACGGCGCCGCGGTGATCGGGGTTTTCAAGGTCGAGGTGACAGGCCAGCATATTGGCCAACCCGCCGACCTCACGCCCGCCCATGGCGTTGGGCTGACCGGTGACGGATAGCGGCCCGCGACCCGGCTTGCCGATCCGGCCCGTGGCCAGGTGGCAGTTGAGTATCGCGTTGACCTTGTCCGTACCGGATGTCGATTGGTTCACGCCCTGCGAATAGATCGTCACCACGCGCTCGGTCGCCATCCAGAGGTCGCAAAAGGCAGCGATCTCGGAGTCGCTCAGACCGGTGACGGATGGGTCATCGGCCCAAGCGGCCTCGAGCGCGGGTTCAAGCCCTTGAGTATGCGCGATGAAATCCTGATCCACCGCGCCTGCACCGTTGATCCGGGCCAGCAGCGCGTTGAAGAGTGCCACATCCGATCCGGGCTGCAAGGCCAGATGCATGTCCGCGCCGTCGCAGCTTGCCGTGCGGCGCGGATCGATGACCACGATCCTCGTGCCGCGTGCCTTCCGCGCGGCCAGCAGCCGTTGATACAGCACCGGGTGGCACCAGGCGAGGTTCGAACCCACCAGCACCACCAGATCGGCCTCGTCGATATCCTCGTAGGTGCCGGGCACCGTGTCGGTGCCGAAGGCGCGTTTGTGCCCCGCCACCGACGACGCCATGCAGAGCCGCGAATTGGTGTCGATATTGGCCGAGCCGATAAAGCCCTTCATCAGCTTGTTGGCGACATAGTAGTCTTCGGTCAGCAATTGGCCGGAGACGTAAAAAGCCACGCTGTCCGGCCCGTGCCGCGCAATGGTGTCGGAAAACCGCTCCGCCACCAGGCGCAACGCCGTGTCCCAATCGACCTGTCGCCCATCGACCTGAGGCGCGAGCAATCGATGTTCCAGCCCCACGGTCTCGCCCAGCGCCGAGCCCTTGGAGCACAATCGTCCAAAGTTCGCCGGATGATCCGGATCGCCGCGCACATCCAGTCCGCCCTGCCCATCCGGGCGCAAGAGCACGCCACAACCGACGCCGCAATAGGGGCAGATCGAACGTGTTTCGGGCAACCCGCTGCCGCCCATCACGCGGCGCTCCGCGCCAGCAGCTTGGCGGCGTCGATCAGCACGCGGCCAGCCTCAACCCGCACCGGGAAGGTGGCGATGGAGCCGTCTTCGCCCTGTGCCTGACCGGTGTTCAGATCGAACACCCAGTTGTGCAACGGGCAGGTCACGGACTGGCCATGCACGATGCCTTCGGACAGCGGCCCGCCCTTGTGCGGGCATGTGTTCGAAGCGGCAAAGACCTCGTCCTTGGCGGTGCGGAACACGGCAACGCAGCCCAGCGCGGTTTTCAGCGTTCGCGCGCCGCGCAGCGGGATGTCTTCGGTGCCGCAAATGTCGATCCAGCTCATTCCGCGGCCTCCAGTGTCAGATCGGCCAGCGGCTGGAAGCGTTCGGCCTGTCTTGCGTGTTCTGCCCAAGGGTCCACGCGGTAGATGGATTGAGAAAGCTCGAACGCCGCGACCAGGCGGGCCCGTTCGTCCGCATCCGCCAGCCGATCCCTGACCCAGTCGAGGCCCACCTTGGCGACCCACTTGTAGGGCCGGTCGAGATACCTGGCGTTCTCGCGGTAAAGCTGGACAAAGGCGGTCGTCCATTCGATGGCCTCTGCCTCGGTTGGGACGTCCACCAGGCGTTCGGTCTCTTTCACGTCCATACCCGCTGCGCCTGCGACACCGACCTGATAGCCGCTGTCGACGCAGACGATGCCCACATCCTTGCAGGTCGCCTCGGCGCAGTTTCGCGGGCAGCCCGAGACGCCCAGCTTGACCTTGTGCGGCGTCCAGGCCCCCCAGAGTATCTGTTCCAGCTTGATGCCGAGGCCCGTGCTGTCCTGCGTGCCGAACCGGCAATGATCGGTGCCCACGCAGGTCTTCACCGTGCGCAGCCCCTTTGAATAGGCATGACCCGAGACCAGCCCGGCGCGGTTCAGATCGGCCCAGATATGTGGCAGGTCCTCGCCCTTCACGCCCAGAAGGTCGATCCGCTGCCCACCCGTGACCTTGACCGTGGGCACGTCGTATTTCTCGGCGGCATCGGCGATGGCGCGCAGTTCGGTCGGATTGGTGATGCCGCCCCACATGCGCGGCACCACGGAAAAGGTGCCGTCCTTCTGGATGTTTGCGTGCTTGCGTTCGTTGACAAAGCGGCTTTGCGGGTCATCCCGGTATTCCAGCGGCCAGTCGGCAAGCAGGTAGAAGTTCACCGCCGGGCGGCAGACATGGCAGCCATTGCGCGTTTTCCAGCCCAGTTCCTGCCAGACCGCTTCCTGCGATTTCAGTTCCTGCGACTTGATCAGGCGCCGCACGTCCTCGTGGGTGAAATCGCAACAGCCGCAGATCGGCTGCGCGGTCGGCATGGCGAAGTCATCGCCCAGCGTCACTTGCAACAGCTGTTCAACCAGCCCGGTGCAGGTGCCGCAGGAGGCGCTGGCCTTGGTCGTGGCCCTGACCGCGCCCAGTTCGGTCGCGCCGGCGTTGATCGCGTCCACGATGGTGCCCTTGCAGATGCCGTTGCAGCCGCAGATTTCCGCCTCACGCGGCAATGCTGCAACGGCTGAGAGAGGGTCCGCGGTGGCGCTCCCCTGAAAGGCCGGACCAAAGATCAGCGTCTCGCGCAGTTCGTCGATTTCGGTGCCGTCCTTGATGAGCTGGAAGAACCAGTTTCCGTCGGCGGTGTCGCCATACATGACGGCGCCAACCAGGCGATCCTCCTCGATCACGAGGCGCTTGTAGATGCCCTTGGCCGGATCGCGGAGCACGATATCCTCGCGGCCCGGCCCGTCGGCAAAGTCGCCGGCGCTGAACAGGTTGCAGCCTGTCACCTTGAGCTTGGTGGCCGTGTCCTTGACGACAAAGGCGTCACGCCCGCCCAGCAGGGTGCGCGCCAAAACCTTTGCTTGATCGTAAAGCGGAGCGACGAGACCGAAGAGATGCCCGTCGAATTCCACGCATTCCCCAACGGCATAGATGTCCGGGTCCGATGTCTGCATCTGCGCGTTCACGTCGATGCCGCGCGCGACGGTCAGCCCGGCATCCGTCGCCAACCGCGTTTCGGGCCGGATGCCGACCGCCATGACGACCAGATCGGCCGGCAGCGTTTCACCGCTTTCCAGAAGCACCGCTTCGACGCGCCCGTCCCCGATGATCGCCTTGGTCGACGCTTGGGTGCGGATCGTGATGCCCCGCCCCTCGAGATCCTTGCGCAGCAAATACCCGGCGGCCTCATCCAGCTGCCGCTCCATCAGGTGACCCATCAGATGCAGCACGGTGACGTCCATGCCGCGCTCTGCCAAACCGGCCGCGGCTTCGAGGCCCAGCAGGCCACCACCGATGACCACGGCCGCGCCGCCCTTGTCGGCGGCCTCGATCATGGCGTTGGTGTCGTCCAGATCGCGGTAGGTGATCACGCCGGGCAGCTCCTTGCCGGGCACCGGAATGATGAACGGCGCAGAGCCGGTCGCAATGATCAGCTTGTCATATGGCGCACACCCGTTCTGCCCTTCGACGAGCTTCATCTCGGGATCGAGGCGCACCACATGCTCGCCAAACCGACAGGTCACGCCATGGGCGGCGTACCAATCGTCGTCATGGGTGACGATGTCGGCGTAGGTCTGTTCGCCGGACAGAACCGGGGACAGCATGATCCGGTTGTAATTGCCGCGCGGTTCGGCGTTGAAAAGCGTGATGTCGAACGCTTCCGGCGAGGTTTCGACCAATTGTTCGATCACGCGGCCAGAGGCCATGCCCGCGCCGATGATAACAAGTTTCTGTGTCATGGTTTTCACTCCGCAGCGATGGCCTTGCGGGCCACTGGTGTCGGTTTGGGTTTCGCGCCATGTTCATATTTCTCAAGGAAATCGAGCACGTCCTGCCGGTAGGCGTAGTAGTCCGGATGCGAGAGCAGCGCCTTGCGGGTGCGTGGGCGGGACAGATCGACCTTGGTGATCTTGCCGATGGTGGCCTGCGGGCCGTTCGTCATCATCACCACGCGGTCGGCCAGCAGGATCGCCTCGTCCACATCGTGCGTGACGCAAATCGCGGTAACCTTGGTGCGCGACCAGACCTCCATCAGGACTTCCTGCAGTTCCCATCGGGTCAGGCTGTCGAGCATCCCGAAAGGCTCGTCCAGCAGCAGCAGCTTGGGCGAGAGGGCGAAGGCCCGCGCGATGCCCACCCGCTGCTGCATCCCGTTCGACATGTCGCTGGCGGGCTTGTCCATCGCGTCCGCAAGCCCCACCCGCTCCAGGTAATATTCGACGACATCCTGCCGTTCGGCCCGGGACGCGCGGGGATAGACCTTGTCGACCCCGATGGCGCAGTTTTCCCGCGCCGAGAGCCACGGGAACAGGTTGGGCGACTGAAACACGACGGCGCGTTCCGGGTCCGCGCCTTCGACGTGGTGGCCATCGAGCTTGATCGCGCCCTTGGAAATCTCGTTCAGACCGGCGGCCATGGTCAGCACCGTGGATTTGCCGCAGCCCGAATGACCGATAAGCGATATGAACTCGCCCCGGTCGATCTTGAGGTCGAAATCCTCGACCACGGTGAGCGGCCCTTTCGGCGTCGGATACACCTTGTGGAGTTGCGAAAAGTCGAGGAAACGCTCAACGATCAGGCCCTGCTGCGCATCTTTCACCGCGGCGGGCACATTGTGGATCGGGGTTACATCGGGCAGGGCACGGGTTCCTTCGACTTTGACCTCGATCCCCACATCCATCAGGTATTTGGTAACGTCGGCTCGCAGGCGCTTGAACGTTTCGTTGGTGTTCATCGCCATCCGTTTGCGCGGACGGGGAATGGCGACGTTGAACTCCTCTCCCAAGGTTCCGTCGGGATTCAGGGCGATAATCCGGTCGGCGAGTATGATCGCCTCGTCCACATCGTTGGTGATCAGGACGCAGGTCTTCTTGTCGGCCTCCCAGATACGCTCGATCTCGTCGGCCAGATTGGCGCGGGTCAGCGCGTCCAGCGCCGAGAGCGGCTCATCCAGCAGAAGCATCTCCGGATTCATCGCCAGGGCACGCGCCACGTTGACCCGCTGGCGCATCCCGCCCGACAGCTCTGCCGGGCGGCGTGTCGCGGCGTGTTTCAGCCCGACCATATCGACGTAATGCGCAACCTTGGCGGCTTTCTCGGCTCTCGACAGACCCGGAAACACCGTGTCCACGGCCAACCCCACATTGCCGTTCACCGTCAGCCACGGCATCAGCGAATAGCTTTGAAAGATCACGCCGCGTTCCGGGCTTGGCTCGGTGATGGGCTTGCCCTTGAACGTCACACTGCCCTTTGTGGGGCGGTCCAGCCCTGCCAGCAGGTTGATCAGCGTCGTTTTCCCCGTGCCGGAGAAACCCAGCAGGACAAGGAACTCGCCCTCCTGCACATCGAGGTTGATGCCCTTCAGCACATGGGTGGCATGGGTGCCTGTGCCGAAACTCTGGCTGACATTTTCAAGTTTGAGAATGCTCATGGCGCTCACCGGTTGTTCGTGAAGGTGAAGAGCGACTGCAACGCGTACATCACGCGATCCAGCAGGAAGCCGATGATGCCGATGGTCAAAACCGCGACCATGATCTTGGCGAGCGAGGACGACGAACCGTTCTGGAACTCGTCCCAGACGAATTTGCCAAGGCCCGGGTTCTGCGCCAGCATCTCGGCGGCGATCAGCACCATCCAGCCCACGCCGAGGCTCAGTCTCAGCCCGGTAAAGATCAACGGCAGGGCCGAGGGCAGGACCAGCTTGGTGATCTTGGTCCATGTGTTCATCTTCAGCACCTTGGAGACATTCACCAGATTCTTGTCGATACTCGCCACACCCAGCGACGTGTTGATCAGCGTTGGCCAGAGCGAGCAAAGCGTGACCGTGACCGCCGAGACGATGAAGCTTTTCGGAAACAATCCGCCCTCGGTGGCCGCGAGCGCCGACACGATCATCGTCACGATGGGCAGCCAGGCCAGCGGCGAGACCGGTTTGAAGATCTGGATCAGCGGGTTGAGCGCCGCATTGGCGGTCGCCGACAGCCCCGCGAGAATGCCCAGCGGCACCGCCGCGACGGTGGCCAGAAGGAACCCGAAGAACACCGTCTGGATCGAGGTCCAGATCTGCTGATAATAGGTCGGCGCGCCGGTATAGGCGCGGTCGATCGGTTCCTTGCCCTGCTCGACCCGGCGTTCGTTCAACTGGCTGACCTTGGCCTCGAACTCGACTTGCTTGGCGACCTTTGCCCGCGCGTCCTCGTGCAGGTTCACCGCCTCTTCCCACACTTGTCCGGGGCCGGGGATCGCGCCGAGCGAGGTTTCCACCTTGGGCGCCAGCACAGCCCAGAGCATCAGGAAGGCGGCAATCGCCAACAGTGGCACGGCCAACAAGCGCCAGATTTCGCCCAACTGCGCACGCGGGTTGTCCCCTGCGGCGGCCTTGAGCATGGGCGTCAGCCACGCCAGGCCCAGCACCTGGAACCACTTGTCGGCTGTGTTGATGCGGGTGAAGAGTTGCGCGCGCCGGGCTTCGCGGTCGGTGGACTCGGCGAAATTCGGGTCAACGGTGGTCATGAAACCTGTCCTCGATTTGGGGTTGGGAATGGCCGCCCATCAAGCCCGTGCGGGCTTTCGTCGCGAAATGCCCGCATGGGCAGATGGGTGGCCGCGTTCGGCTTAGCCCTTGACTTCGGTGCCCACGACGACCTGATCGCTTTTCAGGCCGATTGGCAGGCTTTCGAGATAGGCGTTGGGCGTCTTGCCGTCATAGGCGATGCCGTCGATGATATCTTCGGCGGGCGTCGGTGCCTTGTAACCATTGCTCTCCCAGGGGAAATCGGCCTCGTTCGCCAACCCCTCGTCGACCAGCAACCGGGCCGCTTCGAGGTAGATTTCGGGCTTGTAGACAGACTTGGCGACCTCCTCATACCAGCTGTCCGGCTTGGGTTCGGCGATCTGACCCCAGCGGCGCATCTGGGTCAGATACCAGATCGCGTCGGAGTAGAAGGGATAGGTCGCGTTGTAGCGGAAGAAGACATTGAAGTCGGGGATGTCTCGCTTGTCGCCCTTCTCGAATTCGAAGAATCCGGTCATCGAGTTGGCGATCACCTCGTAATCCGCGCCCACATATTCCGGCCGGCTCAGGATCTCGACCGCTTCGGGGCGGTTGGCATTGTCGTTCTCGTCCAGCCACATCGCCGCGCGGATCAGCGCCTTGGTTACCGCCAGCGTGGTGTTGGGATACTGCTCGGCGAACTCGGCAGTGATGCCGAACACCTTCTCGGGGTTGTTCTTCCACAACTGATAATCGGTGATGACCGGCACGCCGATACCCTTGAAAACGGCCTGCTGGTTCCATGGCTCACCCACGCAATAGCCGTTGATCGTGCCGGCCTCCAACGTCGCCGGCATCTGCGGAGGCGGGGTCACCGACAGGAAAACATCCGCACCGATCTGGCCAGATATGTTCTCCTGGCTGTAGTAGCCGGGGTGCAGACCACCGGCGGCCAACCAGTAGCGCAACTCGTAATTGTGGGTCGACACCGGGAAGACCATGCCCATGTTGAAGGGCTTGCCCTCGTTCCTGAACTCTTCGACCACCGGTGCCAGCGCCTCGGCGGAAATCGGGTGCTGCGGGCGGCCATCCTCCATCTTGGGGATATGGGGCAGCATCTTTTCCCAGACCTCGTTGGACACCGTGATGCCGTTGCCGTTCAGGTCCATCGAAAACGGCGTGATGATATGCGCCTCGGTGCCAAAACCGATGGTGGCGGCCAGCGGCTGCCCCGCAAGCATATGCGCGCCGTCCAACTGTCCGTCGATCACTCCGTCAAGCAGCACCTTCCAGTTGGCTTGCGCTTCCAGCGTCACGAAGAGGCCTTCGTCGAGGAAGTAGCCGTTTTCATAGGCCACCGCGAGCGGCGCCATGTCGGTGAGCTTGATGAAGCCGAAGGTCAGTTCATCCTTCTCCAGGTCCAGCAGTTGGGCGAAGCCCGGGCCGGCGAGTGCAGTGGTGGCGGCAAGGCCGATCAGCAACTTTTTCATCTTTCGTCCTTTCGACACGCCCGGGGGGGGAGACACCGGGCAAACGTAAAAGGCCGTTCACTGTCCACCAGCATCGGCTGACGGAAAGCGAGCGACCTTGCTCAGGATATCCCTGTCATTGGGAAGAATTTGGTTCGGCCCACCTCGTTGCAGGTCGATTACCCGATCATGCGGCAGTGCAGCGAACAGGGCCAGAAGAACCGTCACATCCTGTCGGCTTGTCTCAGGTGGTGCAGGGATTTGCCCAGAAAAGCATCATTCCAGCGCATCAGGGTCGAAAACCGCGCCATCAAAG
Organism: Aquicoccus porphyridii; assembly: GCF_008369105.1. Lineage (GTDB taxonomy): Bacteria > Pseudomonadota > Alphaproteobacteria > Rhodobacterales > Rhodobacteraceae > Aquicoccus > Aquicoccus porphyridii. The sequence goes on along the minus strand of NZ_VINQ01000003.1, from coordinate 340,672 downwards.
AATCGGTCCGGCAGCAGATTCAGCCGCCCCCGGTTGGACGCCACGGCGGTGGGGTGATGAATCGCCCCCTCCAGTTTTTCCGACGCACCCGGCAAATCGGCATCCGTCTGAGACATGTGCTGGCGGTACAGATCCGCTCGAAAGACCGACGCACCTGCTTTGATGTCCGCATCCAGATCGTAATGTTGCGCAAGCCTGTGCGCCATCCATTTCGCCTGACTGCGCCACGGAAAGCTGGCTGCGGCGCCATGAAAGCGCACGAAGCCGTCACACTTCCGTTGTTCCCCATGGCCCGACAGGATCAACCGGCCGGACAAGGCGCGGTCGATCAGTTCCGGCGGCAAGTCAAGAAAGTCCTTGCGCGAGAGCACCTCTGCAGCGGCGATCCGGCTTTCGGGTTTTTCCAACCAGCGACTGGCGTGCCAGACGGCTCGGATCAGGCGCCCCACGAGGTCCGGCTCCGTTTCCGCCCAGTCGGTCCGCGTGGCCAGCACTTTCTCCGGTGCGCCCTGCCAGATCGCCCGACCGGGCAGCAGCAGCGCCCCCACGCCACGATCCACGGCGACCGAGCCCCAGGGCTCGCCTACGCAAAAGGCGTCAATGTCGCCCGCTTCCAGCGCGTCGGCCATCAGCGGCGGCGGCACGGTGCGGATCTCGATATTCTCCACGCCCAAATCCGTGCGCTCGGCCCAATAGCGCAAAAGCTCCACATGCATGGAGAAGGGAAACGGCACGCCGAAGACCAGCTTGCCGGATCGGCTCCGCCGCAAGGCATGTGCCGCGGCCTTGGCATCGGAGAAATCGAACCTGAAGCCCTGGGCGCGAAGGGCGTCTTCCAGAGGGCGGCCCACGCCGATGACATTGCCGTTCACGGACAAGACGGATACCGCCGCAAGCGAGGTGGTCATGCTACCCAGGCCAAGCCCCATTGCGACCGGGACAACCGAGAGCAAATGCGCGGCATCCACCCGCCCAAAGCCCAGCATGTCTCTCAGGGAAGACCACGATGGCGCGGGGATCAGGTCCAGCGCGATGGCTTCCGCCTTCGCAAAGCCCATTTCCTCCGCGATTATCAGCGGCGCGGCGTCGATAAGCGGCATGTATGCCACGGGGATGGTGACGCGCCTCATCCCAAGAGCCCCGCAGCCGTGACCAGCGCCTCGGCCACATCGGCGACCTTGCGCCCCCGATCCATTGCCGTTTTGCGCAACAGCGCATAGGCCGCGTCTTCATCAATGCCCTTGGCCTTCATCAACAGCCCTTTCGCGCGGTCGATCACCTTTCGCTCTTCCAGCGCGCGGCGGGTTTCGGCCAGTTCCTGCCGCATCTGGCGCAGCACGGAAAAACGCGCGATTGCGGTATTCATCACGGGTTTGACGCGTTCTGGCGCTAGGCCATCGACAACATATGCGGACACTCCCGCCTCGATCGCCGCCTGTGCCAATCCGCCCGCCGCGCCAGAGACGAACATCGCCACGGGCCTGTCCAGCGGACCGGAGGCCAGCGTCAGTTCCTCCATCATGTCACGTGTCGGGTTGTCGATGTCGATCAGAACGATGTCAGGGGAATGCGCGGCAATCTTGCGTGCGAGACTCGCGTAGTTTCCGATCACATGGACATCGCAATCGCCGTTCTCTTTCAGAGCATCGACGATCCCGGTCGCCCGATCGCGATCCTCTTCCACCACGACAACTGTCAGCCTGGGTTGCATTCCCATTGCCTGCAACGTGATCCCGCCTGGCGCAATAGGTCACATATGACGAGCGTGATAAAACGGACATTCACACAGCATTCGCAATCATCGCGCTCGATTTCTGAGCAGAGTATGCGGCCTCAAAGGGCAGCGCCAAGTTGTTTTCCGCCGGTTGCGGGGGGGGGGTGGATGAGCGCTTTGAGGTGGCGGAGAAATGATAGCGGCGAGGGCGAGAGTTGGTGTTGATCTGTTCATGTGCGCCAAGGAAGCGCTGTGCCTGTCTCGGGGGTTTGAACCGCGTGGCGACGATGTCGGGCTGCGACGGATATATCGTGATCGGGAGGTGCCAATGACCGGAGCCGCGCGTGTCAGCAGACCATCCCCAAGCAGAAAGACCGCGCGCACCTTCGCGGCCACCCTGTGGGTCGGCATGTTGGTCACCCTTGGAGCCGCCGTTCTCGACGGCAGGCTGGCCGTCTTTCACGTAGATACCGCCGCCTGACCCGCAGATTCTTTCCACTCCCATTGCGTTGCGCGGGCCGGTCATGGCACTCCCAAATCGTCGGAATGTCCCGCCTCCAGCCGACGCCATTGAGAGATCGGCCGGCCGTCGCGACGAAATGGATGATTGGTCTCGCCCCAGCGCTGTGGCCAGCCGTCGGGCGAGTCTTCAAAATCCTCTTGCCGCCCATAGACGGTCAGGTCGAGCAGGCGGTAACTGTTGTCCATCGCCTCGACGCCGCGACGGGTCGTCCAGTAGGTCTCGAACACCTCGTGTCCGCGCCTCCCCGCAGCTTTACCTGAATGAGAGGGGACGGGATTTCATGAAGGTTCAGGATAATCCCCGGTACTAGCGTGGTCAGGCCAGAAAGTTCGCAATCAGCGTGGGTCGAAATTTCGGCAATCCCACCTATGAATCTGCCGTTGCCTGACCTCTCCTGCGCCGAAAGGCCCATGCGAAAAAGGTCTCATCCGGGATTGAGCGTATGAGATGCGCAATCACAGCGGTTGCCGTGATCGCGAATACAAGCCGCCCCACGAGCACGCCGAAAACATCCGCGCCCAAGGCCATCACGAGCAAGGTATCCTCGACAATGCTATGCGCAAATCCCATGAAGACGCATGAAATGAAGACCTGACGCGGCGACAGGTTGCCCGACCGTGCTTCGCGGATCAGCAAACCGCCACCATAAGAGATGCCAAGAAACAAGCCGACTGCGGTAAACTGTCCCGTTTCGCCCCTGATGCCGGCAAGGCGCAGTGTCGGGGCAAGTATCTTCATCAACAGCGCCATGAGGCCTATGAGTTTCAGTATTTCCAGCACCCAGGAAAGCGTGAGAAGAATGGCGAGCATGTAGATGAGCGCCTCGATGAGCCCGGCCATGAACCCCATCCAATCGCTGGCGTCAGCCACGGGGATCCAGGTCGGGTTCAATGTTTCCGCCTGCCAACCGGTAGCGGCAAACAGATGATGGAGGATCATCGCGTAGACGATTGCACCGGCGATACGGATCACCGTGGTGACGGCGAATCCCGGCCCGGCTTTCTGGATGATCTTCTGCTCGATCGGCAGGCCATGCGCGATCAGGATAAGCGATGAAAACACGGTGATGTCGGCGACGCTCATCGACTCGGCGGGCACAAGTGTGAAGATCATCGCAATCGCGCCCCATATCCCCACCAGCATTCCCGTCAGCCAGGCGAGGCCCAGTTCCGGCGGCAGCCCGAACAGCCCCATGACCGGCGCAAGCACAGGAGCGATGAAATCGATCAGCCCGGTTCGCGACATCACCTCGGTCACGATTGTGACCGGCACCATGATGCGCACCAACTCCCAGTAGATTTGCAGTGTTTCCTGGGTTTTGTTGACGGCGAATCTGAACACGGACATCTCTGCCTCCTCAAATTGTTGCGCGTCATTTCCTAGCCCGATCCCATTCGCATCTGCGGTCAAAGATTGCACATCCGTGCAATTTTATTGCATTCTGAGTGCTGCGATTTGGGAGATACGGATGGATCGGATCGATAGGAAGCTGTTGAACCTTCTGCAGCGCGATGCGTCGCGCACGAATGCTCATATGGCCGACGAGGTTGGCCTGTCTCCATCAAGCTGCTTGCGGCGGATACGGCGGTTACGTCAGGCGGGGATCATTGACCGGGTTGTCGCGATCTTGAACCCCGCCAAGGCCGGGCGCAGGCTGAGAGCCGTGGTGACGGTGGAACTGAGACTTCACGGCGAGCCAAATACGCGACAGTTTCTCGATCTGGCGGCCAGGGAAGAGGCGGTAATCCAGGCTCATGCCGTGACAGGAGAGGTTGACGCCATCCTGATGCTGCGCCTGCGCGATATGGAAGAATATGATGCGCTTTGCCATCGGCTGTTCCAGGGCCGGACCAATGTGGCGCGATACTGGACGATGATGGTGATCCGTACCGCCAAGGACGAAACGGCGATCCCGCTGTAATAACGGCTGGCCCAATGCATTCGCAGACGACCGTTCTGTTTGTCCGCCCAATTCTCCGCAAGGGCACCCGCTGGCTACAGGCGTGTCTTTCGCGAAACAGTCGACCGGCACGCGAACCTCGACTCGCGTTCAGTCGGCGCGTGAGTCAGGCTCTTCCTTTCGGGCCAGATCATCCTCGATTCCGGTAACCAGCTTACGAAGCAATCCCTCGAGTGTTTCGCGCTCCTTTAGGTTCAGGGCCCGCAGGTACGCGGATTCGTTTGCCATGTCCGCTCTGAAAGCCTTCTCGGCAAGCACCTGACCGGTCTCGGTCAAGACGACGAGCACGCTACGCCCGTCCCGTGGCGATTTCTCGCGCAAGATCAGCCCAGCCTTTTCCAGCCGGACCAGCCTGTGGGTCAAGCCGCCCGAAGAGATCATCAACGAGGTATAGAGCTCTGTTGGTGTCAGCCGGTAGGGCGGTCCCGAACGGCGCAACGTTCCGATGACGTCGAACTCGCCGCGGTCGAGGCCGAAATCGGCGAAGGTTGCCTCGATGCTTGGCCGCACCAGGTTCGACAACCGGTATGCACGGCCGAGTATGGCCATCGGCTCGGTATCGAGATCCGGCAGTTCCCTCTTCCATTGCTGGCGCAGCCGGTCGACATGATCGCCCTTGGCTCGCTCCCGGCTTGCCGCTGGATCCGTCATTTTCCTCACCCGTCGTTATCGCCATGAACGCATGCAATGTTCAATATGATCCGGAGAGATATCTTGGCAAGAAGAGATTTATCTTGACGTAAAGACAAATCATTGCGATATATCTTCTCAAGAAGATAGCTTCGCTGGCGGGGTCAGCATGAAAGGGAGGCAGAGAATGTCCCGAATCCTTCGTCATCAAGAACCACAGCCCGGTCAGAGCCGCACGGTTCGCTTCGAGGGCCGTGACCTCGGGGGGCCGGTATCCTTCTTCCTGGTCGATGCAGAGCCAGGCCAGGGGTCGGGCTTGCATGTGCATCCCTACGTGGAGACCTGGGTCGTCAGGAAGGGCAAGGCCGAGTTCACCGTGGGCGGCGAAAAGACACTCGCCTATCCTGGCGATATTCTCGTGGCGGCCGCCAATATTTCCCATCGCTTCGAGAATGTCGGCGCGGAGCGGCTCGAACTTATCTGCATCCATCCTAGCGATGTGATCGTGCAGAAAAATCTGTGAAGCGAATGAGCCTTTCGAGGGCGGCGAAGAAAGAAATCCGTGGCAACGGCATCATTGAGAGGAACATCAACGATGGAATATCTAGGCATAATCATGGGCATTGCCGGTATCCACTTTTTCGCCATCAGCAGCCCCGGTCCGACATTGTTTGTCATTGCCAGTCATGCCAATTCGGATCACCGGCGTGAGAGCGTCTTCGCTGTCTTGGGAGTGGTTGCCGCGACAGCGTTATGGTCCGGCTTTGCGGTCGCTGGTCTCGGTGCGGTCATGAATACGCTCCCCTGGATGCCGGTCGCGATACGCATGTTCGGCGGCGCCTACCTTATCTGGTTCGGATACAGGATGCTGAGATCTGTTCTCGAAGTCGGAACAGGCGCAGATATTGACGTCGTGGCAAAGAGGGTCACGTCAGCCGGCGCGCTGCGCTCCGGTTTCATCACCAACATCTCCAATCCCAAGGTGATCGCCTATTATGTCAGTCTGTTCGGCGTGATGATCCCGGAAGACAGTCCGCCCGCTCTGCTCGTCATTGCCTGTCTGACAGCGATTGTCGTTTCGATGCTGTGGTGGGGCGCGGTCGCGATGTTTTTCCGTCTTCCAGCCATTCGCCACGGCTTCTTTCGTCTGCGCCGGGTTTTCGATGGTCTCGTTGGTGCCGTTCTCGTAATTTTCGGCATCAGGTTGATCGCCGGGCGATGAGTTCGGCGCTGTAACGCAGCATTCCCCGGAGCTGATGTTGCCCGGCCGCGCGGCGAGATCTAACCTGTAGCGTCTGCGGTGCGGACCAGGACCAAGGAGGCATCGGACCTCTCTTTTGCAAGGTCTGCATTCAATCAGCTCAAGAAGTGGGGCATGCTTCTTGCCGATCTCTATTGGACTAATGTCATGACTCCGAAAACCGGACTCAATAATGTTGCGATCCGCCGATTGGCACCCGGTGACGATCAGTGCCGCTGGCGCCAAAGGTGTTGGACAACATGCGTCGCGGGCGTGCTCAGGTCCTGGCCGGTAGCATCGTTCGGGCGAGCGCGATGGCGGCGATCAGAACGGCAGCCACGACGACCGCGACACTGCCCCAGCCGAAGTTCGCCGCCAGCGCACCAGCGGTGACCGGACCCGCCAACATCCCGATGTTGTTGCCCTGGATGGCGAAACCCATCGTCGCACCGACGAGATCGGGCCGCGGTGCGAGCCTTGGCAAACACCCCATCAACACGACTGGGACCAACCCCGCCGTCAAGGAGAAGAGAACCGCAAGGCCGGCGACAAACGCCCATGCCAAGCCGGGACTGAGGACCCCGAAACCGAAGATGATCATTGCAACAAATCCCGCTGTCAGCACACGAACCGGAGGCCGCCCTGCTGACAGGAGGGCACCGGCGACGAGATTGCCCAGCCCGCTTGCCGCAACGGACACGGCCGCGACCGTACTCGCCAGGTTCTGGCTCAACCCGAATTGATCCGTGAGGAGTGTCGGCAGGAAACCGAAGATGGCGAAGAAGGCGGCGGAGAAGGCGGCGAACAGCGCGGCCAGCACCCAGGGACCCGGTGCGACGATGACGTTGGCCAGTTGCTCCTTAATGCTGTGGGCATTCCCCATCGTTACCACTGCCGGAATCGAAGCCGCGAAGAATAGGCAGTAGCCGAGCAGGATTGCTGCATTGAGCATCCAGAACCCGCGCCATTCGAGATAGGTGAACAGGGGCACCGCAAGCATCACCACCGTCATCCCGACCGGCATCACCGTCGCCCAGACCGCGATGGCGCGATCCCGAAGATCCGGCGACACAGTTGCGAAAATAATCGTCGGCGCCGCCACGAGGACCGACACGAAACCCAGCCCCTCGACGACGCGCGACAGGATGAGCGGACCGGCGCCCCCGGCCATACCGCCGAGGCCGGAGCCGAGCGCCTGAAGCAGAAGCCCGCCCACGACCATACGCTTGGCGCCGATCCGGTCTACTGCCAATCCGATGGGTGCGCCGAAACCGGCGCCGACGATGGCGAAGGCCGAGATGAGCCAGGAGACCACTGCAAGGCTGATCCCGAGATCGCCTTGTATGACGCTCAGCGCCATGGGCGCCTTGCCGACCTGGAACGCGGATACGGTGCCGGCGCCAGCGATGACAAAAACCGTGGGCCAACCTGCGTCCCCGGCTCGGCCGTTCTCAGTGTTTTCTGCTACGGACATGACGATCGCCTCCGTCTGGAATGCTCATGCTGCTTGAAAGATTTGCCTGGCGCGTGCGTCACCCGACGTCGGCCAGATCCTGTTTTTGCGGCACGGCCGGCGCTTCGATATAGGGCTCGGCTCTGCGCGCCTGGCGCAGTGCGGTGGCCCACCATTTCAACTGGTGGAGCATCACAGCCGCGGCTGCTGCGCAGCCGTCCGGGCGGATGGCGTGCCCCTCGTCGTCGAACGCATCCCAGGGGTTCTGGAAACTGACGGTGTCGCGCATAGTCATGGCGTGCAGCTCCGCCATGACGCCCCGCAGGTGCTCGACAGCTCTCAGGCCGGCGGCAAATCCGCCATAGGAAACGAAGCCGACCGGTTTGGCCTGCCATTCGTGGTAGCCGAAGTCGATGGCGTGCTTGAGAACCGCCGGGAAGCTGTGGTTGTACTCGGGCACCACCATGACGAAGGCATCCGCCGCCGCCAGTCGTTCGCAGAACGACACGGCCTCGGCGCTTGGTGTATCCGATATGGCCGCAGGCAGTGCGACATCCGCCAAATCGATGACATCCACCGTGAAATCGGCGTTCGACCGGACCTGCTCTGTGAACCAGTTGGCGATCACCGGCGCGAAACGGCCTTCGCGATTGCTGCCAACGAGAATGACGAGGTGGATCGGTTTGTCTGACATGGTATGTTTTCCTTTCTGCATTGTTCATTTGAAGCGAGCGGAAGCCATCGCATTGCGCGGTCTTCGCAATGCGTTCTCAGGCTTGGTATTGGGAATGTCGGGCGACGCGCGTTGAAGGCGTAACGTCAGGTCGGGGTTGGTAGCTTCATGTGATGCGACCTTTGTCGAGTGGGATTGCAGGCAAGATACATTGACCCGGTAAATATAATAGCGCAAAAATTAGGTCGTTATTATCGGGTGAATAGATGACTCTGATCTCACTGGAGCAGTGGCGCGCGCTGGTTGGCGTCGTTGACGCGGGCACCTACGCCCTGGCGGCCGATCTCCTTGGCAAGAGTCAGTCCTCGGTCAGCTATGCCGTGAACCAAATCGAGGAGCGGACCGGTGTTGAACTCTTCCGGATCCAGGGAAGGAAAGCCGTCCTCACTGTCGAGGGCAAGGCACTATATCTGCGGGCCAAGTACCTTCTGGCCGAGGCGGGGCGCATCGAGAAAGCCGCAGCCGAGATGGCCGTTGGTCATGAGGCCGAGTTGCGCCTGGCCGCGGACATCATGTTCCCGCCGGCCATCCTACTTGAGAGCATCAAGCGTTTCGCCGCCGAGCGACCGACGACTCGCCTTGAGATCTATGAAACTGTCGTGGCCGGGTCCATGGAACTACTTGCAGACGGGCAGGTTGATGTCGCAATCGCCCCGGAATTGCCGAATGGTTTCCTGGGTGAGCCGATCATGCGCGTCCAGTTCCTGCCGGTCGCCGCTCCATCCCATCCCCTCCATCGCCTCGAAAAAGTCACACTGAACGACCTGCGGGACCATCATCATCTCATCATTCGGGACAGCGGCGCGCGCAAGGTTGACCAAGGCGCCTGGCAGGTCTCCCAGAACAGGATCATCTTTTCCCAGACTTCGACATCGATCGAGGCCGCGCGGCGTGGTGTGGGATTCAGCTGGTATGCCGAGACGCTGATCGGAGCGGACCTGGAAGCCGGCACATTGAAGGAGTTGCCGCTTGCTGAGCCTGCGCGCAGATCAGCCGAGCTTTTCTTGGTGTTCCGTGATGCTGTCGGGGCCAGCCCGGGTGTCCGCCGGTTGGTGGAGATACTGCGATGCATGGTTAGCGATCCCCATGGCCGGGGAGCATAACCTTCCGGGCAAAACTCGCTGTCCCGGACCGCCCGACTGTTGGGTAGTTTCAGAATATCCTCGTGTGCACCGGTCGCGCCCCATCTGACGATCTCGGACAGGATCGGCAGCAAGGCCTTGCCGCGTGGCGCGAGGGCGTATTCTACTTTTCTCGGCACAACCGGATACTCCGTGCGGTGAAGCAACCCCAGCTCGGTCATATCCTTCAACTCGCGGCTGAGGATACGCGGGGTGATCGGCTTTCCCAGACCGCCCTTCACCAGCGATCTTCCGATTTCTCCAAAGCGCAGTGGGCCGCGATGCAGGACGCAGAGGATGTGCAGTTTGTAGCGGCCCCGACGGACCCGAAATCGGGCGATGTCGAAGCCGCAGCAGTCTTCAACACCACACCGGAACGTCTGTTTCGTGCCCTCACCACGAAAGAAATCTGCGACTGGTGGGTCCGGCCGGGTGTATTCGATACCCGGGAACCGACCTGCGGTCCCGGAGCCGCTTCGGTTTACATCGTCAGTCCGCAGGCCTTCCGGATGGCGACCTGGACGGGCGATGGGGCCAGCGTCGGATCGAAATCCACGATCGGCATCAGAGGCGGCTGTGCCATGAAGCGTGGCTCGGTTCCGTGATGCGGCTGGGCCGCATGAACCACGAAAGGATGGCAGAGATAGACCGTACCCGCCGCGCCAGTTGCGAGAGCGATCTCGCAATCTTGCGTCGAGGCATAGCCGTCGGCCGAAAGCTGCCTGAGTGTGGCGCCAGCCTTGCCGTGGGGCAGAAGTTCGCGGGCGATGGTGGCATGCGAACCTTTGCGTATCCGCGTGGGGGCGTCGTCGGGACCGACGTCCGAGAACAGAAAGAGCATCAGCAGTGCCCGTCCGCTGCTCATGACGTTCGCCCGCCACTCCATGAAGTCAGGGTTCTCGGTCCCGAAGCTCATGTCCACATGCCAGCCGTCGTCCCCGGCGCTTTCGTTCGACGGAAAGCGGATCGGGAATGTCCCGAGCCCCCGGGGGGGCAGCCACCGCCCTTCACCGACGAGACTGTCGTAGGCGGCATGCAGCCGCGGCGTATTGGCGGCAGCCACGAAGGGTGGCGATAATTTCGAAGCGACACGAATGACCGGCTCGTTCCAGGTCTCGGGCCGGTCCGGGGCGAGGCCGATATCGGCCCACAACTCGTTGCGGCAGTCCCGGGCGAGGTCGCGGCTGAAGGCGTCTTCTACCTTGACGAAGCCATCGTTGATGAAATTTTCGACCTGATGCGAGGTCAGGCCCATTGCTTGGGGAATGGACATTTCACGTCCTCCTTTTCGGCTCTCGCGACGCGGAGCCATTGCGATTCAAAAGCGCCAGAGCGCCTGCGACGAAGGTCGCTCAGAATCGCGGGAAGAAGGTGGACGTGAACATCATGGCTCGTTAGCTATTGCTGCCACGCGGACAGGTCAAGACCGGCGTTACCCGAAACCTTGGCGAGACCACGGCTCATCGAGCCGTTTCATCACCAAACCAGGCGTCTGCTTCCGTCCGCATTGCGCCCCGCAACGCCGCGCGCTCTATTCCCAGACGAGACGGATGGCGAGCGCCCCGAAGACAAGCGCGGTGATGCGATTCAGTGTTTTCGAGACCCGGCCGAGGGCCGTGCGCAGAAGGCCCGCCGTGGCGCCATAGCCCGCCGTGATGCAAAATCCGGTGCTGGCAAAGACAACGCCAAGGATCAGGATCTGGTGCCAGATCGGACCCGCGGCAGGCGTGGTGAATTGCGGCAGAAAGGCAAGGATGAAAAGCGCCACTTTCGGATTGAGCATATTGGTCAGGAAACCGCGTTTGAAGGCGGTATAGAGACGGTTTTCGCCGGTCCCATGCCGTGACGTGGGCGGGCTGCGCCATGTTTTGACGGCAAGGAACATGAGGTAGGCCGCCCCGAGCCAGCGGATCGCGTCGTAGGTGGCGGGACTTGCGGCGATGAGTGCGGCGAGGCCGAAAGCGGCCAGCGCGGTATGAACAAGCCCGCCGAGCGAAATGCCCGCCGCAGCCGCGATCCCCGCACGTGGGCCGCCCGAAAGACCCGAGGCGGAGGCGAACATCACGTCCGAGCCGGGCGTGAGATTGAGCAGGATGCCCGCGCCCGCAAAAGCGGCAACGGTGGCGAAATCCATGGCCAAAAGAGTCTCTAACATGGCCTATTCCTTTTGCGGCAGACCATCGGCGATGTCGTAATAGTCGCCCTTGTCGCCGGTGAAGATATGTTTTTCAAGCCTGAGCCCGGTGGGATTGGAGATGGCGCCGAGCGCGAAGCTGCACGTGTCCTCGTCCAGCGCCTCCCAGAACAGGAAGCTGCCGCATTCGGGGCAGAAGCCGCGACGGGCGTTCTCGCTGGAGGCGAACCATTTGACCGGGCCGGAGATGCGCAGGGCCGCGCGCGCGACATAGGCCGAGGACCAGATGCCGCCCGATTGGCGGCGGCATTGGCCGCAATGGCACATCGAGGGCCCCCTTGGTGCGGCATCGGTTTCGAAGGTGCAGGCGCCACAGAGGCAGTGTCCCTTGATCATGTTGGTCTCCTCAGTAGATGGGTGGGGCGATGACCCAGATCGCGATGGCGGGGGCATCGTAGGGGTTGATCCATTCGAAGGGTTCGTTGCGGATGCGGAAGCTGTCGCCGGGGTGGATGGTGAACCTGCGCCCCGAAATGACGAGATCGAGCCTGCCCGAAACCAGGTAGCCCAGTTCCTGGGCCTGGCGGGTGACCACCTCGCCTATTCGGGAATGCGGCAAGAAGGTCGAGTGGACGACTTCGAAATCGTCGGTGAGATCGGGTGAGAGCAGCTCTTCGATGAGGCCGGTTTCGCTTGAGCCGATGGGGCGGCGGGCGTGGTTGCGGACGATATAGCCGACCTCGTGCGCGGGGGCCGGGGCCTGACCGAAGAGGAGCGAAACGGTCGTGTCGAGCGCGGCGGCAATGTGGCGCAGATCGGTGATCGAGGGGTGCGACAGGTTGCGTTCGACCTGTGAGAGCCAGCCGATCGAGCGGTCGAGACGTGCCGCGAGCTGTGAAAGTGTCAGCCCGCGGGATTTGCGCACCGCACGGATGTCGGCGCCGAGCGTGGCCGAGGCGGGTGGATCGTGGTGCATGGTCGCTTCCGTGAAATACGTAGCTATAATTTCATACTAGCAGGGGCGGGTGAAAATATAAACGATTTTTTCACGCGGGTGAAAACCGAAGGGTGGCCGTTTGAATGTGTGGCCTGCCCCGGTTCGGGTCAGACCCGTTCTATGGCGATGGCCGTGCCTTCGCCGCCGCCGATGCAGATTGCAGCGATGCCACGTTTCAGGCCGCGCTTTTCCAGCGCGTTGAGAAGCGTGACCATGATGCGGGCACCCGAGGCGCCGATCGGATGGCCCAGCGCGCAGGCGCCGCCATTGACGTTGACGATATCGCGCGGCAGGCCAAGTTCGCGCATGAAGGCCATGGGCACCACGGCGAAAGCCTCGTTCACTTCCCACAGGTCGACATCGGTCTTGTTCCAGCCGATACGCTCGAGCAGCTTTTGCGCCGCGGGGATCGGCGCGGTGGGAAATTGAGACGGGGCCTGTGCGTGGCTGGCATGACCGAGGATGCGGGCGCGGATCTTCATGCCCTGCGCATCGGCATGGTCGCGGTCGGCCAGCACGAGCGCGGCGGCACCGTCGGAGATGGACGAGGAATTGGCCGCGGTGACGGTGCCATCCTTGCGGAAGGCGGGTTTGAGCATCGGGATCTTCTCGGGCCGTGCCTTGCCGGGTTGCTCATCACAGGTGATGATTTCCTCCCCCGTGCGAGCGTGAATGGTGACGGGGGTGATTTCATCGTCGAAGGCACCCGTGCGTTCGGCTTCGAGCGCGTTGTCGAGCGAGCCGATGGCGTATTGGTCCTGTGCCTCGCGCGTGAACTGGAACGCCTCGGCGCAGTCTTCGGCGAAGGTGCCCATCAGGCGGCCCTTGTCATAGGCGTCTTCGAGCCCGTCGAGGAACATGTGGTCCTTGACCTCCTGATGGCCGATGCGGGCGCCGCCGCGCATCTTGGGCAGGAGATAGGGGGCGTTCGACATCGATTCCATGCCGCCGACAATCATCGTGGCATTATGGCCGAGCGTGATCTGGTCAAAGCCCATCATGGCGGCACGCATGCCCGAGCCGCACATCTTGTTGAGGGTGGTGGCGGGCACGTCTTCACCGAGACCGGCATTGAACCCGGCCTGACGTGCGGGCGCCTGCCCCTGACCGGCGGGCAGGACACAGCCCATTAGAACCTCGTCGACGGACCCGGCGCCCGCGTCTTTCAACGCGGTGCGAATCGCGGCGCCACCAAGATTGGCGGCAGGCACCCCGTCAAAGACGCCTTGAAACCCGCCCATGGGTGTGCGGGCTGCGCCCGCGATAACGACTTCTTTCATGGTCTGCCTCCGATATGTTCGCCCCATGCATACCGAATGGTAAGGATTGAGGTCTAGCCTGTTCGCAAGAATTCGTAGTTCTACGCATCGGAGAAGCCATGAACCTTGAGAGCAGCGGAACGAGTGATCTTCAGATCGTGGCGGTCAAGGAAGCGCGGATCGACGCGGCGGTGGCCATCCGTTTCAAGGATCGCATGCGGGAACTGACGGCGAGCGGGGCGCCGCATGTTGTCCTCGATCTGGGTGAGGTCGATTTCATGGATTCCAGTGGCCTGGGCGCGATCGTGGCCGCGATGAAGCAGTTGGGCGCGACCCGGCGGCTCGATCTGGCGGCGTTGCGCCCCAATGTCGAAAAGGTCTTTCGCCTGACCCGGATGGACAGCGTGTTCACCATTCATGACGATATTGCACAGGCGCATGCGATCTATGCCGACGGCTGAGGCCGGCCCGGCGAAATGGTCATGAGGCCGAAGGATGTCCCGATGCCTGACCACTTTCGCCTTGTCTTTACCGGGACCGCGCTTGCCGTGCGGGCCGCCCTGAAAGAGCTGATCGCGACGCTGGCCGCCGAAGGGCGCGACGATTACCTGCGAAGCACGACCGAGATCGTGCTTGGCGAGATTCTCAACAATATCGTGGAACATGCCTATGGGCCGGATCGCCAGGGCGAGGTCGAATTATGCTGCGAGAGCGGACAGGATGCGCTTTGGTTCACGATCCGCGATCATGGCGCGCCGATGCCGGGGCTATGCCTGCCGCCGGGACGGCTGGCGCCGGTCGACGGGGCGCGGCAAGACCTGCCCGAAGGGGGGTTCGGATGGTTCCTTGTGCATCGTCTTGCCAACGATCTGGAGTATTGCCGCGATGCCGGGTGCAACCGTTTGCGCTTTGCTATTCCATACCGGCGCAACCCTGAGATGAACGCGCGTGGCCCCGTCGCAGAATAGCCCGAATCAATTCGCTGAATCGCCGCATACGCCCCGCATTGCCGCCCGATTGTAACGCGATAAGGTAAGGGTAGCTGCATATAGCTTCCCTCGACGTCGGGCGTTAACAGCCCCCACCCAGTGTCCGGCGTCGAGGTTTACCCATCCCACATTCCGGATCATGTTGAACGCAACGGCCCGATTGGCATTCGTGCAATCGGACCTTAGTGTTGCCGGGATGACAGGATGGGGAGAGACGAGATGCGCGATTTTCATTTTCCGGGACGGTCGGCTGTTCTGGCTGCGAACGGGGTTTGCGCCACATCGCATCCGCTGGCCGCGAAGGCGGCGGTGGATGTCCTTGAGCGAGGCGGCAACGCGATGGACGCGGCGATCGCGGGCGCGGTTCTTCTGGGAATTTGCGAACCGCAGATGACGGGTATCGGCGGGGATTGCTTCGTTCTGTTCAAGCCCGCGGGGAAAGAAGAGATTCGGGCGTTCAACGGGTCAGGACGGGCGCCCGCGGCGGCCAGCGCCGCGGCACTGCGCGACAAGGGGCACAAGACGGTGCCGACCTATGCGTCCGAGGCGGTGACGATCCCGACGGCGATTGACGCGTTCTGCCGGTTGAGCGCGGATTGGGGCAAGATCGGGCTCGATGCGGTTCTGGCCCCGGCGATCCACTATGCCGAGACCGGCGTTCCGATTGCGCCGCGCGTGGCCTTTGATCTGCCGAGTGCGGCGAAGGCTTTGCAAGCGCATGGGAAAACGCATTTCCTGATCAACGGGGAGGTTCCTAAGGTCGGGCAGATGTTTGCCGCGCCCGGGCAGGCCGAAGTGCTGCGCCGCATCGCGCGGGATGGGCGCGACGCGTTCTATACCGGCGAGGTGGCCGAGGACATGGTTGCCGCGCTGCGGGAATTGGGCGGCGTGCACACGCTTGAGGATTTCGCAGGCGCGGAGAGTTTCTATACCGAGCCGGTGGGCGGTGACTACAGGGGCACCGATCTTGTCGAGCATCCGCCCAACGGGCAGGGGGCGACCGCGATCCTGATGCTCAACATCCTGGCGCAGTTCGATCTGGCCAGCATGGAGCCGTTCGGGGCCGCGCGGGCGCATATCGAGGCCGAGGCGGCGAAGCTGGCCTATGATGCGCGCAACCGGTTCATTGCCGACCCGGACCAGACGGCGCGGCTTGACCATATGTTGAGCATGGAAACGGCAAAGAAACTTGCCGCGCTGATCGACCCCAAGAAGGCGATGGCGGCGGCAGCCCCGGTAAGCGAGGCGGTGCACAAGGATACCGTCTATATCACCGTGGTCGACAAGGACCGGATGGCCGTTTCGTTCATCTATTCGATTTTCCATGGCTTCGGCTCGGGGATCGCGAGCGAGAAATTCGGCATCCTGATGCAGAACAGGGGTGCGGGCTTTACTCTTGACGAGGGGCATCCGAACGAGATGGCGGGCGGCAAGCGGCCGATGCACACGATCATCCCGGGGATGCTGCGCCGGAACGGAAAGGTGATCATGCCGTTCGGTGTGATGGGCGGGGCCTATCAGCCCAACGGGCATGCGCGTGTCGTGACCAACATGGTCGATTACGGGATGGAATTGCAGGATGCGCTGGACGCGCCGCGCAGTTTTACCGATCAGGGCAAGCTCAATGTCGAGAAGGGCTATTCCGAGGCGGTGCGGGCCGAGTTGGCCGAACTGGGGCATGATGTTATCGTGCCCGAGGGACCGTTGGGCGGGGCGCAGGCGATCCTGATCCGTGAGGACGGGATATTGGAAGGCGCGTCGGACCCGCGCAAAGACGGCATTGCATTGGGGTATTGAGAGATGGCTATCACACCCGTGAAGGAGATGGTCGCACAGGCCAAGAAAACGATCACCTCGCTCAGCACCGAGGAGGCCGCGCGGATGGCCGAGGCGGGCGAGGCGCTTTTGGTGGATATTCGCGACCCGCGCGAATTGAGCCGTGACGGACGTATTCCGGGCGCGTTTCATGCGCCGCGCGGGATGCTGGAATTCTGGGTCGACCCGGAGAGCCCCTATCACAAGGAGGGGCTGGCTACTGACAAGACGCTGGTTCTGTTCTGCGCCAGTGCGTGGCGGTCGGCGCTGTCGGTCAAGACGCTGAAGGAGATGGGGGTCGAGAACATCGCCGAGATGGAGGGCGGTTTCGCGGCCTGGAAGAAAGAGGAGCGCCCGATCGACCTTTAGGTCGGGCGTCAACCTGCTGCGGTTTTCAGTTCAGTTGGAAATGCAGCGGGTAATGCCCGTCTTCGAACGGGCCGAACAGGTCGGGGATGTCCGGGTGATCGACCGGCTCGCCGGAATAATCGGCGACGAGGTTCTGTTCGCTGACGTAAGCCACGTAATAGCTTTGATCGTTTTCGGCGAGCAGGTGGTAGAAGGGTTGTTCCTTCGACGGGCGGCTGTCTTCGGGAATGGATTCATACCATTCCTCGCTGTTGTTGAACTCCGGATCGACATCGAAAACCACCCCGCGAAACGGGTGTTTCTTGTGACGGACAACCTGTCCGAGGTGATATTTCGCTCGCGTTCTTAACATCATGGTGCAGCCCCTAACGCCCGATCATAATGCCTTCAAGGGGGGGTTGTCCATTTCCACGCCGCGAATTCATGGGAAACAGTTTGTGAACCTTGTTTTGACAGTGATCTGTGACCTTTCGCTGTATGCGAAACCGGGGTAACGCGGAGTTGCGCATGAAATACGTTTATCCCGGGCGAAAAATCCGCTAAAATAATCGCAAAAGACGATAAAAAACATAGCGAGAGGCAGATGAGCAGACTTCTTCGCGCCCTGGTGATTCTGGTCGTGCTGGGCAGCTGTGCCCAGCGGGACGGTTCGGCGCCGACATCTCTGGACAATGCGTGCAGCATTCTGGAGCAAAGGCCGCATTTCGTGCGGGCCTTTCGCGCGACCGAGCGCAAATGGGGCGTTCCCGCGCATGTCCAGATGGCGACGCTTTACCAGGAGAGCAAGTTCATTGGCGATGCGCGCACACCGTTTCGCTATGCGCTGGGCGTGATCCCGATGGGTCGACAATCGAGCGCCTATGGCTATGCGCAGGCGCTGGATGGGACGTGGGATGAATACAGGCGCGAGACCAGAAGCCCGGGCGCGCGGCGTGACAGGATCAACGATGCCGCCGATTTCATGGGCTGGTACATGACCAAGACACGCGAGCGCAACGGCGTGGCCGTGTCGGATGCGCGCAACCAGTACATGGCCTATCACGAGGGTCATACCGGTTTTGCCCGGGGCAGCTATAACAACAAGGCGTGGCTGCTTCGGATCGCGGGCGAAGTGGATTCGCGGGCCAACATGTATCGTTCGCAACTGGCCACATGCCGGAAATGGCGGTGATCGGATCTTCCTGGGAAGCCTCAGATGCACCGCTTTTCGTGGAGCGCGCTCAATGCCTTATTGGATGTCGCACTGGAACGGAGCCCAGCCTTGCCGCCCCGGCCTTGAACCGGGGCCAATGACAAGGGTGAGAGGCCCCTCCTCAAGGCCGGGGCGGGTGTTTTCAAGAGAACGCGATGCGGGCTAGCGGTCTGTTCGCCGGGTGTTCTGTTCGATGTCGAACAGACGGAAGGGCAGGTTGCCGCCGACTTTCAATTCGCCGAGAACAACGGTCGTGGATGAGCCGGAATCGTCATTGACGATCCACTGGCGCAGTTCGACCGGGTTGCCGGTGAACCTGAGCTGAATATTGCCATATTCGGGATGTTCGGGGTCCTGGGCGGTCACCGTGGTGGCCGTGCCGTCATGGGAATGGCCCACCACCATGTTGGCGCGCCCAAGATCGACGTTTTCCGCAAGGATGATCTTGAGTGGTGTCCGGTGCAATGGATAGGTTTCCGGCCCCTGATTGGTCTTCGGGTCGAAAATCGCGACGGCACCGGCGGAGGCGAGCACGAGGGTCTGTTCGGGCGGGTCGTATTCGAAACGGATCTTGCCCGGGCGCGCGATATAGATCGTGCCGGTCGAAATCGTGCCGTCATCGTTGATCTGGGTGAACGCGCCCTGCGCGGTTTGCAGCCCGTTTAGATATTGCGAGATCGCGGCCAGCGACAGTTTCTCGGCCCAGGCCGGACTCGCGAAGGCGATGATCGTGGCAGAGGCGAGGACGAGATGTTTCAGGGTCATGTACGAAAACCTTTGATGCAGCACCGATGTCTTACCGGTCTAGATAGGCACAGACTGCCGCAAACCCAACTGTTAAGCGATAACATGCCGGTGCTCGGGGAGGGAGGTCGCGCTAATCCGTGTCGCGTTTGATGGGGAACAGTCGCCCCGACTCAAGGCCGGGGCGGGTCGGCTGCGCGGCGTCCCATCGCCGGAGGTGGGCAGGTCGCCGGCCTTACTGTTCGGGCACGAGGATTTCCCGCTTGCCGACATGGTTTGCCGATGAGACGACGCCCTCTTCCTCCATCTGCTCGACCAGACGGGCGGCCTTGTTATAGCCGATGGCCAGCTTGCGTTGAATATACGAGGTCGAGCATTTGCGATCCTTGATCACGATGGCCACCGCCTGATCATAGAGCGCGTCTTCGCCATCGGTGTTGCCGCCGAGACCCAGCACGGCATCGATTCCATCGGCTTTTTCGTCATCGGGGCCTTCGACCACACCGCTGAGATATTCGGGCGGACCGAAGCCCTTGAGATGATTGACGATCTCCTCGACTTCCTCGTCGGACACAAAGGGGCCGTGGCAGCGGGTGATCTTGGCCCCGCCAGCCATGTAAAGCATGTCACCCATGCCCAAGAGCTGTTCGGCGCCCATTTCGCCAAGAATGGTGCGGCTGTCGATCTTGGACGTCACCTGAAAGCTGATGCGCGTCGGGAAGTTGGCCTTGATCGTGCCGGTGATCACGTCGACCGAGGGGCGTTGCGTGGCCATGATGATGTGAATTCCGCTCGCGCGCGCCATCTGGGCGAGCCTCTGGATGCAGGCTTCGATCTCTTTGCCCGCGACCATCATCAGGTCGGCCATCTCGTCGACGATCACGACGATATAGGGCATCTTCTCGGGGGCGAATTCCTCGGTCTCGAAGACGGGTTCGCCGGTCTCGTCGTCGAACCCGGTCTGCACCGTGCGCGAGAACATCTCGCCCTTGGTGAGCGCATCGGCGACGCGGCTGTTGTAGCCGTCGATGTTGCGCACGCCCATCTTGGACATCTTGCGATAGCGTTCCTCCATCTCGCCCACGACCCATTTCAGGGCCACGACCGCCTTTTTCGGATCGGTCACGACGGGCGAGAGCAGATGCGGGATGCCGTCGTAAACGGAAAGCTCAAGCATCTTGGGGTCGATCATGATCATGCGGCATTCTTCGGGCGAAAGCTTGTAGAGCAGCGACAGGATCATGGTGTTGATCGCCACGGATTTGCCGGACCCGGTGGTGCCCGCGATCAGCAGGTGAGGCATCTTGGCGAGATTTGCGACGATCGGATCGCCGCCGATATCCTTGCCCAGTGCTAGCGGCAGCTTGTGGTTGCCATCGCCATAATCGCGCGAGGAGAGGATTTCGCGGAAATTGACCATTTCGCGGCTGTCGTTGGGCAGTTCGATCCCGATCACGCTGCGGCCCGGCACGGTTGAGACCCGGGCCGAGAGGGCCGACATCGAACGCGCGATGTCGTCGGCAAGGCCGATCACGCGGCTGGCCTTGAGGCCGGGGGCGGGTTCGAGTTCATACATGGTGACGACAGGGCCGGGGCGGACCGAAACGATTTCGCCCTTCACGCCGTAGTCGTCGAGCACGGTTTCCAGCATCCGCGCATTTTCTTCGAGCGCCTCGTCGGAGAGGTGGAGGCGTTGGACCTTTTCGGGGCTCGTGAGCAGCGACAGCGGGGGAAGCTCATAGGCATGTTGTGGGTCGTCGAATTGCAGGGCGGGCTGGGCTTCGGCCCGGGCCCGTGTCGACGGCTGGATCGGTTTGCGCGCCGGTTGCTGGACCACCTTGCGGGGCTCGGCGTGCAGGCTGGGCGTGGCCATGGGCCCGGAATGAAGCGCGCGTGGGGTCGCCTCGGCCACGAGATCATGATCGACCTCGGGCGCATGGTCATAACCGGTCGGTTCGGGCTGGGCCGTGACCGGTGGTTCGGGCATATGGTGCGCTGCGGACAATGGCGGTTCGGGTGGCAAGTCCATGGCCGGGCCCGAGGAGAGGACGAGCGGGTCGGGGCCGCGACCACGCCCCTTGGTCAGCGGGGCATGGATGTCGGACTGGAACGTGGGGTCCTGCCGGGCCCGCGTCTTGATCACATCGGCAATGCGGGCGCGGATACGGTCGTCGCCCGGGGCCTCGGGGGCGGTATTGAAATGCGGCTCGGATTCGATGAGTTCGGGTTCGGGCAACGTGGTGATGTCGGGGTCGGGCCGACGAATGAGGTTTGTCGCCCGCGACAGGATGCCGGGTTTCTCGAAGCCTTGCGTGGTTTCAAAGGACGGCGAGGTGCGACCCATGGTCGGCTCGTCCGCCCGGTATGTAGAGGCGGGGGCAGTTTGCGCCTCTTGCATGGCGGCCCATTCGGCAGCTTCGGCCGCCTCTTGCGCGCGTCGCGCGCGGCGAGCGGCATTTCTGGCCTGGAGTTTCTGGGCTGTGGTGACGGCGCCGCGCGTGGTTTTGCCCATCAGTGCCATCAGCCCGGCATAGAGCATGATCACGCCGATCAGCAGGAACCGCAGGAAATGGCGCAGTTCGGAACGGGTAAAGCCCAACACGAAGGCCGCGCCCGCGACCATGGCAATGCCCAGAATGATCGACAAAAGTTTCAACCCGAACGTGGCGGATATGGGCAGAAGGGTCAGCAAGCTTCCTGCGGCGGTCTTGCCGAAGAGGCCGCCAAGCCCGAAGGAATGGGTCCATTCCGGGCCGGGCACGAGCGTCGCGGCATAGATCGACAAGATCGCGATCCAGATCGGGGCAAAGATCAGGCGACCCAAGGCCCGATCGCTGCCGCGGTGAAGGGCCAGGCGCAGCCCCCAGACGACAAGCACGGCGGCAAGGCCCCAACTTCCCAGACCCACGATCATGAACATCGGGGCCGCGATCGAGGCACCGAACCGGCCCATCCAGTTTTGGATCGGTGCGTCCGTGGCCGACATCCACCACGGGTCGGAGGGCGCGTAGGACCAGAACATCGCCCCCGCGGACAACCCGATGAGAATGAGCAGGATGCCAAGCAATTCCTTGCCGCGTTTCTCGATCGCTTCGGCCATGTTGCTGTCCAGCAGCGGATCGCGTCCTCGTGCCTGATATGCCATTTATTCCTCGTCCTCAGCTGTAGATGCAGTCACGCAACCGGATCAGCGCGTGCTCCATTTCATGTTTTGGGGCCACCATTGCGGCCCGGATATAGCCCTTGCCCGGGTTGCTGCCGTCTACATCCCGCGCGAGGTATGCGCCGGGCAAGACCCGAACGCCGGTTTCCTTCCACGCCTTGAGCGCGGCCGTCTCGCCGTCTTCGACCGGCAGCCAGAGAAAGAACCCGGCCTCGGGGCCCTTATATCCCTGAATTCCCGCCATGAGCGCATCGGCGACATCATATTTTTCCTGGTAAAGGCGGCGGTTCTCGATCACATGCTCTTCGTCGGCCCAGACCCGCTCGGATGCGATCTGGAGCGGCAGGGGAACGGGTGCGCCGGCATAGGCGCGCAATTGCTTGAGCCGGGCAATGGATTGCGGCCCGCCCGCGACGAAACCAGAACGCAGCCCCGGGAGGTTCGAGCGCTTGGAAAGCGAGTGGAACACCACCACGCGCTCCGGATCGGCGCCCATTTCGGTGGCCACTTCCATTGCGCCGGGGGGCGGGGTGTCGCGGTAGATCTCGGAATAGCATTCGTCGGCGAAGATCTGGAAATCGAACTGCTCGGCCAACCCGATCAACTCGCGCAGATAGGCGCGGTCGGCGACGGCACCCTGCGGGTTCGATGGCGAGCAGATATAGACGGCGGCCACCCGGTTGAGCATGTCGGTGGGCAGACCGGAATAATCGGGCAGGTAGCCGGTGGCGCGGGTGGCGGGCACCATCACGGGCCGGGCATCGACGGAAATCGCGCCGATCATGTAGACTTGGTAGAACGGGTTGGGCAGCAGGATCAGCGGTTGATCGCCCCGAACCTTTTCCGGCACCAGCGCCATGCAGGCGTTGTAAAGCCCTTCGCGGGTGCCGTTCAGGACCATGATCTGGGTGTCGGGGTCGGGTTTCACGCCGAACCGGCGCTTCAACCAGTCCGAGATCGCGCCGCGCAAACCCGGGGTGCCGTCATTCGGGGGGTAGTTGTTGAAGCCTGCGGCGTTGTCGGCAATGACGCCCGGCACCCAGTCGGGAAAGGGGTGTTTCGGCTCGCCAATGGTCATATGTGCCACATCGCCCCCCGGCTGGTGATGATCCAGCAGGGCGCGCAGGCGCGGGAATGCATATTCCGGCAGGTTCGAGAACCGATCGGGAAACATGGGTTTACTGCTTTTTCTGCCTCAGGGCCGGGGTCATGAACGCCCCGTTTGGGATCATGTTACCCAAGCGGCGCGGCCACGTCCAGAAATTCGCGCGTTGGCACAGGCGGTTGTGGCATTTAGGCCAACGCCGCCTCGGCCCCGGCGGCCACGCGCAAAAGCGCCTCTTCTCCAAAGGCCTTGCCCATCAGGATCACGCCACAGGAGGGCGTGCCCGTGGGCAGGGTCACGGCCGACAGCCCGAGCATGTTGCCGATGCGGGTATTGCGCAGGGTCAGCAGGTTCTCGGTCACGTAATAGTCGTGATCGCTCAGCAAACGGTCGACCTCGGGGGGCAGATTGGGGGCCGATGGGATGATGACCGCGTCATACCCTGCAACACGGGTGGCCCATTCGGCGCGTGCGGCGTCGACTATGTGCCATGCCCGGACATAATCGGCGGCGGCATGATCGCGCCCCGAACGGAACCGTTCGAGTATCTGCGGAAACATCGTGTCCGGTGCGGTTTCGATCAGGTCGCCCCAGGTTCCCCAGGCTTCGGAGGTGAAGGTGATGGCGGATTGTGCCATGGCGCGGGTGACTTCGGGTGCTTCGAACGGTTCAAGTACGGCACCGGCATCGGCCAGCCGTTCCATGACGTCGCGATAGGCCGCCATTGGTGCATCGCGCACATCGTCGAGCGCGACGGTCTGCAATACGCCGATCCGCGCGCCCCGAATGCGCGCCCCGGTGAGGTCTGCGGGGTTTCCGCCCTCCATCGCGGCCAGCATGAGCGCACAATCCTCGACCGACCGGGCCAGCGGTCCGATCGTGTCGAACTTGGCGCAAAGCGGCACGACCCCTTTGATTGAAATCCGTCCGGCCGTGGTCTTGAGCCCGACAAGGTCGTTCCAGGCACTTGGGATACGCACCGATCCGCCGGTGTCCGACCCGATCCCGCAGGGCGCGAGGCCGAAGGCGACCGACGCCGCCGCGCCCGAGGACGACCCGCCGGGCACCGCCTCGGGATCGTTCACGTTCGGTGGGGTGGCGGTGACGGGGTTGAGACCGAGGCCCGAGAAGGCCAGTTCTGACATATGCGTCTTGCCAAGGCAGACCGTCCCGGCCAGCGTCGCGTTCTTGAGAACCCACGCGTCCTCGTCCGGCACCCGCCCTTCGAGCAGGGCCGATCCGGCCTCGGTCGCGACCCCGGCGGTGTCGAACAGGTCTTTCCAACTGACCGGCACACCGTCGAGAGGGCCGCGGCGTTGCCCGGCCCTGGCCCGCTTCGATGCCGCCTCGGCCTCGGCCATGGCGCGGCTTTCGGTCAGGCGTGCATAGATGCGGTCGCGGTGTTCATGGGCCTTGATGGCCGAAAGATAGGTTTCGGTGAGGGCGATAGGGTCGATCTCGCCCGCCTCGATGCCGCGCCCCAGATCGCCCATGCTCATCCACAACCAGTCTTTCATCCTGCCCGTCCTTCATCTTGCCTGAAATACTCCCGCCGGAGGCATCCGCCCTCGCGACATGGACCCACGCTAGCGGCGATCTGTGCCATGGACAATCCCGAGCGAATGACCACATTTAGGGGCATGGAAGAGACACGGGATATCTTGATCGTCGGTGGCGGACTCAATGGTCCGGCGCTGGCACTGGCGCTGGCCCGCAAGGGTTTCAGCGTGACGGTGGTCGACGCCCTGCCCGAGACGGTGCGCAAGAACGCGGCATTCGACGGGCGGGCCTATGCGCTGGCGTTGGCGTCGCAGCGGCTTCTGACGCGGATAGGCATCTGGGACCGGGTGGCCGGGCACAGCCAGCCGATGCACGAGATCAAGGCCAGTGACGGGCGTGCGGGCGAAGGGCCTGCACCGTTTTTCCTGCATTTCGACTCGGCCGAGATCGAAGAAGGGCCGATGGGCCACATGCTCGAAGATCGCTATCTGAGGCGGGCCTTTCTCGATACGATGAACGAAGAGCCCGGAATTCATCAGGTTCAGGACCGCGTCATCGCACAAGAGGTGGATGCGAGCGGCGTGAGTTTGCGGCTGGAAAGCGGGCAGATTCTGCGCGGGCGGTTGCTGGTTGGGTGCGACGGGCGCGAGTCGGGCACGGCGCAGCGCGCGGGAATCCGGCGGACCGGTTGGGACTATGGGCAGACCGCGCTGGTCTGCGCGATTGGACATGAAAAGCCGCATCACGGCATCGCACACCAGTTTTTCATGCCGCCGGGGCCATTGGCGATCCTGCCGTTGCCGGGCAACGTGTCGTCCATCGTTTGGTCCGAGACACATGACAGCGCAGCGGCGATCAACGCCTTGTCCGACAAGGATTATCTTGATGTCCTGCGGCCGCGTTTCGGCGATTTCCTTGGGCAGATCCGCCTCAAGGGCAAGCGTTTTGCCTATCCTCTGAAGCTGACCATTGCCAACCGGTTCGTGGACGAGCGGTTGGCGCTCATCGGCGATGCGGCGCATGGGATGCATCCGATTGCCGGGCAGGGGCTCAATGCTGGGCTGCGTGATGTGGGGGCGCTGGTGGATGTTCTGGGACAGGCCGCGCGGCGGGGTGAGGATTTTACGTCTCCTCTCGTGCTCGACCGCTATCAGGAGTGGCGCCGGTTCGACGTGGCGACGCTGGCCATGGCGACGGACCTGACCAACAAGCTTTTTTCCAACGACAACCCGGTTTTGCGCACGGCGCGTGATCTGGGCATGGGGGTGGTGAACGCCATGCCGGGCCTGCGCCGCGGTTTCCTGCGCGAGGCGGCCGGGCTGACCGGTGAATTGCCGGAATTGATGCGGTGATACCGAAGCGTTTGCGCGCTATGGTTCGATCACGCGCGCTTCGTCGATCAGCATCACGGGGATGCCGTCGCGGATCGGATAGGCGAGACCGGCGGATTTGCTGATCAGTTCCTGCCGCTCGACATCGTAGTCGAGCCGCCCCTGGGTGCGCGGACAGACCAGGGATTCGAGCATATGCCGGTCAAAGTCGGTTTTCGGCATGTCGGTCATTGCATCAGATCCTCGCCGTCGCCGCCGTGAAGCGCATATTCGATCAGTGTGACAAGAGTTTCGCGCCGGGTCGAGAGAGAAGGTGCTTCGAGCAGGGCCTGTTTGTCCTCGGGTTCGAATTCAAGAAGCATCGAGAGCGAGTTGATCAGGAGCTCGTCATCGGCGTCTTTGAGTGTGTTCCAGTCGGTATCAAGCCCGCGGGCCTGAAAATAACGACCCAGCAAGCGGAAGAAGCCCGCGCGGTCAAACTCCGGATCGTGGTCAGCGCCGCCACGGTCGCGTTCAAAGCCTTCCCAACTGACATTTGCGCGGCGATAGGGCGTGAAGCCCTCGACCTCGCTCTGGATGCGAAAGCGCGAGATGCCCGAGAGCGTGATCATGTAGCGCCCATCCTCGGTTTCCGAGAATTGCGTGATCCGGCCCGCGCAGCCGATCGTCATCAGGGTCAGGCCGTCACGACCCGGAACCTCGTTTGGCTGGATCATTCCGATCAGCCGCTCGGGCGTCTTGAGCGCATCATCGAGCATGGCAAGGTAACGCGGCTCGAACACATGCAAGGGCAGCCGAGCGCGTGGCAAGAGCAACGCGCCGGTGAGCGGAAAAACCGGAATTGTCCGGGGCAGGTCCATATCGGGGTTCATGCCGGTATCATAACGCGGCAGGCCCGATCACACAAAGATCATCGAACTCAGCCTGCGCCGACCGTTGAGTGCGATCGGGTCCTGGGGCGGGAGTGCCTCGAAGATGGTGAACAGCAATTGCTTGGCGGCGCCATCGTTCCATTCGCGGTCACGGCGGAACAATTCGAGCAGTTGATCCACGGCCTCTTGCACCTCGCCCTTGGCATGCAGGGCCTGTGCGAGATCGAGTCGCGCCTGGTGATCGTCGGGATCGGCCTCGACCTGGGCTTTCAACTCGTCCACGGGGCCGGCATTGGTGGCCTGCCGTGCGAGGTCAAGCTGGGCATGCGCAGCCTCGAGCTCGGGTTTCTTCGAAATCTCGATGGGGGCGCCATTGAGAATCGCCTCGGCCTGATCGAGATCCTCCATGGCGATATGCGCGCGAGCAAGCCCGCCATAGGCGGCGGCGTTTTGCGGATCCTCTTGCAGGATGGCGGCGAAGGTCTGGGCAGCGTCAACGGCCGCGCCTTCGGCGAGCATGTCCTCGGCGGCGGTCACCGCCTCGTCGAGACCGCCCGACGCGTCACCGCCCGCGGCCTTGACCACGCGGTCGATGAAGCTCTGGATTTCCGAGGGCGGCACGGCGCCCTGAAATCCGTCGACCGGCTGGCCGTTCCAGAAGGCATAGACGGTGGGGATCGACTGAATCCGAAGCTGACCTGCGATCATCTGGTTCTCGTCGATATTGACCTTGGCCATTTTCACGGCGCCGCGGGCCTTGTTCACGGCCTCTTCCAACGCCGGGCCAAGCGTCTTGCACGGGCCGCACCATGGCGCCCAGAAATCGACGATCACCGGCACCTCCTTGCTGGCCTCGATGACCTTTTCCATGAAGTCGGCCTCGGTCACGTCAAAGACGAGTTCGGCGGCGTTGGCGGATTTGGTGAGATCAATTTCCATGACGGCAGTCCTCCGGGTTCGGGGTTGCCCGTTAGATGATGTATCTGCGCCTGTGTTGCAAGGCCCGCATGCGCATTTGCCGGTTGGGCCTGTCGTACCGGGGTTCAGAGATCGAACGTGGCAAAAACAGGCGCATGATCAGATGGTTTTTCCCAACCGCGGGCGGCACGCAGGATGCGCGACGAATGGCCCGCGTTCGAGATGTCGGGCGTGGTCCAGACATGATCGAGCCTGCGCCCCTTGTCGGCCGCATCCCAGTCCCGGGCGCGGTAGGACCACCATGAATAGAGGTTCCCCTCGGGGATATCCTTTCGCGTGATGTCGACCCATTTCCCGGCATCCTGCGTGTCGGCCAGGTGTTCGACCTCGATGGGGGTGTGGGAGACGACCTTGAGCAACTGCTTGTGGCTCCAGACGTCGTCTTCGCGCGGGGCGATGTTCAAATCCCCGACCAGAATGGATTTTTCCGGGCGGTCGGAGTGGAACCAGTCGCGCATCTCGGTCAGGTAGTCGAGCTTCTGGCCGAATTTCAGGTTCTTCTCGCGGTCGGGAATGTCGCCACCGGCGGGGACATAGAAATTATGGATGGTCACGCCGTTTTCCAGCCGCCCGGCAACGTGGCGGGCATGGCCGAGCGCGGCGAAATCCTTGTCTCCCACGTCTTCGATCGGCAGGCGCGAGAGGATGGCCACACCGTTATATCCCTTTTGGCCACGGGCAATCATGTGGCCATAGCCCAGCGCGCGAAACCCATCGAGTGGGATCTTCTCGACCGGGCTTTTGCATTCCTGAAGGCAGAGAATGTCGGGGGCCTCTTCCTCAAGCAGCTTGCGCACGATCGGTTCGCGCAAACGGATCGAGTTGATGTTCCATGTCGCAAGGGTAAAGGCCATGTTCCGCGTCTCCTGTCGTTCGTGGGGTGCAGGCTATCGCGGGCATGAAAGAGTGACCAGAACTGATTTTCCGGTAGCGGCAATATCGGAACCGGACGCTGAAAGCAGGTTGCTCAAAACCCATGAGCGTTTTGGCTTATCCCTGTCTTGGCATGTGGTCGCGACACCTTGATGAAAAAAGACCCGGGTCGTGACCCGGGCCAGTCCAACAGGGAGGTGCATGTGATAACCCGCACATGCAACGGGATGGGTAAACCGTATTTACAAGTTCAAGATACAACTTTGATCTGGCTCAAATAAGTCGGGTATTCCATACGACCACTCAACCTGTGGCATTTAAGCAACCAGTCGATACCCGCCGGCTTCGGTTACCAGAAGGCGGGCGTTCGACGGATCAGGTTCGATTTTCTGCCGCAAGCGATAGATATGGGTTTCGAGCGTGTGGGTCGTGACACCCGCATTGTAGCCCCAGACTTCGTGCAGCAGAATGTCGCGTGCAACCACGCCTTCGGCGGAACGATACAGGTATTTCAATATATTGGTTTCTTTCTCGGTCAGCCGAATCTTGCGATCATCTTCGGTGATCAGCATCTTCATCGCCGGTTTGAACGTGTATGGCCCGAGCTGGAAAACCGCGTCTTCGGATTGTTCGTGCTGGCGCAACTGGGCGCGGATACGGGCCAGAAGAACCGGAAACTTGAACGGTTTGCTGACATAGTCGTTGGCGCCTGCGTCGAGGCCGAGGATGGTGTCGGCGTCGCTGTCATGGCCGGTGAGCATGATCACGGGGGCCTTGACGCCCTGTTTGCGCATGACGCGGCATAACTCGCGCCCGTCGGTATCGGGCAGTCCGACATCGAGAATCACGAGATCGAATATGCCCTCGCGGCTCTTGCGGATCGCATCGCTGCCGTTCGCGGCTTCGAAAACGTCGAAATCCTCGGTCATGATCAATTGTTCGCTAAGCGCTTCGCGCAGATCGTCGTCGTCATCGACCAGTAGAATTTTCTTGAGCTGTGCCATGGTTTGGCCTCCTCGTTCGTATGATCAAGACATGAGGCAGGAAATGGCATTGAACAAGGTATGCTGCAATTCTCTCACGTCGACGTGTAATCACGTGCGCAAATGTTTCATATTGTGATGGATTCCCTTAGATCGGAGCGGGAAAAGGAACCGGACATGAGCTTTGCACCTGACATCATTGAAACATTGGCCCGTGCCCGCGCCGATCTGCGAATGGGTGTGCCGGTCGTGATCGCCGATGCAAAGGCGGCGGTGCTGGTGCTGGCGGCGGAGACGATGGACGCGCAGAGGCTGGCGGACCTGCGGGTGTTGGGAGGCGTACCGGTTCTGGCAATTACCGCGCGGCGGGCCGAGACGTTGAAGGCGCGGGCCTATGACGGTGATCTGGCGCGGATCGTGTTGCCGCCGGATGCGCGGCTCGATTGGGTGCTGGCGGTGGCCGATCCGGCGGATGATCTCAAGACACCGATGAAGGGGCCGCTGTTGTCCGCGCGGGAGGGGGATGCGGGGATGCATCGGCTGGCGATCCGGCTGGTGAAGACGGCGCAGCTCTTGCCGTCGGCGGTGGTGCTTGACCTGCAGGATGCGGCGGCGTTCGCGCTGGCCAACAGCCTGACGGTGGTTCAGGCGGCGCTTGCGGGGCCGGTTCTGGAGCAGGTGAGCGATCTGCATCCGGTCGTGGCGGCGCGGCTTCCGATGGAGGCGGCGGGGGCAGGACGGCTGCATATTTACCGCCCCGAGGATGGCGGGGAAGAGCACTATGCCATTGAAATCGGGCGACCTTCTCGCGATGCGCCGGTGTTGGCGCGGCTCCATTCGGCCTGTTTCACGGGCGATGTTCTGGGCTCTTTGAAATGCGATTGCGGACCGCAATTGCGCGGTGCGCTGGCGCAGATGGGGGCAGAGGGGGAAGGGGTCCTGCTTTACCTCAACCAGGAGGGGCGGGGGATCGGGCTGGCCAACAAGATGCGGGCCTATAGCCTTCAGGATCAGGGGTTTGACACGGTCGAGGCTAATCACCGGCTGGGGTTCGAGGATGATGAGCGGGATTTCCGTATCGGGTCTACAATCCTGAAATCAATGGGTTTTTCGTCGGTCAGGTTACTGACCAACAACCCGCGCAAGATCGACATGATGCAGGCCAACGGGATCACGGTGACCGAGCGGGTGCCGCTCAAGGTCGGTGAGAACGTGCATAACCGGGCCTACCTGGCGACCAAGGCGTTGAAATCAGGGCACCTGTTTTGAGCCCTGCGGATATGGTGCTGACCCGGCGCGGGCTTCGGTTTATGGGAAGATTTATCCCGTGTTCTCAGGGTGTTGGCGGGATTTGCACGGATAAGCGCGAGGGTGACGGGGCGACGCCCACGGGGGTGCATCGCATCGTCGGGATGCTCTATCGGCCGGACCGTGTGATGCGCCCCGCGCCATGGGCGGAGCCCATCCGGGTTGGTGATCTGTGGTCGGATGCGAGCGGCGACGCGGCGTATAACCAGTTGGTGCGCGCGCCCTATCCGCACAGCCACGAGCGGTTGCGGCGCAGTGATCCGCTTTACGATATCATATTGATAACAAACTGGAATTACCCCGTGGCGGAAACCGGGAAAGGCTCGGCCATCTTCCTGCATCAATGGCGGGGCCCGGGGTATCCGACGGCGGGTTGCATCGCCTTTTCGCGGGCGAACCTCATGTGGATTGCGAGCCGCGTGGAGCCGGGAACACGGGTGATCGTGCCGGAGGCGTTGGCGGATTGACGCCGATGATTAACGCGGCCCGAATCGGGGGGGTGATTTGCGTATGACTCCCGGCTGTTCCCCGGCTGCCGGGCGTGACGGGTTTCGCGGGGTTAACCGGGCGCGCGCAAGGATTTGTTCAGATTGGTTGAGATCCGGTTAAAGACCCCGGTTTTCGGCAATGACCGGTGAGTTGAGGCTCGTTAGGGATATTGCCGCGCGGCCTTTGCGGTCGCGAGGGTCTGGTTGCCCTTTTTCGCTGTTGCAGTCCATTCATAGGTGTGGCGGCCCGAGGGTGGGCAGGGGCTTTTGTATTTGAACACCCCAGAGGGGATTCGACCGCTGCCCGACATCTGAACCTTCAACGTGCCGCCGCCGTGATTGTAGTTCGGCACATCGAGATCCTTGAGCTTGAACACGATCCGGTTGGTGCCTTGTGGCACGCCCCCAAGAACGAATTCGGGGTTGGCAACGGTATTCGGCCGACCGGTAGTGCAGCGCGGGATATCGCCCCATTGGAAACCAAGTGTCATTTCGGCCACTGCGGTGCTGGCCACAAAGGCGAATCCTGCGGCAATGAAGAACGGTTTCATTGGGAATTCCTTTTGCGAAAAAACTATTGAAATAGTATTCCGACCACGAGTTCGGGGTCAAGCTTGGTCGTGCTGCGTTGAAGCCCGCCCTACGCGCCCGTGACCCGTTCCCCGAAAATCGCCGAGCCGACGCGAATGTGGGTGGCGCCCAGTGCGATGGCGGTTTCGAAATCGTCGCTCATCCCCATCGAGAGACCGGTGAGGCCGTTGCGGGCGGCGATCCTGGCCAGCAGGGCGAAATGCAGGCTGGGTTCCTCGTCCACGGGGGGGATGCACATCAGGCCCTGAACCGGGAGGTCCATCGCCAGGCAATCCTTGATGAAAGCGTCCGCGTCAGTGGGTAGCACGCCCGCCTTTTGCGGCTCTTCCCCGGTGTTGATCTGGATGAAGAGATCGGGGCAGCGCCCCTCTTCCTGCGCGATGCGGGCGATGGTCTTGGCCAGCTTGGGGCGGTCGACGGAATGGATCGCCTCGAACAACTCGAAGGCCTGGCGCGTCTTGTTGGTTTGCAGGGGGCCGATCAGGTGGACCTTGACGCCCTCGAACGCGTCGCGGAATGCGGGCCATTTGCCCGCGGCTTCCTGCACGCGGTTTTCGCCGAAGAGGCGGTGGCCCTCGCTGAGGACGGCGCGGACCCGTTCATCGGGCTGCACCTTGGAGACGGCGATGAGATTGACCGAGCCGGGGGCGCGGTTGGCTGCGGCCTCGGCTTTGGCGATGCGGGTTTGAATATCTGCAAGTGGCATGGTGTTTTCCCTATTCTTCGGGATGAGAGAAACACCAGTCTGCGCAAAAAGAAAAGGGCAGGTCCGAAGACCTGCCCTTTCCCTTTGGGTCGCTTTGACTTCTGGGATCAGAAGTTGAAGCGGATACCAAGGTCAACCGCGTTGACATCGGTGATGTCGTTGCGAGTGAAGCCACCTTCGAGCGACGCACCGCCACCGAGGCTGTGCGACACGCCGAGGCCGTAGGCTTCGCCGCCGGCTGCGCCGTCTTCCGACGAGATGTAGGCGTCAACACGGGTCGCCGCGCCAACTTCAACACCTGCGGTGAGGGCGAATTTGCCGATGCCATCGTTGTCAGCATAGGCCAGGCCGAGTTTCGCCGGGCCGACGTTGCCGCCAACGGTCAGGACGATCTTGTCTTCGGTTGCCAGGCTCGAGTCCTGGTAACCCAGAGCAACGGTCCAGTCGTTGAAGGCGTAACGAACGTGCAGGCCGGTCCGCTCAACACCACCGGTGTTCGAGTAGGACAGGTGACCGCCAAAGTCGCCAGCCGAGTACATCACTTCGACGCCGTCACGGCCAACACCACCGGACGAGTAGGCGTCCCAGTTGAAGTAGCCTTTTTGCGCGGTGTTGGTGACCAGGCTGTGGAAGCCCAGACCCGACAGACCGATATCGGCCGATTGGGTGCTCATGTAGACGCCGGGCATGAATTCGATGGCGCCAAAGGTGTTACCAACACCGATTTCGAGGCCACCGGCACGTGCGAAGAAGCGTGCGCCGTTGAAGCCGCCGCCGTAGCCAGCACCGTTAACCGAAGTTGCCTGGTGACGCAGACGGGCACCGAAAGTCAGGCCGTTGTCGGCTTCGGTGGTCATGTCGATTTGCAGGCGAATACGAGTGTAGATGCCTTCGACGTCGGGCGTGGGCGTGGGGTTGTCGATGCTGATTGCACCAAAACGGCCGTAGCCGCTGAACGACACGTCTGCAGCTACGACGCCAGCGGAGGCGACGAGTGCGGTCGTTGCAAAGAGAATCTTTTTCATGTTGTTTCCCTCGGTTTTCCAGTCATAGGCCCAAAGCAGGGAATCCGCATTGGGTATGGCAAGTGTCTCGCTCCAAACGGGGGGTGTTTGCAAGCATGCGGCGCGGGCCATCGGCAATGTGGCGATAATTGGTGCAGCTTTGCCACAGTTTGGGCGCGGGCCGGCCACACGTGGCGGAGTCGCGCCGATGGTGGACGGGCGACCGGCGGGCAGACGAGCAGGCGGGCGAACCGGCGGGAATGTTCATAAATCCTTGCCCCCGGGGCGGGGCTTGGGTAGGACGGTGAGGAAAAGCAGGTTCTGGGCGGTGACATGCAGCATTCGAGCGCTTTCAAATTCCTAATGGCCGGGCTGGTGGCGTTTTCGCTGACCGCCTGTGGCGGCGGTGGTGGCGGGATCTTCGGTTCCGTTGGCCTTGGCGGTGCGCGCGACAACGTGGATACCGAAGAGGATGTGGCCGAGCCGATCCTCGAAGGGCGCGACGGGATGAGCCAGGTCGGCCAGACTTCGGTCTGGGATCTGTTCAAGCGCACGGATACGGGCACCACCGTGAAGGTGAACCGCTACCTGTGGAACGCGTCGCTTGACGTGCTGAATTTCCTGCCGATCCAGTCGATCGACCCGTTCACAGGGGTGATCGTGACCGGCTATGGCACTCCGCCGGGCGGCGGGCGGGCCTATCGCGCGACCGTCTATATCAAGGACCCGGCGCTGGATGCGCGCTCGCTCACCGTGGCGCTGGCCTCGCAGGGCGGGCCGGTGGCGGCGGGCACGCAGCGCGCGGTCGAGGATGCGATCCTGGCGCGGGCGCGGGAATTGCGGATCGAGGACCGGCGGTTCTGATTCGCGGCTAGAGGCCGGGCGTGCGGGGCGTCATCGCGGCGAGATCCCTGACCCATTGCACCTGGCGCGGCAGGCAGATCGTTTCGAGATCGTAGTTGCGCACCACGTGGTGGCGCGCGGCCTTGCCCAGCCGTTCGCGCATCCCGGGGTCGTCGAGCAGCATCGAGACTTCATCGACAATCGCGTCGCCGTCGAAGAAATCGACGAGGCGGCCGGTTTCATCGTGGGTGATCAGCTCTTTGACCGGGGCGGTGGCGCTGGCCACGATGGCGCCTTCGACGCTCATCGTCTCGAAGAGCGACCAGGAGAGCACGAAGGGATAGGTCAGGTAGACATGCACGCGGCTGAGCTGCAGCAGGGTCACGAAGCGGTCATAGGGGATGCGGCCAAGGAAGCGGACGCGGGCCCAGTCGTCATCGGGGATCTGGCTGCGCACCTCGTCGATGAAGATCTGTTTCCACGTCTTGCCCCTGGGCGGGCGGGCGCCATAGCTCACCTCGTCGCCGCCCACGATCAGCACATGCGCCCGGGGCCGTTCGCGCAACAGGCGCGGCAGGGCGCGCATGAAGACGTGATAGCCGCGGTAAGGTTCGAGGTTGCGATTGACGAAGGTGATCACCTCGTCCCTGCGCGAAAGGGTCAGGCCGCTCTTGAACGACAGGGATGCGGTGTCATCCGGCACGAGGCGGGCCGTGTCGATGCCGTCGAACCCCACGGTGATGCGGTCGCGAAAGGCGGCGGGAAAGGTGTCGGCCTGGAACCGGGTCGGGCTGAGGCCCGCATCGGCGATGGCAAAATGCATGTGGTTGTTGAGGTTCTTCATCCGCAGGCGCAGCGCGTTGGTCGGGTCGGGCGGGCCGTCGAATTCGGGGTCAAAGCCGGTATGGGGATAATCGGGCCGGTAATAAAGCTCGCAATAGATGCCGATGCGCGCATCGGGCCAGACATCGCGCAGGAACAGCGATTCACCCCAGCCGGGATGTGCGATGATGACGTCGGGGGTGAACCCCTGATCGCGCAGCGCGCAGGCGGCGTGATAGCAGCTTTCGGCGCGGGTGACCTTGGTGTTGAAATCGACCAGCCACGGGTGCAGCGCCTGCCCGGGGTCGCGGTTGACCGCATAGGGCAGCAGGCTCACGCCGTTCCATTTGCGCGCCTCCTTGACCCGCAGCGTCAGCGCCGCCACCTCGTGCCCCCCGGCGGCCAGCGCGGGGGCGAGGTGCTTGAACTGGCCGGGGAAATTCTGGTGGATGAAGAGGATTTGCATGCAGGGCCCGGCCTTGATCCGTGTCTGAACTCTTTAACGTCTGGACGGCAGACTGCAAAGCCCGGGGGGATAAGAAGGGAACGGGGTTGATTTGGGCAAGAGCAAGGGCGCCGGGCCTTGTCTGGAATGGGGCCAGAGCGGACGGCAATCAGAAGCGGCAGACCGGAGTTAAGAGGCCGCGATGACCCGATCAAGGTCGGCATAATTTCCCAGATCGGCAACGACACCAAGCTCCTCCATAAAGGCGGATGGATTGAATCCTGCCGCGTTCTGACGTTTCTGCGCGGCCTTCCGGGCAGCCTCATAGCAGGTGCGATCCCGCCACCTCACGAAGGTGACAAGGTTGAACCGCCCCGGGCCTTCGATCTGCTCGAGTATCAGGTTCTGCTCACAGCCCGGGGCGCTGTCCAAAGCCTCGTGGGTCAGTTTCAGCCGTTCGGTAAAGCGGTGCCTGGATTCGGCTGGAACGATGAATTTGTCGATCCTGAAGAATGGCCCTTCCGGCATAGTAACCTCCTGCTGTATGTTTCCGCCAATATTGACAACACATTGTCAAAAGAATGGAGGTATGTAAAGTGACTGCAAGTGTGGATGATCTTGGTGGCTTGATCCTCGAGGTCTTTCGGCTGAACGGTTGTCTGATCGCTGAGGGCGACAGAAAGGTGGCGCCGTTCGGCCTCAGCAGTGCGCGATGGCAGGTTCTGGGCGCTGTGGACCGCTCGTCAGAGGCGCAGACAGTGTCGCAGCTTGCCCGGGAAGCGGGTGTGTCACGTCAGGCCGTCCAACGCATTGCAAACACATTGATCGATGATGGCTTGTTGGAAATGGCGGACAACCCCCGAGACAGGCGCGCGCAGCTCGTCAAAATGACAGAAAAAGGTCAGGCAGCTTACGCGAAGGCAGATAGCATCAGACGAGAATGGCTCAAAGACGTGGCCAAACATTTCGACCGCGAAGAAATGGAACGCGCAGCAAAGCTTCTCGCGAAGGCGCGCTTCCTGCTGTCCAGCCCCCTTTCCTGAAACCGGGCGACCGCTCCGTCACGCCAACCAGCCACTCGACAAGGCGCCCCGCCCGCAACAGCGGCGCAGCCGCCCGGGCCGCCCGTCGTGCCGGAGGCGCGCCTCTGGCGTGACCGGATGCTTTTGATGGGGTGCGGGCCTTGCGAAAGGTACAGTCCCGCAGCTTCAACCTGACCGGCGATATCAGCGGCGAGGTCCGTATGATCGAACGCGACTTTGGATCGGGGCCCTGCGCGCTGACCGGGGCGGTGTCCATGCTCGAAGACCGCATGGCAGCATGAAGCCCAAGGCGAAACCGTCCCGTTGCGGGTTTGGGGAAAGCTTGCGGCAGAGCCCGGTTTTCCCGGTGCCGCGACTCAGCCGGCGGTGTCGGACAGATCGCGCAGGACGCAGTTGAGCACCTCGACCTGTTGCGGGTCGAGCTGGGCGAGAATCTCACGGTCCTGCACGCGGACCAACTCGCGGATCTCGGTCATGCGCTTGCGGCCCAGATCGGTGAGTAGCAGATTGACTTTGCGCTGATCGGAGGCGTCGACCTGACGGTGCACGAGACCTTGCGATACCATCCGGTCCACCATCTTTGTCAGGGTTGGCGGGTTCATCAGCACGATACGCGCCAGTTCCCCCATGGTCAGCCGCTGTTCGCTGTCGAGCGTCTCGAGAATGCGCCATGTCTCAACCTGCATCCCATGGTCCTTCAGGCGCGTGGCGAGTGTCTGATGCACGGCATGATGTGCCGCAGCCAGCATGTAGGAAATGTAGGAGTTCATCGAGGTTGAAACGTGTTTCATGCCGTATTTCACCATATTTTGCGTGTGCCAATTAATAGTTGACTTGGAAAGTAAATTCAATTGCAGTGTTGCGAAACGATCTGGCAATTGTTCAAGGCTTGCAAAATGATCTCTTGCATGGGGGAGATTTCGTTTCCCACGGAGGTGCCGGAAATCGGTGACCGTTCGCTGTGCGGAGCGGCGCGCACCTATCGCGTGGCCCTGTTGATCCCGTTGTGCGGGTCGGCCGGTCTCTGGGCTCCGTCCTGCATCTCGAGCGCGCAGGTCGCGGTGCGCGAGTTGAACCGCGGCGACGGGATCACGGGGCGGCCGGTGGAACTTGTCATGGTCGATGCGGCCGTTGAGGCGCCCACGCCGGTAGAGGCCGTGGTGCATGAGCTGATCGAGGCGGGCGCGATCGACGCCATCGTCGGGATGCATATCAGCGCGGTGCGCCAGCGGTTGAGCAAGGTGGTCGGCCAGCGCGTGCCCTATGTCTATACCCCGCTTTACGAAGGGGGAGAGCAGACCGCCGGAATCTTTGCCATCGGGGAAACGCCTGACGCACAGTTGGGTCCGGCGCTGCGATATCTGCAAACGCGGTTCCGGCCGCGAAGCTGGGCGCTGATCGGCAATGACTATGTCTGGCCGCGGACCTCGCACGCCTATGCCAAGGCCAAGCTGCGCGAGATGTCCGCCAATCTCGCGTTCGAGCGGTATCTGCCCTTCGGCCTACGCAACATGGACCGACATGTGGATGAAATCGCGACCTCGGGGGCCGAGGCGGTACTCATTTCGCTGGTCGGGCAGGATGCGGTGGCCTTCAACCGGGCATTCGGGATGGCGGGCCTCGACAAGCGGATCGTGCGCTTGTCCTGTGCCGTCGAGGAAAACGGTTTGCTGGCCAGTGGCGGCGAAAACCTCAAGCGGCTGTTCTCGGCCGCGTCATATTTTGGCGCGCTGCCGACAGAGGCCAACGGGGCGTTCAAGGAAAAATACTACAGTCTGCATGGAGAGCATGCGCCGGTGCTCAATGCAATCGGACAATCGACCTATGAGGGGGTGCATTTTCTTGCCGGCCTTCTGGGGCATGACAATGCTGGCTGGCGCGAGGCCGGACAGGTGATTCCCCTGACCCTCGATTACCGCAGCGCGCGGCGTGAACGCATGTCGGACGACGGGAAAATGCGCACCCCGATTTATCTTGCCCGTGCGGACGGCGTTCAGTTTTCGGTTATAAAGCGCATATAAAACAATACTTTACCAAAAACTATTGAATTGGAAAATAATTTACTTGAAATGGAAATGAAAATTTCCAATCCTTCAGCGTAACGGACTCAGTCGTCGTCGGCGTGGCGGCATCACCTGTTACATTGGGGGATCTGGCCTTGATCTGGTTTCTTTCTCTGCTCTTTCTGGCCGCTGTCGTTCTGATCGGGATCTGGTTCCTGCACCGCTACTATGCCAAGGCGACGCTGGAGACGGCGCTGGTGCGCACCGGAATGGGAGGGCGGCGCGTGGTCATGGATGGCGGGTGCCTGGCACTCCCGATCCTGCATCAGGTGCAGCGCGTGTCGATGGGCACGATCTCTTTCACCACCTCGCGCAGCGGTCGCGACGCCCTTTTGACTCAGGACCAGCTGCGCGTCGATGTGGACATGGAATTCGAGTTTTATGTCGATCCCGGCGAAAAGGGCATTGCCACCGCGGCGCAGGCGCTTGGGCGCCGGATTTCCCGCAGTGGCGGCGAGGGGGTGCACGAGGTTCTTGCCGGTCCGCTTGCCAATGCCATGCAGAACGCCGCCGCCAAGCGCGGGATGGCCGACATCCACCTCGACCGGGCCGGATACACGGACGAGGTGGCGCAGCTTGCCGGTGCGCATGCCGCGCGGCTGGGGTTGGTTCTGGTGTCGGCGTCGCTGGTTGCGGTGGATCAGAGCGACCTGACGCAGCACAACGAGAGCAATGCCTTCAATGCACAAGGGATGCGCCGTCTCGCCGAACTGGTGGCCGAGCAGCGCAAGGCACGGGTCAAGGTGGAGACCGAGGCCGAGATCGCCATCAGCGAGAGCAGGCTGGCCCAGCACAACAAGCGGTTGGAGGTACAGCGTGCGGAGCGCGAGGCGGAGATTGCCCAAAGCGAACACATCGCACGGCTCGAGGC
Organism: Aquicoccus porphyridii; assembly: GCF_008369105.1. Taxonomy (GTDB): domain Bacteria; phylum Pseudomonadota; class Alphaproteobacteria; order Rhodobacterales; family Rhodobacteraceae; genus Aquicoccus; species Aquicoccus porphyridii. Next base: position 300,810 of record NZ_VINQ01000003.1, on the reverse strand, counting down.
GGAATCGCGCGCGCGCAGCGAGACATCGGCCACTGAATCTGCGTTGGCCACGGAAACCGCGCGGATCGAGAAGGAGCAACGCCTCAAGACCGTGCAGGTCGGCAACGACGAAGCCCTGCGCCGGGCCGAGATGGCGGCCATTCTGGCGCTGGAGGAGGCGAGGATCGCGAACGACATTCAGCTCGCGCGAAAGCGCGCCGAAGAGGCCGAGGCGAAGGCCGCCGAGGAGACCTCCCGTGCGCAGGTATTGCTGGCCGCCGAGCAGGTCCAGACGCAGAAGGAACGCGCCATCGCCGAACGAGAGCGCGAGATTTCAGGACTGAAGCAGAAGAGTGCGCTGGAGCTGGAGAACGAGAAGGTCGCCTCGGACGTGGAGATCATGCTCTCGCGGGCGCAAGCCGAGGCCGGGGCCGCGCAGACCGCCGCCGAGGCCGAGAAGCTTGGCATGCAGGCGCGCGCCGCTGGTCAGGCCGCACTCAACGAGGCAGAAAACACGCTGAGCGAAACGGTGCTTCGGATGCGTCTGGAGGGTCACAAGCTCGATCGCATGCCCGAGATCATGACCCAGATGATGAAGCCGGTCGAGAAAATCGACTCCATCCGCATCAACCAGATCGGCGGAACCGGGAGCGGCATGAACGGTGGTGACGGCACTGGAGTCGAAGGGGCCTTTGGCGCCGCGATGGATCAGATCCTCGGCATGGCGGTGCGTCTGCCCGCGATGAAGCAGATGGGCGAGGAGATCGGCTTTGACTTCGACGCCAACTTGGCCGGGCGCACGGCGGATTATGCCAGCCGTATCACGCCCAAGGACGGCAAGGACAAGACAGGCGACAGCAAGACCAGGGAATGACCACCGCAAGGGTGGCGCCAAACAACACCAACCGGGAGATCACAGATGACTTTCAACAGACGACAGTTTCTAGCGACGGGCACAGCGCTGGCGGGTGCGGGCCTCATGCCGCGTATCGGTCGGGCGGCAGATCCGATCAAGCTCGGCTCGATCCTCGATACCTCGGGAATTTTCGACGCCTACGGCAAGCCGATGGATCATGCGATGCGCCTTGCCGTGTCGGATCTGAACGACGGCGGCGGTCTCTTGGACCGGCAGATCGAAATTCGCGCCTATGACACGCAATCCGACATGGCGCTTTACGCGCAATATGCCCAGCAGCTAACGCGACGGGACCAGGTGGACGTGGTGCATGGCGGTATCCTGTCCGCCTCGCGCGAGGCGATCCGCCAGACCATGCGCCGCAGCAACACGCTCTATTTCTACAACGTGATGTATGAGGGCGGTGTCTGTGATCGCAACATCTTCATCAATGGTGTGACGCCGGCCCAGCAGGTCGAGGTTCTGATTCCCTACGCGATGAAGCAATCGGGCAAGAAGGTCTATGTGCTGGCGGCTGACTACAACTACGGTCAGATCATGGCGCGCTGGATCGACAAGTTCGTGCGCGACAATGGCGGCGAGGTCGTGGCGACGGATTTCTTCCCGCTCGATGTCGCAGATTTCGGCTCCACCATCGCCAAGATCCAGTCCGCCGCGCCCGATCTCGTGGTGGCGCCGCTGGTGGGGGGCGCGCATCTGTCGTTTTTCCGGCAATGGGCGGCGTCGGGCATGAAAGATCGTATTCCGCTTGCCTCCACCACGCTGGGCGTGGGCAATGAGCACAAGGTCCTGACCGCCGAGGAGGGCGACGGGATCATGGTTGCCTACAATTACAGCCAGGAGATCGAGTCGCCCGAGAACAAGGCCTTCAAGGCCAAATGGGAAGCCGCGGGCGGCAATGCGAGCGAAATCAACGAGTTCGCTATCTCCACCTATGCCGCCATCATGACCTGGGCCGAGGCCGTGCGGCAGGCCGGCACGGCCGCGCATGATCCGGTGGTCGAGGCGCTGGAGTCGGGGCTGTCGGTGGACGGACCCTCGGGCATGTTCACGGTCGATCCGCAGACCCACCATGCCATTGCGGATGTGCGCCTGATGGAAATCAGGGACCAGAAGATGCAGGTTCTCGAAACCCTGCCGCAGCGGCAACCGATGGATACGCAGGCGGTGTGCGACCTCGGGGCCAACCCCGACGACAACACGCAGTACGAGATCGACATCTGATCAAACGCGACGCGCGAGGACGGGGCCGCCCGGCGGTGGCCCCGCCGTCCCGGCACGGCGCCGGGGGTGTTGCTTATTGTCCGAAGGGCCCTGACACATGGATCTGACAATCGTCATCGTGATCGAAATGCTTTACGCTGTCGCGTCTCTCGCGCTGATCAGCGTCGGGCTGGCGGTCGTGTTCGGCATGATGAAGGTGATCAACCTCGCGCATGGCGAGTTCATGATGATGGGGGGCTATGCCACCATCGTCGCCGTCAACCTTGGTATCAACGTGTTCGTGGCCATGCTCATTATCGCGCCGTTGGTGGTGGGGCTGATCGGGCTGGTGGTGGAGCGCCTTGTCATTCGGCATCTTTACGGGCGGCTGGTGGACACGATGCTGGCCACCTGGGGGCTGAGCCTGTTTTTCATCGGCCTGGCGACGATCATATTCGGCAATACCACCACGGGGATTTCCACGCCGATCTCGGGACTGGCGATCGGGAATTACCAGATCAACGGGTATAACCTGTTCATCGTGGTGGTGTCGGTCCTGTTGATGATCGGGCTCTACCTGGTGCTGGGCCGGACAAGGCTCGGACTGATCGCGCGTGGCACGATGCAGCGCCCCGATATGGCGTCGGGCCTCGGCTACAGCCCCGAGCGGATCTACATGGCCACGTTTTTTTGCGGCTCGGCCCTGTCGGGTCTGGCCGGGGCGATCCTTGCACCGCTGGTGGGGTTGGTTCCGACATCGGGCGGGGCCTATATCGCCAAGGCTTTCATCACCGTGATCGCGGGGGGGCCGTCGCTGATCGCGGGGCTGGTCAGCAGCGCCAGCGTCTTTGGCGTCATTGACCGGATCTTCACCTTTGCCATGTCGCCGGTGATCGGGGAGGTGGCGCTTCTGATTGCGGCGGTGGTGCTGTTGCGGCTTCTGCCGCAGGGAATCACCGCGCGCTTTTTCCGGGGGCGCATGTGATGCAGGGATCGGCCGGAAAAGACGTGATCACCACGCTCATCGTGGCGGCGGTTCTGGTTTGGGCGCTGCCGCTGATGGTCGGAACCTATACGCTTACCGTGCTGGCGATCTATGCGATGCTGGGCCTGAGCCTCGGTCTGATCTGGGGGTTCGGCGGAATCCTTTGTTTCGGACAGGCGGCGTTCTTCGGTCTGGGTGCCTATACCTATGCCATTGCGGCCATCAATACCGGCGAGAGCACCTTGCCGATGATCCTTGCGGTGATGGTGCCCGGCGTTTTTGCCGCGTTGCTTGGAGCGATGATGTTCTATGGCCGACTCGGCGATGTCTACCTGGGGGTGATCACGCTTGTCGTGACGCTGATCCTGTTCAAGTTCATCAATTCCACCGCCGGGCCGCAATACACCATCGGAAACGCGCGGCTGGGCGGGTATAACGGCATACCGGGCTTTCCGACGCTCAACGTGCCGGGGCGGACCGATCTGTCTATCTGGGGTGACGGGCTCTATTACTTCTGTGCGGCGGCGCTGCTGCTCGTTTACTTCGGGGTGACGTGGCTCTTGCGGTCGCCTTTCGGACGGGTTGCCGTTGGAATCCGGGAGAACGAGACACGCATGTCGCTGATCGGGTATGACGTGCGAATTCGCAAGACGGTGATGTTCGCCACCGGGGCCGCGATTGCCGGGCTGGCGGGGGCGCTTTTCGCGAATTGGGGCGCGATCGTCACGCCGGGGCTTTTCAGCCTGTCGCAATCCGCCGAAATCATCATCTGGTGTATCGTCGGTGGGCTTGGCACGCGGTTCGGCCCGCTTCTCGGGGCGGCGGGGCTGGGATACCTGAAGTTCCTTCTTGGCCAGCAAAGCATGATCAACAACACGATGCTGATGGGCCTGATCCTTGTGCTGTTCGTGCTGTTCCTGCCGCGCGGCGTGGTGCCGGCGGCGATGTCCGTCTGGCGGGCCAGCGTCGGACGCCCGCGCCGCGCCGGGCGGGCAGGGGCGGTGCGCCGCAATCGCAGGAAGGATCGGGTCGATGGCTGAGCCGGTTCTGGAAACCCAGCATCTGACCATGCGTTTTGGTGGTGTCGTCGCGGTGGACAATGTGACCTTCACCTTGCGGCGTGGTGAGCTGCGTTGCCTCATCGGGCCGAATGGCGCGGGCAAATCGACCTTCTTCAAATGCCTGACCGGGCTGCTCACCCCAAGCGAGGGCCATGTTCTCATGCAGGGGGAGGAGACCACCGGCTGGGCGCCGCATCGGGTGGCCGCGCTCGGTGTCGGGATCAAGACACAGGTGCCCAATGTGATGGACGGGTTGTCCGTGCAGGAGAATATCTGGCTTGCCGCGCGTCGCTTCCTGCCAAGCACGCAAGCCGACGCCAAGACCCGCGAAGTCATCGAGCGACTGGCATTGGGGCAGATCGCGCGCACCGCGTTGGGGCGGCTGGCGCATGGCGAGCGCCAGCAGGTCGAACTGGGTTTCGTCGCTGCAAGCGATCCCTGGCTGGTGCTGCTTGATGAGCCCGCCGCGGGGATGACCGCTGGCGAGGTTGCCCGGATGTCCGAGGTGATTCACGAGCTTAACCGCACCGCCGCCGTGGTCATCGTGGAGCACGACATGCAATTCATCCGCTCAATCGCGAGCCGGGTCACCGTTTTCCACCAGGGGGCGATCCTGATCGAGGACGACGTGGAGACGGTCATGTCGGACCCGCATGTGCGCAACATCTATCTTGGAAAGAAGGCCTGAGCATGTCGGACGAAACTCATCTGGGCCTGCAGGTCAAAAGCCTTTCGGGCGGCTATGGCAAGGTGCCGATCCTGCACGGCGTGGAGTTCGACGTGGCCGAACGCGAGGTCGTGGGCATTCTCGGTCACAACGGAATGGGCAAGACAACGCTCCTCAAGACCCTGATGGGGTTTCTGCCGGCAACCTCCGGGCAGATCCGGTATCACGATGCGGATGTCACCCGCCTGGCACCGCACGATCGGGCGGCGCTGGGTATCGGATACGTGCCGCAGGGGCGGGGCATCTTCCCGCAATTGAGCGTGCGAGATAATCTGCGTTTTGCCTGGCACGACTATGCCGGGGGCGACGAGGCCGTGGTCCTCGACAGTGTGCTGGCCGATTTTCCGCGGCTTGAACGGCTCCTTGATCGCGACGGTGGCACCTTGTCGGGTGGCGAGCAGCAACTGCTTTCACTGGCGCGCAGTCTCATGGGAGATCCGGATCTCTTGCTGCTCGATGAACCGACCGAGGGCATCCAGCCCTCGATCATCGAGGAGATGGAGGAAACGCTTCTGCATCTGCGCAAGGCGCGCGGTTTGTCGATCCTTCTGGTGGAGCAGAATTTCGATTTCATTCATGACCTGTCCGACCGCGTTCTGGTGCTTGAACGCGGACGCATCACGGCCGAGCTTTCGCGCGATGACATGGCGGACCGCGCCAAGGTGGATCAGTTCCTCGGTTTCGGCGCCGCACGAACGACACGCGGGGCGCGCCCTGTCGCATCGCCGCGCCCTGGCCCGCCACCGCCCGGCCACGGCAGGGACGACGCACCCCCGGCTTCGCCACGCCGCCCGGATACCCCAATTCCTTCAACCCCGGTGACACAGATGACGATAAACCGCCCGACGCTGACCCAGATGCGCGACATGGCCGACAGGTTCGGCATGAGCCTCACGGATGAGGATTTGCAGGAATACCGGCAGATCATCGAACCTTATATCCAGGCCTATGACCGGCTCGACGCGATGCCCGACAACCTTCCCGAAGTGCGCTATCCGCGGGCGCCGGGGCATTTTCCCGACCCAACGGAAAACCCGCTGAATGCCTGGTATGTCAAGACCGAGGTAAGCGGCGCCCCCGATGGCCCATTGCGAGGCAAGCGGATCGCACTCAAGGATACCGTCTGTCTTGCCGGGGTGCCGATGATGAACGGGTCCTCGATCATCGAGGGGTATGTGCCCGAGATCGACGCCACCATCGTGACGCGGATGCTGGATGCGGGGGCCGTGATCGCCGGCAAGGCGCATAGCGAGAACCTGTGCCTGTCGGGCGGGTCGCATACCGGTGCCAAGGGGCCGATCCACAACCCGTGGAAGCGCGGCTACATGGCGGGAGGGTCGTCGGGTGGCTCCGCCGCTCTGGTTGCGGCGGGCGACGTGGATATGGCCATTGGCGGCGATCAGGGTGGCTCGATCCGCATTCCGTCGTCGAATTGCGGGGTTTACGGGATGAAGGCCACGCATGGCCTTGTGCCCTATACCGGGGTGATGCCGATCGAGCAGACGATTGACCATGTCGGCCCGATCACGACCTCGGTGGCTGATAATGCGATGCTGCTCGAGGTTCTGGCAGGCGAGGACGGCCTTGATCCCCGGCAGTATGCGCCAAAGACCTTCCGCTATACCGAGGCTTTGGGTCGCGGCGCGCAGGGGATGCGCATCGGCATTCTGAAAGAGGGGTTTCATCGCTCCGAGGGCGAGTCGGATGTGGATGACAAGGTGCTGGCCGCCGCCGACCGCTTCAAGGCGCTGGGCGCGCGGGTCGAAGAGGTGTCGATCCCGGAACACAATCTCGCGGTGGACTGCTGGACGGCGATCACCGTTGAGGGGCTTCAGGATCACCTGATGCACGGCCATGCCGGCGGCACCAACTATCGCGGCCTTTTCCTGCCGTCGATGATGGACCGCATGTCACAGTGGCGGGGCCGTGCGGATGAGTTGAGCCATTCGCTGAAGGCCTGCATGTTCCTTGGAGAGTATTTCCAAGAACAGTATCGCGGCCGGTTCTATGGCAAGGCGCAGAATCTCATGCGCAAGGCGAATGGCAGGTATGGAGAGGCATTGCGCGAGTTCGATCTGCTGCTGATGCCCACCGTGCCGATGAAACCGCAGGAGATTCCGCCGCCCGATTGTTCGATGAGCCTTTACGTGCAGCGCGCCTTCGAGATGATCGGCAATACCGCGCCGTTCAACGGCGGATTGCCGGCGATGAGCCTGCCTTGCGGTTTGAGCGAGGGGCTTCCCATCGGAATGATGCTTGTGGGGCCGAGCTATGGCGAGTTGAAGATTTATCAGGCCGCCCATGCCTTTGAACAATCGGGCGACTGGCGCACCATGTAAGGAGTCAGCGCATGTCCATTCTCAACGAAAGCCTGGCCGGCCAGATCCGGGCGGCAGGCCATACCGCGCCATCCGACCCGGACGGCATCGGCACTCCGGTCGACGGGATGTCTTATGTCAGGGGAACGACGCTGCCGGAATTGCGGTTCATCACGATCCCGCAGCTTTTCCGCGAGACGGTGGCCCGCTTCGGGCCGCGCGACGCGGTGATCTTTCCCCGGCAGGGGATACGCCAGAGCTATTACGAGTTGGACCGCGCCGTCGACGAACTGGCCGCCGGCCTGCTGGCGCTGGGGCTTGAGAAGGGCGACCGCATCGGCATCTGGGCACCGAACTGTCACGAATGGGTGCTGACGCAATTCGCCACCGCACGGATCGGGCTTGTCATGGTCAACATCAACCCGGCCTATCGGCGTTCGGAGCTGGAATATGCCCTCAACAAGGTGGGCTGCAAGGCGCTGATCTCGGCGCGGTCGTTCAAATCCTCGGACTATGTAGGAATGATCCGGCATCTTGCGCCCGAAATGGAAAACTGCGCGCCGGGTCGATTGCGCGCCGATCGCCTGCCGCATCTGCGCCATGTGATCGTGATGGGCGCGGGCGCGGTCGCCGGCGCGCATCTGTTCGACGACATTCGCAAACTGGGCGGACCGGCGCAGCAGTTGCGCCTTCCGGTGCTGGACCGGGCGCTCGACCCCGACGACGCCATCAATATCCAGTTCACCTCCGGCACGACGGGCCATCCCAAGGGTGCGACGCTGTCGCATTACAACATCGTCAACAACGCCCGTTTCGTCACGGACCGGATCACCCTGACGGAAATGGACAGGCTGTGCATACCCGTGCCGCTCTATCATTGTTTCGGGATGGTCATGGGGGTCCTGGGGGCGCTGAGCAAGGGCGCGGCCATGGTCTTTCCCGGCCCGTCCTTTGAACCCGATGAAACACTTGCGGCCCTTTCGGCGGAGCGGTGCACGGCGCTTTACGGTGTGCCGACCATGTTTGTCACGCTGTTGCAGGCACTTGAAAAGGCACCGCACGATCTGACGGCGATGCGCACCGGCGTGATGGCGGGGGCACCCTGTCCGGTGGATGTCATGCGGCGCGTCGTCCGTGACATGCATATGCCCGAGGTCACGATCTGCTATGGCATGACAGAGACCTCCCCGGTGTCGTTTCAGAGTTTCGTGTCCGATCCGCTCGACAAGCGTTGCGAAACCGTGGGCAGGGTGCATCCCCATCTTGAGGTCAAGATCATCGACACCGAGGGACGCATCGTGCCGCAGGGCAAGGACGGGGAATTGTGCACGCGTGGCTACTCGGTAATGAAGGGTTACTGGGATGAGTCCGAGAAAAGCGCGGAGGCGCTGCGCGGCGGATGGATGCACACCGGCGACCTTGCCCGGTTCGACGCGGAGGGGTTCTGTGCCATTGTAGGCCGCGCCAAGGACATGATCATTCGCGGCGGTGAGAACATCTATCCCCGCGAGATCGAGGAGTTCCTCTATGGTCACCCCGGAATAGCGGATGTGCAGGTGTTTGGCATTCCCGATGAAAAGATGGGCGAAGAGATCTGCGCCTGGGTCGTGCCGAAACCGGCCGTGAAGCTGACTCCCGAGGATCTGCGCGCTCATTGCAGCGGTCAGATCGCGCATTTCAAGGTGCCGCGCCATTTCCGCATTGTTGACGAGCTGCCAATGACGGTGACCGGCAAGCCGCAGAAGTTCATCATGCGTGACCAGATGATCGAGGAGTTGAGCCAGACCTCTTCGATGTGAGGTGGCGAGTGCGGCTCCCGCTCCTTTTTTCCACGTTCGATGCCGGGAGTGGGCAAACCCTGTTGGTCGACATGGTATGGTAAGGGTTTCGGAACAAGGCGGAGCCGACCATGGGTGTAAGCATTCTTGTCGCGACGACGTTTGACGATGGCGAAACCCGGAGGCGCAATATCGGTCGGCTCCGCCGTGCGCCTGACGAGTTGGAATCCGATAACCTTGGTTTGCTCCTCGATGAGGCGAAGCACTTGCTGAGGCGACTGCAGGAAGCGATCTTGCAAGATCAGATCAATGAAGGGCATTGCCAACTTGTTTGCACCCGTCCGAATGCGGCCTGATCCGCCCCGCCGCCGCAACCGGATCGAGCGGTTCTTCATGAAACTCAAGCATGACAGGGCCATCGCAACCCGATACGAGAAACACGACGCCAACTTCCTCGCCCTGGTAAAGCCTAGTCATAATCTTTACGTGGGCGGCCATGAAAGGTGAGTGCGGCCACAAGCGCGACCAATATCTCCTCGCGACGTGACGTTGCGCGTTGCACAACACCCAGCCGGCGGTGAATGGACGGTGATCCGAAAGGAAACCAATCCAGCGTCGCAGTAACCATATCTTGCAACGCGACCTGCGGCACTATGGCAAAGCCAAGCCCCGCCCGGACGCAACCCACCACCGCAGGCATGGTGTTGACCGAAAGGATCTGCCGAGGAGTCCCGCCAAATCGGGCTATTTCGGTGTCGATCTGGCGCGCCAGCGGCACCTGTGAGCGGTAGCGGATGTAAGGAACCGTGCGGATCAAGTCGTCGACTGACATCCCGCCAGTACCCGGTGGGGTGAGTACAATCAGGGGCTCTGTCATCACCGGGGTCCAGCGCAAACTGCTTGGCACGGCGACATGATCGGCAACAAGCGCGGCATCAAGCTGCCCCGACACAACCTCGCTCATCAACTCCTCTGACATGCCGACGCGCAAACGGAAATGGAGGTCAGGATAGCTGACCCGAAGTGTTGCGAGCGATTTGGGCACCAGCGAATTGGCCCCGGTGCGCAGCGATCCGAAAGCCATAGTACCGCGCACGGCCCCCCCGCCGACCGAGGCTTTTGTCTCTCTCACGATCTGCAGAATTGACTGGGCCGAACGCACCATTTCCGCCCCTTTCGCAGTCAGCACAGGCGGACGGCGGGAACGGTCGAACAACTGCGTGCCCAACTCGGCTTCCAACGCTGCAATTTGCTGGCTGATTGCAGAAGCCGTCAGATTTACGGCCTGCGCCGCAGCGGCAAAGCCACCGTGCTGCTGAACAGCGAGAAGGGTTTCTAATTGGCGCGTATCCATGCCTTAAGATAAGATAATCTAAATATAAAGGCAATAAATAAGCTCTTTGTAAGGGTTACTCTTGTGTTATGCTATCGTCATAAACAAAACTGCGGTTCACAAACCGCTGCTTTCTCTCATTGGGAGCGACCTCATGACATTTTGCACGGGCCTCTTGATCGCCGCCGATGTCTCCCTCTTCCGGGCGGTTCGCAATCACATCAAATCCCGAAAGCCCGCAGAAAGGTCGCCCGATGCACTTGCGTCATGATCCTGTTTACCCGTCCCGGCGTTCGCCGGTTCTTGCGGAAAATGTTGTGGCAACGTCACAGCCACTGGCCACCCAAGCCGGTCTTGCGATCCTGCAACAAGGCGGTAACGCCGTAGACGCAGCCGTTGCCACGGCCGCAACCCTGACCATCGTCGAGCCGACTGGCTGCGGGCTGGGGTCGGATGCATTCTGCATTCTGTGGGACGGCAAAAAGCTGCATGGGCTGAATGCCTCTGGCCGCGCACCCGCTGCATGGACACCAGAGCGTTTCGCCGGCGGCATACCTGAGCATGGCTGGGATTCGGTCACCGTTCCGGGCGCCGTCAGCGCATGGGTCGAACTTTCCGAGAAATTCGGAAAGCTGGATCTTGCCACCGTGCTGGCCCCCGCGATCCGCTATGCCGAAGACGGGTTTATCGTATCGCCGGTTGTTGGCACGGCATGGGCAAAAGGAGCCGCTGTTCTAAAAGACCAGCCCGGTTTTGCGGAAACCTTCATGCCCGATGGCCGTGTGCCCAAACCCGGTGAACGGTTCCGCAATCCCGGCGCAGCGCGCACATTGCGCGCGATTGCGGAAACCAAGGGCCGCGCGTTCTATGAAGGTGAAATCGCACAGGAAATCGCAGCCTTTGCCAAGGCGCACGGCGGCGCGATGACGGTCGAGGATCTGGCAGCACACCGCAACGACTGGTGTGGAACCATCAGCCAGAGCTTTGACGATGTGGAATTGCATGAAATCCCTCCAAACGGTCAGGGCATCGCGGCGCTGATGGCGCTTGGCATTTTGCAACACACTGCGATCCGCGACCACGGCCCCGACGATCTGGCCGCCGTCCATCTGCAAATCGAGGCAGTGAAACTGGCCTATAGCGACTTGCATGCCTATGTCTCGGACCGCGACCACATGGGCGAGGTCGACGAAACGGCCCTGCTGGCCCCGGACTACCTCAAGTCACGCGCCGCGCTGATCGACCTTGATCGGGCGCAGGATTTTGGCGCAGGAGCGCCAAAGCTGGGCGGCACCGTGTTGATGAATGTCGGGGATGCATTCGGTATGATGGTCAGCTTTATCCAGTCCAACTATGCCGGTTTCGGCTCTGGCGTGGTGGTGCCCGGCACCGGCATCTCAATGCAGAACCGCGGGTTGGGCTTTACCACCGAACAGGGCCACCCCAATCAGGTGGCTCCAGGCAAGCGCCCTTTCCACACCATCATTCCGGGGTTCGCGATGAAAAACGGCGCGCCTCTGATGGCGTTCGGTATGATGGGCGGCCCGATCCAGGCGATGGGGCATATGCAGTTGCTGCTACGCACCCAGTTGTGGAATCAGGACCCTCAGACTGCGGCAGACGCGCCACGCTGGCGCACGATCGAGGGGCTGGAGGTCGCCTGCGAACCCTCCATGCCGGCCGGCATGATCGACGGTCTGAAAAAGATGGGTCACAGCGTTCAGGTCGAGGCGCCTGACAACGCCTTTGGTTTTGGCGGTGCGCAATTGGTGCAACGGCTGGAGGGAGGCGGCTATGCGGCTGGATCGGACCCGCGCAAAGACGGTCAGGCAGTCGGCTACTGATGGCAGTTGATTGACAGCATATTATTTGCAACCGCATATTAAACCAATTCCATATTGGTTTTACGGTTGGTTCAAGAGGAGCACACTTTGTCCCTGGTCAACACCGAAGCACAACCGGACCTGCTTGTCGTTCAGGACTTCAGCCTGCGGTTTCGTGGTGCGCCCAGCGACCAGATCAATCGCGTCAGTTTCTCGGTCGGTTCGGGCAAAACCCTGTGTATCGTCGGTGAAAGCGGCTGTGGCAAAAGCGTGACCTCACTTGCCATGATGGGTCTGCTGCCCGCCGGTGCAGCACAGATCAATTCGGGGAAAATGCTGTTCGAAGGGCAGGCCATGAACCTTGCCGACCCGAAGGCCATGCGCAAAATCCGCGGCAGCCGGATGACGATGATCTTTCAGGAACCGATGTCCTCACTTAATCCGGTGTTTCGCATCGGTGACCAGATTGTCGAAGCCGTCAAGGCGCACAGCGATGCAACCGACGCCCAAGCGCGCGACCGTGCGGTGGCAATGTTGCAACGGGTCGGCATCCCCGCGCCTGCAAAGCGGATGCGCGACTATCCGCACCAGCTTTCGGGCGGGATGCGCCAGCGCGTGATGATTGCAATGGCCTTGGTCAACGACCCGGCACTTTTGATTGCAGACGAGCCGACGACCGCGCTGGACGTGACCATTCAGGCGCAGATTCTGGAACTGATCCGCGATCTTCAGGCAGAAACCGGTATGGGCACCATCATGATTACTCATGATCTGGGTGTGGTTGCGGAAATCGCTGATACGGTGGCCGTGATGTATGCCGGAACTGTCGTGGAAACAGGGCCTGCCGAGCGGATATTCAACGACCCCCAGCACCCCTATACCATCGGGTTGATGTCCTCGATTCCGCAACTGACCGGCGCGCGCGGGCGGCTTTCGACTGTTCCAGGCATGGTGCCGACAGCGCGGAACATGCCGGCGGGCTGCCGTTTCTCAACGCGCTGCCCCTTTGCCCGTCCGGTTTGCACCACCGAGCCGCCGCTTGTTGAAATAGGTGACGGTCATCAGGCCGCCTGCCATTTCGCCCCTTTGGAAATCAAACTGAAGGAAAGCGCATGAGCGACAACATTCTTCGGGCGCGCGGGCTGAAAAAGCACTTCACGACCGGCGGTGTCGTGATGGGCACCGCAGGCGTGATCCGCGCCGTTGATGATGTCTCCTTTGACGTTCGGCGGGGTGAAACCTTTGCCATCGTCGGCGAATCCGGCTGCGGTAAATCCACGCTGGCGCGGCTGCTGATGCGCCTGCTGTCGCCCACCGAAGGGGATGTGATCTTTGATGGCATAGATGTGCGCAACCTCAAGGGGCGCGATCTGACCGCCCTGCGCAGGGACATGCAATTCATCTTTCAAGACCCGTTTTCCTCGCTCAACCCGCGCATGAGTGTGGGCAAGCTGATCGGTGAGCCGCTGGAAACCCACTTTCCCGACATGAGCGGGGCAGAGCGGCGGGCCAAGGTGTCGGAGTTGCTGGACAAGGTCGGGCTGCGCCCCGAACACGCCGAACGCTATCCGCATGAATTTTCCGGCGGTCAGCGCCAGCGCATCGGCATCGCCCGCGCGTTGGCCTCTGCACCAAAGCTGATGATCGGCGATGAGCCGGTGTCGGCGCTGGATGTCTCGGTGCAGGCGCAGGTGATCAATCTGCTGGGCGATCTGCGCGACGAATTGGGGCTGACACTGGTGATCATCGCGCATGATCTGGCGGTGATCCGGCACATGAGCGATCGCGTGGCAGTGATGTATCTGGGCCAGATCGTCGAACAAGGCACGGTTGATACCGTGTTCCAGCACCCGCGCCACCCCTACACCCGCGCGCTGTTGTCGGCCATTCCGGTGGCCGCCTACGGCCAGCGCCTCAGCCAGACCGCGCTGCATGGCGAAATGCCCAGCCCGGCCAATCCGCCATCCGGCTGCCGGTTCCACACCCGCTGCCCCTACGCGCAAGACCGCTGCACCTCGCAGGCCCCCACGCTGCGTCCCACAGGCAACGGCGAAGATCACGTTGCGGCCTGCCATTTCTTCGCGGACATCGCAGCCGCAGAACCCGATCCGGGCCGTGTCGGTACGCCGCCCCGTGCCGCAGGCGCCAGCGCGCGCTTTGCGCTTTATCAGGACGCCATGCAGGAGCGGGCAAATGTCCGGTCCGGCCAAGACCAAAAGCAACAGGCTGAACCAAAACCATTCCATCAACAGGAGAGTTCGACATGAAACTGACTAAACTGACCCTTGCAGCAGCCTTGCTGGGGGCGACAACGCTGGGCGCACAGGCCGCCGATCTGCGCATCGCGCTGCAATCGGATGCCGACGTGCTGGACCCCGATCAGTCGCGCACCTTCGTGGGGCGGATCGTTTACACCGCTCTGTGTGACAAACTGGTCGACATCACGCCCGATCTGGAGATCATCCCGCAACTGGCCACCGAATGGTCGTTTTCAGAGGATGGCAAACAACTGACGTTGAAACTGCGCGATGATGTGGTTTTTCACGACGGCACCCCGTTCGATGCCGCAGCCGTGGCCGCCAACATCGATCGCAGCCAAAACCTTCAGGAATCGCGGCGCAAATCCGAACTGTCATCGGTGACGGGCGTCGAAGTTCTGGGCAGCCACGTGGTGCGCCTTGATCTGACCAGCCCCGATGCAACGCTGATGGCGCAGCTTGCGGACCGCGCTGGCATGATGGTGTCGCCCACCGCCGCAACACAGGCCGGTGCCGATTTCGGCCTGAACCCCATTTGCTCCGGGCCTTACAAGTTCAAGGAGCGTGTGGCACAGGACCGGATCGTTCTGGAGAAATTCGAAGACTATTATAACGCCGACGACTTCCACTTCGACACGGTATCCTATCTGCCGATCCCCGACACCACAGTGCGGCTTGCCAATCTGCAATCGGGCGACATCGACATGCTGGAACGTCTGGCCGCCACGGATCTGGCGCAAGCAGAAAGCGATGCGGGCATCCAGGTGGCCAGCGCCGTGTCGCTTGGCTATCAGGGCATCACGATCAATGTGGCCAATGGCGACAAGGCCGACAATCCGTGGGGCAAAGACAAACGTCTGCGTCAGGCGCTTAGCCTTTCGTTGGACCGCGAGGCGATCAATCAGGTTGTGTTCAACGGTGCCTTTGCGGCGGGCAACCAGCCCTTCCCACCGACATCGCCATGGTACAGCAAGGACTTCCCCGTGCCCGCGCGCGACGTGGAACAGGCCAAGGCATTGCTGGCCGAGGCCGGTTTCCCCGATGGCATCGACCTTGAGGTGCAGGTGCCCAACACCACCATTCCGCTGCAACTGATGCAGGTCGTGCAATCCATGGCATCCGAGGCAGGCATCCGCATTTCGCTGGTCTCGAAAGAGTTCGCAACATTGCTGTCGGACCAGACCGCAGGCGACTATACCGCCAGCCAGATCGGGTGGTCGGGTCGTGTCGATCCCGATGGCAACATCCATCAGTTCATGACCACCGATGCCGGGCTGAACGATTCCAAATACTCCAACGCCAAAGTTGATGCGCTGCTGAACACAGCACGCACGTCCAACGATCAGCAGGTCCGCAAGGAAAGCTATAACGCCGCCCGCGCGATCCTGAACGACGAGGCGCCCATCGTGTATCTCTACCACCAGACATGGATCTGGGCACTGGATTCCGCGATCTCCGGCTTCACGCCCTACCCTGACGGGATGATCCGTCTGAAAGGCATGAAAAAAGAAGACGGCTAAGCCACCTTTCCCCTACACCGCCGGGCATGTCCCGGCGGTGTCTTCACGCTCATATGAGGCCGTCTCAGATGCTGTCCTTTATCCTGCGCCGTGTCGTCATCGCGATCCCCACGATCATTCTGATCTCGATCTTCGTGTTCACCTTGCAAAAGTTGTTGCCGGGTGATCCGGTTCTGGCAATGGCGGGTGAAGAACGTGATCCGCAGGTGCTTGAGTTCCTGCGCGAGAAATACCGTCTGAACGATCCGATTCCGGTGCAGTATTTCACTTGGATCGGCAACGCGCTCCGGGGCGATCTGGGCATTTCGCTGCGCACCAACCAACCGGTGCTGGAACTGATCGCGCAGAAATTGCCGGTGACCATCCAGCTTGCCGCCATGGCGATGATCTTTGCCCTGCTGATCGGCATCCCTGCCGGCATCTTCTCGGCCGTGAAAAAGGGCACGATTGTGGATTACATCGCCAATGTTGTCGCGCTTTCGGGCCTGTCGATCCCGAATTTCTGGCTTGGCATCATGCTGATCCTGCTGGTGTCGGTGAAATGGAAACTGCTGCCCGCCTCCGGCTATGTCCCGCTAAGCGAGGACCCCGTCCGCTCCATCACCGTGATGATCATGCCCGCTTTCGTGCTGGGCACCGCACTGGCCGCCACGCTGATGCGTCACACCCGTTCGGCCATGCTCGGAGTGCTGAATTCCGATTATGTGCGTACCGCCCGCGCCAAAGGGCTGGTTGAACGGCGCGTCATCCTGAAACACGCCTTTCGCAACGCGCTGACTCCCATCGTCACACTAACGGCCCTGCTGTTCGGAGAGCTGATCGCCGGCGCCGTGCTGACCGAACAGATTTTCACCATCCCCGGCTTTGGCAAACTGGTCGTCGATGCGGTGTTCAACCGTGACTACGCTGTTGTGCAGGGGATCGTCCTCGTTACCGCCGTGGGCTTCATCTTCATGAATCTGCTGGCCGATGTCGCCTATGTGTTGCTGAACCCGCGCCTGAGGAAGCAATAATGGCCCAACCTGCGACTCCCGTGACCATTGATGCCGAAAGCGCCGCTGATCCGGTCTTGTCGGCCCGCCCCGAAAACCGCGTCTGGAAGAAGTTTCGCAAACACCGCAGCGCGATGCTGGGCGGTGTGCTGGTGACATTCTTTGTGCTGATCGCGCTTGTCGCCCCGATCCTGCCCATCCCTGACCCTGTCGCGACCGATTGGGGCGCGGTGCGCAAAGCACCCTCTGCCGCGCATTGGCTAGGCACGGATGAGCTGGGCCGCGATGTGTTGTCGCGACTGGTTTGGGGGGCGCAGGCCTCTCTGCTGGCCGGGGTCGTGTCGGTCGCCATCGCGCTTGGGTTCGGGGTGCCCTTGGGCATTATCGCGGGGTATTTCGGCGGCTGGACCGACGCGATCATCTCCCGCTGTACCGAAGCATTGCTGGCCGCACCATTCCTGATCCTCGCCATCGCGCTGGCCGCGTTTTTGGGGCCAAGCCTGACCAATGCGATGATCGCTATCGGCATATCCGCAACCCCGGTTTTCATCCGCCTGACCCGCGGTCAGGTGCTCAGCGTTGCCGCCGAAGATTATGTTGAAAGTGCGCGCGCCATCGGGTTGTCCACGCCGCGCATCCTGCGCCGCTATATCTTACCCAACGTGTTGCCACCCGTTCTGGTGCAGGCCACGCTCACCGTGGCCACTGCCATCATCGCCGAGGCGTCGCTGTCCTTTCTCGGCCTGGGCCAGCAACCACCCTCGCCATCCTGGGGGTCGATGCTCAACACCGCAAAGAACTTCCTCAACCAGGCGCCCTGGATGGCGCTCTGGCCCGGTGTCGCGATCTTTTTGGTCGTGCTTGGCTTTAACCTTCTGGGCGACGGGTTGCGCGATGCGCTCGACCCCCGCGAACATTGACGAACGGAGACTCCATGTCCGGCTTTACCACCCGTCCCGAGGTCCGGGGTTCCTTCGGGGTCGCCACATCGACCCACTGGATCGCCTCGGCCGTGGGCTTTGGCATCCTCGAAAAGGGCGGCAACGCCTTTGATGCAGCGGTGGCGGCAGGATTTGTGCTTCAGATCGTCGAGCCGCATCTGAACGGCCCTGCAGGCGATCTGCCGATTATTTTCCACAGCGCCGAAACAAACCAGACCAAGGTTGTCTGCGGGCAGGGTGTTACCCCCGCCGGTGCCACCACCGCGCATTACAAGGCGCAGGGGCTGACGCTGATCCCTGGTTCCGGCTTGCTCTCCACCGTGGTGCCGGGTGCCTTTGACGGCTGGATGCTGCTGCTGCGCGATCATGGCACGATGGATCTGCGCGATGTGCTGCAACCGGCCATTGACTACGCCCGCGGCGGCCACCCGGTGTTGCCGCGTGTCGCCAATACCATAGCAGGCTTGGCCGATTACTTCGCCGCAGAATGGCCGACCTCCGCTGCCGTCTGGACCCCCGGGGGCAGGGCGCCCGCTGCCAACGCCAATTTCAAGAATCCTGACCTGACCGCGACCTACGAACGGTTGGTCAGCGAAGCCGAAGCAAGCGGGCAAGACCGCGTCGCGCAGATTGATGCAGCGCGGGCGATCTGGTCCAAGGGGTTTATCGCCGACGCCATCTTTGACTATCTCAAGGATGCCTGCGTGCATGACGTATCCGAGCAAAAAAACAGCGCCGTGCTGGCCCGTGAAGACATGGCGAACTGGTCAGCAACTTACGAAGACACGCTGCGCTATGACTACGAAGGCTGGACGGTTCACAAGACCGCGCCGTGGTCGCAGGGGCCGGTGTTCTTGCAAACGCTCGCGATCCTTAAACACTTCGACCTCGCCGCGATGGACCCGATGGGCGAAGAGTTTGTGCATACCGTCATCGAGGCGATGAAATTGGCTTTCGCCGACCGCGAAGCCTATTACGGCGATCCGGAGTACAGCGTCATTCCGATGGAGATCCTCCTGTCGGACAGCTACAACGCCGAGCGCGCCAAGCTGATCACTGACCACGCTTCGCTTGAACACCGCCCCGGCTTCATACCCGGACTTGAACACCTGGCAGAAGCCTATCTGCGCCGCGCGACCTGCGATTTCGGCGTCAACGATGCGGCCCCTCAAGAGCCAGCAATAGCCCATCTGAGCGAAAAGCGCGGCGATACCGTGCATCTGGATGTGATCGACCGCTGGGGCAACATGGTGTCGGCTACTCCCTCAGGCGGCTGGCTGCAAAGCAACCCGGTGATCCCCGGCCTCGGCTTCCCGCTCAACTCCCGCGCACAGATGTTCTGGCTTCAGGAAGGTCTGCCCACGTCGCTGGGCCCCCACCGTCGCCCGCGCACAACACTATCACCCTCGCTGGCTGAGAAATCCGACGGCACCCGGCTTGTGTTTGGCACGCCCGGTGGCGATCAGCAGGATCAGTGGCAGTTGATCTGGTTTTTGCGTTTTGTGCATCACGGGCTGGACCTGCAGGCCGGCATGGACACGTCACTGTTTCATTCGATGCACTTCCAAAGCAGCTTTTTCCCGCGGCAGGCGTTACCGGGCGAAATGACGATCGAACCAAGTTTTGGTGAGGCCGTCATCAAAGGTCTGCGTGCGCGCGGTCATATCGTGACCGTGGCCGAGCCGTGGTCGGTCGGCCGTCTGACGGCGGCGCTGCGCCATCCCGATGGCAGCCTTCAGGCGGCGGCGACACCGCGATTGATGCAAGCCTATGCAGTGGGGCGCTGAACCATGACCTATTCGATCATCGCGCGCGATCCGGGCACAGGCGAGATTGGTGTCATCGTTGCCAGCAGGTTCTTTGCCTGTGGCGCAGTGGTGCCTTACGTCGGGCGGCGGGTGGCCGTGGCCACGCAGGCTTTCGTCAATCCGCTCTGGGGCACCGAGGGCCGCCGCAGGCTTGAGGCGGGCAAGACGGCAGAAGCCCTGCTTGCCGAATTTGCCGCCCGCGATGCGGGCCGCGACATTCGCCAATGTCACATGCTGGATGCGACGGGCAATTTCGCCGCACATACCGGGGTCGATTGCGTCGATTGGGCGGGACACCAGATCGGCGCCCACCATTCCGTTGCGGGCAACATGCTGGCGGGGCCAGAGGTCGTGCACGCCACATTTGAGACCTACGCAAACCGCAGCGATCTGGCGATGCCGCAGCGGTTGCTGGCCGCAATGCGCGCGGGCGAAGATGCGGGCGGCGACAAACGCGGCAGGCAGGCGGCGGGGCTGATGATCCACCGCGGGCAGGATCACGCCTATCTTGACCTGCGCGCCGATGATCACAGCGACCCTTTGGCCGAATTGGACCGCCTGCTGGATGTAGCGGGCGAACGCTATCTGCATGTGGCGGACGCGATGCCGACGCACGATGATTTCTCCGGCACCACCGACCGCGGACCGATTGATGCCGCCATCACCTTGGCCGAACAAACACGAAAAAGCGCCGGGCGTCCAAGCCTGTCTTACGCCACAGATCCCAAGACCGACAGAACATAAGCCCATGATGGCGCTCGATTTCAGCAGTCTGCTTCCTCTTCTGGCCATTGCGGTGGGTGCGGGTATCGCCGGGGGTGTCCTCGCCGGCCTGCTCGGCGTGGGGGGCGGGATCGTCATTGTGCCCGCGCTCTACATGTCGCTGTCGGCAGTGGGCATGGACCCGGCAATCACCATGCAGGTGGCGGTGGGCACCTCGCTTGCCACCATCGTTTTCACCTCCCTGTCATCCGGCTATGGCCACTTCAAACGCGGCGCGATTGATATGGACCTGCTGCGTCTCTGGGCACCCTCGCTGCTGGTTGGTGTCATCATCGGCGCGCTGCTGGGGGGCTATGTTTCGGGGCTGATCCTTGTCGGGGTCTTTGCGGTCGTCGCGGCCTTGGTCGCGATTGACATGATCTTCCGCAAACCCTCGGAAGACCTGGCCGTGCGCAGCTTTTCCAAGCTGGTCTGGGCCGCACTCGGCACGATCACCGGGGCGCTTTCGGCGATGATGGGCATCGGCGGCGGGACCATCGGTGTACCCCTGCTGAACTTTCTGGGCTATGATATCCGCCGCGCAGTAGGCACCTCAGCCGCGATCGGGTTTATCATCGGCCTACCCGGTGCGGTCGTCTACGCCTTCACCGGATTGGGGGTTGAGGAACTGCCCCCCTTCTCGCTGGGATACGTCAACCTTGCGGCGGCAACTATCATCATTCCCCTGACCAGCTGTTTCGCACATGTCGGTGTAAAGCTCGCCCACAGCATTCCCCGCCGCGCCTTGCGGTTTGCCTTTGGTATCTTCCTCATGATAACCTCAATTCGAATGTTTTTGGACCTTTTCAACAGCTTGAATGCCAATGGGTGACAGTACGCCCCGTATGCAGCGGGAGGCAGAACTTGCCGAGGTATTGCGGGCCGCGATCCGCAAAGGTGACTTGCTGGACAAGGGGCGCATGCCGCCCGAACGCACGCTGGCCGAACGCTTTGGGGTCAGCCGCGCGCGGTTGCGTCTAGCTCTGGATCTCTTGCAGGAAGATGGCACCATCTTTCGCCGCCGCGGAAAAGGCACCTTCGCGACACCGCCACCCGCCACCAATGTTGAAAGCCTGCGTTCGCTAGCCCGACAGGTAACGCCGCGCGATGTGATGGAAGTGAGGCTAGAGGTCGAACCGGCGCTGGCCGCGCTGGCCGCCGACCGCGCCCAACCGCAAGAGATTGACCTGCTGGATCAGTTGATGCGCGCCACGCTGAACCTGACAGATATGGACGACTACGAAGCGGCCGATGACATGTTTCACTACAAGATCGCAGAGACCGCGCGCAATCCTCTGTTTCTGACGGTCTATGAATCTATCCGGTCCGTACGCCGCGAAGCCGTCTGGACCACCCAGCGTCGGGACAGCTATTCTGCGCATACGCTGCATCTGCTGGGCGAACAACACAAGACGCTGGCAGACGCGATTTCGCGGCATGACAGCCGGGAAGCAGCAGCGGCAATGGAGCAGCACTTGCTTACTGTGTCCAACGCCCTGTTGCGCGATAGGGTGCGCAAGATCGACCTGGAAATCTGAACAAGCACCTTTTTGGGGTCTGTTGGGCTTTGATGCACAAAGCCGTAGCTGAACGGACTTTCCCTTTTCCCAGACACATTTATCCAACGGTTTTCGTGACGGGTATGCCGAGTGCGGCATACCGGGAGCGGGCAAAATCTGGGGGTAGCCTGCTATGATGTAGTGGTCGTTCAAACAGGAAGACCACCATGGGTGCATGGATTATTGTCGAAACGACTTCTGAAAACGGGACCAAACGATCTGATCGCCTGGATAGCATCTGCCGCCTTTGGCTGTCGCAGATGGCGTGCAACTTGGTATTCATGCTGCCTATTTTCCGGGCGACGACGCCGATATCGCTCCATCGCTTCCACCGGTTGTAGAGCGTCTTGTGCGGACCGTATTCCGCAGGCGCGTCGCGCCAATGCAATCCATTGCGATTGATGAAGATAATCCCGATCAGCACGCGCAGATCATTGACGCGCGGCTTACCGTGGGATTTCGGGGAATAGGGCTCAAGACGGGCCATCTGCGCGTCGGTCAGCCAAAAGAGATTAGACATGTTCACCGCTCGATTTTCGAACCGTGAATCATGCGACCCAGAGGAAATCAATGGGTCCTCACCTAATGCCCCCGCCGGTTCGCCAGAAATGTGTTGGCCCACTGGGATCGCTGCCCTACAACGGTCCCGCTGTTCCACGATGCCGCGATGCCGGATACCTGTCCGGGGCCGGGCGTTACCTATCAGCGCTAGCCGGATCGCACCGCCATGTCCCTGACCCTTAAACAGCTTCGCTATTTCATCGCCGCCGCGCATCAGGGTTCGGTCAGCAAGGCAGCCCATGCCTTGTCGATCTCGCAAAGCGCCGTCACCGAGGCGATCAAGGAACTGGAGGCCGATCTTGGCGTTAAGCTGTTCATCCGCCATCCGCGCGGCATGACGACGACGCCCGAAGGCCAGCAGTTTCTGCGCCACGCCATCTCGATCCTTGCGGAAGTATCGCAGGCGACCCGCGTCGTATCGGCAGGGGCGCAGCGGGTGACGGGGCGGCTGAACCTCGGGGTCACGTCCTTGACCGCTGGTTACGTCCTGTCGGATGTCCTGTCGCGATATCGCAGGCTGAACCCTGATGTCGACGTCACCGCGATCGAGGATACCGGAGAATATCTGGAGCATCTGATCATCGGCGGAGAGCTTGACGTGGCTGTGATGGTCACGACTAACCTGCGCGATGTGCAGGCGCTGCAATCTGAGATCCTCGAAGTGTCGTCTTTTCGGTTGTGGCTACCTATCGATCATCATCTGAATGGGCAGCAAAGCATTGCGCTGTCCGATGTGGCCGGTGAACAGCTTATTGTTCTGGATGTCGATGAGATGGAGCAGGAAGCGGTCAAGCTGCTTTCGGCCTTCGGGGAACGACCGCGCATCGCCTTTCGCACCCGGTCAGTCGAGGCTGTGCGCTCGCTCGTGGCGACGGGGGCCGGTGTGGCGTTGCTGCCCGATCTGGTGTACCGGCCTTGGTCACTGGAAGGCGACCGCATTCACAGCCGGGACGTGTCCGGTGCGCTTCCCGTCGTTCAGGTCGGCCTTGTCTGGCGGCGTGGGTCGCCGATCTCGGATGCGGCGCGGGAATTCATTGCCGTTGCGCAGGCCCAGCATGAAGTGAATGTGCGTTAAAACACCTATCGGTTTTTCCGATACCGACCGTTCTGATAATTGTATTTGCGATAACGCCGGTTCTTCCTCATGGTTTCTTCAAAACACAGAAGTAACCAAACGGGAGATGTTTGATGAAATCCTTTCTAAAGTCCTGCACTACGCTCGGTGTCGTTGCCGGTGTGTCTGTTCTGCCTGCGTCTGCCGAAATGCTGACCGCCATCGGTGAGGGGGAGGGCCAACTGAACATCGTTGCCTGGCCCGGTTATATCGAACGCGGTGAAACAGCGGCAGAGTTTGACTGGGTCACCGGCTTTGAGGAAAAGACAAGCTGCAAGGTCAATGTGAAGACGGCCAACACCTCTGACGAGATGGTGGCGCTGATGAACGAGGGCGGTTTCGACCTCGTTACCGCTTCGGGCGATGCTTCGCTGCGGATGGTCGCGGGCAAGCGGGTGCAGCCCGTCAATACAGCGCTGATCCCAAGCTGGGATACGCTTGACGATCGCTTGAAAGAGGCCCCGTGGCATTATGTAGATGGTACGCATTACGGCGTTCCCTATATGTGGGGGCCCAATGTATTGATGTATAACACCGAGGTGTTCAGTGACAGTGCGCCCACATCGTGGAACGTGGTGTTCGAGGCGATGAACCTGCCCGACGGTCAGCCGAACAAGGGCCGCGTACAGGCTTATGACGGGCCGATCCACATTGCCGATGCGGCGCTCTACCTTATGGCCCACAAGCCGGAACTGGGCATCACGTCACCCTATGAACTAAACCAAGAACAGTACGACGCCGCGCTGGACCTGCTGCGGGAACAGCGCAAGCTGGTCAGCCGCTACTGGCACGATGCCTTTATCCAAATCGACGATTTCAAGAACGAGGGCATGGCTGCCTCGGGCTCATGGCCGTTCCAGGTAAACCTGTTGCAGGGGGATAATGCGCCGATTGCAAGCGTCATTCCCGAAGAGGGCGCAACCGGATGGGCCGATACCACGATGATGCATGTGGACGCGCGAAACCCCAACTGCGCTTATATGTGGATGGAGCACACGCTCAGTTCCAACCTGATGTCGGATCTCAGCGTCTGGTTCGGGGCCAACCCGGCCGTGCCAGCGGCCTGTAGCGACGGGCGCGGGATGCAGACGGCCGAGGGCTGCACCAAGAACGGTTTTGACGATTTCGACAGGATCAGCTTCTGGCAGACCCCAGTGTCACAATGCGAAAGCCAGGGCGAATGCGTGCCCTACTATCGCTGGGTCTCGGACTATATCGGTGTGATCGGCGGCCGCTGATCGAACGGTAACCAGCTCGTCGCTCTTGCTTGAAGAGCGGCGGGCGAATCGGAAAGTTTCATGACAACAGCTATCGCCTTTCGTCAGGTCTCGCGTCACTACGGGACGGTGCGAGCCGTGGATGCCGTCGATCTGGAGATTGCCGAGGGTGAGTTCTTCGCTATGCTCGGGCCGTCGGGATCGGGTAAGACCACCTGCCTTCGTCTTATCGCAGGGTTCGAGCGCCCCACCGCTGGTGAGGTCGAAATCTTCGACAAGCCGTCTGGTGCGGTGCCGCCCTATCGCCGGCCGGTGAACACGGTGTTTCAGGACTACGCGCTGTTTCCGCATCTCAATGTGCGTGATAACGTGGCTTATGGCCTGATGATCGCCGGCGTCGCACGGGCGGAACGCCATCGTGCAGCCGAAGAGGCGCTTTCCATGGTGGCCCTGCCGGGATACGCCGCCCGCAAGCCCGCCGCCCTGTCGGGCGGTCAGAGGCAGCGCGTGGCGCTGGCCCGTGCGCTTGTGAACAAGCCCAAGGTCTTGCTACTCGACGAACCGCTTGGTGCGCTCGACCTGAAGCTGCGGGAACAGATGCAGGTCGAACTGAAAAGCCTGCAACGGCAACTTGGCATCACCTTCGTCTTCGTCACCCACGATCAGAGCGAGGCGCTATCGATGGCCGACCGCGTGGCGGTGTTCAACGAGGGGCAGATTCAGCAGATCGGATGCCCGCAGGATATTTACGACCGCCCCAATACGCCGTTCGTGGCCGATTTCGTGGGGTCGTCGAATGTACTGCCCCCCGAAATGGTCGAACGCCTGACTGGCAAGCGGGCCTCTGCCAGCCTTCGGCCCGAGGCGCTGCGCCTGCAAGCGGACGGATATGCGGCACAAGTGATCGAGAAGGCCTTTTTGGGCGCGGTGACGCGCCTGACGCTCGACATAGACGGGCAAAAGCTTGCGATGCTTCTGCCGAAAGGTGAGGAGGTGCCGGAGAAGGCCGCCACCGTGCATATCGGCTGGGATGAGGACGCCCTGCACCTGATGGAGCAACGGGATGCCTGAGGTGGCCGTGTCCTCTCCGGCCTCCAGGGGGCTGAGCGACAGGCTGTCGGATCTGTTATGGAGCCGGCAGGGCCTGCTTATCCTGCTGCTGATCCTGCCGCCGGCGTTGTGGCTGGGAATCATCTATCTGGGTGCGCTCTTTGCGCTGCTGGCGCAGAGCTTTTTCTCGATCGACCCGTTCTCGGGCCTGATCAACTATGAATTCACCCTTCGCACCTATGGCGAACTTTTTCGCGCCGCCAATCTCGACATTATCGTGCGTACCGTCCTGATGGCCGGATGCGTCACCATCGCGGCGATGATCGTCGGGTTTCCTGTGGCCTACTACGCCGCGCGCTATGCCCGGGGGAAGTGGAAGGCGCTGTTCTATCTGGGTGTCATGCTGCCGCTCTGGTCGAGCTATCTGGTGAAGGTCTATTCTTGGAAGCTGATCCTTGCGAAGGAGGGCATCCTGAGCTGGCTGTTCGAGACGCTGCACCTGTCCTGGCTGCTTGATGCCTATCTGTTGCTGCCGGTGGTGGGCGGAAATTCTCTTTCGGTAAGCTGGACCGGCACGTTCCTTGTCTTCCTCTATGTCTGGCTGCCATTCATGATCCTGCCCACGCAGGCCGCTCTCGAACGGGTGCCGCCCTCGATGTTGGAAGCGTCAGGCGACCTTGGAGCGCGTCCGGGCCAGACCTTTCGCCATGTGCTCTTGCCGCTGGCGCTGCCAGGGATCGTGGCCGGATCAATCTTTACCTTTTCGCTGACGCTTGGCGACTACATCATCCCGCAGATCGTCGGAACCTCGGCGCGGATGATCGGGCAGGCCGTCTATCAGTTTCAGGGCACGGCCGGGAACATTCCGCTAGCGGCGGCCTTTGCTGTGGTGCCGATCCTAATCATGGGTGTTTATCTTTATATCGCCAAACGCATGGGGGCCTTCAATGCACTCTGACCGGGCTTCCCTTGGGCTGAAGATCGCCGCGGCGGCGGGGTTGTTGTTCATGCATCTGCCGATCCTGCTGATTTTCGTCTATGCCTTCACGACCGAGGACAAAAGCTATCAGTGGCCGCCGCCGGGCTATACGCTGAAGTGGTTCTCCGTCACTTGGGAACGCCCGGATGTGTGGGAGGCCCTTTCGCTTTCGTTGCGGGTGGCCGCGATTTCCACGGTGGTCGCGCTGGTGCTGGGCACGCTTTGCGCCGCCGCGGTATCGCGGACGCGCTTTTTCGGGCGCGAGGCGATCTCGCTTCTGGTGATTCTGCCCATCGCTCTGCCGGGGATCATCACCGGCATATCGCTGCGCTCAGCCTTCAATCTTGCCGACATCCCGTTCAGTTTCTGGACCATCGTCCTTGGTCACGCGACCTTTTGTGTCGTGGTGGTCTACAACAACGCCGTGGCGCGGTTCCGCCGAACCAGCGGCAGCCTCGTCGAGGCGTCCATGGATCTGGGGGCGAATATGTTTCAAACCTTCCGCCATGTGATCCTGCCAAATATCGCGACAGCCCTTCTGGCCGGTGGGATGCTTGCGTTCGCGCTGAGCTTTGACGAGGTCATCGTCACCACTTTCACCGCCGGTCAGCAGCAGACCCTGCCGATCTGGATGCTGGAGGAACTGGTGCGCCCGCGTCAGCGCCCCGTCACCAACGTCGTGGCGATGGTCGTGGTTCTGGTGACGTTCCTGCCGATCCTCGGCGCATATTACCTCACTCGCGGCACGGAAATGGTTGCAGGTCAGGGCAAGTAAAAAACAAGGGAGACCCTTCATGGAAACCGACATGTTAATCGGCGGCGCGTTCGAGCGTGGAACGGACATCGAGGAAAGCGTGTTCAATCCGCGCACTGGCGAGATTATCCTGAAAATGCCCGAGGCTGACCCGGGACAGATCGACCGTGCGGTCAGGGCGGCGCGCGCGGCCTTCCCCGCGTGGTCGCGTACCACACCGGGTGAACGTGCGGCAAAGCTTCTTGCCATTGCCGACGCGGTAGAGGGCAGGCTGGAAGAGCTTGCGCAACTCGAAGCGCTGAACTGCGGCAAGCCGATAAACGAGGTTCGAGCCGAGGAGATTCCCGCCGTCGCCGATTGCTTCCGTTTCTTTGCCGGGGCGGTACGGAACATGCATGGCCCGCTTGCGGGCAACTACCTTGCCGGGTACACCAGCATGATCCGGCGCGATCCCATTGGCGTTGTTGCCTCTATCGCGCCGTGGAACTATCCGATCATGATGATGGCGTGGAAGCTGGCTCCGGCGCTGGCCGGGGGCAACACGGTGGTGATGAAGCCATCCGAACAGACACCGCTTACCGCACTTGCCTTTGCCCGGATCATGGCTGGCATCCTGCCCGAAGGCGTGGTGAACGTGATCGTCGGTCAGGGCGCCACCGTGGGCAATGCCCTGATCAACCATCCGCAGGTCGACATGATCTCTATTACCGGCGATGTGGCGACGGGCAAGAAAGTGCTCATGGCAGCATCAAAAAGCGTCAAGCGCACCCATTTGGAATTGGGCGGCAAGGCCCCTGTCATCGTGCTGGACGATGCCGATCTCGGGCGTGTGGTTGAGGGGCTGAAGGCCTTCAGTTTCTACAATGCCGGGCAAGATTGCACGGCGGCGTGTCGCGTTTACGCCGGTGCGGGCATCTATGACAAGCTTGTGGCGGAGCTGACCGACGCGGCCGCCAGCATTGTCTTCGCCAATGCCGACGACACGCTGAACGAAATCCCCCCGCTCATCTCGACGCGGCAGCGCGACCGGGTGGACAGCTTCGTTCAGCGCGCGGTGGAACAGAAGCATATCGATATCACCACCGGCGGGACGCCGCATGACGGCAACGGGTTCTATTACAAGCCTACCGTTGTTGCAGGCGCTCTTCAGAGCGATGAGATTGTCCAGCGCGAGGTGTTCGGCCCGGTGGTGTCGGTCACCCGTTTCACCGGGGGCGATCCGGTCGTCGACTGGGCCAATGACAGCCAGTATGGCCTGGCGTCGTCGGTATGGACGCAGGACATCGGGAAGGCGATGGAGATCGCGGCAGGGCTGCAATACGGCTGTACCTGGATCAATACCCATTTCATGCTGACCACTGAAATGCCGCATGGCGGCCTGAAACAGTCGGGCTATGGCAAGGACATGTCGATGTACGCGCTGGAGGACTACACCGCGGTGCGCCATGTCATGATCGCGCATTGAGTACCGCCCGGTCGCCCGCATCCGACGGGCGACCGCGGACGCGATTCACCGGGGTTTCCAAGCCGGACCGCCAGATGGATCGCGCCGCCGCGATCGCCAATGGGAGTGCGAAGAACCTGGAGAGTATAGCAAAGGGTTCTCTCTCGGGAAGAGGACTAGCGTCTTGAAAAAGGCTCTTCGGGGGCGACGTTCAGGGCGCAGGCGATGCCCTTGGGAAGGTCGGGAGATGCCGCGAACTTGGCGTTCTCGACTTTGCCCATATGGCCGCGGTTCACGTCGGCCAGATGAGCAGGCTCCTCTTGGCTGAGGCCGCGGGCGCGTCTCAAGTCCTGGGTGTTCAGAACTACACGGTCCCGCAATTTCATGCCGTTGAGACGAACATGATGGCGATATATGCTACATTCGAAAGTGTAGAGAAGCTTATTGATACGGGGGCGAGGCCGCCCATATCGCTCCATCGCTTCCGCCGGTTGTAGAGCGTCTTGTGCGGACCGCATTCCGCAGGCGCATCGCGCCACCGCAACCCATTGCGATTGATGCAGATAATCCCGCTCAGCACGCGCCGATCATCGACGCGCGGCTTGCCGTGGGACTTAGGGAAACAGGGCTCAAGACGGGCCATCTACGCATCGCTCAACCAGAATAGATCAGACATGACACCGCTCCGTTTTCGGAGCCGTGAATCACGCCACCCCGCGGAAACCAATGGATCCTGACTCTAGTGGGAGCAAAGGTGAGAGGCTGGACAACGACCCAAGCGGGGCTCGTTACG
Organism: Aquicoccus porphyridii; assembly: GCF_008369105.1. Classification (GTDB taxonomy): domain Bacteria; phylum Pseudomonadota; class Alphaproteobacteria; order Rhodobacterales; family Rhodobacteraceae; genus Aquicoccus; species Aquicoccus porphyridii. The sequence goes on along the minus strand of NZ_VINQ01000003.1, from coordinate 270,935 downwards.
GCTGCTTCCTTCCGGACCTGACCGGGTTGGCGAGGCGCCTGCCCGCGCCAACCTCTCACCGCGTCATATAGGGATTGGACGGGGGATTCGCAAGCGTCGGGTTCAGATCCTCAGGCAAAGCTGCATGAATCCTTCGGGCATATCGCCGAGATCCTCGACCGGGGGCAACTGTGGGTCGTGGAGATAGGCACGTGCCGTCGGCGAGGTTGCCACAAGGCTGCGCACCCCGCCAAGGGGCGTGAAGGACCAGTTGCGTTGGATTTCGAAGTCGAGCGGGCTGTGGGTGGTGACGTAGCGGCGCAAGATGTCGCGTGTCCAGACCGGGCTTTCGAACACGATCTCGGGTGTCGGATGATAGCCCAATTCGGGCGGGAAGCCGATGCCGTGGGCGCGAAAGGCGTTGGTGGCGACGATGAACTCCATAGTATCAGTGACGCGCCGCCCGTTCCAGCGAAGGTTGCGGATGCGGCGGGCCTCGGGGTCAAGCAACATGCCGTTATCGTCGAACCGGGCCGGGCGCGAGATGTCGATTTCATAGCTCACCCCGCAGATGACGTCGAACTTGTAGCCCGGAAACGCATCACGCAGCAGCGGTTGGGGTGCGGCGCTATCGGGGTCGAGCCGGGCAAACAGGCTGGCGCTGTATTCGAGCCAGTGCCGCAGCACAGCACCGGTGACATGCAGGGCGCAGAACGGGTTGGGATAGAGGTAGAGATCGGCAAGGCTACGCCGGGTCAGGGGGCCGGGGGGCACATGGGTGTAGTGATCGACGCCGGACCGGCGCCCGGTCTTGAACGGGGCCGCGGCCGAGAGAAGCGGCAGATCGGCGAGATCGGTTCCGTGGATCGCCTCGCGCAGGAACCCCGCTTGTGCGCGCGCGACGAGTTGCAACGCGGCATCGTTGGCGAAGAGCGAAAAGAAACTGTGCAGCGGGGTCCGGGTTTCACCGACCGGTTCGTGGATGCGGGCGAGCGTGGCCTCGTGGACTGGGCGGGTGATGGACAGGATTTCAGGGTCTTCCGAGGCGGGCGGTGTGTTCGGCGGTGTTCCGGTCGGGACAAGGCGGGGTGCGGCCTGTTTCACCCGCCAGCCCGCGCCTGCCGTCCGTTCGAGCGTGAGGTCGATAGCGCCCAGATGGCTGCCCCAGAAGCCGCTCATCACCACGGGGGTGCCATGGATCAGGCCCGTTTCCACATTGATTGCGGGATGTGGGAGCGCGGCCTCCCCGGGAAAGCGTGCATGTGTATGCCCGCCCAGAACCGCATCCACGCCCTCAAGCGCGGCCAGCGGGAGGATGGCGTTCTCGGCCCCGGCGCGGTCGCCGATCTCAAGCCCGCTATGGGCGAGGATGACAATGAGATCACAGCCCGTCTTGCGCATCGCGGCCACCTCTTCCCGCACCGCGCTGACCATGTCGCGGATGTGGAATTCAGTGGCGAGGTGGTGATCCCATTCGAGGGTTTGCGGAGGCAGGCAGCCGGTGACACCGATGCGCAGGCGATGCATGGCCCCTTGCAGGTCGCGAAAGCACCGTTCGAGAATGCGGTGCGGGGCAAAAGCGGGCGGGCCGGGGATCAGCCCCGAGCCGGTGCGGTGCAGGTTACAGCACAGAAAGGGAAACTGTGCGGTGGAGATGGATTCGAACAGGAAATCGGCGCCATAGTCGAAATCGTGATTGCCCGGAGCGGCGGCGTCATAGTGCAGGCTATTCATCGCTGCGATCACCGGATGTGCCCCGGTCTGGTTCAGTTCATGCCGGGCCAACAGGTCGCAGGTAACACTGCCTTGAAGCATGTCGCCGCAATCGAACAGCAGGGTGTTGGGCTGTTCATTGCGACATTGGCGGATCAGCGTGGCAACGCGGCTCAGCCCGCCTGTATCAACGGGCTTGTCGGCCAGGTAGTCATAGCCGCGCAACGTGCCATGCAGGTCGGTGGTCTGCATGAGCGTGATCTGCAACGTCACAGGGTTCGAAACGGGAGATGTTCGGTTCTTCAATGCCTTGCCATATTGCTTGGATCGAGTTTCGAGGGCGGTCTGAAATTGCGGTGCATGTTGTTTACAGGGGGTGGCGTTCAAAGGTGCAGGACAAAGGATGCACGCGGGTGCAGTTCGGTTGATTGAATGAAATTTCAATTATCAACCAAAGAGGGTGCTGTACGCATCGTCAACCCCCATGGTTATTGCGCGTGATTGCGTGGCGGGTACAAACATGCGACATCCGATCCCAAAGGGAGGGGCGGGTATGCGATTGGCGGAAACGGTAACGTTCGGTGGATCGGGTCTTGATCGGGCGGCGCATCTGCGCGGCGATGCCGACGGGCTGGCCAAGGCGCGCCGCGATCCCGATAGCCGGGCGGTCGTGATCTGGCGCAGCAAGCCGCTTTTCGAGGGTGAGGCGCGCGAAACCCTGGTCAGGGTGCCTCTCGATCATCCGGTGCTCATCGGTGCGCGCGAAATGATTTTCCTGGGCCGGGAAGGGAGCGCGGCGCTTTTCGGGGCCGATATCTCGCATTGGGAGCCGGGTGAGATCGACGCCGAGGCGCTGGCCGCGTTTTTCGACCCGAGCGAGCAGGTCCACCCCAAGGCCCCCAAGGGCAGCGCCTTTTGCGAGTTGCGCGGCGTGATGTCGCGGATCAGCCCGCGGGATGCAGAAGTGGCGGCGACGGCCAAGGCGATCCTGAGTTGGCACAGAAGCCACAGGTTCTGTGCCAAATGCGGGCATGAAAGCGAGATGATCATGGCCGGTTGGCAGCGCGCCTGCCCGGGCTGTGGCGCCCAGCATTTCCCGCGAACCGACCCGGTGGTGATCATGCTGATCACGCGCGGCAACAAGGTGTTGATGGGCCGCAGCCACGGCTGGCCCGAAGGCATGTATTCCCTTCTGGCGGGTTTCGTCGAGCCCGGCGAGGCGATCGAGGCTGCGGTGCGTCGCGAGGTCGAGGAAGAGGCGGCGATCAGGGTCGGACGTGTTGATTACCTTGCCTCGCAGCCATGGCCCTATCCCAGTTCCCTGATGATCGGCTGTCGCGGTGAGGCGCTGAGTGACGAGATCACCATCGACCCGGTCGAGATCGAAACTGCGCAATGGTTCACCCGCGAAGAGATCGCCGATGCCTTTTCGGGACAAAACCCCCGGATGAAGCCTGCCAGAAAAGGGTCGATTGCGCATTTCCTGCTTTGGAACTGGCTTGCGGACCGGCTCGATTGAGGTGACACTGGGAAAAACGGCAGGCATCCATGATCTTTACAACCAAGGAAGATATCGAGGCCCCGCTGGAGCACGTGTTCGGCGTGGTGTCGGATTTCGACAGGTTCGAGCGGCTGGCGCTGCGGCGGGGGGCCGAGGTTTCGAGGATGGACAGGCTGCAGCAGCCGGGCCTGGGCATGATGTGGCACATCGCCTTTCAGATGCGGGGCAAGCGGCGTGAAATCCAGATCGAATTGACCGAGTATGATCCATCCACCCGGATGGTGTTCGAAAGCCGCTCGCCCAATATCGGCGGGCATATGATCGTCGATCTGGTCGCGCTGTCACGGCTCCGCACACGGCTGGGGCTCGAAATCGAATTGAAGCCGCTCACCCTGTCGACGCGCTTGCTGGTGCAGTCGATGAAACTGGCCAAGGGGAGCCTGAACAAGCGGTTCAAGGTGCGGGTGGCCGAATATGCCAAGGCGACCGAAGATAACTACAAGTCGCGCATGGGATGAAATCGCCCACCGGGCAGAGGCGATTTCTCCGCGACAGATCGGGGCCGGGTGCATCTCCGCGCCACGGTGATCAGCGCACGCGGTCGGCTGGATAGACGCCCATGATCTCGAGATGCGAGGTGAAATAGCCCAACTCGTCAAGCGCGCGTTTCACGGCCGGGTCACCCGGGTGGCCGTCGATATCGGCCCAGAAGCGGGTGGCGGTGAACGAGCCATCGACCATGTAGCTTTCGAGCTTGGTCATGTTCACCCCGTTGGTGGCAAACCCGCCCATCGCCTTGTAAAGCGCGGCGGGGATGTTGCGCACTTCGAAAACAAAGCTGGTCATCATGCCCAACTCGCCCCGGGGCGCATAATCGGGTTCGCGCGCCATGATGACAAAGCGGGTGGTGTTGTGGCCGTGATCCTCGATGTCGCGGGCCAGCACGTCGAGCCCGTAAATCTCGCCCGCCAATGCAGAAGCCAGAACACCTTCGCCCGGGGTCTTGAGGCGGGCAAGTTTGGCGGCCGCGCCGGCGCTGTCGGCGGCGGGGATGCCCTTGATCCCGTGTTGCTTGAGAAATGCGGCCGATTGCGGCAGCAGCACGAGATGCGCGCGCACTGCGTTGATGTCCTCGATCCGGGTGCCGGGATTGGCCAGAAGACAGATGCGCACACGGACAAAGGATTCGCCGACGATGTGCAACCCGCTTTCGGGCAGGAGACGGTGAATGTCGGCCACGCGGCCATAGGTCGTGTTCTCGACCGGAAGCATGGCTAGATCGGCGTGCCCGTCGCGCACCGCGCCGATCACCTCTTCGAAGGTGCTGCAAGGCAGCGCTTCCAGTTCGGGGCGGGCGGTGTGGCAGGCCTCGTGAGAATAGGCGCCCGGTTCTCCCTGAAAGGCGATCCGCTGTGTCATTTTCGTGCTTTCCTGTCGATTTACGCCCGAAAGGGCGATTGGTCGCGGAAACTACACCTTGCTTTGCCCAAGGGGAAGCGGATAGATACGCGCCGAAGCGAGACCAATTTCGGAAGCAGGCACATGTTTGACACGATGACATCCACCAAGATTATCGGCGCCTTCTGTGGGGCACTTCTGGTGTTCATGCTGGGTAAATGGGCGGCGGAAGAGCTTTATGCGACTGGCGGCGGGCATGGCGGCGAGGATCATGCCGCAGGATATGTGATCGCCGTGGACGAAGGCGATGACGCAGGCGCCGAAGCCGAAGATGAGCCGAGCTTCGAAGAGCTTCTGGCGTCGGCCGATCCGGACCAGGGGGCAAGGGTCTTTGCCAAATGCCGGGCCTGTCACAAGGTGGACGAGGGTGCGCATGGCACTGGCCCGTCACTTCACGCGGTTGTCGGTCGCGCCGTTGGCGCGGCGGACGGGTTCGACCGCTACTCCGGCAGCCTCAACCAGATCGGCGATGCCTGGAGCCCCGAGAATCTCAACACATTCCTGGAAAGCCCGCGCAGCGCGACGCCCGGCACCTCGATGAGCTTTGCCGGTTTGCCCAAGGCCGAAGACCGTGCCAACCTTATTGCCTATCTTGAAACGCTTGGCGATTGAGCCGATCGGACATGCAGCCAAAAGGCCGTCACCCATATGGGCGACGGCCTTTTTCATGGCACCTGTCACGTCCTGTTGACGTATTCGCAACTTGAATATGCCCGGTCCTGACCATTAGCTTGGGACAAACGTCAATGCTTGCGCCAAAGCGGGCCTGTGACAGGTCCGGGAGAGAGGGAGACGGGATGAGCTATGCGGGTCCAATAGAGGTGAAAGCCGACAAGGCACAGGTTTGCGTGGTCCGGGCGGAGCCGCCGGATGCCTTTCCTGCTGCGCGCCTGCTGACGGCGCTGTGTGGTCTCGTGATTCTGGCTCTGGCGGCATGGCCTGTGCGCGCCGAGGAGGACGGGATCATCCGCAGCCATGGCTATTCCTATTTCGGCGATCTGAAATACCCCGCCGATTTCGAGCATTTCGATTATGTGAATCCCGACGCACCCAAGGGCGGCGCGATGGTGCGCTATGCGCTGGGCACGTTCGACTCGCTCAATCCCTACACCCGCAAGGGGCGGGCCGGTGGAACCTTGATCTCGACGACCTATGAATCGCTTCTGGGGGCCGGCCCGGCGGATGCCTATGGCGAGAATTACGGCCTTCTGGCCGAGAGCATCGAATATGACGTGGGCAAGACATGGGTGATATTCCATATGCGCCCCGAGGCCCGGTTTTCGGATGGCACGCCGGTCACGGCGCATGACGTGGTGTTTTCGCATAACCTGTTTCTCGAACAGGGCCTGCCATCCTATGCCATCGCGGTGGCCAAGCGGGTGTTGAACGCCGAGGCGCTGGATGATCACACGGTCAAGTTTACCTTTGCCGAGGGCATTTCGCGCCGGAGCCTGATTGATCAGGTCGGAAGCACACCGGTTTTCCCCCGCAAATGGTATGAGGAAACCGGTGCGCGACTTGATGAATCGCGGCTTGCCCATCCGCCGGGATCGGGGCCTTACGTTCTTGAAAGCTACGAGGTGAACCGCCGCGTGGTCTATCGGCGTAACCCCGATTACTGGGGTTGGGATCTGCCGATCAACCGGGGGCGGCACAATTTCGATGAAATCCGGGTCGAGTATTTCGCCGATGACTCCGCCGCGTTCGAGGCGTTCAAGGCGGGCGAATACACGTTCCGCGACGAGAGCGACCCCAAGAAATGGGCGACGAGCTATAATTTCCCGGCGGTGCAGCGGGGCGATGTCAAGGTTGTCGAATTGCCCAATGGCACGCCGCCTATGCCAACGGGGTTCATCTTCAACCTGCGGCGTGACAAGTTCGCCGATCCCAAACTGCGCGAGGCGATTGCGCTGGCGTTCAATTTCGAATGGACCAATGCGTCGCTGCAATACGATCTTTACGCGCAGCGTCATTCCTTCGTGCAAAATGCCCCGCACGAGGCCAAAGGCATGCCGGAAGGCGCCGAGCGGGCGCTGCTGGAAGACCTGGGCGACATGGTGCCGCCGGCGGTTCTCGAGGAACCTGCGGTGATGGCGCACGAATCGAACGGTGAACGGCAGACCGACCGGCGCAACCTGCGCCGTGCGATGCGGCTCTTGGATGAAACGGGCTGGGTCGTCGGCGATGACGGGATGCGGCGCAATGCCGAAGGCGAGCCGCTGACCATCGACTTTCCGATCCCGTCGAGCTTTCCCTCGACGCTGAGCGCGGCGATCGAGGTTTTCGCCAAGAACCTCAAACGCATGGGTATAGATGCACGGGTCAACTCCATCGACTCGGCGCAGTACACGCTGCTTGAGCGCGATTTCGATTATGACATGATCTACGACGCCTATATCCCGTTTCTCGAAGCGGGCACCGGCCTGCATCAGCGTTACGGATCGGCCGAGGCAGAGTTCAGCGTGTTCAACCCGGCAGGGCTGGCCAGCCCGCTGGTGGACCGGATCATCGACATCGCGCTCGAAGCCGAGACGAGAGAGGGGTCGCAAACCGCGCTCATGGCGCTGGACCGGGTTCTGCGTTATGAGCGGTTCATGGTGCCGACATGGTTCAAGGACAAGTATTGGGTGAGCTATTGGGACATGTATGAACATCCCGATCCCTTGCCGCCCTTCGACGTGGGGGTGATGGATTTCTGGTGGGTGAACCCCGAAAAAGCCGCGGCGCTCAAAGCCTCGGGCGCGCTGAGGTAGGGGCGGAATGGGCGCCTATTTCCTAAGGAGGTTGTTGCTGATCATTCCCACGCTGTTCGGGATCATGGTCATCAATTTCACGCTGGTTCAATTCGTTCCCGGTGGACCGGTCGAACAGGTTCTGGCGCAGATCCAGGGCCGGGGCGACGTGTTCGCGGGCTTTGCCGGCGGTGGCGGCGATCAGGCGGGCAGTTCAGACCTCGTGGGCGAGGATTTCTTTGTCGGCTCGGGGGGCGATTCGAAATATGTCGGCGCCCGTGGCCTGCCCAAGGAGTTCATCGAACAGCTCGAACGCGAGTTCGGTTTCGACAAGCCGCCGCTCGAGCGGTTCCTGGGCATGGTCTGGAATTACATGAGGTTCGATTTCGGCGAGAGTTATTTTCGCTCGATCAGCGTGATCGACCTTGTGCTGGAAAAGATGCCGGTGTCGATCACCCTTGGCCTTTGGTCGACGCTGATTGCCTATCTGGTGTCGATCCCGCTCGGCATCCGCAAGGCGGTGAATGACGGCACCCCGTTCGACACATGGACCAGCGGCGCGATCATCGTGGCCTATGCGATCCCCGGGTTCCTGTTCGCCATCCTGCTCCTCGTGCTGTTTGCCGGTGGCTCATACTGGCAGATCTTTCCGCTGCGGGGGCTGACCAGCGACAATTGGAGCGAGTTGAGCCTGATCGGCAAGGTGCTGGATTATTTCTGGCATATCACCCTGCCGGTTCTGGCCTCGACCATTTCGGCCTTTGCGACGCTGACCCTTCTGACCAAGAACAGCTTTCTCGACGAGATCAAGAAACACTATGTCATGACCGCCCGCGCCAAGGGACTGAGCGAGGGGCGGGTGCTTTACGGCCATGTCTTCCGCAACGCGATGCTGATCGTGATCGCGGGCTTTCCGGCGGTGTTCATCGGGGTGTTCTTCGGCGGCTCGCTGATCATCGAGACGATCTTCTCTCTCGACGGCCTCGGGCGGCTCGGCTTCGAGGCGGCGGTGGCGCGGGATTATCCGGTGATGTTCGGCACGCTGTTCATCTTCGGCCTCATCGGCCTTGTCGTCGGTATCCTGAGCGATGCGATGTATGTGCTTGTCGATCCGCGGATCGACTTCGAGAAGAGGGAGGGCTGATGGCGCTGTCCCCTCTCAACCAGCGCCGCTGGCGCAATTTCCGGCGCAACGGGCGGGCATTCTGGTCCTTGTGGATATTTCTCGCCCTGTTCGTGACGAGCCTGTTTGCCGAATTCATCGCGAATGACAAGCCGATCGTCGTGCAGTATCGCGGCGAGTTCTATTATCCGATCTTCAATTTCTACCCCGAAACCGCCTTTGGTGGCGACTTCAGGACCGAGGCGATCTATCGCGACCTTGAGGTGCAGTGCCTGATCGTGACCGGGGGGCTTGATCTGTGTTTCGACGAGCCCGAAACCCTGATCGAAGAGGCCGAGAGCGGTGTCATCGACGGCGAGGCGATCGACAAGGGCTGGATGATATGGCCGATCATCCCCTATTCCTATGACACCAGCGTTGACCGGCCCGGCGCGGCCCCGCTGCCGCCCGGCGAGGGCAATCTGCTGGGCACCGACGACACCAAGCGCGACGTGATGGCGCGCGTCATCTACGGATTCCGATTGTCGGTGCTCTTCACCCTGATCGTGACGGCACTGGCCAGCCTGCTGGGCGTCGCGGCGGGGGCGGTGCAGGGCTATTTCGGCGGTTGGCTCGACCTGATCTTTCAGCGCCTCATCGAGATCTGGAGCGCGACACCGCAGCTTTACGTGATCATCATCATGTTCGCGGTGCTGGGGCGAAGTTTCTGGCTTCTGGTGTTCATCACCGTGCTTTTCGGCTGGACCGCGCTGGTCGGCGTGGTGCGGGCCGAGTTCCTGCGCGCGCGCAACCTTGAATATGTGCGCGCGGCCAAGGCGCTGGGCGTGTCGAACACCAAGATCATGTTCCGCCACATGCTGCCCAACGCGATGGTGGCGACGCTGACCATGTTGCCCTTTATCGTCACCGGCACGATCGCGCTTCTGGCCAGCCTCGATTTCCTGGGTTTCGGCCTTCCAGCCAGCGCGCCCAGTCTTGGCGAGCTGACGCTTCAGGCCAAGCAGAACCTTCAGGCCCCATGGCTGGCCTTTACCGCCTTCACCACGTTCGCCATCATGCTGTCGCTGCTCGTCTTCATCTTTGAAGGGGTGCGCGACGCGTTCGATCCAAGGAAGACCTTTCAATGAGCCTTCTGGATGTACGCAACCTGTCGGTTTCCTTCCGTCAGGATGGCAAGGTGATCGAGGCGGTGCGGGGCGTGTCCTTTGCCGTCGACCGGGGCGAAACGGTGGCGCTGGTGGGCGAAAGCGGCTCGGGCAAGTCGGTGACCGCACTTTCGACCGTCTCGCTGCTGCCCGGGAGTGCCGAAACCGCCGGTTCGGTCACCTATGACGGGCAGGAGATGATCGGCGCGGATGACGCGCGGCTGCGCAAGGTGCGCGGCAATGACATCAGCTTCATCTTTCAGGAGCCGATGACATCGCTCAACCCGCTGCACACGATCGAAAAGCAACTGGCCGAGAGCATCGCCCTGCACCAGGGACTGGTCGGCGATGCGGCGCGCGCGCATATCCTCGCCCTGCTCGAAAGGGTCGGCATTCGCGATGCCGAGACGCGGCTCACCGCCTATCCGCATCAGCTTTCGGGCGGGCAACGCCAGCGGGTGATGATCGCCATGGCGCTGTCGAACAAGCCCGACATCCTGATCGCGGACGAGCCGACCACCGCGCTCGACGTGACGATCCAGGCGCAGATCCTCGAGTTGCTGGCCGAGTTGAAACGCACCGAGAACATGGGACTTTTGTTCATCACCCATGACCTTGGCACCGTGCAACGGATCGCCGACAAGGTCTGCGTGATGAAGGATGGCGAGATCGTGGAAAGCGGCCCGACGGGCGAGATTTTCGCCAATCCGCAACATCCCTACACCAAGAAGCTGCTGGGCGCGCGGGCGGTGGGTCAGCCCATACCGGTGGACGAGGGCGCGCAAGAGATCGTGCGCACCGATCACCTCAAGGTCTGGTTCCCGATCCAGAAAGGGTTTCTCAAGCGCACGGTGGGTCATGTGAAGGCGGTGAACGACGCCACGATCAGCGTGCGAGCGGGCGAAACGCTGGGCATCGTTGGGGAATCGGGCAGCGGCAAGACCACGCTGGCGCTCGCCATCATGCGGCTGATCACTTCGGAGGGCGGGATCACCTTCGACGGGCAGGACGTGCGCGCATGGTCCACCAAGAAGCTGCGCAATTTGCGGCGCGAAATGCAGATCGTGTTTCAGGACCCGTTCGGATCGCTTTCGCCGCGCATGACCTGTGAACAGATCATCGCCGAGGGGCTGGGCGTGCATGGCAATCCCGGTGGCCGGTCCGCGCGTGAACTGGTGGCCGAGGTGATGGAGGAGGTGGGGCTCGACCCCGTCACGATGGATCGCTATCCGCATGAATTCAGCGGTGGCCAACGCCAGCGCATCGCGATTGCCCGGGCGATGATCCTGCGTCCGCGCCTCGTCGTGCTGGACGAGCCGACAAGCGCGCTCGACATGACGGTGCAGGTGCAGATCGTCGACCTGTTGCGCGATCTACAGGTGAAATACGGGCTGGCTTATCTGTTCATCAGCCATGACCTGAACGTGGTGCGGGCGATGAGCCACAAGATGATCGTGATGAAACAGGGCGATATCGTCGAGTCGGGTGAGGCACAGACCCTGTTCGAGTCGCCGCAGACCGACTATGCCCGCACGCTTCTGGCCGCAGCACTGGATGTGCAAGCCAAGCCCGCCTGACCCCGCCTGACCCCGCCCGGCCGACGACCTTCGCCACCCGGGATCAGATGGCCGAACTGTGACCCGCCTTGGACAACTCATAGGCGTCGAAGGCGCGCGCGACCATCCGGGTGAGCGGTCGCGCCTTGAACGGGATTGCGAGGCCCGATTCGGTGCTGTTCAACAGGCCACCGAACTCGGCCTGCACCTTGTCGAGCATTGCGAACAACGCCTCTTGCGAGATGTCGAAATCGCGCAGGATCTCCGCTGCGTCGATCCTGAAGTTGCACATCAGCATCTCGATCATCCGGCTGCGCATCCGGTCCTCGGGCGTAAAGACGTGGCCCCGTGTCGTCGAGAATTGCCCGGCGCGAATCCGGGCGGTATGGGCCGATGTGGCCGGCGCATTCTGCGCATAGCCTTGCGGAAAGCGTGAGATCGACGAGGCGCCCAACCCGATCAGCGCGTCGGCCGGATCGTCGGTATAGCCCTGGAAATTCCGCCGCAGCGTGCCGTTCTTCTGCGCCTTGCTCAGCGCGTCCCCTTCGACGGCGAAATGGTCGATCCCGATTTCGGTATACCCGTCCCACAGGAACAGCTCGCGGGCGGTTTCGAACAACGCCAGCCGCTCTTGCGGGGTGGGGAGTTTGTCCGACGGGATCATCTGTTGCCGCTTGGCCATCCACGGCACATGAGCATAGCCGTAAAGCGCGACACGATCGGGCGACAGGGCCAGAAGTTTCTGCACGCTTTCGGTGATCCGCGCATTCGACTGGTCAGGCAGACCAAACAGGATATCCGCGTTGAGCGAGGTCACGCCGCGGGCACGAATCTCGTCGACCGCCTGGCGGGTGATGTCGAAACTTTGAATTCGGCCGATGGTCTTCTGGATCTCGTCATTGAAATCCTGCACGCCGATCGAGGCGCGGTTCATCCCCGCCGCCGCCAGCGCGTCGAGCCGCGGGCCGTCGATCTCGTTCGGGTCGATTTCCACCGAGAATTCATAGCTTTCCGCGAAGGGCGCAATATCGGCAATGGCCCCGGCCAGATCACGCATCATCGACGGGGCAAGCAATGTCGGCGTGCCCCCACCCCAATGCAGACGCGACAGGCGCACGCCCTTGGGGAGCACCTGTCCGAGCATCTCGATCTCGGTTTTGAGGGTTTCGAGGTAGGTTTGGACGGGGGCGTCGGATTGGGTGCCCTGGGTGCGGCAGGCGCAGAACCAGCACAACCTCCGGCAGAACGGTACGTGGATATAGAGCGACACTTCCGAATCAGGTGCGATTGCTCCGATCCAGTTGGTGAAATCCCCGGGTCCGACCGACGAATCGAAGTGGGGCGCCGTGGGATAACTCGTATACCGCGGCACTTTCGCGTCAAATAGACCCAATTGGGCGAGTTGCGTTTGCGTAACCATCCTTGAACCTGTAGCGTCCGGGGGACTGGATATCTTTGACCTAGGTCAAGCGCGAACGGGTTCTCATGCTGAAAGACGACACAATTGCGGTGCCGCAGAAATGCGACGACTGCCCGATCCGGCACAGGGCGGTGTGTGCGCGCTGTGAGCCCGAGGAACTCGCGCAGCTTGAACAGATCAAGTATTACCGGAAGTTCGAAGCGGGGCAGACGGTGATCTGGGCGGGCGACCGGATGGATTTCGTGGGCTCGGTCGTGACCGGGATCGCGTCGTTGACCCAGACCATGGAAGACGGGCGCACCCAGATGGTGGGCCTGCTTCTGCCCAGCGATTTCGTGGGCCGCCCCGGTCGGGACGGGACCGTCTATGACGTGGTTGCCACGACCGACCTGGTGATGTGCTGCTTTCGCAAGAAACCCTTTGAGAACATGATGGAAGCCACCCCTCATGTCGCGCATCGCCTGCTTGAGATGACGCTTGATGAGCTGGATGCGGCGCGCGAATGGATGCTGGTTCTGGGCCGCAAGACGGCGCGCGAAAAGATCGCCAGCCTGCTGTCGATCGTGGCTCGGCGCGACGCTACGCTTCGCAAGACGGGCATGGTGGGGCGGCTGGTCTTCGACCTGCCGCTGACCCGCGAGGCGATGGCGGACTATCTCGGGCTCACGCTTGAGACGGTGAGCCGCCAGATCTCGGCGCTCAAGCGGGACGGGGTGATCGAGCTTGAAGGCAAGCGGCACGTGACCGTCCCCGATTTCGCACGCCTGATGGAAGAGGCGGGCGATGACAGCGACGGTGGCATGCTGGTCTGAGGCTCAGGCTCAAGAGGCGACGGGGCCGCGCGGTGCCCGCAAGAACACAGCCACAGATAGAGTGTTGAGATCGGGTGCATAGAGCGCCCCGGATGGTTAACGCCGTGACGGGCGGGGCAAATGCGGGGGTGAATCCCGGCTGTTGCCCGGCTGAAATCCGTGCACCGCCGCGTTGCAGCGAAATTAACCCGATTTTAATGAATCAACCGTTCGCCCCGGGCGCGGCCCGCCGTGGCCGATGTGCCACCTGTTGGCGGTATCTTGTCGATCATGGGGATGTGCGACGCGATCTTGCGGATACCGGATCGACCGGGAATCGCGCCAGAGTCACGGGCCTTGCCCGCGATGAAATGCGCGACGGGGCGGGTGTCAAAAACGTGCACAAAACTGTTGCAAACCCGTCACCAAACTCTCCCAGCCCTGCGACGGCAAGGTCAAGGGCCATTACCTATCCAACCAAGGAGAGATGATGAAACGTTCCGCTGCTTTGCTGGTCACCGCCGCCAGCTTTTTCGCGACCTCGGTGCTGGCCCAGGTCACCGTTGATCCCGCGCTGCCCGATTACGAGGCAACATCCGGCGTGTCCGGCAGCCTGTCGTCGATCGGCTCGGACACGCTGAACAACCTGATGACGCTGTGGGCCGAAGGCTTCCGCGGCTTCTATCCCAACGTGGCCACCGAAGAGGCGCTCTCGACGGTGCCGCGTTCGATGCGCGAGGGGTCGCTGGCCTGTGGCGCATCGAAATGGCAGACGATCTGGAATGTGGTGTTGCCCAAGGCGCTCCCCGGTATCATGTATCTGGGCCGGCTGATCGAATATGGCGCCACCGACGAGATCTTTACCAACCCCGCGAAACAGCAGACCGAAGACTATGTGAGCGGTCGCTTCGGGTAAGGAGCAGCAAAATGACGTCCCAACATACGGATTCGTCTTTCGACCGTGATCTCGAGGGTTTGCAGATCAGGCTGGTCACCATGAGCCGGCTGGTGGACGCGGCCATCGGCAACGCGCTCAAGGTGCTGGAAACGCGCGACCTTGATTTGAGCCGGAAGGTGCAGCGCGACGACAAGATGATCGACGAGATGGACGAGGATCGGCCCAAGGGCGACACGACCGCTTACAGCGCGACGGGCACCGACGCGGCGTAAGGCTGGCGGCCGTTCATGCGCGGCACAAGACGCCGGAGACGCCGCCGAAGGCCGCGCCTCTCGCCCGCCTGCGCCGAACCGGACTCAGATCGCCAGGTCGTCGAGGCTCTTGCCGGCCTGCAACGCTTCCAGCACCCAGCCCGGGCGGCGGCCCTTGCCGGTCCAGGTTTGCGACGGGTTCGCCGGGTTGGCGTATTTCGCAACACCCTTGGTTCTGGGCTTGCCCTTGCCGCGACCGCGCGGGGTCTCCTGGGCGATCAATTCGTCAAGCGAATAGCCCAACTCTTTTGCCTTCGCTTGCAGCGCGGCGATGGCTTTTTGCCGTTCCTGCGCTGTCACCGTTTCGATGGCTTTCGCGACCTTGCCTTCGAGCGATTTCAACTCGGCCACGGACATGGCGGTCAGGTCCGCCATCGTGATCTTGTCTTCTTTTGTCATGTCTCTCATCTCATTTCACGGAATCTGGCCGTTCAGATTCACGGTTCATTTTCGGTGAGCGTTTCTCGACCGTAAAGAGATGCAATTGCAAGCGGAAAATGCGGTATTTCACATATATCAAATTCTATTTGAGCGAAAACCCGCAGGGGAATGTATCTGGCGGTAATCGGCGCGCATGGGTTCTTCTCCGATCCCATGCGCGTCATATTCAAATCTCGATAATTGTCGAACCGGTTGTTTTCCGCGCTTCGAGTGTTTCATGTGCCGCGCGAATATCGTCCAGAGTGAAACGCTGACTGATATTGATCGCCACGTCGCCCTTTTCGACTTTCTCGAAAAGATGATTGGCCATTGCCTGACAGGTATGATGATCCGCGATATGCGTGAAAAGCGTGGGCCGGGTGATCTTGAGCGATCCCTTCTGACCCAGAATACCGATATTGAGCGGCGGCACCGGACCCGAGGCATTGCCAAAGGAAATCATCATTCCCAAGGGTTTAAGCGAATCGAGCGAGCCCTCGAACGTGTCCGCGCCAACCGAATCCATCACCACGTCGACGCCTTTTCCACCGGTCAATTCCCGCACTTTCGCGGCGAAATCCTCCTGTCGGTAATTGATGCAATGGCTGGCCCCGTGATCGAGCGCCAATTGGCATTTCTCGTCCGTGCCCGCCGTGCCGATCAGGTTGATCCCTTCCGAGCGCGCCCATTGGCAGGCGATCAACCCGACACCCCCGGCGGCGGCGTGAAACAGTACCGTGTCGCCCTTTTGAATGGGCGTCGTGCGATGAAACAGGTATTGCACCGTCAGCCCCTGAAGCATCATTGCCGCCGCGGTATCCGCGCCGATCCCGTCGGGGAGTTTCATCACCTGCGCGGCGGGCATCACGCGGGCTTCGCAATAGGCGCCGGGCGGCATGCTGGCATAGGCCGCGCGATCCCCGGGGGAAAGGTGGTTCACACCTTCGCCCACCGCCTCGACGATGCCGGCCGCCTCCATGCCGAGGGTCAGGGGCAGGTCGTTGGGGTAAAGCCCGGTGCGCTGATAGACGTCGATGAAGTTGAGCCCGGCAAACTCATGCCGGATGCGAATTTCCCCCGGCCCCGGATCGCCCACCGGCCGGTCGACGATCTGCATTGTCTCGGGTCCGCCGAATTCTTCGATGATGACTGTTCTTGCCATGTGATCTCTCCTTATCGGGTGCGCGATGTCACGCCCCCACCTTCAACACGATCTTGCCGACATGCCCGGGGCTTTCGATCCGTTCATGGGCCCCGGCAGCATCCTCAAGCGGAAACTCGCTATCCATCACCGGCGCCACCCGCCCCGCATCGAGAAGCGGCCAGACATGGGTGCGCAGCTCTTCCGCGATGCGCGCCTTGGCGAGGTCCGATTGCGGGCGCAGCGTGCTCCCGGTGATGGTCAGCCGCCGCACCATGACCTGTGCGAAATTCAACTCGACCTTGGGACCGTTCAGAAACGCGATCTGCACCAGCCGCCCGTCATTGGCGAGCGCATTGACGTTGCGCGGAAGGTAGTCACCCCCCACCATGTCGAGGATCAAATCGGCACCGCCCGCATCCTTCATCACCTCGACGAAATCCTGCGTCTTGTAGTTGATCGCCCGTTCCGCCCCGAGATCGGTGCAGGTCTTGCATTTCTCGTCCGACCCGGCCGTGGCGAACACCCGCGCGCCGAAATGGCGTGCCAGTTGAATGGCGGTCGTCCCGATGCCCGAGCTTCCGCCATGCACAAGGAACCGCTCACCGGCTTTCAACCCGCCGCGCATGAACACGTTGGTCCAGACGGTAAAGAACGTCTCGGGCAGGCACGCGGCCTCGCGCAGGTCCATGCCCTCGGGTATGGGCAGGCAATGCGCGGCGGGCGTTGTCACGTATTCGGCATAGCCGCCGCCGGGCAGGAGCGCGCAGACCTTGTCGCCCACCTTCCAGTCGGTGACGCCCGGGCCGACCTCGGCCACCTCGCCCGATGCCTCGAGCCCGGGCAGGTCGCTTGCCGTGGGGGGCGGTGCGTAATTGCCCGCACGTTGCAGTGCGTCGGGCCGGTTCACCCCCGCCCATGCCACGCGGATCACCACCTCGCCCTGACCGGCCGTTGGCATGGGCCGTTCGCAGGGCACCAGGACCTCGGGTCCGCCCGGCGTGGAAATCTCGATCGCTTTCATCGTCTTGCTCATGTCTGCCTCTCTCACTTGTCCCAATGTCCCGGCATGTCACCGCGTGGTTTCGGTGCGCGGATGCGGCCCAGCACCTCCAGCGGCCCCTTCAACACCCGCGACAGGGCCGGGTTGTCGCGCAGTCGGGCCTTGAGTGTCTCGAACTGCATCACGTCCTCGATCCGCCGGTCGAGAAAGGCCCATGTCGCCTCGAACCCCTCGCTCTCGTCGCCCAGCCAATAGAGAAGCGTCGAGGAATAGACCCCCGACAGCGTCATCCGCTTGGTATACCAGTTCACGTCATCCGAGGTATCGCCAAGGCTGCGCCATATGAGATCGCAGGTGCCCCAGATCAGCCGCGTCCCCTCGGGTGCGTGCTGCGGCAGCGCAAACAGGGTCATGCCTCGGCGCACCAGTTCCTTGTCCTCGACCGCTTCGATGCGGAACCGCACCGCCGCCGCGATCCGGTCGCGAAACCGCATCTGCGCAAGCTCGGCCTCGTTCAGGCGCGCGACCATGCGCTGGTCGCCGCGCCTGTGATAGGCGGCGGCAAGATCCACCGCGCCGCGCGGGCACATGGCCCGGGCCAGCGCCATCTCGACCCCGCTTTCTGCGACGGCGGCGTTGAACGTCTCGTCGCTCCAACCGTCAAACGGCACGTGGATCAGTGCCGCATCAAGCAGTTTTTCGATCATGTCGGACATTAAACAGCTCCCTTGCCGCCACCGGGCGGCGTGCTGCGGTTCAGGTCGAACCGACGGCGTGTTGGGACCGACCATAACGCCACCCGCTGGCAGTGCCAATTGCCGAAGATCGCGTCTTGCAAGCGCGTCGCGGGCGGACGGTGCGTTAACCTTTCGCGCGGTTAACGAAAGGTTGAATCACCCGGCAGCCGGGCGACAGCCGGGAAACAGTCGGGTGTCACCCCCTTGTTTCGCCATCTCTGACGGCGTTAACCATGGCCTTGCGGTGCTGGGAAAGCGGTCATAAGGTTTGACCAATTAACGTTTTGGGTTCCTGTCATGCCGTTCCGCCCCGTCCATCCCGAGAAACTCTCCTCCGCCGTTGTCCGCCAGATCGAGCTTTTGATCCTGCGCGGAATCCTGCGCCCGGGCGAGCGTCTCCCGCCCGAGCGTGAGCTGTCCGAGAAACTCGGTGTCTCACGCCCGTCGCTGCGCGAAGCGGTGGCCGAGTTGCGGGCCCGTGGGCTTCTGGCATCGCGCGCCGGGTCGGGGATTTACGTGGCCGATGTGTTGGGATCGGCCTTTTCCCCGGCGCTGGTGCGGCTTTTCGCGGCGCATGACGAGGCGGTGATCGATTACATTTCGTTTCGCCGCGATCTCGAAGGGATGACCGCGGAACGCGCTGCGCGATATGCATCGAGTACCGATCTGGAAGTGATTGCAACGGCTTACGACCGGATGGTGAGCGCGCATCACCAGGCCGATACCGCGCTCGAAGCCGAGGCGGATGCCGATTTTCACATGGCCATCATCGAATCCTGCCACAACGTGGTGATGCAGCACATGATGCGCTCGATGTATGATCTTCTGCGCGAGGGCGTGTTTTACAACCGCGCCCAGATGTTCCGCCAGACCACCTCGCGCGAGGATATCCTGACCCAGCACGCGGCGATCAACGCGGCCCTTCAGGCCCGCGACGCGGCCGGCGCCCGGGCCGCGGTCGAGGCGCATATGGATTACATCGAAACGGCGTTGCGCGCGCAGGCCAAGGCCGATCGCAACGAAGACATCGCCCGCCAGCGCATCGAACACGAAAGGGCGCGTTGACCCGTTTCGCGGTCAAAGATTATCACCGCGCGCCCGGGGCGATCCCTGTAAAGCATTCCGGATCAGACTGTCACCTGCCCGAAAATGAAAAACCCGGGCACGAAACCCGGGTTTTCCGATCTCTCACCTCGCGCGCCACTCCGCGGCGCGTGATCAGTGTAGCTTGGCCTCGACCTCGGAAATCGCCGAGTCGATCAGCTTGTTGGCATCGGTCGCGGTCATGTTCTTGGCGATGACGTCACGCGCGGCCGCAACGGCAACGGTGACCGCCTGATCGCGGACATCCTTGATGGCCGCGGCCTGTGCGCTGGCGATCTGGTCCTCCGCCGCCGCGATCCGCCGGGCGATGGATTTCTTCAGGTCTTCCTTGGCCAGCTCCGCCGCGGTCGCCGCTTCATCCTTGGCATGGGCGACGATCCGTTCGGCCTGTGCGGCCACGTCCTTTTGCTTGCGCTCATACGAGGCCAGAACGCTTTGCGCTTCGTCACGCAGGCGGCGGGCCTCGTCGAGTTCGGACTGGATACCGGCGGCACGCTTGTCCAGCAGGCCGGTCAACAGGCCCGGCACCTTGTAATAGACCAGAATCGCAATGAAAATCAGGAACGCGATCAGGATCACGAAGTTCGTATTGCCGAGCGAAAAGAACGGGCCCGAAGCGGCCAGTGCCGGGCTGGCGGCGAAAAGGGCGATCATTGTGGCAAGGCTGCGCATGAGATTACCCTTTCATCCGTTCGTTGACGGCCGCTGTCACGCTCTTGGCGTCGGCCTTGCCGCCCATGGCGGTCACGATATCCTGGGCGGTGTCCATGGCGACCTCTTTGACCGCCTCGAGCGCACCCTCGCGGATTTCAACGATTTTCTTTTCGCTTTCCGCGGTTTGGGCCGCGATCTCTGCATCGGCCTTGGCGATCTCGACATCCATTTCGGCCTGCATCTCGGCCTTGGCCTCAGCCACGATCCGGCCCGCTTCGGCCTTGGCCTCGGCAAGTGCCTTTTCATAGGCCGCTTCCGCTTCCTGAGCCTTTTTTCTCAGCTCTTCGGCGGCGGCGATGTCATTGGTGATCCGTCCCTGACGTTCGGCCAGCACGGCGGCAATCCGCGGCAGCGCGATCTTGGACAGGATGAAAAACATCACCACCAGCGTCACAACCAGCCAGAAAATCTGGTTGCCCATCCAGTCGCCGCAAAGCTGTGGCATGCCAATGGCGCTGCCACCTGCGTCAACGCAGGAACTGACCGGGGCTTGGGTCTCGCTTGCCATGTCGTAGTTCTCCTCGAACCGGGATTACAACGGGTGGGTCATGCGTGACAACCCACCCGAGCGTAAGGATGGCCCGATCGGATCAGACGGCAAACATCAGCAGAAGCGCGACGAGGAACGAGAAGATCCCCAGGGCTTCGGCGAAGGCGATGCCGATAAAGAGCGTCGCGGTCTGGCCAGGGGCCGCCGACGGGTTGCGCAGTGCACCCGACAGGAAGTTGCCGGCAACATGGCCAACACCGATAGCCGCAGCGCCCGAACCGATAGCGGCGAGGCCGGCACCGATGAATTGACCCATTTCAGCGATATTGCCTTCCATTGTGATTTCTCCTTACGTTGGAATTGGCGAATGATGCAGGGCGGGCAGGTGGCCCACCGAACCTTGATGAAACCTCAGTGCGACGGGTGCAGCGCATCCTTGAGATAGACGCAGGTGAGGATGGTGAAGACATAGGCCTGGACACAGGCCACGAGCAGCTCGAGCGCATACATCGCGGTGATCGCGCCGATCGCAAAGGGGGCGATCAGGGCCGAGGCGGCAAAGCCCGCGAACACCTTGAGCACCGCGTGACCCGCCATCATGTTCCCGGCAAGACGGATGGAATGGCTCACCGGGCGCACGAAATAGGAAATCAGCTCGATCAGGGCCAGGACGGGGCGCAGCGCGAGCGGCGCGCTCGACACCCAGAACAGCCCGAGAAACGCGGCGCCGTTCTTGACAAAGCCAAGGATCGTCACGGTCAGGAACACGCCCATCGCCAGAACCGCGGTTACCGCGATATGCGATGTCGTCGTGAACGCCGAGGGGATCAGGCCCAGCACGTTGCTGAACAGGACGAACATGAACAGCGTCATGATATAGGGGAAGTATTTAAGCCCGTCCTTGCCGGCCACGTCCTCGATCATCTTGTAGACGAAGCCATAGGCAAGCTCGGCCACCGACTGGCTGCGGCTTGGCACGATGGCGCGGCGCGACGTGCCCACGATCAGCAAGAGGACCACCGCCAGAACGCTGATTGCCATCCACAGCGTCACGTTGGTCACGGTGAACATGCCCACCGGGCCGTCGCCGAACAACGGTTTGACGATGAACTGATCCATCGGGTGAAATTCCAGCCCCGACCCTTGCCCGGAATGCGTCTCGCTTGCCACGTCCTACATCCTCTCGTCTTCTTCGGCCTTTTCAGGCTCATCCACGACGTCGAACTCTTTCGCGGTTCGCAACATCGTGCGTACACCGGCGGCAAAGCCCAACAATGTCAGCAGCACGAGAAAGATCGGAAGCGTTCCGAACAGGCGGTCAAGCCCGTATCCCATGCCGAAACCGATCAACAGACCGGCCACCATCTCCGTCACCATCCGCCAGCCGATCTGGGCCTTGGAATAGTGTTCTTCCTGATGCGGCTTGTCGCGTTCACCGGCCTTTTTCATGGCCGCGATCCGTGCGTCCAGCTCCGCGAGGCGTTGCTTTGGATCGGGATCGGTCACGCGAATTCCCCCATCGGAAATTTGTGCCTTTGCTAGGGGGCAGGCCGGACAGAGTCAAGCGTCATGACGCCCTTGGGAAACACCATCCAAGGGATTGATATCAAGCGAATTTTTTCAGCACCCGTCGAATGCCATCATTCGGCCATGGCATCGCTGGGCGCCGGTTCCGGCAAAAGCGCATATTCAACCAAACGGTTGACGAAAGCGCCGGTCTCGGACAAACCCCAAGCCATGAGCGATACCCTCGACGCCACGTTCGCCGCGCTGGCCGACCCCACGCGGCGGGCCATCCTGACCATGCTTCTCGAAGATGACATGGCCGTTACCGACGTGGCCGACCCGTTCGAGATGTCGCTTGCGGCGATTTCCAAGCACCTGACGATCCTGACCCGCGCCGGGCTCATCAGCCAGGAAAAGCGCGGCCGGGTGAAATGGTGCAAGCTCGAACCCGACGCGCTGCGCGCGGCCTCGGTGTGGATGCAGGGGTTCGGCCAGTTCGAGCCGGTCAATCTCGATGCGTTCGAGCGGTTTCTCGAAGGCGAGTTCGGGGCCGATCCGTCACAGTAGTGCGGGCGTGCATCAATGCCCCTCGTCCTTGAGCAGCACCAGAAGCGCCACCACCGTCAGCCCCACCCCCGCCATCACCAGCACGGGCGGCACCTCGTGGCCCAGCAGGACCTCCCACGCGATGACCCAACTGGGCGTGAGATAGGTATAGGCCATCACCTTGGCCGAGGGCAGGCGCAGCGTGGCGAATTGCAACAGCACGAACGTGACCGCGCTGGCGAAGACCGCGACATAGACCAGCGTGATCCACACGATCGCGGGCAGGGCCGCCCAGTCGGTCGCCCGGATGTCATTCCAGCCATAGATCGTGACCAGCACACAGCCCGCCACCAGCATGCCGAAGGTGAACACCACCGGTGATTCCCCGCGATTGAGCAACCGGACCATGGGCGTATAGGCCGCGTGCGCGACGCAGCCCCAGAAATAGATCATCTCGCCGCGGCCCACTTCGAAGGCGCGAACAGCCTCCCAATCGGCGCGGAAGATCACCCAGAGCGCCCCGGCCGCCCCGACGCTCAGCCCCAGTGCCATGCGCGGCGTCGTGATCTGTCGCAGCATCGCGTAGCCGATGATCGCCGACATCACCGGCGTCAGGGTGAATACCGCCGAGGCCGAGACCGGCGCGGCGGTTTTCAACCCTTCGAACATCAGCACGAAATAGATGGCAAAGGTTCCCCCGAGCACCAGGTAGCGCCACGGTGCGCGGGCCGCGCTTTTCGGGATTCCGGTCGTGGCCAGCGCCGCCGCCCCCACCAGAAGTGCCGCGATCAGGAACCGTGGCGCATTGAGCGCGGCAGGCGCAATATGCGGCGCCGCCATCACCCCGAGCGAAAACGACCCCGCCACCAGCGCCGAAAAGGCCAGCATCGCCAGATGCCCCATCTGCGCGGGCGTCACGGGTTGTGCCTCTTCGCCAGCGTCTCCTTGAGGTGCTTGAGAAAGGCCTGCACCTTGGCCGTCCGGTGCAGGTCCATATGGGTCACGATCCAGAGTGGGATCGCCCACTCTTCGCGCGGGGCCATGACCTCGACCAGGTCGGGCACCTGTGCTGCGTCCTCCACCGCGAGAAAGCCGATCCCCGCCCCGGCCAGAACCGCCTCTTCCTGCGCGCGGAAATCATCGGCCCGAAAGGCGATCCGTTCTTCGGCGACATGCGCGCGCAGCCATTGGGCGAAGGGCGCGCGCGACGCCGTGTCATCGGTGCCGACGAAAACATGATCGCCAAGTTCCTCGGGGCCGGACGGGCGCCCGTGGCGGTCGATATAGGCTTTGCTGGCGTAGAGACCGATCGGTTGATCCACGAGCTTTTGCACAACATTGTCGGGCTCGCCGGGGGCTTTCTGCCCGGCGCGAATGGCGACATGGGCCTCGCCATATTCGAGTCGAAACAACCGCTCGCTTGTCTTGAGACGCACGACAAGGCCCGGGTGCCGGTGCTGGAACCCTGACAGGATCGGCGCCAGAATCCGGCTGAACTCGGCCAGGGCGGTGACGACAAGCTCTCCGGTGACCTCGTTGCCACGGCCCTTGATGCGCCCGGCCAGTTGCGCGAACTGGTCGTCCGTCGCCCGTGCCACGCGCAACAGGTCTTCGCCGGCTTCGGTCGGGGTGTATCCGCGCGAATGGCGCTGAAACAGCTTGACGCCCAACCGCCCTTCGAGCGCGTCGATATGCCGGATCACGGTGGCATGGTGGACCCCCAGAACCTCGGCCGCACCGCTCACAGTTCCCAGCCGTGCCACCTGAAAGGCGGTTCTTACCTCGTCCCAGTTCTCCACGCTCTCTCCTGTGCGGCAGCAAACATTTTCGGGCAAATCCTGCCATACCTGTTGGAAATTGCAATTGAAACCGGGGCGAAATCGCGCCTAATCTGGCGGCATGAAGATCAAGACAGATACACCCGATCTATTGATCGTGGACGATACGCCTTGGCTTACCGGTGTGATGCTCATCGTCTTTATCCTGGTCTTTGTCGGTGTCGGGCTGGGCCTGATCCTCGAAGGAATCTGGCATGGCCTGATCTTCCTCGTGGTCGGTGGCGGGATGGGGGCCGTCGCCTTCGTTCTGTTCGTGCGCCGGGTTCAGGTGGTCTTTTACCGACCCGAAGGCTGGGTCGAGATTCGCCGCGCCAATGCCCTGCGCCACAGCCGCGTGCGCCACACCATCGACGAGATTTCGCGCGCCGTCGTCGAGCAGAGCGCGGGCAAGAACGGAACGCTTTACCGCGTGGTGCTTGAAATCGACCATGGGCAAAGTGCCGGGCGCCACCCGCTGTCGCTGGCCTATTCCAATATTGGCGACCATCGGGGGGTCGCCCACGCCATCAACGATTGGCTGGCGGGGTGAGAAACCGCGCCACGGGATCGTTGCCAACCTCCCTGTCTGCCCATTCTTCGCGATGGGCCGTGCGCTCGGCCTCGACCAGGTCTTCGACCTGCGTGAGCTGCTTCCCGCCATTCCGCATGTGATCCATCAGCCGATGCGAATGCAGGATGGTCGGGATCGCATCCTCCGGCTCCCACGCGTCCAGAACGGTCAGGCGCCGCAGGTTGAACTCGGGCGGCAGCACGTAAAAGGCCAGATCCCCCTGCCAGAGCATGTCCTTGAGAATGACCTGATCGCGCGTCACCCCCGACTCGGCAAATCGCCGCGCCCAGTCCCGCAGGAAATCCAGAACCCGGTCGGACCGGCGATAGAGCAGTACCCCGGAATTCATCTGTGGAAAGGCATAGGGCGTGACCTGTTCGAACCCCTCGCGAATGAGGTCACTCGCCCGGCGCACTTCGTGGGCCAGTGCCATCTCGAACCGATCCAGCAGGTCAAAGAGATCGCCCAACGGGGCCGTGACCAATGTATCGCAATCGAGGTAAAGCGTGCGTTCGAACCGGGTTTGCCCCATGCAATCGAGCTTTGAGCGGCGGTGCGGGTTCTCGACCGGGTGAACCGCATCGAACACGCCCGGCGGCACCGCATCGGGCGCATCGGTGAACAGATCGACCGGCAATCCCGGCTCGACCTGCCGCAGCGACCGCACCGATTGCAGGGCAAGAGCGCGGTAATCCGGCCCCGTCGCCACATAGATCACACCCTTGTCCATCGCCCGCATCGCCTTTTCCTGTCCCTCGTGTTGCGTTCTGCCATCTCTACGCATGAAAATCACCTCCGGCCCAATCATTGGCCCGATCTTGCCGGGGCGGATGCCCATGCCGCCGCTTGACTCCTGCGCATCATCGCCGTATTGGCCGCTTGATACCCGGAAGCGCCAAACTTCCGGTCCCTTGGGCCGTGTCCCGGGATCGCCCTCCGTCAGCGCGTTGCGCCCACGGGGGCGCGCATCGTATGGACATGCCCTTTGGGCGCGCATTGTTTGGTATTGAGCCGCTCCACCCCTATCTGGTGGGCATGAACAGGAAACGGTCAAAGGAGCCGACGAGATGTTTGAAAACCTGTCCGAACGCCTCTCCGGTGTCTTCGACCGGCTGACGAAGCAGGGCGCGCTTTCCGAGGATGACGTCAAGACCGCCCTGCGCGAAGTGCGCGTCGCCCTGCTCGAGGCCGACGTCTCGCTGCCCGTGGCGCGGGCCTTTATCAAGCGTGTGCAGGACCGGGCCACCGGCCAGGCGGTGACGAAATCCGTCACGCCGGGTCAACAGGTCGTCAAGATCGTCCACGATGCCCTTGTCGAGACGCTCACAGGCGACGAAGATCCCGGCAAGCTCAAGATCGACAACCCGCCCGCACCGATCCTGATGGTCGGCCTTCAGGGTGGCGGCAAGACCACGACCACCGCCAAGCTCGCCAAGCGCCTTGCCGAGCGCGAGGGCAAGAAGGTGCTGATGGCCTCGCTCGACGTCTATCGGCCTGCGGCCATGGACCAGCTTGCCATCCTGGGCACCCAGATCGGCGTTGATACGCTGCCCATCGTGCCGGGCCAGAAACCCGTCGATATCGCCAGACGCGCCAAGCAACAGGCGACGATGGGCGGGTATGACGTCTACATGCTCGACACCGCCGGACGTCTGCATATCGACGAAACCCTGATGCAGGAGGTCGAGGACGTTCGCAACGTCGTCACCCCGCGCGAAACGCTTCTGGTGGTCGATGGCCTGACCGGTCAGGTCGCCGTCGAGGTGGCCGAGGAATTTGACGCCAAGATCGGTATTTCCGGCGTTGTCCTGACCCGGATGGATGGCGACGGGCGCGGCGGTGCGGCGCTTTCCATGCGCGCGGTCACCGGCAAGCCGATCCGCTTCGTGGGCCTGGGCGAAAAGATGGAGGCGCTCGAGACCTTCGAACCCGACCGCATCGCCGGGCGCATCCTCGGCATGGGCGATATCGTCTCTCTCGTCGAGAAGGCACAGCAAACCATCGAGGCCGAACAGGCCGAACGCATGATGAAACGGTTCCAGAAGGGCCGCTTCAACATGAACGATCTCAAGATGCAGCTCGAACAGATGCTCAAGATGGGCGGCATGGAAGGGATCATGGGCATGATGCCCGGCATGGGCAAGATGGCCAAGCAGGTCGAGGCGGCCGGCTTTGACGACAAGATCATCCGCCAGCAGATCGCGCTGATCCAGTCGATGACCAAGCTGGAACGCGCCAATCCCCAGATCCTTCAGGCCAGCCGCAAGAAACGGATCGCCAAGGGTGCGGGGCTCGATGTGTCCGATCTCAACAAGCTTCTCAAGATGCAGCGCCAGATGGGCGACATGATGAAGAAGATGGGCAAGGGCGGCATGCTCAAGCAGGCCATGAAGGGCATGTTCGGCAAGGGCGGTGCGCCCGCGGATATGGCCGGCATGGCCGAGGGCATGGACCAGAAGGCGCTGGAAAAGGCGGCCAGGCAGATGGGGCAGGGGGGCGGCCTGCCCGGCCTTGGCGGCGGCATGGGCCTGCCCTCGGGCCTCTCGGGCCTGGGCAAGAAGAAATAGACGGGTGACCCGGTCGATCGCATATCCCCACGAGGCTCCGCCTACCGGCGCCTCCGCCGCCCTTGCCGCTGGCCTGTGTGCTGGGCTGCCGCGGCTTGAAACCGCGCGGCTGATCTTGCGTGCGCCCGAAATCTCCGATTTCGCCACCTATCGCACCATCGCCATGTCCGACCGGGCCGGTTTCATGTATTCCGAACCGCTCGACCGCGAAGGCGCCTGGCTCGACTTCACGCAATGCGTGGCCAACTGGTTGCTGCGCGGCCACGGGCTCCTGACGATTACCGGTCGCGAAGACGCTACCGTCCTTGGCTTCGTGCTGATCTGCATGGAGTTCGGCGACCGCGAGCCGGAACTCGGCTGGTTCCTCGCCCAGGATGCTGAAGGGCGAGGAATCGCGTTCGAGGCGGCGCAGGCCCTGCGCGACTGGGGGATCGGCATTGCCGGGCTGACATCGCTGGTCAGCTATATCGACCCGCGCAACGACCGGTCCATCGCCTTGGCTGAACGCCTCGGTGCCCGCCGCGACCCACAAGCCGAAGCCGCTTTCGACGAACCGCTGCTGGTCTACCGCCACCATCCGCGCGAGGTTCCGCAATGACACCCGCCCTCGACATTCCCGTTCTGGAAACCGAACGCCTGATCCTGCGCGCGCCGCGCGAGAGCGATTTCGAGCATGAACGCGAGTTCTTCGCCAC
This sequence comes from Aquicoccus porphyridii, assembly GCF_008369105.1. Lineage (GTDB taxonomy): Bacteria > Pseudomonadota > Alphaproteobacteria > Rhodobacterales > Rhodobacteraceae > Aquicoccus > Aquicoccus porphyridii. The sequence goes on along the minus strand of NZ_VINQ01000003.1, from coordinate 242,997 downwards.
CGAGGGATCGCGTTTCGTCGGCGGCCCGCTTCCCGCACACCGGGTCTGGCGCAGCCTTGCCATGCTGATCGGTCACTGGGCCTTTCGCGGCTACGGCTTCTGGGCGCTCGAAGACAAGGAAAGCGGCACCTATCAGGGCCGCGTCGGCCTGTGGTTCCCCGAAGGCTGGATCGAGCGTGAAATCGGCTGGACCTTGATGCCCCACGGCCAGGGCAACGGTTATGCCACCGAGGCCGCGTTGGCCGCGCGTGCCCATGCCTATGACGTGCTGGGCTGGGACACCGCGATTTCCGAGATCGACCCGAAGAACGAGGCCTCGAAGGCCGTGGCCCGCCGCCTCGGCGCGTCGTTCGAGAAAATGTACGACGATCCCGAATATGGCCCGATCGAGATCTGGCGCCACCTCGCACCGACCGATCTCGAAAACGGCGGGATGGAGGCTTACGCCTGATGCACACCGCCAACATCCCCACGCTGGAAACCCGGCGCCTCGCCCTGCGTGGACCGGAGGCCGAGGATTATCCCGACTTCAAGGCGACGTTCTCGTCCTATCGCTCGCGGTTCATGGGCGGCCCGCTCAATGGCTACGAGGCGTGGATGCTCTATGCCGCGGAAATCGGGCACTGGAACATCCGCGGTTACGGCATGTGGATGATCCACCTCAGGGACACGGATGAAACGGTCGGCATGGCCGGCGGCTGGATGCCCGCGAAATGGCCCGAGCGTGAAATCGCATGGATCATCTGGCCCGAAAAGGCCGGGCACGGTTATGCCCTCGAAGCGACCCACGCGGCGCGCGGCTATTTCTACGACACGCTGGGCTGGGACGGCGCGGTCAGCTATATCGACCCCAAGAACCTCGATTCCATCCGCCTTGCCGAGCGGCTGGGCGCGAAAAAGGACCCGCAGGCCGCCACCATCGACGGCTCCGATACGGTCTATCGCCACCCGTCCCCCGATGCGCTTGTCGGTAGCCAGTTGGCGCACGGGATCGAGATGGAGATCGCCAATTACATCGACCCGCTCTTCAAGCCGAAAGGATGGGCCATTGACTGATGCTGTCACCCGTGCCGCAGACCTGCTCAAGGAGCATCGCGCCAGTATCGACCGGCTCGACGCGATCCTCGTCTATACGCTGGGCGAGCGGTTCAAGCACACCCAGGCCGTGGGCAAGCTCAAGGCCCGGCACGATCTTCCCCCGTCCGATCCCACGCGCGAGGCGCAGCAGATCGCACGGCTGGAGCAATTGGCGCAGGACGCCGATCTCGACCCGGAATTTGCCCGCAAGTTCCTCAACTTCATCATCGCTGAAGTGATTCAGCACCATCGCCAACATCAAACCTAGGGTGGGGCCTTCCCACCAAACCCGCCATTCAAAGGAGAAACGCAAATGGCTATGAAAATCCGGCTCGCCCGCGGCGGCTCGAAGAAACGTCCCTTTTACCGCATCGTCGCGGCCGATTCGCGCATGCCGCGCGATGGCCGCTTCATCGAGAAACTGGGCACCTATAACCCGCTTCTGCCGAAAGACAGCGAAGACCGCGTCAAGATGGATGTCGAGCGCGTGCAATACTGGCTCGACCACGGCGCGCAGACCACCGACCGCGTGTCGCGCTTTCTCGAAGCGGCGGGCGTGATCGCCAAGAAAGAGCGTTCGAACCCGAAAAAAGGCACCCCCGGCAAGGCCGCACAGGAGCGCGCCGAAGCCAAGGCCGCCAAGGCCGCCGAAGCCACGGCCGCCCCGGCTGAAGAGGCCGCAGAGGCAAGCGCCGAATAATCCGGTCGCACATTCCTGGCCGGGCCGGAGCAATCCGGCCCGGCGCACCCTGATCCGCGAAGGCAAGGGCCATGACAGACCTCATCTGCGTCGGTGCCATTGCAGGCGCTTACGGTGTCCGCGGCGAGGTGCGGCTCAAGAGCTTCACCGCCGACCCGCAGGCGATTGCCGATTATGCGCCGCTGACCACTGCCGACGGCAGCCGCGATTTCACGGTCGCGATCCTGCGGCCGGTCAAGGGCGGCTTTGCCGCGCGTCTTTCCGGCATCACCACCAAGGAAGAGGCCGACGCGCTGCGCGGGACCGAGCTTTACGCCCCGAGGGACAAGCTACCCTCGCTGCCCGATGACGAATTCTATCACGCGGACCTGATCGGGCTTGTCGTCTTCGACACCGGCGGCGCCGAACTGGGCCGGGTGAAATCGGTGCAGAACCACGGCGCGGGTGATTTGCTTGAAATCACCGGGCCGGGCTTGAAGGACAGCGTGCTTTTGCCGTTCACCCGCGAGGCGGTTCCAACCGTCGATCTCGGCGCCGGGCGCATCGTCGCCGACCCGCCCGAGGGGCTTTTCCCCGATTGACCCCGGTGTGCCTGCCCCGGCGCGTTCAAAGCTGCGCGCCGAGTCGCACCCCCTGGTCAATCGCCCGCTTGGCGTCAAGCTCGGCGGCCAGTTCCGCCCCGCCGATCACGTGGCAGGGTTTGCCGCGCGCCTCCAGCGCGTCGGCCAGTGACCGCTCGCTCAATTGTCCGGCGCACAGAACGACGGTATCGCATTCGATCATCCGCGGATTCTCGCGGGCCTCGCCGCTGCTCACATGCAGGCCCGCGTCGTCGATCCTCTCGTAATTGACGCCGCCCACCATTTCGACCCCCTTCATCCGCAGCGCCGCGCGATGAATCCAGCCGGTCGTCTTGCCCAGCCCCTTGCCCAAAGCCTTGGCCTTGCGCTGCATCAGCGTCACCTGGCGCGCAGCGGGATGCGGCTGCGGCCCCGCCTCGGCCAGCCCGCCCGGCACCTTTTCGGGGTCGCCGACCCCCCATTCCTCGCGCCAGAGCGCGAGGTTCTCGGTCGGGCTCTCGCCGTCATGCACAAGGAATTCCGACACATCGAACCCGATTCCACCGGCCCCGATCACCGCGACACGGCGACCCACCTCGGCGCCACCACGCAGCACATCGACATAGGACAGCACGTTCGGCGCCTCCTGACCCGGGATACCCGGATCACGCGGGATCACGCCCGTGGCCACGATCACCTCGTCGAAGTCCTCCAACATCTCCGCCGTCGCCTCGGTGCCGAGGCGCAATTCGACGCCATGCTTTTCCATCATCGTGGCGAACCACGCGACCAGCCCGTGAAACTCTTCCTTGCCGGGGATCACCTTGGCCATGTTGAGTTGCCCGCCGATCTCATCGGCCCTGTCAAAGAGCGTCACCGCATGGCCCCGCTCGGCCGCGGTCATCGCCGCCGACAGGCCCGCAGGCCCCGCACCGACCACCGCCACGCGCTTTATCTCGGCCGCCGGTTCGATCACGATCTCGGTCTCGAAACAGGCCTTGGGGTTCACGAGGCAGGTCGAGATCTTGCCGCTGAACGTGTGATCGAGGCAAGCCTGGTTGCAGCCGATGCAGGGCGCGATCTCATCCGCCCGACCCTCTGCCGCCTTCTGCACGAAATCCGCGTCGGCGAGGAATGGCCGCGCCATGCTCACCATGTCGGCACACCCCTCGGCCAGAACCTCCTCGGCCACGTCGGGCGTGTTGATCCGGTTCGAGGTGATCAGGGGAATCGACACCTTGCCCATCAGCTTTTTCGTCACCCATGCGAACGCCGCACGCGGCACCGACGTGGCAATCGTCGGCACCCGCGCCTCGTGCCAGCCGATGCCGGTGTTGATGATCGAGGCCCCGGCCTTTTCGATTTCCTGCGCCAGTTGCACCACCTCTTCATGGGTCGAGCCATCGGGCACGAGGTCGATCATCGAGAGCCGGTAGATGATGATGAAATCATCGCCCACCGCCGCGCGCACCCGGCTCATGATCTCGATCGGCAGGCGCATCCGGTTTTCATAGGAACCGCCCCAGCGATCGGTGCGCTTGTTCACATGGGTCGCGAGGAACTGGTTGATGAAATACCCCTCGGAGCCCATGATTTCGACTCCGTCATAGCCCGCCTCGCGCGCCCGCGCGGCGGTGGTGGCGAAATCGGCGATCTGTTTCTCGATGCCCGCCTCGTCAAGCTCCTTGGGCGGAAACGGCGAAATCGGGCTCTTCACCGGCGAGGCCGATACGCATTCCGGCCCATAGGCATAGCGCCCGGCATGCAGGATCTGCATCGCGATCCGCCCGCCCGCATCATGCACCGCATCCGTGACCTTGCGGTGGTTGGCGATATCCTCGGCCGTATAAAGCCCCGCAGCACCCGGGAAAACGCCGCCTTCGTTGTTCGGCGCAATGCCCCCCGTCACCATCAGGCCCACACCCCCCCGCGCCCGCGCGGCATAATACTCGGCCACCCGGCCCCAATCGCCGCGCTCTTCCAGCCCGGTATGCATCGAGCCCATGAGAACCCGGTTTTTCAACGTGACATGCCCGAGGTCGAGCGGTTTCAGAAGATGTGGGTATCCAGTCATCGTGGCCTCCCTTTGCGCAGGCCACATTGCAACCCGCCGGATCACCTGTCACCCCTCAACGCAGCGTCAGCCACCCCGCCCGCTGGCGCGCGATTGTTCTACATATGACAAAACCCTCGCTGCCTCAGACACCCGGATCGCGGGAGCGAAGTCCGAGGCGGCGCGAGCGGGACCTTTCTGGCTTTCGCTATCGCAATCCGGATGTCCGCTTCGACGGTTGCACTAGCCTCCGAAATGCTTCCTCCAAATCCCACGCCGTTGCTGATCTCTCTCCTCGTAAGCTATAATTGCATCGGAAAGATCACTCGATGACAGCGCGGTTTCTCCGTTGGCGAACTGTGTTATTTGCATCGTATACCAAGCCGTTACACCGCCTTCCGGTGGATTGTCGAAGCGTGGGAATTGAGGTTCCGGCGTGCCACCCATTTTCCATTTCTTTGGCAAACCGGGATCGACGACAAGCGCGCGCGCAAGGCCCACCAGATCAGCTTTCCCTTCCTTGATAGCCGCCTTTACCTGCTGCAGCGTCTTGAACCCACCTGTAACCATTAGCGGCTTATCCGTCTTGGCGCGGGCACGTTCGGCAAAGTCCAAAAAATAGGGGCCGGACCCGGAACGATCCGACGAGGAAGGCGCACCCGGAAAGTAAGTCCCGCCACTAATGTCGATCAGATCAATGCCGGTGCTGTCGAGAGCGTCCACGACGGCAAGCGCCTCGTCTTGCCTCAGGCCACCTTCAAGCTGATCAGTGGCATTAAGCTTTATTCCAACAGGAAAGTCCGGACCAACGGCGTGGCGCACATTGTCTATGATCTCCAGCATTAGGCGCATTCTGTTTTCGAGGCGGCCCCCATAGGCATCTGTCCGTTTGTTGAACAATGGCGACAGAAATTGGCTCAACAGGAAGCCATGCGCCGCATGAATTTCGACACCCCCAAATCCAAATTGCTTCGCAAGAACCGCCGTGCGGGCGAACTCTTCGGGCAGGGCTTGAATTTCTGAAACAGAAAGCGCGCCACATTTGAGTCCTGGAAGATCAAGCGCGCTTGGCCCCTTCGGATTACTGAACGGTGCATCGGCCAGCGCACCCGCATGCCCAAGCTGCAACCAAAGTTGTGTGTTATTGATTGATCCCGCACGCGCCAGGGCCTTGAAAACCTCGGGTTCAGAATGGGCGTTCAGGACAAGGTTGCCGGGCTTCTCGGCATAATGAGGGGTGCCCTGAACCTCGCCAATGATTGACAGCGCCACGCCGCCCTCAGCCCAGCGCTCATAGAGGCGAATTTGAGCATCCGTTGGCGCGCCGCGCCCATTCCCCAATGAATCGGACATTGCCGATTTCGCAATGCGGTTCTTGAGGACAACCCCACACGGCAGCTGCAACGGCTGTGTTAGCACACTTTCATTCGACGCTTTCATTTCGAGGGCACCACTTCTCCAGCTTTCGTTGCAAGCCGACATTCGTGCCCGTTTCAGCATTTGTCAAAGTGCACTCATCACCCTCACCTGACAGTTTCGCTCAGAGAGAATGGACGCCGCTATTGCCCGGCCCTCGTCGGGGACCTCGTGTCAGGTGGCGAATACTACATCGTTTCAAGACAATGCCGCCGGAACGCGCGCTTGAGCATGTCCAATTCGGCACGCAACAGGTCGATCTCGGCGCGGATGTCGTCATCCAGCGCCTCGCCCGCGATGAGCGTGAACGATCCCAGTTTCTCGTTCGCGGCCTTGTCGCGGATCAGGAAGGTCTGCACCCCGTCGGCAATCGCCGCGACCGGCACCGCCACGCGCAGCGCCCATCCTCCGGCCTGATCCGGGATCACCTCGACGCCCGAAATCGGCTGCTCGTCTAGCGTCACGGTGATTTCGGGCGGCGCATCGCCATCGCCATCGCGCCGCAAAAGGCCCTCCCAGACCCCTTCCTTCATCCGCGTCTTGGTCAGCGTCAGATCACCCATTGCACCCCCTATAGCTCCGCCCGTGGGCGGCGGCTGAACGTAAGATCACGCAGCGTGACCTGGTTCATCTGTGGCCCCTCGAAGATCAGATCGAGCCAGAGCTTGTCGACCCGCTTCTCATTCAGCTTGGAATAGGCCAGGTCGAACTCGACCATCACCTCTTCCGCGCCAAGCGGCAATTCCCTTACGATCTGCTCGGTATTCGGCCCGTGCTTCACGTTGAGACGGGCAAAAATTTCCAGCGGCTTTTCCATTTCCGCGATGACATCCACCCGGATCAGATGCTTGCGCTTGAGCCCCTGCGCCGCCGCTTCGGGCAGATCGACCACCAGCGACAGGAACGAGCCGTCGAAATTGAACACATCCATGCGCAGACCGAACGGCGCAAGATCGGCCTCGCGCCGGTTGCGCAACTGGCGCAGGGTCAGTTCCGAACGCTGGCAATCGTGAAACAGCGTCACCTCGTGGCCCAGCGTGCTCTTGGTTTCGACCGAGGACATCCCCGACACCGGAAGCGGGCCGCGCCACAATTCGGGCCGCCACGCCCAGTCGGAATCATGCGGCCTTGGAAAGGCGTGCGAGCCGATCACCGGCAGCGCCAACCGGCTTTCCGACACGTGGATCAACTTGTCGAGATGTGTCTTGAGCCGACGGGCGCGCCCGCGTTGTGCCCGCAAGAGCGACAGATCGGTCGAACCGGCCTCGCGCGCGGCACGCGCCCAGCGCCGGACCGTCGCCTCATGCAACAGCCTTTTGACGAATCCGTTGCCCAATTTCACCATCCCTGCCCGGTGTCGGTTGCTTGTCGCATGTTGCCTGGCGTTCCCGGTCCAGTCTTACCGGAAACAAAGTTAACAAAAAGGGGTTATTGAAACAAACCGGGAAACATACCGCGCAGCCCGCCGCGCCCTTGGCTGTCGCCTGCCGCTTGCGTGTCTTCGTTCCTTGCCGCCGCCTGCGCCGCGGTCATCTCCTCGGGGTCATCCCGGGTCGGGCTTGCCTTCATTATGGCCTTGGACAGCGCGATCAGCCGCGCCCGCCCGCCGCGCCCGGTCGCGCTGCTGCCCTCGGGCGCATAGAGCGACAGCGCCACCGCATGACCGTTGATCATCATCGCCCCGCGCCAGTGCCGTGGATCGCTGCCGGGCAGGGCGGTATCTCCGCCCTCGGCCAGTTGAATGAGCGATATGTCATCCCTGTCCTCGCGTGCCAGCACCCGAAGCGGTGCAACGGCGGCGGCCAGCGCCTGTGCATCCGGCGGCTCCTGTCGCGACGGGCGGCGTTGCACCTGCACCGTCATCACGACCGGTTCTTCGCCCGGTCCCGCCCCGCCAAGTGCCGCACATGCCCCGATCAGGGCGAACCCGCCCGAGGGGCGCGCATCGAGAGATCCGCGATCCACGCAATAGCCGGGCGGCCCGACCACGACCACCTGCCCCCCGGCCAGTTCCGCCCGATCAAGAGGGTCGGCGCCCCGACTGGCATTCTCGCTCAGGCATCCGCCCAATCCCAGAACCAGCCCGAAGGCCAGACCCGGGCGCCTGACACGCCCGGGAAAACCCGTCTCAGAGATCCATGTAAACATGTTTTTCGGCCTTGCCGCCGGGATGGGTCACCGCGCCCTTGTAGGTCGCGCCGACCTGCTGGGCGTATTTCCACAGCGCCCCCGAGGCATAGATCGTATCGCGCGCGCCTTTCCAGCCGGCCTTGCGCGCTTCCAGTTCAGCATCCGTCAGGTCGACCGACAACTCGCCCTTGATCGCGTCGATCGTGATCATGTCGCCATCCTTGAGCATCGCGATCGGCCCGCCATGTGCGGCCTCCGGCCCGACATGACCCACGCAGAAGCCCCGCGTCGCCCCCGAGAACCGCCCATCGGTGATGAGCGCGACCTTCTTGCCCATGCCCTGGCCCGAAAGCGCGGCGGTGGTGGCCAGCATCTCGCGCATGCCGGGGCCACCGGCGGGGCCCTCGTTGCGGATGACGATCACTTCGCCTTCCTTGTATTGACGCGCCTTCACCGCCTCGAAGGCATCCTCTTCGCATTCGAACACCCGCGCCGGGCCGGTAAAGACCTGGTGCTCGGGTGCGATGCCCGCAACCTTGACGATTGCCCCCTCCGGCGCGATGTTGCCCTTGAGCCCGACAACGCCGCCGGTCTTGGTGAGCGGGGTGTCGATCGCATAGATGACGCGGCCATCGGCCTCGCGGTCGATCTTCTCCAGCTCCTCGCCGATGCTGTAACCGCTGGCGGTCATGCAGTCCTCGTGGATCAGCCCCGCCTTGCGCAATTCCTTCATCACCACCGGGATGCCGCCAGCATCGTAAAGATCCTTGGCCACGTAATTGCCACCGGGCTTGAGATCGACGAAATAGGGCGTGTCGCGGAAGATCTCGCAGACATCATCGAGGAAAAAGTCGATCCCCGCCTCGTGAGCGATGGCGGGCAGGTGCAGACCGGCATTGGTGCTGCCCCCGGTGCAGGCGACCACGCGCGCGGCGTTCTGCAGGCTCTTGAGCGTGACCACGTCGCGGGCGCGGATGTTCTTTTCCAGCAGGTTCATCACCGCCCGACCGCTCGCCTCGCCATACTGGTCGCGGCTCTCGTAAGGGGCGGGCATGCCGGACGAGTTCATCAGTGCCAGCCCGATCGCCTCCGAGACACAGGCCATGGTGTTGGCGGTGAACTGCCCGCCGCAGGCCCCCGACGACGGGCAAGCCACGCGTTCGAGCATGTCCAGCGCCGCCTCGGACAGGGTTCCGTTCTGTTGCCGCCCGACGGCCTCGAACATGTCCTGCACCGTGAGGTCGCGGTTGCGGAAATCCTCGGGAATCTCGTCAACCTGCGGCGCGCGACCCGGCAGGATCGACCCGCCATAGATAAAGACCGACGGCACGTTGAGCCGCACCATCGCCATCATCATCCCCGGCAGCGACTTGTCACAGCCCGCCAGCCCCACAAGCGCGTCATAGCAATGGCCGCGCATGGTCAATTCGACCGTGTCGGCAATCGCCTCGCGCGACGCGAGCGACGAGCGCATCCCCTCATGCCCCATCGCGATCCCGTCGGTGACGGTGATGGTGGTGAATTCGCGCGGGCTGCCATGTGCCTCTTTCACGCCGCCCTTGACGGCCTGGGCCTGACGGCTCAGCGCGATGTTGCAGGGTGCGGCCTCGTTCCAGCAGGTGGCGACCCCGACCAGCGGCTGGTGAATCTCTTCCTCGGTCATGCCCATCGCATAGTAATAGGACCGATGCGGCGCGCGTTGCGGGCCTTCGGTCACGTGGCGGCTGGGCAGTTTCGACTTATCGAACTTGGTCATGATGGGCCTCCCGGAAATATGTTGGAATCCGAATACCCAAGGCACGGGCCCGGCACAAGGCCGGATGACCAGACCGGGCAACGCCCGGCCATCACGTCACAGGCTGATCGACCCCACGCTCGCCCCGCCACAGACGTAAAGCACCTGGCCCGTGACAAAGCCGCTTTCCGGCGCGCAGAAGAACAGGAACGCATTCGACACGTCCTCGACCGTACCCAGCCGCCCCACCGGGATACGCCCGGCCAATTCGTCCTCGCGCTCCGACCCCTTGGGGATGATCCCCCAGAAATTGTCGGTCCGGATCGGCCCCGGTGCCACCACGTTCACGGTGATCCCGTGCGGCGCCAGTTCAAGCGCCCATGTCCGCGCCATGCCCACCATGCCCGCCTTGGTCGCCGCATAGGCGGTGCGCGTCGGCACGCCCAGCGCCGCGCGCGATCCGTTGAACATCACCCGGCCAAAGCCGCGTTCCTTCATCCCCGGCAGCACCGCCTTCAGGAGCGTTAGCGCCGACCCGAGATGAAGCTGCGCCAGCCCGGCGATGTCCTCGGGTTCGGCCTCTTCCAACAGGTTGGGCCAGATCAACCCGGCATTATGCACCAGATGCGTGACCCCGCGATCCGCCAGCCGCGCCGCCACGTCCCGCACCGCATCCGCATCGAGCAAATCCACCGGCATCGTCTCGAACCGCTCATGGGCAAATTCGGGCGCGTTGCGCGACAGGTTGATGACCGCGTACCCCTTGCCCAGAAGGCGCTGCGCGAGATCAAAGCCGATCCCCTTGGACGCGCCGGTGATAACCGCCGTGTAACTCATGCACCTTCCCCCGGAACCAGTGCCAACACCCTGAGCGGGCTGCCCGTGCCGCCCCTGATCTTCAACGGCGGCGCGATCAGCACCGCGCCCGTGGGTGGCAAAAGGTCGAGGTTGCACAGGCATTGCAGCCCGTATTTGCCCGCCCCGTGCAACAGGTAATGCGCGGGGTAGGGCGGGTCGTAATGCGCCCCTTGCCCGGCATCCGTACCCACGCATTCGGTGCCAAAGCCGCGAATATCGCGTTCCAGCAACACCCGGATCGCCTCGGGCACCGGCCCGGGCGAATGTGGCCCGTCATCCGCCATGTTGAGATACTCCGCCCCGCTGCGTTTTGACCAGTCGGTGCGCATGAGCACCCATGACCCGGCAGGAATCCGGCCATGTGTCGCCTCCCAATCCGCGATGATCTCGGGCGTCAGCTCGAAATCGTCGTCCTGCGCTGTGCCCGTCGAACAGTCGATTACGCAGACCGGGCCGATGAGGTCTCCGGCGGGGATCTCGTCCACCGCGCCATTCGGCCAGTCGCGCCCCGAAACCCAGTGGATCGGCGCGTCGAAATGCGTGCCCGTGTGCTCGTTCATGGTCAGGTTGTGCCATTTCCACGCCGGTCCGCGATGGTCATAGGCGCTCACCTCCTCCATGCGAAACCGCGCGCATTGGCCGAATTCGGGCGGCAGCACGATCACCGGGAAATCCGGGTCGAGCCGATGGGTCAGGTCCACCACCTCGACCGCGCCCCCCGCCATCGCTGCCGTCAGGCTGTCCAGAACGCTCATCCCTGTCCCCCCGTGATTTCCCGCTCCAGTATGCCCGGATCGCGGCGCCAGCGTTCCGCGATATCCTTGGCCACATCGCCGCAATAGACATCCTCCAACCCACGCTGGAGCCCATCGACAATCGACCGCGCCAATGCCCCCGGTGCGACCTTGGGCGGTGGCAATGGCTGGTGCCAGTCATCGTCCAGCGGCCCGGCATAGACACACATCACCCTGAGACCGCTTGGCGCGAACTCGGCCCGCAGGGTCTGTGCCACCGACCGCGCCGCCGCCTGAGAGGCGTTGAACGCGCCATAGGCCGGATCGGGCGACAGCGCATGCGCCGAAAGAACCGTGACGAACGCCGCCGAGGCATTCACCCCGTCCGCCGTGCGTGACGCCATCCCCGGCCCGAACGCCTGCGCCAGCCGCATCAGGCCCAGCGCGTTCACCTCCATCTCGTCGCGCGCATGGGTCACGTCCTGCCCCAATACGCCACCGGGGCGCACATGCCGCGCGGTGTTGATCAGGATATCGACCTTGCCACCGATCTCGCTCGCCGCCTCCTTGAGGCTCAAGGGGTCAGTCACGTCGAGCGGCATCAGGCTTACGCCCTCCAATCCTTCCAATGCTGACACGCCATGCGGACGACGCCACATCTCGGGCACGCCCGCGAACACATGCGACGCCTCCGCCGCCAGCAACGCCTTGATTAGCGGCACCGCGGCGGGATGCGTGGCATCGCTCACCAGCACCCTGCGATACTTGGGATGCGTGCCCATCGCCCGCAAAACCGGATCGTCTTCCATCTCGCTGTTCCTTTCCCCGGGACTTTCCGTGGGCAGGGCGACCATCACCCCCTGTCCCGCCCGGTCGAGCCGCAATTCCATCCGCACGGCATCGCCCCGCGAGACCCCGACCAGATGCGCCAGAACCACCGGCCCGGCGCCAAGCTTCACCGTCCCCATCCGCCACGGCAACCGCTCGCGGAAGTAAGGATCGGGCGAGGCGCGCACCGCCGTTTCGGCCATCACCCGCCCCTCCGGCGCGCACTCACGCCAGTCCAGGTCGACCGACAGGCAGGCGTGACAGGCATCGCGCGGCGGATACTGCACCGCGCCACACGCGGCGCAATGCTGCAACGCGAACCGCCCCGCACCCGCCGCCACCGCCAGCCCCAGCGCCGCGCGCGATCGCATATGCGGCGGCAATGTCGGCACCACGCTGCGCTTGCGCGGGTCCTTGCGTTTCGGGCGTTCCAACACCATCACGCGCCCTCCAATATGGCCACCGCCGAGCACACGCCGCGGTCGTAATTGATCATCCCAAATCCCGAGACCATCGCACGATGCGCATCCCGCACCTGCGTCGGCCCGGCCTGCTGCGTCACCTGCCGGATCGCCTCGACGATCCCGAGATATCCACCCGCCGCGCCCGCCTGTCCGGCCGACAATTGCCCGCCACTGGTATTGTGCGGGAAATCCCCCGTCACGGTCAGGTCACGGCTGCGCACGAATTCCGCAGCACCCCCCTTTTCACAGAACCCCAGGTCCTCGATCTGCATCATCGAGATCACCGGGTAATCGTCGTAACTCTGCAAAAGGTCGATATCCCCGGGCCCGCACCCAGCGCTGTCATAAAGCGTGCCGATATCCGCCGCCCATCCGCCGCGAAGCTGCACCGGATCTTCGGCAAAGGCATTGTGCCGCTCGATCGTCCCGGCAATACGCGCAAAAGGCAGGCCCCGCCGCACCGCCTCGTCCTCGCGCATGACGAGGAACGCCTCGGCCCCGGCACAGGGCATCACGCAATCAAAGAGGCAGACCGGATCGGAAATCATCCGCGCGCCCATGTAATCGTCAAGCGTCAGGGGCTTTTTCATCACCGCGTGCGGGTTGCGCAGGGCATTGTCGCGCTGGGCCACGGCGATGCGCCCGAAATCCTCGCGCGTGGCACCGTATTCGGCCATGTAGGCATCCATGATCAGCGCGAAATTTGCGTTCGGCCCGCCATAGCCATAGGGATAGGCCGCATCGAGCGAAAACCGCGAAAAGGCCGACAGAAGCTGGCGGAATGAATCGATCCGGTTCATGTCGCCCGCCACGCAGGCCACCACGTCCGCATCCCCCGCCTGCACCGCCCGCGCCGCGCGTCGCGCCGCCACCACGCCCGAGGCGCCGCCCATCGGGATCGTGTCGAGATAGCGCAGGCATAGCCCCAGGTGTTGGGTCAGTCCCACGGGCGTATCGGGGAAAAGCGTGAAGGATGATACCGAAAGCCCGTCAATGTCACCGGGCCGCATCCCCCCTGCATCAAGCGCGCCCTTGAGGCCCCGCGCGATCCACCAATGCGCGGTCTCATGGGCAAAGCGCACATAGGGCACCGTCACCGGACAGGTCAGCACCACGCCGTCATAGCCCTTGCTCATGCCGCGTTCCGCTTCTTCATGTGACGCAGGTCCACCGTCGCCTTGTCCTCCACCAACTGCGCCGCCATCGCCTTCAATTCCCCGCGCTGGATCTTCTGCGTTGCGGTCAACGGCAGGGCCTCGACAAAGGCCACGTAGCCCGGTGCCTTGTAATAGGCGAGCTGCGTCAGGCACCAACCCACGATCTCCTCGGCCAGTTCCGGCGCCGGATCATCGACCACGAGACAGGCAAACACCTCGTCCCCGCGCACCGCGTCCGGCACCGCCGCCACCGCTGCCGCCCTTACACGCGGATGCCGCATCAGCACCGATTCCACCTCGACCGCCGCGATATTCTCGCCCGACCGGCGGATCACGTTCTTCTTGCGGTCGACAAAGAACATCGCGCCATCCGCCTCTTGCCGCACGATGTCGCCGGTATGAAACCAGCCCCCGGCCCAAGCCTCGTCCGTGGCCTCCGGGTTCTTGTAATACTCGGCAAAGAAACCGCGTTTCGGGTCGTCCCCCGCATGGCGCACCAGCAATTCACCGGGTGCGCCGCCGGTGTCCTGCCCGGCGTCATCCACGATGCGAATCTCCAGCTCCGGTCCCGGCTGTCCAAGGCAGCTTTCGCCGACCCGCCGGGGCAGGGTGTTGGCACAGATCACCGCCCCCGCGCCGGTCTCGGTCATTGCCCATGCCTCGACCAGCGGAAAGCCGAACCGCGCCTCGAACGCCCCGTGCAGCTTGGGATCGACCCCCGCGCCGAACCCGAACCGCACCCCGTGCGCGCGCTCATCACCACTCTCCGGCAGGCCCATCAGCATCGAGGGCATGACGCCGAGGTAATGCAGGCAGGTCGCGCCGCTCTCTCGCACGGATTGCCACCATGTGCGCGGATGAAACCGGTCGAGCGCCGTCAGGCAACCGCCCACCGCGATCATCGCCATCAGCGAATAGGCCATCGCGTTCATGTGAAAGATTGGCAGGGGCGTGATCATCCGCTCGCCGTCTTCGCTCAGCGCACACAGCCCCCCGGCCTCGGCATACCAGCGCCCCGCCATCAGGAAATATTCGTTGGGCAGCACGCAGCCCTTGGGCTGGCCCGTCGTCCCCGAGGTGTAAAGCATCGCCGCCTCGGCCCGCACGCCCTCCCCCCCGGCCAGCGCACCACCCGCGCGCGGCGCGGGCAGGGCATCGCCCGGCGCCACCACCGGCATCACCACGCCTGCCGCCTTGGCCGCCTGTCGCAATTCCTCCACGCGGCCCGGCAGTGCCACCGCCAGCACCGGCTCGGCATGACCCGCCATATAGGCCAGTTCGGCCGCCCGCAGGTCGGGATTCACCGGCACGATCGACGCACCGATTCGGTTCAAGGCGAGAAACCACAGGAAGAACGCGGGCCGGTTCTCCAACAGCACCATCACCCGGTGCCCCTTGCCATAACCCGCCTCTGCCAGCCGATCCGCCAGCCTCGCCACTTCGTCCAGCGCCGCGCCATAGCGCATTGCGCCCGCCTCGATCCCGTAGATCCCGGCGGTCTCGGGCAAGACATTCAACATGTCGCGCCCCGACCAGCGCGCGGCGCTCGCGGCAAAGGCGTCATATACGCTCGGGCAATCCGGTTCGATCATGGCAAAAGCTGGATATTGCCGAAGGCGGCATCGCAATTGAGCAGATCAACCCGCTTGTTCGCGATCCGCAAACGCCCGTCGACCAGTTTCAACTCATGCACCGCCGTCAGCGCCAAAAGGAGCTGATCGTCGAGCCGCGTTTCGACATAATGCATGTTCGTGTTGGTCACGTATCGCCCCGCCTCGTGGTCCATTTCGTCGACAAACGGGCGGTTCAGCACGTGATGGCACCGGCTTTTGGGTTTCTGCGAAAACGTCCGCGCGCCGGTCAGGCGCTGCACCCGCAATCGCAGCATGAACATGTCCTCGTACATGAGCGAGGTCACATGCAGCGGGTCTTCCTGCTTCCAGTCGAGCGGCATCCAGTAATGCCCATCCTCAAGCCACAGCTCCAGCCACTCGTCAAAGCGGCCCTCGTCCAGCATCCGGGCTTCGTCATAGACGAAATCAATCAGATCCTCGCGCGTGATGCTCATTCCGCCGCCTCCTTGCCCTGCATGGATGCGGTCATGAACTTGACCCATGCGTTGAACTGGTTGCGCATCTGCCGCTCGGTGGTGCCGTTCTCGACGCGCTCCTCGTCGAAATCCTCGTCCTCCTCGTAAAGCCGCTGCACGTTGACCCATTCAAGGCCGTCCACATGCAGACCCTCCTGCGCGCGCTCGTACATTTCCAGATCGTCATGCCCCACGATCGAGGTGGGCGCGTTGATCATCCGGTTATACATCGCCGTGCGTGCCAGCAATTCGTCCGGCGCATCGACCAGCCGATAGATATAGCTCTCGACCAGCGTCTTGTCGGCGGCGAGCGGGATGAACACGCGCAATTGCTGGATCGGCCCCTTGATCATGATATTGGGGAAATAGACCGTGTTGTGCCGGTTCTCGGTCAGGATCGCCTCGGCCTTTTCCGCCCCGTATGTCTCGCTCAGCGCGTCGAGATAGCCGGGGATTTCCGAATATTTCGAATGGATCGAATGATGCACGCCGGTATGGCCATGCCCGTTGGGCCATGTGCGGATGCCCATGTTCTCGAAGAATTCGTAGGGGCTCATGAACGGCGCGATGATTTCCATCGCCGGCGGCTTGGGGTCGTCCTCGGTATAGCCCATCTCCTTCCAGATCTGAACCGCCGTCCCGGCGCTGCTCTCATGCGCGACCATCGGGTGGCAGGTGTCGGTCTGGTTCTCGACCAGCATCTTCCAGTTGCACTGATGCATATAGCGCAGCGGCGGCCCCGCCACCTCCAGCCGCCCGGCGGGCGAGCGATCGACCATGTTGTCGAGCGACGACAGGCTATCGCCGAAATATTCCTCGAACGAAATCCCCTCTTCCGCCAACCGTGCAAAGACAAACCCGCGATGATTGTGCACCGCGCCCACCGCCTTCATGCCGCGACTGCCCTCGGCCTCTTCCAGCCCCGTGCCCTCGTATCCCTTCTTCAACGGGATCGCCAAAAGGCAGCCATCGGTCTTGAACGACCATGCGTGATAGGGGCAGCGAAAGAACTTGCCGGTGTTGCCGGTGCGATCAATGGCGATCTTGGTGCCCTTGTGCGGGCAGCGGTTGTAAAGCACCTTGATCTCGTTGTCGCTGTGGCGAACCATGATCACCGGCTGATCGCCGATCTGCGTGGTGAAATAATCGCCCTTGTTCGAGGTCTGGCTGTCATGGCCCACGAACACCCAGGCATTGGCGAAAAGATGCTTCATCTCCAGCCGGTAAATCTCGGGGTCGACATAGACATCCCGATGCACCTCGCGCCCGCGCACCAATGCGGCCACCGCCTGTGGATTGTCGGTATAGCGTCCCATGGTTTCCTCCCTCTACAGGTCCAGCACCAGCCGCGCCGATTTCGCCCGGCTGACACAGATTTGCATGACCTTGCCCTCGGCTCTTTCCGCGTCCGACAATACCACGTCGCGGTGATCCGGCTCGCCCGAAATCACGTCGGTCTGGCAGATGCCGCAATCGCCGCGCTGGCAATCGTGGATCAGGTCCATCCCGCCTTCCTCCAGCACCTCGATGATGCTCTTGCCCGGCGGGATCGTGAACACCTCGCCGGACGAGGCGACCTCGACCTCGAACGGCCGGTCGCCCTCGACCGCCGCGCTGGCATTGTCGAACAACTCCACATGCACCCGCGCGCCCGGAACGCCCGCCGCCTCGGCCGTGCTGCGCGCCGCGTCGATCAGGCCCCTTGGCCCGCAGATATAAAGATGCCGATCCCCCAACGCGCCAATCACCGCGGCGAGATCGAGCGCGCTTTCGTCATCGTCGCAATGCACTGTCACGGCATCGCCGAAACGCTCCGAAAGATCGTCGGCAAACCCCATCACCTCCCGGCTGCGCCCGGCATAATGCAACTCGAACGGCACGCCCGCCGCCTGCAACTCGGCGGCCATCGAGATGATCGGCGTGATCCCGATTCCCCCCGCCAGCAGAACCGCCGCTTCTCCGGCCACGACCGGAAAATCGCATTTCGGCGGGGTCGCCACGATCCTGTCGCCGTCCTTCAGCCCATGCATGAACCGCGACCCGCCCGCGCCATCGTCCTCGCGTTGCACCGCGATGCGGTAATCACCGCCATCGCCGGCCCCGAACCGGATCAGCGAATAGGCCCGGTCGCCGCCATCGACATCCACCCGGATATGCGCGCCTGCCTCCCACTCCGGCAAAGCCCCGCGATCCGCCGCTTGCAGCGTGAATTCCGATATACGCTCGGTCAGCGGGCGAACCTTTGCCACGATCAGGTCAAGTTTCGTCATTCTCGCGTCTCCCTTGGCAATAAGTATGAAAATTCATATAATTTGGGTCAAGTGTTTTCTTCTTCACCGGAAACCGTGTGTTTTCGTTGACTTTTCACGCCACTCCCGGCTCTAGAAGGCACAGGCAAGGAAAGGAGCCACCGGATGCAACCGCCAGAAACAGTGCCGTCCGAGGATGAAACCCAGGGCAAGGGATTCGTCTCGGACTACCTGCTTTACCTGCTTGCCGCCGCCTCCGAGGCCGCCAGTGCACAGTTCCACGCCCATGTGCGCACCCACGGTCTGCGCGTGCCGGAATGGCGGGTGCTGGCCTGGCTGCATGACCGCGACGGTGCGATGATCACCCGCCTGGCGCGGATCTCGCTCATCGAACAATCGCGCCTGACCCGGATCATCATCCAGATGGAGGAGCGCGGCCTCGTGATCCGCAAGGGCGATACCCGCGACCGCCGCCGCGTTCGCGTGCATCTCACCGACAAGGGGCGCCAGATCGCCGAACAGCTTGTCACCGACGCGCGCGCCCATGAAACCGCGCTCCTCGCCCAACTCGAAGGCGGCGATGGGGCCCGGCTCAAACCCGCGCTGGCCGCGCTTCTGGCCCGGCTCGACCCCGACGGGCAAACCCGCGGCGAACCCGACGCATGACGCACAACCCCGGGGTGTAGGGGCCATTGCTCGACTGGCAGGCTGTTCAAACACCACTTGACAGAATAACCGACCGCGTGGTCGATTATTCTAAATTTCAGGTTCACAGACGGCTGATTCTGTGAATATATGAAATTGCATGTAATAGCCGCCCGCGGGGGGAGAATCCGGCGGCGGCGATAAAACCGGGAGGACGATCAACATGAAACTGACACGCATCATGGCCAGCGCCGCATTCGCGATCTGCGCCGCAACCGCCAGCCAGGCCCAGGAAAACCTGGTGATCTCGAGCTGGCTGCCACCCGCGCACCCGATCAACGTCGACATGCTCGAAGGGCTTGTCGACATGATGGAAGAAGCCACCGACGGGCAGGTCACGGGCGAAATCAAGATGGGCATCGCGCCTCCGCCCGCACAGATGGACCTTGTGATGGACGGCGCCGCCGACGTCACCATCATCTTCCACGGCTACCAGCCGGGCCGCTTCATCGCGACCAAGCTCATCGAACTGCCCGGCTACGAGGGCAATGCCGAGGCCGCATCGGTGGCCTACTGGCGCGTTCACGAGGCGCACCTGGCCGAACTCGACGAGCATCGCGGCGTCAAGCTCATCGGCCTTTCGACCCACGGCCCCGGTCAGATCCACTCGAACAAGGCGGTGAACACGCTGGCCGATCTCAATGGCCTCAAGACCCGCCTTGGCGGCGGCGTTTCGGCCGATGTCGGCGCCGAGCTGGGCCTTGTCGGTATCCAGGTGCCCGCGCCCAAGGTCTATGAAACCCTCGACAGCGGTGCCGCCGATGGCGTGGCGATGAACATGGGCGAACGGATCAGCTTCAAGCTCAACGAAGTGGCCAAGAACGTCTATGAAATGCCCGGCGGCTTCTATCGCGGCTCCTTTGCCGTGCTGATGAGCCAGCAAAAATTCGACAGCCTGCCCGCCGACGTGCAACAGGCGCTCGAAGAAGAGGTCTTTGGCGAACCCTTCAGCCGCCTGATGGGCGCGGCATGGGATGCGTCTGACGTGCGCGCCCGCGCCGCCACCGAAGAAGCCGAGGACAACGTGATCGTCACCGCCTCCGAGGCCGATCAGGCCGCCTTTGCCGAAATGGCCGCGAAGGTGCGCGAAAAGATCCTCGGCGAAATCGCCGATGCGGGCATCGACGCGCAGGCCGCCTACGAGATGGTCAAGGCCGAGATGGCCAAGGAAAGCAACTGAGCCAAACCAACCGGACGGGGCCGCGCAACACGCGGCCCCGTTCCCGATCCGGTGGACCCCCATGCCCTTGCTGAAACGACTGGCCCAGCTTTCCGTCGCCGTGCCGATGACGGTCGCCGCCTTCACCCTCTTCGGGCTGATGGTGCTGACCTTTACCGATGTGGTCATGCGCTCGACCTTCAATGCGCCGATCGAGGCCGCGACCGAACTGACCCGCATCGCCATTGCCGTGATCGTGTTTTCCGCCATGCCGCTGCTGTCGGCGCGGGGTCAGCATATCACGGTCGACCTGCTCGACCCGCTCTTTGTCCGGCTGCACATGAAACGGCTGCTCGATGGCATGGTCACGCTCCTCTGCGGGGTAATGCTGTGGTTTCCCGCCTCGCGCGTCATCGACCTTGCCGAGCGTTCCCGCTCCTATGGCGACCAGACCGAGTACCTCAACATCCCGACCTTCTATCTGGGCTGGTTCATCGCGATCATGACCTTCGCCACCGCTCTCGTGATGGTGCTGCGCGGTCTGATCATTCTTTTCGCACCGCATAAACTGGGACTGATCCGCAATGACTGAAGCCCTGATCGGATTCGGCGTGGTGCTCGCGCTCGTCCTGCTGCGCATGCCGATTGCCTTTGCCATGGGGCTGGTCGGCCTCGTCGGCTTCTGGATGGAGACAAGCTGGCGCGGCGCGATCTCGATGGTCTCGCGCCTGATCATCGACACCAGCCAGGATTACGGGCTCTCGGTCGTGCCGCTCTTCATCCTGATGGGGCTTTTCGTCAACAAGGGCGGCATCAGCCGCGAGCTTTACGCCGTCTCGAACGCCTTTCTCGGCCATATGCGTGGCGGGCTGGCGATGGCCACCATCGTTGCCTGCGGCGGTTTCGCCGCGATCTCGGGCTCGTCGCTGGCCACGGCGGCCACCATGTCCAAGGTCGCCATGCCCGAGATGCGCAAGTTCGGCTATGCCGACAGCCTATCGACCGCCTCGATCGCCGCTGGCGGCACGCTGGGCATCCTGATCCCGCCCTCGGTGATCCTCGTGATCTACGGCATCCTGACCGAAACCTCGATCGGGCAGCTTTTCATCGCGGGCATCATTCCGGGGGCGCTGGGCATTCTCTTCTACCTCGTCGCGGTGCGGATCACCGTGGCGCGCAACCCCGCAGCAGGCCCGGCAGGGTCGCGCACCGACTGGACGGGACGGATGCGCGCCTTGCGCGGCGTCTGGGCGGTGCTCCTGCTCTTCGGCCTCGTCATCGGCGGGCTTTACGGCATCCTCGATTTCTGGCCCATCCACCTCACCTTTTCGCCGACCGAGGCCGCGGGCATGGGCGCGATGGGCGCCTTCCTGATCGCGCTGGCACGGCGCAGCCTGTCGTTCTCCGATATCCGCGAAGTGCTGAGCGAAACCACCATGACCACCGCCTCGCTCTTTGCCGTGCTGATCGGCGCGTGGATCTTTTCCAACTTCGTCAACATCGCCGGTCTCCCCGAGGCGTTGCGCACCATGGTCTCCGAACTGGGCCTCTCGCCCTGGATGGTGATGGCGGTGATCCTGCTCATCTACATCGTGCTGGGCACCGTGTTCGAAAGCCTCTCGATGCTGCTTCTGACCGTGCCGATCTTCTTCCCGCTGGTGACCGGCCTTGGTTTCGATCCGGTCTGGTTCGGCATCGTCGTCGTCGTCGTGACCGAGATCAGCCTGATCACGCCGCCCGTCGGACTCAACGTCTTCGTGCTCAAGGGCGTGGTGGGCGATGTCACCACCGGCACGATCTTTCGCGGCGTGACCCCGTTCTGGGCAATGGATATCGTGCGCCTCGCGCTCCTTCTTGCCGTGCCGGGACTGGTGCTCTACCTGCCCTCGCTGATGTAGGTCTGCGCGCCGGATGTGATCGGCATCACTCCGCCCGGCCCCACGGTGGCGCATTCAGTTGAACACCACACGCCATACCCGCCCCCGCGTCATGATTGACAAACCCCGCCGCCTTGCCCGACCTTCGAGCCCGAGGGAGGACGATCACATGACACCGGGCAACAGGCTCTTTACATCCGATGAAATCCGCCCGCTTGCGGAACGCTCGGACCTCTGGGGGGCATGGCTGGTGCTGCATTGCTGGGGCGTGATCGCGGCGGCGATGGCGCTGTTCCTGGTCTGGCCCAACCCGCTTACCCTGATCCTCGCGGTGATGATCATCGGCTCGCGGCAACTCGGCCTTGCCATCCTCATGCACGAGGCCGCGCATAATGCCCTCTTCAAGAGCCGCAGGCTCAATGAACTCGCGGGTGACTGGCTCTGTGGCCGCCCGATCCTCGCCGATCTGCCCGCCTATCGCCGCTACCACCTCAAGCACCACCGCCATACCCAGACCGACCAAGACCCCGACCTCGTGCTCTCGGCCCCGTTCCCGACCACGAAATCCTCGCTCAGACGCAAGATCCTTCGCGACCTGACCGGCCGCACCGGGATCAAGCTGCGCGCGCAACAGCTTGCCTTTGCCTTCAAGACCGCCTTCGATCCCGACATCGAACCCGATGACGACGGGCTGTCACAGGCCTTCGCGGGGCCGTCGCTTGGCAAATCCCTCATCGCCAATGCCGTGCTCCTTGCCGTGTTCACCGCAATTGGCGCGTGGTGGTGGTATCCGGTGTTCTGGCTGCTGCCGCTGCTCACATGGTATCAGCTCGTCGTGCGGATCAGGAACATCGCCGAACATGGCGCCGTCGAACGCACGAGTGACCCGATGCGCAACACCCGCACCACGCTGGCCGGTCCGCTGATGCGCGCCTTCGTTGCGCCCTACTGGGTGAATTATCACCTCGAACATCACCTCGTGATGCACATGCCCTGCCGCAACCTGCCGCGCCTGCATGACATGCTGATGGCGCGCGGGGCAGGGGGGCGGATGCAGATCGGCCGCTCCTATGCCGATGTGCTGCGATTGGCCTCATCCCGGCCCGAGCAACCGGGTTGAATTATCTGGCGGCGTCATCCGCTTCACGATATTGCTGCCTTTCATGCGCAATGCCTACACCGCCCACAGGTTCCTGACCGACCCGGCCCGCCCCTCGGCCCAGCTTTGGCGGTTGGGCCTTGGCGTCGCCATCGTCGTGGCGATCTACTACGCGCTCGGCTTTGCCTATTTCAATCTGCTGGCCGAACTGGTCACGCAGCGCGAATGGCCTGCACTCTCCCGCGAGATCAGCGAGGGATCGACGCCGCGCGGCATGATCGCGCTGCTGGGCTCGTTCGCGATGATCGTGATCGCCCTCGCGGTGGTGCTGCCCACCCTGCACGGGCGCGGCATATTCACCCTCATCGGTCCCTTGCCCCGGGCCGCCAGCGATTTCTTTCGCACCGGTGTGGCGCTCTCGGCGCTGGGCTTCCTGCTCTGGCTCCTGCCCGAACCCGAAACCATGGCCACCGTGCCCAACCTGCCGATGCTGCGCTGGCTTGCGCTTCTGCCGCTCACGCTTCCCTTGCTCTTTCTCCAGATCAGCGCCGAGGAGCTGGGCTTTCGCGGCTACCTGCAAAGCCAGCTTGCCGCGCGCCTGCCGCATCCGGCGGTCTGGCTCATCGTGCCGTCGCTGCTGTTCGGGATGCTGCATTACGATCCGGCGACCCAGGGCGACAACGCCCCCTGGTTCGTTCTCATTGCCACGTTTTTCGGCCTCGCCGCCGCCGATCTCACCGCGCGCTCGGGCACGCTCGGCCCGGCGCTGGCGCTGCATTTCGCGATCAATATCGGCGCGATCCTGATTGCCGCACCCCAGGGTGCGCTCAACGGTCTGGCCCTTGGCCATTATCCTTTCGCGCTCGATGACACCGCGGCGCGCGCGGTCTGGCTGCCCTATGATGTGTTGATGCTGTTCTGCTCGTGGCTGACGGCACGGCTCGCGCTCGGGCGATGAGCGGCCGCACCTCGCGCCCCTCTGCCTATGCCGCGCATCGGGGGTTCATCGCGCCCGCGCTTGGCACGCCCGGCCTGCGCCCGGTGATCCTTGGCTTTATCATCGTCGAAAGCCTTTACGAGATGGCCCAGCGCGCCCTTGGCTTCGCGCTCTCATGGGTCGCGCCCGGCTTTGCGCAAACCGTGTTCGACGGCACCACACCGGCGGGCATGCTGACCAGTCTCGCCTCGTTCCTGATCCTCCTCCTGATCCTGCACTTCGTGTTGCGCGCCGTTCATGGCCGCACCCTGATCAGCCTGATCGGCCCACCCGCCCAAGCCATCGCGCAATTTCGCGCGGTTCTGCTGCCGCTTGCCCTAATCATCCTCGTGGTCGAGATCGCGCCGCCATGGTGGAGCGCCGAGGCGCTGGCCCAGATTCACCCGCCGCTCACATGGCTCTTGCTGCTCGCCCCGGCGCTTGCCGCCCTGCTGATCCAGACCGGCGC
The DNA here is from genome assembly GCF_008369105.1 of Aquicoccus porphyridii. Lineage (GTDB taxonomy): Bacteria > Pseudomonadota > Alphaproteobacteria > Rhodobacterales > Rhodobacteraceae > Aquicoccus > Aquicoccus porphyridii. The sequence goes on along the minus strand of NZ_VINQ01000003.1, from coordinate 218,662 downwards.
CGAGGAATTGTTCTATCGCGGCTACCTGCAACAGCAGATCGCGGCGTGGGATGCACGACCATGGGTCTGGCTCACCCTGCCCAACCTCGCCTTCGCCTTTGCGCACTGGAACGCCCATGCGCCGCTGGAAATCAACGCGCAATACGTGGTCTGGGCCTTCGCCTTCGGCCTCGCCGCGTCGGACCTCACGGCGCGCACGGGCTCGCTCGGCCCGGCGCTGGCGCTGCACCTTGTGAACAACGCCTATGCCTTCCTGCTTTACGGCGAATTGCACGGCCCCGAGTCCGGGCTGGCGCTGTTTCTCTTCGATCCCGACAGCGCCCTGCCTTTTCAACCCGCCAGCCTTGTCGCCGAACTGGGCCTTGTCGGCCTGATGTGGCTTGCGGCGCGGGTGGCGCTCAGGCGCTGATTGCATTTCCCCGCCGGTGCAATTATCTCACCCAACAGCACAGCGCCTGACACAGCGGCAGACAACAAGGGCTCCTCGCGATGAACTGGATCACCAATTATGTCCGGCCCCGGATCAACTCGATTTTCTCGCGCCGCGACACGCCCGAGAATCTCTGGTCGAAATGCGACAGTTGCGGCAACATGCTCTTCCACCGCGAGCTGCGCGAAAACCTCAATGTCTGCACCTCCTGTGGTCATCACATGGCGATCACGCCGCGCGAACGCTTTTCCGCGCTCTTCGACGGTGGCCTCTTCTCCGAGATCGACGTGCCCGCCCCGCTCGAAGACCCGCTCAAGTTCCGCGACCAGAAACGCTATCCCGACCGGATGCGCGCCGCCCAGAAAACCACCGGCGAGAAAGAGGCGATGCTCGTCGCCGAGGGCGAGATGGGCCGCACCCCGATCGTCGCCGCGGCGCAGGATTTCGCGTTCATGGGCGGCTCGATGGGGATGTATGTCGGCAATGCCATCATCGCCGCTGCCGAGCGCGCAGTGGCGCGCAAACGCCCGCTGATCCTGTTTTCCGCCGCCGGCGGTGCCCGCATGCAAGAGGGCATTCTCAGCCTCATGCAGATGCCCCGCACCACCGTCGCCGTCCAGATGCTGAAAGAGTCGGGCCTGCCCTATATCGTGGTGCTCACCCATCCCACCACCGGCGGGGTGACGGCCTCATACGCCATGCTGGGCGACGTCCAGATCGCCGAGCCGAACGCGCTCATCTGCTTTGCCGGGCCACGGGTGATCGAACAGACCCTGGGCGAGCAACTGCCCGACGGCTTCCAGCGGGCCGAGTACCTGCTCGATCACGGCATGCTCGACCGGGTAACCCCCCGGACCGAGCTGCGCACCGAACTGATCACCATCACCCGCATGCTCATGGGGCTGAGCCCGGCCGTCGCGGGCGACCTGCCCGCACCGGGCGACACCGCCGAGGCGACGCCCCTCGAAGCGCCGAACACGCCCCCCGCCGAGAAACCCGCGAAATGACGGCCCGCTCCGACGTCATCCTTGACCGGATGATGGCGCTTCACCCGAAAATCATCGACCTCACGCTCGATCGGGTCTGGCGGCTGCTCGATGCGCTGGGCAACCCGCAGAGCGACCTGCCCCCGGTGATCCATATCGCGGGCACCAACGGCAAGGGCTCCACCCTCGCGATGATCCGCGCCGGGCTCGAAGGTGCGGGCAAACGCGCCCATGCCTATACCTCGCCCCATCTCGCGCGGTTCCACGAACGCATCCGACTTGCCGGAGAGTTGATCACCGAAGAGCACCTGACCGCGGTGCTCGACGAATGCGACGCCGCCAATGACGGCATCCCCATCACCTATTTCGAGATCACCACCTGCGCCGCGATCCTCGCCATGGCCCGCACCCCGGCCGATTACACCCTGCTCGAAGTCGGGCTTGGCGGCCGCCTTGATTCCACCAACGTGATCGACCGCCCCGCGCTTACCGTGATCACGCCGGTGTCCTACGATCACCCGCAATTCCTCGGTGAAACCCTGCCCGAGATCGCGCGCGAAAAGGCGGGCATCCTCAAGCCCGGCGTCACTTGCGTGGTGTCACGCCAGCACCCCGACGCGATGGCGGTGATCGACGCCCGCGCCGAAGAGATCGGCGCACCGCTCCTGGTGCAGGGCCGCGACTGGGACGCATGGGAAGAACGCGGCAGGTTCGTCTACCAGGACCTGCGCGGGCTCATCGACCTGCCCCCGCCCGCCTTGATCGGCGCACACCAGTTTCAGAACGCGGGCGCCGCGATCATGGCCCTGCGCCACCTGGGCCTTGGCGACGACGCGGCCGAGGCGGCCCTGCGCGATGCCACATGGCCCGCCCGGATGCAGCGCCTGCGCAGTGGTCCACTGCTCGACATGGCGCCACGGGCCGAATTCTGGCTCGACGGCGGCCACAACGCCGCCTGCGGCGAAACCCTGGCCGAAACCCTGACCCGCCTGCCCATGCGCGACACGCACCTCGTCTGTGGCATGATGAACACCAAGGATGTCGCGGGCTATATGGCGCCGCTCGAACCCCACGCCGCCAGCCTCACCGCCGTCTCGATCCCGGGCGAGACCAACACGCTCCCCGCCGCCGATACCGCGCGTCACGCCGCCGCGTCGGGCATCCCCGCCAGCACAGCGGAAAGTGTCGAAGAGGCCGTGCGCATCATCACCGCTCGGGACGCCACCGCGCGCATCCTGATCTGCGGCTCGCTCTATCTCGCCGGACGGGTGCTGCGCGATCACGGCTGACGGGCCGGGGCGGGGTTTTCCAACCAGACGCGACATGCCCAAGGTGCAACCGAATCACTTTATGTTGACTGATTCGCACTGATTCGCCTATATCTGGGCCAAGGATTACATCGGGCACATCCGAACACGCAGGCAGGGAATGATCGAGGGGCCGGTTCAACGGCCCCCTTTCATGTGCGCCCCTTACCCCTGTGCCCATTCCTCGCTCTGCATCTCGCGCAACCGGCTCGCCGTGCGCTCGAACTCGAAACTTCCCGCGCCTTCGACATAAAGCATCTCTGGCTCGGCCGCCGCGCTCGCGATCAAGCGCACCCCGGCCTCGTAAAGCGCGTCGATCAAGGTCACGAACCGCTTGGCCTCGTTGAAATTGCCGCGCCCCAGCCGCGGGATTTCCTCAAGGATCAGAACCTTCACCTCGTCGGCCAGCGCAAGGTAATCGCCGGGCCCCAGCGCCCGCCCGCACAGTTCATAGAAACTGGCCCGCGCGATCCCGTTGTGAAAATGCGGCAGCTCGACCTCGCGCCCCTTCACCTGCAGGATCAAGGCTTCGCTCCTGCCGCCGGTGAAATCCTGCCAGATCTCTTCGATCGCCTTGCGTGCCGCAGCATCGGCGGGGGTAAAGAACGTGGGCTGGCCCTGCAACCGATCCTGCCGGTAATCCGTCGGGCTGGCCAGCTCGCAAACCTCCATGTTCTCGTTGAGGAAGTCGATGAAGGGCAGGAAAAGCTGCCGGTTCAGCCCGTCCTTGTAAAGATCGTCCGGCACCCGGTTCGACGTCGTGACCACCGCCACCCCGGCCCCAATGAGCGCCTCGAAGAGCCGCCCCACGATCATCGCATCGGTGATGTCGGTGATCTGCATTTCGTCGAAGGCGAGGCAGCGCACCGTATCGATGACCTCCTGCGCCGCGGGCTTCAGCGCATCCTCGACTCCCTGCTGGCGGGCCTCGTGCATCGCGGCGTGGATTTCCTGCATGAAGGCATGGAAATGCACCCGCCGCGCCGGGATGTCGCCGAGGCAATCGACAAAGAGATCCATCAGCATCGACTTGCCGCGCCCGACCCCGCCCCACATGTAAAGCCCGCGGATCGGCTCGGGCTTGCGCCGCCCGAACCAGCCGGTCTTGACCGGTTCGGCCAGCGCCGCGCGCACCCGCTCCAACGCGGGCAGCATGGCCTCCTGCGCCGGATCGGGCCGGATCTGGCCCCCTGCCACCCTCGCCCGGTATTCGCTTGTCACATCGCGCGTCATCCGCCACCTCTAACCCGGCTTTTCGCCAAGGTATAGGCCCCGGAATGCTGTGCACACCACCCGCGCGGCGCTTGTCCGCCCGGTGGTGCGATTGAGTATTTTCACCAAGAAAGAGCAGCAGGCACATGCCGATCCTCGCCGTCTCTTTCTTGGCAGAAATACTCATTCTGCGACCGTTGCGTTAACCGTTCCGGCGGTCCAACCGGGCGCCCACGCATGGCATACGCCTAACAGCCGGGCAGCAGCCGGGAATCACCCCCCGTTTTCCGACCCGTCACCCGCGTTAACCTTTCTCTTCCCGAGCCGAATTGACGCCGCCCGCGGAACGGCTAAAGTCGCGCGGCGATCAGGAGAGACCCCATGCAGAAATCCGCCCCCCTCATGACCCCCGTCCTTATGGCGGGATGCGTCATCATATTGATTTCATTCGCCATTCGGGCCAGTTTCGGCGTCTTCCAGATTCCCATCGCAGATGAATTCGGCTGGGCGCGGGCCGAGTTTTCCATGGCCATCGCCCTTCAGAACCTGTTCTGGGGCATCGGCCAGCCCATCTTCGGCGCCATCGCCGAGAAGATCGGCGACCGCAAGGCCATCATCCTCGGCGCCCTCACCTACGCGCTGGGCCTCGTGCTGAGCGCCTTCGCCGTTTCGCCCACGGCCCACCAACTCTATGAAATCCTTGTCGGATTCGGCATCGCGGGAACCGGTTTCGGGGTCATCCTTGCGGTCGTGGGGCGGGCCAGTTCCGATGCGAACCGCTCGATGTCGCTCGCCATCGCCACCGCCGCGGGATCGGCCGGTCAAGTGGTTGGCGCCCCCACCGCCGAGTGGCTTCTGACCTGGTTTCCCTGGCAAAGCGTCTTCCTGATCTTCGCTGCTACGATCCTCGCCGTTCTCATGGTCCTGCCCATGATGCGCGCGCCCGAACCCGCGAACCGCGCCGAGTTGCAGGAAAGCATGGGCCAGATCCTTGGCAAGGCCTTCCGCGACCCATCATATACCCTTATTTTCCTGGGCTTTTTCTCTTGCGGCTATCAACTTGCCTTCGTCACCGCGCATTTCCCGGCCTTCGTGACCGAGATGTGCGGCCCGATCGCCTCGGGCGGCATCCTGCACAACATGGGCATCACCACGACCTCGCGCCTCGGGGCCGTGGCCATCGCCCTCATCGGGCTGGCCAACATCGCGGGCACGCTGGTCGCGGGCTGGCTGGGCAATCGGTATTCGAAAAAATACCTGCTGGCAGGCATTTACACCGGCCGCACCCTGATTGCCGCCGCCTTCATCCTGACGCCGATGACCCCTGCCACGGTGCTGCTGTTCTCGGTCTCGATGGGCGCGCTTTGGCTGGCCACGGTGCCGCTCACCTCGGGGCTCATCGCCCATCTTTACGGGTTGCGCTACATGGGCACGCTTTACGGCATCGTCTTCTTCTCGCACCAGTTGGGAAGCTTCCTCGGTGTTTGGCTGGGCGGGCGCATGTATGACCTTTATGGCAGCTATACCGCCGTCTGGTGGGTTGGCGTGGGTGTCGGCGCGTTCTCGGCCATCGTCCATCTTCCGGTCAAGGAACGCCGCCTCGTCCCGGCGTGAACGCGGGTTTACGGGTTTGCTAACCCCGGCTCGTGACCCTCGTCACGTCGGATGAGGCAATCCCGGGAATCCGGAACGCCAAACATCACCCCGCCCGCCATGCGTCGAGAATATAGCGGCTCGTCATCAGGTCGAGATGCGCCCCGCCGCCATTCTTGAACAACGTGATCTCGTCATCCGAGGCACGGGTGAATTTTTCCATCTCGTAATAATCGGCCACCAGGTCCTCGCGCCGGATCGCCCCGCTTTCGAGCGGGATACGGATCTCGCCGATATGCCCGACCGTGGTGTCGAAACTGTCCACGAAGACCCGCGCGCGCTGCAACGTGGCATCGTCCACTTCGCGCATGTCGGGGCGATAGGCGCCGATCAGGTCGATATGCTGACCGGGCCGGAACCATTCACCACGAAGCACGGGTTCGGTCGACATCGTGGCCGAGGTGACGATATCGGCCTCCGCGACCGCCGCCTCCAGATCGTCGGCCACCCGCATCCCGGGATACTCGGCCGCCATCTTCTCGGCATTCTCCCGGGTCCGGTTCCAGACCGTGAATTCCGCCTCGGAAAAGCCCGCGCCATAGGCCTCGCGCAGCGACCGGCCCACCGTGCCCGCCCCCACGATCAATACCTTGCGGCTGTCCTTGCGCGCCAGTTTCATCGCCGCCAGAAGGCTGTCGCCCGCGGTCTTCCACTTGGTCACCAGGTGGAAATCGACGATTGCCTCGAACCGCCCGTCGGCATCGTTGTAAAGGTTCACCGCGCCACCGATCATCGGCTTGCCTTTGGCCGGATTGCCCGGGAAAATCGTGGCGCTTTTCACCGCGATACCCATCCCGTCGATCCATGCCGCCCGGTTCAAGAGCGTGTCGGGATCGCGATAGAGAAACGTATCCCCGATCTCGGCCTTGGGGCGCTTGTGCCCGTCCTCGAAGGCCCGGGTCAGCCCCACCCAGTCGAGCAGTTTCTCGCCCTCGGCAAAGGGGATCATCGTCACATCCATTGGCTCGCTCCCATTCTTGGTCCGACCAGACTAGCAACCGGTGCCGTGGCGTCAAACCCTTGGTCAACGCCGATATTTCGGCCCCCTGGTTGCCATGTCGTCCTCGGTTTCGGCCTCGCGCCACAAGAGGAACAACCCCGAGCCGACGATCATCGCGATACCGAGCCATGCGCTCGCTGCGGGCCATTCGCCAAAGATCGTCAGCCCCCAGATCACCGCCATCGGCATCGCCACGTATTCGAACGGCGCGACAAAGGCCGCCTCGCTCATCCGGTAGGCCTGCGAGATGAAATAACCGCCCGCCACGCTGGTCACGCCAATCACCGCCAGCACCGCGTAATCCCCGACCGCCGGCACCCCCCATGCACGGGTGAGAAACTCCAGCGAGGGGTCGGCACTCCCGGCAAACCGCCCGTCACCGATGGCCAGGCCGAAGGCCGCGCTGGTCACGATAAAGGTGAACTGGATATAGAACGCCATTGTCGCCGCGCTCTCGGTCGCGCCGATCTTGCGGGTCAACGTGTGCAACGTCGCATAGAGAATCGCCGCGAGGATCGGCAGGAGAGAGGCCAGTTGAAACGCCGAGGTGCCGGGCTTGACGATCACCATCACCCCCGCGAAGCCAAGGACAACCGCCGTCCAGCGGCGCGGCCCCACATGCTCGCCCAGAAAGACCACCGAAAACACCGTGATGACCAGCGGCGAGATGAAAAAGATCGCCACCGCATCGGCAATCGGCAATGCGGCCAGCCCAAGGAAAAACGACATGTTGGCCAGAACCACGCAAAGCCCGCGGATCAGGTGAATACCCGGGCGCTTGGTTTTCATCACCCTCCATCCCCCGCTCAGCGGCATGATCACGAGCAGGAACACCACCGTCCCGATCAGCGACCGGATCAACACCACCTGGTGCAGCGCATAGTCGCCCGACAGGAACTTGATTCCCACGTCGTTGACCGAAAAGCACATCACCGCGAAGGCCGCGCAAAGCGCACCCATCAGGTTGCCCCGGTTCATCGCAGCGGTCGCCATGGAGTGTCCTCTCGCGGTCAGCCCCGCGAGAGCGCCCGCAGGGTCGTTTCCAACGCGTCGAGAAAACGCGACCTGTCGGCCTTTGTAAACCCTTTGCCGCCACCCTGTCGAAACGGATCGGCGGCACGCAGATCGCTCATCAGGTCACGCATCGCCAGCGCCTCGCGGACGTTGGATTGGGTGAGCCGTTCACCGTTATGCTTGAGAACCACGGCCCCCCCCTCGACGCATTTCGCGGCGAGGGGAATGTCGCCGGTGATCACCACATCCCCCGGTCCGGCGCGCTCGGCGATCCACATGTCCGCCACGTCTGCGCCCTCGGGCACGATCACCGTGTCGACCAGCGGGTTTTGCGACGGGCGCAAGCCCCCGTTCGACACGATGAACATGCGCAGCCCGTGCCGGGTGCCAACCTTTTCGACCTCGGCCTTCACCGGGCAGGCATCGGCGTCGACATAGATCACTTGCCCTTGCCCGCCTTGTCTCTCGTCACCTTGTATTCCTCGGGAATCGGCATCCGGTTGAACGCATCCAGCCCGGCGATCTTGTAGGCTTCGGCGAGGGTCGGATAGTTGAACGTGTTCTGAACGAAATAATCCACCGTGCCCTTGAGGTTGAGAACCGCCTGCGCGATATGGATCAGCTCGGTCGCGCCTTCGCCCACGATCTGAACCCCCAGAACCCGCCGGGTTTTCAACGAAAACAGCATCTTGAGCATACCATGCTCAAGCCCCATGATATGGCCGCGGCTGGTCTCGCGGAACCGCGCGATGCCGACCTCGTAGGGAATGCCACGCTCCTGCATCTCTTCTTCCGACATGCCGCAGGTCGAGATTTCCGGCACCGAGTAGATGCCATAGGGAAACCACGGGCTTTCGGGCAGCGTCGGCGTGTTGAGCGCATCGCACGCCGCCACGCGCCCCTGCTGGAGTGAGGTCGAGGCGAGGCTGGGATGCCCGATCACATCCCCCGCGGCATAGATATGCGGCACCGCGGTCTGATAGGTCTTGCGATCCACCTCGATCCGCCCGCGATGGTCGGTTTCAAGCCCCACCGCATCGAGGTTGAGCCGGGCCGTCGCCCCCATCCGCCCCGCCGCAAAAAGCAGCATCTCGGCGCGCACGTGGCGGCCGTTTTCAAGCGTGATCTCGACATGCTCGCCCGCATCCTCGATCTTTCCGATCGCTGATCCAAGGCGCAGGTCGACGCCGTTCTCGCGGATCTGGTGGGTGAAATCCTCGATCAGCCGCTTGTCGATGAAATCGAGGAACGTCTCGCGCGGCTCGATCAGGGTCACGCGCACATCGAGCGCCGCGAACATCGTGGCATATTCCACCCCGATCACCCCGGCCCCCACGACCACAAGGCTGCGCGGAATCCTTGCCAGTTCCAGGAACTCGTCGCTGTCGACCACGTTGCGCCCGTTGAACGGCACGTTATCGGGTCGAAACGTCTTGGTGCCGGTCGCGATCAGGAACTTGTCCGCCGTCAACCGCCGCACTTCGCCCGCCTCGGTCGCGACCTCCACCTCATGCGCCCCGGTGAAGCGCGCGAACCCGTTGAGCACATCGACATGGTTGCGGTTGAACTGATGCTCCAGCACGTCGACCTCGTGATCGAGCGTCATGTGCAGCCGCGCCTTGAGGTCGCCCGCCCCGATATCCTCCTTCACGCGATAGGAGCGCCCGTAAAAGCTGCGCTCGCGCCAGCCCGAAAGGTTCAGAACCGTCTCGCGCAGGGTCTTGGACGGGATCGTGCCGGTATGCACCGACACCCCGCCCAGCCGGTCCTTGCGGTCGATGACCAGAACCCGGCGTTTGAGCTTGCCCGCCTGGATGGCCGCCGCCCGGCCCGCCGGCCCCGAGCCGATGATGATCAGGTCATAATCGTGCATGCTACCTCGCATAAAGCGCCTCGGCGTGGAACGCCACGTGATCCTCCATGAAGGAGGAGACGAAGAAATAGCTGTGGTCATACCCCGGTTGCAGCCGCATCACCGCCTGCTGGCGCCGTTCGGCCACCGCCTGCGCCAGCGCTTCGGGCTGCAAAAGGTCGATGAACTGGTCATCCGTGCCGGTGTCGATCAGCATCGGCCCGTCGAACCCGTGTTCGCGCATCATCAGCGTCGCGTCGTGACGCCGCCACTTGCCCTCGTCCTCGCCGAGATAAGCGCGCAACTGCTTGCGGCCCCAGTCGCTGGCCGTGGGATGCGCGATCGGCGCAAAGCCCGAGACCGACCGGAACCGCCCCGGCAGCCCCATGGCCAGCGTCAGCGCACCATGCCCGCCCATCGAATGGCCGGTGATCGCCTGCCGCTCCATGTCGAGCGCGAAAGCCTCGCCCAGCAATGTTGGCAATTCCTCGGCCACGTAATCCCACATCCTGTAATGCGGCGCCCACGGGCTTTCGGTCGCGTTCACGTAAAACCCCGCCCCCATGCCGAGATCATAACTCTCGTCATCGGCCACGCCCTCGCCCCGGGGGCTGGTGTCGGGAAAGACCAGCGCGATGCCCTGTTCCGCCGCCCATCCCTGCGCCCCGGCCTTCACCATCGCGTTCTCATGCGTGCAGGTCAGGCCCGAGAGATACCACAACACCGGCACCGGCCCGTCCTGTGCCTCCTCCGGCAGGAAAAGGCCAAAGGTCATCGGACAGCCACAGGCCTCGGACCCGTGGGTGTAAACACCCTGCACCCCGCCAAAGCACCTGTTTTCCGATATCGTTTCCATCTCGATCTCCCGTCCTGTTCAAGTTTGCATCCGGCCAAGGGGCCGGGCTCACGTCTCCATGAATGTCGATATATCCGACAGCGGCTTTTTCCTCAGCGCCTTCTCCGGCACGGTTGCGTCATTCGCCGGATGCCCGACCGCCACGATCATCACCGGCTTTTCATGTGCCGGTCGTTCGCAGATTTCGGTCAGGAATTTCATCGGGTTCGGCGTATGGGTCAACGCCGCCAGCCCGGCCCGGTGCAACGCCGTGATCAGGAACCCGCTGGCGATGCCCACGCTTTCAGGGACATAGTAATGCTTGAACCGTGTGCCATCCGACCGCTCGCCCCAGCGCTGGGCGAAAACCACGATAAGCCACGGCGCCAGTTCGAGATGCGGTTTCGACACGCCGGTTCCGATGGGTTCAAGCGCGGCAAGCCACTCATCGCCCGCCCCGCCGGCATAGAACCGCGCCTCTTCCTCCTCGGCCGCGGCGCGGATCTTGGCCTTCACCCCCGGATCGGCAATCGCCACGAAATGCCATGGCTGATGGTTCGCCCCGCTGGGGGCCAACCCGGCGGTCGCGATGCAATCCTCGATCACCGCACGCGCCACGGGCCGGGTCGAGAAATCGCGGATCGTGTGGCGCCGGGCCATCTCGGCCCGGAAAGCATCCGCCCGCGCGGCAATTTCTTCATCGCTGCGGTCCACCCAGTCGGGCAGTGGCAGCGGTGTGTAATCTTCGGCCATCGCGGTCCTCCTCTCAGTATAGTTGCATCACCCATGCAATGATGATCGACACGGTCAAGACGCTGAACGCGGTCGAGAACAGGATCGACGCCGACACCCGGTGCGGCGCGACCCCGTAATGCTGGGCCAGGATGAAAATGTTGCCCGCAACCGGCAAGGACGCACAGGCAATCATCACCGCCGCCGGATAGGGATCGACCGGAAAGAGATACAAGGCCGAAAAGGCGATAAAGAGCGGGTGCAACACCAGCTTGGCAAAGCTGAGCCAGCCCGCCACCACCATCCGCTCGGCCGATTTGGTGGCCAGCGACGCCCCGATCGCGAACAGCGCCCCGGGCGTCGCCGCCGCCCCGAGGATCGACACGAACTCTTCCAGTGGCGTCGGCATCGGCAGCTCCAGCCCCGCCCAGGTCAGCCCCAGGACGATTGACATGATCATCGGATTCTTGAGCAGGCCAAGCCCGACCGTGCGCAAGATGCCAAGCCGCATCCGGCCGTCACGCCCGCCGGTGATCAGGATCACGACAAGCGAGCCGAACACGATCAGGTCCATCGACAGCACCAGCATCACCGGCGCGACCGCCTCTTGCCCCATCAAGAGTGCAAGCATCGGCACACCCAGGAACCCGACATTGCCGATCACCGCGCATTGCGCCTCGATCGACGCCTCTTCAAGGCCGCGCCCCCGCAGGAACCCCACGGCCATCACGATGCCGTAAACGAATCCGCTTCCCCAGAGATAGGCGCCGATGAACCGCCAGTCGATCAGGTCCGTCAGGCTGAGATTGGCCGAGAACCGAAACAACATCGCCGACAGCGCGAAGTAGAACACGAACTTGGTCAGGTAGGCGGTCGCTTCCTCGGTAAAGAACCGCGTTTTCCCGGCACCGAACCCCAGGCCGATCAGCGCGAAAAACGGCAGGGTCTTGAGGAAGATTTCGAACATGAAGGGCATCCCGTGGCGTGTTGCGCGTGATCAGTATCATGGCCATTACCAACAAATCACGGGCTGCCCAAGGTCTCGCCCGATAATCCGGGCGGTGCAGGTACATCGCAAGCACATGGGCATGAAACGAACCGGCGCAACGCGCCATCTGGCGTGGGTCTATACCCGCCCCCGCAGCTTCTTGACCTCGCTTCGCTCCTTCTTGGCCTTGATCCGCCGTTCCTTCGATCCCTTGGTCGGTTTCGTGGGGATACGCCGTTTGGGCGCGACCAGCGCCTTCTCGATCAATTCGGTCAGCCGTTCGCGGGCGATCTCGCGGTTGCGGGCCTGGTGGCGGGTCTCTTCCACCCGGATCACCACCGCGCCGTCGCCGGTCCAGCGGCGTCCCGCCAGCCGCTTCAATCGCCGTTTCACCGCCTCGGTCAGGTGGGGCGAACGCGCCGCTTCGAAGCGCAGTTCGACCGCGGTTTCCACCTTGTTCACATTCTGCCCGCCGGGGCCCGAGGATCGGCTGAAACTCTCGGTCAGTTCCCAGTCTTCGAGCGTGATCTGATCGTTGATGGTTAACGGCATTCTGGCGATTCCGACGGCAGCCGGGGGGTGCGCGGATGTCAGCCGGATGTCACCCCCCCGATTTCGGGGTGTTGCGCCCGAACGTAAACGCCCCGCGCGCAATCGAAAAGGGCCGCTTCCAAACCGGAAACGGCCCTTCGAGATTTAAGGAGGTGCTCAGGTTAGGCGAACACCAATCCGGGGTCATCACGACCCGAGGGCTGCCTCAGGTCATCCTCTCCCGAACTGTTCCAAAGCCTTTCTCCATGATCTCAATAGACACAAGAGCACCTCCTTTCTTTGGTTTCCGTTAACCTCAGATTGCCATAGGTTGTGCATATGTCAAATGAAATCACGACATACGGGGTGAAACTTGTGTGACGATGATGCGAAAAGGGGCAAGCGCGATAAGCGCGAGGGCCAACTTGACCAGCCAGTCGGCAAAGGCCAGCGACACCCAGAGCGGCGCCTCCGCGCCCAGCGTCATGAAGGGCGCCGGCTCCCAGGCCCAGCTGACGGCCGAATCGGCGACCGCGCCAAACGAGACCGCCGCCGAGAAGGCAATGCTGAAGAACAAGGCCGTATCCAGCGCCGACCCCACCAGCGTCGACACCAAAGGCGCCCGCCACCATTGCCCCTGGACGCGATTAAACACCGCGACATCAGTGAGTTGCGCGATCAGGAACGCGGTGCCCGACGCCACCGCGATACGCAGCGGCACGGCGGCATATTCATAGCCGTCCCCCTGCAACATGATCTGCGATCCGATCAGCGAACAGATCACGCCGGTCACGAACCCGGCAAGGACCACCCGTCGTGCGGGCCCCGGCCCATAGATCCGGTTCATGAGGTCGGTGACGAGAAAGGCGAGAGGATAGGTAAAGGCGCCCCAGGTCAGCAATCCGTCGAGAACGAGGAACTGAACGAGGATGTTCGAAGCCACGACAATGGCGGCCATGGCAAGAATGCCGGGAAGGTGCGTGCGATTCATATCAGGTTAAGCCCGTTTTGACATGGTTGCGGCGACATGGTCCCCGTCGCGGGGAACAGGTGGCATTTAAGGGGTTCGGTGGCGAATGGCAAGCTCTGGCGGAACTGTGTATTCCACGAACTCGGTGCGCTGGAAGAAAAAGAAATTGTCGTCGGAAATCATCGTCAGGCGGATATGCCCATCCTCATCGCGCCAAGCGGCAATGCCTTCGAGATTGTCATGACGTCCGGTCGGTGATCGGAAAACCTCGTCGTCGCGCCAGCCCTGGTCGGTTTCGATCACGCGCCGCACGCGCGATCGGAACCCATAGCCGGTAAAGGCGCGCTCCAGAACGTAAAGCGCGCCATCCGGGCCAAAAGACGCGCCAGCGGGCTCAAAGCCCCCAACGGGGTCCAGCGTGGTGATTACGGACCATTCCGACCCGTCAAGGCGGTAGACGGGAAAAGCCCCGCCGCGACGAAAGCGCTCTGGAAGGGCATGAAGCAGCCCTTTTTCGTCTACGGCCAATGCCTCGATCCCGCCATTTCGGGGGAAAAGCCGAAAGTCGGGATGGGTGGGCGAGCGCAAGGCAGGACCAGTGCCCACAAGATGTATGACGCGATGATCTTGTTCATACGATATATAGATGCCATCGGCTCCGATCGCGACGGCCTCGGCATCATTATCAAGCTTTTCGGTGGTCTGGCTCGGCTCGATGGCGGCAAAGTGATCGAGTTTGACTCCAATGATCTGTTCGTCGTCTCGCATCAGGACACCGCGCGCAAGAAAGCCACGATCCGTCACGGCCACGAAATCGCGTCCGTTCGCCGCGATGTCCAAACCGGAAAAGCCACCGAATTCCGACGTACTCTCCTGCCAAGTATAGCGGGCCATATAAGTTTCCGGAAACGGCTCACCGGCCGATCCAGTGAGTGTCAAAATGACCGGAAGGATCGCCCCTATGGCGATTGTAGAACGCCAGCGCATTGCCTGGGCAGATCTGCGAGAACATACTCGCGCCGTTTCCTCGGTTTCGGTGCGTTCGGATCGGGCGGCGGCGGATTAAGGATGTTGTTCACCCATTGCTGCGCTTCGGCGCATCCATCGCCGCGCGGCGGCGGGTTCTGGTCTGCGCAATGACGCATGCCCCGGGGACAGGCGAGCCGGACGTGGAAATGGTAATGATGCCCCCACCAGGGCCGCACCTTGCGCAGCCATGCGCGATTGCCACGCTCATCCTTGCACATCTGCACCTTGGCGCCGGGAAACACGAATATCCGCGCCACGCGGCGGTCGGATGCGGCGGCCTTGATGATCTCGTGATGGGCACGGGTCCAGTTCTGGTTGACAAAGGCCCCCTTCGCCCGCCGCATCGAGATCGAGGAGAGATTCTCGCGCGCCGCCCTCGTGAGGTTGAGCCGTTGGGCAGGCAGCATCCAGACATCGACATCGAGACCAATCTGGTGACTGCGATGCCCCGACAGCATCGGCCCGCCGCGTGGTTGGCTGATATCTCCTACATAGATCCCGTTCCATCCTGGCTGACGGGCTGCGGCGCGGCTCAGATCCTTTATGAAATCAATGGCTTCCGGGTGGCCCCAATTGCGGTTTCGCGACAGTCGCATCGCCTGCCAGGTGGCTCCGGTTTCGGGCAGTTTCACCCCACCGGCCAGACAGCCCTTGGAATACCCCCCAAAAGCGGCCGGGTTTTGCCGCGACGGTGCGCTCTTGGACCCGAATAGCTGCTTGGCAAGCGGGTCCGCCGCATCAACCGGCATGGCCAGCCCGAGCAACAACCCAATCATCAGTGTGGCGAAACGGACCATGTTTCCTTGTCTCCCTTGGCGCTGACCCAGCGTAGCATGATCAGGCCGGTCAGGAACAGCAGGATGACCGGTGCAATGCCAAGCCGCGCGCTTTGGGTGATCGTCGTGGCAACACCGATAAGCGCGGGGGCCAGGAATGCCGTGGCCCGCCCCGACAAGCCATAGAGCCCGAAACTTTCGGTCGGTGCGATCGGGTCGGTATGGCGCGCCATGAGCGTGCGAGAGGCCGCCTGCAACGTGCCGCCCATGCCGCCGATCAACACGCCGCAGCCAAAGAAGACGATGTCCGGAAGGGTCGAACCCTCGGGCAGGGGGATGCCGAATATCTGATCTCGCGACATGCCGACAATGACCGTGCAGACAATGATGAGTGCCCAGATCGCCATGATGATCACGGGCTTGGGCCCCAGGCGCTTGTCGAGCTTGCCGCCAAGCCAACTGAACGCCGCCGCGGATATCACGCCGACGATCCCGAAAATCCCGATCATGGTCAGTTCCCAGTTAAGCACCAGCTTGGCATAAACGCCGCCGAATCCGTAAAGGCCGTTCAAGGCATCACGATAGAACATCGAGGACCCAAGGTAGGTCAGCAGACTCGTTCGATGTTTCAGGTTTGCAACGGACTTGCGCAAAAGCCTCATGGCGCCGGAAAAACCGGCGTCGATGCGGGGCGTTCTCACGTCCCGGACCCACAGGAAATAGGGGATCATGAACACCAGATACCAAACCGCCGTCAGAGGGCCGACAAACCGGGTGCCCTCCTTGTCGGTGGCATTCATCAGGCCAAAGGCAGGATCAAGGCCGATCAGGGTCTTTCCGCTGCCCTGCTCGACAAAGAACAGCAGCATGATGACCAATGAGACGAGCCCACCGAGGTACCCAAAAGCAAACCCCGACCCGGAAATCTCGCCGACCTGCTGTTCGTCACCCAGTGATGGAAGCTGTGAATTGATGAAGATCAAGGCGTATTCCGCACCGACAAAGCCGAACCCGAATGCCAGCAGCATCCACCACATGTTCGACCCGTCCGGCATCGTCCACCACAAGGCGGCAGAGCCGGCCACATACATGATCGAAAACCCGACGATCCACGGCATGCGCCGACCCTGGGTATCGGCCAAGGCCCCCATGATCGGAGCGCCAAGGCCGATGAGCAGCCCGGTGATCGTCAGGCAAAGAGACCAGACGCTCTGCGCGCGCGCGCCAGCGGCCTGAGGGCTAAGGCCCTCGGCAAGAAAGAACTCGGCGGCGACCCCTGCAAAGAACGGACCGAACACGAATGTGACAAGCAGCGTGTGATAAGGCTGGCTGGCCCAATCGAAAAACCACCACCCCCAGATGCGCCTGCGCGCTGAAATCTCGGCCATGCCTGCCCCCCGTTCGATAGGCGAAGTTAGACCGTGAAACCGGCAACGTGGCAAGGTATTCCTTACCTTGACATCCGGTTAATTTTCGTCTTGGCCTTGTTCTCTCTCAGGGGGTGCCCTAGTTTCACAACCGCAAATCAATACAAGGGTTTCTCAGCATGATGGCGATCTATGGGCCGCTGGCGTTGATTCTGAACGTGGCATTCTTCATTCTGCTTGCCCACATCATCATGAGCTGGCTGATCAATTTTCAGGTTCTCAACCTGCATCAACCTTTCGTTGCCCAGGTGTGGCATGGCCTCAACCGCCTGCTGGAGCCGATCTATGACCCGATCCGGCGCATTCTGCCGGATACACGACCGCTTGACCTTGCGCCGCTGGTCGTGTTCATCATCATCATATCCCTGCGCGATTTCATCCTGCCCGAGCTTCTCTTGCGCTGAGCCTGTGTCGGGTCGGGTCTTGTTCATTCCATCGTGAAATGTGAAGCTTCGGACAAGAGCAGTCAGATCAAAACAGGTTTTTCATGTCAGGCGCTGCCACGCTTCTGAGCGATGTATTCGGATTCGATTCCTTTCGGCCGGGTCAGCAAGAGATCGTCGAGGCGGTTGCGGCTGGTCGCGATGTATTGGCCATCATGCCAACGGGCGGCGGAAAATCGCTTTGTTTCCAATTGCCCGCGCTGATGCGCAACGGGGTCACTGTCGTTATATCGCCCTTGATCGCCCTGATGCGAGATCAGGTGCGCGCCTTGCGTGAGGCCGGGGTCGAGGCAGGAGCTTTGACCAGCGGCAATACCGAAGAGGAAACCGATGCTGTCTGGCAGGCATTGGACAGCAATCAGTTGAAACTGCTTTACATCGCGCCCGAGAGGCTGGCCGCAGGATCTGCGCTTGGCATGTTGCGACGAATCGACGTGCGCATGATCGCCGTTGACGAGGCCCATTGCGTGAGCCAGTGGGGCCATGATTTTCGCCCCGATTATCTTCGGATCGGAGAATTGCGGCAGGCGCTGAACGTGCCGCTGGCGGCGTTCACGGCAACGGCCGACGCCGAAACCCGTGACGAGATCGTGGAGCGGTTGTTCGGCGGCAAAAGCCCCGAGATCTTCCTGCACGGCTTTGACCGTCCCAATATTCACCTTGCTTTTGCTGCGAAGGACGGGCCTCGGCGACAGGTTCTCGAATTCGCCGGTTCACGCAAAGGGCAATCTGGGATCGTGTATTGCGGCACTCGTGCCAAGACCGAAGGTCTGGCACAGGCGTTGCGCGAAGCTGGTCATAATGCCTGCCACTATCATGGCGGGATGGAGGCCGAGAGCCGTCGCATCGTCGAAACACGGTTCGCCCGAGAGGATGGTCTTATCGTCGTGGCAACCGTTGCCTTCGGGATGGGTGTGGACAAACCCGATATTCGCTGGGTCGCTCATGCCGACCTGCCAAAGTCGATCGAGGCCTATTATCAGGAGATTGGCCGCGCCGGCCGCGATGGAGCGCCCGCGGAAACACTCACTCTGTTTGGTCCTGACGATATCCGCCTAAGGCGAACGCAGATCGATGAAGGTCTCGCCCCGCCGGAACGCCGTTCTGCCGATCACGGCCGTCTCAATGCCCTGCTCGGGCTTGCCGAAACGATCGAGTGTCGCCGCAAGACGTTGTTGTCCTATTTCGGCGAGAGTGCCTCCGCCTGCGGGAATTGTGACCTCTGTGACACCCCGGCTGAAACCTTCGATGCGACAACAGCGGTGCGCAAGGCACTTTCCGCAGTGCTGCGAACGGACGAACGCTTTGGTGCTGGCCATCTGGTCGATGTTCTTTTGGGGCATGTCACCGACAAGGTGAGCCAGCGTGGCCATGACGCCCTCCCAACCTTCGGCGTGGGGGCGGAATATTCGCGCGCTCAGTGGCAGGCGATCTTTCGCCAGATGCTGGGCCATGACCTCCTGCGCCCTGACCCCGAGCGCTATGGTGCGCTGCGACTGACCGAAAAGGCCGTGCCAATCTTGCGCGGTGAGGAGAGCATAACGCTCAGGCAGGACAGCCTTCGCAAATCCCCGGATCGGCCTGCTGTCAAGACGTTGGTTTCGGACGAAGACGCCCCGCTGCTTTCTGCGCTCAAGGCGAAACGCAGGGCATTGGCCGAGGCGGCAGGCGTGCCCGCCTATATCATTTTCAATGACCGCACATTGATCGAAATGGCCGAAACGCGCCCATCCACATTGGATGACATGGTCCGGATCGGCGGAGTCGGAGCAAAAAAGCTCGAACGTTACGGCGATGCATTCCTGTCGGTCATCCAGGGCGAAGTCTCCCAGGTGCACCCGGTGCGACGCGGGATTGCCGGACGTGATGCGGGTCGAATCTATGATCGTTTGATGCAGGTGCAAAACGAACTTGCTCGGGGAAATAATGGGATTGAAAAACCGATGACGTGTTCGGCCTCGCTTCTGGCGCGGGTCGCTCAACTGCGCTCTGCCGATGTGCAAGTGATCGAAAGAATCCTGGGGCCCAAACGCACCGAGCGATTTGGAGAGGCATTTCTGGAAATCCTTCGCGAGGCGGACTAGGTCCCAATCTTGAAGCCAATATTTGGGACATCACCATGCTTGTTATCGTATCTCCTGCCAAACGTCTGAACGAAAACCCGGTTGCCAAGTTCGAGCCAACCGAGCCGGTGTTCCAAGACGAGGCGGGGCAACTGGCATCGATTGCGCGTGAACTGAACCCGGATGAATTGCAAAAGCTTATGGGGATAAGCGAAAAGCTGGCCCTGCTTAATCGGGACAGGTTTCGCGATTTCGGGGCGATGGTGCGCGGGCCGGCGGCGTTGATGTTCGATGGAGACACCTATGCCGGCCTGGAGGCTGCGTCGCTGGACCGCGATGAAATGGACTGGGCCGCAGATCACCTTCGCATCTTGTCGGGCCTGTATGGGCTGTTGCGGCCAACTGATGAGATCGAACCCTACCGACTTGAAATGGGAAGCAAGCTCACCAATCCGCGCGGCAAGACGCTTTATGAATTCTGGGGAGACCGGATTTCCCGGGCGTTGAACGAACAGGCCCGCAAGATTGGCTGCAATACACTCGTCAACTGTGCCAGCCAGGAATATTTTGGTGCGGTTGATCGTAACGCGCTCGAATTGAGGGTGGTCGAACCCGTTTTCATGGAAATGCGAGCCGAGGCGCCCAAGATCGTGAGCTTTTTCGCCAAGAAGGCGCGGGGCGCGATGGCGCGCTTCGTCGTACAGAACCGGCTGGTCGATCCTGAAGGTTTGAAAGATTTCGATACCGGTGGGTATCGTTTCAACGCTGATATGTCGCAAGCGGATCGTTGGGTTTTCCTGCGCGATGAGAACGCTCAGGCGATCGTCTGAACATCCTCCGAAGCAATTTCACGCGCACCGTCCGGATGATACCTGCTGATCATCGAAATGATCTCGACCTTGCGCAGCGGTTTGGTCAGGTAGTGATCAAGCCCGGCGGCCAGGATGCTTTCGCGGTCGCCATCCATCGCATGGGCGGTCAGGGCGACGATGGGAACACGGGGCCCGCCTTGGCCTTCGATTGCGCGGATTTTTTCCGTGGCCTCTTTTCCGTCCATCTTGGGCATCGAGATGTCCATGAATACCAGATCAGGGGCATACTCCTGATAGAGGTTCACGGCTTCCATTCCGTTGCCTGCGAACTTCAAATCGATGTCGAGCGCTTTGACCATCTTTCTGAAAACGAGTTGATTGGTCTTGTTGTCCTCGGCGGCAAGAATGCGCATAGGGCGGGATTTTGCGACCTCTTTGAGAGCCTTGGCTGAGCGTGGTTGGGTGGTTCCCGTTCCCAGAGCGGCGAGGTGGTGAAGCAACACGCGCCTTGGCGTGGGTTTGGGCATCACGCTTTGAATCAATGCGAAGGCCGGGTCCTGCTCGGCAGCGCCCGGATCCGAACTTGCGAGGATGATGGGCAGCTCCGAATGCCTTGCGTTCAGCAGGCGGGCAAGTTCGAGCCCGTCCATCTTGGGCATATTGTGATCGGTCACAATCGCATCATAGGTATCGTCGAGCGCCCCGAGTGCCTGTGCCCCATTGGCAAAACAATGGGCCGTCAGCCCGAGCGCCTCGATCTGCTTGCTCAGGATCAGGCGATTTACATCCAGATCGTCAATAACCATGATTTTCTTCAGGTGCCCCGGCAAGCTGGCGGGTTCTTCAGAGCCTGTGTCTGTTGTCTCCAGCGTCAGTTTGAAACCGAAGCAGGACCCGCCGCCCTCTTCAGAATCCACCCAGATTGTGCCGCCCATCATCCGGATCAGTTTTTCGCTGATGGCCAAGCCTAGACCGGTGCCCTCGAACTGGCGATTGCGCTCGTCCTCGACCTGATTGAACTCACCAAAGATATGCTCGACCTTGTCGGCGGCGATGCCGATACCCGTGTCCTCGACGGTGATGTGAAGCTGGGTTTCAGGACTATTTTCCTGCTGCATGCCCACAACGCGTACGAGCACATGCCCTTCGGGTGTGAATTTGACCGCATTGCCAAGAAGATTAGTCAGGACCTGCCGAATACGGCCGGGGTCGCCCACGAATACCGTGGGGAGAAACAAGTCATACTCGATAATAATCTCGATCTCCTTGTCACGGGCCACCGGTTGCAAAAGCAAGACAACTTCGTGAATACAGCGCTCGAGATCGAACGGTTCGGGATGCAGGACCAGTTTCTCGGCTTCTATCTTGGAGTAATCCAAGACGTCGTTAATTATGACCAGAAGGGCCTCGGCCGAATTCTTGATCGTATCGACATAGAGTTCTTGTTCCTTGTCGAGCGTTGTGTCGCGAAGAAGTTCCGCCATGCCGACGACTCCATTCATAGGGGTGCGGATTTCGTGGCTCATATTCGCAAGGAACGAAGATTTTGCCCGATTTGCCGCCTCGGCCCGTTCGCGCGCTTTCTTGAGTTCCTTTTCGTATCGAACGGTTTCCGTAATGTTGAGGGCAAGGCTGACCACGTCACCACCATGACCTCGTTGGTCGATCAATTTTATGTATTGGCCATTCCAGAGCCGGATCACCGTGGGATCGGGCACTGGCGATTGCCAGCGTTTGATCATCATGGCCCGCCAATCGGCCGGGGTTCTGTCTCCGATATCGACGATTCCCTCTTCCGTGATCAGTTGCAGAATACGGACATAGCTCACCCCCGGTTCAGCCTCGTCCAGCCCGTCGAACACGGCGAGATAGGATTTGTTGGCGGCGATCATGCGGCTTTCGACGTCGAAAAAGGCGAATCCGTCCTGAATGGTCTCGATCGAGTGCCAAAGCCGACGCTCGGCAATCTCGGCTTTCTGGTGAGCGACGGTCAGGTCGGATTTGACGCGCTGGTTCTCGTCACGCACGGTTTTGACCTCGGCGCGCGTTTCGACGATCTCATCCGAAAGTTTGCGGGCATGAAGGCCAAGCTTGCGGTTGGCCGCAAACAATTCGGCTTGCTTTTGTTCCAGTAACCGCTCGGCAGCCAGCCTGAGACGCCGTTCCTCGGCGAGTTTGTTTGCCAGGCTCATTTCGAAACTCTCGGATCGCGCTGTCTGAGTCGATGAGAGGTTCTGTCATTGTGGTGAATTTTTGCTTAACCGGCGCATGGGGAATCGTTGCGAAAATTCATGGTGCATGAGACGATCAAGCTATTGCCGATGGAGGATTTCATGCGATTTTTTTTGTTCGCTCTTGTCGTGCTGACCGGTCTGTCCGGTGTCGTTGTCGCGAAGGATGTCGTACCCGAGCGCCGTCTTGTCGTGACCAATGACGTGGATTTTTACGGGGCTGACCTGCAATCGCTGTTCGATACGGATCTGGAATCATGCCAGAACGCTTGCCTTGCTGATCCGCAATGCCGGGCGTTTACGTTCAACAAGCGTTCGAATGCCTGTTTCCCGAAATCTGCCATCAGTGAAAAGAAACCCTATGACGGTGCGGTCTCTGCCGAAGTTCTGACGGTGGACCCGCGCGTTGCGCAAAGTGCGTCCACGCGTTTGCAAGAGTTGAATTTCCTGCCGGAACGCGATCTTGAGCGTGCTTTTGATCAGGCAAAGGGGATTGGGCCGCTTCATCCCGGTGGGCAATGGGATGTCGAAACCCTCTTGAAGGCGGCGGATGATCGGCGGCGGGCGGGTGACCCGCTCAATGCGATGCGCTGGATCGGGGCTGCGGTTGCTGTGACGGATGCCAGTGATCAGTGGGTCGAATACGGTCGGCTTTCGCTTGCGATCGAAAGTTCGACGAACGCCGATCTGCGCCGGTGGGCCGACCGTGCCTTGCTCGCGGCGATCAACGGGTATCTCAGGTCGGGAAATGATCCACAACGCGTCAATGCGCTTTCGGTGATGTCAGACGCGCTGGAACGGTTGGATCGCGGGCGGGATATGATCCCGGCTTTGCGGCTGGCGGAAACGATTCGTCCACGACAGGATCTCTTGGCAAGGCTGGATGATGCGATCGCAAAATACGGCTTCCGCGTTACCGAGCATGTGGTCGAGAGCGATCAGGCGAATCCCCGCATATGCGCCGAGTTTTCCGAACCCTTGATCAAGCTGGGGACCGATTATTCCTCATTTGTCAGCATGCCGGATCAACGCATGGCGGTTGAGGCCGATGGAAATCGAATTTGCATCTCGGGTGTGGCACATGGTCAGCGATACACGCTTGTTTTTCGCGAAGGGCTGCCGGCGGCGAGTGGTGAGGCGTTAGCCAAGGACGTGGAACTCTCTCTCTATGTACGTGATCGCACGCCATCGGCCCGGTTCCCGGGGCGGGCCTATGTGCTTCCGAAAACCGGTGACGCAGCGGTTCCGATCGAGACCGTAAACATTGACAAGGTCGATCTGCGCCTGCGCCATGTGAGCGATCGCAGCGTGTTGCGTGCCATCCAGGAGCAATATTTCGGCCGTCCGCTGCCCTTTTTCACCGATCGACGTTTTTCCGGCGAGGTCGGTGAAGAGGTCTGGACCGGTGTTGGAGAGGTTCGCAACGAACTCAATACGGATATTCTGACCCGCCTTCCCGTAGGCGAGATCATCGCGGGGCTTCCCGCGGGGGTTTATGCTCTGAGCGCCTCGGTGCCGGGCGAAGACCGCTATGACGATCCGGGCGCGACGCAGTGGTTTGTCTTGTCCGATCTGGGCCTTTCAACGCTGAGTGGTGCTGACGGCCTCCATGTCTTTGTACGCGGCCTCGGGGACGCCGACATGCGTGAGGGAGTAGAGGTGTCTCTTCTGTCGCGCGCCAACAGGGTTCTGGGCCAGACGAGAACAGATGCCCAAGGTTATGCCCGTTTTGACGCCGGATTGATCCGTGGTCAGGGCGGAGCCGAACCGGCGCTGGTGACAGCCCAGGATGGCGAGGCTGACATGACCTTTCTGTCGCTCAGTGAGCCGGCGTTCGATCTGTCGGATCGCGGGGTTGAAGGGCGCGCACCGGCGGGGCCTGTGGATGTATTCCTTGCAACGGACCGTGGCGCGTATCGCGCGGGCGATATGATACATGCAACGGTTTTGGCTCGTGATGACGAGGTCTCTGCTATCGAGGACCTTCCGTTGACCGCGATACTCACGCGGCCGGATGGTGTGGAATATGCCCGACATGTCTCGCAAACCGGTTTGGCGGGCGGACATGTGTTCGATATGCCCATCGGGGCCAGTGTCCCGCGTGGCGTGTGGCGGTTGGAGATCAAGGCGGATTCGGTCGAAGATGCCCTGGCCAGCGAAACGATCCTGGTCGAGGATTTCCTGCCCGAACGGATCGACTTCGAGATGTCTCTGCCGGACGATAGCTTGCGGCCCGGCCAGACCACGACATTGAACGTGGTGGCAAGGTATCTGTTCGGCGCCCCGGGTTCGGATTTGCCGGTCGAAGGGGATACCGTTCTTCGTGCCAAACGGTCGGTCGATGCCGTGCCGGGTTATGTCTTTGGTCGGCATGACCGAGAGGCGACCGCGCGCCGCGGGTCTTTTCAGGGCGAAAGGACCGACGCCGATGGCAATGCAAAGGTGCAAATCAGCCTGCCCGATGCCCCGGTGGACGATCGCATGCTCGAACTGGACGTGATCGGCCGGGTGTCCGAAGGATCTGGCCGACCGGTCGAGCGGCGCGTGACACATGCCGTGGCGCCCGCTGGTCCGGTGATCGGCCTCAAGCCGTTGTTCGACGACGGCATTGTGCCCGAGGGGACCGAGGCCGCCTTTGATGTGATCGCGATCTCGCCGACGCTTGAACGGGTGCCAATGCAGGTGCGCTGGACGGTCAACCGGGTCGAAACGCGCTATCAATGGTATCAGGACTACGGCAACTGGAATTGGGAGCCCATCACCACCCGCCGCGCGGTCAAGCGCGGCGAGGGAGTGCTGGGTCAGGAGCCGTTGCAGGTCTCCGCCCCGGTCGAGTGGGGGCGCTATGAACTTGTCGTCGAGCGGCTCGATGGTCGTTATGTCTCCAGCTCGCAGGATTTCTATGCGGGCTGGTACGCGCCTGCGGATGTGACCACGACTCCGGACATGCTTGAACTTTCGCTCGACAAGCCGGGATACAGGAGTGGAGACGTAGCGACTTTGCGCCTGGTGCCACGTTATGCAGGCAAGGCGCTTGTCACCGTCATGTCGAACCGGTTGATCGCGATGAAATCGGTCGATGTCGAAGAAGGCGAGAATCTTGTCTCGCTGGATGTGACCGATGAATGGGGGGCCGGTGCCTATGTTTCGGCGACGGTGATCCGCCCCATGGATGTTGCCGCGGCGCAGAATCCGGCGCGGTCGATGGGGCTTTCCTATGCGCAGATAGATCCGGGCGACAAGCGACTGAACGTGGAGATTGACGCACCGACCGCGTCTGAACCGCGTGGCCCATTGGATGCGGTGGTCCGTGTGGATGGTGTCGCAGAGGGCGAAACGGCCTTTGTCACCGTCGCGGCCGTGGATGTCGGGATTCTCAACCTGACCGGTTTTGCAAGCCCCGATCCATTCGAACACTACTTTGGCCAGCGACGGCTTGGGGTCGATATCCGCGATGTCTATGGCCGGTTGATCGACGGGATGAACGGGGCCATGGGAGCCGTGCGTTCGGGCGGCGACGCGTCGAGCGAGATGCGCATGCAGTCACCCCCGCCGACTGAAGAGCTTGTTGCCTTCTTCTCCGGCCCGGTCGAAATCGGGCCCGATGGCACGGCGGCGGTGTCTTTTGACATGCCGGGCTTTAACGGGACGGTGCGTCTCATGGCGGTGGCCTGGTCCAGAAGCGGGGTAGGACAGAGCGCGGCGGATGTTCTGGTGCGCGATCCGGTGGTTGTCACCGCCAGCCTGCCACGCTTCATGGCGCCGGGCGATCGGAGCCGCCTGTTGCTTGAACTCGTTCATGCGGACGGACCGGCGGGTCGTGTCGGGCTTGATGTGTCGGCTGCGGGCGTTTCTCTGGATACTGCGGCGATCCCTTCGGGCGTGACACTCGCCGATGGGGGCAAGGCTGCTTTCTCGATTCCGGTTCTGGCCGATGATGTGGGCGATCACAGCCTGCGCGTGGCCCTGACAACGCCGGACGGTCGGCAGCTTGTAAAAACGCTGACCCTGCCGGTGCGCCTGAACGATCCCGAGATTGCGCTTACGCGGCGCTTTGTGCTCGGATCGGGGGAGACCTTCACGCTCGACGACAATGTTTTCGCCGGGATGAGACCCGGCACTGGCTCGGCAGCCGTTTCGGCCGGACCGCTGGCCAAACTGGACGCGCCCGGCCTTCTTTCGGCGCTTGACCGTTACCCTTATGGCTGCACCGAACAAGTGACATCCGTCGCGATGCCTCTCTTGTATTTCGGCCAGGTCGCCACCGCCCTTGGCCAAGGTAGCCAGCGGCAGGTGCAAGAGCGTATTGACCAAGCCATCGCTCGGGTTCTGAGCCATCAGGCCAGCAACGGGGCGTTCGGATTGTGGCGCGCAGGGTCGGGGGATTTCTGGCTCGACGCCTATGTTTCGGATTTCCTGAGCCGCGCGCGTGCCGAAGGGCATGACGTGCCACAGAACGCCTTTCGCATGGCGATGGATAACCTGCGAAACCGGGTGAACTATGCGCCGGATTTCGATGAGGGCGGGGGAGACATTGCTTATGCGTTGATGGTTCTGGCGCGCGAAGGGGCCGCGGCGATGGCCGATCTGCGGTATTTCGCCGACGTCAAGGCCGAGGCGTTTTCCACGCCGCTGGCCGTCGCACAGCTTGGCGCCGCGCTGGCCATGTATGGCGACCAGACCCGCGCCGACGCTTTGTTCGCCCGGGCCGGGCGCATGATGCAAACGCGCATGCAGGATGAGGCCGCAATCTGGCGCGCGGATTACGGCAGCAATCTGCGCGATGCTGCCGGTGTTCTGAGCCTCGCGGTCGAGGCGGGCAGTCATGCGGTCGATCGAAGCCAGTTGGCCAATCATATCGCGCAATCCGATCGCAGGTTTTCGACGCAGGAGAGCGCGTGGTCCCTGCTGGCCGCGAGGGCGCTGGTGAACGACCCTTCGGTGCCCGGGTTGAGCGTGAATGGATCGCCGGTCGATGGGCCGCTCGTCCGCGCTTTCGAAGCGCAGACACAGGCACAACCCCTGGCCATTCGCAATGAGAGCGACACGCCGACCGATGTGACCCTGACCACGTTCGGTGTGCCGGACGTGGCGCCCGATGCAGGTGGCTATGGCTATCGCATCGAGCGGAGCTATTACACGATGGAGGGCGAGCCGGTTCAGAGCCTCACTCCCAAAGTGGGCGAACGTTTCGTCGTCGTGTTGCGTGTGGCGCCGTTCGAACGGGGCGAGGCGCGGCTGATGATCGACGATCCGCTGCCTGCCGGGTTCGAGATCGACAATCCCAACCTTTTGCGTTCGGGCGATATTCGGGCGCTGGATTGGCTTGATCCGCAGGAGGCCGAACATGCCGAGTTCCGCTCCGACCGTTTCCTTGCCGCGGTGGACTGGCGCTCGGACAAGGCATTCCAGCTGGCTTATCTTGTGCGCGCTGTATCGCCCGGTGAGTTTCACCATCCGGCGGCACAGGTCGAGGATATGTATCGCCCTCACTATCGCGCTCAGACCGGGGCGGGGCGGCTGACCGTGTTGGAATGAGACCTGTCGCTTACATCTTTGGGCTTCTCTGTGTTGTTGCCGTAGTTGCGCTGGCGTGGATGCGGTTCGACCGCTGGGTCGACATGACCGACTTGCCGCCCCTTGTGGCCGAAACATCGGTTGAAATGCGGGATCGAAGTGATGGCTTGCTGCGGGTTTACACCGTGGATGACGGGCGCTGGCGTTTGGCAACCAGGGTGGCGCAGGTCGATCCACTTTATCTTGATATGCTGATCGCCTTTGAAGACAAACGCTTTTTTTCCCATTCCGGCGTTGATCCGTGGGCCATGGGGCGGGCGGCCGGGCAGGCCATGTGGCATGGGCGCATCGTGTCGGGCGCCTCAACCCTGACCATGCAGGTCGCTCGCCTGCTGGAGGATAGTGGCACGGGTTCATGGGCGGGCAAGCTGCGCCAGATTCGGTTGGCCCTCGCGCTTGAACGCCAGTTGAGCAAGCGCGAGATCCTTGGTCTCTACCTCACCCACGCGCCCTTTGGCGGTAATCTTGAAGGCGTGCGCGCGGCGAGCCTCGCCTGGTTCGGGAAAGAGCCCCGGCGACTGACCCCGGACGAGGCGGCCCTTCTGGTGGCATTGCCGCAATCGCCCGAAACCCGGCGCCCCGACCGCGATTGGCGGGCGGCGCGTGCGGGGCGTGGGCGTGTGCTTGTGCGTGCGCATGATGCGGGCGTGATCGGGCAGGAGGCGTTTGAGACCGCGCAGGCGGCCCCGGTGCCGCGCCTGCGCCGATCCTTTCCCGCGCTGGCCCCGCATATGACGGACCGGGCGCGGGCCGGTTCCCCTTTGTCCATACGCCATGACCTCAGCCTTGACGGGCCTTTGCAGGGGGCGTTGGAAGACCTGACCGCTGCGCGTTTGTCGAAACTGCCGCGGCAAGTGTCGGTCGCGATCATGGTGGCCGATCACCGAAGCGGTGAGATCCTCGCCTCGGTCGGGTCGGCCAGTTATGGCGAGACATCGTCGCGGCAGGGGTTCGTTGATATGACACGGGCCGCGCGCTCGCCGGGATCGACGCTCAAACCGCTGGTCTACGCCATGGCCTTTGATCTGGGGTTGGCTCATCCCGAAACGGTGATCGAGGACCGGCCGGTGGCCTTTGGTTCGTATGCGCCGCAAAATTTCGACGGACGGTTCCGCGGCGAGATCCGCGTTTCCGAGGCGCTGCGGCTGTCGCTCAATATCCCCGTGATCCTGTTGATGAATGAGATCGGCCCGGCCCGGTTCATGGGCGGGTTAAAGCGCGCGGGTGTCGACCCCGCGTTGTCGGGGGGCAAGCCGGGGCTCGCGGTTGCATTGGGCGGGGTGGGTGTGTCCCTGCATGATCTTGTGCAACTGTTTGCCGGGCTGGCCCGGGGTGGGGAAGCCGTTGATCTTACTTGGAAACCGCAAGACTCAGCGGGTGTGGAGGGCCAGGCTTTCGTCAGCCGCGCAGCCGCGTGGCATGTCGGGCATATCCTGTCGCAACTGACCCCGCCGGGGGCCAAGGCGAAGGGGCGGTTGGCCTTCAAGACAGGCACGTCCTATGGCCACCGCGATGCATGGGCGGTGGGCTATGACGGGCGCCACGTGGCCGGGGTGTGGATCGGGCGGCCCGACGGAACGCCGGTTCCAGGGGCCTTTGGTGGTGATCTGGCGGCGCCGCTTCTGGTGGAGGTGTTCCAGCGTCTGAAACCCGAACTCGACCCGCTGCCACCGCCGCCGCCCGAGACGTTGATCCTGAGCGGTTCCGAGTTGCCGGTGCCGCTTCGGCGGTTTCGCGGGCGTCAAGCGGTGTTCAGCCCCGATGCCGATGCACCGGTTCTGGCTTTTCCGCCCGATGGGGTTCGGCTGCGACTGGAGGTGGGTACGCCGCTGGTGGTCAAGCTGCGCGAGGGGGTGCCCCCCTTTGCGGTTCTGGCCGACGGGAGCCCAAGGGTCACCGGCGAATACCGGCGCGAAATTGCCGTTGGGCCTGTCGGCAAGGGGTTTGTCACCCTGTCGGTGATCGACGCGCGCGGGCGGTCCACGCGCGCCGTGGTCGAGGTGGATTAGAGCCGTTCGATGGCCAGCGCGATGCCCTGACCGCCGCCGATGCACATGGTGATCAGCGCCTTGGATCCGCCGATCCGCTCCAACTCGTAGAGTGCCTTGACGGTGATGATTGCGCCGGTTGCGCCGACCGGGTGGCCAAGGGCGATTGCGCCGCCGTTCGGGTTGACCTTGGCCGGGTCGAGGCCCAGCCCCTTGTTGACGGCAAGGGCTTGCGCGGCGAAGGCCTCGTTCGACTCGATCACGTCGAAGTCATTGATTTCAAGGCCGGTTCTGGCCAGAAGGCTCTGCACGGCTGGGATCGGGCCGATGCCCATGACGTCGGGCCGAACCCCGGCATGGGCATATCCCAGAACGCGCGCTTTCGGTTTAAGACCGGCCTTTTCGGCGGCCTCTGAGCGGGCGAGGACGAGGGCGGCGGCGCCGTCGTTGATGCCGCTGGCGTTGCCAGCGGTCACGCTGCCGTCCTTGCGGAAGGCAGGACGGAGGCTGGCAAGGCCGTCGAGCGTGGTGGAGGGTTTGGGATGCTCGTCGGTGTCGAAGGCGACCGTGTCGCGCTTGACCTTGACCTCGACCGGGACGATCTGGCTTTGGAAATGCCCCGCTTCGATGGCCCTTGCGGCGCGTTTCTGGCTTTCCAGCGCAAAGGCATCCTGGGCTTCGCGGCTGATGTCATGTTCGCCCGCGACATTCTCGGCGGTGACGCCCATATGGCCCGTGCCGAACGGGCAATTGAGCGCGCCGAGCATCATGTCGAGCGTGCGAATATCGCCCATCTTGGCGCCCCAGCGTTGGTCCAACACAATATATGGTGCCCTGCTCATCGCTTCGGCACCACCGGCGAGACCGAAATCGGCATCGCCCAGCATGAGCGATTGTACGACCGAAACGATCGCCTGCGCGCCCGAGCCGCACAGACGGTTCACGTTCATCGCGGGCACCGTGTCGGGGATGCCCGCGTCCATCGCCGCCACGCGGCTGAGATACATGTCGCGCGGTTCGGTGTTGATCACATGGCCAAAGGCTACATGCCCGATCTGCGCGCCATCGACGCCCGAACGTTCCAGCGCCGCCTTTGCCGCGATCGCCCCGGTTTGTGCCGGGGGCGTTCCGGCGAGGGCGCCGCCGAAGGTTCCGATGGGGGTGCGGGCGCCGTCGAGGATTACGATGTCTGTCATGAGTCTATCCCGAAGAAGTGAAGCGTTTCGGAACGGATCATACGCCCGAGATGCGGGGAATGGCAGGGCTACGTTTCGTCATTTTCCCTTTGTTTTCGGCCTCAAAGCGCCCTTTGTGCGTCGTGCAGGAAAATTCTGCCTGCGGAAATCCGGGCGTTAACCCTTGGCCCGTTAACCCGATGTTAAGGGGGTGACATCCGGCTGCTGCCCGGCTGACATCCGGCTGTCGGGGAAAACGCGGATTTCGCGGGGGTGCCGATCGTGAACGGGGCGCGCGGTGCGGTAGGGCGTTCGCCAACATTTTTCCGGCAGATGTGCCTGTGCGACGGAACGCCGGGGCAAGCAGCGGACAGCCCATCGGGGGATGGTTCGGAGACCGTCGTTGTCGGCATCTGGCCGGCACGATAGGATCGCCAGACGCCAGCCCGAAGCAGCAAGGAGGGGCAACATGCTCCAGATCGACCAATTGGACCACCTTGTCCTGACCGTCGCCGACATTGATCGGACCTGCACATTCTACCGGGACGTCCTGGGGTTCGAGGTGATCACTTTCGGTGAGGGGCGAACGGCGCTGAGCTTTGGCCGCCAGAAGTTCAACCTGCACCAGGCGGGGCGCGAGTTCGAACCCAAGGCAGCCAGCCCGATGCCGGGGGCGGCCGATCTGTGCCTGATCACGTCGCTTGCCATGGAAACGGTCGTCGAGAAGCTCAACCTTGCGGGGGTTCTCATCGAGGAGGGGCCAGTCCCGCGCACCGGGGCGCAGGGGCCGATCCTGTCGGTCTATATCCGCGACCCGGACCGGAACCTGATCGAGATTGCCAGTTACGACGTGTGACCTCTCGCGTCGGCCCCGAAGCGGCGCGCAATCGCGTAGAGCCCGGCGCCGAGCGCGGCGGCGCAGGTAAGTAGTGCGAGCATCGCGTCATACCCGCCCCAGCCCCAGATCAGCGCGCCGAGCCATGGCGCCGAGGCGCCCCCGGCGAGGAAGAGAAAGGCGAGCGCCCCGGACTTGGCGCCGAAATTGCGCGCGCCGAGGATTTCGCGCGCGAGCAGCGGGCGCAGGATGCTGACCACGCCCACCGCACCACCGAAAAGCGGCACGAAGAGCCAGAGCAGGATCGGCGCGCGGCCGGAGGCGACCAGCACGATCTCGGCCGTTCCGATCATCGCGAAACAGGTCAGCGTGAGACCGTGATGCGACAGGAACCGCCCGGCCCAGATCATCGCCAGACGCCCCGCCACCTGCATCGGGCCGATGAGCGAGGCGACGAAAACCGCGGTCGCCGGGGCGATACTGTGTTCATCGAGGATCGGCAGAAGGTGTTGGAGCGTTGCGGAATGCACCGTCGCCATGAGCGCCATGGCCAGCCCCAAGGCCCAGAAGGCGGGGCGGCGCAGGAAGCGGGGCTGCGTTTCGGGCGCTTCGGCGGCGTGGTGGGGATGGGCGCGGCGTTCGCGTTCGAGCCGGGCCGCCGCCCACCACAGGAGCGGGGCGACGATCAGCGCGACGAACAACCCGATGACCTGCACCGCGGTGCGCCAGCCCAGCCCGCCCGCGAGCGCGTTGGCGACCGGAAAGCTGAGCGTGCCGGCGAAGCCCGCGACGAGGGTGATCGCGACGATGCCGCCCTTGGCCTCGGCGCCGCGGGCGCGGGTGACCAGCACGAAACAGGGTTCGTAAAGGCAGCCCGCGAGGCAGAGGCCGATAAAGGCCCATATCGCCTGAAACTGCCAGATCTCGTGCGCCTGCGAGAGGGTGGCGAGGGCAAGACCGCCCAGACCGGCGCAGCCCGCCATGAGCGCGGGGCCAAAGCCACGGTCGATCACCGGCCCGGCCACCATAGAGGCCAGCCCCGAGAGAAAGACGGCGATGGCGATGGCGACGGACAGTTGGGATTTGGACCAGCCGGGGTCGGCGGTCCAGTGCAGGATCAGTGCGGGAAAGACATAGAACAGCCCGGCCCAGACAAGGGTCTGGCCAAGCGCCATGATAAGGATGGTGCGGTCCCTGAACATGCTGAGCTGCCCTTGCGACGATGATCAAAGGCTTGGCCGCGATGCGCGGGAATGGCAAGGCGCGACGTGTCGTCAGGGCATCAGCGGTTGGCGTCCGTCATCAGTGAGCACCCATGCGCGGGTGCCTTCGATGGCGGCGGCGGTGAGC
Source organism: Aquicoccus porphyridii (assembly GCF_008369105.1). Taxonomy (GTDB): domain Bacteria; phylum Pseudomonadota; class Alphaproteobacteria; order Rhodobacterales; family Rhodobacteraceae; genus Aquicoccus; species Aquicoccus porphyridii. The sequence goes on along the minus strand of NZ_VINQ01000003.1, from coordinate 185,446 downwards.
GGGCGGCCCCAGCCCGCGCCGCTGTCGAGATTGATGCGATTGCCATAATGGCGCGGCAGTTTCTGCGCGGTGTGGCCGTGGATCACCAGCCAGTCGAACGGTTCGGAATAGGACAGGAAGGGCTCGCGTATCCAGATCAGGTCGTCCTCGGACTGGGCCTCGAGCGGGCGCTCGGGGTGAATCCCGGCATGGACAAAGAGATGGGGCCCGCGTTCGAGATAGAACGGGCGGGCGGCGAGGAAGCTGTGATGTTCGCGGGGAACGGCGCGCCCGGCGGCCTTTAGCAGGCGTTTGGCGGGCATGGTGGGGTCGAGCCCGTAAGAGGCCAGCGTTTCGGCCCCGCCCAGCCGTTCGTTGAGCCAGTCGAGACCGGAGCGGACCATCGGGCTATCCATCGCGCCGGTTTCGAGAAAGTCGAGAAACATCCGGTCATGGTTGCCCATGAGGACGGTCCAGTCGCGCCCCTGTTCGATGCCCGAGATCAGCGTGTCGAGCACCGCGCGGCTGTCGGGGCCACGATCGACCAGATCGCCAAGCATGACGACGCGGGCGTCGGTGCCGCCATCCGCCTCGATCCGGGTGAGAACGTCGAGCAGCATCTCGTGCTGGCCGTGGATATCGCCAATGGCATAGATGGTTTCGGTCATCATGTGGTGCTTTCGGGCAGTGGTTGTTCCCCTTCATTGAGCGGCAGAAGCAAATTCGCAACCTTGTTTCTGAGCCAGCGATGGGCGGGGTTGTGCGTCGCGCGCCGGTGCCAGACCATGGTGATGAGCGGCGCGGGCACCGGCATCGGCGGGGTGAAGATGTCGAGCCCGACACGCGGGGCCACGTGGCGGGCCAGTTGCCCGGGCAGGAGCGCGATGAGATCGCTTTCGGCGACGGCATGATAGACCCCGGCAAAGGTGGGCAGGGTGATCAGCACATGTCGCTTGCGCCCCAGCCTCGCCAGCGCGGTATCGCCCATGGCCGAGGTTTTCCCCTCGGGAGAGAAGAGAACGTGTTCGAGGTCGCAATAAAGATCGAGTGGCACCGTATCGCCCGGCCTGAGCCCGGCGCGGGTGAGCCGGGGGTGATCGCGCCGGGCGACGGCGACGAAGGTCGAATGGAAGACCGGCATTTCCTTGGCCCAGTTGGGCAGGGTGGTTTTGGGCAGCAGCGCGAGATCGACCTGGTAGCGTTCGACCGTGTCGACGTAATTGTCGGGCACGAGATCGACCAGCATCACGCGCATGCGTGGTGCGTTGACCCGCAGGTCGGTGGCCAGTTGCGGTATCAGCATGTCGGAGAAGAAATCCGAGCCTGAAATGCGGAATTCCTGTGACGCCTGCGAGGGGTCGAACTGGCCCGGGCCGCTGAGCAGGTTCTCGGTTTCTTCGAGCAGGCGAGCGAGCGGAATATGCAGCCCGGCGGCGAAATCCGTGGGTTCGAGTCCCCGCCCGTGGCGCACGAAGAGCGGGTCGCCGAGTGCGTGGCGCAAACGCGAGAGCGCGGCGGAAACGGCGGATTGGCTAAGCCCGAGCTTCTGTGCGGCGGCGACCGTGGAGCGTTCCGTCAGGAGCGTATCAAGCACCCGGAGCAGGTTGAGATCGAAGGACCTGAAATTCATGGCATTGATATGTATCATAACATCAATTCGTTTCACAGGGGGAGTGGCATCTGGCAGAGTTCAGGGTGCCGCGGCTTTCGACTCACTGAATTGTGACAGGAGGAGGCCATGAGTTTTGCAGATAACGGTGACGATTGCGTCGAGTGGTTGGGCACAAGTTATAGCCGGATGCTGAGCGCCGAGGACACGGGCGGCGCGATGAGCATCGTGGATTCGGTCGGACCGCCCGGCAGCGGACCGCCGCGCCACGTGCACCGCGGCGCGGATGAAACATTCGTCATGCTGTCCGGCGAAGCAGAATTCTGGATGGCGGGCGAAACCGTCGTCAAACAGGTTGGCGAGAGCGTTTTCGTGCCGCGTGGCACCGAGCATACGTTCCGTGTGACCGGCGACAAGCCGAGCCGTCACCTGGTGATCCTGACGCCGGGTGGCTTTGACGGGTTCTTTTACGAGATGGCGGCACGGTCGCTGCGCATTCCCGAGGACATGGAGGCTGTGACCGAGGCCGCGCAGCGGTATCAGCTGGAGTTCACCGGGCCGCCGCTTGGGGCCATGCAACAAGAAAAGGGGAGGGACGTATCATGAAAGGTGTTGCGCTTTGGTTCTTTGCCACCGGAACGGTGGCGGTCACGCTGGGCATGATCTGGGGCATCCAGATGTCGGCCACCGGCAATCACATGCTTTCGGGGGCGCATGCGCATCTCAATCTTGTCGGGTGGGCGACGATGGCGCTGATCGGGCTTTATTATCACGCGACGCCCGCGGCGGCGGAGACGGTGCTGGCCCGGGTTCATTATGTCGTGGCGCTTGTCGGGCTGGTGACGCTGGTTCCGGGGATCGTGCAGGCATTGCGTCAGACGGGCGAGACGCTGGCCAAGGTGGGGTCGTTCCTGACGCTGATCGCGATGCTGATCTTTCTCGTCACGGTGGCGATGCACGCGCGCAAGCCAGCCTGAAGACGCCTTGAGCGAACGGGCCGTGTCGCCGCTCCGGGGGAGCGGCGGCATCGTGTTGGTGGCTTGGGATCAGGCGACGTCGAATTCGAGCGGCTGAACCTGCTGGAACAGTCCGGTCGCCTTGAGCTTGTCGAGCACGACAGGTTCCACCGGGCTGTCCACGTAAAGCAGCGCGATGGCCTCGCCGCCCGATGCGGAACGGCCCAAGGTGAAGTTGGCGATGTTCACGCCCGCCTCGCCCATGGTGACGCCCAGCGTGCCGATGATGCCGGGCACGTCCTCGTTGGTGGTATAGATCATATGCGCGCCGATCTCGGCGTCGATGTTGATGCCCTTGATCTGGATGAAGCGCGGCTTGCCGTCGGAGAACACGGTGCCGCCGATCGAGCGTTCGCGCTTGTCGGTGACGACCGTGACCTTGATATAGCCCTCGAAGGCGCCCGACTTGTCCTGATTGGTGGTGCTGATCTTGATGCCGCGTTCCTTGGCGATGACCGGGGCCGAAACCATGTTCACATCCGGGTTCACCGATTTCATGATGCCCGAGACCACCGCACAGTTGAGCGCATCGAGGTTCATCCGGGCGGCAACGCCGTCATAAAGGATGTTGATCGCCTTGATCGGCTCGTCCGTCAGTTGCCCGATGAACGATCCGAGGTGATCGGAGAGCCTGATCCACGGGCTCATCACCTTGGCCTCTTCGGCGGTGACCGAGGGCATGTTGAGCGCGTTTTCAACGGCGCCGGTGAGCAGGTAGTTCGACATCTGCTCGGCCACCTGCAGGGCCACGTTTTCCTGTGCCTCGGTGGTGGCGGCGCCCAGATGCGGGGTGCAGACCACGCCCGGCAGGCCGAAGAGCGGGTTCTCGGTGGCGGGTTCGACGCTGAACACGTCGAAGGCGGCACCGGCGACATGGCCGGATTTGATCAGCTCGGCCAGCGCCGCCTCGTCGACGAGGCCGCCCCGGGCGCAGTTGATGATGCGCACGCCCTTTTTCGTCTTGGCGAGGTTCCCGGCCGAGAGGATGTTCCGGGTCTGATCGGTGAGCGGGACATGCAGCGTGATGAAATCGGCGCGCGCCAGAAGGTCGTCAAGCTCGACCTTTTCGACGCCCATCGAGGTGGCCTTTTCCTCGCTGAGGAAGGGATCGAAGGCGATGACCTTCATCTTGAGCCCGCGGGCCCGGTCGCAGACGATCGAGCCGATATTGCCCGCGCCGATCACGCCCAGCGTCTTGGCGGTCAGTTCGACCCCCATGAAGCGCGATTTCTCCCACTTGCCGGCTTGGGTCGAGGCGCTGGCCTCGGGGATTTGCCGGGCGCAGGCGAACATCATGGCGATGGCGTGTTCGGCGGTGGTGATGGTGTTGCCGAACGGCGTGTTCATCACGATCACGCCCTTTTTCGAGGCGGCCGCCTTGTCGACATTGTCGGTGCCGATCCCGGCGCGGCCGACCACCTTGAGCTTGTCCGCGCGTTCGAGGATCTTCTCGGTGACCTTGGTGGCCGAGCGGATGGCAAGGCCGTCATAATCGCCGATGATCTCGGCCAGCTTGTCCTTGTCCTTGCCGACATCGGGCATGAAATCGACATCAATGCCGCGATCGCGGAAGATCTGAACGGCGGTTTCGGAGAGCTTGTCGGATACGAGAACTTTGGGAGCCATGTGTCTGGTCCTTTGATATGAGAAGCGTGCCGGGGCCATGTGCGAGGCCCCGGGGTTTCGCGGAAATTTCGATCAGGATTGCGCGGCGATTTCGGCCTCAAAGGCCCATTCGATCCACGGCATGAGCGCCTGCACGTTGGCCGTTTCCACCGTGCCGCCGCACCAGATGCGCAGGCCCGGAGGTGCGTCGCGATAGGCGCCGATGTCATAGGCCACGCCTTCGCCTTCAAGCCGCTTGGCGACCGCCTTGGCAAAGCCCGCGCCGTCCTTGATGCGCGGATCGGTGAACTTGAGGCAGACGCTGGTGTTCGACATGGTGGCGGGGTCACGCGGAAGAACGTCGATCCAGTCATGCGTTTCGACGAAATCGACCACCGCCTTGGTGTTGGCATCGGCGCGGGCGATGAGGCCCTTGAGACCGCCGACCGAGCGCGCCCAGTCGAGCGAGACGAGGTAATCCTCGACCGCGAGCATCGAGGGCGTGTTGATGGTTTCGCCCACGAAGATGCCCTCGTTGAGCTTGCCGCCCTTGGTCATGCGGAAGATCTTGGGCAGGGGCCAGGGCGGGGTGTAGCTTTCGAGGCGTTCGACGGCGCGGGGGCTCAGGATCAGCATGCCATGCGCCGCTTCGCCGCCCAGCACCTTTTGCCAGGAGAAGGTCGTCACGTCGAGTTTCGGCCAGGGCAGATCCTGTGCGAAGGCCGCCGAGGTCGCGTCGCAGATGGTGAGCCCGTCGCGGTCATCCGCGATCCAGTCGCCGTTCGGGACGCGCACGCCCGAGGTGGTGCCGTTCCATGTGAACACCACGTCATGCGCGAAATCGACCGAAGAGAGATCGACGATCTCGCCATACTCGGCGGTTTTCACGGTGGCATTGTCAAGCTTGAGCTGTTTCACGACATCCGTGACCCAGCCGGCGCCGAACGATTCCCATGCCAGCATCTCGACCCCGCGAGCGCCGAGCATCGACCACAGGGCCATTTCCACGGCGCCGGTGTCAGAGGCGGGCACGATGCCGATGCGATAATCGTCGGGGATGCCGAGGATTTCGCGCGTGCCGTCGATCGCCGCCTTGAGCTTGGCCTTGCCCACCGCGGCGCGGTGCGAGCGGCCCAGCGAGGCGTCGGCGAGTTTCGCAAGTTCGAATGTGGGGATCTTGGCGCAAGGGCCAGAGGAAAAACGCGGATTTGCCGGCCGCGTTGCCGGTGCATCAATAGCCATGTAGCTACCCTTCCAGATAAGCGCCCCTCGTTGGGGAGGGGTGTCCCACGAACCGGGATACGGGCGATGCGGGGCTTTCGCAAGCCTTGATTTGTCGGTAAGAGCCGCCAAAGTGCCGCATCGCGGCATGGAATGGCCATGATCGGGAACCTTGCCCATGCATATCGTTACGCTTCTGACCTCGCCCGAGACCCCGGCGCTCGACCCGGCGCTGGTCGATTCGCTGCGCAATGCCTGGGGCGGGGGCGCGGCGCGGTGGCTTGCGGTGGACGAGGCGGCGGAGTTTGCCGTGGCGGAGCGGCCGGGCAACCTTTGGGACGTGTGGGCCGATCTTCAGAAGATGGGCGTTGACCTGGTGGTGCAGCCGCAAGAGGGGCGCCGCAAGCGGATGCTTCTGGCCGACATGGACAGCACGATGATCCGGCAGGAATGCATTGACGAGCTGGCCGATGCGGCGGGCGTGGGTGACTATGTGAAGGAGATCACCGCGCGGGCGATGAATGGCGAGCTGGATTTCGAGGGCGCATTGACCGAACGGGTGGCGCTGTTGAAGGGGTTGGACGCGGGCGTGATCGGCAAGGTGCTGCGCGAGCGGATCGAGTTGATGCCGGGGGGCCGGGAACTGGTCACGACGATGCGGGGCAATGGGGCCTATGCGGCGCTGGTGTCGGGCGGGTTCACGGCGTTCACGGCCAAGGTGGCCGCCGAACTGGGGTTCGACGAGCACCGCGCGAACACGCTTTTGATCGAGGATGGTCGCCTGACCGGGGCGGTGGCGCAGCCCATACTGGGGCGCGAGGCCAAGGTGCGGGCGCTGGAAGAGATCAGCGCGCGGCTGGGAATTTCCAAGGCGGATGTGATGGCGGTCGGTGACGGGGCCAATGACCTCGGGATGCTGGGTTTGGCCGGGGCGGGGGTGGCGCTGCATGCGAAACCGAGCGTGGCCGCGCAATGCGATATCCGGGTGAATTTCGGTGACCTCACGGCGCTGCTTTACGTGCAGGGCTATGCCAAGGCCGAATTCCTGTCCTGAGCCGCGATCAGCCCGCCGGAAACCGTGACGCGCGGTCATCTGCGCACCGATCGACGCGCGCGGCGAAAGCCATTGTACGAAAACGAGATTTCAGGCAAATTGCCCAAGCCTGAACCGGCTGCAAACCCTGGGGGGATAGTGCAGGGGGCCTTTGGTGGCTGAGGTCGAGATCTTCGTTACGGGCGATCAGATCGGGATGTTTTCCGGTGTGTCGACCAGTGGCAACAACAACGGCATGAAGGTCACGCTTTCGGGCGTTGAGGCGCTTGGCAGCGAGTCTGACGTGTTTCGCATCGTGGTGCGACAGGTGAACGAGGGCGACACGCTGTTCTCGAACGGGCAGTTCGTGGATATCTATGCCTGGCCCGGGGGCGATTCGTCCGATCCGCCGATCTTTTCCAACCTCAACCCGCAGCATGACCAGTTCCAGGGGCGGGCGTCGTCGGCAGACCACCAGGTCTTTACCAGCCCGGCGAATATCGTCTTTGACGTGAACGGCGTGACCGAGGGCACGATGCAATACGGGCCGGGGGCCGATCCGCCCCGGAGCGAGCAGCTTTCCTTTGAAACCTTCGAGTCCGAGCCGCCGGAATTTCCCTGTTTCGTGGCGGGCACATCGGTCGAGACCGACCGTGGGCCGATGCCGGTCGACGCGGTTCGGGTGGGCGATCTGGTGCAGACGCTGGACCATGGTTTGCAGCCGGTCCGGTGGGTGGGCCAGAAGGAGGTGCCGGGCGTGGGGCCGATGGCGCCGGTGGTGATCCGGGCCGGGGCGCTGGGCAACCGGCGCGACCTTTGGGTGTCGCCGCAGCACCGGATGCTTCTCGGTGACTGGCGCACCGCGCTTTATTTCGGGCAGGGGCAGGTTCTGGTGGCGGCGGCGCACCTGGTCAATGGTGACACGATCCGCCAGGTTGAGCGGCCACGGGTGCGTTACGTGCATCTGGCCTTTGACCGGCACGAGGTGATCTGGGCCGAGGGGATCGCGAGCGAGAGCCTGCATCTGGGGGCGGAGGCGCTTGCCACGCTGGGCCGGGAGGCGCGGGCCGAGATCGAGGCGCTGTTTGGCGATGATCCCATGGCGACGGGGCGCGAGTCGCCGACCGCGCGGTATTGCCTGCGGCAGTGGGAAGGCGCGCTGGTGGCGTGAGCGTCAGGCGGCAAGCGCCCGGGATACGGCGAGGCGAAAGAATTCCTGCGCCGGGGTGGGTTGTGCCTCGGGGCGGGTCATGAGGCCGACGGGCCCTTGGGTGATCGCGGTGTCGAAGGACAGGCGGGTGAGATGCCCATCGGCGATTTCATTGGTGACGACGCCGGCGGAGATGATCCAGACGCAATCGCTCTGGCGGGTATGGACGCGCCCGAACGCGCCCGAAACGGTTTCGATCCGGCGCGGCAGGTCGCCCACCCCGTTCTCGGCAAGGTAGCGGTCGACAAGGGGGCGGATGGCCGAGCCGGTCGAGGGATAGATCACCGGGTAATCGGCGATGCGGTGCAGATCGGGGGCACGGGTCAGCGGGTGGTTGGCGCGGGTAACAAAGGCCACCTCTTCGGCGTAAAGCTGCGTGAAGGAAAGGCCCTGCATCATCTCGGGCGGGCCAAGCCGGCCGATGACAAGATCGAGCGCGCCGAGGCGCAGCCGGTCGGTCAGGTAGCCATGCGGGCCGTCGATGATTTCAAGCACCGCCTGCGGGGCCAGCGTGGCAAAGGCGCGCGCGACCGGCGGCATGAGCCACGCGGCGACCGAGGGCAGCGCACCGACGCGCAGGCGGGCGCGGGCGCTCTGGCCGATCTCGTCCACCTCGTTCAGGCCCTGTTGCAGCGCGGCCAGCGACGAGCGCGCGAAATGCAGGAAGACCTCGCCCTGCGGTGTCAGCGCCACACCCGCGCGCGAGCGGGTCAGGAGCGGGGCTGCGAGGATGTCTTCGAGTTCCTTCAATGTCTTGGAAATCGCCGGCTGGGTGAGGTGCAGGGTTTCGGCGGCGCGTTTGAGGCTGCCCTGGCGGGCGATCTCGGTGAAGCACTGGATATGGCGGAACTTGATGCGGCGGTCGATCATTTGCTTTCCGATTTAGGCAAGTAAATCGGAGATAACGTCATTTTACTTTGCGGAAAAGGCAATTCATCATGGGCACAAAGGGAGGATGGCCCATGCGAACACAGGTTGCGATCATCGGGGGCGGGCCGTCGGGCCTGCTTTTGAGCCAGCTTCTGCACCAGCGCGGCATCGACAGCGTGGTGCTGGAGCGCAAGACCAGGGAGTATGTTCTGGGGCGTATCCGGGCGGGTGTGCTCGAGGTGGGGTTCGTGAACCTCATGCGTGAGGCGGGCGTGGCGGAGAGGATGGACCGTGAATGCTTCATCCATGACGGCACGGTGATTTCGCGTGACAACCTGTCATTCGGGATCAATTTCAAGGAGCTGACCGGGAGTCACGTGGTCGTCTATGGCCAGACCGAGGTGACCCGGGATCTTTACGATGCGCGCGAGGCGGCGGGCGGCAAGATCGTCTATGAGGTGGACGGGGTCGAGATCCACGGTGCCGATGGCGATGCGCCATATGTCACGTATCACAAGGACGGGGCAGAGCAGCGGATCGACTGCGATTTCGTGGCCGGGTGTGACGGGTTTCACGGGGTCAGCCGCCAGAGCATCCCGCTTTCGGTGCGGCGCGAATACGAGAAGCTTTACCCGTTCGGCTGGCTCGGTATCCTGAGCGAGACGCCGCCGGTGAATGACGAGTTGATCTATGCCAGTTCGGAGCGGGGTTTCGCGCTGTGTTCGATGCGCAACGAGAACCTGAGCCGCTATTACATCCAGTGTTCGTTGAGCGACAGCCCAGAGGACTGGACCGATGCGGCGTTCTGGGAGGAGTTGAAACGGCGGATACCCGAGGAGGCGGCGGAGCGTCTTGTGACGGGGCCCAGCGTCGAGAAATCCATCGCGCCGCTCAGGTCGTTCGTGACCGAGCCGATGCGCTGGGGGCGGTTGTTCCTGTGCGGGGATGCGGCGCATATCGTGCCGCCCACGGGGGCCAAGGGGCTGAACACGGCGGCATCGGATATTCATTATCTCTATCACGGGCTGGTGCAGCATTATCAGGACGGCGAGGACGAGGGGATCGAGCGCTATTCGGAACGCGCACTGGCACGCATCTGGAAGGCCGAGCGGTTCAGTTGGTGGATGACCACGCTTTTGCATCGCTTTCCGGATCAGAGCGCGTTCGATCTGCGCATTCAGGCGGCCGAGGTGGCGTTTCTGCGCGAGAACCGCGCGGCGCAAACGGTGCTGGCCGAGAACTATGTCGGCCTGCCATACTGAGCTGCGAGGGAGAGAGCATGTCGGAGCGATATGAACAGGGAATGAAGGTGCGCAGGCATATCCTGGGGGATGCGCATGTCGACCGGGCCGAGGCGCGGAAAAGCGATTTCGAGGCGCCGTTCCAGGAGATGATCACCGAAACGGCCTGGGGTCATGTCTGGGCCAGCGACGGGATTTCCGACCGGGAGCGGTCGATGATCACGCTGGCGCTGTTGGCGGCGCTGGGCAATTTCGACGAGATCCCGATGCATATCCGCGCCACCGCGCGCACCGGGGCGAGCAAGACCGACGTGCTTGAGGCGTTTCAGCACGTGGCGATCTATGCCGGGGTGCCGCGCGCCAATCACGCGCTCAAGCTGGCGCGCGAGACCTATGACGAGATGGAACGCGAACGGGAGTGAGCGCTGCGCGCAATTCCCATCAAGGAGGAGGCCGAGATGAAACCCGGCGAGTTTTACCAGAGAGACCGGCGCTGGCATCCGCCCGCGCTTGACCGCGACTACAAGACGAGTGTCACCCGCTCGCCGCACTATGCGCCCATCAGCCTTGAAAATTCGCTGAGCGAGATCACCGGGCCTGTGTTCGGCCATGGCGATATCGACCCGATGGATAACGATCTGATCCTGAATTACGCCAAGCCCGGGGAAAGCCCGATCGGTGAGCGGATTATCGTGCATGGGCGAGTGCTGGATGAAAACGCGCGCCCCGTTCCCAATACGCTGGTCGAGATCTGGCAGGCCAATGCGGGCGGGCGGTATCGCCACAAGAAGGACACCTATCTTGCCCCCATCGACCCGAATTTCGGCGGGTGCGGGCGGGTTCTGACCGATGAGGACGGGTATTATTTCTTTCGCACGGTCAAGCCCGGGGCCTATCCGTGGCGCAACTGGGTCAATGACTGGCGCCCGGCGCATATCCATCTTTCGGTGTTTGGCAGCGGGTTCGCGCAGCGGCTGATCACGCAGATGTATTTCGAGGGTGATCCGCTGATCGAGACCTGCCCGATCGTCAACACGATTCCCGACAAGGCGGCCATTGGACAGCTCATCGCGCCGCTGGACCGGAACGCCACCATTCCGCTCGATTCCATCGCCTACAAGTTCGATATCGTGCTGCGCGGGCGGCGTTCGACCCTGTTTGAAAACCGGCTGGAGGGGAATTGATGCAAAGGCTCGATTATCTCAAGGAAACGCCCAGCCAGACGGCGGGGCCTTACGTGCATATCGGGTTGGCGCCCGGGGCGGCGGGGTTCGACATCTACGAACGCGAGTTGGGTTGGGACATCGCGGGGCCGAATGCGCGCGGTGAGCGTATCCGGGTCGAGGGTGTCGTGATCGACGGCACCGGCAGCCCGATCAAGGATGTGATGCTCGAGGCGTGGCAGGCCAACAGCGACGGCATCCATGCCCATCCCGAGCATCCGGGCGAGGTGGAAGAGGGATTTCGCGGCTGGGGCCGGGTGATTACCGATTTCGAGACCGGCGAATGGGGGTTCGACACCGTGAAGCCCGGGCCGGTGCCGGGGCGCAACGGCACGATGATGGCGCCGCATATCAACCTGTGGATCGTGGCGCGGGGGATCAACCTTGGCCTCAACACGCGACTCTATTTCAACGACGAGGCCGAGGCCAACGCGAATGACCCGGTGTTGAACCTGATCGAGTGGGAGCGGCGGCGGCAGACCCTGATCGCGCATCGGGTCGAGCGGGATGGACATGCACTCTATCGCTTCGATATCAAGGTGCAGGGCGAAGACGAGACCGTCTTTTTCGACATCTGAGGCTTGAGGAGCGTTTCATGACCAAACCCTGCATCATCTGTGTGGCGATCACCGGCAGCGTGCCGCAGAAGGCCGACAACCCGGCGGTGCCGATCACGATAGACGAGCAGGTGGAAAGCACCCATGCGGCGTTCGAAGCGGGGGCGTCGATTGCCCATTGCCACGTGCGGATGGAGGATGGTTCGACGACGAGCGACCCGGAACGCTTTGCGCGGCTGAAGGAGGGTCTTGAGAAACATTGCCCCGTCATGATCATCCAGTTCTCGACCGGTGGCCGGTCGGGGGCGGGGGCCGAGCGGGGTGGGATGCTGCCGCTGCGCCCCGACATGGCGAGCCTCACGGTGGGGTCGAACAATTTCCCGACGCGGGTTTACGAGAACCCGCCGGATCTTGTGGCGTGGCTGGCCAGCGAGATGACCAAATACGACGTCACCCCCGAGATCGAGGCGTTCGATCTGAGCCATATCCACCAGGCGGTGATGATGAAGCAGGCGGGTCTTCTGCCCGGCAAGCTTTACGTGCAGTTCGTGATGGGGGTGAAGAACGCGATGCCCGCCGACAAGGACGTGTTCGATTACTACGTGCGAACCATGGAGCGGCTGGCCCCCGGGGCGGAATGGTGCGCCGCCGGGATCGGGCGGCACCAGATCGAGGTCAACGAGTGGTGCATCGCCGCGGGCGGCCACACGCGCACCGGGCTTGAGGATAACGTGCGGCTGGATCGCGAGCGGCTGGCGCCGTCGAACGCGGCGCTGGTCGAGCGCGCCGTGGCGCTGTGCGAAAGATACGAACGCCCGGTGGCCAGCGTGGCACAGGCGCGCGAGATGTTGGGCCTGCGCGCGGCCTGAAGTGGAGGAGATCCCCGCCTTATGCGGCGTAGTGCATGGCGCTGTCTTCGGGTTGCGCTTCGGGCAGGGTGCACAGATCGCTGCCGTTGATCAGCGACGTGACCACGCGCCCCGCATCGGTGTCGCGGATCGCATAGCCATAACCGCGCAGGCGGTATTTCCATTCCCGCTCGGAGAGCGACATGCTGCGCTCGTGCAGAACGATGTCACAGATTTTCGCGGTCAATTCGGTGTCGATGGGATCGTGTTTCATGCCCTGTTGCCTCATTCCAATTGAATTGTTGATGAGATGAGGATGATCATCGTTTGTGGCGGGGTTTTGTCCTGAATTGGGAAATTCGGGGGGCAGTGTGGGCGTCAGCGTGTCAGGGTCAAGGCAACCCCGCCGAGCCCGGCCACGATGACCACCGCCCAGGGCGGCACTTTCCACAAGGTCAGAAGCACGAACGCGGCCAATGCCAGCGCAAAGTCGCGCAGGTCGGTTATCGCGCTGGTAAAGAGCGGCGAATAAAGCGCCGCACCCAGAATGCCGACCACCGCGGCGTTGGCCCCCTGCATCAGCGATTGCGCTGGTGCGAGGGTGCGAAACCTGTCCCAGAAGGGCAGCACGGCGATCAGGATCAGGAAGCCGGGGAGGAACAGCGCCAAGAGCGCCAGAGTGGCCCCGGCGACTCCGTTTGGCACAGGGTCCAGAACGGCGCCGAGATAGGCCGCGAAGGTAAAGATCGGGCCGGGCACCGCCTGCGCCGCGCCGTATCCGGCGAGGAACTGGTCGGCGCTGACCCAACCGGTCCGGACGGTTTCAGCCTCAAGCAGCGGCAGCACGACATGCCCGCCGCCAAAGACCAGTGCGCCCGAGCGGTAGAAGCCGTCGATCACGGCAAGGCCCTGGGACAGCCCGGCCAGCAGGGGCAGCGTGATCAAAAGCCCCGCGAAAGCGAGCAGCGCGGCAATGGCCTGCGCCCGCGAAACGGGTGTGGCGACATGTCCGCCGACCGCGCGACCGGTGCCGCGCCCAAGATAAAGCCCGCCAACGGCGCCGAGCAGGATGGCGCCGATCATGCCGATGGCCCCGGGCAGAAACGCCAGAACGGCCACGGCACCCACCGCGATGGCGGCGCGCTCGCGGTCGGGGCAGAGCGTGCGGGCCATGCCCAGGACCGCCTGGGCCACGATGGCCACCGCCACGATCTTGAGCCCGTGCAGCGCACCCGTGCCGATGGGCCCGTCAATCGCGCCAGCGCTGAGGGCAAAGGCGAGCAGGATCAGCGCCGAAGGCAGGGTGAAGGCGATGAAGGCGGCCAGTGCGCCCAGCCACCCGGCGCGCATCATGCCGAGTGCAAAACCCACCTGGCTTGACGCCGGGCCCGGCAGGAACTGGCAAAGCGCGACGAGATCGGCATAGGCTTCGTCGTTTAGCCAGCGCCGCCGCGTGACCAGTTCATCGCGGAAATAGCCCAGATGCGCGATTGGACCGCCAAAGGAGGTCAGCCCCAGCTTGAGAAAGGCCAGGAAGACCTCGGCGGGGCGGCCACTGGCGGGGTTCTCCTCGCGCAGGCTCAAAGCCCCGCGTCGGCCTCGACCTGGGCGCGGGATTTACGGGCGCGTTCGGTTGCCGATTTCAATTGTCCGCAGGCGGCCATGATATCCTCGCCCCGGGGGGTGCGGATGGGGGAGGCATAGCCGGCCTTGTAGATGATGTCGGCAAAGCTCTCGATCCGCTCCCAGTCCGACCGCTCGTGCGGGGCGCCGGGCCATTCGTTGAACGGGATGAGGTTGATCTTGGCCGGGATGCCACGGATGAGTTGCACCAGCCGCCGCGCATCCGCGTCGCTGTCGTTCACGCCCTTCAGCATCACGTATTCGAAGGTGATCCGTTCGGAATTGCTGGCCTTGGGATAGGCGCGCAGCGCGTCGAGCAGCGCGGCAATCGGCCATTTGCGGTTGATCGGCACCAGCTTGTCGCGCACTTCGTCGGTGGTGGCGTGGAACGACACGGCCAGTTGGCAGCCGATTTCCTGTGCGGTGCGGGCAATCTCGGGAACCACGCCCGAGGTCGAAAGCGTGATGCGGCGGCGCGAGAGCGAGATGCCCTCGGGGTCCATCGCGATCTTCATCGCGTCGCGAACGTTTTCGAAATTGTAAAGCGGCTCGCCCATGCCCATCAGCACGATGTTCGACAGAAGCCGGGGCCGCAAATCCGAGCCTTCGCCGGGATTGGGCCATTCGTCCAGATCGTCGCGCGCGACCATGATCTGGCCGACGATTTCGCCCGCCGTGAGGTTGCGGACAAGTTTCTGCGTGCCGGTGTGGCAGAAGGAACAGGTGAGCGTGCAACCGACCTGCGACGAGATGCAGAGCGTGCCGCGATCTTCCTCGGGGATATAGACCACCTCGACCTCGTGACCGCCGGAGATACGCACGAGGTACTTGCGGGTGCCGTCGGCCGAGACCTGTTTCGAGACCACCTCGGGGCGCTCGATCACGAAATGCTCGGCCAGCGTGGCGCGATAGGCCTTGGCAAGGTTGGTCATGGCGGCGAAATCGGCCTCGCCCCTCTGGTAGATCCATTGCCAGAGCTGATCAGCGCGCATTTTTGCCTGTTTCTCGGGTGTCCCGGCGGCAATCAATGCCTCGCGCAGTCGCGGGCGGGTGAGCCCGACGAGATTCACCTTGCCATCCGCGCGCTTGGGCAGGCGGGGCAGGGCGGTGACGTCAGGCGTGATCGGTGTATCGGTCATGATGCGCGTGTCCTGTAAAGGCTGCGCTTATATAGGGGAATCGGGGGCGATTGCAAAAGGAATGGCGGGACCGCGTGCAGCGGCCTGCCCGGCGGCCCAAACCGGGGGCTGCGATCAGGTGCGAGCGGCGCCGCCCGTGGGGTGGATCACTTGCACCGTGCCTCGGCGTCTTCCACGGCGGCGGTAAAGCCCGAGAGCGAAAACGTATCCTCGGTGGTCGTGCCGCGCGAAGAGCGGGCGGTCAGAACGGCGCTGCGGCCGCGCTTCATCGCGGTGAGGATCTTGGCGTCGTCCGAGGCCGATGCCGGCCATGCCCATTCGCCTTCGGTGAAAAGCTCGAATTCGGTGCCGTCGATATTGAGGTTGACCGTCGACCCGGACGCAAAGGGATACCCGCCGGTGAAGGTGATCTGCCCGGCCACATCCGCTTCGGGCCGGTAGAAGGCCATCAGAAGGATCGAACCCCGCCGGACCGCGACCACGCGGCCTTCCTTGGTATTGACGGTTTCCTTGGGTGAGGTGACGGCCCAGCATTCACGCGGGTTGCTCTCCTCGAAGACCGACCAGTCGGTCTTGGCCGCCACCTGATTCGTGCTTGTTTCCTGCGCGGCAACGTCAAAGGCCGCCAGTGCCATCAGAGCCCCGGCAAAGCCCAACGCAAAACGTGATACCATATGTCCAGCCTCCAGCTGTCCTTTTGCCTCAATCGCTACCCCTGTCGGCGGTCCTTTGCGGATCATTGTCGCGAACAAGGGCTGTTTCCTACTCGACATTGATACAATAGCCTGAAATCTGCCATGTGCGAAAGGGAAATTGGCGAAAAATTGCCATAGGGCGGGCCGCGTTGCGCGGCATGTCATGCGAAGGGAGCAGCAGATGACGGCAGCAGTGGAAATGGCGGAACTCTGGCGCGGACCGATCCGCGAATCCGTGCATCTGGGGCACGCGGTGGTGTGCGGCCCGGGGGGTGACATCGTCGAAAGCTGGGGCGATCCCGGGTTGGTCGTCTTGCCAAGGTCGTCGGTGAAGATGATCCAGGCCCTGCCGATGCTGGAAAGCGGTGCGGCCGCGGCGGCCGGGCTTGGCCCCGAGCAACTCGCACTGGCCTGCGCGTCGCATAACGGGGCGGCGATCCATGTCGATCGGGTGCGGGCGTGGCTGGCCGATCTGGGGCTGGGTGACGACGATCTGCGCTGTGGCTGGCACATGCCGCGCGACGAGGACGAGGCGCGGCGTCTCACCTGCACCGATTGCGCCCATGAGCAGGTGTATAACAACTGTTCGGGCAAGCATGCGGGGTTCCTGACCTTGACGCGCCACCTTGGGGCGGGGCCGGAATATATCGCGGTCGATCACCCGGTGCAGAAGGCGGTGAAAGCCGCCTGGGAAGAGGTCACGGGCGAGGCCACGCTGGGCCATGGGATCGACGGGTGTTCGGCCCCGAATTTCGCGGGCACCTTGCATGGCATGGCCCGCGCCATGGCGTTCTTTGCCGGGGCCTCGGACACCGGCGATGCGCGGTCGCGCGCGGCGGTGGCGCTGCGGCAGGCGATGGTGGCGTGGCCCGAACTGGTCGCGGGCGAGGGGCGTGCCTGTACCGAGTTGATGCGGGCGATGGACGGGCGCGTGGCGCTCAAGACCGGGGCGGAGGCGTTCTTCATCGCGATCATTCCCGAACGCAAGCTGGGCGTGGCGCTCAAGATCATCGACGGCGGAACGCGCGGTGCGGAAAGCGCCATTGCCTCGATCCTCGTGCGGCTTGGGGTGCTTGACCCCGAGCACCCTGCGGCCCGCCAGTTCCGTGCCCCCGTTCTGCGCAATTGCCGCGGCATCGAGGCCGCGCATATCCGCCCCGGCGCGGCGTTTTCCTGAGCTTCAGCGGCCTGCCCCGGCGCGAATCTACCGCCCGGGCAGGTCGCCGCGGCACGGGTCGGGCGCCCAGTTCTCGATGACATGGACCGCGTCTTCGGCGGTTTCGACATAGCGGAACAGGTCGAGATCCTCGTCCGAGATCGTGCCGGCATCGGCCAGCGCCTCCCAGTTGATGATCTTCTCCCAGAACGCCCGGCCAAAGAGCAGGAAGGGCACGCGCTCCATGCGCCCGGTCTGGATCAGGGTGAGCGATTCGAACATCTCGTCCATCGTGCCGAACCCACCGGGAAAGATGCAGATCGCGCGCGCCCGCATCAGGAAATGCATCTTGCGGATCGCGAAATAGTGAAAGTTGAAGCACAGGTCGGGCGTGACGTATTCATTCGGCGCCTGTTCATGCGGCAACACGATGTTGAGCCCGATGGACGCCCCGCCGACATCGGCGGCACCGCGGTTTCCGGCCTCCATCACGCCGGGCCCGCCGCCGGTGCAGATCACGTATTCGCGCCCGTAGCTGGCCAGCGATTTCGCCGTCATGAGGCGGGAAAATTCGCGAGCGACCTCGTAGAAATGCGACAGTTCGGCAAGGGTCCTGGTGCGCGCCTTGTCCTTCTTTTCGGGCTCGGGGATGCGGGCGCCGCCGAACAGAACGATGGTCGAGGTGATGCCGCGCTCTTCGAGGATCAGTTGCGGTTTGAGCAGTTCGAGTTGAAGCCGGACCGGGCGCAATTCGTCGCGCAGCAGGAAATCCTCGTCGTCGAAGGCCAGCCGATAGGCCGGGGCGCGGGTCTGCGGCGTGTCGGGGACGTGCTCGGCCGTGGACCGATCCGTTCCGGCATCGCGAAAGGGGCTGCGGCGATCGTCGTTCATGGCGGTTTCCTTGGTTGCGCGTTCATGCAAGCACTATAAGGTTCGCCGGATCAAGGCCAGCCGGGGAGAGACAGGATGAACTGGAAACGCGAGATCAAGGCGGCGGGAACACGGATCGAAGGCCATGTGCTGCGCACGCCGGTGTTGACATGGGATGGGCTGGGGCTTGCCGATCCGATCGAACTCAAGCTCGAACAGATGCAGCATACCGGGAGTTTCAAGGCGCGCGGTGCGTTCAACACGCTTTTGTCGGGGCCGGTGCCGCAGGCCGGTCTGGTGGCGGCCAGCGGTGGCAATCATGGTGCGGCAGTGGCCTTTGCCGCGCGTGCGCTGGGCCATGTGGCGCATATCTTTGTGCCGGAAATGGCCGGGCCTTCGAAAATTGCGCTGATCCGCGAAACCGGGGCGCAGTTGACCGTGGTGAGCGGTGAATATGCCAACGCGCTGGCCGCCGCGCGCGAATACGAGGAGGCCTCGGGCGCGATGCAGATCCATGCCTATGACGCCCCCGCGACCGTCGCGGGGCAGGGCACCTGCATGGCCGAATGGGTGGCACAGGGATTGCAGGCCGACACGGTGCTGATCGCGGTGGGCGGTGGCGGGCTGATCGCCGGTGCGCTGGGCTGGCTTGAGGGCGCGCGCAAGGTCGTCGCGGTCGAGCCGGAAACCTCCTGTGCGTTGAATGCGGCGCTGGCGGCGGGCCACCCGGTCGATGTCGAGGTCTCGGGCGTGGCCGCCAATGCGCTGGGCGCGCGGCGAATCGGCGACATTTGCCATGATCTGGCGGTCGAACACGGCGCGCAGAGCGTTCTGGTGAGTGACGATGCGATCCTTGAGGCGCAGAAGGCGCTTTGGCGCGGGTTGCGGCAACTGGTGGAGCCTGCGGGGGCGACCGCGCTGGCCGCGCTGATGAGCGGGGCCTATACCCCCGAACCGGGTGAGCGGGTGGCGGTGCTGGTCTGCGGGGCGAACGTGGCGCCCGATCCGCTGGGCTGAGCGTTTTACCCGTGGCGCACGGGCCGCATTGATCGGCGTCGGTCTTGCCGCTATAGCCGCAGGAACGCCAGAATCCGACAGGGGAGACACGACATGTCGAACGCGCAACTCGAAGCGGCCATCGAGGCCGCATGGGACAACCGCGACCAGATCACACCGGCCACCAAGGGCGAGACCCGCGAGGCCATCGAGGCGACGCTCGACGCGCTGGACGGTGGCAAATTGCGCGTGGCCGAACGTGGTGACGACGGCGTGTGGCAGGTCAACCAATGGGCCAAGAAAGCGGTTCTCCTGGGGTTCCGTCTCAAGGACATGGAACAGCAATCGGGCGGGCCGCAGGGTGGCGGCTGGTGGGACAAGGTGGACAGCAAGTTCGCCGGATGGACCGATGCCGAGTGGAAGGCCGGCGGCTTTCGCGCCGTGCCCAACTGCATCGTGCGGCGCTCGGCCTTTATCGCGCCGGGCGTGGTGCTGATGCCGTCCTTCGTCAACCTCGGCGCCTATGTCGACGAGGGCACGATGGTCGATACATGGGCCACGGTCGGCTCTTGCGCGCAGATCGGCAAGGGCGTGCACCTGTCGGGTGGCGTCGGTATCGGCGGTGTGCTCGAACCGATGCAGGCGGGGCCGACGATCATCGAGGACAATTGCTTTATCGGCGCGCGCTCCGAGGTGGTCGAGGGCGTGATCGTGCGCGAAGGCTCGGTTCTGGGGATGGGCGTCTATATTGGTCAATCGACCAAGATCGTCGACCGCGAAACCGGCGAGGTCATGTATGGCGAGGTGCCGAGCGGATCGGTCGTGGTCTCGGGCACGATGCCGTCGAAGAACGGGGTCAACCTCTATTGCGCGGTGATCGTGAAGCGGGTCGACGAGAAAACCCGCTCGAAAACCTCGATCAACGAGCTTTTGCGGGACTGACGACGCCCCCTGTCGCGAGCGCATCGCGCGCCAGCAGGCGACGTTCCAGCGTATCGAGCCAGGCATGGGCGGCGGCCTCGTCGCCGCCTGTGCGGCTCACTGCTTCGGCCCAGTGTCGCGCGACCGAGCGCGCCGACCATGGCAGGACGGCCTTGTGCAGCCAGCGCCGGGCACCGGGCGGCAGGCGGTCGAACTCGTCCATCGGATTGGTGCGCCGGCGCCGCCGTTTCAATGCGGTTTGCATGTTCGGACTCATGCCGGGTGTCTCCGAGGTGGGCAACCGTGCCTTGCCCGGGTTGGCCCGCTTGGGTGACATGGTGGCAAAAGGGTGGTTCGGCACGGATGAGTCCTTTGCATGCGGATGTGATAACATAACATTTTGCATTGCTTGACAAGCTTTCGCCAACTGTTCAAGTGCGAGATGTCTGGAGAGAGCGATCATGTCGAACACGGGCAAACGCCAACAGCAGGTCTATACGCTTGTGGTCGAGATCGGCCGCAAGGCCGGGGATGGCCTGCCCAAGGGGGCCACGGGCGCGGCGCTGATGGTATTTGCCAGCGGCGTGGACGAGGCCGAGGCGGTGCGCGAGGCGGTTGCGATTCTCAAGCAGGCCGATACCGCGCCGCTCGATGTCACCGGGTATGGCACCTATGAAGAGCGGCTGGCGGAAGGGCATGAAATTTCCGCGGACGAGCGCGCGTTGATGCAGCGCGCACTTGACGAGAACGCGGTGATCGTGGCGCAGATGACGCCGTTTTTCGGGGAAGAAGGAGGGGTGGGCAACGGCCCGCTTCAATGATGATGACGAGAATCGCGATCAATGGATTCGGGCGGATCGGGCGGTCGATCCTGCGGATGTTGCTGACCAGCCGGGCGGAGGACGGGTTCGAACTGGTCGCGATCAACGATATCGCGCCGCTGCAAAGCTGTGCCTATCTGTTCGCCTATGACAGCGTGTTCGGCCCCTATCCGGGCGATGTGCGCCACGAAGACGGGGCGATCATCGTGGACGGGCGACGCATCCCGTTTCATTCGGTTGCCGATATTCGCGAGGTCGATCTGCAAGGCGTCGATGTCTTGCTGGAATGCACCGGGGCCGAGGGCGGCCGCGCCGAAGTGGAACGTGGGCTTGAGGCGGGGGCGGGTTCGGTTCTGATTTCGGGGCCGTCCGATGTTGCCGATATGACCGTGGTGCTGGGTGCGAACGAGGCCGATCTGGGCGCACACCGGGTCGTCTCGAACGCCAGTTGCACGACCAACGCGCTGGCCCCGCTGCTGGCGCTGCTTGATTCGCATTGGGGCGTGGAAAGCGGGCATATGACGACCGTGCATTGCTATACCGGCAGCCAGCCCACCGTCGACAAGCCCAAGGCCAACCTTGTGCGGTCGCGGGCGGCGGCCCTGTCGATGGTGCCCACGACGACGAGTGCCGCGCGGCTCATCGGTGCGGTTCTGCCGGGGCTGGACGGACGGATCGAGGCCCGCGCGGTGCGGGTTCCCTCGGCGAGCGTCTCATGCATCGATTTGACGGTTCAGACCCGCAAACCGGCGCGCGTCGACGAGGTCAACGCGGTGCTGGAGCAGGCGGCGGAGAGCCCGGTCTTTGGCTGGATCACCCTGCCGCTGGTGTCGACCGATCTGCGCATGCGTTCCGAATCTATCGTGATGAGCGGGCGCGAAACCAGCGTGTCGGTGGGCGGGTTGCTGCGGGTCTTCGGCTGGTATGACAATGAATGGGGCTTTTCGAACCGGATGCTGGACGTCGCGGGGCTGATGGCGGCGCGTTGAGACCGTCCGGTTGCGCGGGTGGATGCCGGGGATTTGAGTATTTTTCCCAAGAAAGAACCCGATTTTCCGGTCTGGTTTGAAAGTGATCCTTGGCGTCACGGGCTTGGATTGGCAGGGTTGTGACGGCAGGCTGGGGAAAAATGGAGGATACCGGATGGCCGGGTTTCTGACGACACATGTTCTCGATACGGCGCGGGGTTGTCCGGCGGCGGGTTTGTGGATCGAGCTTTACCGGATCGAGGGTGCGGCGCGGCGGCATGTGCGAACGCTGTCCACGAATGACGACGGGCGCACGGATGAGCATATCCTGCCGGCCGAGGAATTCGAGCGCGGGGTTTACGAGCTGGTTTTCCACGCCGGCGATTACCTGCGCGCGACCGGGCAGGCAGGGGCGGAACCGCTGTTTCTCGATCATGTGCCGATCCGCTTCGGCATGAGCGAGGCATCGCACTACCACGTGCCGCTCTTGCTGTCGCCTTTCGGCTATTCGACCTATCGCGGAAGCTGAAGCGTCGCGGCCATCCGCGTCGCCATGAAATCGAGAAAGAGCCGCATCTTGGGGTCCTGTCGGCGGCGGTGGGGATAGAGCGCCCCGAGCGTGACGGGCACGGGCGGTGCATGTTCGAGCACGGGTTTGAGCGCACCGCTGGCAAGATGGTCGGCGACTTCGAACACGGGTTTGAGAATGATCCCCTGCCCGTCGAGCGCCCAGTTGGTGAGCACGTCGCCATCATCGGATTCGAACGGGCCGGTGACGGCAAAGCGTTTGATCCCCTCGGGTGTTTCGAGCGGCCACTGGAATTCGGGCGCGCCGGGATAACGCAGGTTGAGACAATCATGCAGGCCGGTGACAAGATCCTGCGGGGTTTCGGGGTCGCCGCGATTCTGCAGGTAGGACGGCGCGGCGCAGAGCAGGCGCGGGCAATCGGCGATCTTGCGAATCCTGAGACTGCTGTCTTCGGGCTGACCGAGGAAGAACACGATGTCGAGCCCCTCGGCGGTGAGGTCGAGCTTGCGATCCGACAGGCGCAGGCGGATGTTGATCAGCGGGTAGTCGCGTTTGAACGCGGGCACGAGGGGCGCGATCAGGCGACGCCCGATGCCAAGCGGGGCCGCGACATGGATCGTGCCGCGCGGATCGGCGGTGATCGAGGTGACGGCGGCTTCGGCCTCGGAGACAGAATCGAGGATGCGCTGTGCCCCGTCATAGAAGATGCGGCCCTGTTCGGTGGGGTTGAGCATCCGGGTGGTGCGCTGGAAAAGCCGCACGTTCAGGTGCTCTTCGAGCGAGGAGATGCGCGCGGAGGCGACGGCGGGGGAAATGCGCTGATCCCGGGCGGCGGCGGACATCGAGCCAAGTTCATAGACGCGCACGAAGGTTCGGATATTGTCGAGATAGGACATGGGTGCGTTTTTTCCGGTTTTTTTGAAAGTGCTGGGATTATTTGGGTTATTCAAGGGAAAAGCGGTGTCGGCTAGGCTGTGCCGTGCAACGAGACAGGAGGAAAGGCGATGTTCGAGGTGGCGATCCTTTGGGATTGGATGGGTTTTGCCGTTCGCTGGCTGCATGTGATCACGGCAATCGCGTGGATCGGGTCGTCCTTTTACTTCATCGCGCTCGACCTCGGGTTGCGGCGCGAGGGCGATCTGCGTGGCGCGGATGGCGAGGAATGGCAGGTGCATGGCGGCGGGTTCTATCACATCCGCAAATACCTCGTCGCGCCCGAGGCGATGCCCGAGCACCTGACATGGTTCAAATGGGAGAGCTATTCGACATGGCTTTCGGGGGCGGCGCTGTTGATGATCGTCTATTGGGCAGGGGGCGAGCTTTACCTGATCGACCAGCACAAGGTGGAGCTGGCGCTGTGGCAGGGGATCGTGATCTCGGCGGCGTCGCTGACCATCGGCTGGTTGGTCTATGATGTCCTGTGCAAGAGCGGGCTGGGCGAGAAGCCGACGATCCTGATGCTGCTCTTGTTCGCGCTGCTGGTGGCGATGGGCTGGGGCTATAACCAGGTGTTCACCGGGCGCGCGATGATGCTGCATCTCGGGGCATTCACCGCCACGATCATGACGGCCAACGTGTTTTTCATCATCATGCCCAATCAGCGGGTCGTGGTGGCCGATCTCAAGGCGGGGCGCAAGCCGGACCCGAAATACGGCAAGATCGCCAAGCTGCGCTCGACCCATAACAATTACCTGACCCTGCCGGTCATCTTCCTGATGCTGAGCAACCATTACCCGCTGGCCTTTGCCACTGAATACAATTGGGTGATCGCGGCGCTGGTGTTCCTGATGGGGGTGACGATCCGGCATTTCTTCAACTCGATGCATGCGCGCAAGGGGCTGCCGTGGTGGACATGGGGGGCGACCGTGGCGCTTTTCCTTGCGATCGTCTGGCTTTCGACGCTGGGCCAGGACGAGTTTGGCGCGGTCGAAGAGGCCGAGGCGCGGGAAATGACGGCACAGGAAGAACGCTTTGCCAGCGCCGAGGGGTTCGAGGATGTCACCTATATCGTGATGGGGCGCTGCTCGATGTGCCATGCGCGCGAAACGGCCTATGACGGGGTCTATCACGCGCCCAAGGGCGTCTTGCTTGAAACCCCGCAGGAGATCGCGGCGCAGGCACGCGAGATCTATCTCCAGGCCGGGCTGAGCACGGCGATGCCACCAGCCAATGTGAGCTGGATGGACCCCGAGGAGCGGGCGGCGATCGTGCGCTGGTATCGCGCGGCCACGGGCGCGGAAATCGCGCTAGCCGGGGAATAGCGCGCGCGCCCGCTCGACGACGAAGTCGATGAAAAGCCTGACCTTGGGGTCCTGCAACTTGCGATGCGGGTAGAGGCAGGCAAAGGTCGAGGGCATGGGCGGGGTATCGGGCAGGACCTCGCGCAGGGCGCCGGTTGCGAGATGGGTCTCGACATCGAAACGCGGCTTGTTGGCGATGCCGTGCCCGGCAAGCGCCCAATCGGTCAGAACGTCGCCGTCATCTGCATCAAAGCGTCCGGTAACATCGAGTTTTATCGGGTTCTCACCCGCCTGGAGGGTCCAGAAATATTCCGGGCTGCGGGGGAAGCGCAGCAACAGGCAATTGTGATTGTCCAGCAGGTCCTGCGGATCTTTGGGCGTGCCATGCCCGTCGAGATAGGCGGGCGAGGCGACAAGCACGCGCGGGCACGAGGCGATCTTGCGCAGCTTGAGGGTGCTGTCCTGCAATTCACCAAGGAAGAACGCAAGGTCGAGCCGATCTTCGAGCATGTCGATCTTGCGATCCGACAGGCGCAACTGCACCTGCACATCCGGGAAGGTCGCGTTGAATTCGGGCACCATGGGCGCGATGACGCGCCGCCCGATGCCGAGCGGAGCCGAGACCCGCACCGCGCCGCGTGGCGTCCCGGCAAAGCCCGCGACGACGGCCTCGGCCTCGTCCAGCGCCTCGATCACCTGGCGGGCGTGGTCGTAGAACAGCCGCCCCGCCTCGGTCGGGCCGAGCTTGCGCGTGGTGCGGTTGAAAAGCCGGACACCGAGACGCTTCTCCAGCTCCTTGATCCGGTTCGAGGCAACCGCCGGGGTCAGGCGGAGATCGCGCCCACCTGCCGTAATTGAACCAAGTTCGACCACACGTAAGAAAACCTTGATACTCTCTACATAAGGCATGGCGCGATCTCCTGTCCGGATGATAGCATTGAAAGACTTTCCGGATTTTATACGTTTCCTTGAAAGTGTCCAAGGAAAGGCATGGTTTAGAAGGGCAGCGCAGCAGCGTAGACTCGGGGGCGGTGTGCGCTGGAGGAATGGATATGGCGATGGTGCGGCGAGAGATCCGGTTTCTTCTGAACGATGATGAAATGCGCCTGACCGAGGTGGGCGCGGGCGACACGCTCCTGGATTTTCTCAGGATCGGGCAGAGGCTGACCGGGACCAAGGAAGGCTGTGCCGAGGGCGATTGCGGGGCCTGCACGGTGCTGGTCGGGCGGCTGACCGATGACGGTTTGCGCTATGAGCCGGTCAATGCTTGTATCCGGTTCCTGGCCAGTCTGGATGGCTGTCACGTGGTGACGGTCGAGCATCTGCGCGGGGTGGATGGCGGTCTGCATCCGGTGCAGCGCGCGATGGTGGATCATCACGGCAGCCAATGCGGGTTCTGCACGCCGGGGATCGTGATGGCGCTTTACGCGCTCTGGATGCAGACGCCACGGCCCAGCGAGACCGAAATCGAGATCGCGCTTCAGGGCAACCTGTGCCGCTGCACCGGCTATGCGCCGATTGTCAGGGCGGCGCTGGCGGCGGCGGATCATGGGGGCCCAGAGGGCGATATCCTCGTGACCGAGCGCGCGAGCGTTACGGCGGGTTTGAAGGCACTGCATGACGGCACCCGGGTCGAGGTCGCGCATGACGGGCAACGCGCGATCCTGCCTGCGGATGTCGATGATTTCGCGGCGGTTTACGCGGCTGAACCCGATGCAACAGTGGTGGCGGGGGCCACGGATGTGGGCCTTTGGGTCACGAAATCCCTGCGCGATATCGGCCCGGCGATCTTTATCGGGCATCTCGACGGGTTGCAGCGGATCGAAGAGACCGCGGACGGGCTGACCATCGGCGCCGGGGCGAGTTACTCGCAAGCCGAGGCGGCGTTGATCGGGGCCTTTCCGCATCTGCGCGAATACTGGCACCGGATCGCGGGCTGGCAGGTGCGCAACATGGGCACCATCGGCGGAAACATCGCCAACGGATCGCCCATCGGCGACGTGCCCCCGGTCTTGATCGCGCTCGGTGCGCGGGTGGTGTTGCGGCATGGCGCGGTGCGGCGCGAATTGCCGCTCGAGGCGTTCTTTCTCGACTATGGCAAGCAGGACCGCGCGCCGGGCGAGTTCGTCGAAACCGTGGCGGTGCCGCGCCCGAACCCGGCCACTTTGCACGGCGCTTGGAAGATCTCGAAACGGCGGGACGAGGATATTTCCTCGGTCGCGGCGGGGTTTGCGGTGACGGTGGCGGATGGCACGATCAGTGATGCGCGGATCGCCTTTGGCGGGATGGCGGGCGTTCCGAAACGCGCCGAGGCGGCGGAGGCCGTGCTGATCGGCGCGCCGTTTGACAGGGAGAGCCTTGCCAGGGCGGCCGAGGCGTTGCCGCAGGATTTCAAGCCGCTGAGCGATTGGCGGGCCAGCGCGGAGTACCGGATGCGCGTCGCCCAGAACCTGTTTCAAAGGTTCTGGGCGGAGCATGGCGAGGCGCAGCAAGCGGAATTGCGGAGGGCCGAAGCATGAGCGTCAAGGGCGCACCCCATCAGGATTTGGCCCATGACAGCGCGGCCAAGCATGTCACCGGGCGGGCGGACTATACCGATGATATTCTCGAATCTATCGGCACGCTTCATGCCTATCTCGGGCTGTCCGAGGTGGCGCATGGCCGGATTACCGGCATGGACCTGTCCGAGGTGCTGGCCGCGCCCGGTGTGGTCGGGGTTCTGACGGCAGCCGACATTCCCGGCGCCAATGACATCAGCCCGACGGGAACAGGCGATGACCCGGTTTTCCCGGCAGAAACGGTCGAGTTCCATGGCCAGCCGCTCTTTGCCGTGGTGGCAAAGAGCCGCGATGCGGCGCGGCGCGCGGCGGCGCGGGCGCGGGTCGAGATCGACCCCTTGCCCCATGTTCTCGACCCGATAGGGGCCATCGAGGCGGGATACCCGGACGTGACCGCGCCGCTCAAGCTCGAGCGGGGCGAGGTCGCGGCGGGGCTGGCCGGATCGGCGCACCGGATCAAGGGGCGCATGGCCATTGGCGGGCAGGATCACATGTATCTTGAAGGGCATATCGCCTTTGCCATGCCCGGCGAGGACGAGGACGTGGTGGTCTATTCCTCGACCCAGCACCCGAGCGAGGCCCAGCACATGGTGGCGCATGTCCTCGGCGTGCCGTCGCATTCGGTGGTGATCAACGTGCGGCGCATGGGCGGCGGGTTCGGCGGCAAGGAAACCCAGATGAACCTCTTTGCCGCCGTGGCGGCGCTTGCGGCGAAGAAATGGAATCGCCCGGTGAAAATCCGCCCCGACCGCGATCAGGACATGATCGCCACCGGCAAACGGCATGATTTCGTGGCCGATTACGAGGTCGGGTTCGATGGCGAGGGGCGGATCGAGGCGGTCGAGGGGCTGTTTGCCGCGCGCTGCGGGTTTTCCGCCGACCTGTCAGGGCCGGTCACCGACCGGGCGCTGTTTCATGCCGACAATGCCTATTTCTATCCGCATGTGCGGCTCCGCTCGCGGCCGATGAAGACCAACACCGTCTCGAACACCGCCTTTCGCGGGTTCGGCGGTCCGCAAGGCGTGATCGTGGCCGAACGGATGATCGAGGAAATCGCCTATGCCTTGGGGCGCGACCCGCTGGAAATTCGCAAGGCGAATTTCTATCGCCCGGGTGGGGATGTGACGCCCTATCACCAGGTGGTCGAGGACAACATCCTTGAACGTATCGTCGGAGAGTTGGAGGCGTCATCGCAGTATCAGGCGCGGCGGCAGGCGATACTTGACGACAATGCCAAGGGCGGCATCCTCCGGCGCGGCATTGCCCTTACCCCCGTCAAGTTCGGGATCTCCTTTACCGCCACCTGGTATAATCAGGCCGGTGCCCTCGTGCATGTCTATAATGACGGGTCGATCATGCTCAACCATGGTGGAACCGAGATGGGGCAGGGCCTGAACATCAAGGTCGCGCAGGTGGTGGCCGAAGCCTTCGCGGTCGATATCGACCGGATCAAGATCACCCGCACCACGACCGAGAAGGTGCCCAACACGTCGGCCACGGCGGCCTCGTCAGGGTCCGATCTCAACGGCATGGCGGCGCTGGACGCCTGCGAGCAGATCAAGGCCCGGCTGGTGGATTTTGCTTGTGAGAAATGGGGGGTCGACGCCACCGAGGTTGAGTTCCTGCCCGGTCGGGTGAAAATCGGAGCCGAGGAAATCGGTTTCGACGATTTCATCCGTCAGGCCTATGTGGCGCGGGTGCAGCTTTCGGCGGCGGGCTTCTACAAGACGCCGAAAATTCACTGGAACCGCGACAAGGGGCAGGGGCGTCCGTTCTACTATTTCGCCTATGGCGCGGCCTGTTCCGAGGTGTCGGTCGATACGCTCACCGGGGAATACCGGGTGGACCGGGTGGACATTCTGCATGATGTCGGGCGCTCGCTCAATCCGGCGGTCGACCGGGGTCAGGTCGAGGGCGGGTTCATCCAGGGTGTTGGTTGGCTCACCAGCGAGGAATTGTGGTGGGATGGCGATGGCCGGTTGCGCACCCATGCGCCGTCGACCTACAAGATCCCGCTGGCCTCGGACCGGCCGCGCATCTTCAACGTGGCGCTGGCCGAATGGTCGCAGAATGCCGAGCGCACCATCAAGCGCTCCAAGGCCGTGGGCGAGCCGCCCCTCATGCTGGGCATTTCGGTGTTCGAGGCGATCTCGATGGCGGTGGCGAGCGTCGCGGATTACCGGGAGTGCCCAAGGCTCGACGCCCCGGCGACGCCGGAGCGGGTCTTGATGGCGATCGAGAGGCTCAGGGCGGAAAGATGAGCGATCTGGCAAGATTTCTGGATGATCCGGGCGATGTCGTGCACGTGACGGTGACACAGCTCGAAGGCTCAGGCCCGCGCGAGGCTGGCGCGGGCATGTTCGTTTCACCCGACGCCCTGCATGGCACGATTGGCGGTGGCCAACTGGAATACATGGCGATCGACCACGCCCGCCGGATGCTGGCCGATGGACAGGATCATACCGAGATGCATGTGACGCTTGGCCCCGAGAGCGGGCAATGCTGCGGCGGGCGGGTCTGGCTGGCGCTGGAACGGCTGGACCGGGCGGGCCGGGCACGGGTGATCGGGGCTGATGCGAGAAACCGACAGGACGATCCGCAAGTGATGGTCTTCGGTGCCGGGCATGTCGGGCGGGCGCTGGTGCGTGTGCTGGCGGCGTTGCCGGTGCAGACCGTGCTCGTTGACACGCGCGCAGATGAACTTTCGCAGGTCGATGCCGCCTGTGACAAGCGCGTGGTGGCCTTGCCGGAAGCCGAGATTGACGGCGCGCGGCGCGGCGCGGCGGTGGTGATCGTGACCCATGATCACGCACTCGATTTCCTGATCGCCGCCGAAGCCCTGAAACGGCCCGATCTCGCCTATGTCGGCATGATCGGGTCAAAGACCAAACGCGCGTCCTTTCTCGGCTGGGCGCGGCGCAACGGCGTTTCGGTGGATTCTGCGCGCCTGACCTGTCCCATGGCGGTCGAGCAAAAGGGGGACAAGCGGCCCGAGGTGATCGCGGTTCAGATCGCGGCCGAGATCATGTCGAGGCTGGGCCAATTCCAGAGCATGCAGGCAAATATGGAGATGCAAGAGTGAGCGAGCGTATCCTGCGCGGGCGTATCCTGAGCTTTCATCGCGAGCCGGTGGGGCCGGGGGATGACGATGCGTTCACCTATCACGAGGATGGGGGCCTTTGGATCAGGGACGGCATGATCGCCGGTTGCGGGTCATTCGATGTCGTGTCGCAGCGGGCCGGGGTGTTCGACGTGATCGACCACCGGCCGAACCTGATCCTGCCCGGCTTCATCGACCCGCATATCCATTTCCCGCAGGTGCAGGTGGTGGCGAGCTGGGGCGAACAGCTTCTCGACTGGTTGCGCGACTACACCTTCCCCGAGGAGATGCGCTTTGCCGACCCGGACCACGCGGCGCGCATGGCGGGGGCATTCTTTGATCTGCTGACCGCGCATGGCACGACGACGGCGGTCGCCTATTGCGCCGCGCATCCGAATTCGGCCCAAGCGTTCTTTGCCGAGGCGCATCGCCGCAACATGCGCATGGCGGGCGGCAAGGTCATGATGGATCGCAACGCGCCCGAGGGGCTGATCGACACGGCGCAATCGGGCTATGACGACAGCAAGGCGCTGATCGGCGAATGGCATGGGCGCGGGCGGTTGCACTATGCCATCACGCCGCGTTTCGCGATCACCTCGACACCATCGCAACTGGCCGCGGCCGGGGCCTTGGTGGCGGAATTCCCCGATTGCTACATGCAGACCCACCTGTCGGAAAACCACGACGAGATCGCCGAAACACTGCGCCTTTACCCGGATGCACGCAATTACCTCGATGTTTATGACACCCACGGCCTGTTGGGGGAAAAGGCGCTGCTTGGCCATTGCATCCATCTTGAAGATCGCGAGATCGCGCGGCTGGCCGAGACCGGATCGCACCCGGTGTTCTGCCCGACCTCGAACCTCTTTTTGGGCAGCGGGCTGTTCGACGATGCGGGGCTGCGCGCGCGCGGCATCGTGAACGCGATTGCAACCGACATTGGCGGCGGCACCAGTTTCTCGATGTTGCAGACCCTCAATGAGGGCTACAAGGTGCTGCAAATGCAGCGGCAACAGACCCATCCCTATCGCGCCTTTCACTGGATCACGCGCGGCAACGCGCTCGCCCTCGGGCTCGAGGACAGGATCGGCACGCTGGACGAGGGGACCGAGGCGGACGTGGTCGTCTTGAACGCACGGGCGACGCCGGAAATGAAGCTGCGTTACGAAACGGTCGAAACGCTGGCCGAGGAACTCTTCCTCTTGATGATCCTTGGCGATGACCGGGCGGTGGCACAGACCTATGTGGCCGGCGCGCCGATGAAAGCGCCCGCCTGATGCCGCGCTTTTCGGCCAACCTTTCGATGATGTTCACCGAATGGCCGTTTCTCGACAGGTTCCCGGCGGCGCGCGCCGCGGGGTTTCAGGCGGTCGAATTCCTGTTTCCCTACGCGCAGCCGGTCGAGGAGATCGCCGCAAAGGTCGGGGAAAACCGGCTGGAAACAAGCATCTTCAACCTGCCGCCCGGGGATTGGGCGGCGGGCGAGCGTGGCTTGGCGGCGATTGCCGGGCGCGAGGGCGATTTTGCCGAAAGCCTTGGGATCGCCTTGGAATATGCCCGGGCCCTCGGGGCAAGGCAGCTGCATTGCATGGCCGGGATCGCGCCGGTGACACCAGAGGGCGAGGCGCGCTTTATCGCCAACCTGCGCCGCGCGGGCGACGTGCTGGGCGTGGCCGGGATCAAGGTTTTGATCGAGCCGATCAACCCGCGCGCGATGCCCGGCTATTTCCTCACCACGACAGCACAGGCGCTTGACCTGCTGGACCGGATCGACCACCCGAACGTGGGATTGCAATTCGACATCTATCACCATCAGATCACCCGTGGCGACGTGATCCGCACGATCGAGGCTATTCACGCCCGGATCGACCATGTTCAGATCGCAGGCGTGCCCGACCGGCATGAACCCGACACGGGCGAACTGGCCTATGGGCCGGTGTTCGAGGTATTGGACCGCGTGGGTTATGATGGATGGGTCGGCTGCGAATACATCCCCGCCGGGGAAACGGTCGCGGGGCTGGGCTGGCGCGAAAGGCTCGCCTGATGCCGGGCAAGGAGGACAGGATGGACAAGCCGGATCTTGAAACGCTGATCGCCACGGCGCGTGGCGAGGTGCCCGCCGACATGGTCCTGCGCGGTGGGCGGGTGCTCGATGTCGTCACCGGCGAGATGATCGAGGGTGACGTGGCGATTGCCGGTTCGGTGGTCGTCGGCGTCGGCGAGGATTACGAGGCGCAGGAGATTGTTGACGTCACGGGCCTCACGCTGGTTCCGGGCTTCATCGACACGCATCTGCATATCGAAAGCTCGCTGGTCACGCCCTATGAATTCGATCGCTGCGTCGGCCCGCGTGGCGTGACCACCGCGATCTGCGACCCGCACGAGATCGCAAACGTGATCGGCGTGCCGGGGGTCGAGTATTTCCTCGACGCGTCGCACCACACCCTGATGGATATCCGCGTCAACCTCAGCTCCTGCGTCCCCTCGACCGAGATGGAGACGGCAGGCGCACGGATCGGGGCCGAGGAACTGGCGGCGTTCAAGGATCATCCGCGGGTGATCGGACTGGCCGAGTTCATGAACTATCCCGGCGTGATTCACCGCGACCCCGAGGCAATGGCCAAGCTGCGCGCCTTCGAGGGGCGCCATATCGACGGCCATGCGCCGCTCTTGTCGGGGCGCGATCTCAATGCCTATGCCGCCGCGGGCATCCGCACCGAGCACGAGGCGACAAGCGCCGCGGAGGCGCGCGAGAAACTGCGCAAAGGCTTGCGCGTCCTGATCCGCGAAGGATCGGTCAGCAAGGACATGCACGCGCTCGCGCCGATCCTCAATGACCTGACATCGGCCTATTGCTGCCTGTGCACTGATGATCGCAATCCGCTCGACATCGCCGAGCACGGGCATCTCGACTACATGATCCGAAGCCTGATCGGCCTTGGCATCTCGCCGCAGGCGGTCTATCGCGCGGCGAGTCTGTCGGCGGCCGAGGCGTTCGGCCTCAAGGACCGGGGCCAGATCGCACCGGGCAAACGCGCCGACATCGTTGCGGTCGAAAGCCTTGACGAGTGCCGGGCCGCGCTTGTCGTTTCGGGCGGGGTGATCCTGAATGATGCGGCCTATTCCGGTCGCGAGGTGATCGCGCCGGTGGGGCGTCACTCGGTCAAGGCGGCGCCGGTTCAGGACCGCGATTTCCGCACCACCGGCAACCGCGAAGAGACCGACGTGATCGGCATTCTCGAGGGCAAGATCATCACCGAACACCTCCACGAGAGCATTGCGATCGTCGATGGCGACAAGCGCCCCGACCCCGCCCGCGACCTCGTGAAGATCGCCGTGATCGAACGCCACGGCCGCAACGGCAACATCGCGACGGGCTTCGTGAAGGGGTTCGGCCTCAAGGCCGGGGCCATCGCCTCGACCGTGTGCCACGACCATCACAATATCGCGGTGGTGGGCGCCGATTACGACGACATGGCGCTCGCCGCGAACCGGCTGGGCGAGATCGAGGGCGGGTTCGTCGTGGTGCGTGACGGGGTCGTTTTGGCCGAACTGGCCCTGCCGGTCGCCGGGTTGATGAGCCTTGAGCCCTTCGAGGTGGTGCGCGATACGCTGATCCCGTTGCGCGCGGCGGCGGCGAGCCTTGGCGTGGAGCTACAGGAACCCTTCCTGCAACTGGCCTTCCTTGCCCTGCCGGTGATTCCCGCGCTCAAGATCACGGATCGCGGCCTTGTCGATGTCGAACGCTTCGAGATCATTTCCTGACCCCTCAGCTCACCGCAAAAAGAAACGCCCCGGAGATCATCCGGGGCGTCGCTCGATCTTAGCGGAATGGCGTGGGACGTATCAGTCCTCCGCTTCCTCTTTCTTGGCCTCTTCGCCGGTCTCCTGGTCGACGACTTTCATCGACAGGCGCACCTTGCCGCGATCGTCAAAGCCCAGCAGCTTGACCCAGACTTCCTGACCTTCCTTGAGCACATCCGACGGATGGTTCAGGCGGCGGTTCTCGATCTGGCTGACATGAACCAGCCCGTCACGTTTGCCAAAGAAGTTCACGAAGGCGCCGAAATCGACGATCTTGACCACCGTGCCCTTGTAGATGCCACCCTCTTCCGGCTCGGCCACGATCGAATGGATCATGTCATAGGCCTTCTTGATGGCGTCCCCGTTGGGCGACGCGATCTTGATGATACCTTCGTCGTTGATATCGACCTTGGCACCCGAGACCTCGACGATCTCGCGGATCACCTTGCCGCCCGAGCCGATCACTTCGCGGATCTTGTCGGTCGGGATCTGCATGGTCTCGATGCGCGGGGCGTGCACGCTGAACTCACCGACACCCGAAAGCGCCTTGTTCATCTCGCCCAGGATGTGCAGACGCCCATCCTTGGCCTGTGCCAGCGCCTTTTCCATGATCTCGGGCGTGATGCCGGCGACCTTGATATCCATCTGGAGGCTGGTGATGCCCTCTTCGGTCCCGGCCACCTTGAAGTCCATGTCGCCGAGGTGATCCTCGTCGCCAAGGATATCGGTCAGAACCGCGTAAGAGCCGTCTTCTTCCAGAACGAGGCCCATCGCCACACCGGCCACGGCCGCCTTGAGCGGAACACCGGCATCCATCATCGAAAGCGACCCGCCACAGACGGTGGCCATCGAGCTTGAACCGTTCGACTCGGTGATCTCGGACACCAGGCGCAGGGTATAGGGGAAGTCGGTCGGCGCGGGCAGAACGGCCTGCAAGGCGCGCCATGCGAGTTTCCCGTGACCGATCTCGCGACGGCCCGGAGGACCAACGCGACCCGCTTCACCCACCGAATAGGGCGGGAAGTTGTAATGCAGCAGGAAGTTCGAGCGGAAATTCCCGGTCAGCGCGTCAATGAACTGTTCGTCATCGCCAGTGCCGAGCGTGGTCACGACCAGGCCTTGCGTTTCGCCTCGGGTAAAGAGCGCCGAACCGTGGGTGCGGGGCAGGAAGCCGGTTTCGCAAACGATCGGGCGCACCTGATCCAGCGGGCGACCGTCGATCCGCTTGCCGTCTTTCACGACATTGCCGCGCAACACGACGGATTCGAGCTTCTTGAGCGCCGCGCCAAGGTTCGGGTCTTCCAACTGCTCTTCGCTCAGACCCGCCTTGATCGCCTCTTTCGCGGCCGAAACGGCGGCGGTGCGCTCCTGCTTGTCGAGGATCGCGTAAGCGTCGCGCATCTGCGTTTCGCCCGCGGCCTTCACCGCCTCGTAAAGCTCGGAATAATCCGGCGGCTGGAAGTCGAACGGCTCTTTCGCGGCATCCTCGGCCAGGTCGATGATCAGGTCGATCACCGGCTGGATTTGCTGATGCGCGAAATTCACCGCGCCCAGCATCTCGGATTCGGTCAGCTCATAGGCTTCGGACTCGACCATCATGACCGCGTCCTTGGTCCCCGCGACCACGAGGTCAAGCCGCTGTTCGGGCTTGTTGCGCAGATCGTGCATGTCCTCGACATCGGGGTTCAGCACGTAATCGCCATCGACATAACCCACGCGGCAGGCCGCGATCGGGCCCATGAAGGGCACACCCGAAATGGTCAGCGCGGCAGAGGTCGCGATCATCGCCACCATGTCGGGATCGTTGACCAGATCGTGGCTCAGCACGGTGCACATGACCAGTGTTTCATGCTTGAAACCCGGCACGAACAGCGGCCGGATCGGCCGGTCGATCAACCGCGCGGTCAGGGTCTCTTTCTCGCTCGGGCGTGCCTCGCGCTTGAAGAACCCGCCCGGCACCTTGCCCGCGGCATAGTATTTTTCCTGATAGTGAACCGTCAGCGGAAAGAAATCCAATCCGGGCTTGGGTTCCTTGGCAAAGGTCACGTTGGCCATGACGCTGGTTTCGCCCAGCGTTGCAATCACCGAACCATCTGCCTGACGGGCAACCTTGCCCGTTTCCAGTGTGAGCGTCTCATCGCCCCACTGCATGCTTTTCGTCGTAATATTGAACATCATCGTTTCCTGTCTGGAGGCACTCCCGGGCGTATCCCGGGTCCTCCGTTTTCACTGGCGGCCCCATTGCCGCCGACCCCTTCATCATCCCATGCGCCAGGGCCAAAGCGTCACGTCTCAGATGGGGGGCCTTTACAGGATCAGGGCCGGTTTGAAAAGGTGCATGTTGTTTCGGCCGCGCCCGGCCCGCGGAGGTGCAAACGCGGCTGATCAGGGCGTCCAACCCCCGGGTGGTGCACCGGCCAAAGGTTAACCTGCGTGAAACCCGTTCCTGCGCGCGCCTGCTGCGCGCGCCATGTTAACCCGCCGCGATCCCAAGATCCCGGCAGCCGGATGTCAGCCGGGAGTCACGCGCGGATCACCCCCTGGGATTCGCGCCCGTTAACCATCGGCGGGAAGCCGCCGCGAGGCGTGGAATTTCGCCCCGCCTAGCCGCGCAAGACACCGCCCGTGGCCTTCGAAACCTTCTCGACGATCTTGCCGCCGACCGCCTCGATTTCCTTCTCGGTCAGGGTCTTGGCGCGGGGCTGAATCCGCACGGTGAGGGCCAGCGATTTCTTGTCCGCACCAAGGCTGCCACCGATGAATTCGTCAAAGACGCGCACGTTCTCGATCAGCGTCTTGTCGGCCCCCATCGCCGCGTTGACCAGCGCCTGCGCCTCGACATGCGCGTCCACGACAAAGGCGAAATCGCGCTCGACCGCCTGTAGGTCGCTGGCTTCCAGCGCGGCGCGTGTGGCATTCTGCTTGCGCGATGCGGGCACCTCGTCGGGCCAGATGGTAAAGCCCACGGCGGGGCCCTTCACATCCATCGCCTTCAGAACCTTGGGGTGAATTTCCCCAAAGATTCCAAGCACCTTCTTGGGGCCGAGACAGATTTTCCCGTGCCGCCCCGGGTGCCACCATGCCGGGCCGTCGCGCAGGATCTGCACCTTGGCCGGTGCGCCGATCGCGGCCAGAACCGCCTCGGCATCGGCCTTGGCATCATAGAGATCGACCGCGCGCGATCCGCCATGCACATCCTTTGCGCCCGTCCGTCCGACCAACAGGCCCGAAACCTGGCTGCGCTGCTCTTCCGGCTCGCCACCGTGAAAGGCGGGGCCGACTTCAAAGAGGGCAAGGTCATGGAACCCGCGCGCCTGGTTGCGCGCCGCCGCCTGCAAAAGACCGGGCAGAAGGTCGGGGCGCATATGGCTCATTTCCGACGAGATCGGGTTGTCGAGCATGGTCGCATCCGTGCCCCCGCCGAACAGGGCAGCAGACGCCCGGTCGATGAAGGAATAGGTCACGCATTCGTTGTATCCTAACGATGCACAAACCCGCCGCGCCGCCTGTTCGCGCCGCTGATGCAGCGACAAGACCGGTTTCGGCACACCGACCTGCGTTCGGCGCATTGGGATTCCCTTAAGCTTCGTTAACGAAGCGATGCGTGCGACCTCTTCCACGAGGTCCGCCTCGCCCATCACGTCGGGCCGCCAACTCGGCACATGCGCCATGTTGCCCTCAAGCCGGAAGCCCAGCTTGGTCAGGGTCTGGCGCTGTTCGCTCTCGGG
Source organism: Aquicoccus porphyridii (assembly GCF_008369105.1). Classification (GTDB taxonomy): domain Bacteria; phylum Pseudomonadota; class Alphaproteobacteria; order Rhodobacterales; family Rhodobacteraceae; genus Aquicoccus; species Aquicoccus porphyridii. The sequence continues at coordinate 147,886 of NZ_VINQ01000003.1, read as the reverse complement.
TATGTCCATGCCCACGAGGCTGATCACCCGCGCCGGATCGAGCTTGTAGGCGCGGCTCATATCCGGCACCTCGCCCGCGACAACCACCTCCGAAGGCTCACCGCCGCAAAGCTCCATGATCATCTGCGTGGCCAGTTCGACCGCCGGCATGTTGAACGCGGGGTCGATGCCGCGTTCGTTGCGATAGCGCGCGTCCGAATTGATCTTGAGCGCCCGGCCCGTATAGGCGACCTGCACATGGTTCCACACCGCCGCCTCAAGGAAGACATCGGTGGTTTCCATGGTGCAACCCGTTTCCAGCCCGCCCATGATTCCGGCAATTGATTCAACACCTTGATCATCGGCAATCACGATCTGCCCATCGGAAAGCGTGTATTCCTTCTCGTCGAGCGCCACCAGCTTTTCGCCGTCCACGGCCCGCCGGATACGCAGGTCGCCCTGCACTTTTGCGGCGTCGAACACGTGCAACGGGCGGTTCTGGTCGAAGGTGAAGAAATTGGTCACATCCACCAGTTTTGAAATCGGCCTGAGGCCAATCGCGCGCAGCCGGTCCTGCAACCATTGCGGGCTCGGCCCGTTCTCGACCCCCCGGATCAGGCGCCCGGCGAAAACGTAACAGCCATCGCGCGTGTCCTCATCGATGGTCACGTTGATCGGACAGGGGAATTCCCCCGCGATCTCGACTTCTTTCTCGGGTTTGAGCGTGCCCAGCCCCCGCGCCGCAAGGTCACGCGCGATCCCCCGCACGCCCAGCGCATCCGGCCGGTTCGGCGTGATCGCGATCTCGATCACCGGATCGACCTTGGCCGGATCGTTCACCGCCAGCCAGTCGATGAACCGCTCGCCCACCTCACCGCTGGGCAGTTCGATGATGCCGTCATGTTCTTCGGAAAGCTCCATCTCGCGCTCGGAACACATCATCCCGTGGCTTTCCACGCCGCGGATCTTGCCCACGCTCAGCGTGGTGTCGATGCCGGGGACGTAATCGCCCGGCTTGGCGATCACGACGACGATCCCCTCGCGCGCGTTGGGCGCACCACAGACGATCTGCTTCTCGCCCTCGTCGGTCTCGACCATGCAGACGCGCAGTCGGTCCGCATCGGGGTGCTGCTCGGCCGATATGACCTTGCCCAGCGTGAAATTCCCGAGCTTGTCCAGCGGGTTGGTGATCTCTTCGACCTCGAGCCCAAGGTCGGTCAGCGCCTCGGCGATCTCATCGACCGACGCGGTGGTGTCGAGATGATCCTTGAGCCAGGAGAGTGTGAATTTCATGTCCGCATCTCCTTGAGGAGAGAAATTTCAACGGTTGTGAAGTGCACGAGCATCGCACTCGGCCTGGGGGCGGGTCGGGCGCGATGCGGGGCCAAAGCCCCGCAAGACATCATGTCAGACATCACCGCGACAACCCCCCATGCAGCGTCGGCACGTCGAGGCTTGCAAAGCCATAGTGGCGCAGCCAGCGCAGGTCGGAATCAAAGAACGCCCGCAGGTCGGGGATGCCGTATTTCAGCATTGCCAGCCGGTCGATCCCCATGCCGAAGGCAAAGCCCTGATGCACGTTCGGGTTAATCCCCCCGGCCCGGAGCACGTTGGGATGCACCATGCCGGAGCCGAGAATTTCCAGCCAGTCATCGCCTTCGCCGACCTTCAATTGCCCGCCTTCCCAACTGCACCGGATATCGACCTCGGCGCTCGGCTCGGTGAACGGGAAATGCGAGGCGCGGAACCGCAGTTCCACGTCATCGACCTCGAAAAACGCTTTCACGAATTCTTCCAATGTCCACTTGAGGTTGGCCATGGAAATATCGGTATCGAGCGCCAGCCCCTCGACCTGGTGAAACATCGGCGTGTGGGTCTGGTCGTAATCCGCACGATAGACGCGCCCCGGACAGATCACCCGGATCGGCGCGCCCTGCAATTCCATCGAGCGGATCTGCACCGGCGAGGTATGGGTGCGCAGCACATGCGGCGGGCGCTCGTCGCCTTCCGCGCGGTGCATGTAGAACGTGTCCATCTCGGCCCGCGCCGGGTGGTGGCCGGGGATATTGAGCGCGTCGAAATTGTGCCAGTCGCTTTCCACCTGTGGCCCTTCGGCCACGGCGAACCCCATATCGGCAAAGATCGCCGTCACCTCTTCGGTCACTTGTGAAATCGGGTGGATCGTGCCCGCCCGACGCCCCCGCGCGGGCAGCGTCACGTCAAGCCATTCACCGCGCAGGCGTTCGTCCAGCGCCGCATCGGCCAACGCTTCGCGCTTGGCCGCCAGCGCCGAATTGATCTCGTCTTTCAATGCGTTGAGCCTTGGGCCCATCACCTGCCGTTCTTCCGCGCTCATCTTGCCCAACTCGCGCATCTGAAGGCTGATCTCGCCCTTCTTGCCCACCGCCTGCACCCGCAGATCCTCAAGCGTGGACTCGTCGCCCGCGTCGGCAATCAGCTTGATATACTTATCTCTCAGATCGTCCATCCGACCCTCCGAATTCCGGTTGGCCCCTGCTAGCGAGTGCGCCCCCCGAATGCAAGCGCGTGGCCCTTGCATGCAAAGCGATTGATGCGCATCCGAGACCATGAGACAACGACGATGAATTGAAAGGGACGGGCCAAGTGCAGAGACCTGCCGCCGCGATGACCGACAATCCTGCAAACCCATGGCTGGTCCTGGCAGGTCTCGCCCTTGGCGTGACCGTGACCAACGGGTTTGCCCGTTTCGCCTATGGGCTACTCTTGCCCGCGATGAAATCCGAACTCGACTGGAGCTATGCGCAGGCCGGGTGGCTCAACACCGCGAATGCGTTGGGCTATGTCGCGGGCGCGATCCTGACCATGATCCTGATCCGGCGGGTGCGGCCCACGCATCTCTTTGCTTTCGGCCTTGTCACGACCACGGCGGCGCTTCTGGTCACCGGACTCGTCACCGCGCTCTGGTGGCAGACGCTGTGGCGCGTGCTGGCCGGTGTGTTCGGGGCGATGTCGTTTTCAACCGCGGGCACGCTGGCGGCGCAGCTTTTCCGCGACGATCCAAGGCGCAATGCGCTTGCCATCGCCATCCTGTTCGGTTCGGGCGGGGGCCTCGGGATCGTGCTGTCAGGGGCGGCCTTGCCGATCCTTCTGGGGCAGCAGGGCTATGGTGCGTGGCCATGGGGCTGGGTGCTGATCGGCGGGACAAGCCTTCTGTTCCTGCCGCTGGGTCTCTGGTCGGCCTCCCGTCTCCATGCCCCGCGCAAGAGCGAGAGCATGGCGATCCCCCTGCCGCTGCGACGCATGCTGGGGGAACTGGTCGGTTATGCCGCGTTCGGCATGGGCTATATCGTCTATCTGACTTTCCTGTCCGCGTGGTTGACCGAACAACAGGCAACGCCCCTTTTCATCGCAACGATCTGGGTCATCCTTGGAAGCTGCATCTTCGTTTCGCCCATTCTCTGGCGGCCGGTGCTGGCGCGTCACGCCTCGGGGCGCCCGCTGGCCATGATCCTTGCCGGGATCGCGCTTGGCTCGGCCCTGCCGGTGATCATGCCCGGCCCGGCCGCGCCGGTGATCTCGGCCGTCATCTTCGGGCTATGCGTCTTCATGCCGCCGGGTGCCGTGACCAGTTTCGCACGCCAGAACCTGCCGCCTGAAAGTTGGGGCGCGGCGATCGGATTCTTCACCGTGATCTTCGCCATCGCCCAGACTATCGGGCCTTATGCCGCGGGCCTGATCGGCGATCTGGCGGGTGATATCGGCATAAGCCTTCTGGTCGCGGCGGGGGTTCTCGTGTCAGGTGCCGCGCTGGCGCTGTTGCAACGCCCGCTCGATCAGGATTGATCGCCGTCGATCCGCCGCTTGAGTTCCAGAAGCCCGATCAATCCCGCGTCCCGCCGTGCGGCAGGGTCCGTGTCGCCCAGCCCGGCAACAAGATCGTCCACCCCCGCAATCAGCTTGCCCACCGTTTCAGGATCGAGTTTCGGGTCGCCCAGCTCGGCCCAGCGTGCCGCCTGTGTCGGGCCCAGATGCTCGATGTAATGACGAAAGCCACCCGCGCCGCCACCCAGGTGATAGGTCAGGTAAGGCCCCATCAAGGCCCAGCGCAGCCCCGGCCCGTGCATCACCGCGCGGTCCACGTCCTCGGCGCTGGCGATCCCCTCGGCGACGATATGCACCGCCTCGCGAAACAGCGCCGACGAGAGCCGGTTGGCCACATGCCCCACCTCGTCGCGTTTCAACTCCACCACCTCGCGCCCTATGCCTGCGTAGAAGGTTCGCGCCACGGCCATCGCTTGCGCACCGGTCTGACGCCCCGGCACCAGCTCGACCAGAGGTATCAGGTGCGGCGGGTTGAAGGGATGCGCCACCACGATTCGTTCGGGATGCGCGGCACCGTTCTGAATGTCGCTGGCCAGAAGCGACGAGGTGGACGAAGCAATCACCGCATCCGGTTTTGCCCCCGCCTCGATCTGCGCGATGAGGTCGCGCTTTACATTAATCCGGTCGGGTCCGCATTCCTGGATGAAATCCGCACCGGCACACGCCTGGGCCGTATCAGAGGCAAAGCGCAACCGGTCGAGGGGCGCATCGCCATGCGCCATGCCCAGTGCGACGAGATCTGGCCAGGCCCGCCCGACCTCCTTGGTCACCCGCGCTTCAAAATCTTGGGCCACATCCTGCACCGTCACCCGCGCGCCGTGAGCCAGGAACAGCGCCGCCCAGCTCGCCCCGATCAGCCCACCGCCGACAATCGTGATCGCGTTGATCTGCATTGTATCCTCCTGACATGAAAAAACCCCGCGTTCGGGGACCGAACCGGGGTTTTTCCTGAATTCTTGCGTCAAACCTCAGGCCAGCGCGGCCTTCGCCTGATTGACGATCGCGCCGAAGGCTTCGGGCTCGTGCACGGCCAGGTCGGCCAGCACCTTGCGGTCTACCTCGATCCCCGACTTGGTCAGGCCGTTGATGAACCGCGAATAGGTCAGGCCTTCGTCATGCAGACGCACCGCGGCGTTGATCCGCTGGATCCACAGGGCGCGGAAATTGCGCTTGCGGTTCTTGCGGTCGCGGGTCGCGTACTGGTTGGCCTTGTCCACGGCCTGACGCGCCACCTTGAAGGTGTTCTTGCGGCGTCCGTAGTAACCCTTGGCTGCCTTGACGACTTTCTTGTGACGGGCGTGGGTGGTGGTGCCACCTTTGACTCTCGACATCTCTCAAACCCTCCTTAACGGTCGTACGGCATCATGCTCTTGACGATCTTCTCGTCAGGGGCGCTGAGCGTGGTGGTGCCGCGGGCGTTGCGGATGAATTTGTTGGTGCGCTTGATCATGCCATGGCGTTTGCCGGCCTGGGCCGTCAGAACCTTGCCGGTGGCGGTGACCTTGAACCGCTTCTTGCAGCTCGACTTGGTCTTCATCTTGGGCATTTCCGTCTCCTTCTTCGGTGCGGTATTCGCGCGACTCGGCATGCCACTTTGGCCGGCCACGCGGGTTAGAGAGGCGCCGTATACGTCGCTGCGCCCCTGTTGGCAAGGGGGTTATAGCCCGGCGGTCAACCTATGAAACGTGCGATTACATTGATGATGGCATCGGGGATCTCGTCAATCCGATAGCCCCCGGGTTTTTGGGTCACCGCATAGACAACAAGCCCACCCGCCACGATCATCACGATGGCGGCGACCCTTGGGCTTCTACGGTCAGACAACGCGGACACCATTGCCGGAATCGAAAACACGCCGATGAGCAGGCCAATGGTCAATGCCAGATCGTAATTCATACCCTCAACCCTTCCGACACTCTGCCCGGTCGGGCGAGCCTATTCCGGATCGGAGGCAAAAATCAAACTTTCGTCACATGGCGCGACGCGCAGGATATTTGTCGTTCCCGGCACGTTGAACGGCACACCTGCTATCACGACGATCTGGTCCTCGGTTCCGGCATAGCCATTGACCCGTGCCGCCCGCGCGGCATTGACCACCGCCTGCTTGAAGCGGTTAAGCTCGCCCGTCATGATGCAATTCGTGCCCCATGTCAGCGCCAGCCGCCGCGCCGTGCCGCGCAGGCTGGTCATCGCAATGATCGGCACGCGCGGACGTTCCCGCGCAATCAAGAGCGCGGTGGTGCCCGATTCCGTGTAACAGCAGATCACCTTGATATCCGTGGTCTCGGCGATCTCGCGCGCGGCGGCGACGATGCCATCGGCAATGCTGTGACGTTCGGCCCGGCGGGACGCTTCTATGACCTCTTGATAGGTGGGATCGCCCTCGACCTCGATCGCAACGTTGTTCATCGTCGTGACGGCCTCGATCGGAAACTGCCCGGCCGCCGATTCCGCCGACAGCATGATCGCATCTGCCCCCTCATAAATCGCAGTCGCCACATCCGACACTTCGGCGCGGGTCGGCATCGGGCTTTCGATCATCGATTCGAGCATCTGCGTCGCCACGATCACCGGCTTGGCCACCGCCCGGCAGCGGCGCACCAGCCGCTTCTGGATCGGGGGCACGTTCTGCACCGGCAACTCGACCCCGAGATCGCCGCGCGCCACCATGATCCCGTCGGACACGGCGAGGATCTCGTCAAAGCACTTCACCGCCGAGGGTTTCTCGATCTTCGACAAGACCGCCGCCCGGCCATCGACCAGCTTGCGCGCCTCGATCACGTCCTCGGGCCGTTGCACGAAACTCAACGCAAGCCAATCGACGCCCAGATCGCAAACGAATTCGAGATCGGCGCGGTCCTTGTCGGACAGGGCCGCCAGCGGCAGCACCACGTCGGGTACATTCACGCCCTTGCGGTTCGAGATCGTGCCGCCCGCGATCACGGTGCAGGTGGCGAAATCGGGTCCGCAGCTCTCGACCCGCAACCTGATCTTGCCATCGTTGATCAAGAGATCGGAGCCGGGTTCCAGCGCCGCGAAAATCTCGGGATGGGGCAGGCAGACGCGGGTTGCATCGCCCTCGGTCTCATCCAGATCGAGGCGGAACGTGGCGCCTTCCTCAAGCTCTTCTTCCTCGCGCCGAAAGGTGGCAACGCGCAGTTTCGGCCCCTGAAGATCGGCCAGAATGCCGATCGGGTTGTCGAGGTCGCGCTCGATCTCGCGGATGATGTGGTATCTCTCGCGGATCTCGTCATATGTGCCGTGGCTCATGTTGAGGCGGAACACATCCGCCCCCGCCTCGTGGAGCGCCCGGATCGTGTCATAATCAGTCGATGCCGGGCCCAGAGTCGCCACGATCTTCACGTTTCTGTATCGTCTCATGTCCGCCTGCCCTTGGATACGATGCTCATGATTTTACCAGTCATCGCCAACATCCGCCATGCGAGCAAATTGCACTCTGTGCCTTGCTGCCGTATCTGCCTTAAATCATGCGGCAAGGAAAAGACATGGCTATGACATACGCACCGTTCGAAATCATTGGGGCGGACCGCCCGTCCCGTTGGCTGGTAACATGCGATCATGCTTCGAATTTCGTGCCATCTTTCGTCAATGGCGGATCGCTGGGACTCGCGCAGGGCGATATGGAGCGTCACATCGGCTATGACGTGGGGGCCGCCGGTGTGGCACGGGTTCTGGCCGAGCAACTGGATGCGCCGATCATCCTGTCGAATTTCTCGCGCCTCGTGATCGACCCCAACCGGGGCGAAGACGATCCCACGCTGCTGATGCGGCTTTATGACGGCACGGTCATTCCGGGCAATCGCGATGCCGATGCGGCCGAACACCAGCGCCGTCTCGATGCCTGTTACCGGCCCTATCACGATGCGCTTGCCCGGCTGGCCGCACGGCGCGATGACACGGTCATCCTGTCGATCCATTCCTTTACGCCGCAACTGGCCGGGCGTCCGCCCCGACCGTGGCATATCGGTGTCCTGCACGCCGCCGATATGCGGCTGGCCCGTCCGCTGTTGCGCCGACTGCGCGACGAGCCGGACCTGTGCATAGGTGAGAACGAGCCCTATGGCGGCCATCTGCCCGGTGACGCGATCGACAAACACGCCATCGCGCATCGGCGGCTCAATGCGCTGATCGAGTTCCGCAACGACCTGATTGCGGAAGCGGCACACCAACACCTGTGGGCCACCCGGGTTGCGCCAATCCTGCAAGCGGCGCTGTTGGATGCGGACCAACCGGTGCCGGCCTGAACGTCGCAACTTCGCGCTTGCCCCGGGTGTCCCGGGTATGATCGAATCTGTGCAGCCGGACCCCGACCACCCCCGTCATGTCCGGGGCATGACAAGGAGACAGCAATGGACGACAAGACCCGCACCGAGATCGAGGCCGCCGCATTCCGCCGCCTGCGCCAGCACCTGATGGAGGACCGCAAGGACGTTCAGAACATCGACCTGATGAACCTCGCCGGGTTCTGCCGGAACTGCCTCAGCCGCTGGTATCAGGAGGCCGCCGCCGAACGCGGGATCGAGATGTCGAAGGACGAGGCGCGCGAGATCTATTACGGCATGCCTTATGACACCTGGAAGGCACAGAGCCAGTCCGAGGCAAGCCCCGAGAAACAGGCCGAATTCGAGGTGGCGTTCGAGGAAAACGTTCTCAAGGACAGATCCTGAAACGCGCCACCGTTCCGCATGGGCGCACAGCACCTGTTTGACCGTGGGCGTTTCTTAGCGGACTTCGCGGGCCTATCTTGCTTTTGACAGCTTGAAAGGAGGCCCATCATGGCCCGTATGCCCACCTATTTCATATCTCATGGCGGCGGCCCCTGGCCGTGGATTCCCGAAATGCGCGAAGCTTTCGCGCCGCTTGAAGAGTCGTTCCTGCGGATGCCGGGCGAACTGCCCGAGCGGCCAAAGGCCGTGCTGATGATTTCGGGTCACTGGGAAGAAACGGATGCCTATGTCGTGATGCATGGTGCAAACCCGCCGATGCTCTATGACTATCATGGCTTTCCACCTCATACCTATGACATCACCTATCCCGCCCCGGGCGATCCGGGTCTGGCCGAAAGGGTGGCCGGGCTGATCGAGGCGGCAGGCCTGCCGACCCGTCTCGACGATGAGCGCGGTTACGATCACGGCACGTTTGTTCCGATGGCCGTGACCTGGCCCGACGCCGACATGCCGCTTGTCCAGCTTTCGATGCGCTCGCATTATGCCCCGGCCGAGCATCTGGAACTGGGGCGGGCGCTGGCTACCTTGCGGGACGAGGGGGTGCTGATCGTCGGATCGGGGTTGAGTTACCACAACCTGCGCGCCTTCGGCCCGGCCGCGCGTGAACCGTCCGAAGCCTTCGATCTCTGGCTGACCGAGACCCTGTCACTGCCGCCGGATCAGCGCACCGCGCGCCTGATGGAGTGGGAAAAGGCCCCCCATGCACGGGAATGCCATGCGCGCGAAGACCACCTCGTGCCGCTCTTCACCGCGCTCGGTGCGGCCGAAGGCGAAACCGCCACGCGCACCTACCACCAGAAAATGATCCTTGGCGGCGTTACCGCGTCAAGCTGGCGTTTCGGTTGACAATGGGGCGTCAGATCGCGTTCTTCAGGCTCTCGTCGAGATAGATCTCGCGCAGGCGCGGGGCCACCTTGCCCGGTGCCCCGTCGCCCAGCGTGACGCCGTCGATCTCGACCACCGGCATGACAAATTGCGAGGCCGAGGTGATGAAAGCTTCGTCCGCGGCCTTGGCTTCGTCCAGGGTAAAGGACCGCTCCTCAACCTCCATCTGCGCCTCGCGGGCAAAGCGCAGCACGGCTGCGCGGGTGATGCCGTGCAGGATGTCGTTCGAGAGCTGGCGCGTGATGATCTTGCCGTCCTTCACGATATAGGCGTTGTTGCTGGTGCCTTCGGTCACGAACCCGTCCTCGACCAGCCATGCATCGTCACAGCCTGCCTTGATGGCCATCATCTTGCCCATGGAGGGATAAAGAAGCTGCACCGTCTTGATGTCGCGGCGGCCCCAGCGGATATCCTCGATCGAAATCACCTTGATCCCGGTCTTTGCCGCCGGGCTGTCGGCCAGGCCCGGTTTCGACTGGGTGAAGAGAACCAGCGTCGGCTTGACCTCTTTCGGGTCGGGAAAGATGAAATCGCGATCCCCGGCCGACCCGCGCGAAACCTGGAGATAGATCATCCCGTCCTCGAGGTCATTGCGGCGCACCAACTCGCGGTGAATCTCCAGAAGATCGTCGAACGCTTCGGGCTTTTGCATGTCCAACTCGCCCAGTGACCGTTCGAGCCGCGCAAGATGCCCGTCAAAGTCGATGAGCTTTCCGCCAAGGACGCTGGTCACTTCATAGACGCCATCGGCCATCAGGAATGACCGGTCAAAGACCGATACCTTCGCGTCTTCTTCCGGCAGGTAGTCTCCGTTCACATATACGGTGCGGGTCATCTCACGTCTCCTCAGCCCCAAAGTTCGGCCACGGGCGGATGCACCCCGGCGTCGTCAAATGTCAATGCGTGGTCACGGTCTTCGGCCAGAAGCAACGGCCCGTCAAGGTCGGTCACCATCGCGCCCTGCGCAACCAGTGTCGCGGGCGCCATGGCAAGGCTCGACCCGACCATGCAACCGACCATCACCTTGTAACCTTCGGCCAGCGCCGCCTGTTTGAGCGCCAGCGCTTCGGTCAGCCCGCCGGTCTTGTCGAGCTTGATGTTGACCACGTCGTACTTGCCTTTCAGCCCGGGCAGCGAGGCACGGTCATGGGCGCTTTCATCGGCGCAGACCGGCACCGGGCGCTCCATGCCCAACAGCGCCTCGTCCTCGCCCGCGGGCAAGGGCTGCTCGACCAAAGCCACACCAAGCCGCACCAGGTGCGGGGCGAGATCGGCATAAACCTCGGCCGACCAACCTTCGTTGGCATCGACGATGATGGTCGATTGCGGCGCCCCCGCCCGTACGGCCTCGAGCCGGGGCATGTCGTCGGGCGTGCCGAGCTTGATCTTCAAAAGAGGGCGGAATGCATTCTGGGCGGCCTGTTCGCGCATCTTTTCGGGTGAATCGAGCGACAGGGTATAGGCCGTGATCTCGGGCCCCGGGGCGGGCAGACCGGCCAGTTCCCAGACCCTTTTGCCGGCCTTCTTGGCCTCCAGATCCCACAAGGCGCAATCCACCGCATTGCGCGCGGCGCCCGCGGGCAGCAGATCGTAAAGCGCATCGCGGGCCACCGGACCCGACAGCCCCTCGATCTGTGCGGTCACGCTTTCGAGCGTCTCGCCATATCGCGCATAGGGCACACATTCGCCCCGGCCCGAGATGAACCCGTCCGCTATCCGCACGGTCAGCACCCGGGCCTCGGTCCGCGACCCGCGCGAAATGGTAAAGGCCTGCGCGAGCTTGAAGGTCTCGGGGGTCACAGTGATCTGCACGGGAATACCCTTTCATCTTGCCGACAAATACTCCCGCCGGAGGCGCCCCCGGCAGGTGCAAATGCCGATCGTTCAGGCGGTCGCCAAAGCGTCCACCAGCCGCCCGGCACCATGCCGGAACGGATCGACTGCCGGAAGCCCCATGCGCGCTTCGACCTCGGCGAGATAGGCTTTGGCCTCATCCTCGCCCATGTGCTGGGTGTTGACCGAAATGCCGACCACCTTGCAATCCGCGTTGGCCACCTGCGCCAGCGGCAGCGCCGTGTCGCGCAGCACTTCAAGCGTGGGCAGTTGATAATCGGGCAGGCCGCGCATGTGATCGCGGGTCGGTTCGTGACACAGGATCAGGGCGTCGGGTTGGCCGCCATGGACAAGCGCCATGGTCACCCCCGAATAGCTCACATGAAAGAGCGATCCCTGACCCTCGATCAGGTCCCAGTGATCCGGCTCATTGTCAGGCGTCAGCCACTCGATCGAGCCTGCCATGAAGTCGGCGACCACCGCATCGAGCGGCACGCCGTCGCCGGTGATCAGGATGCCGGTCTGCCCGGTCGCGCGAAATGTGGATTTCATTCCACGTTCTTTCATTTCCGCGTCCATGGCCATGGCGGTATACATCTTGCCGACCGAACAATCCGTACCGACGGCAAGGCAACGTTTGCCGCTGCGTTTCACGCCATTGGCGATGGGATACTTGACCTCGGGCACCCGCACGTCATGCAGCGCACGGCCGCAAGCCTCGGCCACCGCGACCAGATCGGGCTCGTCGCGCAGCAGGTTATGCAGGCCCGAGGCGAGGTCGAACCCTTCCTCCAGCGCCATGATCAGAACCTTTTTCCACGCCTGGCTGATCACGCCGCCGCGGTTGGCGACACCGATCACCAGCGTCTTGGCGCCGGCGGCCTTTGCCGCGGCAAGATCCATGTCGGGCAGGCCCATATCGGCCTTGCACCCTTCCATCCGGTATTGGCCAACCGCATTCTCGGGGCGCCAATCCTTGATGCCCTGGGCCACCTTGGCGGCCAGCTGGTCGGGCGCGTCGCCCAGAAACAACAGATACGGTGTCTTGATCATGCCATGGCCCTTCCAATTCGTTCCGGTATCCAATCGCAAAACCCTTGGGCAGAATCAATGAAAGAGCTTTGCAATATCTCCTTCCAGCGCGCCATGTTTCGAAGTTTCTTGCGAAATTTCCGTCAAACATGGATGATTGTTCGAAATGATGCAAAAACAAGCAAGTTTGAATCCGTTCTGCCCTCGAATTCAGGTCACGGACCCGGATGGCCCGGGTGAGGGGCGTGAAGGCCTTGAAAATTCTGCAAGTGCAAAATGACCCTTGCAGCAAGCCTCGCAATTTTATACCGCTTTGCGCAGCAATGGCGCAACATCCTTACAAACCGAAAGGTGCACCTCATGAGCTTTCGTATTCAGCCCGCCGCACCGGCCCGTCCGAACCGCTGTCAACTCTTCGGCCCCGGCTCGAACACCAAGCTGTTCGAGAAGATGGCGGCATCGGAGGCCGATGTCATAAACCTCGATCTTGAAGATTCCGTTGCCCCCTCGGACAAGGATGCGGCGCGGGCTAACGTGATCGAGGCGATCAACAGCGTCGATTGGGGCAAGAAGACGCTTTCGGTTCGCATCAACGGGCTCGACACGCCCTATTGGTATCGCGATGTCGTCGACCTCATGGAGCAGGCGGGGCCGCGGCTTGACCAGATCATGATTCCCAAGGTGGGCTGCGGTGAAGATGTCTATGCGGTCGATGCGCTTGTCACCGCGATCGAGCGCGCAAAGGGGCGCGAAAAGCCGGTCGATTTCGAGGTGATCATCGAGAGCGCGGCGGGCATCGCCCATGTCGAGGCGATCGCCGCATCGAGCCCGCGCTTGAAGGCTATGTCCTTGGGAGCAGCCGATTTTGCGGCCTCGATGGGGATGCAGACGACGGGCATTGGGGGGACGCAGGAGAATTATTACATGCTGCGCGAAGGGCAGAAGCACTGGCCCGATCCGTGGCACTGGGTGCAGGCGGCGATTGTCGCGGCCTGTCGCACCCATGGCATCCTGCCGGTCGATGGGCCGTTCGGCGATTTCAGTGACGACGAGGGCTATATCGCGCAGGCGCGGCGGTCGGCGACGCTGGGCATGGTCGGGAAATGGGCCATCCACCCCAAGCAGATTGCGCTTGCAAATCAAGTCTTTACGCCCTCGGAAGAGGCCGTGGCCGAGGCCCGCGAAATCCTTGCCGCGATGGAAGAAGCCAAGCGGACAGGCGCGGGCGCGACCGTCTACAAGGGCCGCCTGGTCGATATCGCCAGCATCAAACAGGCCGAGGTGGTCGTCACCCAGGCCGAGCTGATCGCCAAAGGTTAACGCGGATTTGCGGCGAAAAACCGGGGGGTGACTCCCGGCTGCTGCCCGGCTGCCATCCGGCTGCCGGGTGTTTCGCATCAAGGGTTAACGCGCATTAAGTTAATGCGGCGCGCGTTATGCAGGTGCGGCATGCCGCTCGCCGGTCGATTCGAGTATTTTCGGCAAGATGAAGGACGGGATCAGGCCAAGTCCCGATCAGGCCGGGCGCAGCCCGGTCTCGACCAGAAGGCCCTTGCGCTTGGCCTCGTAGTAATAGCCCCGGGCATACCACATCACCGCCGCGTCCTGATTGCCCTCGGCGACGAGATAGGCGCCGCGCAGGTACTTGACCGCGTATTTCAGGTTGGTGTCGGCATCGAGAAGGTCCGACGGCTTGCCCCGGAAGCCCATGGAGCGCGCGGTCTGGGGCAGGATCTGCATCAGCCCGTAATAGGGCCCGTTGCGCGCCCAGGGGCGGTGGGTGCTTTCGCGGATGATCTGGCGGTGGACCAGTTCGCGGGGCACCTCGTAATGATCGGCCCATTTGTTGATCAGGGCGCGCAGTTCGGGCGTCTCGTTTGGGTGAAGCGCCGGGTTGTAGTTCGATGAGGCCCGCCTGGTCGAAACCTTTTCGCGCCGACCGCATGCGACAAGGGCCAAGGGGGCGACGAGGAACAGGCGGCGGGTGAGGGGCATGGGGGCCTCATGACTGAAGACGCCCCTGTGATAGCGCAGTCAGGGCGCATCGGAAACCATCCGCGCCCGATCTGGGCGATTTGCCGCCGCTGGCCATGCGTGCCCGCCGCGACGCGCGACAGCGCGGCGCAAAACCTGTGTGGCCGAAGGCCACGCGATGGGATCAGGCCCGTTCGTCCTTGGGCGAGCCGATCACCACGTAGGTGGTGAGCGATTGCACCTGTGGCAACGTGCCCAGCACCTCGGTGTGAAACGCCTTGTAGGCCGCGAGGTCCGCCGCTTCGACCCTGAGCAGGTATTCCACCGCGCCGGTGACGTTGTGACATTCGCGCACCTCGGGCGCGCGCGCCATGGCGTGCTCGAACGCTTCCTGCGCGGCCTTGGTGTGCTGGCTGAGGCCCACGGTGATATAGGCGAGGAAGCCCACGCCCATCTGCGCGGGATCAAGGACGGCGCGATAGCCGCGGATCACGCCCGCCTTTTCCAGCGCGACCACCCGGCGCAGGCAGGCCGAGGGCGACAGCCCCACGCGGTCGGCCAGTTCGAGATTGCTGATCCGGCCATTATCGGTAAGCGCGCGCAATATTTTCTGGGTTATCGGGTCATGTTTCATTTTTAATTGCATTTAATCCGCAAAATTTCTGCAATTTGCACCTTATTTGCGTCAGCAAGTCAATATTATTGTGTTCATGAGCCAAGCCATGCTGTCTGCCCTTGTCCTTTTTGCCCTCGTCTCGTCGATCACGCCGGGGCCGAACAACCTCATGCTGATGGCGTCGGGGGCGAATTTCGGCTTTCGTCGGTCGATCCCGCATATGTTGGGCATCGGGGTCGGGTTCGTGGTGATGGTGTTCCTTGTGGGGGCCGGGCTGATCCGGTTGTTCGATGCCTTCCCGGTCAGTTACACGCTGCTCAAGATCGGCAGTGTCGGTTATCTCCTGTGGCTGGCATGGAAGATCGCCAACGCCGCCCCGCCTGAGGGTGGCGCCGACCCCGGCGGACGGCCGTTCAGCTTTCTCCAGGCGGCGCTGTTCCAGTGGGTGAACCCCAAGGCGTGGACCATGGCACTCACCGCGATCACGCTTTATGCGCCGGATCGCTCGATGGCGGCGATCGCGCTCGTCGCGGTGATCTTTGGCGCGGTCAACCTCCCTTCGGTCAGCACATGGACGGTGATGGGCCAGCAGATGCGGCGCATCCTGACCAACCCCGCACGGCTGCGCGCGTTCAACTGGGTGATGGCGCTCTTGCTGGTGGCGACGCTCTATCCGGTGCTTTATCCTGTGGGGTAGGACGTCAACCGTTGCTGTCCTATCCACATGCGTCGCCGGAAACCGCGCTCAGGACGGCGCTTTGCGGTGATAGGTCAGCGCGGCGCGGATAAGCAGCGCAAGCGGTTCAGGCCGCGGGGGATGCGCCGTGTCGAACAGCACCGCGCGCGTCCCGTCAAAGCGCCAGTCGGGCGGGGCTATTTCGCGGAAATCGGCGATCAGGGTTGTGCGGCAATGCACGAAAAGCGCGTAACCGCCGGATTTCGGCACGCCGAGCCGGATCGTGCTGCCCGATTTCGTCTCGGGGGTGAGATAGGCGGGTTCGCCCCAGCGCAACTCTTCGGCGATGCGCCCGATCTCGGGCATCTGCGCGGCGGTCTCGAGGATCAGCGCGCGCAGGGCAAGGCACCCGGTTCGCGCCGGGGCCGGGAAGGCATCGAAAGCGACCCTAACGGCGGGTGGCATGGGCGGGGGCGCGGTCATGCCGGTTTCACCGGTTGGCGCAGGATGGTCCTGAGCTTCTCGGGTGCGGTGCGACGCGGGTCGGAGAGATAGATCTCGTGATGCGGCCCCGCGAAGGTCAGGCCAAGGCGTGGCATCACGTTATCGTGCAGATCTGCCAGCACCGGGGCTTCGTCCGCGAAGGGGCCGAGATGGAGCCGTTGAAGGCAATCGCCCTCGGCCAGCCTTGTGAGCGTCACAGCGGCGATCAACGCCGGATCGGCGCCGCCCGTCTTGCCCGCCTGCTTGGCGAGAACGGTCTTGCGGATATCTTCAACTGCCGCGTCGTCCGCATCACCGGGCACGCGCAACATTGCCCGCCAGCGCCACGCGGCGCGCTCGCCCGTGGCAAAGGCGGCGGGATCATCGGCCCACCACAGCGCCGCGAGCGGGGAAACGGTGAAATCGCCATCGGGTTTGCGGGCGAATTTAAGGCCATAGGCCACGGGATAAAGCGCCCCGAGCGCGGCGGCGAAACCCGGGCCGTTGGGGTCGCCCTGCCCGGTGATGGACAGGTAGACCATGGCGGGCACATCGACGCGCTGCCATTGGTCCGAAGGTGGTGTGTAGAGCGCCTTGTCGGCCTTGCGGAAATCAAGCTTGGTCATGGCCTCTCCGGTCTGATTCCTCGTGGCATCGGCATGTTGCTGCCTGACCCAGCTTGCACGTTCCATGGGCATGGCGGCAAGAGTGTTACCGGAACGATACCGACTGCGCAGGAGTTGCATCGTGGCGTCGGGGACGTCATATAGCGCAAAGTCACGCGTGGGAGTGTCCGAATGACCAATTACCTCGATTTCGAGAAACCGCTGGCCGAGATCGAAGGCAAGGCCGAAGAGCTGCGCGCCATGGCGCGGGCGAACGAGGAAATGAATGTCGAGGCCGAGGCGTCGGCGCTCGACAAGAAGGGGCGCGAGCTTCTCGAAGAGCTTTACACCAGGCTCACGCCATGGCGGAAGGCCCAGGTCGCACGCCATCCTGACCGGCCGCATTGCCGTGACTATATCAAGACGCTGTTCACCGAGTACACGCCGCTGGCCGGTGATCGCAATTTCGCCGACGATCATGCGATTCTGGGCGGGCTGGCGCGGTTCGGCGATCGGCCGGTGATGGTGATCGGCCATGAAAAGGGCCATGACACCAAGTCGCGCATCCGGCACAATTTCGGCATGGCCCGGCCCGAAGGCTATCGCAAGGCGGTGCGGCTGATGGATCTCGCCGACCGGTTCGGCCTGCCGGTGATCACCCTTGTCGACACGGCGGGGGCCTATCCCGGCAAGGGCGCGGAAGAGCGCGGCCAGTCCGAGGCGATTGCCCGCTCGACCGAGAAATGCCTGCAGATCGGCGTGCCCTTGGTCAGCGTCATCATCGGCGAGGGCGGATCGGGCGGCGCCGTGGCCTTTGCCACCGCCGACCGGGTCGCGATGCTCGAACATTCGATCTATTCGGTGATCTCGCCCGAGGGCTGCGCCTCGATCCTTTGGAAAGACAGCGAGAAGATGCGCGAAGCCGCCGAGGCGCTGCGCCTCACCGCGCAGGATCTCGAAAAGCTGGGCGTCACCGACCGGGTGATCCGCGAGCCGCTGGGCGGGGCGCATCGCGACCGCGACGCCACCATCGCGGCGGTGGGCGAGGCGATCACCTCGATGCTGGCCGAGCTTGACGGGAGGACGGGAAAGAAACTGGTCAAGGACCGCCGCCGCCGTTACCTTGATCTTGGCTCGAAGGGGCTTGCCGCCTGACCGCTCGAACCGCGGGGCATGCCGGGCACCGGGGGGCGGCGCCGCTTCAGGTCTGAAGCATCTTCAACCCCTGCGTCACATCCGAACGCACGGCCAGCCGCAACCCGGGCTCGTCACCGGCCTTGAGCGCCGAAATGATCAGCCGGTGATATTGCGGCACCTCCTTGTGCCTGAGCCGCCCGTAAAGCATCCGCATGGTCGGCCCGAGCTGAAGCCAGACGGTTTCGGCCATGGCCAGCATCGCGGGGGCCTGCGCCCGCAGGTAGAGCGTGCGGTGGAATTCCAGGTTGGTGCGGATGTAACCCACCGGGTCCTGCCGCGCGATCGCGTCGGCCAGCCCGGTATTGATGGTCTGCAACCGCTCGATCAGCGCCATGTGGGCGCGTGGCAGGGCGCGGCTGGCCAGTTCGACCTCGATCAGCGCGCGCAGCGCGGCCAGTTCCTCGATCCGCTCATTGCTGAGTTCCGGCGTCGACACCCGACCCGAGGCCGACATGGTCAGCGCCCCCTCGGCCACCAGCCGCCTGAGCGATTCGCGCGCCGGGGTCATCGACACGTCGAATTCGCGGCCGATGCCGCGCAGGGTCAGCGCCTGCCCCGGCGCCATGTCGCCATGCATGATGCGGGTGCGCAACATGCGGTAAACGCGGTCATGGGCCGAAGGCGACGGGTCGGGGCGGGTCTGGGTCAGCATGATCTTCTTGTGATCACAATTTCACGCGCCGTCAATCACCTGCCGTGCCGATATCGAATCACCCCGGCCCACGGTTCTTTCTTGGCGAAAATACTCAACTCCACCCCGCCACATGCGCCCCGACAGGGGGTGGGCACCGCGTCGCCCCCATGACCGGGCCGAGCGCAGCGAGGCCCCGCCGCGACGCGCGCAAGCGCGGCGCAAGACCTGCCCTCAGAATTGATAGCGATGCAGGCCCGGCCCGTGTTCGCGCAGCCAGCGGCGCGGCGCCGAGCAATCGCCGTAAAGCTGCGTGACATGGTGCCAGAACCGCGGCGAATGGTTCATCTCGGCCAGGTGTGCAACCTCGTGGGCGGCGACGTAATCGAGCACGTCATCGGGCGCCATGATCAACCGCCAGGAATACATCAGCCCACCCCGCGACGAGCACGACCCCCAGCGCGAGCGCGTGTCGCGCAGGGTGAGCCGCACATAGGGCCGCCCCAGCGCGGCGGCATAGCGATCGGAGGCGGCGGCGAGACGGTCGCGGGCGGTTTGCTTGAAGAATCCCTGAAGCCGGGCCGCCGCGTGATCAGGTGCGCCGCCGACATGCACGCAATCGCGTTCGGCCAGAACCCCGCGCCCCGGGGCATGCAGAACCCGGATCAGGCGCCCGCGAAACGGCAGGTCGCAACCGATGCCCACCGGCACCGCGTCATGGGTGCGGGCAAGCTGTTGGCGCAGCCAGTCGGCCTTGTCCCGGGCGAAATCGAGCGCCGCGCCCTCGGGCACGCCTTGCGGGCAGGTCAGCGTCACCCGCCCGTCGAGCGACGACACCCGCAACGAAATCCGCCTTGCCCGTCCCGAGCGCCGCAACACCAGTTCGACCGGCGGATCGCCGGGGATGACATGCACCCTCATGACCACGACTCCGCGCTGCGCATCGCGCCCTTGATTCCCTGCATTCCCGAAAGCCCCTGAAAGCCTTTGACACCCTGCGCATGTTATGGCAGTTGGCGCGGATCGTCGACATGACATGAGAGTTTAGAGGGATTGCCATGCCCAAGGAAGAATGGGGCGTCAAACGCGTCTGCCCGACCACCGGTAAGCGGTTCTACGACATGAACCGGAATCCGGTGGTCAGCCCCTATACCGGTGAGACCATCAATATCGAGACCGGCAAGCGCAGCCTGCTGTCCGCCGATGCCGAAGACGCCGTGACCAAGAAATCCAAGACCAGCGAGGACGATCTGGAAACCGATGTTCTCGACGAAGATGATGTCGAGGTCGATCTCGACGCGGATGTTCTGGAAGATGACGACGACGACAACGTGTCGCTCGACGAGATCGCCGATGTCGCGTCGGATGACGACGACTGATCCGCAAACGATGTTTGCAGGTGACCGGAATGCGCCCTGCCTGGCAGCGGCGCATTTTCTGTTGTGCGGCGTTTCACGGGCCGTCTGCCCGCAAAAACCGCGATTTTCCGCTTGATCCCGCCCGGCGCTTTGCCTAGATAGCGGCGACAGGCCGAACGCCTGAACTTACGGGGCCTTAGCTCAGCTGGGAGAGCGCTTGCATGGCATGCAAGAGGTCAGGGGTTCGATCCCCCTAGGCTCCACCAAGTTTCCACCTGAAAACATCATATAGTTCTGCCTTTTTCGTCAGAGAAATTGCCTCTGCCTTCGGAATCGGTGTTGAAAGCAGCCTTTCGCCGCACCATGAACGAGCGTCAGCTTTGCGGGACGAAGCGGCCGTTCGCGGTCATGGCCAGTGATTGCGCAACCCAAGATTAGGACGGCACCTTCTTCACGACCAGATGCGGTGCGCCGTCCGATGTTCTACGATGGCTGCGACCGTCCACATCGAGCGTTCCACGGATGCGGTGGCGCCAGTTTGAGAAACTTTCGAACCGAACGGTATCGATCGGCTGGTCCAGCTTGATCGCCACATGACGATGACCTGCCGATCCCGACAGGGCGACGATCTCGCCACTATAGGCCTGGCCCAGGTAATGCCCCGCGACTCGATCGCCCAAGGCAAGTTCAGGCAGGGCGTTTCGCTGGGTAAGCCGGGCATGCAGCGTATTCCAGTCTCGGGCGCCATGTTGCCGGGCTATGAGTTCAAGAGCCTGAGCATGGCTGACGACAGTGCCCTCAGCTTGCAGTGCCTGCCGAAGGGCCTTGGCCTGTGCCTTGATGGCATCGAGTGATGGTTGTGTCATGATACCTCCTTGGTATCCGGTGTCGCGAGGGCAGTGTCAAACACGCGGTCCCGAAGAATGATCGTCAGAGCCACTAGAAGCAGGGCGGCATCCGCGGCCGGAAAGGCAAGCCACAAGCCTGGAAGCCCTGAGAGCGCATTCAAGACGACGATGAGGACAGGCGTCAGCAGCCAGGGTTTCACCAAGGTCAGCACCGCAGTTCGCAGCGAATGCCCCATCGCCTGGAAATGCATGGCGATGACGAGGATCGGTCCGGTGATGGCGTAGAGCGCCGTCATGGGCACATGATTGCCGCGACCGCTGTGACAACCTCCCGATCTTCTGAAAACACCGCGCCCAGCATTTCGCCTGCAAACATGCCGATCAGCGCCACGCCAAGGCACCAGAAGAACGCGCTTCCAATGGCGAGCCACAGGGCCGCGCGGGCCCGGTCCATCCGGCCTGCGCCGACATTGTTGCCGGTGATGCTCTGGGTGGCGAGCGCGATGGCCATCTGCGGCAGGAAGGCCAGGCCAAGGACGCGCGTCACCACCCCGTAGGCGGCGACATAAGTGGCGTGAGCCGCTGCGGTGTTGCCGATGGTGAGGAGAACGGTGCTGGCCACCAGTGCCATTCCGATGAAGCTCAGGCACAAAGGTAGACCCAATGAGAGAATCTGCCGCCATCCTGTCAGCCAGCTTGCGTGCCGGATCGAACTGAGTGGCAAAAGAGCGGGATCGCGCTTGCGCACCATGAGCAGCAACACCAGACCGAGCGTCTGCGCGACCACTGTGCCGATCGCCGATCCTGCGATGCCGAGGTCGAGGATCACGATCGCAATGTAGTTTGCCGCTACGTTCAGCAGGTTCACGAGCACGGACAGCAGCGCGATAAGCCCTGCTTGCCCCTCATTGCGCAGGGCATCGGCGTGCAGGCCCAGACCGAACTGCACGGGTGCGCCCAGAATCAGGATCAGCAGATAGTCCCAGGCAGGTCCGGCGACTTCTTCATCCCCTGCGGCGAGGAACGAGACGGCGCCGGGGCCGAACGTCAGGGCACTTGTGACCACGACCGCACTCATGGCGAGGATCAGCCCGTGCGCACCCGCAAAAATGGTTTCTGCTTCCCTCCGCGATCCGGCGCCCAGATGCCGGGCCTGAAGGCTTGACATGCCTCCTCCCGCCAGAGTGGTCAACGCCGTCAGCAGCATGACTGCCGGGAAGGCCAGGCTGACCGCGGCAAGGGCTTGGGCGCCGATAAAACGTCCGACAAAGATCCCGTCGACCACGTTCAGCAGGCCGCCAGTTGACATGACCACCGCCATGGGAACGGCGTTGGACAGGAACAATCGCCCGACCGGCAGAGTCAGAAAGGGGTTTTCAACTATATTGGCAGCGCGTCCGACAGACATCGCTCACTCCTCCAGAGAGGCATTTCAGATCGGGAGGGAGCCTGCGTTACCCACCTGCGAAATGCTTCGAGGGTGAGATGTTGTCTTGCTCCGGGCTTCACCATGACTCACGTCTGCAGGCGGCAGGTGCCCGGCACCTTGCCGCTGCGATACAAGGGAATCACCCTCAAGGCAACAAGAGACACTGAAGGCATCTCGGCTTCTGTTCCCGAAGTGCCGCACGGTCATTTGGGCTCCAACCGCTCATTGCAACGCCGCCGGTCGCGCCAGCGATCCCGTGCCGCCAACACCCCAACCGCCACGACCTGCCCGCCCGCCCCCCTTCATCTTGCCCCAAATACTCCCCGCGGAGCGGCCTGCGCCACCACGGGCCAACCGCCACGGGGGATGCCGCCGCCGGGGGCGACGGCGGCGATTGACACCCCCGCGCCCCTCTGGCAATGCCCGGCCATGCTCGTGCTTTCCGACATCTCCTATTCCGTGGCCGGCCACCCGCTTTTCGATCATGCCAGCGCCACCATTCCCACCGGGCACAAGGTGGGCCTTGTCGGGCGCAATGGCACCGGCAAGACGACGCTGTTTCGCCTGATCCGGGGCGAGTTGGCGCTGGAAACCGGCACCATCTCCCTGCCGCCGCGCGCCCGTATCGGCGGGGTCGCCCAGGAGGTGCCGGGCAACGAGGTGAGCCTGCTCGACACGGTGCTGGCCGCCGATACCGAGCGCGCCGAACTCATGGCCGAGGAAAGCCAGGATGCCCATCGCATCGCCGAGGTCCAGACCCGGCTCGCCGATATCGACGCATGGTCGGCCGAGGCGCGCGCGTCGGCCATCCTGCGCGGTCTGGGCTTCACGCCCGAGGAAATGCAGATGCCGTGCAGCGCCTTCTCGGGCGGCTGGCGGATGCGGGTCGCGCTGGCGGCGGTGCTCTTCGCCGCGCCCGATCTGTTGTTGCTCGACGAGCCGACCAACTATCTCGACCTCGAGGGCGCGCTGTGGCTCGAAAGCTACCTTGCGCGCTATCCGCACACGGTGATCATCGTCAGCCACGACCGCGGGCTCCTTAATCGCGCGGTGGGGGCGATCCTGCACTTGGAGGATCGCAAACTCACGTTCTACCAGGGCAATTACGATGCCTTTGCCGACACCCGCGCCGCGCGGCTCATGGCGCAGGAATCCGAGGCGAAAAAGCAGGAGGCGCGCCGCGCGCATCTGCAATCCTATGTCGATCGCTTCCGCTACAAGGCCGACAAGGCGAAACAGGCGCAATCGCGGCTGAAGGCGCTGGCGCGGATGAAACCGATCACCGCCCCGCAAGAGGCCGCGCTGCGCGCCTTCACCTTCCCCGCGCCCGAGGAACTCTCGCCCCCCATCATCCGGGTCGAGGGCGGATCGGTCGGCTATGACGGGGTGCCGGTGCTCTCGCATCTCGACCTCAGGATCGACCAGGACGACCGCATCGCCCTTCTGGGCCGCAACGGCGAGGGCAAGTCCACCCTCTCGAAACTCCTCTCCGCACGCCTGCCGCTGCTCGCCGGCAAGATGACCACGGCCGCCAAGCTGCGCGTCGGCTTCTTTGCCCAGCACCAGGTCGAGGAATTGCATGTCGACGAAACCCCGCTCGACCACATCCGCCGCCAGCGCCCCGGCGAGACCCCGGCGCGGCTGCGCGCGCGGCTCGGCGGCTTCGGCATCGGCGCGCAACAGGCCGAAACGCTGGTGGGTCAGCTTTCGGGCGGGCAGAAGGCGCGGCTTTCGCTCATGCTGGCCACGCTCGACGCGCCGCATCTCCTGATCCTCGACGAGCCCACCAACCACCTCGATATCGAAAGCCGCGAGGCGCTGGTCGAGGCGCTGACCGCCTATACCGGCGCGGTCATCCTGGTGAGCCACGACATGCACCTTTTGTCCCTCGTGGCCGACCGGCTGTGGCTGGTGCAGGGCGGCCGCGTCGCGCCTTATGAGGGCGATCTCGAAAGCTATCGCCAGTTGCTGCTTGCGCCGCCCAGACCCGACAAGCCCGAGAAACCGAAGCCTGCGAAACCCAAACGCGCCTCGCGCGACGCCATCCTCGCCCTGCGCTCGGACGTGCGCAAATGCGAGGCCCGCGTCACCAAGCTCAACGAGATGCGCGACCGGCTGGCCACCAAGCTGGCCAATCCCGAGCTTTACGACAACCCGGCCGAGGCCGCCGTCTGGCAAAAGAAATACGCCGAGGTGATGGACGGGCTGGAACGCGCCGAGGCGCTGTGGATGACCGCGCTGGAAAAGCTCGAAGTGGCCGAGGGCTAGGCTTGCGCGCCGTGCCCCGCTGCCGTAACGCTGGGCCATGGAGCTGATCGACACCGCCTTTCTCATCACCGCTTTCGTCACGCTTTTCGTGGTGATCGACCCGATCGGCCTGACCCCGCTTTTCATCGCGCTGACCCAGGGCGCACCGCGCCGCCGGGCGATCGGGATACGCGCCTGCGTGACCGGCTTCGCGATCCTTGCCGCCTTTACCGTCTTTGGCGAGGCGGTGCTCGGCTTCATCGGCATCTCCATGCCCGCCTTCCGCGTGGCGGGTGGGGCGCTCCTGTTCCTGACCGCGCTCGACATGCTGTTCGAGCGCCGGAGCAAACGCCGCGCAGGCCAGGCCGAGGAAGAGGACGACGCGCCCGACCCTTCGGTCTTTCCGCTGGCCATCCCGCTCATCGCCGGGCCGGGGGCCATCGCCTCGGTCATCCTTCTGGCCGGGCAGAAACCGGGCGCCGCGGGGCTGGCCATGGTGATCGGCACGGTCGCGGCGGTGATTCTGCTGGCGCTGCTTCTTTTCCTGCTCTCGGGGTTGCTCGAACGCGCGCTGGGCAAGACCGGCATCAATGTGACCACGCGCCTGCTCGGCATGCTTCTCGCCGCGCTCTCGGTGCAGTTCATCCTCGACGGGCTGCGCGACTTTGGCTTTGCGGGTGGGGCCTGACCCCCTATATGTGATCCATGTCGAACGATCCCGCCACGCTCACTTATCTCGTCCTGCTGCTTTCTGCGATCGCGGTGTGGTTCTTCGTCCACAACCGCGAGCGGCTGGGCAAGTTGGTGCAACAGGCGCTGGCCTGGGGGCTGATCTTTGCCGGGGCGCTGGCCGTGGTCGCGCTTTGGGATGACATCCGGCAGGCCGTCACCCCGCAACAATCGGTCATCGCCGAGCAGGGCGTGATCACCCTGCCGCGCGCCCGCGACGGGCATTACTACGTCACCGCCGAGGTGAACGGCACCCCGATCCGATTCACCGTCGATACCGGCGCCACCGAGATCGTGCTCAGCCGGCAGGACGCGCTGAGCGCGGGCATCGACACAGAGAGCCTTGCCTATGTCGGGCGCGCCTACACCGCAAATGGCGAGGTGCGCACCGCGCCGGTGCGGCTTGACAGTATCAGCATCGGCGCGATCCGTGACGACCGGGTGATGGCCTATGTCAACGATGGCGACATGTCGGGCTCGCTTCTGGGGATGCGCTATCTCAACCGTTATTCGCGGATCGAGATCACCGACGGCGCGCTGACACTGACGCGCTGAGGTGGAAGGCCGAAGCGAGGGCCGCGCACGGCCGTGTGCTGCCCGGGCGGGGCTGAATTCGATCGGGCGCACGCCGCGTTAACCTTTTGCGCGGTTAACGAATGGTTGATTCACGCGGCAGCCGGGCAGCAGCCGGAAAACATACGCAAATCACCCCCCCTGTTTTTCGCTCTTTGGTGGCGTTAACCTTTGCCCACAGGAAAGCACTGGACTTTTTCGCACAAGGCGTCGATATTTTGATCAAATTACCCAAGCGAGCCCTTCATGGACCTCAGACATCTGCAAACCTTCCGCGTCGGCGCGGCTGACCTCAATGGTCAGGTGCGCGGCAAGCGCCTCCCGTCCCAGGCCGCTGAAAAGCTGGAAACCGATGGGGTGCGGATGCCCTATTCGGTGCTCAACGTCGACATCTGGGGCGCCGACATCAAGAACAGCCCGCTGGTGTTCGAGTCCGGCGATGCCGACGGCGTTCTTTTGCCCACCGAACGCGGCCCCCTTCCGATGCCATGGCTGAACAGCCCCAGCGCGCTCGTCCCGATGTGGATGTTCCACGACGATGGCACGCCCTTTGCCGGTGATCCGCGCCACGCGCTGGCCGCCGTGCTGGCGCGCTATGCCGAACGCGGCTGGACCGTGCAGGCCGCGACCGAGATGGAATTCTACCTGG
The DNA here is from genome assembly GCF_008369105.1 of Aquicoccus porphyridii. GTDB lineage: Bacteria > Pseudomonadota > Alphaproteobacteria > Rhodobacterales > Rhodobacteraceae > Aquicoccus > Aquicoccus porphyridii. The sequence continues at coordinate 121,530 of NZ_VINQ01000003.1, read as the reverse complement.
TCGATGACGGCGACACCCGGCTGGCCCCGCCGATCAACCCGCTTTCGGGTCGCCCGCTGCATGGCCAGGCGATCCTCTCGCTCAGGCAGCTTGACGCCTTCGACGACTGGTTCACCGCGCTTTACGAGGCGTGCGAGGCGATGGACATCCCCGCCCAATCGGCGATTTCCGAGGCCGGTCTGGGCCAGTTCGAGATCGACCTGCGCCACTGCGAGGCCATGCGCGCCGCCGATAACGCATGGCTTTTCAAAAGCCTTGTCAAAGGCTTGGCGCGCAAGCACGGAATGGCGGCGACCTTCATGGCCAAACCGTTCGCGGGTGATGCGGGCTCGGGGATGCATGTGCATTTCTCGGTGCTCGACGCCGAGGGGCGCAACATTTTCGACAACGGCGGGCCCGAGGGCAGCGCGCTTTTGCACCACGCGATTGCCGGCAGCCTTGAGGCGATGCACGGTGCGACGCTGATCTTTGCGCCGCATGCCAATTCCTATGCCCGCCTCGAACCGGGTGCCCATGCGCCCACCGGCGCGTCCTGGGCCTATGACAACCGCACTGCGGCGATCCGGGTGCCGTCCGGACCACCAGTGGCGCGGCGGATCGAGAATCGGGTGGCAGGTGGCGACATCAACCCTTATCTGGCGCTTGCCGTCATCCTCGGCGGCGCGCTCACCGGGATCGAGGATTCGGCGGACCCGCCCGCGCCGATCACCGGCAACGCCTATGACCTCGACCTGCCCGGTCTCGCCCCGGATTGGGACAGTGCGATATCGGCCTTCGAGTCGGATGCCCGCATCGCCCGCATTCTGCCCCGAGACCTCGTTTCCAACCTGTGCTATACCAAGCGGCAGGAACTTGAGGGGATGAAGGCCATCGTGCCCGAGGACCATTGGAAAACCTATCTCGAAACGGTCTGACACGGGTCTTCCGGTCCGTTTCGGAACTTGATCAAATTCGGAGAAAGACGTGAAAATCGGCATCCTGCAAACCGGCCACGCCCCCGACATGGTGCTGGGCGAGCTTGGCGACTACGACACGATGTTCCAGCGCCTTCTTGATGGGCAAGGCTTTGAGTTTATTACATATTCCGTGGTTGATGGAAAGTTCCCCGACGGCCCCGAAGCGGCCGACGCATGGCTCATCACCGGCTCCAAACACGGCGCCTACGAAGATCACGACTGGATTCCCCCCCTCGAAACCCTGATCCGCGCCATCCGCGACGCCGACCAACCGCTGGTTGGCGTATGTTTTGGTCATCAGATCATCGCCCAGGCGCTGGGCGGAAAAGTCGAGAAATATCAAGGGGGTTGGTCGATCGGTCAGCAGGAATACAGCATCGAAAACAAGCCCATGCGCCTCAATGCGTGGCACCAGGATCAGGTGGTCGAGCTGCCACCCGATGCCAAGCTGATCGGGTCCAGCGACTTCTGCGCCAACGCGGCCCTGATGATCGGAGAGAATATTCTTACAATTCAACCACATCCCGAATTCACGGCGGCCATGATCGACGCGCTTTTGCGCTACCGCGCACCCGGTGTTGTGCCCCCGGACCTAATCGACGCCGCCACTGCCACGCTCGATCATCCTGACGACAGCGCCGTATTCGCGGAGATGATGGTCAAGCATTTGAACAGGAAAGAAAAATGACCGCCGACTGGATCAAGACGCTACCACAGGCCGCGCAGGATTTCCTTGAAGGCCGCAGGCTCGACGAGGTGGAATGCATCATCTCCGACCTGCCGGGCATCGCTCGCGGCAAGGCGGTTCCAGCATCGAAATTTGCGCGCCAGACCTATTTCCACCTGCCTGACTCGATATTTTATCAAACGATTACAGGCGATTGGGGCGAGGCCGCAGGGGATGAGGGTTTCATCGAACGCGACATGATCCTCAAGCCGGACATGTCCACCGCCACCGCCGCACCCTGGACCGGCGACTGGACGCTTCAGGTCATCCATGATGCTTATGACCGCAAGAACAATCCGATCCCCTATTCCCCGCGCAACGTGCTCAAGCGGGTGGTCGATCTTTACCATGAAAAGGGCTGGAAACCGGTCGTTGCGCCCGAGATGGAATTTTTCCTGGTGGCGCGCAATCTCGACCCGGCCAAGGCGATCAAGCCGATGATGGGTCGCTCCGGCCGCCCCGCCGCCGCTCGGCAGGCCTATTCGATGACTGCCGTAGACGAGTTCGGGCCGGTGATCGACGACATCTATGATTTCGCCGAGGCACAGGGGTTCGAGATCGACGGGATCACCCAAGAAGGCGGGGCGGGGCAGCTCGAAATCAACCTGCGCCACGGTAATCCGGTCAAGCTGGCCGATGAGGTGTTCTATTTCAAACGCCTCATTCGCGAGGCGGCGCTGCGCCATGACTGCTATGCTACCTTCATGGCCAAACCGATTGCGGAGGAACCGGGCAGTGCCATGCATATTCACCATTCGGTGCTTGATGTCGAAACTGGAAAGAACATCTTTTCCGGCCCTCAAGGTGGGGAAACGGATGCGTTTTTCCATTTTATCGCCGGGATGCAGACGCATCTGCCCTCGGCCATCGCGGTGATTGCGCCCTATGTGAATTCGTATCGCCGATACGTGCGCGACCATGCCGCGCCAATCAACCTTGAATGGGGCCGCGACAACCGCACCACGGGCATCCGCGTGCCGCTTTCGGGGCCGGAATCGCGGCGCGTGGAAAACCGGCTCGCGGGGATGGATTGCAACCCATATCTCGGTATCGCCGCGAGCCTCGCCTGTGGCTATCTCGGTTTGTTGGAGGAGGAGCGCCCGGACAAGCAGTTCAAGGGCGACGCCTATGAGGGGGAAGAGGATATCCCCCGCGAGATGGGAGCCGCGCTTGATATCTTCGATGCGTCGGAAAAGTTGCACGAGGTTTTGGGCCCTGAATTCGCGCGGGTCTATTCCATCGTTAAACGCACCGAATACGAGGAGTTCCTTCAGGTCATTTCGCCTTGGGAACGGGAACATCTGCTGTTGAACGTATGAACCTATTGTTTTCCAACGACCGGCGCGGACAATATCCGCAAAGCTGGTATGCCGCGACCGCGCATGCGCTTGATCCGTTCCCCGCGCTTCAGGGAGAGGCGCGGGCCGATGTCTGCATTGTAGGCGGTGGGTTCACTGGCCTTTCGGCGGCGCTGCATCTGGCCAAGGCTGGCCGCGATGTGGTGCTGCTCGAGGCGCATCGGGTGGGGTTTGGTGCGTCGGGGCGCAACGGCGGACAGTTGGGGTCCGGCCAACGGGTGGACCAGTTCACGCTTGAGAAACTGGTCGGGGCCGAGGATGCGCGCAAGCTGTGGGATCTGGGCGAGGATGCCAAGGCGCTGGTCAAGGCGCTGGTGGCCGAGCATGGGATCGACTGTGACCTGAGGCCGGGCGTTGCCCATGCGGCGTTCACTGCGCGAGAGGTGAAGCACGAACACGCCTATGTCGCGCATCTTAAGGACCGATATGGATACGGGCAGATCGAGGCGCTGGACCGGGATGCGATGCAGGCGCTTTGCCCTTCGCCCAAATATGTGGGTGGCGCGCTGGATATGGGAGCGGCGCATCTGCATCCGCTCAATTTCGCGTTGGGCCTCGCAAGGGCGGCTGTGGCGGCGGGCGTGCGCATCCACGAAGGCACCTGTGTGCAGCAGATCGGCGAGGGCCAGAGCCCGGTCGAAATCCGAACCGATGCGGGCAAGGTGCGGGCGGAACATGTCATCCTGGCCGCCAACGGGTATCTCGGTGGACTGAACCGCAAGGTCGCGGCGCGGGTCATGCCGATCAACAATTTCATCGCCGCGACGCCACCTTTGGGGGAGGAGGCCGCCCGGGTGCTTGCCCGCGATGTGGCAGTGGCGGATTCGAAATTCGTGGTGAATTATTTTCGCCTGAGTCCGGACAAGCGGCTGCTCTTCGGCGGTGGCGAAAGCTATGGTTATCGCTTTCCCGACATCGACCGGACAGTGCGCAGGCCGATGGCCGAGATTTTCCCGCACCTCGCGGATATTCCCTTCGACTATACATGGGGCGGGACATTGGCCATCACCATGCGGCGGCTGCCCTATGTCGCGCGGGTGGCGCCGAACGTGCTTTCGGCCTCGGGCTACTCCGGGCATGGCGTCGGCAGTGCGACACAGGCCGGACAGATCATGGCCCGGGCGATTGAAGGCGAAAGCGACGGGTTCGACGTCTTGTCGCGCATTCCCACGAGGCCCTTCCCGGGTGGTGCGGCGTTGCGCGCACCGCTGCTGACGCTGGCGATGATGTGGTACGCCACGCGCGACCGGTTGGGGATCTGAACGATTGGGCCCGGCTGGCGAGGTCGCCTTTGGTGCAGGGGAGATCGTGAACCGGGCTTACGATTTATCATGATAAATTGACCAATCCGATTTGGCGGCGTATGCCGAGAGGAACAACAGGAGGAGTGCGTCATGATTCCCGTCAATCCCGAGAGATTCCTAGCCGAACTGCACGAGCTGCGCCGCTTTGGCGCGTCGGGCGTTGGCAAGGGCGTGGTGCGCCCGGCCTATTCGAAAGCCGATATCGAAGCGCGGCAATGGTTGGCCGGGCGGATGAAGGCGGCTGGATTGAAGACGCATTTCGACCCGGTCGGAAGCCTGTTCGGGTTGGCCGGGGAAAAATCCTTGCTGATGGGTTCGCATTCGGACAGCCAGCCCGAAGGCGGGTGGCTCGATGGGGCGCTGGGCGTGATGGCGGCGCTTGAAGTTGCGCGGGCATCGCGCGAAACGGGCGGACCGCCGGTGTCGGTGGTATCGTTTCAGGACGAGGAAGGGCGGTTCGGTGTGACCACGGGAAGCACCGTCTGGTCGGGCAAGCTTTCACTTGAAGCGGCGGATGAACTGACCGACCGGGATGGCGTCGGTTTTGCCGAAGCGCGAGCCTCGATGGCGCATCTGACGGGCGATTTCGTCGATCCGGCGCAATTCGATGGCTTCATCGAGATGCATATCGAGCAGGGGCCGTGGCTTTACGAGGCGGGCGAGTCTGTCGGCGTGGTCGAGAGTATCGTGGGGATTCGCGATATGCGGATCACCTTCGAAGGCGAGCAGAACCATGCCGGGACGACGCCGATGCACCGGCGTCGCGATGCGTTTCAGGGCCTGGCCGAATTCAACGCGCGGATCAACGCGCGGTTTCGCAACGTGGTGACGCCTGCGACCGTTTGGACGATCGGCCATGTGAGCCTGCATCCCGACGCGCATTCGATCGTGCCCGGGCGGGCCGTATTCTCGATGCAGTGGCGCGATGGCGATGCCGGGCGATTGGCGCGCATGGAGGAGATCATCCGCGAAACGGCACAGGAGGTGGCGACGGAGCGGGAACTGGACTTGAGCATCGGCCCGATGCTGGGGCTTGAGCCGATGGACATGGATGCGCACCTGCGCGCCGCGCTGGAAGGGGCGGCGGAAGAGGCCGCGCCGGGGCGGTGGCGGCGGATGCCTTCGGGTGCGCTGCATGATGCGACGAACGTGGCACGGCTGATGCCTTCGGCAATGCTATTCGTGCCGTCCATCGACGGGATCAGCCATGCCTTTGAAGAGGACACGGACGAGCGCGACCTGGTGGCCGGTCTAAAGGTTCTGGCCGGAGCGGTGGAACGATTGCAAGGCTGAGCATCTGCGACAAGGCATGCGGCGCTCGGGACTGTTCAGGCGGGACTGTTCAGGACCATGTAACATCCCCCAGAAAGATATAGCCAGCGCCGTAGATCGTCTTGATCAGGCGGGGGTTTTTCGGATCTTCGCGCAGCTTGGTGCGCAGGCGCGAGATGCGGACATCCATGGCGCGGTCAAAGCTTTCCCCTGCGGCGCCGCCGAGGCTTTCCTGCATCATCGCGCGGGAAATGAGCCGCTTGGGTCGTTCGAGAAACAGCCGCAGCACCTCGCCTTCAGCATGGGAAAAGGGAGTTTCAGACCCGTTTTCGTCGGTCAGCATGTAGCGGTCGAAATGCGCGGTCCAGCCGTTGAAGCGGGCGGTTTCACCGGTTTGAGGCGAGAGGCCGGGTTTGCGCAGGCGGGCGCGGATGCGGGCTACGACTTCGGTCGGATCGAAGGGTTTGATTATATAGTCATCGGCGCCCAGTTCGAGCCCGGTCACGCGATCCTGCACCTGCGCACGACCTGAGATGATGATCACGGTCGCTCCCTGTTCGAGTGCGAGGCGGTGGACGAGTGAAAGCCCGTCGCGATCGGGCAGGGAGAGATCGACAAGGCAGACATCCGGCGTTGTCGATTTCAGCGCGGCCTCGAATTCCGTCGCGCGTGAAAACCCCATCGTGCGAAAGCCCGCCTCTTCCAATGCGTCCGAAAGCATGTCGCGGATCGCCGGTTCGTCGTCGAGGATGGTGACGAGAGGGGCATCTGTCATGAGGCGGGCTCCATCGCGAGGAAAGCGGCAAGCTGTTCGGCGCTGAAGGGTTTGGTCAGAACGGGCGCACGTGACAAGGCCGTCTGGTGAAGTGGGTGCGTCGCGGGGAGTGAGGTCATCAGAAAGACCGGCGGGTGCGGTTCAGGCAGACGGTCGATCAAGTCGATTCCGGTATCGTTGCCTTCGAGCGAGATGTCGGAGAGCAAGAGCGAGATGTCTGGTATCTGCGCGGCCAGCGAGAGCGCCTCGGCGGCGCTGGCAGCCTCGATCACGGTGTGGCCCGCGCCCGTCAGCATATCGCGGATGGTGGCGCGCAGATCGGCGCTGTCCTCGACCAGAAGGACGAGTCCCGGGGCGATGGGCGCGGTGGCGGGGCGCAGAGGCAGGCGGATCGAGACCTGCCCGCCAGTGTCGCGATTTGTCAATGTGGCCTGCCCGCCGGCGAGTTTGGTCATGTCATATACCATGGCAAGGCCAAGCCCCGAGCCTTCGCCGCCCTTTGTGGTAAAGAACGGCTCGAAGCCATGTTCGAGCGCTTGCGGCGAAAAGCCCGGGCCGGTATCGCGAACGGTGAATTCCGCCCATGTGTCCTTTACCGTTCGTGCGGTGAGGGTGATACGCCCCTGTCCGTTACAGGCATCGCGGGCGTTGAGAACGAGGTTGAGCAGGCTGTCCTGCAACATGCCCGCATCGAGAATCAATGCATCGTGCGAAATCAGGTTGTTAATTTCGAGCCTGATCTGCGGTGGCAGCGTCGAGCCGGCCAGCGTTTCGATATCGCGGAGAAAGGCGGGCAAGTCGGTCGGTCGGGGATGAACTTCGCGTGCGCCAGTGATATCGGCGATTCGGTTCAGCAGTGTGCCACCGCGGCGGGCGGCAGAAAGGGTGGCAGCGATCAGGCCTCCGGCCTCGTCGGGAAGGTCCATCCGTTGAAGCCGTGACTGCATGCCGAGGATGATGGTCAGCAGGTTCGAAAAGTCATGGGCGAGGCCGGAGGTGAGTTGCGCGGCAATTTCCCGCCGCCGGGTCTGTTGCAGGGCGGTGCGGGCCTGCGTCTCTTCGGTGATGTCCATTGACAGGATATAGACCCCCCCCGACATCGGATCGGGGGTGAGCGCGACGCGAATCCGGCGCGACGACGGTTCATGGGTGAATTCGAAGACCGAAGGTTGCCCGGCATAGGCGCGGTCGAGATGTGAACCGATCACCGACCATGGCTGTGGACCCAGAACATCGGCGACATGTTTGCCGACGATATTGGTCTGGCTGCCCGGCATGATGGTGCTCAGGCGCCGGTTGGAATAGGTATATCGCCGGTCGGCGCCGACATGGGCGATATGGGCCGGCATCATCTCGGTGGTGAGGCGGGTGCGGGCCTCGGCCTCGGTGATCTGGCGCTTGGCCTCTTCCAGCGCGGTGACGGTGGCGGCGAGTTCGCGGTTGGCTGCCGAGAGCTCTTCAGTATGAGAAAGGAGTTGATCCGAGAGTTCTTCGGAGCGTGCGCGAAGTAGTTGCTCGGCACGTTTTGCGGCGGTGATGTCGGTATAGACGGTGATCCAGCCACCTTGGGGCAGAGGGGAACCTTCCACCGAGATCATGCGGCCATTGGCGCGGGGGCGTTCCATGTAATGCGGCACGAAGGCGCGGGCCTGCTCGACGCGGGTCCTCACGAAATCCTCGATATCGTCAATCGGTCCATATTCGCCACTGGTGGCGAGATAGCGGATCGTGTCCTCGAAATGTGCGCCCGGTGTGACGAGCGCCTCGGGTAGGCCGAACATGTCGCGGAACATCCGGTTCGAAACCACCAGGCGCAGGTCAGAGTCATAGATGGACAGGGCCTGCTGAATGAGGTTCAGCCCGGCCATCATCATGGCATGGGTGTCTGTGCTGATCTGCTGCATGGCCCCTCCTGCTAGGGGAGGTAGCGCAACCGGTGTCATTGGGAAAGGGGACAATGGGGGATGCAACGGCGGAACTGGCAGCTGTCGCCTGTAACAATTTGTTAGATTCCGGCAAACATAGAGAAAAACTTGACGTCAAGGGTATGCTTCGCACCCAATGACGCGGGAGAATCATCCCCCGAGGAAAACGGGGGGCCCGACGGAGGACGCGGGCTAAGGGAGGACAAGACTTGGGCAATCCGTCTCAGACGGCCGGAGGACTGGAGTCCATTCCGGCGCTTTTGCAGCGTAATGCGCGTGAGTTCGGCTCGAAGGCCGCCTATCGCGAAAAGGAATTTGGAATCTGGCAATGCTGGACATGGGCCGAGACCGAGAAAGAGGTCGAGGCGCTGGCATTGGGGCTGATCAATCTGGGCGTCAACGAGGGCGATTTCATTGCCATCATTGGACGCAACCGGCCGCATTTCTATTGGTCGATGGTGGCCGCGCAATCGGTCGGCGCGATCCCGGTGCCTCTCTATCAGGACAGTGCGGCCGAAGAGATGGCCTATGTCCTCGAACATTGCGGCGCGCGGTTTGCCATTGTCGAAGATCAGGAACAGGTCGACAAGGTGATCGACGTGCAGGAGCGCCTGCACCAGTTCGAGCACATGATCTATATCGACCCGCGTGGCTTGCGCAAATACGACCACAGGGCGCTTCACGAATTCGCCAAGGTGCAGGAACAGGGTCGTGCGGCTCGTGACGAATTCATTCAGGAGCTGAAGGACCGGCGCGAAAAGCCGAAATTCGATGATCAATGCGTGATGCTCTATACCTCGGGGACGACGGGCAAGCCCAAGGGGGTGGTTCTGTCGAACCGCAACATCATCCGCAGTGCCCAGAATGCGAGCGAGTTCGACAATCTTGGTCCCGGCGACGAGGTTCTGGCCTACCTGCCGATGGCGTGGGTGGGGGATTTCATCTTTTCAATCGGGCAGGCCTATTGGACGGGTTTCTGCGTCAACTGCCCCGAGAGCCCCGAAACGATGATGATCGACCTGCGCGAGATCGGGCCGACCTATTATTTCGCGCCGCCGCGTGTCTTCGAGACGCAATTGACCAACGTGATGATCCGAATGGAGGATGCGGGTACGCTCAAACGTGCGCTGTTTCACCATTTCATGGATTTCGCTCGCACTGGCGCGGGCGAGAAATACGGGATGCCGAAACGCAGCTTGGCCAAGCCCGATCTCAAACGCAGGGTCAAGCAGGCATGGAAATTCTCGATGGGGGTCGGCTTTGCCCTTGAGGCGCTGCTTGAGAACGCCATCCGCCTGTTCTTTGTCAAGCTCCGCCACCCGATCGACACGCGCGATCATTTCAAGGCGAGGGACCCGTTGGGGTTATATCTCTATCCTGAGCCTGTGCGCAGCTATTTCAAATACCGCATGGGCGAGGTCTTGGTTTACGGGCCGCTCAAGAACACGCTGGGATTGTCGCGTGTTCGGGTAGGTTATACTGCGGGCGAAGCCATCGGGCCGGAGATCTTCGACTTCTATCGTTCGCTCGGAATCAACCTGAAACAGCTCTACGGTCAAACAGAAGCATCGGTCTTCATCACCGTGCAACCGGATGGTGAAGTTCGGGCCGACACGGTGGGCGTGCCTGCACCGGAGGTCGAGATCAAGATCACGGATGAAGGGCGGATCTTTTATCGCAGCCCGGGAACATTCGTCGAGTATTACAAGAACCCCGAGTCGACGGCAGATACCAAGGATGCCGAGGGCTGGGTCGATACTGGCGATGCAGGGTTTTTCGAGGAAGGCACCGGTCATCTGCGGATCATCGACCGGGCCAAGGATGTGGGCAAGATGGCCGATGGGGCGATGTTCGCGCCCAAATATGTCGAGAACAAGTTGAAATTCTATCCCGACATCCTTGAGGCCGTGATGTTCGGTAATGGCCGTGACCACTGCGTCGCCTTCATCAATATCGACCTTACGGCAGTGGGCAACTGGGCCGAGCGCAACAATATCGGCTATAGTTCCTATCAGGAGCTGGCCGGTCATCCGCGGGTTCTGGCGACCATCCAGGAGCATGTCGAGGCGGTGAACCGTTCGGTGGCCGAAGACCCGATGCTGTCGGGGTGCCAGATTCATCGCTTTGTCGTGCTGCACAAGGAACTCGATGCCGACGATGGCGAGATGACCCGCACCCGCAAGGTGCGCCGCGCCTTCGTGGCAGACAAGTTCAATGACATTGTCGAGGCGCTTTACGACGGGTCGGAGACGGTCTCGACCGTGACCGAGGTAACATATGAAGACGGGCGCAAGGGGACGATCAAGGCGACGCTGGAGATTCGCGACGCCAAGGTGGTGCCGGTCGAGCCCCAGAAGGTGGCAGCAGAATGAGCGTGATGGATCAGGAGACCTATGTCACCGCGGATGGCCGAACCATTGGCGGTGTGCTGATGGAAATGCGCAATATCAGCCTGCGATTTGGTGGTGTGAAGGCGATTACCGATATCAGCTTTGACATTCGCGAGGGCGAGATCCGCGCGATCATCGGGCCGAACGGGGCCGGCAAGTCGTCGATGCTGAATGTGATTTCGGGCTTTTATATCCCGCAGGAGGGGGAGGTCTGGTACAAGGGCGCGGTGCGGCCACAAATGCGGCCCTTCGAGGTGGCCCGACAAGGCATCGCCCGGACATTTCAGAATATCGCGCTGTTCGAGGGGATGAGCGTTCTGGACAACGTGATGACCGGGCGTCTCAACCACATGACGATGGGGCTTTTGTCGCAGGCGATCTGGAAGGGCAAGGCCGAGCAGGAGGAAATCGAGAACCGCGAGGTCGCGGAAAAGATCATCGACTTTCTCGAAATCCAGCACATTCGAAAAACGCCTGTGTCGCGCCTTCCCTATGGTCTCAAGAAGCGGGTCGAGCTTGCCCGGGCGTTGGCTGCGCAGCCGTCGCTATTGCTCCTCGATGAACCGATGGCGGGGATGAACGTGGAGGAGAAAGAGGACATGAGCCGCTTTATCCTCGATGTGAATGACGAGTTCGGAACCACGATTGCCCTGATCGAGCATGACATGGGCGTGGTCATGGATCTCAGCGACCGGGTCGTGGTGATGGATTACGGCAAGAAGATCGGCGATGGATCGCCAGACGAGGTGCGCAACAACCAGGCGGTGATCGACGCCTATCTGGGGGTGGCCCATGACTGACAGAACCGCAAGAGATCAAATCAATCCGGGGGATGCGCACCATGCCTGAACAGCTTCTTTGGGGAATGGAAGTCTTCATGAACGGCCTCATGGCCGGTGTGCTTTATGCGCTGGTCGCTTTGGGCTTCGTGTTGATCTTCAAGGCCAGTGGCATCTTCAACTTCAGCCAGGGTGTGATGGCGCTTTTCGCGGCCCTGACGTTGGTGGGGATCATGGAGGGGCGTGTTCCATTCAGCCACCTGATCAACGCGGTCTTTGGCACGTCTGTTCATCATTTCGGATGGAATGTTCCCGCGTTCGCCGCGATCTTGTTGACCATGGTGGTGATGGTGGCGTTGGCCTGGATGGTGAATCGCTTCATCTTCCGGCATCTCGTGGGGCAAGAGCCGATCATCCTCTTCATGGCCACCATCGGGTTGGCATACTTCCTTGAGGGTTTCGGTGACATCATGTGGGGCAGCGACATCAAGAAGCTTGATGTCGGGTTGCCCCAAGGGATCAACGGCTTCATCGACGAGATCACCTTCAACCTGTTGGGCTATGGCTTCTTCATCGACAACCTCGACCTTTGGGCGACCTTTATCGCCGTGCTCCTGGTGATCGCGCTGGTGATGTTCGCACAGTATTCAAAACATGGCCGGGCCATGCGCGCGGTGGCAGACGATCATCAGGCGGCGCTTTCGGTTGGTATCAACCTCAATTTCATCTGGGTCATGGTCTGGTCGCTGGCTGGGTTCGTGGCACTGGTGGCTGGCATCATGTGGGGCACCAAGTCGGGTGTGCAATTCTCCCTGTCATTGATTGCTCTCAAGGCGCTTCCGGTGCTGATGTTGGGTGGGTTCACCTCGATTCCCGGGGCTATCGTTGGCGGTCTTATCATCGGTGTGGGCGAGAAACTGTTCGAGTTCATCGTCGGGCCGATGGTGGGTGGAGCGACCGAAAACTGGTTTGCCTATGTGCTGGCGCTGATCTTCCTCGTCTTCCGGCCGCAGGGTCTGTTCGGCGAGAAGATCATCGAGAGGGTGTGACGGGATGTCCAAGCTGATCGCCATTCTCAACGTTATCGCCTGGTCGGGGTTCTGGGCCTTTGGGTATCTCGCCCTGTCGTCCGATCCTTCCAACGCTTCTCAGATGGTGACTGCGGCGATACTGGCGGCCATCGGCGCGGGGCTTGGGCTTTGGGCCTATTTCTGGCTGATACGCCAAAGCGAAGCGACCGGTTATGCCAAACGGCCAAACCTTGTCAAAAAGACGCATCTTGAAGAAGAACACGCAAACGGGGAGTGCGCCTGATGTTTTATCGTGAGGCCGGTGATTTCAAGACCTCTTATCCGGAGGATGGGCAGACCTTTCCGATCAAGCTCGACCGGTTCGGCTTTTTCGCGGTATTGTTCATCGGGTTTGCCGTCATTCCCTTCGTGATCAACGATTACTGGGTCAACTCGGTGTTCCTGCCGTTCCTGATCTATGCCATCGCGGCCATCGGGCTGAACATACTGGTCGGCTATTGCGGGCAGGTCAGCCTTGGCACTGGCGGGTTCATGGCGGTCGGGGCTTATGCCTGTTACAAGTTCATGACCGGGCTCGATATCTGGATCGGTGGGGTTCAGTATGCGTTGCCGCCGATCAATATCTTCCTTTCCGTCATCCTCGCCGGGCTCGTGACTGCCTTTGTCGGCGTGCTGTTCGGCCTGCCGAGCCTGCGGATCAAGGGGTTCTATCTGGCCGTGGCGACGCTGGCGGCGCAATTCTTCCTTGTCTGGCTTTTCAACAAATGGGCCTGGGCCTACAACTACTCGGCCTCGGGTCAGATCAGCGCCCCTGAGCGTAGTATTTTTGGTATGAACGTAACCGGGGCCAACGCCGATCCGTGGGTCGCCTATCTGTTCTGTCTCGTGTTCCTGGCAGGTCTTGCCTTCATGGCGCGCAACCTGACGCGCGGCAGTATGGGGCGCAAGTGGATGGCGATTCGCGACATGGATATCGCCGCCGAGATCATCGGGGTCGATCCACTCAAGGCCAAGCTCAGCGCCTTTGCGGTCTCGTCCTTCTTCATCGGGATTTCCGGCGCGCTGTTCTTCAGCGTCTACCTCGGGGCCGTGGAAGTGGGTGAGGTGTTCGGCATCAACAAGTCCTTCCTCGTGCTCTTCATGGTGATCATCGGCGGCTTGGGTTCGATCTTTGGCGCGTTTGCCGGGGCGGCGTTTCTCGTGCTCTTGCCGGTATTTCTCAAGAACACTCTGGTCGGGGGCCTGGGTTGGCCCACCGACCTTGCCGCGCACCTGGAATTCATGATCGTGGGCGGTTTGATCATAACCTTTCTTGTCCTCGAACCGCATGGGCTTGCGCAGCTTTGGCGGATCATCAAGGAGAAACTGAGGCTTTGGCCCTTCCCGCACTGAGTTGCGTGGGCGGGTCGGACCCTTTTCGGGGGGGCAAAACCCCGAACAACATCGGAATCAACCAATGGGAGGAGAAACCCGATGAAAATGAAACTGGCCACACTGGCACTGGGCGCGGCGCTGGCCGCAGGTCCGGCGCTGGCAGAATTGACCTTTCCGTCGCTAAGCTATCGTACTGGCCCTTATGCCGCAAACGGCATTCCGTTCGCCGATGGCTATGCCGATTATTTCACGCTTCTGAACGAGCGTGATGGCGGCATCGGCGGTGAAAAGATCAACCTGATCGAATGCGAAACCGGCTATAACACCGAGAAGGGCGTGGAATGCTATGAGGCAACCAAGGGCAGCGGCGCGCTTCTTTATCAACCGCTGTCGACCGGCATCACCTATCAGCTGATCCCCAAGGCCACCGCAGATGGTATCCCGGTACACTCGATGGGCTATGGTCGGACGTCGGCCAAGAACGGCAAGGTGTTCAGCCATATCTTCAACTATCCGGTCAACTACTGGGATGGTGCTTCGGTCGGGATCAAGCACCTGCTGGATCTCAATGATGGGGACCTGAGCGGCAAGAAGGTTGCGCTGGTCTATCACAACTCGGCCTATGGAAAGGAGCCGATCCGCACACTTGAGGAACTGGCGAAGAAGCATGGGTATGAGCTCACCTTGCTTGCGGTGGATCATCCCGGTCAGGAGCAGAAATCGCAATGGCTGCAAATTCGTCGCGAGCGTCCTGACTATGTCCTGATGTGGGGCTGGGGCGTGATGAACCAGGTTGCCATTCAGGAAGCCGTGAACATCCGCTTTCCGATGGAAAACTTCATCGGCATCTGGTGGTCGGGCTCCGAGAACGACGTCAAACCCGCAGGCGCAGGCGCGGATGGCTACAAGGCGCTGGCGTTCCACAACGTGGGTTCGGACTTTCCGATCTTTGACGACCTGAAGACGCATGTCGTGGATAAGGGCCTTGCGGCCGGTGCGGGTGATCAGCTTGGCACCGTGCTTTACAACCGTGGTCTTTACGCAGCCATGCTTGCTGCCGAGGCGGCCAAGACCGCGCAAGAGATCCACGACACGAGCAACATCACCGCTGCAATGATGCGCGACGGGATGGAATCTCTGGAGATCACCGAGGAGAAGATGGCCACGCTTGGCATGCCGAACTTCGGTCCCGAGTTCACGGTGACCTGCGAGAACCATGGTGGTGATGGCCTTGGTGCCGTGACCCAGTGGGATGCGAATGCCGAGAAGTGGACGCTGATCACCGATTTCGTGCAATCGGATCAGGACGTGCTTCAGCCGCTGATCGAGGAAGATTCGGCCGCATATGCCGCCGAAAACGATATCGAGGAGCGTTGCAACTGAATGTTGCGATGATCAAGGCCCCGGCCGACCATCGGCCGGGGCACCCCAGACAAGTTTCAAGCGAGAGACAACGCCATGCTGGATGCCGGTGAAACAGCCCAAGAGACGCTTCTCGAGGTCAATAACATCGAGGTGATCTATAACCACGTCATCCTCGTGCTGAAGGGCGTGTCGCTCAAGGTGCCCAAGGGGGGAATCACCGCCCTTCTGGGTGGGAATGGCGCAGGCAAGACAACCACGCTCAAGGCGGTGTCGAACCTGTTGCATTCGGAACGCGGCGAGGTGACGAAGGGTTCGATCAGCTATCGCGGCGAGCGGGTGCAGGATCTGACCCCCAATGATCTGGTGCAGAAGGGCGTGATTCAGGTGATGGAAGGGCGCCATTGTTTCGAGCACCTGACGGTTGAGGAAAACCTGTTGACCGGTGCCTATACGCGCCAGGATGGCAAGGGTGCGATAGATGCCGATCTGAACATGGTCTATGATTATTTCCCCCGCCTGAAAGAGCGCCGCCGCAGCCAGGCGGGCTATACTTCGGGTGGTGAGCAGCAGATGATCGCGCTTGGTCGGGCCTTGATGAGCCGCCCCGAGACCATCCTGTTGGACGAGCCGAGCATGGGGCTGGCACCGCAGTTGGTCGAGCAGATTTTCGGGATCGTCAAGTCGCTCAACGAGGAAGAGGGTTATACCTTCCTGCTGGCCGAGCAGAACACCAATGTGGCTCTGCGCTTTGCCCACTACGGATATATCCTCGAAAGTGGTCGGGTGGTGATGGATGGCGTTGCAAGCGATCTGCGTGAGAACCCGGACGTGAAGGAATTCTATCTCGGGATGTCCGACGAGGGTCGCAAGAGTTTCCGCGATGTGCGGTCATATCGCCGCCGCAAGAGATGGCTGAGTTGATCCCCGCCCGAGGGAGTTACAAGTGACACGAGAGACGAGCAAACCCTATGGAGATCAGGCGATGAGTGCCTTTTATGACGCCCTGGAAACCCGCTCGGCCGATGAGCGCGCCGCCGATCAGCTTGCTGCGCTGAACGCCCAGTTGGCCAAGCATGGACTGGCGCCGCTCAAGGATATGTCCGAGCTTGCTGGGCTGCCTGTGCTGCGCAAATCCGAGTTGAGCAGTCGGCAGAAAGCGGCAGCGCCTTTTGGCGGGTTGCCGGTCTCGAACGTGGCGCATTATTTCCAGAGCCCGGGCCCGATTTACGAACCGGGTGGCATCAGCCATGATTGGTGGCGGTCGGGCCGTGCGATGTATGCGGCGGGAATTCGCGCCGATGACATCGTTCAGAACTGCTTTTCCTATCATCTGACGCCCGCGGGCATGATGTTCGAGAGCGGGGCACGGGCGATCGGCTGTGCCGTGGTTCCGGCGGGCACGGGCCAGACCGAACTTCAGGCGCAGGCGGCGCATGACATCGGGGTGACGGCCTATACCGGTACGCCTGATTACCTCAAGATCATCCTCGACAAGGCCGACGAGATGGGCCTCAAGCTGGCGATTTCCAAGGCTGCGGTGGGGGGCGGAGCGTTGTTTCCGTCACTGCGACAGGAATATGCCGACCGGGGCATCCATTGCCTTCAGGGTTATGGCACGGCCGATCTGGGCAGCGTCGCGTATGAATCCGAGGCGATGGAAGGCATGATCGTGGATGAGGGCGTGATCGTCGAGATCGTGACCCCCGGGACCGGCGACCCGGTTGCCCCGGGCGATGTGGGCGAGGTGGTCGTTACGACGCTCAATCCTGATTACCCGCTGATCCGGTTTGCAACGGGTGATCTTTCGGCGGTGATGCAAGGCCAAAGCCCCTGCGGCCGCACCAACATGCGGATCAAGGGATGGATGGGGCGTGCCGATCAGACAACCAAGATCAAGGGTATGTTCGTGCGCCCTGAACAGGTTGCCGCTTTGGTGGCCCGCCATGACGAGATCGTCAAGGCACGGGTGATCGCCGCTCGGGAAGGCGAGATGGACACGATGACCGTTCAGATCGAGGCCAGAGGCGGGAACGAAGCGGATTTCGCCAAATCCGCTGGTGAACTGCTCAAGCTCAAGGGCCGGGTCGAGATGATGGCGCCGGGCACCCTGCCCAATGATGGCAAGGTGATCGAGGACACCCGCAGCTACGACTGATTGCCATGCCCCAGATGGGCTTCTGCAAGATCCGGCTGAAACGCGGTGACGGCGCGTTTCAGCGGATCAGCACATAGTTGCCCGGTGCTTTTTCAAGAGATGGGTATCCTGCATCCGGCGCCGCCATGGGGGGCGGGTCGATCCGCTCGCTGCTGTGCTCGCCAAGCCATTTGGCCCATTCCGGCCACCAGCTTCCGTCTTGCGGGGCATGGCTGGCAAGCCATGTGTCAGGATCCATGTAAAGCGCGCCGGGCTTGCGGTGGCCGATCCGATAGTGGCGGCGAGGATGGCCCGGTTCGGACACGATACCGCCGTTGTGGCCGCTTGACGTGAGCAGAAAGCGCAAATCCCCAACGGTGAACAGCTTGGTCTTGTAGACCGAGCGCCATGGCGCGATGTGATCGGTTTCGGTGCCGACGATGAACATGGGCACCGAGATATCGCGCAGCGCGATCACCTTGCCTTTGACGGCAAAGCGTCCGGCAGTCAGGCGGTTTTCCATGAAAAGCCCACGCAGGTATTCCGAGTGCATCCGTGCGGGCATCCGCGTGGCGTCGGCGTTCCACGTGCCCATATCGGTCTCTTTTTCCTCGATCCCGAGCAGGTAACGGCGCACGGCCCGTTGCCAGACAAGGTCTTCGGAGCGGATCGCCCTGAAAGCGCCGACCATCTGGTCGGAGGCGAGGTATCCCTGATCGAACATCAGGTCTTCGAGCAGAGACACCTGGCTTTCATCGAGAAACAGCATCAGTTCCCCGGCTTCGGCGAAATCGGTCTGGGCGGCCAGGAGGGTCAGCGAGGCAAGCCGGTCATCGCCATCGCGTGCCATCGTGGCTGCCGCAATGGAGAGAATCGTGCCGCCAAGACAATAGCCGCAGGCGTGGATCTTTTCGTTCCCGGTGATGGTCGAGACCGCGTCCATGGCCGCCATCACACCGTCAGTACGATAGTCATCGAGGCCGACATCGTGCAGTTCCGGGCCAGGGTTGATCCAGGACATGCAGAAGACGGTAAAGCCCTGTCCCACCAGGTAGTTGATGAGAGAGTTCTCGGGCCGCAGGTCGAGGATATAGTATTTCATGATCCAGGCCGGCACGATCAGGATCGGCTCGGCCCGCACGGTATCGGTTTGCGGTGCATACTGGATCAGTTCGAAAAGAGTATTGCGATAGACCACCTCGCCCTTTGTCGCGGCGAGATCGTGACCGACTCTGAATTTCGATGAAGGCGCGGTTTCCTCGTGTTTCAGGGCGTGCAGCAGGTCCTGTGCCGCATGCGATGCCCCGGTGACAAGGCTTTGACCGTTGCTTTTCAACGCGCTTTCGATCACCTCGGGATTGGTCAGGGGGCCGTTCGCTGGCGAGAACGTATCGAGCGCCTGATGTGCCATGAACCGCACCCGTGCCGCATCCTGACGTCCCATGCCGGGGATGTCATCGGTGGCGCGATCCCACCAATCGTGACCGGCCAGCAAAGCCTGTTGCATGGCGCGAAACGGCGGCCGGGACCAGCCGGGATGGGCAAAGCGATGGTCATTCGGGCCGGGCGCGAATGGCGGTTCGGTCTCGGGGCGGGCACCCATGTCGGCGGCCAGTTTCCAAGCCGATTCAATGGCATGCTGTGCAAGCTCCAACTGCCGCCCCGGGGCGCGACCCATATGCATCGCCCAATCGAGCCAGGCCCCGGCGGCGGCCTGTGGCGACAGCCCGCCGGTCGTCCGCGCAAGCGTTGCACGCAACGCGCGGTCGGGCCCGTCATGGGGATGTGCGCGTGCCTTTTCGGCGTTGCGGTGATCGGGCAGCCCGGTGCCGGTGGGTGTCGCGGCAAGGGGTTTGCGGGGGTGAGAGGTCATGGTGCGATTCGGTTCCGCGATAGGCGTGTTGCAGATATGGGCAAGTATTGCACGGAATGCATGTCAGGCACATGATCGTGCCACCAAATGTGCGCGATCCTGCCGGATTTCTGGTCTGCAAACGAAAAAACCGCCCGGAAAACGGGCGGTTCCAACCTGTGAACCGGGTTGAGTGAAGGGCCGTGGTATCAGCCCTGGCGGGCCTTGAAACGGCGCTGGGTCTTGTTGATCACGTAGACGCGGCCCTTGCGGCGCACGACGCGGCAATCGCGGTGGCGGTTCTTGAGCGAACGCAGCGAGTTCTTGACCTTCATCGGTCTCTCCTATCTGTCGCGGCGTGGGCCTTCACGCCTTTTCGGTTCCGGGCACCCCGGGCCATTCGGGGTGGTAATTCCATGGTGGGCGGTACTGGGATCGAACCAGTGACCCCTACGATGTCAACGTAGTGCTCTACCGCTGAGCTAACCGCCCAAGAGCCGACACGAACCCGGCTCCAAAAAATCGGGCGCGGGAAAATCCGCGCCGGTCTGGGGGCTTATAAAAGGAGTCGACGAAGGGATCAAGGGCTTTTGAAAACCCATTCGATTGCGTAATGATAAGCTATCAGGAGGGCCGATGCCAAAGGTTGCCTACGATCTCGTTTACCCCGAACGCCGGACGACGTCGGTGGTGTTTGCCTCGCCCCATTCGGGGCGGGATTACCCTTGGGCTTTCCTGCGGCGCACGGTTCTGGATGCGCGGTCGATCCGGACCTCGGAAGATGCCTTTGTCGATCAGCTCTTTGATTGTGCACCGCAATTCGGCGCCCCGCTTCTGCGGGCCGGGGCGCCGCGCGCCTTTATCGATCTCAATCGCGGTCCGGAGGAGTTGGACCCGGCGCTGATCGAAGGCGTGCCGAAGATCGGGCACAACCCGAGAATTGCCTCGGGACTGGGGGTGATCCCGAGGGTGGTGGCCAATGGCAAGGCGATCTATCGCGGCAAGCTGCCCCTGAGCGAGGCGCGGTGGCGGATCGACACGTATTGGCGACCCTATCACCAGGTTCTTCAACGCCAGCTTAACGAGGCGCATGGGCTTTTCGGGGAGGCGATTCTCATCGATTGTCACTCGATGCCGCATGAGGCGCTCGACTCGATTGCCCGTGGTGTGCGGCGACGCCCCGAGGTGGTGGTCGGCGACCGGTTCGGGGCCTCGGCCTCGGGCGAGGTGGTCGAGCGGGTCGAGGCGGCGTTTGCCGCGGCGGGATTGGCGGTGGTAAGAAATGCCCCGTTTGCAGGGGCTTACATCACCCAGACCTATGGCCGCCCGGCACGGTGCCAACATGCGGTCCAGATCGAGATCGACCGTTCGCTCTATATGAACGAGCAGTCGATCCGCCCCAATGGCAATTTCGATGCCTTCCGTCGGCTGATGCGCGGGGTCGTCGCCGAGATCAGTGCTATCGGCAATCGCGAGGACCGGCTCGCGGCGGAGTGACTGTCCGGTTAACCGGGCGTCCCGCGTGGTTAACGCCGGGGCGAGGGCGCATGGGCCGGGGGTGATATGCGGCTGCTGCCCGGCTGTCAGGCGTGCACCGCCGCAGCGCGGCAAATGTGAAGAGAAAATAAATGAATCGCCCGTCCGGTGGGTCGCCGCCCGGGCAAACGCCCGCCCACCCACCCCGTTTGCCCGGGCGGCTTTGCGCGACATGATCCGGTGTTCGATGTCCCGGATCGTTGCAGATGAGTATTTGGACCAAGAAAGAGACCCGTGCCCGGGAGTGAATTCCGGGCACGGGTCTCTTTCTTGGCAAAATAGTGGAGAGCGCCGACGGCGCTTCAGGGCTGGCACGCCGCGCGGGAACGCACGGCGTGAAACTGCGGGTCAGCCGAAGACGCGGGTCAGCGCGGTGTCCACGGCCTCGGTGATCTGGTCGATATCGTCGGGCGTGGCGATCAGCGCGGGCGAGAAATAAAGCGTGTTGTTGAACCCGCGCATCGAGCGGTTGGTGGAGCCGATGATCACGCCCTGTGCGCCGCATTCGGCCAGGACCTGGCCCACCTGTTTCTCGCTCACCGGTTCCTTGGTGGCGCGGTCGGATACCAGTTCGGCACCGAGGAACAGACCCTTGCCACGCACGTCGCCCACCACGCGGTGTTTCTCCATCAGCGCCTCGAGGTTGCCCATCATCCGCTCGCCCATCGCGGTGGTGTTTTCGAGCAGGCCCTCATCCTCGATGATGCGCATGTTTTCGAGCGCGGCGGCGGGGCCCGCGGTGCAGCCGCCGAAGGTCGAGATGTCGCGGAAATAGTTCATCGGATCGTCGGCATCGTCCTTGAACATCTCGAACACCCGTTCGGTGGTGACGCAGCAGGCGATGGCGGCATAGCCCGAGGCCACGCCCTTGGCCATGGTCACGAAATCGGGCTCGATCCCGTAATGCTGATAGCCGAACCAGTGGGTGCCGGTGCGCCCGACGCCGCAGACGACCTCGTCGATATGCAGGAGGATGTCATATTTGCGGCAGATCTCCTGCACGCGGGGCCAGTAGCCTTCGGGGGGCGTGATGACGCCGCCGCCGGCGGTCACGGGTTCGAGGCAGAGCCCGCCCACGGTGTCGGGGCCTTCGCGCAGGATCACCTCTTCGATCTGGTTCGCGGCCCATTCGCCATAGCTTTCCGATTCGGGGTTCCAGCCCTGTTGCGCGCGGTATTCCATGCAATGCGGCACGCGGATGAAATCGGGAACGAAGGGGCCGTATTGAATGTTGCGCTCGTCCTGGCCGCCCGCCGACATCGTGCCGATGGTGCCGCCGTGGTAGTCGCGGTCGCGGTAGAGGATCTTGGTCTTCTTGCCGCCATGGCGTTTATGGGCGATCTGGCGGATCATCTTGAACGCCTTCTCGTTCGCCTCGGAGCCGGAGTTGGTGAAGTAGACCCGGGTCATGCCCGGCATCTTCGAGATCAGTTTCTCGGAAAAGAGCGCGCCGGGGACCGATCCGGCGGAGCCTGCGAAATAGTTGAGCTTGATCAACTGGTCGCGCACGGCGTTGGCGATGGATTCGCGGCCATAGCCCACGTTGACTGTCCACACGCCGCCCGAGACCGCATCGAGGAATTCCTTGCCGTTCTGATCCCAGACGCGCATGCCGCGGCCTTCGATGATGACGCGTGGTTCGCCGGTCTCGAACGGTTTATGCTGGATCAGGTGGTGCCACACATGGGCGCGGTCGGCGTCCACCACGTGGGAAATATCGTTCTGGCTGAGGGTTCCGTCCATGATGTGTCTCCGAAAACTGGGGCGCGCCCGGGAATCCGGGCGCGGCGGGAACTGTGGGTTCGGATCATATCACAGACCCATTTCAACACGAGTCGATAGGGCCAGAGGGGGCGAATCTATAGATCCAGCCGGTGCATGCCGGAGGGCGTGCGCGCGCCAAGCGCCGAGTTGGGCGCAAGGGCAGGCCCGTGCGGGCGGCAGGTATCCGCCGAGAATCAGGGCGCGATTTGCGCCCAAATGGCAGCATTTGGCCGGTTTGCGCGTATTGCGGAATTGGGTCTGGAGGTGGGGCGGGGTCGTGGCAGGGTGGTATTCATTGGTGATTGAAGGAGATCATGACATGAAAATTCTCAAACCTCTGCTCGCATCCTGCGCGGGCTTTCTGATGATGACGCAGGTTGTCTCGGCTCAGCAAGTCACGGCGACGGCTGTCGTGAGCGAGGGCGGAACGGGCGATTACCCGGTGACGGTTCAGGGCAGTGACGGGCAGCTCTATAATTGTCAGGCCAACGTGGAAACCATGGGCGGGCGGCAGGTGCGCCGCTGTGTGTCCGCTACGAGCGGCGGTGGCGGTGATTTTGGGGCGCAGGCCGGTCCGCTGGCTGGGGCGGCGGTGCTTCTGGGCGTGTTGGCGGTGGCCTCGTCGGACGGGACGTGATCGGCATCTGATCTGTTGATTCCGGTCGTTGCGCCCGCGAAGGGGTCATATGCGATCGGGATCGTCAGCTTATGCGAGAGATTTGCGCGGTTGCGGCGTTCTGATCCGGTGCATGGTGGCGGGAAATGGCCTGTTTGGGGCTTTGGAGTCTTTTTTGCTCACCGGTTGGTTTCAGGCCGTGGCATACTTGGGCATCGTAACAATTTACAGGAGTTAGCATTATGACATTCTTCAAACCCCTGCTTGCTTCGATTTTCGGGCTCTGCGCGATGACGCAGGTTGCCTCGGCACAACTGATCACGGCCACGACCGTGGTGGGCCAGAGCGGATCGAGCGCCTATCCCGTGACCGTGGTGGGTAGCAATGGGCGGACCTATCATTGCCGCGTCCCTGAGGAAACGGCGAGTGGGAAGCTGGTGCGCCGCTGTGTTTTGGCCAGCACCATGAACGCCGGGCTGGGCGCCCAACCCGGCGCAGCGGCGCTCGGTGTGGCGGCGCTCCTGGGGGTTGCCGCGCTGTCATCCTCCGACGGAACGTGACGAAGCCGGGCATATGATGACCTGACGTGTTGCGGCGCTGCCTGTTGCATGAGGTATCGCCAGTATCCTGAGCGCGCCCGGCGTGGTCAGGGTGTTGGCGGTTCAAGGCGTGTCTGAAACGCCGTCGCTGCCCCGCCTCGCCGGGTGCGGTGGCGAATTCGGGGTGAATTTTGGGCTGGTCTTTCGCGATTGGCCGGATGAAGCTGAGCGCGCGGAGGATGCCCATGCGCGATCAGGATCGTCAGCTTTTGCAAGAGATGTTCGAGGCCGCGGTGCGCGCGGCCGAGCCGGGCGCGGCGATGCGCCCGTTCCTGCCTGCGCGGCCGCGCGGGCGGGTGGTTGTCGTGGGCGCGGGCAAGGGCGCGGCGCAGATGGCGGCGGCGCTGGAAGACCTGTGGGACGGGCCGTTGGAGGGGGTGGTGGTCACCCGCTACGGGTTCGGCGTGCCGACGCGGGGCATCCGGGTCGTGGAGGCGTCGCACCCGGTGCCGGATGCGGCCGGGCTTGCGGCGACCGATGCCTTGTTCGCGGCGGTTGAGGGATTGACCGAGGATGACCTCGTGATCGCGCTGATCACCGGGGGTGGGTCGGCCTTGCTGGCCGGGCCCGCGCCTGGGCTGGACCTGGCGGACGAGGTGGCGCTCAACGAGATATTGCTGGCCAGCGGGGCGCCGATCGGGGCGATGAACGCGCTGCGCCGGATGTTGAGCCGGGTGAAGGGCGGACGGTTGGCGCAGGCGGCACATCCGGCGCGGGTGGTGAGCCTCATCGTGTCGGATGTGCCGGGCGATGACCCGGCGCAGGTGGCGAGCGGGCCGACGGTTCCCGGTGAGGGTGGGCGCGCGGCGGCGCTGGCGGCAATGCGCGATTTCGGGATCGACCTGCCCGAGCGGGTCAGGGCGGCGCTGGAGCAGGCCGAAGAGCCGCCGCGCCCGGATGATCCGGGTTTCGCGCGCGACGAGGTGCATGTGATCGCGAGTGCGGCAAAGTCGCTTGAGGCGGCGGGCGAGGTGGCGCGGGCGGCGGGGTTCACGCCGGTGATCCTGTCGGATGCGATCGAGGGCGAGGCGCGGGAGGTGGCGAAGGTGCACGCGGCGATTGCGCGCGAGGTTGTGCTGAAGGGGCGGCCCTTTGCGCGGCCGGTGGCGATTCTCTCGGGTGGAGAGACCACGGTGACGCTGCGCGGCGACGGCGGGCGCGGGGGGCGCAACAGTGCGTTCCTGCTTGGCCTCGCGCTGGGGATCGAGGGGCTGGAGGGCATTGCCGCGATGGCCGCCGATACCGACGGGGTGGATGGCAGCGAGGACAATGCCGGGGCCTTTGCCGACGGTGGCAGCGCCGCGCGGATGCGGGCGGCGGGGGTGGACCCCGCGGCGGCACTGGCGCGCGACGATGCGTGGAGTGCCTTTGCCGCCGCGGGCGATCTTTACGTCACCGGCCCCACCGGGACCAATGTGAACGACCTGCGGGTCATTCTGATCCGCTGAGACAGCCGGCCATGGTGTCGGCCAGATCGGTCAGGAGAGCCGCGTAGAAATCCGCGCCCGGTTCGATGTCGCGGCCCAGCGGGTCGAGCACGGCGCTGCGGACCGATGTGCCTTCGGTCAGCGTGGTGATGAGGCCGGGGTCGAATTGCGGCTCGGAGAAGACGCACACCACTTCATGTTCGCCCAGTGCCTGCTGCAACTCGGCGAGGCGGCGCGGCCCCGGGGACGCGGCATCGGCGGGCGAGATCGCGGCGACCGAGTTCAGCCCGAAACGGGTTTCGAAATATTGATAGGCGTCGTGGAAAACGACGAAATTGCGCCCCTGCACCGGCGCGAACTGTGCGGCGATGTCGGATTGCAGGTTGTCGATCCGTGCGCGGGCCTGTGCGGCATTGGCGCGGTAGAGGTCGGCGGCATCGGGGTTGGCCGCGGCGAGGGCTTCGGCGATGACGCCAAGCCAGACCTTGGCGTTCTCCGGGTCGAGCCACGCATGGGGATCGTTATCGCCATGGTCGTGGTCGTCGTGATCGTCATCGGCGTGGTCGTGCCCGTGGTCATCGTCATGCCCGTGCTCGTCATCGGCGTGATCATGTCCGTGATCGTCGTCGTGGTCATGATCGTCATGCGAGTCGACAAACACGGCGCGTTCGCGGCGGGCATGTTTGACGCCGCCGGGGACGTCGAGCAGGGGTAGCGAAAGGGCGTTCGGGGCCAGCGTTGCGATGCTTTCGGTCATGCCGGGCGAGAGGTCGGGGCCCGTCCAGATCACGATGTCGGCGTCTTGCAGCAGCTGCGCCTCGGAAGGGCGCATGGCATAGCCGTGGGGCGAGGCGCCGGGGCGCATGAAAAATCCGATCTCGGCCTGATCGCCCGCGACCTGTGCAATCAGCGAATGAACCGGGGCGAGATCGGTGACGATGCGCGGGGCGTCGGCCCGGGCGGACAGGGTTGCGGCGGGAAGGGTGGTCAGAAGCAACGGGACAATATATCGAAGCATTCGGAGACTCGCTTGGTAAGGGGTGGATTGGGTAGACGGTTTAATTGTAATAGTATAACAAAACAATATGAAAAACACCGATCGTCCGGAAATACCCCCCGTGGGGCTTGTGGCGCATGATCACGCCGCCTGTATGGCCAGCGCCCTTGCGCAGGCCGAAAAGAGCTGTGCCGAAAACGGGTTGCGGATGACCCCGGTGCGGCGCAGGTCGCTGGAGATCCTGCTGGAAAGTCATGTGGCGATGGGGGCCTATGACGTGTTGGCGCGGCTCGCCGCCGAGGGGTTGGGAGACAAGCCGCCGGTCGCCTATCGTGCGCTGTCGTTCCTGGTCGAGAACGGGTTCGCGCACCGAATCGAAAAGCTCAACGCCTTTGTCGCGTGCAGCCATCCGGGCAAATCGCATGAGGCGGTTTTCCTGATTTGTCGCAAATGCCACAAGGTGGGCGAGGCCGATCTGCCGATGCCCATGATCGGCGATGTCGGGCCGGACGGGTTCCGGGTCGAACGCATGGTGATCGAGGCCGAGGGGCTTTGCCCGGACTGTCAGAGGACGGAGGCGGCATGAGCCTGATCGCGGCCGAGGGCCTGTCGGTTTCCTATGGTGATTCAGAGGTTCTGAGCGGTGTGGATTTCGCCGTCGAGCCGGGTGAGATCGTCACCATCGTCGGGCCGAACGGGTCGGGCAAATCGACCCTGTTGCGCGCCCTGATGGGGGCGGTGGCGCCATCGCGCGGCACGGTGCGGCGCAAGCCGGGGCTGCGGGTCGGTTATGTGCCACAGCGCCTGAGTATCGAGTCGACCCTGCCGATGACGGTGCGGCGCTTCATGGACCTGCCGCGCCGCGGGCCGCGCGATGCGGCCGAGACGGCGCTGGGCCGGGTGGGGGTGGCGCATCTTGCCGAGCGGCAGTTGCGTGGCCTGTCGGGCGGGCAGTTGCAGCGGGTGTTGCTGGCCCGTGCCATTCTGAACGCGCCCGAGATCCTGTTGCTGGACGAGCCGACGCAGGGGCTGGATCAGCCGGGATCGGCGGATTTCTATCGCATGATCGAGGGGCTCCGCGGTGATCTGGGCTGCGCGGTGGTGATGGTGAGCCACGAATTGCACGTGGTGATGAGTGCGAGTGACAGGGTGGTCTGTCTCAACGGGCATGTCTGTTGCCAGGGCACGCCCGCGGTGGTGCGCTCGGCCCCGGAATACCGGGCGCTGTTCGGCACCGGCACGCATGGGGCGCTGGCGCTCTACCGGCATGATCACGACCACGACCATGGGCATGATCACGGGCACGATCATGACGCCGATGACCGGGAGTCCGTGTGATGCTTGACGATTTCCTGGTGCGGGCGGCGCTGGGCGCCGTGGGGGTGGCGATTGCCGCGGCGTTGCTGGGCTGTTTCGTGGTGTGGCGGCGGATGGCCTATTTCGGCGATGCCACGGCGCATGCGGCGCTTTTGGGGGTGGCGCTGGCGCTGGGATTCGAGATCTCGGTCTTTGCCGGGGTGTTGGTGGTGGCGTTGGTCATGGCGCTGTCGATCTCGGCCCTGTCGGGGCGCGGGCATGCGATGGATACGAGCCTTGGGGTGATGGCGCATGCGGCGCTGGCATTCGGCCTTGTTGCGGTCGAGCTTCTGCCCGGGGCGCAGGTCGATATCGAAGCCTATCTTTTCGGTGATATCCTGGCCGTGTCGCGGGGCGATCTGCTGGTGATCTGGGCGGGGGCCGCGGTGGTGGCGGTTGGGCTTTTGTGGCGCTGGCAGGCGCTTTTGACCGCCACGCTCAACCCCGAGCTGGCGATTGCCGGGGGGCTGAGCCCGGTGCGCGAGGAGCGACTTTTGATCCTTGCGCTGGCGGTGGTGGTCGCGGTGGCGATCAAGGCGGTGGGGGCGCTGTTGATCACCGCGCTTCTGATCATTCCGGCAGCGGCGGCGCGCCCGTTTGCGCGCACGCCCGAAGGCATGGCGGTGCTGGCCGTGGCGTTGGGCGTTAGCTCGGCGCTGGGCGGATTGGCGGCGGCCTGGCATCTCGATACGCAGGCGGGGCCGACCATCGTTTGTGTCGCCGCGATCCTGTTCGCGGTTTCGATCCTGCTGTCACGGGCCCTCGCCCCGCGCGGGTGATCCGGCGGGGTCGCGCCTGAGATAGTGGTGGGATCGGGCCCGATTTTGCCACATTTCCGAATGACGCGGACAATTTGGCCATGCCGGGGTCAAACTATGGCCCGTTCCTTCTGTTCTTTTCCGAAGCTGAAACAGGCCGGGCATCCGCCATGTGGGCGGTTGGCGGGCGGTTCGGGATTCGGGAAAGAACGGGTTAACGAGGCATGGCAACGGCATCGCAGCTTTCGATCGACACCGGCGCGTCGGCGGACGATCTCTTTGACGAGATTTTCGGCGCGGGCGTGACGCTGGTGTCATCGACGCTGGCGGGTGACGCGGTCCAGTCGGGGATCTATACCGGGGCGCTGGAGACGCTGGAGGGGATTTCGCCCAGCGACAGTGGCGTGATCCTGTCGACCGGCAATGCAATGGATGTCACGCAGGAGTCGGGCGATCCCAATGTCTCGACCGGGACCGGCACCAATACGGCGGGCGGCATCGACGGGGATGCCGACATGAACGCGGTGGCCGGGGTGAGCACCTTTGACGCGGTGATCATGGAGGCGGTGTTCATCCCCGACGGTGATTTCCTGACGATGAGTTTCGTCTTTTCGTCCGAGGAATACCTCGAATACGTCAATGGCGGGGTGAACGATGCCTTTGGCGTCTGGGTCAATGGCAGCAAGCTCGATCTTTCGGTGGGATCGGGCAATGTGTTGATCGACACGAT
Source organism: Aquicoccus porphyridii (assembly GCF_008369105.1). Lineage (GTDB taxonomy): Bacteria > Pseudomonadota > Alphaproteobacteria > Rhodobacterales > Rhodobacteraceae > Aquicoccus > Aquicoccus porphyridii. The sequence goes on along the minus strand of NZ_VINQ01000003.1, from coordinate 92,505 downwards.
CAACGACGTGGAGACGCCGAACCTCTATGTCAACAACCCGGAGCCGGATGACCTTTACAACACCGAGATGGACGGGTTCACCGTTGCGCTGACGCTCAAGGCGCCGGTGAACCGGGGCGAGGAGAACGATATCAGGATCGGCCTCGCCGATGGGGGCGACGCGGCCTATGATTCCAACGTGCTGATCATGGGCCATTCGGTTCAGGCGGTGATGATCGCGCAGGATGACGCGGTGAATATCCTGCCCGACACAATCCGCACCTATGACATCCTCGCCAATGATATCAGCGAATCCGGCGATCCCGGTCTGACCATCACCCATATCAACAACGAGCCGGTGAGCGTCGGCGAGACCGTGACCCTGCCCACGGGCGAGCAGGTGACGCTTAACCCCGATCAGACGGTGACGGTGCAGAGCACCGGCACGCTGGGCAGCCAGAGTTTCACCTATGGCGTGGTGGACAGTGCGGGCAATGCCGATATCGGCTTCATGACGGTCAACACGGTGGCCACGCTACCGCTGGATCACGTGGTCGAGGGCACGGCAGATGACGATCTGATCGACGCGGGTTACACTGGCGATCCGGACGGTGACATGGTCGATGCGGGGGACGCCGCCGACGGGTCGGACGATGACGTGATCGACGCGGGCGCGGGCCATGACACGGTGCGCGCCGGGGCGGGCGATGACGTGGTGCAGGGCGGGGCCGGGGATGACAGCATTTTCGGCAACGCGGGCGGTGACACGCTGTTCGGCGGGGGCGGCGACGATTCGATTTTCGGTGAGCTGGGCGATGACTGGATCGAAGGCGGCGACGGGCACGATCACCTTGAAGGCAACGAGGGCAGCGATACCGTTTTCGGGGGCACCGGGGATGACTGGATTCGCGGCTCTTACGGCGATGACGAGATCTGGGGCGGCGAGGGCGACGATTACCTTTGGGGTGGCTATGGCGACGATCTGTTCGTCATCGAGGACAGTTTCGGCAATGACACGATCGACGCCGAGAACGAGGACGAGGTCAACGGAGACACGCTCGACCTGGGCCGGGTGACCAGCGATCTCAGGATCGACCTGAGCCATGTGAACCCCGGGATCGGAACAGTCACCGATGGCACGTCAACCGCGCGGTTCGACGGGATCGAGAATATCGTGCTGGGCGGTGGGCGTGACACGCTGACCCTCGCCAATTTTGGCGGCGCAGACCGGGTGGAGGGGTTCGAGGCACCGATAGACAACGGCGATGGCACCTATAGCGGTGTCGATATGCTGGATGTATCCGGCATGACCGATGCCGAGGGTAATCCGGTCACCGTGGCCAATGTCACCGTTACCGACACCAATGGCGACGGCAGCGGCGATGCGGTGCTGCACTTCCCTCATTTTGGCGAGAGCCTGACCCTTACGGGCGTGCCGGTTTCGGCGGTCAGCAGCCCGGCGCAGTTGGTTGCGATGGGTGTGCCGGATGCGGGCCGGAACTACATCGTTGAGGGCACGGCGGGCGATGATCTGATCGACGCGGATTACGAGGGTGATCCCGAAGGCGACCGTGTGGATGCGAATGATGCCGCCGACGCTTCGAACGACGATGTGATCGAGGCGGGTGCAGGTGATGACACCGTGTTCGCAGGGCTTGGGGCCGACACGGTTTACGGTGGCGACGGTCATGATCGGTTGTTTGGTGGCGAGGGGGGTGACACGCTTGATGGCGGTGCGGGCAACGATACGATCGAGGTGGCCAAGGGTGATGTGGCCGATGGCGGCGACGGCGACGAGTTGTTCCTCGTCACCGATCTGGGTGAACCGGGCGAAGCGCCCATAACCATTATCGGTGGCGAAGGTGACGAGACAGATGGCGATACGCTCGATTTCCAGGGGCTGACCCATTGGGATGACGTCACCTATGCCGATCCCGATTCCGATATGGATGGCGGGTTGAGCGGGAACGCGGTTCTGGCGGATGGCACGCTCGTCAAGTTCAGCGAGATCGAGAATGTCATCATCTGCTTTACCGCGGGCACAAGGATCGCCACCGCGCGGGGCCTTTGCCCGGTGCAGGATCTGCACCCCGGGGAGATGGTGCTGACCCGGGATCACGGGTTTCAGCCGCTGCGCTGGATCGGGCGCCGCACGGTTCCGGCGCTTGGCAGTCTTGCGCCGATCCGGTTCGAGGCCGGGGTCGTGGCCAACAAGCGGCCGCTCGTGGTGTCGCCGCAGCACCGGATGCTGATCCGGGGTGCCAAGGCGAACCTCATGTTCGGCGAAAGCGAGGTTCTGGCCAGTGCCAAGCACCTGGTCAACGGCGGGTCGGTGCGTCGGATGTCGGGGGGCGTGGTGAGCTATGTGCATGTCCTGTTTGACCGGCACGAGATCGTCTATGCCGAGGGTGCGCCGAGCGAGAGCTTCTTTCCCGGCGATATCGGGCTGGAAGCCGTCGATGAGGCGGCGCGGGAGGAATTGTTCACGATCTTTCCCGAATTGCGCAGTTCGACGGGCAATTTCGGAGAGACCGCGCGGATGTGCCTGCGCGCGCATGAAAGCCGCTTGCTCGGGCTGGGCTGATCCCTGCCACGGGTCGGCCGGAGGTGCCGGGTGGCGGAAACGGCGCCGGGGCTTTTTCGGTGCGGGGGGTCAGATGTCCTTGCGGGCCTTGAGGGCGGCGGAAATCGTGCCGTCATCGAGATAATCAAGCTCGCCGCCGATGGGCACGCCCTGGGCCAGTGAGGTGAGGCGCACCCGGTTTTCGAGTTGATCGGCGATGTAATGGGCGGTGGTCTGGCCATCTACGGTGGCGTTGAGCGCGAGGATCACCTCGGTGATGCCCTCGGATGAGACGCGGTCGATCAGCTTGGGGATGCGCAAATCCTCGGGGCCGATGGCATCGAGGGCCGAGAGCGTGCCGCCCAGCACGTGATAGCGCCCCTTGAACCCGCCCGCGCGTTCCATCGCCCAGAGATCGGCCACGTCCTCGACCACGCACAGCTCGCCATTGGCGCGTTTTTCCGCGGCGCAGATGTCGCAGATGTCTGACGTGCCGATATTGCCGCAATTGATGCATTCGCGGGCGGTCGCGGCGACCTCCTGCATGAGATCGGCCAGCGGCGAGAGCAAAAGCGCGCGCTTGCGGATGAGGTGCAGCACCGCGCGCCGGGCCGAGCGCGGGCCGAGGCCGGGCAGTTTCGCCATCATCTCGATCAGGGCGTCGATGTCGCGGGTTGAGCTCATGGTCGGGCGTCAGGCCTTTGATCCGGGCGGAAGCGGGGGCCAGCCCCCGCACCCCCGAGGTATTTTGGGTCAGATGAAGATCAGAAGGGCAGTTTCATGTCGGCGGGCAGGCCGAGTTCCTGGGTGATCTTCGACATTTCCTCTTGCGCCTTGTCCGAGGCTTTCTGTTGCGCGTCCTTGATGGCGGCGAGGATCAGGTCTTCGACCACTTCCTTTTCCGTAGGTGCGAAGATCGAGGGGTCGATGTCGAGGGTCTTGAGTTCGCCCTTGGCGGTGCAGGTGGCCTTGACGAGGCCGGCGCCGGATTCCCCGGTGACGGTCATCCGGTGCATTTCCTCTTGCAGGTTCTCCATGCGGGTTTTCATTTCCTGCGCGGCTTTCATCATCTTTGCCATGTCGCCCATGGAGCCGAGACCTTTGAACATGCGGGTTCTCCGTTGATTTGCGTGTCACTCCAAGAGATAGGTGGGGGCCGGGCAAAAGGAAAGGCCACATGCATATTGCAGGTGCCTCGCCGGGGGGCGTTGAGGCCAAAGCGGTCACTGCTCGTGTGCCTTCTTGCTGTCCACCGGGGCTTGGGCGCGTTCAAACATCCCGTAGTCACGAACGACATGGGCGATTCGGAGACGATAGTCAGCGAAGACATCGCTTCTTCCTTTTGCCTGCGCACCGCGGTGGGCGGTCAGGTTGCGCCAGCGCTCGATCGCGGACTCGTCCTCGAAAAATGACAGGGACAGAATCTTGCTCGGATCGGTCAGGCTCTGGAACCGCTCGACCGAAATGAATCCCTCGACCCGGTCGAGCATCGGGCGCAGGGTGGCCGCAATGTCGAGGTAGTCGTTCTTGCGACCTTCGGCGGGTTGTACTTCAAAGATGACGGCTATCATGCGGAACGACCCGGGCCATGGGGTGCGGATACCAGTTTCAGGAATGTCCTGTCCTCGCGCAGTAGAAACTTCTCTTTCTGGGCGAATTCATAGTTCACGCGCCCAAGCGGATCGGCCGCCAGCCGCGCGCGGTAGGTTTCGTAGTCGGCCAAGCTCGCCACATTGTAGATGCCATAGGCGAGAGTGCTGGACCCCTCGTGGGGTGCGAAGTAGCCGATCAGGTCGGCCCCGCAGCGCGGGATGGCCTGCCCCCAGTTGCGAGCGTACTCTTCGAACTGGGTGCGTTTGGTGGGGTCGATGTGGTAGCGGATGATACAGGTCAACATAAGGGGTTCCTCAACAAGGGATCGTGCCTGCAACGTACAGCCTTGCTGGGCATGCATGTTTCGACTACGGTCGAACCATGAAAGAAGGACCCGATATCGCATATATCGCCGCGCTGATCGGAGACCCGGCCCGGGCCAACATGCTTACCGCGTTGATGAGCGGCAAGGCATTGACCGTCAGCGAGTTGGCGGAAGAGGCCGGCGTAACGATCCAGACGGCAAGTTCGCATCTGTCGAGGATGGACGATGGTGGATTGCTGCGGCACCGCAAACAAGGGCGGCACAAGTATTTCGCGCTTGCGACCGACGATGTGGCGCATGTGCTTGAGGGGTTAATGGGTCTCGCCGCCGGGGCGGGTCATTTGCGCAAACGCACAGGTCCAAAAGACGAAAAGCTGCGCAAGGCGCGGGTTTGTTATAACCATCTGGCGGGCGACATGGGCACGCGCCTATATGACAGCCTGATGGCGCAAGGATATGTTGCCCTTAAAGGTGAGATTGTCACCCTGACAGACCAAGGCGCGGCGTTCGTAACCAGTTTCGGGATCGACCTTGACGCCTTGGTCAGAAAGAAGGCGCCCTTGTGTCGCGAGTGCCTGGACTGGAGCGAGCGCCGTCCCCATTTGGCTGGCAGTCTCGGCCGCGCTTTTCTAAGCCGATTCGAGGCGCTGTCGTGGGCCAGGCGGGATCAGAAGAGCAGGGCCGTCTTGTTCTCTCCCGGCGGCGACGCGGAGTTCACACGGCTTTTTCCTTTTCCGGGCTGATTGAAAGCACGAGGCAGCAAGGGTTGGTCTGGTCTTAAAGGTCCGCTCCGGTGCGCACGGCCGCCGGTCCCGTGATCTTGGCCTGACATGAAGCAGCACCTGGAATGATGATCGAACGAGAACCCATATCTCTCAGGCCAGCATAACCAACCGCCGGGCGTGCTGCAGTGGGTGCGCCCGGCCGTTGTTTGCGCGGGGTTGGGGTCAGTCGAGGCCGATGGCGGCGCGGGTGATGGTGTCGAGCATGGTCTGCACCTCCTGCATCGGGCCTTCGGGGAACTCGCGGTAGCCGATCATGACCTGTTGGTCGGGCTGTTGGGCCACGAAGATGCCATAGGGGCAGAAGACGATGTTCATCGGGTCGGCCTCCATCACCTTGCGTGACACGGCGGCCGAGCAGAAGGAATAGACATCGGCCTTCTCAAAAATCGTGACGGTCGAACCGACATCGCCCTTGGTGCGTTCGAGCATGTCGCCCACGTGGCTGACCGCGTCGATGACAAGGCCCGCGTCGATGATCGCGTTTTCGAGGCCGAATACCACGTCATCAAAGCTGTCGTCGGTTTCGTAGGTGACGACACCATCGGCGGCGAGGGTCGGGGTGGCAAGGCAGGCGACGGTGGCCGCGGCGGCGAGAAATCTCTTCATGACATCCTCCCTGGAGTGTGAAGCGGGGCAGGGTTGCCCCGCCATGGCAACCACCGCAATGTAGACCGAAGCCGTCCGGCGGCACATGACACATATCAATATGAGAGAATATGAAATGGATTTTGCGGTCAATGCCTTGAACGTTCTGGCGCTGGCTTTCCTCGTGGTGCTCGGGTTGGCTGCGGCGCTGGTCGTGGTGTTTTTCGTGATCGACCGCTTGCAGACCAGCGATGCGATCCGGCGCAATTATCCGGTGATCGGGCGGTTCCGGGGGATGTTCTCGACGCTGGGTGAGTTCTTCCGGCAGTATTTCTTTGCCATGGACCGCGAGGAATTGCCGTTCAACCGGGCGCAGCGCGACTGGGTCGAGCGGGCGTCGGAGAATATCGGCAACACGATCGCATTCGGCTCGACCCGCAACCTGTCGGTTTCAGGCACGCCGATCTTCGTGAACGCGGCCTTTCCGCCGCTGGATGGTGAGCATGTCGCAACCCGGCCGATGGTGATCGGTCCGCATGCGGCGTTGCCCTATCGTGCGCCGTCGATATTCAACATCTCGGGAATGAGCTTTGGCGCGCTGTCGCGGCCCGCGGTGCGGGCATTGTCGCGTGGGGCCGCGCGGGCGGGGATCTGGATGAACACGGGCGAGGGCGGGTTATCGTCCTTTCACCTAGAGGGCGGTTGCGACATCGTTTTCCAGATCGGCACCGCCAACTATGGCGTACGTAATGCCGAAGGCAGGCTTGACGACGACAAGCTGCGTGCGGTGGCGGAAAATCCCTGTGTGCGGATGTTCGAGGTGAAGTTGGCGCAGGGGGCCAAGCCCGGCAAGGGGGGCATTCTGCCCGGCGAGAAGGTGAGCGAGGAGATTGCGACCATTCGCGGGATCGAGGCGGGCAAGCCGTCGATTTCGCCCAACCGGCATGAGGGGATCGAGGATTGGGGCGATCTGCTCGACCTGATCGGGCATATCCGCACGCTGACCGGCAAGCCGGTGGGGATCAAGGCGGTGTTGGGGGCAGGCGATCCTTGGGAGGCGCTTTTTGAAGAGGTGTTGCGGCGTGGGGTCGAGCATGCGCCCGATTTCATTACCGTGGACGGGGGCGAGGGCGGCACGGGCGCGTCGCCGATGCCGCTGATGGATCTGGTGGGCATGTCGATTCGCGAGGCGCTGCCGCGAATGGTGGATCTGCGCGACCGGCACGGGCTGAAAGAGCGGATCAGGATCATCGCGAGCGGCAAGCTCATGGTGCCGGGGGATGTGGCCTGGGCGATCTGTGCGGGGGCGGATTTCGTGACATCGGCGCGGGGCTTCATGTTTTCGCTGGGCTGTATCCAGGCATTGAAGTGCAACCGCAACACCTGTCCCACGGGGATCACCACCCATGACCCGCGCCTGCAACGCGGGCTGGTGGTCGAGGAAAAGGACCAGAGGGTTGCGCATTATGCCCGCGGAATCATCGACGAGGTCGAAACCATCGCCCATTCGGTGGGGGTGATGGAGCCGCGCCAGATGCGTCGCCAGCATGTGCGGATCGTGCAGCCGGACGGGCAGTCGGTGCCGATGAGCAGGTTGTTTCCCGATCAGGAGGTGAAGAGTGGTGCGCGCGGGCATTGATTTGTTGCGCTTGCGCGAAACAAATGCCGACGCTTT